>DATCDV010000015.1:0-150248 GCA_036510495.1 Solirubrobacteraceae bacterium
CGCGCGCGCGCCGTCTCGATCGCCGACGTGGGCATCCGCGCTCACGGCGAGCGCACCTCGCTTACCGGCCGTCGCTCTCGCGGATTGCTCATGGGTGCCCACGCTGCGATGTTAGAAGCCACGGAGGCAAGCGCATACGCACCCACCGCCAGCGCGATGATCGCGGTGCTCGGCGGTAGCGACGGAATGGCGTAGCTCAGCGCTATCCCGCCCCACATGGCCGCGAGCGCAATCGCCGCCGAGAGCGCCATGCCGAGGTACGGCTTACGTGTGAGTCGCAGCGCCGCGCCCGCGGGAGCGGCGATCAGCCCGAGCACCAGCAGCGCGCCGATGGCCTGCGTGCCCTCCGCCGTGACGATCCCGATCAGCATCAGGAGCGCCAGCCCGAGTGCGCGCACCGGCACGCCATGCAGGCTGGCCAGCTCGGGGTCAAGCGAAGCGAACAGCAGCGGCCGCGCGATCGCCAGCACCGCGACCACGACCCCGAGACCGACAGCCGCGGCCACCAATCCCTGCCCGAGGCTGAGACCGAAGATCGAGCCGAACAGCGTGTTGGCCACGATCAGGCCATCGCCTCCAGAGGAGCCCGTGCTGAGCACGGAGATCAGCAGCACCCCGATCCCAAGCACCCACGAGAAAACCACCCCGATCGTGACGTCATCGGCCTGCGCGCGCCTGCCCAGTCCCGCCATCACCGCCGCCAATCCGAGCGTCAGCGCGAACAACCCCACGCGCTCGTCCACGCCCACCACAGCCGCCGCGATCGCGCCGACAAACGCCACGTGGCTGAGCGCGTCACCCGCGAACACCTGACCCCGCAGCACGGTGAACCAGCCCACCAATCCGCACGCAAGCGCCACGAACGAGCCGGCCAGATACGCGTTGCGGATGAATTCGTGGGCGAGCATCACGCCACCGCCGCGGCGCGTGGCTCACGCGGTCGCGCGTCGCGCTTGACCCAAGCCGCCACGTGACGCACGAGCTTCGCCACCACGTAGAGAACGAATCCAAACGAGGTGATGAAGAAGCCGAGCGGATAGATCGAGAAGTAGGACACGGCCAGTCCGAGCCACATGACGAGCAGCGCGAACACCACGCTCAAGAGGAGGCTCAATCCCGGACGCGGCGTGAGCGTCTGCGCCGCCGCCGCCGGGGCGACCAGCAGCGCGAACACAAGCAGTGCCCCCGTTATCTGGCTCGTGGCGGCCACCGCCAAACCGAGCACAAGCAGAAAGCCAATGTCGAGAGCGCGCACCGGAACCCCGCGCGCGCGTGCCACCTCGGGATCGAGCGTCGCCAGCAACAACGGACGCCCGGCCACCGCGAGGACCGTGAGCACGACGACCGCCACGATCCCAAGCGTGAGCACCTCATTGCGGTCGATCCCCAGGAATGTGCCGAACAGCAGCGTCTGCAGCTCTTCGAACACCCCGCCGTACAGGCTCAAGAACAGGTACCCAAGCGCCAGCCCGGCCACCTGCACAACCCCAATCGCCGCCGACTCGCCGCTGCCCCCGGGACCTGCGATGGCTCCCCGGCCTCCCCCACCCGCTCCCCGGCGCCCCGCGCCACCGGAGCGCCCGATCGCGAGCGCCGCGATGCCGCACGCCACGTAGTAGCCGACCGCGCTCGGCACTCCCGCAAGAGCGGCGCCCGAGGCCCCGGGGAAGGACATCACAGCGATCGTGTGCCCCGCGAAGCTCTGCCTGCGCAGCACCATGAACCAGCCGACAACGCCCGCCATCACCGCCACGATCGTCCCGGCCTGCAGCGCATTGACCATGAATTGGTAGGCGAGGAGCTCGTGTACGTCTTTGACGAGGTTCCACGTAAGGGTGGGGTTGCTCATCGCGTGGGGTTGCTCATCGCGTGGGGTTGCTCATCGAGCCGACGCTCCCTCGACCTGGGCGCGCGCGGTGGCAGCGGTATTTCCGGCAACTCATCACGCGCGACTCCTCAGTCATGCCTATGCCCGTGCACGTGCGGCGCCTCGGGTTGCCCGACGACCACCAAGCGCCCGTCGCGCGCACGCAGCACCTCGATCTCGACTCCATACAGCTCGCTCAGCTTCGGCCCGGTGATGACGTCCTCCACGGCACCCTGCAGCGCCCGCCCGCCCGCCAGATAGATCACCTGGTCGAGATAGGGCAGCAGCGGGTTGACATCGTGGGCGACGAGCAGCACCGCGACGTTCTCCGTCCGGCAGATACGCTGCACGAGCGCGGTGACGGCCGCCTGGTTGGGCAGGTCGAGGCTGTCCAGCGGCTCGTCTAGCATCAGGATCCGCGGCCGGCGCACGAGCGCCTGAGCGATCAATATGCGCTGCTGCTCCCCGCCGGACAGCTCTCCCAGCGTCCGCTCGGCGTAAGCGCTCGCGCCCACCAGCTCGATTGCCTCTTGCACGCGCACGCTGGCCCCGCGGGCGCCGGCGCGACCACGGCCGATCCCCAGCGGCAGCCCCCACTTCGACCCATCGAGGCCGAGCCGCACGAGGTCCACGCCCCGGATCGGCGGTGCCGAGTCAAAGCCGTGACGCTGCGGCAGATAGCCGATCTCGCGATTGGCTCTCCCAGGCGGCTCACCGAGCACGCTAATGCTGCCGGGCGCGGTGTCCACCAAGCCGAGCACCGCCTTGAGCAGGGTCGACTTGCCGCTGCCGTTGGAGCCGAGCACAGCGACAAACTCACCCTGGCGTACCACCAGATCGACGCCGCTCCACACCTCGCGCCCCCCCATGCTCGCACGCGCGCCGCGCAGCTCGATCGCCGGCGTGCCCGCCGTGGTCGTGCTGGGCTTGTCGCCCTGCGTGGACGCGCCAGGCGACACGTCGATCCCGCTCACCGCCCCGTGGCCTCGCGCAGCGCTCGCTCCAGCCCTTCAAGCTCCGCGACCTGCCACTGCTCGAAGCTGTCCGACGCAGGCGACAGCGTCTCCGTCACGGTCGCGATCGGGATGTCCGCGGCGCGAGCCAGTTCGCTCACGCGCTGCACGTCGGGTGTGAGGTTCTGGCTGTTCACCACCCACACCTTGATCTCGCGACCCGATGCCTGCCGATCGACGGTCTGCTTGTCCTGGGCGCTCACTTCGCTGCCCTCCGCGATCGCCTTCGCGAAGCTGTACGGGGTGGCCAGCTTCAGTCCGAGCGCTTCGCCCAGCGGCTGAAAGATGCTCTCGCTGTAGCCCACCGGCACGCCCGCATAGCGCGCTTTGATCTGCTGGATCAACCGGTTGTAGCGGGCCAGACCGATCGTTTCGAAGGCCTCCTTCCGCTGGGCGAAATAGCTCGCATCGGCCGGCAGCTGCTTGTCGTAGTCGGTCACGATCTCATCGATCACCGCGTGCACGTGGGCAGGCGAGTACCACTGGTGCGGGTTGTCGCCTTGCGTCAAGCCGAGCAGACTGCCCACGTCGAGCACCGTCCGCCCACCCGACGGGTTTGCGGCCAGCAGGTGCGAGGCCCATTCGTCATAGCCGATGCCGTTCACGATCGCCATCCGCGCGCCCGCCATCGTGCGCGCATCTTCAGCGGTCGGATCGTAGCTGTGCGGGTCGGTATTCGGGTTCACGATGATGCTCCGCACCGACACCTTCGCTCCCCCCAGCTGCGCGGCGATGCTCCCCCAGAAGTTCTCCGCCGCCACCACCTCGAGCTTGCCCGAGGCCAACCGTCCACTCGGTTCAGCCGATCCACAGCCACCCAGCCCGATCGCCCCCGCGGCGAGGATCGCGGCCAGCGGCGCGATCGTGAGAGCGGCGCGCGTGCGTGGACGCGCGGTCAGACGAGGTCGCGTGATCGAGCGGGAGCTCGTCCATAGGCGCGATCTACACATAGCGCGCCGCAACATATCATAAGACTGAGTCTTATTCTTGGGATGCTAAGGGCCTATCCCTGTAGGGAATGTGCGGCTGACGTGGTTGAGTGTCGAGCGAGGCAAGGACGCAAGGGCGAAGGCTTGGTGGTGCCAAGTCGAGCCCGAGGACGCAGCATCGCGAAGGCAATCGGCCGCAGCAGACGTACAGGCCTACAGGGATAGGCCCTAAGGAGCGGCGCTCTCGCCAGACGGAGCCGGCCCATCCTCGACGATCGCGCGCCTGCGACCGATGAGCAAGACGACTAGCACGATGATGATCACGATGATCAGGATCCCACCGGCGATGTAGCGAAGTTTGTGGTGAACCGCGGCGGTTTTCTTCGTCACGGCGGTGGCGATCTTGACGCGTGCGCCCGCCGCCTGCGCCTGCGCGGCGAGCTTGGCCTGTTCTGAGGAGGCGTAGGAGACCGTCATGTGCCCGCCGTTGTTCAGCGAGATGTGCAGGTGACCCGTGGGCGTACCCGAGTGAAACGTCAGCGCGTGTATCTGACCGTGATGCAGCTGCGCTTCGTAGGCCTGCACGCTCTCCTTTTCGAAGTGGACCACCGCGGCGCCAGCCGGTGCGGCAAGCACGATCGCGGCGAGCATCAGACACGCGGCCGCGAGCACTGCGTTCAATCGTCTACTCAATCTATTCATGGTTCGCCACCCTAGCGTCCACGGCCGACGGCTGCGCTACACACGCCCGGTGTCGCGCCTATAGGCGCGACGCGCCACCGCGGTCAGCACGAGCGTCCAGGCGACGATCACGATCCATCCCTTAGTCCCCAAGGGATGACCGCCAAGCGCTATGTGGCTGGCCTGCACGAGCCAGTAGGAGGGCAGCAACTGACCCACGTCGTGCAAAAAGCCATGACTCGGGATCGGAAACCAGGTCCCCCCGAGGAACGCCAAGAGCGCGACACCGCCGCCCATCGCCGGCCCGATCGAGTCGGGAGTCAGCATGTGGCCGATGGCGATGCCGAGCGCCGCGAACGGCACGAGGCAGAGCAGGATCAGCACGGTCATCTCGAGCCAATCGCGCGCCGACATGCTGACACCCAGCGAAGCGCCCGAGACGTACAGCACGGCCATGCTCAAGAGCGCCACGAGATAGGCGGTCAGCACCTTCGCGCGAAAATAGGAGCGCGTCGAGAGCGGGCTGATCCGCAGCTGACGGTTCCAGCCCACAGCGCGCTCGGCCGCGATGCGCGCGCCGCACGAGAGCATCGAGCTCATCGTGCCAAACGCGATCATCCCAACCATGAAGTACATCGGCGCCGAGACGCCGGTGCCGTCGAAGTTGTGCACGTTGCGAGTGGGTCCGGCGATCAGGAAGTACAGCACCAGCGGGAACCCGAGTGAGAGGATGAAGAAGCGCCGGTTGCGCATCGTGCGCAGCAGCTCGTAGCGGGTGTACGCGAGAGCGCTCATGACGGCGCCCCGGCCAGCTGCGCCACTCCCTCGTCCCCCGTCAGCTGCAAGAACGCCTCCTCGAGACCAGCCGCCGCTATCTCGATGTCACGCGCCTCGGGATACGTGGCGAGCAGCGCGCGGATCGCCACGTCGGAGTCCGCGCACGCCAGCACGACCGCCTCGCCGCGTCGCTCCGCGCCGCTCACGCCCGGCAGGTGTGCGAGCGCGTCTAGATCGGCGCCCGGCAGCGTCGCGCGAATCGTGCGCTCACCGACCATCGCCTTGATCTCGGTTGGCGGCCCGTCGGCGACGACCCGCCCATGCGCCATCAGCACCGCGCGATCGGCGTACGCGTCAGCCTCCTCCAGATAGTGGGTGGCAAACAGGATCGTCCTGCCAAGTGCGGCCTGCCCACGCATCGTCGCCCAGAACGAATGCCTACCCTCGACGTCCATAGCGACCGTTGGCTCGTCGAGCACCAGCAGCTTGGGATTGCTGACGAGCGCCACGGCAAAGCGCACCCGCTGGGTCTGCCCGCCAGAGAGCTTCTGGGTGCGCTGGCCGGCGATTTCCTTCAGGCCGGTCTGCTCGAGCGCGTCCTTTACGTCAAGCGGCTGCGGATACAGCGAGGCCACCATCGCGATCAGCTCTTCCACCGAGAGATCCCGGATGAGCGCCCCCGTCTGCAGCATCGCGCCTATCCACCCGGCATCGATCGCCGCACTCGGAGAGCCGCCCAGCACCGATACCGTGCCGTCGTCGGGCTCTGCCAGGCCGAGGATCATGTCGATCGTCGTTGACTTGCCAGCCCCGTTGGGTCCCAACAACGCGACCGTTTCCCCCGTGTCGATCGAGATGTCGATGCCGCGCACGGCTTCGATCGACCCGTAGCTCTTGCGCAGGCCGGTGGCCACAATCGCGTTCGTCATACGACCTCTCACACTATCCGCGACCACAACGGCCAAACCGGCGCTGGGCGAAAATATCGGACTCGCCGGAGATCGACCGGCGAGAGACAAGCCTTGGAGGCAGATCTCCCCCCGCGGATGCTCACCGCCACTGGCGCGCCGCCTTCAACCGGTCGGTCTTCCCAAGCGCGACCTTGCGCAAGCGCACCGTCTCGGGTGTCACCTCGACGCACTCGTCGTTCGGCCCAAAAAAAGACCCGACCCACTAGGGGCCGGGTGGTATAAGCGGAACTATATAGGACGAAGACCATGAGATACAAGACCGGCAAGCAACTGCAAGCTATCTACCACCCAGGCGGCCGACGATAGTTGCCCGCAGGGTTCGGAAGTTGGTGCGCCCGCAATTCTTCCGACCGCAACCTGGCCCACCAATGCCCTCCGACTCCATCACCGGGGGAGCCGCGCAAGTCACCCGCCAAGACGCTCTTGACTGGATTCACGGTGCCGACATGCACCCGCTTACGTGCCTCGATCACCCGGAACCGCAGATCACTGTCGTTGGATATGACGATGGCCGCATCAACGGAACCTTGAAGTACATCGAGGAGCAGGTGAGCAGCCACATTGACGTCGGAGCCCTTCTCCTCCCGACGCGCATGGGACACCATGAACACTGCGTCGCGAACCGGAACATCAGATGCATCCTTAACCAGGATTGGCGGGGCTGAGCGCGTCAGCACGGGACGTCCCTTCGCATCGGCAGTCGCCAGGGGGGCCTGCTTGACCCGAGATACATAGGAGCCGTACTCGATGAAATCAACGCTTTTGGTGGCCAACAGCGCCTTCAAGTAGATGTCTTGGTCAGATGCTCCCGAAGGGTTGTCGGCGCCCTTGATACGCGCTGTGCAGTACACGACCCTCTCCAATGTGGCGCCCGGCCAATGCGATGAGGCAAGCGCTGTCGCAAGTGAACGTATATCGATCCAGCGCCATCCAGCCGTTCCGCGACCGCAGAGACTGCGACCACCGTAATAGAGATTGAAACCGTCTACATAGACCCCGACTCGCATTTCCGGATGAGCCTACCGACACGAACGGCCGCTTCTAGGCAGCTCGCTGCTCAACGGCGCTGGCGCGCCGCCTTCAGGCGGTCAGTCTTGCCCAGCGCGACCTTGCGCAAGCGCACCGTCTCGGGCGTCACCTCGACGCACTCGTCGTCACGCACGAACTCCAGCGCCTGGTCGAGCGTCAGCTTGCGATGCGGTTGCAGGCGCTCGTACACATCCGAGTTGGAGGAGCGAATGTTGGTGAGGTGCTTCTCCTTGACCGCGTTCACGTCGAGGTCGTCGGCGCGCGAGTTCTCGCCGACGATCATCCCCTCGTAGACCTCCTCGCCGGGGCCGACGAACAGCGTGCCGCGTTCCCCAAGGCTCATCAGCGAGTACGTGGCGGTATCCCCGCTGCGGTCGGCGACGAGCACCCCCGTGATACGCGTGCGCAACTCCCCCGCCCAACGCTCCCAGCGCTCGAATACGTGGTGCATGAGGCCCGTGCCGCGTGTCTCTGTCAGGAACTCGGTGCGGAAGCCGATCAGGCCGCGGGCGGGCACGATGTACTCCATCCGCACCCACCCGGTGCCGTGGTTGGTCATGTGCTCCATGCGGCCCTTGCGCAGGGCGAGCATCTGCGTGACCACACCTACGAAATCCTCGGGCACGTCGATCGAGAGCCGCTCGAAGGGCTCGTTGCGGTGACCGTCGATCTCGCGGATGAGCACGTGCGGCTGACCGACGGTCAGCTCGAAGCCTTCGCGGCGCATCATCTCGACCAGCACCGCCAATTGCAGCTCACCGCGCCCCTGCACCTCCCACGCGTCGGGTCGGTCCGTGTCGAGCACGCGCAGCGACACGTTGCCCACGAGCTCGCGCTCAAGGCGCTCGCGCACCTGGCGCGCGGTCAGCTTGGAGCCCTCCTTGCCCGCCAGCGGCGAGGTATTGATCCCGATCGTGATCGACAGCGAGGGCTCATCAACCGTGATGACAGACAGCGGGCGAGGATCCTGGGGATCGGCAAGCGTCTCGCCGATCGTGACCTCGGCGATCCCGGCCACGGCGATGATCTCCCCTGGGCCGGCTTCGGGGGCGTCAACACGGTCCAAGGCATCGGTGACGTACAGCTCTGAGACCTGGGCGCGCTCGATACTCCCGTCGGCCCGGCACCACGCAACCTGCTGACCGCGCTTGATAGAGCCGTTGCGCACGCGACAGATCGCCAGTCGCCCGACATAGGGGGAGGCATCGAGGTTCGTCACGAGCGCTTGCAGCGGGTGGTCGGGCTCGTACATGGGCGCGGGGATGTGCTTGACGAGCAGGTCCAGCAGCGGCGCGAGCGTGCCCTCGGTTGGGGTCGGCGCGAGCGCGTCGTACTCGAGCGTGGCGATGCCCGCGCGGGCGTTGCAGTACACGATCGGGAACTCGATCTGCTCCTCGTCGGCGTCGAGATCGAGGAACAGCTCGTACACCTCGTCGATGATCTCGGAGACACGAGCATCGGGACGATCGATCTTGTTGACCACGAGGATCACGGGCAGGCGCGACTCGAGCGCCTTGCGCAACACAAACCGCGTCTGCGGCAGGGGGCCCTCGGAGGCATCCACGAGCAGCAGCACGCCGTCGACCATCGTCAGCCCGCGCTCGACCTCGCCGCCGAAGTCGGCGTGGCCGGGCGTGTCCACGATGTTGAGCTTGACGCCCTCGTAGCGCAGCGAGGTGTTCTTGGCGAGGATCGTGATCCCCTTCTCGCGCTCGAGGTCCATCGAGTCGAGCACACGGTCGGCGACGTCCTGGCCGGCGCGAAACGCGCCCGACTGCCACAGCATCGCGTCGACGAGCGTCGTCTTGCCGTGATCGACGTGAGCGACGATCGCGACGTTGCGTATGTCATCTCTGGGAACGAGCACGGCCGGACAGGGTAGTCGCTGGGGTGCGGTGCCTGCCGCGACCATCGCCTCGCGCGGCGCGTGCACGGGAGAGCCGGCTACTTGCGCGCGGCGAACGCGCGGCGGCTCATGCTCACGCTGAAGCGCAAGAACGCCTGCGGGACGCGCTCCGCACGCGCCACCACGTCCTCCAGGGCGGCCGCGAAGCGGCGGACCTCCTGCTCCTCGATGACCAGCGCCGGCAGCGCCTTGACCACGTTCATGCGGTGTCCCGCCACCTGGCAGAGGATGCGGTGATCGTGAAACAGAGGCCCGACGATCAACTGGGAGAAGATGCCCGGCTGGGCGCGCTCGGCGGCGTTCCAGATCGAACGCCGCGCGCCGCCCTCCGGTGGCCCGAATTCGATCGCCCACATCAGCCCGAGCCCGCGCACGTTGGAGACGACCTCGTAGCGCTCGACCAGTGGCACCGTCAGCTCGAGTAGCAGCGCTCCAAGACGCTCGGCCCGGGCCAGGAGCCCTTCGCTGTCGAGCACCCGCAAGGTCGCGAGCGCGGCAGCCGCGGCGAGATCGTTGCCGCCGAACGTGGAGCCGTGGCGCACCGCTCGCTCCATACCGTCGAACACGCGGTCAAACGCGGCGCGCGAGACGAGCACCGCGCCAACCGGGACGAGCCCACCCGAGAGCGCCTTGGAAAGACAGATCAGATCCGGCTCCAAGTCCCAGTGCTCCAGCGCCAGGAACCGCCCTGTGCGGCCGATACCGGTCTGGACCTCGTCGCACACCAGCAGCGCACCGGCGGCGCGGCAGAGCCGCTGGGCGCTTGCCAGGTAGCCCTCCGCGGGCAGGTTGACGCCCTTGCCCTGCACCGGCTCGACTATGAACGCGGCCACGTCGCCACGTTCGAGCTCGCGCGCCAGCGCGTCCGTGTCACCGAAGGGGACGGCCTCGCACCCCGGAAGCAGCGGCCCGAAGCCCTCACGGAAGATGGCATCGCCGTTCAGTGAGAGCGAGCCGAGCGTGAGCCCGTGAAAGGCGTGCTCGGCGTACAGGATGCGCGGCCGGCCGGTGGCGGCGCGCACGATCTTGATCGCCGCCTCGACCGCCTCGGTACCGCTGTTGGCGGGCACCATCGCGCCAACGGAGCCGGGAGCGCGCGAAAGCAGCTGCTCTGCCAGCACGCCGCTGAGCAGCGTCACCCCGAGCTGGGGCAGGTTGGCGGTGCGGGCCGCCATCGTGTCGCGCACGGCGGCGATCGCCTCGGGGTGGTTGCGCCCGATCGCGAATACCCCGTAGCCGCTGAGCAGGTCGAGGTAGCGATTGCCCTCGACGTCGATCAGGTGGGCACCCTCGCCCGCCGCCCACTGCTTATCCAGCCCGAGCGTGCGCACGATCCGCCCAAGCTCTGGGTTGAGGTAGGAATTGTTGAGCGTCATCTCCTCGCCGGCCCTGTCCGCAAGGATCTCGCGGACAGGCGGGAGGACATCGGCCATACCCGGAAGGGTACGCCCAGACGCTAAGAGCCGGCCCGCGCGCGGGGCCGGCGCGAGTTACGGTTGCGCGAGGGGCGCGCTTGGTTGCGTCGCGCGGCCTGTGGTGGGCGCGTGGCATCGCTCGGGAAACCGCCGAGCTCGAGCTCACGGTGCAGGCCGAGCTCGCCCACCATGCCCGCGAACTCGCGCGCCTGGTCGTGCAGCACGAACGTGACGCCGACGCCGGATGCACCGGCGCGAGCGGTCCGACCCACCCGGTGGACGTAGTCCTCGCGGGTGGCGGGCATGTCGTAGTTGATGACGTGGGTGATACCCGAGACGTCGATGCCGCGCGCGGCGACGTCGGTGGCGACGAGCGTGTTGACATGGCCCGACTCGAAGCGAGCGAGCGCCTTCTCGCGCTGGGATTGGGACTTGTCGCCGTGCATCGCCACTGCCGGCACGCTGCTCGCGGCGAGGCGCTTGACGAGGCGGTCGGCGCCGCGCTTGGTGCGCACGAACACGAGCGTGAGGCCGCGCTCGGGCTCGGAGAGCTCGGCGACGAGCCGATCTACCTTGCCCTCGTGGGAGACGGAGACGAAGCGGTGCTCGACGTCACCCTTGCGCTCCTCGGAATGAGCGTGCTCGTGGCGAGCGGGGTTGGTCGTGTAGGCGGCGGCGATCTTGCCCACCTCACCCTCCAGGGTGGCGGAGAAGAGCAGCGTCTGACGATCTCGGCTGCACATCTTCACGATCTTGTCGACGACCGGGCGAAAGCCCATGTCGAGCATTCGATCGGCCTCGTCGAGTACGAGCAGGCGGACATGCTTGAGCGACACGTCGCGACGATCGATCAGGTCGAGCAGACGTCCTGGAGTGGCGACCAGGATGTGGGCGCGTGAAGCGATGCGTGCCTGCTTGACGATGCCGGCGCCGCCGTAGACGGCCGCGATCGAGAGCGCGCGAACGTGGGCGAGCGCGCGCAGGTCCTCGACGATCTGCAACGCCAGCTCGCGCGTGGGCGCCAGGACGAGTGCGGACGGCCGCGGGTCGCTGTCGCGTAGGCGGGAGACGAGCGGCACGCCGAAGGCGAGCGTCTTGCCGGAGCCGGTGGGCGACTGGGCGAGCACGTCGCGACCGGCGAGCACATCGGGAATGACCATCTTCTGAACGGCGAAAGGTGAGTCGATGCCACGCTTGGCAAGCTCGCCGCAGACGACCTCGGACACGCCGAGGTCGGCAAATGTTTCGGACTTCATGTTGTGATGCTCCTTTGTTTGCGACCCCAATGGCCGCGATGCGGAAGGGAGATTCGTACTGGCCCCATCCGCGCCCTAGAGAGCACCAACAAAGACAAGAACCTCGCGGATGACAAATGTCTTCCGTGTGTGCACCGTAGCAGGAAACCCCCTACTGCCTGAACACCGGGCGGTGGGTGCCAGGCGCCGCAACTGAGCGCAGGCGTGCTGGTTTTGTACGTCGAGCATCAGGGGTGACGGCTGGCGCCGCCGAACAGCACTCAGGCGGCGAAGCTCTTGGTGGCCCTACGCTCAGGCGCAATTCTTACGACGTCCCAGGCGAGTCCCATGCTCTCCAACAGGCGGATCACGAGCGCGGAGATGTCGAGCTGGCGCCAGGAGAAGCCGTGAAAGGCGGAGGTGGGGAAGGCGTGATGATTGTTGTGCCACGCCTCGCCCAGCGAGAAGGGTGCGAGCCAGGCGAGGTTGCGCGAGTGGTCGCCCGTCTCATAGCTGCGCCGGCCGAAGAAGTGGCAGAGGGAGTTGATCGAGTAGGTGACGTGGTGAAGCACGAGCATGCGCACGGCGCCCCCCCACAGCAGGCCGGTCAGCGCCGCGGTGAGCGTTCCGCCGATCAGGTAGCCCATGCCAAAGGCCACACCGAGGCCACCTATGGCCCACACGAAGAAGGTCTTGTCGACGAAAGAGACAACGGGATCGGCGCACAGGTCCGGGGCGTAGCGTTCGCGATGGCCGCGGGCGGTGTGGATGAACAGCCAGCCGACGTGCGCGTGGGCCAACCCCTTCAAGGCGCCACGCAAGCCGGTGCCGTGATCCACGTGCGGGCTGTGCGGATCGCCCTCGCGATCGGAGAAGGCGTGGTGCTTGCGATGGTCGGCGACCCACGAGATGACGGGGCCCTCGATCGCAGCCGAGCCGAGCACCGCGAAGACGAAGCGCAGGACGGGGGATGTCTTGAACGAGCGGTGGGTAAAGAGGCGGTGGAAGCCGACCGTGACCCCGAGCGCGGTGAAGAGATACATGATCGCGAACACGATCAGGTCCGAGCCGTGAAGCAGGCCGTCCCACAGTTGCCAGCCGGCGAAACCGAGCGCGACGATGGGGCCAACAGTGATCAGTCCGGTGAGGAAACGATCGAGGTTCTCGAAAGCGGGCGGCTGAACGTCCTCGGGGGTCGGGCCGTCGAGCGCGGGACCTTCGAGCGCGGAGCGAGGGATCTGGGCGTCGTCGGGACTCTGCCGGGCGGCCGCGGGGCGCTGGATAGAATCGGTGCTCATCGGTGTGCTCGTCACCAGACGCTAGCACGCCGGGGCGACGTGAGATGCATCGCGCGACACGCGCAATATCCCGTTCATACCGAGCTAAACACTGGCTGGAGGGCCAATGCCATTCGCTAAGACTGAGCCACTGCGTCGTGAGCTTGAGAGCGCGCTTCCCAAGCGCGGCTTCACCGTGCGCTTCTGGGACGGCACCGAGCTGCCCGCCACGAGCACAAACGGCATTGGTGGGGCCAATGGAAATGCCGACCCGGGACCGATCTTTACCGTGCGCTCCCCCAAGGCGGTGGCGCATGTGGTGCGGGCTCCCGGCGAGCTCGGACTCGGCAGGGCGTATGTGGCGGGTGAGCTGGAAGTCGACGACCTGGACCGCGTGATCGGACTGATCGACGACTTCGAGGAGCCTGAGATCGACCGGGCGACGCGCGCACGCTTGGCGATCGCCGCGCTTAGAGCATGCGGGCTGACTATCCCTCCGCGCGCCCCAAAGGGTGAGCTGAGATTGAAGGGACGCAGCCACAGCAAGGACCGCGATGCCAAGGCGGTGCGCCACCACTACGACGTGTCGAACGAGTTCTTCGAACTGTTCCTCGACAAATCGATGACTTATAGCTGCGCGGTCTTCTCGCGCGGGGCGAAAACGCTGGAGGAGGCGCAGTTCGCGAAGCTCGACATGGTGTGCAAGAAGCTCGCGCTCAAGGAGGGCGAGCGCGTGCTAGACGTAGGCTGCGGATGGGGCGCGTTCGTGATCCACGCCGCACGCGAGTACGGCGTGAAGGCTGTCGGCATCACCCTCTCCCCGCCCCAGGCCGAGCTGGCGCGCCGGCGGATCGCCGAGGCGGGCCTGAGCGACAAGGTCGAGGTGCGTGTCGCCGACTACCGCGACCTGCACGGCGAGCGCTATGACGCGATCGCGAGCATCGGCATGGTGGAGCACGTGGGCGAAAGCAACATCGACGCGTACGCGCAGAAACTGAGGAACATGCTCGGCGACGACGGCCGCCTGCTCAACCACGGGATCGCGCACCTGTACACGGACGTGGGCTACCACGGCGACTTCACCCAGCGCTACGTGTTCCCTGACGGGGACCCCGTGCAGCTCTCGCGCATTCAGCTCGCGCTGGAGCGCGCCGGCTTCGTAACCGAGCACGTGGAGGAGTTCGGCAAGGACTACTACGACACGCTGAGCGAGTGGATCAAGCGCTTGGACGAAAACCTGGTGCGAGCCGAGCAGATCGCGGGCAAGGAGCGCTTGCGCGTGTGGCGCCTATATTTGCGCTCGGCGCGCAACATCTTCAAGACGGAGTTCGTGTCGATCTACCAGGTCCTCGCACGACCCCGCATCGGCTGAGACATCCCAAGCTCTTCCCTGGGGTCGAGGAGCAAGCCTGACAAGGATGCAGGCCACGTGTGTGCTCGGGCCGAAGACGCCGTCAGGCGCCGCTCATCGGCGCCAGGGAAGCCATCACGTGCTTCACGACTGTGTAGTCCTCGAGCGAGTAGACGCTCAGGTCCTTGCCGTAGCCGGAGTCCTTGAAGCCCCCATGGGGCATCTCTGAGACGAGCGGGATGTGATCGTTGATCCACACGCAACCGAAGCGCAGCGCCTTGGACACCCGCAGAGCCCGCCCCACGTCGCGCGTCCACACCGATGAGGCGAGGCCGTAGCGCGTGGCGTTGGCCCACTCGATCGCCTGGGCCTCGTCGGTGAAGCGCTGCACGGTGATGACGGGGCCGAAGATCTCGCTCTGGATCAGCTCGTCCTCCTGCTCGAGCCCCGCGACGACGGTGGGCTCCAGGTAGAAGCCGGCGCGCTCGGGCTGCGAGCCACCGGTGACGAGCTCCGCGTGGCCGGGGCGGCGCTCGAGGAAGTCCTCGACGCGTCCCCGTTGGCGCTGGGAGTTGAGCGGGCCGAGCGTAGTGAGCGGGTCTAGCGTGTCGCCGAGGACGAGGCCGCGAGCCTGCTCGGCGAGGCCCGCGACGACATCGTCGTAGACGCCTGAGCCGGCGAGCACGCGGGTGGCGGCGGTACAGTCCTGGCCGGCATTGTAGTAGCCGGTGGCGGCGATCGTCTCCATCGCGGTGGCCATGTCAACGTCGTCGAAGACGACAACGGGCGCCTTGCCGCCGAGCTCGAGGTGCACGCGCTTGAGCGTCTCGGCGGCGGTGCGCGCGACGTGCTTGCCGGTGGCGACCGAGCCGGTCAGCGAGATCATGTCGACATCGGGGTGTTCGAGCAGCGCCTGGCCGGTGGGCCGACCCGGGCCCATGACGACGTTGAGGACACCCATCGGCAGCACATCGGCGGCGAGCTCGGCGAAGCGCAGCGTCGTCACAGGGGTCGTCTCCGCGGGCTTGAGCACCACGGTATTGCCGGCGGCAAGCGCGGGGGCGATCTTCCAGATGGCCATCATCAGGGGGTAGTTCCAGGGTGTGATCTGACCGATCACGCCGATGGCTTCGCGGCGAGTGAAGGAGGTGTAGCCCTGCATGTACTCGCCGGCCGCGCGACCCTCCAGGCAGCGGGCGGCGCCGGCGAAGAAGCGCAGATTATCGGCCATCACCGGCAGCTCATCGCGCGCGACGGCCACAATCGGCTTGCCGGCGTTGAGTGCCTCCAAGCGCGCGATCTCCTCGCCGTGCTGCTCGAGCATGGCGGCAAGCGCGAGCAGCGCCTGCGCGCGTTCGGCGGGGGTGCGCTGCGACCACTCCGCGAAAGCGCGGCGGGCGGCGCGCACGGCGCGGTCGACAACCTCGGCATCGGAGACGGGCGCGCTCCAAAGCTCCTCGCCGGTGGCCGGGTTGAGCACGGCCATGCGCTCCTCGCCGTCACCGGCCACCGGGTCTCCGTCGATCAGGTTGCGAAGGATTTGTGGGGCGGGTGCCACGGCGCTGCCTCCTTGGATCTAGCCCGGGTTGCTCGGGGAGCTGTCGATTTGGGGGATTTGGGGTCTATCTATGTGGGATGAGGACGGGTGGGCGGGCAGGTGGGCGGGCACTCCATCAATAGAGGCGAGCGATGCGAGTGCGTGGAGCACGGCCGGGTGGACGATCTCGCCCGCGCGGACGTTGACGCCCGAGCGCAGGGCCTCGCTGTACTCAATGGCCCGCTCGACCCCCTCGGCCAGCTCGATCGCGTAGGGGAGCGTGGCGTTGGTGAGCGCGTAGGTGGAGGTGATCGGCACGGCGCCGGGCATGTTGGTGACGCAGTAGTGGGTGATGCCGTCCACCTCGAAGGTCGGGTCCGAATGGGTCGTCGGCCGCGAGGTCTCAAAGCAGCCGCCCTGGTCGATCGAGACGTCGACGAGCACGGCATTGCGCTTCATCCCCGACAGCTGCGCGCGCGAGATGACATGCGGAGCGCGGTCGCCGTGGACGAGCACGGCGCCGATCACGAGGTCGGCCTGGGGCAGCATCTCCTCGATCGCAAGCGTCGAGGAGTAAACCGTGGAGGCGCGCCCGCCGAAGGCGACTTCGAGCTCGCGCAAGCGGTCGATCGAGCGGTCGAAGACGAACACGTCGGCCTGCATGCCGATCGCGATGAAGGCGGCGTTCATGCCGACGACGCCGCCGCCGATCACGAGTACGGTCGCCGCGGCGACGCCGGGCACGCCGCCGAGCAGGATGCCGCGGCCGCCGAGCGGCTTCTCGAGCATGAAGGCGCCGGCCTGCGTGGCGATCTTGCCGGCGACCTCGCTCATCGGCGCGAGCAGGGGCAGGCGCCCGGCGGCGTCCTCGACAGTCTCATAGGCGATGCAGGTGGCGCCCGAGCGGCGCAAGCCCTCGGCGAGCTCGGGCTCGGCCGCGAGGTGCAAATAGGTGAAAAGGGTCTGCCCCTCCCGCAGCAACTCGATCTCGGAGGATTGGGGCTCCTTGACCTTCAAGATCAGCTCGGCACTCGCGAACACCGCCCAAGCGTCCGCCACGATCGTCGCGCCCTGCGCTTGGAACTGGGCGTCGGTGAGCGCACTGCCGAGCCCCGCCCCGGCCTGGATCAGGACGTCGTGCCCGCGCGAGCACAGCTCACGTACGCCGGCGGGGGTGATCGCGACGCGGTACTCGTCCTGCTTTATCTCCGTGGGCACTCCAATGATCACGTGGGGTGCCTCCTATCTACGTGGGAACGACCCCATATCCCAAAAAATGATCCACTAGCGCGCCTCATCGCGCAAGCTCCCGTCCCCGCAGCGCGAGCCAGAACTCGATGCGGTCGCGCGCGTGGGAGAAGTCACGGCCGGTAAGCGCCTCGACGCGCTTGATCCGATAGCGCAGCGTGTGGCGATGGCAGTAGAGCACCTGGGCGGCCTTCTCCCAGTGGCCGTTCTGTTCGATGAACACGTCGAGCGAGCGCAAGAGCTCGTCGCCGTACTCACCCTCGTCGCCTTCCACCGGCCCGAGCACGCTCTGGCAGTAGGAGGCGAGCGCGTCGTCGTCCTGCAGGGAGAGCAGCAGCTGGAAGGCGCCGAGGTCCTTGTAGGAGGCGACTTCCGGAGCGCTGCCGTTGGCGAGGCGCACGGCTTCCAGGGCGCAGCGCGCCTCGTGGAAGCTGCGCCTGAGGTTGTGCGTCGGCGCTGCGCGGGAGGCCGCGGCGCGCACTTCGCCGAAGCGGCCCTGCAGCTCGCGGCGGATGCGCCCGGCCAACTCCACCGGGTCGCTCTCGCCGCTGGGCGGTGGGCTGACGGCGGTGGAGGCTTCGTGCGGGACCAGCGGCGCACCCGCGGCCATGGGGCCCTCGCAGTCCACGACCGCGCACAGCAACCCATTGCGCAGCGCGACGAGACTGTGCGCTCCCGCCCGCTCGAGGATCGCCTCCAGCGTCGAGGCGGCAGCGCCGGGCTCGCGCAGCGCGAAGGCGAGCACGGCCGCGGACTCGCCGATTCCGAACGGGCGCAGCCGCGCCTGCAGCTCGTCGGGGTAGAGCCTGCCGGTAAGCGCCTCGGCGAGCACATCGCCGGCCATGTTGCGCTGCAACAGTTCGTAGCGCTCATTGAGCAATTGCGCGAAAACGCGCTCGGTGATGGCGATAAAGGGCAGCTCGTACGGCACCTCAAACAGGGGGAAGCCGAGCTTGCGCGCGGTGTTGAGCACCGCCGCGGGCACCTTCTTGTGCACGAAGCCCGTGCCGAAGCCGAGCCCCGCGATCTCGCGCTCGGCCAAGCGCTCGACGAACTCGCGCTGGGGCTTTGCTCCCTGTAGCTGCAGGCCCGTCGTCAACAGCAGCTCTCCCCCGCGCAGCCACGGCGTGGGGTCAAGCAGCTCGGTGGAGTGCACCCAGCGCACGTTCACCTGCGCGTTCTCCTCGCCGGTGGCAAGCGTCAGGTCGAGCTCCTCAAGCAAGCTCTCGACGGTCAGCATGCCAACTCCCTCAGCGTTCGCGACGCCTGCGGCGTGTGCGCGCTCACGCGCCCCGGGACTGGCCGATAGACGTCCATGCCCAGCTCACCTATCGCCTGACGATGCGCTCCCACGCCTCGGTGAGCACGGGGCGCAGGATCGCCTCGATCTCCTCGAACTGCTCGCGGTCGGCGATCAGCGGCGGAGAGAGCTGGATGACGGGGTCGCCACGATCGTCGGTGCGGCAGATCAGCCCGTGCTCGAAGAGGGCTCCCGAGAGGTAGCCGCGCAGCAGCTCCTCAGACTCGTGCGCGTCGAAGGTGAGCTTTGTGTCCTTGTTCTTGACGAGCTCGATCGCGTGGAAGTAGCCCGCGCCGCGCACGTCGCCGACGATCGGTAGGTCACGCAACCCCTCAAGCATCGCGCGGAATTCGCCCTCGTGGGCGAGCACGTGCTCATTGATGTGCTCGCGCTCCATCACGTCGATGTTGGCCATCGCGACCGCGCACGCCATCGGGTGCCCGCCGAAGGTGAAGCCGTGATTGAAGATGGCATGCCCATGCTGGAAGGGCTCGGCGACGCGGTCGGAGACGATCACGGCGCCCATCGGCGCGTACGCCGAGGTCATGCCCTTGGCGGTCGTGACGATGTCGGGCGCATAGCCGAAGCGCTCGCACCCGAACCAGTGCCCGAGGCGACCCCACGCACAGATCACCTCATCAGAGATGAGCAGCACGTTGTGGCGATCGCAGATCTCGCGCACGCGCTGGAAGTAGCCCTCCTGGGGCACGAAGCAGCCGCCGCCGTTTTGGACCGGCTCGAGGATCACCGCAGCGACCGTGTCGGGGCCCTCGAACAGGATCGCCTCCTCGATCGCCTCGGCCGCCCACAGCGGGTCGCGGTCTTCGGCCCACCGATAGGAGTTGGTGTTCGCCACGTGGATCCCGCCAGGGGTGAGCGGTTCGAACGGCTCGCGCAGAGGCGGCAGCCCGGTGACGGTGAGCGCGCCCATCGAGGTGCCGTGGTAGGCGAGGTTGCGCGAGACGATCTTGTGCTTGCGCGGCTCTCCGGAGGCGGTGTGGTAGGCCTTGGCGAGCTTCCAGGCCGACTCCACCGCCTCCGAGCCGCCGGAGACGAAGAACACGCGGTTCAGATCTCCGGGAGCCAGTTGAGCGATACGCGCCGCCAGCTCGATCGAGGGCGGGTGGGCATAGCTCCAGTTGGTGTAGAAGCCGAGCCGCTTGGACTGCTCGGCGGCGGCCTCGCCCAGCTCGGCGCGGCCGTGGCCGATGTTCACGCAGTACAGCGCGGACAGGCCGTCGAGATAGCGCTTGCCGCGGGTGTCGTACACGTAGCAACCCTCGCCGCGCTCGATCACGGGCACCTCATGGTCCTCGTAGGCGCCCATACGCGTGAAGTGCATCCACAGGTGGCGCTTGGCCAGCGCCTGCAGGTCGGGACTCGCTCCCGCCACCGCTCGATGGTCCGCCGCGGGGGACGACATCGAACTCTTCCCCACGACCGACCGACCGACCGCGAGAGCGGGCGATGTCGAACCCGACCCCGCCACTGACCCACCGTCCGCGAAAGCGGGCGATGGGGAATCTGAAGGATGGCTTGACATAGACATCAAGGACAACGGTACTCCGCCGACATGTACCTCTCAATGCGCCACTCGTTCAACAAGATGTCTATTCGTTGTACGAGATGTACAAAATGACTGCGACTTCTTGGCGATTGCGCCCCTTGTGGACGGGCCGATCCGGTCCTAGCCTTGTGCCCAGCTGCTTGTAACGATCACAACTTGACCGTCGCAGGAGCCCCGTTGGGCGGCCGGCGACAGAGAGGGTTGCCGCCATGGCCAGCATCGACTCCGCCGCAGATGGACACCTCAGGGCGTCGGGGGAGGTGGTGGACAAGGGGCTGAAGAAGAACGCGATCGGCTACCTGTCGAACCTCGTGATCGGCGTAGCCTCCACCGCACCCGCCTATTCGCTCGCGGCGACGCTCGGCTTCATCGTGGCGGTGAGCGGCGTGGGAGTGCACGCGCCCGCTGTGCTGCTCGTGTCGTTCGTGCCGATGCTGATGATCGCGGCGGCCTACAAGTACCTCAACCGGGCCGACCCCGACGCGGGCACGACGTTCGCGTGGACGACGCGCGCGCTCGGCCCGGGCACCGGCTGGGTGAACGGCTGGGCGATCTTCCTCTCCGACGTGCTCGTGATGGCGTCGCTGGCGCAGATCGCGGGCATCTACACCTTCAAGCTGTTTGGGTTCACCGAACTCAGCGAATCGCTTCCCGCGATCATCGTCGCGGCCGTTGTGTGGATCGGCTTGATGACGTGGATCTGCTACCGCGGCATCGAGCTGTCGGCGCGCATCCAGCAGTTCTTGCTCGGCGCCGAGATCGCGATCTTGACCGTGTTCGCGGTGGTGACGTTCGTGAAGGTGTACGCCAACCATCCGGCCGGCTCGATCGAGCCGGCGTTCGCCTGGTTCAACCCGTTCGCGCTCAGCTTCAAAGCGCTGATCGACGGCGTGCTGCTGGGGATCTTCATCTACTGGGGGTGGGACTCGGGAGTGGCGGTCAACGAGGAGTCAGAAGACGCCAACGAGGGACCGGGACGCGCGGCGGTGATGTCGACGATCCTGCTGGTCTTGATCTATGTGATCGTGAGCGCGGCCGGTCAGGCCTACGGCGGCACCCACCTGCTCACCAATCCCGAAAACCAGAGCGACGTGCTGAGCGTGCTCGGCTCGCACGTGTTCGGCTTCCCGTGGGACAAGTTCTTGATCATTGCGGTGCTCACCTCAGCCTCGGCCTCTACTCAGACGACGATTCTGCCGACGGCGCGCACGACGCTGTCGATGGCCCATTGGAAGTCGATCCCGAAGGCGTTCGGGAAAATCCACCCGCGCTTTCTCACCCCCGGCTTCTCCACACTGATGATGGGCGGCGTGTCGATCCTGTGGACGCTCGTGATCCTGAACCTGTCCGAAAGCGCGCTTGAAGACTCGATCGTCGCGATCGGCTTCCCGATCTGCTTCTACTACGGGTTCACCGGGATCGCGTGCATCGTGTACTACCGCCACGAATTGACCAAGAGCGTGCGCGACTTCCTGCTGCTCGGCATCGCGCCGCTGCTCGGGGCGCTGATGCTGTTCGGCGTCGCGGGCTACGCCGCCGTGTACTACGGACACGCCGAAAACGTGTCCTCCAAACCGATCCTCGGGATCACGCTACCGCTGTGGATGGGCATCGGGGGGATGCTCGTCGGCGTGATCCTGATGATCGTCTCGCGACCGTTCTTCAGGGACTTTTTCTCGCGGCGGCTGGAAACGGCCAAGCCGGGGTTGCTCGAGGAGTCGGTGGAGCATGCGCCGGCGCGGTTCTGAGACGGATGGCGGCTTACCCCACCATTTGCACGATGGATCGACCGTGTGGGGTGAGGGTCCATGCGTTTGGCTCTCCGCGGGTGGCTGCGTCGCCGGTGGTTTGAATCAGGCCATAGCCTGCCAGGCGTCGTAGCAGCTTGGATACTTGGCCTTGGTCGGCTATGCCCGCTAGCTCTCCGATTGTGCGGTTGGACGAGCCGGGACTGTTTGCGATCGCGTTGAGGACCAGGATCGTCCGGTAGGTGATGCGCATCCCGAGCTCGCGCAAGGGATCAGACGTCCCGAGCGGCGTCGAAGGGTTGCTTTTGTGCTCGGGGACGGGGCGAGTGAGCTCTCTGCGCGAGGCGGCCACTCCGAGATATGGCAGGACCATCGTCGAAGTCAATTGGTTGGTGAGCTCCATCAATTGCCCGGTGCTTGCTTGGGAGAGGCGCGCGTAGAGGATGGAGAGCACCGCGCCCACGACACCCTCGGCGGTGAGCGGCGGCGGCCCATCTTGACTGTCCGTCTCATGGCGTCCCCCATCGAGGAAGGTCATTGTTCGTGTGAGCGCTTGGGAGCGGTGGTGGAGCACCTTCGGGCCCATGCTGAGCGACTCGACGATCATCAGGCGTGCTATCAGGGGCTCGTCTTCGAGGAAGCGCAGCAGAGCGATCAGCGATGCTCTGATGTTGGCGGCCCACTTGGCTTTGGGATCGTAGGCCTCCCCGACACGGCGCGACGCGAGCGCGATCGCATCGTCGAATGCCGCGAGAAAGCAGTCGTCGCGGTCGGCGAAGATCTCGTAGAACGTGCGGCGTGAAACGCTGGAGCGTGCGACGATGTGGGCGACGCTCGCGTTGACGACTCCCTGTTCGGCCACGACATCGATCGTCGCCGAGACTATGCGCGCGCGCTGGACGCCGGAGAGCTGCTCGCGGGCCGCGGGAACACTCACGCGTCCGTGACCTTCCCTTTGCGGCCTTGGGATCTTTGCCGGTGTTTGTTGTGTCGTAGGCATGGTCTTTGAGCACTGGCCCACATCGCTGCTTCCCTGGGGTATTCACCAGGGGACCGCGAGTGGGCCTATTTCTTCTTTGTCTTGCTGCTGGCTTTCTTGTTCTTGGCTGTAGGGCAGCCGGTGACTGCGATCGGAGTGGATTGGTGAATGGTCATGCCGTTCTGTGCGGTGAACACCGTGGGCAGGGCGAGTGCCGCTGGGAGTGTGCGCTTGACCTTGCGTGTCACGGTCCGCTTGTGACCCTTGAGGTTGACGCTCACCTTCTTCTTGACGAGCACGGTCTTCGTGAGCGCGCATAGGTTGCCATTCGCGGCGAGCGCCGAATACCTGCCCTGCGGCAACGTCAGTTCGAAGCTGGTGACCGGCTGGTCGGGGACGGTGTGAAACGTGCTGCTGGTGATCCCGGCCGGACTGATGAATGTTTCGCCATGCAGATCGATCGTGATCCCGTAACCCTGGAGCACAACCACCAGTTCAGGGAACTTCGCGCCACCGTAGCTGACGAAGTAGGCGGGACCCACCAGCGGGACGGGCAGTATCGGAGTGACGGCGGTCGCATGCCCGACGATCGACGCGGCCGGGCATCCCGCCGGGTCGGCGTCGAATTGAGTTGAAGTACATGCCTTCTGCAAGGTCGTCAGCCTTGACGGCAACTGCTTGGGCAGGTCCACCTTGACGGAGCGAATGTTCGCCTGGGACCCGTCGGGTGCCTTCGGGTAGACGAGCTTCACGTTCAAGCTCGCTCCGTTGGCGCGCGAGGTCTTGCCGCTGGTCGAGGCCTTGAACGACGGTTTGAAGCCAAGGCTCGAACAATCCGCTGCCTGGAAGCGGCTGGCGAGCGTCACAGGATTCTGATCGGCCGGATTAGTGAAGTCAGCTCCCGCCCCGGTGACCGTGTTAGTGATCGACATCGGATTGCAGCTCGTCGGGTTGCGGATGAAGCGTTCGCGGTCCACGTAGGCGTGAATCTCACGCACGTTCACGACGATCCCGTCGATGATGTGCGGGATCGGATCGGACCCCGCCGAATCGATTTCGACCTGGGCGGTGATCGGATTGATCCGCAGCGCGAAGCGGATCACGACCGTCCCAAGGTCGAACGGGCCGACAGTCGCCGAAGTGATCGACACGATCGACAACGCCGCACCGTGATAAGGACCCGCCAAGTACAGCTTGCCAGGCGCCCACGCCAGCACAGCCCCGACACCCGCTCCGACAAGCGTATGGCCGATCTGGCTCGCCGCCGGGCACGACGGTTCTGCCGTCTCCTGGGCGCCGGTCTTGATCTTCGACGCTTCGATCGCGGCGTCAGAGCAGAACGGGATACCGGACAGGTTGCCTGTCAGCCCGGGAGGCATGACCGTCGAGAAGCGCGTCAACTCCTGTTCGCCGTCTTTGCGGATAATGCGCAAATCGAACTCCGAGTAGGCCCCCGCGTCATCGTTGAGCGTCCCAGTCGAGACCTGCGGTGAGAACGGCGGCACACCACCCGCAGGACACGCACCGGCATCCGGCCCGGAGATGATCTGGAACATCGAGTCAGTCGTGATCGGCGCACCACCCGAAGAAGGCGTGAGCACCGCGGTCGCGTTGTATGTGCCACACGCCGGCGGCGTCACCAACGGACTACGCGCACCCTCACGGAAATGCAATCCGAAATGACTGAACGGGAGCTGTGGGATGTTTTCCACAATCGTCACCAGCTGTCCCGTCACCGGGTTGGGCTCCACCTTGGCCGGCTGCACGATGATGATCCCGAGCTTCGGGTCCTTCAACACGAAGTACAAGGCCAGCAACGAGTCGAACGGATTAGCGTACGGCTTGGCTATATACAATGAGCCCTTCAACGGTTCTTCAAGCAACGGCGTTTCCACTTCAACCGTACCGATCTTCGATTCCTGCGGGCAACCTTCGCCAGGCGCCGACTGCACCGTCTCCCGCGCCAGTTCAGCTTCACCACACACGTTCAACCCTTCCGCAAGCGACGCGTTTGCCGTCATGCCTTCAGGCAACGTCACCACAGCCTTCCTAATATCTGACTGCGCCAGACCGTTCGGGTTCGTCAAGCCTTCATCGTGCACGTTCAACGCGACATCCATGCCCGTCGGACTCTCCGCCGCCAAACTCGTCGGCTGAGCCACAATCGTCGGACTGAAACCCAGCCGCGAACAACCAATCAAACCAAGCGGATTGGGCGGTTCAGAGTTATCGTGGGCAACAGACAGACCCCGCACGAACGCGCCCGGGTTCTCCCACGAGTCAGCTTCGTAGAACGTGGTCAAGGGCCCTTCGCAGGCACGCGGGAGTGTTAGGAAAGGCAGGTCGCTGGAGTCACTCGGACAGTTGCCTTCGCTGACCGGTTCTTCCAGCGTGCCACTTGAATCGAGGCAGTCCCCGCGGTAAGGGTCGTGCAAGGGGTCGCCCGGGTTCCCCCACACCTCCACCTTCGAGGAGTCGAACTGCACAGGCTGCGGGATGTTGACCAAGACCGCTCGGATGTTGTAAGGATATTCGTGGCTGACCTCGACTTCGATCGTGACAGGCACGCTGAACACCACGAAGCCGAGCTTCACGGCCACCCCCGGCGGCGGCGCGACGTTATAGACCGGCCGCACTTCACTGTGACCACCGCCGCCGACCAGCACACCGCCGGCCCACACTTCGGTCATGCCGACAGCGGTGCTGTCCGGACAACTGCTGTTCTTGACGCCGTTCTTGAACGTGGTGAAGTCCGAGGTGGAGCAGCGCGGCGTAGCGGTCGGATTGCCCACAAGGCCCACAATCTGATCGATCATCAGATCCTTGAGTTCCTGATCGGGCACTTCAACCGATTCAGAGTTGACATGAGTGTTCAGGTCCACTGTGGTGATCATCGCGAAAGGGTGTGAGCCCGCCTGGATCGCCGGAGAGCCGTCCGCGTTGACGTACTTCACGTCGAACTGCTTCAGGCCGAACGAGGCGCCCGCTGGCGATGCGCCCATGCCCAGCGCCAGCACTGCCATCGACACCATCGCGGCGGCCGCGCAGACACGCTTGCCGACGGGGAGATAAAACTTCCTCATCACTTGCCCCTCCCCTTGCTCGACTTCTTTACCTGGTGCGTGGCCCCATATCGTTTTCGTGCTGCCGCTTCGCAGCGCTTGCGTTCCTTGCTCCTGGCTTTGGCGCGGCACGGCCTCAGGGCCTTTGCGAGCTTCGCCGCTCGCAACTGCGCCGCCGTCTTCGCGACATCGCGCTTCTTCGGGCTCGCGCCTTCAGGCGCCGCGCTGAGCAGATTCCCAGGCCCGCTGAACGTCGTGCTCGCCGGCGTCTGGTCGTTCGGCGGGCTCGGAGCCCCCGCACATGCTTCTCCTTCACACGAGGCCGGCGGCGCGGCTGGCGGCGGGAAGCCCCCATCCACCCGCGCATCGTAGACATCGACAGAGCCGGGATCCTGCGGCAGCAGGCTCGCCGTCGTCGTGAAGAACACGTCGCTGCCATCGGGGGTGGCGTCGACGAGTTCCGAGCCCTGGGGGCTTTCACCACTCGAGATCAGTTCGACGCACCCTTCGTTGGCGTTGCTGAACGATGAGCTTTCCGTGCTGCACGATCCCGTTCCAGGCGCCTCCCACTCATACACGTCGACCGCGCCATTCGTGTCACGCGGAACCAACGGTACGTAGCTTTCAAAGAACAGGCGCTTACCGTCTTCTGAGAGCGCCCGTGAGGCGTAGAATTGATTCTCGCCCCCGGGAATCCTCGCCGCCACCGGCACGATTGTGCCCGTGCCCGCCTGCTTGAATTCGCGACCGCTGGGACGCGCACCCGTCCGGTCACAGGAGACGCACGTGAGCCTCTGCGTCTGCGTGTCGTACACGTACACCTCGGAGTCCGGCTTGTTGGAGACAGCGTCGATATTGTCGTAGCCGGTCAGGTGGGCTGTCGAGAAGAACGCGATGCGTGTCCCGTCCGGCGTCACGCGCGCCCCGTGATATATCGATTCCGTCGTGATGTCGGAGAATGGGAGGTTCACGTCGTCCGGCGAGAGGGTCGCAACCAGGCTGTCTGCTTCTTCGTGGTGCAGGTACAGGTTTGGCGCCCCGGCACGCGCACCGGGCGCTAGCGCTTCGGTAGAGACGAAGTAGATATATTTGAGGTCTTCGCTCTCCCCCGCGACGCCCAACACCTTTTTGGCGATCGGGGTCGAGGTGCGTTCTTCGAGGTTGAATTCGTCCAGCTCTTCGTCGCGCGAGCCGCCGACATTCAAGTAGATGGCCTTTGAGCCGTCGGCACTGGCCGCCACGAACCTCGACCCTTTATTGGCGACGACGATCGTGCAGGCCATTTCTTCTTCCAGGCATTCTTCGCCATTCATCGCGCTCTGTTCGCGATCCGCGTTCAGACGCAAGAACAGCTTGCCGATGAACGGAAATCCGACGGCTTCCGACCAGTACACGCGCGAACCGTCTTCGGAGACGGCGTGCTTGACGCTGGCAAGCCGCTCGTTGGAGGAGACGCCGTTGACCGCTCCCACGGCAGAGGATTCTTCGCGCGCCAGGCCGTCGGGCATCACGCTGACGAGATGGATTTCCCCTCTACGTGAGCGCTCGTAGATCTGCCTGTCAAGTCGTTTGGTCGAGGCGTTGGCGGTCAGGCTGGCGGGAGTTTCAAACACCACGAGCTGGCCGTCCGCGGAGAATCCCGCCAGTTCCGGATTTGCGCCCTCCTCGCCTCCTAGTGGGATGTCCGAGATCAGCGCTTCGAAGCCGCCAGTGGAGTTGTCGTGACGGTACAGCGAAGCTTCGCCTTCTTCGACGCCCGGCGCCAATGACGGGTTAGGTGGCGGAGCGAGCCACCCGCTGGAGAGGTCCGGTTCGAAGTACTTGTACTCGGTCTCGAAGCCCGGTTCTTCGATTCCAACGCCGGGCCGCACCGGCGCGGAGATGGATGTCGTGCTCCATCCGCTCACGGGGTTGCGCTCAGCCATGTACTGATTTACGAACAGGCCGCTCGGCGCGTTCGCGAAGGCCCGATTGGAGGAGTATGTGAACTTTTCACCGTCGGTCGAGCTCTGAAAGAGGCCGTTCGGATAATCGTCGAAATCGATCAGGTTGTGGATGTCTCCGCCGTTCTTGTCGATCGGGCTGACCATCTCGTATGCCCGACAGTCCGGCAACGACGCCGAAAAGCCTATGCGCGGCGACTGATTCGGACAGTCGACGTCGGCGACAAATGCTGGCGAGGTCGTGAAGGTCTGTTCGGGACCGAACACCGGTCCGCCGCCCCCCGACCGCGACACGAAACGGTAATGGTAGGTCGTGTCGGGGCTGAGCCCGGTGAGCGGGACGCCTTGGCTCGGGACAGATTGGTTCACAACCTTGCTCGTAAGAATGCTGCCCGGCGCCGCGGGTTGTGCGACGCACCCGCCGGCTGCGCAATCGCCGGTTCCGTATTCGGCATAGTCGGTCGTGTCGTTCCAGAAGTGCGGATTGATGCGCGCCTGCAGCACGGCGCTGTTCAGGTCGGCGGATACCACATACTCCGATTCGACGGTGGGAGCAACCGGCGGCGGCGGTTCGAAGCTGACCGGCGGAGGGCCAAACGCGCTCACGAAGCTGATCAGGTTGCCGCTGTTGTGGTTGGCCACATAAAGGTCGCCGATCGCGTTCGTGCCAAGACCGTACACGGCGGTGTTTTCACCAGCTGCTTGGGGAACCTCAAATTCCGAAATTAGATGCGTGCTGTTGATGTCAAACGTCATGATCCGTTCTATTATGCTGTTGGTGCCATGTTCCCTTTCGGTCAATGCGTCAACGTGTACGCGTCCCGTCGAATCGGTGGCGATGATGCCTGGAGATTCGACTTCGATCGTCGCAACCGGAGCTCCCGTAGGGGTCAGCTCGTAGATGTTGTCTTCCACTCCTCCTACGCCTGGTCCGGCATACGCCACGATCAGGTCGCCGTTCGTGGGATCCACCGCAAACGTATACACGCGCTTGCCGGACAGCGATATTTCCGATCGGTAGACACCATCTGTACTAAATTCCTGAATACCGGTGAGCCCCGCGACCAAGATGCCTCCCGCCTGGCTCAAGGCGATGGCGGTGCTACCGATCTGCCCGTGACGCGGACCTTCGGTACCAGCACCACATTCGTCCCCCGAGATCTGCGTGCAAACGTCTTCATCGTCCGCCGTCACCGTCACCGGTTCCGCTTTTGCTTCCTGTTCTTCGCGTCGGCGAACCTGGGTCTTATCGACTTCCCCGCCGAACATCAACACGAACTGGCCCGATGAGGTGAACTTCTGGACGCGGTGGTTTCCATAGTCCATGACATAGACGTCCCCGCTGGGATCGACGGCGATTCCCCAAGGGGTACTGAGCTCCCCGGGGTCACTCCCTTCGAGCCCCTGCAAGCACCTCGTCGTGCATGTCTGCAATTCGTTTGCACTATCCGCTACGCCCCATCCAAAGGCTTTGATGAAGTTGCCCCAGGGGCTGAACTCGTTGATGCGGCTGTTGGTCCAATCCGATACATAGAGATCGCCTGTCGTGGGATCGATGCCGATTCCCACCGGGATGCCGGTCTGGCCGGAGCCCGTACCGAATTCGCCGAACCGCGGGATGAAGTTTTCCGATAGGGGTTCCGTACCAAGCGCATATGCCGAGCACACGCTCGGCCCCACATAGACTGCGAGCGCGAGCAGACACGAGCAGGCGATCCGCAGTGCACGGTTTGATTTCCTCGGTCGTCCTGTCACTAGGTGTCTCATCTGCTCATCACGCGCTTTCTCTTGTTTGCGTAAAGCCAGGACCCCGGGCCGCGAGAATGCGGCCCGGGGAACAATTCCGGATGCCTCGAAAGGAAGTAGGCCTATTCGGCTGTCACCGCCCACGTGCCCCAGCCCTGCGATTCTTCTTCTGCATTTTCGAACTTGATGTAGGCGCCGGCGGTTCCTGTTCCAGGTGTTTCTACCGCATTTTCGGGCGAGGCGATCGAGCGATTGAGGCTCGTAGCCGCTGTGAGCCTCGTGGTATAAACACAGAGGTTGCCGGGCGCCGCGGTCGGCGAAGCGGTGGACCCGGTGCAGGCGGTTGAGGTGACTTCTTCGCCGGCTTCTATGGCTTCCTTGCCGGCCGCGTTGATGTAGTGAACCTGACACGTGTCCGCCACATGCGGCTGCGGATTTGGTTCGACGGTTTCGCATCCCGCGCCGGACAGCCCGCCCGCCAGCTGTATCGGGAAGGAGATCGAAACTCTGAGGGTGGTCACGTTGGTGCCGGGAGGCACCAACCCAAACGCCCACACCCCGGTCTCAGTGGCTTTGCTCGGCAAGGTGCCGCCCGCTGTCCATGGTGAGCCGGGTGCACCTTTTGCGCCGGCGGGACCGGCGGAACCAGCGAGGCCGGCGGGACCGGTTTCGCCTTTGGCGCCGGGAGCGCCGGCCGGGCCTTGCGAGCCTGCGATACCTGCCGCGCCCGCCGTACCGGCAGGACCCGCCGGGCCCGCCGGGCCCGCCTTGCCCTTGAGCGAGCTCAACACCTTCGGGCTGATCTGACGGGTCGAGGTGATCAGGTATTTCTTCGCGGCATACGCACCGCCTGTCATCGCGAACACAAGCGCGAGCGTCATGGCGACGTTTGCGTACGTCACGCGCCTACGAATCCAAGAGAACATCAACATCCCTCCCATCGGGGTCTGCACAGAACGAAGCCGTCCTGGGCGCAAGACCCACGACGAGCGAGTGAAAAGCGTGAACGCGCGCTGGACGCGCAGAAGAAACCAAGCCGGACCCTAGGTCCGACGTGCCGCACCCCGAAGGGACGGCGAGAGCGGCTAGCGCTTAGAGATGCGCCGGCCCAGAGAGAGAGAGAGAGAGAGAGACGCGTCAGCGACGCTGACGCGTCCTATATCGGACCCGCCAGAAGCACACGGACTCTCTACTGCGTTATTCCCCAATGAAACCACGCGAAATACAACTCCCTCTCAAAAACGACCCGGTCCCTCTCCCAAGGGCTCCACTGAAACCGGTTAGCGTCAGACCGCAAAGCCCAACCCAGACCCGACCTTATGTTGAGCCCGTCATCCCCACACGGGATGACAAGACCTGCATGCATATATACATGAATGGTTGTCTGCTGTCAAGGGCTGGACGAAACATATTTGTAGAGAGAGCCCATGGCCTGCGAAGGATGCCGACCGACCTCCCTCACCGCGATCGCGCCATGAATCGCCTCGCCGCGTGGAATGAGGATCCGGGAGTCAGGCTTCCCTGAAGCGGCCTCCTTGCTACCACTGCGCCTAGCCCCCGGGCCCGAGTAGGCCAGCCAACCGCGAGTGCTGGGCGCTTTCGCCACCAAGCAGCTCGTCGACCCAGCGCAGCACCGTCGGTGTCTCGACCTCGGTCCCCCAGGCGACGATCTCTTCGATGTCCACCCAGTCCTTGGGTCGGTCGAAGATCGCCTTGCACACGATCAGATGCTCCGGTGAGAGGATCGGTATGAGCACCGGTCCGAACGCGACCTCGCGCGAGCGGTTGGCCATCTCGCTATGCAGGTCGAGGGTGGCGAAGACCGAGCCTGCCCGCGTTGCTCACGATTGCTGTGCGATCGCCGCGTCGGCGCGGCGCTTGGTGAGCCCAGCCAGAGTGGGGAATGCAAGTGGCTCGAAGGGCCGTGGTGGCTGACCGGCCGCAACCATGTCAGCGAAGCCCAACAGCTCCAGCAGCGCCGCGCCAGCATCCACGCGTGCGCCAGCCGGCGGCACTTGCCCAAGAGCTCCGGCCATGTTCCTAGACGCGGCCACGAACCTATCGCGGGCACGACTCGCGCCGGAGGTAGCGACACGTATGCGCGCACCGGCCCGCCGGCCCGAGTGAATCACCGCTTCCGCGTCCAACGGCCGCTGCGCGCGGCGGCAGCTGCCGTCAGGACATCGTCGGTCAGCACATCGAAGCCCGCTAGCGTCCGCGAGCGAGGTCCGTTGGCGGTGTACAGATTGGACAAGCCTCCGGGACAATAAACCTTAATGATTGTAATACCAGGCACTATGATTTAGAATACCGGCTATATGCCATATAGAGATACTAAAGGACGCCAGATGCGCTCGGCCCGCGCAGTCCCACCGCCAATTCGTCGCGCCCTCGCTCACGTGGCGGATGACGTGACCAGGTGGAGGAAGCTGCGGGGCCTGACGCAGGCTCAGCTGGCGGACCGGGCGGGCGTCTCGCGCGACACGCTCGCCCGCCTTGAGGGCGGCGAGGGAGGGGTGAGCCTGGAGAACCTGCTGCGAATTCTTCGCGCACTCGGCATCCTGGACAGTCTGCCCAAGGCGCTCGATCCCTATGAGACGGACCTCGGGCGACTGCGTGCCGACGAGCAACTTCCGCGGCGCGTGCGACCCCGAAGCCTGACGAGTCCAGACGATGGCTGACACCGCGGTCGATGTGATCGTCCAAATAGGAGGCGAAGACGTGCTCGCCGGTCACCTGTGGTCACACCGCCGCCGCGCGACCGAGTCGGCGACGTTCAGCTACACGACGGAGTATCTAGGACGCCAGGACGCCTATGAGCTCGATCCCGTACTGCCGCTGTCCCCTGGCTCCCAGCAAACACCGGCGGAGCACCCGATCTTCGCCGCCTTCTCGGACTGCGCACCGGACCGCTGGGGGCGCAGACTCGTCAATCGCACCGAGGGGCGGCGGGTCAAGCGGGAAGGCGGCGCCGAGCGTAGCTTCGGCGAGATCGATTACCTGCTGGGAGTACGCGACGACCTGCGTCAGGGAGCGCTCCGATTCCGCCATCCCAAGACGGCGATCTTCCTAGCGGAGGAGACAGCGGGCGTTCCCCATCTCATCGACCTCCCGACGCTCTTGAACGCGTCGGAGCGACTGGAACACGAGGACGTCGGTGACGCCGACCTCCGAACGCTGCTTCGCGGGGGAAGCTCACTCGGTGGAGCGCGGCCAAAGGCCCACGTGCTGGATCAAAGCGGTCGCGTGGCAATCGCCAAGTTCCCAAGCCCGGCCAACGACGAATGGGACGTGATCCGCTGGGAGGGAATCGCTCTGACGCTTGCTCGCGACGCGGGTATCTCGGTCCCCCCCTTTGCACTGCACATCATCGATGGAAAGGCAGTGCTGATCGTCGACCGCTTCGACCGGCGTGGTGCTCGCCGGGTCGGCTATGTGAGCGCGATGACGATGCTCGAGGCCACCGACGGCGACGAGGGCAGCTATCTCGACATAGCCGACGTGATCGAGCGCCAATCCGCGAGCGCCGGCGAAGATCTCCGGCAGCTATGGCGACGAATCGCCTTCTCGATTCTCATAAGCAACACCGACGACCACTTGCGTAACCACGGCTTCTTGCGTACAAGCACAGCGGGATGGTCACTGTGTCCAGCGTTTGATCTAAACCCAGACCCACGACCGGGGCCCAAGTACCTGAGCACCGCCATCGACTACAACACCACGGCAGCCAGCATCGCCACCCTCATGGAAGTCGCGAGCGCCTTCCGCCTCTCGCCGGACGATGCGCGCACCGTGCTTCGTGACGTCATGGCAGCCATGAGTCGATGGCGAGCGGCGGCGCACGACGCGGGACTGAGCCACGCGGCGACGGAGCAGATGACGCTCGCCTTCGAACATGATCAGACCGACGTGGCGCGGGAGATCGTCGACCAGTTCTGACAGATGACTCGTCGAGCCATGAGCTGTGCGTTGGCCCACCGTGTCTGGGGAGCTATAGCGCCGCGGGTTCCTGCATGTCGATCGCGGCGTGGATTGCTTGGCCGCGCTCGGTGAGTGTCCAGGCGTTGGGCTCGCCCCTTGTGTGACACACGGACTCTCAAGCACGTTATTCCCCAAAGAAACCACGCGAAAAACAACTCCCTCTCAATAACGACCCGGTCCCTCTCCCAAGGGCCCTGCCAAAACCGGTTAGCGTCAGACCACAGGGTCCAACCCAAACCCGACCTTATGTGTTGTCGGCACACCCATGTGGGTAGCAGACATAGGCCACTTATAACGACCCTGCCGCAGTTGTCAACCGTCCCTGCCGGACGCCCTCGGCAAGGTCCCCGAGACAGGGCGGTTCTTCGCCCACGATTCGGCTACCGTTACCAGCCACCGACGAAGCAAGATGGACCGTGAGCATCGACGTAGACACCCTCAGCCCGGCCGAGCGCAAGAGCACCCAACGAGAACGCTTGATCGCGGGCATGATCGCCGCCGCCCACGAGCACGGATACGCCGGCGCAACCGTCTCCCACGTGATCGCGCATGCCGGCGTGTCGCGACCCACCTTCTATGAGTACTTCGCCGATAAGGACGACTGCTTCCTCGCCACCCATGGCGAACTGGCGCGGTTCTTGGTCTGGGAGGTTGAGCGTGCCGTCGAGGCCGTGAAGCCCGAGCAGGCCGTCCAGGCCGCGATCCGCAGGTTCGTGGAGCTCTCCGAAGAGTACCCGGACCGCGCCGTTCTCTTGACAAACGAGACGATGGCAGGTGGTCGGTCGGCGCTGGATGCGCACGATCGCATGATGGACCAGATGACCGAAGTCGTCGAACATGCACGAGCCAAGGCATCTCCGCGGACACTCACCCCGGATCTGCCAATTCAAACGGTTTTTGGGGCCGGGCGTTGGTTGCTCGCACCAGCCCTGCGCCGTGGCGAACACAACCTGACCGCCCTGGGAGACGACCTCGCGAGTTGGGTGGACAGCTACATGACGCCAAGTGCCGAGCATCGCTGGCACAGGCTCGATCCGGGACCAGCGCTTCCGCCCTCGCCTCATGTATCGGAGATCTCGCTGCGCCCGCCACCGGCGATCCCGCCAGGAAGATCGCGGTTGTCCAAAAGCGAGATCGTTCGCAATCAACGTGATCGAATCCTGTACGCGACGGCTAACGTGGCTGCCACGAAGGGCTACAGCGCGGCCACGATTGCTGACATAACCGCAAGCGCCGGCGTGGACCGGCGCGTGTTCTACAAGCACTTCCGCGACAAGCAACAGGCGTTCCTCGCGGTGCACGAGCTCGCCATCCACCAGGTGATGGCCCTCGCGGCAAGTGCCTTCTTCAGCGCCAGTATCTGGCCTGAGCGTGTTTGGGAGGCGCTGCGAGCGACGACCCAGTTCGAGGAGACCCACCCGGTCATCACTCATATAGGCCACGTCGAGTCACACGCGGTCGGCGCCCCCGCCATCCAGCGCATCGACGACACCCGTGCCGCGTTCACGATCTTCCTCCAAGAAGGCAGCCAGCTCGTGCACAAACCGCTGCCACGCATCGTCATGGAGGCGATTTCCGGAGCGGTCTTCGAGATCGGCTACCACGAGGTTCGCCGAGGTCGCAGCAACCTGATCTCCCGTCTCGCTCCCAATGCGACTCATCTGGTCCTCGCGCCCTTCATGGGACCAGCCGCAGCCAATGAATTCATAGACAAGAAGCTCCAAGAGGCCAGGCAAGCCAGACCATGAGCATCGACGTGCACATCCCCAGCCCGACCGATCGCAAGAGCACCCAACGCGAACGCTTGATCGCGGGCATGATCGCCGCCGCCCACCGCCACGGATACGCCGGCGCAACCGTCTCCCACGTGATCGACCACGCCGGGGTGTCACGACCCACCTTCTACGAGTACTTTGCCGACAAGGACGACTGCTTCCTCGCCACCCACCGCGAGCTGGCTCGATTCCTGGTCTGGGAGATTGAGCGTGCCGTCAAGGCCGTGGGACCCGAGCAAGCCGTCCAAGCCGCGATCCGCAGGTTCGTGGAGCTCTCCGAAGAATACCCGGACCGCGCCGTTCTCTTGACAAACGAGACGATGGCCGGCGGCCGACCGGCACTGGACGCGCACGATCGCCTGATCGACCAGATGGCAGAAGTCGTCGAGCGCGCACGAGCCAAGGCATCCCCGCGGACACTCACCCCCGACCTGCCAATTCAAACGGTCTTCGGAGCAGGACGCTGGCTGCTCGCACCAGCCCTGCGCCGTGGCGAGCGTGACCTGACGCCCCTCGGCGATGACATCGTCCGCTGGGTGGAGATGTACCAGGCACCGACCGGCGAGCATCGCTGGCATACGCTCGATCCGGGCCCGGCGCTTCCACCCTCCCCCCACGTATCGGAGATCTCGCTGCGCCCGCCACCGGCCATCCCACCGGGACGATCGAGGCTGTCGAAGAGCGAGATCGCTTTCAACCAGCGCGAGCGGATCCTGTATGCGACAGCGAAGGAAGCGGCGGCCAAGGGCTACAACGTGACGACCGTCGCCGATATAACCGCAACCGCGAAGATCGATCGACGCGTGTTCTACAAGCACTTCCGCGACAAGCAACAGGCGTTCCTCGCGGTGCACGAGCTCGCCATCCAGCAGCTGATGGCGCTGTCTGCGAGCGCCTTCTTCAGCGCAAGCACGTGGCCCGAGCGCGTGTGGGCGGCGATGCGGGCGGGCACGCAGTTCCAGGAGACTCACCCGATCGTCACCCATATCGCCCTGGTCGAGTCCCACGCAGTGGGGGCTCCCGCTATCCAGCGCATCGACGACAGCCGTGCCGCGTTCACGATCTTCCTCCAGGAGGGCAACCTGCGGGCGGATCAGACCGCTTCCCGCCGTGTGACCGAAGCGATCGGTGGCTCGGCCTTTGAGATCTGCTATCGCGTGGCTCGTCGAGGCGGAAGCGATCAGATGTCGCGCTTCACTTGCAACGGCGTTTACATCGTCCTCGCCCCGTTCATCGGGAGGGTCGCCGCCAACGAGTTCATCGACCAGAAGCTGCGAGAGGCGGCCGCCCATACCGCTCGCTGCCCCGGACCATAGGCTCTCACCACTCCCCCTCAGTTGACGGGTGGCAACTAACCGACGGGTGGCGACAGCTCCATCTGCCCGTGGGGTGAGCCCAGCTCGGCCAGGCGCTCCAAAAACGGCTCGGGCGGGAAGGCCTCGGGGCCAAGCACGCCTGCACCCTTCCACACGCCCTCGTCAAGCAGCTCGAGCGCCACGACAGGGTTGATCGCCGTCTGCCACACGACGGCCTGGCTGCCGTATTCGCGCATCGTGTACTCGTTGTCGACGATGTGGTAGAGGTAGGTGGAGCGTGGCGCGCCGTCGGCGCCTATGCCCGTCACCCAGGTTCCGGCGCACGTGCGCCCCGTCATACGCTCGCCGAGCGTCGCCGGATCGGGCAGCGCAGCAGCGACCACGTCGCGCGGGGAGACCTCAGCGCCACGCACCGACACCGGCTCGGTTGAGTCGAGGCCCAGCTTGTGCAGCGTGCGCAGCACATCGATGAACTCCTGCCCGAGCCCGTACTTGAAGGTGACGCGCTCGCACTGCACCCAGCGCGGGATCAGCACCACCTCCTCGTGCTCCACGTTCACGCACTCCACCCGCCCAATCCCCTCGGGGAACTCGAACACCTCGGGCTCGGAGAAGGGGGCGGTCGTGTAGAAGCCGCGCTCGCGCTCCCAGATCAGCGGCGGGTTCAGGCACTCCTCGATCGTCGTCCAAATCGAGAAGGTGGGCGCAAAGTCATAGCCATCGACGACCAGGTCGGCGCCATCGCGCACACCCACCTGCTCGACGCTCGAGAAGAGCTCGTCAGCGGCGTAGCGGGCGAACACGTCGGAGAGACCCGGCTCGACCCCGATCCCCACAAGCGCGAGCACTCCGGCCTGCTCCCACTGCTCGTGGCGGGCAAGTTGCACGTCGCCGAGCATCACCCCGGGTAGCTCGTGGGGACGCTGCGGATGGGGATGGGAGAGCGTCATCGCCATGTCCAGGTATGTGGTGCGCGACTGAAAGGCCGCATCGAAGATCGGCTCGTTGAAGCGGGGATCGCAGGCATTGAGCACCGCATCCGGGCGCACCTTTTCAATCAGTTGCACGAGTGCGGCGCGATCCGAGGCGTCCACGCGCTCGGCCGAGAAGCGGTCGGCTTCGCCGAGCTTGGCCACGACGTCGTGGGCACGCGCGGCGGACACATCGGCGAGTGAGACCCGCTCGAACGCGGGCCGATGCTGGGCGATCGACGCGAACGCCGCCCCGACACCGCCGGCTCCGACCACGAGCACGCGCATCGCTCCAGTGTGACGCAAGAGGAGCCCTTTGAACAGGCCTCTACCGAAAGCCCCCACTTCCCGGCGGACGCCTCTATCCAACGGCGCCGCTCAGGCAATCCCGGCGAACCCCGCCACACGGCGGACGGCTCACGTATGCTGCCCCGATCAAAGCCGCGCAGATACACACGGTGCGATGAGCACGAGCGTGCCCAGCCCGCCGCGCACAACACCCGAGAATTCCCGCGCAAGCAACGCTCCCATCGCCCCCCTGGGCGGGAGCGCCGACGCGCCGCGGGCTGCCCGCTGGGCGCCTTCGCCGACGATCGGCCGCTACGAGCTGCTGTGGGTGATCCTCGGCGGGATCGCGCTCGCCGTACTGACCACGTGGCCGCTCGTGCTGCACATGTCGAGCCGCATCGCCCCAGATCTCGGAGATCCCGTGCGCACCGCATGGGAGATCGCGTGGGTGGGACACGCGATGCTGCACGACCCGCTGCACCTGTTCGACTCAAACGCGTTCTACCCCCACCCGCTGAGCCTTGCCTTCTCCGACTCGCTGCTCGGCTACGGGCCAGCCGCGTTCTTCGGCTCGGGAACCGTCGCCGCGCTCGTCCGCTACAACCTGCTCTTCCTGTTCGCTTGGTCGCTGTGCTTCGTGGGCGCGTGGCTGCTGGCACGCGAGCTCGGCGTCGGCAAGATCGGCGCGACCGTCGCCGGGGCGGCATTCGCCTACGCCCCCTACCGCGTGACGGAGGCCGGCCACCTGCATGTGATCTCAAGCGGCGGCATCCCGCTGGCGTTGTTCCTGCTGTTGCGCGGCTACCGGCGCTCCTCCCGCGGCCTGCTGCTGGCTGGGTGGCTCGTATCGGCCTGGCAGATCAGCCTCGGCTTCACACTCGGGTTGCAGTTCGCCTACTTGCTCGCCGTGCTGGCGCTGATCGCCGTGGTGTGGTGGTGGCGTAATCGTCCTAGATCCGCTGCGCGGCTCGACGCGAGCGGGCCCGACGGAGCACACGCGAGCAGCGGCCCGTCTAAGCGAGCGCGCTCATCCAGACCGGGAGTGATGGCGAGCGTGCGCGGCCTCCCCCGCCGGCTTGTCGTAGTGACCTGCGTAGGCATGGCACTGGTTGGTGTGGTGACCGTCTACCAGGCCCGCCCCTATCTGAAGGTGGCGGCGGAGTATCCCACTGCCAAGCGCACGCTCATGGAAGTCGAGAACTACTCCTCGGGCCCGTGGGCGCTGCTGTCGGCCTCCTCGGAGAATCGCGTCTGGGGAAGCATCACCGCGGGCGCGAGGGCACACGTGCACTCCAAGAACGAGGATGTGTTCTTCCCGGGCGGCCTGATCCTCGTGCTCGCGCTGATCGGGCTGGCGTCTTCGATCTACACGCGCCGGTTGCGCATCGGATTCGCGTGCGGGGCGGTGGTGTGCTGGATCCTGGCGTTCGGCATGGGCCTCACCGGCGCGGGATACCCCTATCGCCTGCTGTACGACTATGCCCCCGGCTGGGATGGGGTGCGCGTTCCAGGCCGCGTGTTCACGCTTGGCACGCTGTTCTTTGCGCTACTTGCCGGCGCGGGCGCGTGGCGATTGGCCGAGATCGCGCGCCGGTGGGCCGCCGGGTGGGGTTCGAAGACCGCGGGCGCCATGGTGAGCGTCGTCGGCACCCTGCTGCTCGTGGGCGTGGTCGGCGAAGGGGCCGGGCACCTCGGCCACCCGGTCGTGCCACAGCCCGCGAAGGCCGAGATCGGTCTGCCGGGACCGGTTATGGATCTACCCACCGACGGTGCCGACGATCGCGTGTGGCAGTACTTCTCGACCGACGGCTTCTACAAGATCCCGATTGGCAACAGCACATTCGACATGCCGCAGGTCGACGACCTGCGCGGCGGCATGGGCGCCTTCCCCGACAAGGCGAGCGTCGAGAAGCTGCGCTGGTATGGGATCCGCACCGTGGTGCTGCACCTGACGCGGGCAGCACTGCCAGGACTGCACGCCCCTGAGATCCCCGAGCCACCGGATCCAGTCGCGGCCGCCGCCAAGCCAGTCGCGGGACTGGGCGTCACACGCCGGCGTGTGGGCAACGTCGTGATCTATGAGATCGGCCCGGGTCCGAAGGCACTGCACGGCCACGACGGATGAGCAGCGGCACAAACGACATCGAGGGCGACAGCCGGATGAGCTCTGCCGAGACACCGCCAGCTACGGTCCGGGTGGGCAGCGTCTCGGCAGAGGAGCGGTCCACTGGGAGGAACCCCACAATCCCTCCGGCACTGCGCAGGCGGACATGGCTCACAAAGCGCAACATGGCGCTCGTGGCAATCCTGCTCGTGGGCGTGGCCTACGCCACCATGATCCAAAGCTTCTCCTGGAACCAAACCTCTCACTATGACCTGATCCGCTCGCTCAACCAGGACAAGACGACGATCGACCGCTACCAGGAAAACACCGGCGACAAGGCTTTCTATAAGGGCCACTGGTACTCGGCCCGCGCCCCCGGTCTGGCTCTGTACTCGCTGCCGTTCTACGACGCGCTGAACTTCGTGGGCGCCGAATCGTGGACAGACGCGCACGTAGCGCCACCGAACCACCCGGGCGACGAGATGATCTATCTGATCGGGCTATGGGCCAATGTGCTCCCGGGGCTGCTTTTGCTACTGCTCGTTGGCCATCTCGCGGAGCGCCTGCAACCCGGGTATGGCGCCGCGACGGCGGTGATCCTTGGCCTCGGGACGATGACGCTGCCGCTGTCGACGCTGCTGTTCTCGCACGTGTTCACAGCGTTCCTCGGCTTCGCGGCGTTCGCGCTGATGTGGCACGAGCGCGACGGACCGCCCAACCCGTGGTATCTGTGGGTGGCCGGCCTGCTCATGGGCTATGCTGGCGCCTCGGAGTATCCATTGTTCTTCGTGGCGCTCGTGCTCGGCGTGTACCTGCTCTCGCGCCGCGATTCGCTCACGCCGCTCGGAGTGTTGCGACGGGCGGGCGCATACGTGCTCGGCGGCGTCATCGGGATCGTGCCGCTGCTGCTTTACAACCACTATGCATTTCACTCGTGGACACACCTGGCTTACTCGAGCATCCCCCGCCAGCAGCAGGGCTTCTTCGGGATCGGGCTGCCGAGCTTCAGAGTGCTGGCCACATTGCTGCTCGATTCGCGCGGCCTCCTGACGATCTCGCCCGTGCTGGCGATGGGGGCGGTCGGCACATGGATGCTCTACCGGCGCGGCAGACGCGCCGAGGCGCTCACGATCGCGGGCGTGTGCATTTGCTACGTGGGCTACAACTCCGGCTACTACCTCCCGTTCGGCGGTGGCTTCATGGGGCCGCGCTTCCTGATGACGATGCTGCCATTCCTGGCGCTGCCAATCGGGATCGCGCTGAAGCGCTACCCAGGTCCCACGATCGCGCTCGCGGGCGTGTCGCTGACGACCACGATTATCGCCACGATCACCCATCCGCTGATCGGATATGAGACCGAGGCGGTCACCTGGATGCGCTACCTGCGCGAGGGCTTCTTCCAACCGACGATCGCGAGCGCCTATGGCCTCGGACGCGGTTGGGGCGGGATCTGGCCGTTCTTCCTGGCCGCGGGCGGCGCCGTGCTGCTTGCCACGCTTGCCACTGCCCGCACCCGCATCTCGCGCGCCTCGCTCACCGCGGGCATTGTGGTGCTCGCCGGCTGGTGTCTGTTCGCGGTGCTCGGCCCAACTCTGCTTGGGATCGACCACCAGGGCCTGCTCGACATCGTCAAAGCCGGCGACAACACCGCCCTGCACAAGGGCTTTGGCAACTACCCCCTACGCACGCTTGCCCCACTCGCGGCGATAGTCGGCCTCTTCGCCCTGATCTGCGCACGCATCGTGGCCGGCGGCCCGGTCAAACACCGCACGCCACGCGCGGTCGCAAGCTAAAGCTCACAAGAGCGCCTGAGACGCCCTGCCTCAGTTTTTAGCGACTTTGACGTTGCACTTAGCCGCGTGCAGCTGCTTGCACACGGTCACATAGCCCTGGCGCGGTTCATATTTGGCGTTCATCAGCCCAGCGTCAAAGCGCGTCGAGCTCACTCCACCGGTCCAATCGTAGATGTACAGCCGCTTGATGCGCGAGGAGGAGCCGGCGATCTTGAACATGAATGAAAGCGCCTTGGCGGCCCGCGTGAGCCCCGAGCCTTTCTTGTTGGTGAAGTCGCTGCCCAGTTGCACGATGCCGCCCGTCTCGGTGAGCCATACCTGACCCGGCACGGCTGCCAGGACCGCACGCGTGCGACTGGTCTGGAAGCGGTTGGTGTCGGAGTAGTTGTGCAGTCCCCAAATGCTCGGCATCACCGTTTTCAGGCGCGCGATGTCCTGCTTGAACTGAGCGATGTACCGCAGTGTGGGCGTGACGCTCGGCTGGTCGAGCACGTCGAGGCCGACTATCGTGCAGCCCTTGCACACGCTGCGCATCGACTTGTAGTACTCGGCCGATTGCAGCGGCGAGGGCGAGACGAGCGCCGTGTGCCTTTTGCCTTTAATCACTTCCACGATCGTGCCGCGGTTGGTCTCGTCCCACGGCTGGTACTGGCGGACGTGCGGGAAGAGCTTGATGAACTTCTGGATGTCGCGCTGATAGACAGCGACGCTTGGCATTTTCGTCGGCGTGTACTCAGAGTGGTAGAAGGCCACGAGCACCTGCTGGTGGGCCGCTTCTGCCGCGTGGATCCATGCCGTGGCGAGCTGCAGTGAGTAGGGTCGCACAGCGGCGTCGTATGGCGCTATGTAGCGCGCGATTTTTGTGTGCAGCTGCGTCCACAGGGGATTCGTGAACATCTCCGTCTGCTGGTCGGCGAGACCGGTGAGATAGGAGGAGGCGACGTGGGCACGGGGCTTGCCGGCAGCGGCATAGCTCGAGGATCCGGCGAGAGCGCTTGCGAGAGCGAGCAGCAGAGCGCCGCTTGCGAGCAACGTGAGCAGAAGTGTGCGTGGGCGAATGTGTGTGGGCATGTTCATTGCAACAGCCTATGTCCGGAGACGTTGCGCTGCGCAAGCAATCTTTCGTGATTCTTCGACAAGGACCTTCTCGCGCGTCAGTTGCCCATCGACAGGGACCTTCACGCGTCAGTCCCCTCCGGCTCAGCCGCCGCGCGTCCGTCCTCGCGCAGCGTGGGGTCCGCCACGATGCGTATGTCTACTCCCGGGAGCCCCTCGAGCAGGCGCAGGAGCAGCGGCTCGGAGAAGCGCTTGAGGCCGCGGCGCGAGGATGGGGCGCCCATCAGCACATAGGTGCTGCCGAGACGGCGCGCCGTCTCGATCGCCGTCGCGGCCACGTCCTCGCCCTCTTCGACGAGCAGTTTCGCCCCGAGCATCGAGCTCAGTCGCCGTAGCGCCTCGAGCTGTTCGCGATCCGCGGCGCTGGGGGTTCTGCCGGGCGGGCGCACGATGAGCACGTCCAGGCGCGCGCCCAGGCGCTCCGCCGAGCGCGAAGCTCGCCGCACGATCCTTTGTGAATGGGGCGCCAGCGCCACGAGTGCGAGCAGCCGCTCGGCGATCGCTTGAGTGCCCGCCCCCGAGGTCGCGGTGGGTGGTGCGATGCCTTCCTCGCGACGCGCCACGGCCGGCGCGGGTGCCAATCGCTTGATCTCCACACCCTCGGCAACGTGGCGCAACGCGGTCTCGCGCAGCGCGGATAGGTTCTCGATCTTGAAGAAGTTGTTGAGCGCAGCGGGCACGCGCTCGTGCGGATAGACCTTGCCGGCGCGCAGACGCTCGATCAGCGCCTCGGGGGTGAGGTCGATCAGCACGACCTCGTCCGCTCCGGCGAGCACTTCGTCGGGGATCGTCTCGCGGACGCGCGTCCCAGTGAGCTGGATCACCTGGTCGTTGAGGCTCTCCAGGTGCTGCACGTTGACGGTGGAGTACACGTCGATGCCGGCCGCGAGCACGTCCTGGACGTCTTCGTAGCGCTTCTCGTGCTCAATGCCCGGAGCGTTGGTGTGGGCGAGCTCGTCGATCAGACACAGCTCGGGCTTGCGCGCGAGCACAGCGGGCAGATCTATCTCCGCCAAAGGAGTGCCGCGATAGTCCACCATCCGCGGCGGGATCTCCTCCAGTCCCGCGGCCTGCGCGGAGGTCTCCTCGCGCCCGTGAGGCTCCAGGTAGCCGATCGCCACGTCGCGCCCGCGGTCGGATTCGGCGCGACCCTCTTGCAGCATGCGGTAGGTCTTGCCCACTCCAGCCGCCATACCGATGAAGACCTTCAGACGGCCCTGGACGCTTCGCGCGGTCTGCGTCCTCACTCCCTCGTGTGCGGAGCACACTTCGGTCACTGCGTCCTCGCCCCGCTCGGTCCAGAACCGTCTGAGGCATGTCGATGATCACTCACATAAACAACCCTAACCTCCAAGCAGGTTGTGCACGACCAGATCGATCAGCTTGATGCCGATGAACGGCGCGACGATGCCGCCGAGGCCGTAGATCCACAGGTTGCGCCGCAACAGCGCACTCGCGCCGATCGGCCGGTAGCGCACGCCGCGCAACGACAGCGGGATCAAGAGCGGGATCACGAGCGCGTTGAAGATGATCGCCGATACGATCGCCGATTGGGGCGTGCCCAGGTTCATGATGTTGAGCACGTGCAGCGGGCCCTGGGTGGGGTGGGGACCGAATCCTGTCGCATATGTCGTGAGGAAGATCGCGGGCAGGATCGCGAAGTACTTGGCGATGTCGTTGGCGATCGAGAAGGTGGTGAGCGCGCCACGCGTGATCAAGAGCTGCTTGCCGACCTCGACGATCTCGATCAGCTTCGTCGGGTTGGAGTCGAGGTCGACCATGTTGCCGGCCTCGCGCGCGGCCTGAGTGCCGGTGTTCATCGCGACGCCGACGTCGGCCTGGGCGAGCGCGGGGGCGTCGTTGGTGCCATCGCCGGTCATGGCGACAAGTCGCCCATCCTCCTGCTGCTCGCGGATCAAGGCGAGCTTGGCCTCGGGGGTGGCTTCGGCGAGGAAATCATCGACACCTGACTCCTCGGCGATCTTGGCCGCCGTGAGGCGATTGTCGCCGGTGACCATGACGGTCCTGATGCCCATCGCGCGCAGCTGGTCAAAGCGCTCCTTCATGCCCTCCTTGATCGTGTCCTTCAAATAGACGACGCCGAGGATCTGACTGTCGCGGGCGACCGCCAGCGGCGTGCCGCCCTCGCGAGAGATGCGCTCCAGCTGCTCACGCAGCTCGGGTGGCGCCTGGCCGCCCTCGTCCTGCACGAACTCGACGATCGAATCGCCCGCGCCCTTGCGCAGCCGCCGCCCGTCGATGTCCACGCCGCTCATGCGCGTCTGCGCTGTGAACGGCACGAACTCCGCATTCAGCGTGGTCATGTCGTGCTCGCGAATGCCATATGTCTTGGCGAGCACGACGATCGAGCGTCCCTCGGGCGTCTCGTCGGCAAGCGATGAGAGCTGCGCGACCTCGGCGAGCTCTGACTCGGGCACGCCCGGCATCGGGATGAACTCGGAGGCCTGGCGGTTGCCGAGCGTGATCGTGCCGGTCTTGTCGAGCAGGAGCACGTCCACATCACCGGAGGCCTCCACAGCGCGGCCGGAGAGCGCGAGCACGTTGCGCCGCACGAGCCGGTCCATGCCGGCGATCCCGATCGCCGAGAGCAAGGCCCCGATCGTCGTGGGGATCAAAGCGACCAGCAGCGCGATCAGCGTGGTCTCAGAGATCGACGTACCTGCGAACAGGCCAAACGGCCGCAGCGTTGCCACCACGATCATGAAGATCAAGGTGAGCGCCGCGAGTAGGATGCCGAGCGCGATCTCGTTGGGGGTCTTGCGCCGCTCGGCCCCCTCGACCAGCGCGATCATGCGATCGAGGAACGACTTGCCGGGCTCTTGCGTGATTTCGACAACGATCCGATCGGAGGTGACGCGCGTGCCACCGGTGACGGCGGAGCGATCGCCGCCAGACTCACGGATCACCGGCGCTGACTCGCCCGTGATCGCCGACTCGTCAACTGTGGCGATGCCCTCGATCACGCTGCCATCGCCCGGGATCAGCTCGCCGGCCACGACCACGACGATGTCGCCGCGACTGAGCGCCGAGGCTGCCTTTATTGAACCGTTGCGCATCGTGGCGACCGTCTCCTTGCGCATGTTGCGCAGCGTGTCGGCCTGGGCGCGCCCGCGACCCTCGGCAAAGGCCTCGGCCATGTTGGCGAAGATGACCGTCAGCCACAACCAGAAGGCGATCGTGAATGTGTACCAGGCAGGCTCATGACCGCCACCGAGCGGCTTGCCGCCGAACACCTGGATCAGCCACGTGACGGTCGTGATCAACGAGCCGATCTCCACGACGAACATGACCGGGTTGCGGACCTGCACGCGCGGGTCGAGCTTCTTTACGCTGTCGAGCAGCGCGCGCTTGACGATGTCGCCTTGGAACAGCGAGATCGCACGACGCTCAGAGGTGGCGTTTACGGCGGACATCATTTGCCTCCTGCGTTGAGGCGATCGAGGGCGAGGTTGAGCTCGAGCACGTTCACGCCTTCCTCACCAGAGAAGCCGAGACCGCGCCCGGAGGTGTACTTGGAGATCAGCCCATCGACCACGCTCAACGACAGTCCGCGCTTAGCCGCCACGCGATGCGCCTGAATCCAGGCGTTTGCCGGTGAGATTTCGGGGTCGAGGTTCGAGCCCGAGGTGTTCACCGCATCGACCGGCACCTGGGCGACCGTCAAGCTCGGGTCGTATGGCTTGTTGAGTTCGAGGTAGGCCTTGATGTTTTCAGCATCGACTTCCTCTGTTTCCTTGTCGTTGGGACCACGATTGGAGAAGGTGCTCGCCGCGGCGTTGTAGGCGCCGCCTTCGGTCGCCGAGGGACGCGACTGGAAATAACGCGGATCGGCCTCAGTGACGAGTTCTTCTTCCTTTTCCTCTGGCTTGCCGTTCTTGCCGATCACAGGCGAGGCGAAGCTCTGGCCGATGATCTTCGAGCCCACGAGCTTGCCGTTGAAGTGGATCTGCTGGCCATTGGCCTTACCGGGAAACGCGACCTGACTGACACCTGTGATGAACAAGGGGTAGATGACGCCGAGCAGGATCGTGAAGAGAACGACGGCAATGGCGGATGTGAGGATGTCGCGGCGCATGACTAGTAGAGGTGTCCTGTCAGTCCCTGGACGATCGGGCCGAGCAAGAGGGCCGGGAAGAAGGTGAGCGCGCCAACGAGGATGATCACGCCGATCAAGAGGATCACGAACGTGGGGTTGTCGGTGCGCATCGTGCCAAGGCCCGCCGGGCTCACACGCTTGCCCGCCAAGGAACCGGCGATGGCCAGCGCGAAGAGGATCGGCGCGTAACGCGCGAACGTCATATCAAAGCCACCAAGCAGGTCGGCGAAGGTGACCCCGTGGGCCCCTAGATTGCCGGCGTTCGGCTGGATGTAGCCGGTGTAACCGGCAAACGCGGAGCCGTTGTTATTGGCCTGAGAGAGGTAAGCGTAGAAAGTCTCCGAGAAGCCCTGCGGGCCCTTGCCCAATTCTGAGATCGACGCGCGGCCCGCATGGCTCGCGGTCGCAAGCGCCGTGCAGAACAGGGCCGCCAGAGGCGTGATCAGAATCCCCAGGCCGGCGAGCTTTATCTCGCGGGCCTCGATCTTCTTGCCAAGCCACTCCGGGGTGCGCCCGACCATCAGGCCGCCGATGAAGACCGCCAAAAGGACATACATGAGGATCGAGTAGAGACCCGTGCCGACCCCGCCGAAGATCACCTCGGAGGCGGACAGGTTGGCAAACGGGACCGCGCCACCGATTCCGGTAAAGGACTCGAGCGCGCTGTTGACGGCCCCACAAGAGGTAACCGTTGTGACGACGTTGAACAAGGCTGAGCCCGCGATGCCAAAGCGCTGCTCCTTGCCTTCCATGTTTCCACCCGTGGAGCCCGGTATGACGCCAGTGTGCAAGCCGGCGGCGTGCTGGGCGGGCGAGCCGTGCGCCTCGGCGATGTAGGCCACCGCCACGGCGCCGAGGAACATGAATATGACCGCGCCATAGATCGCGTAGCCCTGGCGGCGATTGCCGGTCATGCGCCCAAAGGTGAAGATCAGCGCCGCCGGAATGATCAACACGAGCAGCATCTCGAAGAGGTTGGTGAACGCGGTCGGGTTCTCAAACGGGTGGGCAGAGTTGGTGTTGAAGAAGCCGCCGCCATTGGTGCCGAGCATCTTGATCGCCTCCTGGGAGGCGACCGGCCCCATCGCGATCTTCTGCGTCAGACCGGTGATCGTGTGAGCCGTGAGATAGTTGGAGAAGTTCTGGATCGCCCCCTGTGAGACGAGCATGATCGCCGCGAGAACCGATAGCGGCGCGAGCACATAGAGGATCGTCCGAACCAGGTCCTGCCAGAAGTTTCCAAGGCTCTTGCCACTGCGCCCGATGATCCCGCGAATCAGAGCGACCGCGACGGTGATGCCGACCCCGGCGGAGAGCCAGTTCTGCACGGTGAGCCCGGCCATCTGGCTGAAGTAGCTCATCGTCGTCTCGCCGCTGTAGAACTGCCAGTTGGTGTTCGTCATGAACGACGAGACGGTGTTGAACGTGACATTCCACGAACCCGAGTGGAAGCCGGTCGGGTTCAGGCCCGTGAAGTTCCAGACCGTCTGCGTGCGCAGTATCAGGTAGAGGAGAAGCCAACCGGCAAGCGAGAAGATGAGCAGGCTCTTCGCGTATCCCTTCCAGTCCTGCTCGCGCTTGGGATCGACGCACAGGAGCTTGTAGAGCCATTTCTCAGGCCCCGCGAGTATCGGCGAGAGCAGGACACGCCGACCCGAGTAGACCGCGGCCATGTAACTGCCCAGCGGCAACGCCAGCGCGGTCAGGATGACCGCGAACAGGACTATCGTCAGCCAGCCCGCGACGGTCATCTCAGAACTTCTCTCCGCGGATCAACGCGTAAAACAGATACGCGATGATAAGCAGCGAGACGACCAGACCGAACACATCGGCACCGCTCATATGTGCGATCAGCGCGCCGAGAGGCGAAGTGACACTCATATGCGATCGATTCCCTCGAGTATGAGCAGCAAAATCGCGAACATTGCGATCCCGATAACGATGGCGACGACGTCCATGTCCACCACTATTAGGCGCGGACCATCACGGTCGCGTGACGATTTGCCCGCGTCACATAACGATTTTGTGACGGCGCGGGTGCCCCCACGCGCGGCCCTCACATGGGGCGAGCGGATCTACCTATATGGATTAGCTGTTCGTTCTATGCGCGGATAGAGAGCCCCTGATTGCTAGGAGGTCGTCGCTATCCGGAAAAGCGGTAGCCCACGCCGGGGTCGGTGACGACGAAGCGAGGCGTCCCCTCGGGCTCGATCTTCCCGCGCAGGCGCGCGATGTGGGTGCGAAGCGTCTGCACGTCATCCCCGTACTCGGGTCCCCACACCTCGCCGAGCAGCGCACGATGGGTCATCAGGCGCCCCCGGTTGCGTACGAGCACGCGTAGCAGGTCGAACTCGATCGGAGTGAGGTGAACGTCCGCACCGCCGCGGCGCACGACGCGCGCGGCGAGATCGATCTCCAGATCGCCGACCGCTATCCGGGGCTCATCATCGGAGCGCCCCCCACGCCGCAAAGCGGCCTGTAGTCGCGCCACCAGCTCGCGCGAGCCGAACGGCTTGGTGATGTAGTCATCGGCACCCGCCTGCAGCGCTCGGACCTTCTGCTCCTCCTCGCCGATGGCCGACAGCACCAGGATCGGCATCTCGCTCCACTCGCGCAGCAGACGCGTGAGCTCGACGCCGTCCATGTCGGGCAGCATCAGATCGACGATCGCCGCCTGTGGTGGACGCACGGCCGCACGGTCAAGCGCCTCGGCGGCCGTTTCCGCGGGCACCACCTCAAAGCCGGCGTCGCGCAACACGACGCGTAGCGCGCGCAGGATCTGCGGCTCGTCGTCGACGACGAGGATGCGCTGGGCGACGGGCGGCCGATCCGATGCGATCAACGCGCGTGCTCGGGGATGGCCGGGGCCTCGACGTCGTCCTCATGCTCGCGTGATGACCGTTGCGGAGCGAGCGGCAGCTCGAACACGAACGTGGCGCCCTGGCCGGGAAGCGACTCGACGGTCAGCCTGCCGCCGTTGGACTCGGTGAAGCCTCGGGCGATCGCGAGACCCAGTCCAGAGCCGCGATGGCCTCCCTGCGGTGTACCCGCCCGGTAGAAGGGTTCGAACACGCGCTCAAGCTGCGCCGGGGGTATGCCGGGACCACGATCGACCACGCGCACCACCAGCCTGTCGCCGGCCGGAGCTCCGCTCGGGCCTTCCAGTGGAGCGAGACCGGTGTCGAACGCCGCGCCCGAGCGCTCCTGATCCGCAACCAACTCCACCTTGGGGGCCTCGGCGACGGCACCGAGGCTACGTACCGCGCGTGCTCTGACTGATACGGGGTGGCCCCCCGAATGCCGTCGCGCGTTCTCCAACACGTTCACGAACGCGCGCTCCAGCTGTACAGGATCGACGCTCACGAGCGGCAGGTCGCGGTCGATCGAGAGGCTGAAATCCTCGGGTGCCGGGGTGAGCTCAGCAAGTGCCGCGCGAATCACCTCATCGACCGACGTCAGCGCGGCGTGCGGCTCGGCGGCTCCCGCTTCCAGGCGCGAGAGGTCAAGCAGGTTGTCCACCAGGCGCGAGAGCCTGCGCGTCTCATGCTGGATGATCCCGGCCATCTCGCGACGCTCCTCCTCGGAGAGCGAGACAGAATCGATCGCCTCGGCTGCCGCGGAGATCGCGGTCAGCGGCGAGCGGAGATCGTGGGAGACAGCTCGTAGCAGGGCGGTCTTGACCACGTCGGTACGCCGCAGCGCCGCTGTCTCGACCACGTCAGCCAGCAGCGAGTCTCGCTCCAGGGCGGCGCCCAGCAGCGACTCCAGGGCGGGCACCACGCGCTCCTGCAGACGACGCAAGACAGCCTCGGAGCTATCCGCCGGCACCAGCAGCGTCCCGAGCCGGCGCGGACCCTCGCGCAGCGGGAACGCCACCCGTCGCTCGTCACCCTCGACCGCCTCCAGCTCGATCGCGGCGGAGGGCAGCTCGAACACCTGCGAGAGACGCGCGGCCGCCGTCGGCAGGTCCTCAGAGAGCCGTCGGCCCCCGAGCAGCAGCCGCGCCATCTCGGCCGCTAGATCTGCCTCACGGCGACGCTCAGCTGCCTCACGCGAGCGTGCGCGCGTGACCTCGGCCACCGAGCTCGCGAGCATCGAGACGATCACGAATGCGACGAGTGCCACCCAATTGTCACCGTTTGAGATCGTTAGACGCCCGACCGGTGGTAGGTGGAAGTAGTTGAAGGCGAGTGCGCTGAGCAGCGAGGTGGCGATGCCCAGCCATAGACCCCAGGTGACCGAGACGATCACCACCGCGAGCATGTAGACGACGCCAAGGGAGACGACCGGAGCAGCCTGCTTGAGGGGGTAGATCAACAGCGTGCAGAGCGCCACGAGCGCGACCGCGACGAGCCCACCGACGCGCCGCGACGGCGGTTCTGGGCTCAGCAAAAAGCCAAACGAACGGGCCACCTTTCCAGCGTAACGGCCGGCGGAGCGGAGTTGCGGCTCGTGCCTGCAAAGCGCATGGTAAAGGCGTCCACGGCATGCGACCAACCAGCAACATCCATGCGCAAGACACCCGAGGGAAGGGCCTCCCAAAGGGAGCACCCAACGACCAAGGGCGCCCCGCAGGGCGCCCTTGGCTGATCCGTGGTCTGTTGCGGCGGCGCTACAGGCGAACCGTCGGTGCGCCGCCATAGCAACCCCAGGGAGCATCCTGCGCACTTGGATGACGCTGCGCGTCCGGATACCCGCGGATAGACCCAAAACCCCTACAAACAGGCTCAATTCCTCAAGCAACTCCTCGTTCGAGTCGATTGTCTGCTTATGGCAACAACGATCCACAGGCGGGCCAGGTGACCACGAAGGCTCATCCGCGGAGAGCTCCCGATCGCAAGCGACGCCCGGCCGTGCGAGCTGCCATGCCACTCACCGCGTTGCTGGGCCTCTGGATGATGTGCACCACACTCGCGCCGTCAGCATCGGCGGCCGGCGCGACCCGCTCACACTGCGCCGTCCCCGCCGCGACAGCCCCCGGCTGCATGCACACCCTGGCGATCGCCTACGCAAGCGACAGCGAAGGCGAAGAACCCGAAGAAGAACTGGAAGAAGGCGAAGCAGAAGCCGCCACCGCCGAAGTCGAAGCCGAAGAAGCGGAAACCGGCACAGGCAACTCGCCGGTCCTGGGCTCGGGCAGCGCGGGGTCAATCGTGGTCTCCCACCTCGAGCTCACGACGAAGGCCACGGCCGCGCTGGCACACCGTCTGCCCTCAGTGTCCGCCATCGGATTCTCCTTCGCGCTGAGCGCTCCCGCAAGAGTGCAGGTCACGATCGTCCGGCAAACAAGCAGCGGCGGACGCACTCGCTGGGTCACGCTGCCCGACTCGCTCACGCTATCCACTGCTCGGGGTCGCACCGCACTCTCCCTCAAGGGCCACAACCGGCTGTCCCCGGGCCGCTACCGCTTGACGGTGAAGCCGACCAACGGCCACGCACGCTCGATCTACCTGAACGCCCCATGGTAGGTGGCCCCCACCGCTGTGGGCTGCCAAGATAGGGCACGTGAGACACGGCAGTCATAGGGTCCCCACCACACTCTGGGGACTCGCTCTGCTCTGGGCGATGCTCGCGCTGGCAGGTCTCCAGGTCGCGCCGGCGGCGAGCGCCTCACCGCTGGCGGAATCCGAATACACGACACACAGCGCCTGCTCTGCGCCCACGCCAGGACGCGCCAGCTGCATGGCACTCGAGCTGGTGGCACAGTCGCCCGCCGCACAAGCGCGGGTCCAACCACCCGCTACCAAGAGCGTGCCGACCGGCGTGAAGACGGCGGCGGAATGTACGGCGGAGTTCCCGTCGGCCTGCTTGACCCCGCAGAACCTGCGCAGCGCCTATTTTCCGAGCGAACAGCCGGAAGCGCCGGCTTCAAACACGCAGACAATTGCGCTCATCGACGCCTACAACGACCCGAAAGCAGAAGCCGACCTCGGGGTCTACGACGAAGAGCTCCATCTGCCGGCCATACACAAGTGCAACGGAAGTGAAGGCGGTTGCTTCGAACAGGTGAGCCAGAGCGGTACCGGCGGGCTGCCCTTTCCCAAGAGCGAAGCGGCAAGGGAAGCCAAGGAAACCGTTTGCGTGACCGAAAAGGCAAAAGAAAGCGAACTGGAGCTCGAGCAACGGGAAGAAGCCTGTGACGAACTGGTAGAAGCCGAGGGATGGGTGGTCGAGATCTCGACCGATATCGAGATGGCCCATGCCGTCTGCCAGAACTGCAAGATCTTGCTCGTCGAGGCGAGCGTCCCCTCCTATCAGGACCTCGAAGCCGCGGAGGAAACGGCTGTGAGGCTTCACGCTACCGAGATCTCCAACTCATGGGGAGGGCCCCAGGAAGGATCCAGCGGCCAGGCGTTCGACCATCCCGGCACCGTCATCACCGCAGCTGCCGGCGATGACGGCTACCTCAACTGGACCGAAGCCGAGGCAGCTGAGCAGGCTCGGCAGGAAGGGAAGGAAAGCGGCTACTTCGCAGGCGCGGATTACCCCGCAACCTCGCCAGACGTGGTTGCCGTCGGCGGCACCAAGCTCGCTATGACCGACGGCGCCAGACAGAGCGAGACCGTTTGGAACGAGGACCCGAGCGCCGAAGGCGAAAATCAGGGCGCCGGGGGCGGCGGGTGCAGCGTTTCGTTCACCGCCCCACCGTGGCAGCAAGCCCTCCCGGACTGGTCGCAAGTGGGATGCGGCGCCAAACGAGCTGTAGCCGACGTCTCCGCGGACGCCGACCCCTACACGGGAGTGGCCGTCTATGACTCCGTTCCCACCATCCAGGAAGAAGTGCCGGGCCAAGCGGTCAACGCACCGCTGGAATGGTGGCCCATTGGCGGAACCAGCGTCGCCTCGCCGATCATCGCTTCGATGTTCGCGCTCGCGGGTGGCGCGCACGGCGTCGCCTACCCCGCGCAAACGCTCTACTCGCACCTCGGCACCTCGGTGCTACACGATGTGACGATTGGCGGCAATGGGGAGTGCGACGACGACTACGCCACCTGTGGCGGATCGCTCACCTCCCCGCTCGACTGCGGTGCGGGCGCGTGGATCTGCAATGCCACCACCGGCTACGACGGACCGACGGGCGTCGGCACCCCCGCCGGAATCGGCGCGTTCAAGCCCAGCGAAGAAGGCGCCCCAAAGAGCAAACCCGGCGAAGAACCGAGCAAATCGAAAGCACCCGAAGGCGGCAGCGCCAACTCCGCGGGAACCCCGGGCGGCGGGTCCGCATCGAGCTCTACGAACGGCGGGCCAGATGGAGCATCCGTTGGTAAGGGCTCCCCGGGCGCCACCGTCGCGCCCGCCCTCAAGGCCCCGCGCATATCGGCGCTTGCGCTCACCGCCAATGCGCGGGCTGCCCTAAGACATAGTCGTCTTGCGATCTCGAGTCTTGCGTTCTCCTGCACGTTGACTCGGGCCACCACCATGCACGTCACGCTCGCCGTCCAAGTCCGCTCGGGCAGCTCTCGTCACTGGCACATGCTCTCACCATCGCTCGCGTTCGCAGCGATCAAAGGCGTCAACCGTCGTCGATTGCACGGATCGGGCACGCTGGCGCCGGGGCTCTATCGCTTGACGCTCGCACCTGTGGGCGGCGCCGCGCGGTCGATCTCGATTCGGGTGCCCTGAGCCCGGCCACATCCGGCAGACGCGCGGGCCTGCGCGTAGCCACAGCGAAACGTCTTATCCCGACCGTCGCCGCGAGCTCGAGCCTTTCCCGTGCTGACGCCCGGAGTCGTGCTGGCCGGGTGGCCGCTCCCGCAATTCACGCTCAAGTGCTTCGCCGCGCTCTGTGAGCCACCACGAGTTGGGTGTTCCGCGCGTGGCACTCGAGCCGTGACGGTTGACGACGAGACCCTGAAACTCCAGGCGCGTGAGGATCTTTGAGATCTGGCCCTGATCGACGATCCCTGCACGTTCGGCTACCTCGCGATTGCTGGCGGCGGGAAGCTCCGCGATCGTCCTGAGCACACGCACCGTGCGATAGGTCAGGCGGGCTGCCGGTTCCTCTTGCGGCGAGTGCTCCAGCATCCGTGGATGCGCTGCGCTGCGCCGGGGCATCGGAGCGGGCCTCTTCAATTCCCTGCCTGCCACCGCGGCCCCCAGATAAGGGAGCAAGATCAGGCTCATGAGCTCTCCGTGCAGCTCGATCAGCGCCGGCTCGCCATCGCCCAGGTCTACGTAGCCGCCCGCCACACCCGTGCCCTTCGCGAGCAGGCGCGTGTACAGCACCGCGACCACGGCGCCCACGACGCCCTCGGCGACCACCGGGCCCGGGACGCGGGAGCCAGAGGCCTCGGTGCGACCCCGGTCGACCACCTCACACAGCTCAGCCATCACCTTCGAGCGACGTTCGAGCACACGCGGCCCGCCCCCCGCGGCGTGCACCACGCACAGCTGTGCGAGCAGCGGCTGCTCGTCGAAGAAGCGCAGCAGAGCCGCAAGACCCGCTCGGATTCCCTCGCGCCAGCCCTGCTCGGCCGTGAAAGCCTCCACCGCGACACCCCGCGCCTGCTCGACCGCCCAGTCAAACGTCGCCAGGAAGCAATCGTCGATGTCTGCGAACAGCTCGTAGAAAAGCCTTCGCGAGACGCGAGCGCGCGCGATCACGCGCGCCACCGTGACCGATGACGCGCCGCGGATGGCAACCTCTTCTGCCATCGCGGCGAGGATCCTTGATCGCTGAATCTCCTCCACGTTTGACCGCGTAGCCCGGTCAGACCCCTCGATACGCTCGAGGAGACCCCCAGATGCCACGCGCGTGCTTGATATTACCCGTGGCGTGCATCTGCCTACTGTCCAGTGACCCTGCCACGTCGCTCTTTGACAGCGCGCGGCGCCAGATTTGCCTAGAGAACAGGCATCGGGGAGCGTTACCTCTGTGCAACTCCGTATGCACGCACCCCTCCGCGCTTGTGATCGGGGGCTCGCGTGGCTAGCTTGCGCATGGCATCGAACTCACCTATCGCGAGCTGACCGGCTCTCGAGGGTGCTCTCGCGCGATCCAGATGAGCAGATTCAGCCCCCTACAGATTCGTATGCGCCACGCGCTGGCGCTGCTAGCGCTGCTCGCCGCCGCAGCGGCCGCTCCCGCCCTCGCCGGGCAGTCCCAGGGCGCGCTTGAAAGCGGTATCTCCTCCTCGAAAGCCAAAGCGAGCGAGCTCAGCGCGGAAATCCAGGCGGACTCGAGCAAGATAGACGGCTTCCAAGGAAGCATCGACGATCTCAAAGCGCGTCTCGGAGCGCTCGAAAGCACTCTCACGATTGAGAAACAGCTTCTCGAACATCTCAAGGCACAGCTTGGGGCCGCGCACACCCACCTCTCGAAGCTGCAGGTCCAGCTCGCCCGGGACCGCAAGGTGCTCGTCGCCCAGGTCATCGCCGCCTATGAGGACCCACCGCCGAGCATCGTGACCGTGATCCTCGAGGCGCACGGCTTCGGCGACCTGATCGAGCGGGTCGATGACCTCAAGTCGATCGGCCAGGAGAACGCCACCGCAACCGTGCAGGTGGCAGACACGCGCAAGGCCGTGGCCAAGGAAACACAGCACCTGACCGTGCTGACGGACAGCTCTCAGCGCGAGAACACCGCAGTGCTCGTGCAGCGCGACGAGGTTGCCCACCTGCATCTCGCCCTGCTCGACCACCAACTCGAGTACGTCAAGGCGCGCGACCGCAAGAGCTCACAGCTGGGCGAAATTCGCTCGCACCAACAGTCCCTCGAAAAAGAACTCGTGACGATCGCCGTGAGCGAGTACGCCTCGCAGAATCAGTCGTTCGCGACCGGCTACGCGATCGAAGCAGGCGGCCCCGCCGGCGACTACGGCTTCTTCCAGGCACCCGGAACCAACTACAGCGTGGGGGTCGAGCCGATCCTCGTGCAACGCCTGAACACGCTCGGCAAGTCCCTGCACCTGCACCTAATCGGTATCTCCGGCTATCGCACCCCCGAGCACTCGATCGAGGTGGGCGGCTTCGCCAACGACCCGCACACTCGCGGGGAAGCATCCGACACGCCCGGCGTCGAAGGCGTGCCGGAGTCGATCCTCGAGAAGTTCGGCCTCACACGGCCTTTCCCCGGCCCGGCCGAGGCGGACCACATCCAGCTGGCCGGCAGCGCGCCCTAGATCAGGCGCCGAGGACGGCGGGGGCACCGTACGCGACGAGCGCGTCGGGCAGCGCAACGGTCCCGTCCTCGCGCTGACCATTCTCGAGCAGTGCGATCAGCGTGCGTCCCACGGCCACGGCGGTGCCGTTGAGCGTGTGGAGCATCCGCACTCGCTTCTCGCGGCGCACGCGAATGTTTAGGCGCCGCGCCTGGTAATCGGTGGTATTCGAGCACGAGGTCAGCTCGCGATAGCGGCCCTGGCTCGGCAGCCACGCCTCGCAGTCGTACTTCTTGGCGGCGGAGTTGCCGAGATCGTTCACGGCGATGTTGACGACGCGATAGGGCAGCTGAAGGGCAGTCAGGATCTCCTCCTCGATCGCGAGGATGCGCTCGTGCTCCTCGGTCGAGTGCTCGGGCTCGACGAAGCTGAACATCTCAACCTTGTCGAACTGGTGCACACGGAAGATCCCGCGCGTGTCCTTGCCCGCCGCGCCGGCCTCACGGCGAAAGCACGGCGAGAAGCCGGCGTAGCGCAACGGCAGGCGCTCGGCGGGAAGGATCTCCTCGTCGTGCAGCGAGGCGAGCGCCACCTCGGAGGTGCCCACGAGATACAGGTCGTCGTCGGCCAGGCGGTAGATCTGCTGCTCGGTGTCCGGCAGAAAGCCGGTCCCGTAGAGCGCCCGCTCGCGCACGAGCACGGGCGGGATCACCGGCTCGAAGCCATACCCGCGCAGCTTCTCGAGCACAAACCGCACCAGCGCGAGCTCCACCATCACAAGGTCGCCCTTCAGGTAGGCAAAGCGCGCGCCCGACAGCTTCGCGGCGTGGTCCATGTCGATCATGGAGCCGGCCAGTTCGAGGTGGTCGCGCACGCCCGGCGCCCGCTCGACGATCGCCTCGCTTGTCCCCGCGGCATCCGGCGCCTCAGTCCTCCCAGCGCGCTCGCGCGCCCCCGCACCCACGCGCGGCTCGCCGACGAGCTTGATCAGCTCATCCTCCGGGCCCGGGGCGGCCGTCGGATCGGGCAGGTTTGGCAGCGGCGCAAGCGCTGCCTGCAACCGCTCCTCGATCTCCGTCAGCTCGCGGCTCAGCTCCTTCTCGCGCCCACCCAGCTCGCGCTGGCTTGCGATCGCGTCGCTTGCGTCCTCGCCGGCGCGCTTGGCTTGGGCGATCGCCTCGACGGCCGTGTTGCGCGACGCGCGCAGCTCCTCCAAGCGCGGGATGAGCGCGCGGCGCTGCCCGTCGAGCCCGAGCACGAGATCGAGACCCGCCGCCGCGCCCTCGCCGCGACGCGCAAGCTCGGCTCGCACCCACTCGGGCTGATCCCGGATCAGCTTGAGGTCGAGCACGTCGCCCTCACCCGCTAGCCCCTATTTGGTGGACAGGGTGATGTTGACCGAAGGCACCTTTTCGGCCTGCAGCCCTGAGTAGGCCGCCAGGAAGCGGGCTATATCCTGAGCGTCGTCGCCCACGACAAGGTTCTCGGGCATGATCGCCCCCGAGAAGCCGCCGTTGCGAATCGCGAAGAGAACCTGTTCGACGTTCTCCTTGCGGATGTTGAAGTTCGGTCCGTTCGTCTTCAGGCGGTCCTTGATCGACGTCGCCGAGCCCTCCGCGCCCACGACGGCAAGGGTGTGGCATCCCGAACAGTGGTCGCGGAAAAGAACCGCGCCACGGTAGTACGGGCTCGACTTCGCCACCGAGATGCCCTGCGACCCGCAGGCCGATATTCCCGCGGCGGCGGCAAGCAGCGTCAGTGCGGCGGCAAGCATCTTCATCGGCGGCCTCATGCGCGCCGGAATATATCGGTTGCGCTCCTCCCCGGAACACGTCGAGCATCGAGCGCCGCCTGCGGATCCGCCAGCAGCACGTCGCGCAGCGGCCTCAAAACCCGTGAGCGGTTTCGGCAGCTCGCAGGGCCAGGAAGACGACGACCAGTGCCGAGAGGGTCATCACACCCATCTCGCGGCGCACGATCAGCGCCACGATCTCCTGCTGCTCATGCTCTGGCAACTCACCCACCGCCTGGGCGCTCGGGATCTCGTGCTGGTCGAGAATCGTCTGCGCCGAGGCGACGCGCAGCTGCTCGGCGACGAAGCCGATCGCGAGCGGCAGCAGCGCGTAGAGATAGAAGAGGTCTTCGCTCGAAGAGTGCCCGGCGGCGGCGAGCACACCGACTCCCGCGGCGAACACGAGCGCTCCGACCTGGCCGACGCGCAGCAGCAACCAGAAACTGCGACTGCTTTCGTGGCGATACCAGCGCCATGCACCGAGCAGACCTGGGACGACGTTGAGCGCAGCCAGTGCGATCGCCCCCCACGCGACCGCCGTGGTCATACTTTCGAGGCAATCGTCACTATGTAACAGTCTGTCACAAGCGGTGATATAACAGCCCTCCGTGTTGCGAAGCTATCTCCCCGCGATCGTATTCCTCATCCTCGGCGGCTCCGTGGGCGGGATCTTCGTGGTACTCAACACGATGGTGGGGCCGCGCAGGCGCGTAGAGCACAAGCAGGACCCCTACGAGTGCGGCCTGCCGTCTGAGGTCAAGCGCGGGATGCGCTTCGGGATCAGCTTCTACCTGATCGCGATGCTGTTCATCCTGTTCGACATCGAGGTGGTGTTCCTCTACCCGATCGCCGTGCAGCTGCGCACCTACGGCGGCTTCGCGCTCGCGGAGACGGTGACCTTCATAGCGCTGCTGTTCGTGGCGTTCGTGTACGTGTGGCGCAGGGGAGCGCTCGAGTGGAGATAAAGCGCGAGCCTCTTCCTCCCGGCGTACGCCCCACTGGCCAAGGTCGAGGGAGCGGCGAGATCGATGCGAGCGCTTTGCGTGTCAACAAGCACGACTCCAAGGAACTGCTGCGCGGCGCTGAGCTGCTTGGGCCGACCGCCCCCGCGAGCATGGACGGCGAGGAGCTTGAACGCTATGTCCACGAACGTGTGCTCACGACGACGCTCGAGAAGGCCGTGGCCTGGGGACGCTCGAACTCGTTCTTTCCGCTCGCCTTCGGCCTCGCGTGCTGCGCGATGGAGCAGTTCCAGACCGCCGGCCCGCGCATGGACATCGCGCGCTTCGGCTTCGAGGCGTTCCGCGCGTCGCCGCGCCAGGCCGACCTGATCATCCTGGCGGGACGCGTGTCGATCAAGATGGCGCCGATCATCCGCCGCCTGTACGACCAGATGCTCGAGCCGAAGTGGGCGATCTCGATGGGCGCGTGCTGCAGCTCGATGGGCGTGTTCAACAACTACGCGCTGGTGCCGGCCGACAAGTTCATGCCGATCGACGTGCACGTGCCCGGCTGCCCCCCGCGCCCCGAGAGCCTGATGCACGGCATCCTCAAGCTGCGCAAGCTGGTCCAAGAGGATCCCGACGCCGGCTGGCGCGAGCGCTACGACGCACGGGGCACCGAGGAGATCGGCCGCGCCGACCGGACAGTCCCCGGTGCCTGACGCCACGGGGCTGGAGCTACTGGCCAAGGAGCTGCGCGAGAGCGAGGGCGTGGAGGCGATTCTCGGAACGCTGCACTTTCGCGGTCGCGCAACGCTCGAAGTCAAGCCACGGAACATCCGCGCGGTGCTCGCCCGTCTGCGCGAGCGCGGCTACACGTCGATGATGAGCGTGCACGGCGTCGATTACTACCCACACGAGCCACGCCTCGGAGTTCACTACGAGCTGCTTGACATGAGCAAGGTCGACCGCGTCACCGTCATGTTGCGCGTGCCGACCGAGGCGCCCGAAGTGGACTCGGTCACGCACGCGGGGCCCGACGGCCCCGGCTGGCCGACCGCCGACCACCAGGAGCGCGAGGTGTATGACATGTTCGGCGTCGAGTTCAGCGGCCACCCCGACATGCGGCGCATCCTGATGCCCGAGGACTACGAGGGCCACCCGCAGCGACGCGACTTCCCTGTCGGCGGCGAACCGGTGATCTTCACCCACAGCGAACACGAGTCCTCCGGGGTGAGGAGATGACGGTCACCGAGAAGCAGATGTCCGATTACCGACGCCGCGAGGAAAGCATCACGCTCTCACAGGTGGAGCAGTCCACCGAGGCCACCCACGAAGAGCTGCTGACGCTCAACTTCGGCCCGCATCACCCTGCCACGCACGGCGTGCTGCGCCTGCTCGTGACGCTGCAGGGCGAGGTGGTGCGCTCGATCAAGCCGGTCATCGGATACGTGCACACGGGGATCGAAAAGACCGCCGAGGACAAGGCCTACTGGAAGGTGATCCCCGTGGTCGAGCGGATGGACTACCTGTCCTACTACTTCAACGCGATGGCCTATTGCGGCGCGGTGGAGACGCTGGCCGAGGTGGAGGTCCCCAAGCGCGCGCAGTACCTGCGGGTGATCCATCTCGAGCTCAACCGCATTGCCTCACACCTGATCTGGCTCGGAACGAGCGCCCTGGATCTCGGCGCGGTCTCGATCTTCCTGTACTGCCTGCGCGAGCGCGAGCTGGTCCTCGACCTGTTCGAGATGTCCTCCGGGGCGCGCATGCACACGCGCTACTTCCAGGTGGGCGGCGTGATGGAGGACATCCCCGTCGGCTTCGCCGAGAAGGTGCGCGAGTTCACGAAGGTGATGCCCGCGCGAGCCGACCAGTACGGCGCGATCCTGAACGCCAACCAGATCGTGCTGCAGCGCCTGCGCGGCACCTGCCCGCTCGACGCCGACACACTGCTGGGCCTCGGCGTCACCGGCCCGCTGCTGCGCGCCGCCGGCAACCCATGGGACCTGCGCAAGGCGGCCCCATACAGCTCCTATGACGACTTCGACTTCAAGATCCCGGTGGGCACCGTCGGCGACAACTACGACCGCTTCGCCGTGCGGGTCGCCGAAATCTACGAGTCGGTGAAGATCATCGATCAGGCACTCGACGGTCTGCCCGAGGGCCCACACATCACGACCGACCGCAAGGTAGCGCTGCCCCCGCGCCACGAGCTGGCGACCTCGATGGAGGCGCTGATCCACCACTTCAAGCTCGTCACCGAGGGCTTCAGGGTGCCCCCGGGCGAGGTGTACTACCCGATCGAGTCCCCGCGCGGCGAGCTCGCCTGCTTCGTGCGCTCCGACGGCTCCTCAAAGCCCGCTCGCGTACATATGCGCGACCCCTCGTTCGTGAACCTGCAGGCGCTGTCGCACATGGCCGAGGGCTCCTACATCGCCGACATGATCGCCACGCTCGCGATGCTCGACCCCATCCTGGGGGGCATCGACCGGTGAACGCTTCCGAGCCGGTTGAGGTCCCTGCCGTGTCCTCCAAGCAGATCGAGTCGATGGCCGAGCCACGCGTCCCAATCGAGGTGCCTGGCGCTCTGCGTGCCGACATAGAGGCGCACATGGCGCTCTACCCCGACAGCCGCTCGGCGGCACTGCCGGCATTGGAGGCGGCGCAGCGCGTGCACGGCTGGTGCTCGCCCGAGGCGATCGAGCAGGTCGCGGAGGTGATGGACGTCACCCCCGCCTACCTCGCGGCCGTGGCCACCTTCTACGACATGCTCGAGACCGAGCCGGTCGGCCGTCACTCGATCTACGTGTGCACCAACATCTCCTGCTCGCTGCGCGGCGCCGATGCGCTGCACGCTGCTGTCTGCGAGGCGGCCGGAGACGACCCGGAGTTCAACGTGCGCTCGTTCGAGTGCTTGGGCGCGTGCGACATCGCGCCGATGGCCTCAGTGGATGGCGTGTTCGTGGGCCCGCTCACACTCGAGGACGTGCCGCGACTGCTCGAGGACACCCGCTCCGGGCGACCGGTGCTCCCCGACAAGCAGCTGTCCACCAGGCTCGTCGCCGACCCACACGCCAATTCGCGCGAGTTCCCGGCGCACGCGATCGAGATGGGCTCGACGACAGACGCGTCCGGAGGCGGCGTATCGGCGCCTGCGATCCCACCTCCCGCCGACTCGATCGGAGGTGACGGCCAATGACCGAAGCGCTGCTGTTCAAGGACATCGACGAGCCCGGTCTCGCGACACTCGAGGTCTACTCCAAACGGGGCGGGTACGAGTCGCTGCGCAGGGCGCTCGCGACGAGGCCCGAGGACGTGCTCGCACAGCTCGAAGCCTCCGGGCTGCGCGGGCGCGGCGGAGCGGGCTTCGCGATGGGCAAGAAGGTGTCGTTCCTGCCCAAGGGCGCGATCGACAAGTACCTCGTGTGCAATGCCGACGAGTCCGAGCCGGGCACGTTCAAGGACCGCGAACTGATGCAGAAGTCGCCGCACATGCTGATCGAGGGGATCGTGATCGCCTCCTACGCGGCGGGCGCCAGCCGCTCGTTCATCTACATCCGCGGCGAGTACTCACACCAGGCCGACGTGCTCGACGCGGCGCTTGCCGAAGCACGCGAGGCAGGGTACGTGGGCGAGGACATCTTGAAATCGGGGCACTCGCTCTCGCTGGTGGTGCATCGCGGCGCCGGCGCGTACATCTGCGGCGAGGAGACAGGCCTGCTCGACTCGCTCGAAGGCAAGCGCGGCAACCCGCGCCTGAAGCCGCCGTTCCCTGCCAACCAGGGCCTCTACCAGGGCCCGACGCTAATCAACAACGTGGAGACGCTGGCAACCGTCCCGACGATCATCAGGATGAGCGGCGAGGGGTACGCCAAGCTCGGCACCGAGACCTCCAAAGGCACGAAGCTCGTGTCGGTGTCGGGGCACGTGCAAAAGCCCGGCAACTATGAGATCGAGCTGGGCACCCCCTCGCGCGAGATCATCTACGGCCTCGCGGGCGGCCCCCCGGAGGGTCGCGAGATCAAGTGCTGGTTCCCGGGCGGCTCCTCCTCCCCGGTGCTCAAGGCCGAGGACCTGGACCTCCCGTACGACTTCGAATCGATGGCCAAGGCCGGCTCGATGCTCGGCTCCGGAGCGATCATCGTCGTGGACGACTCCACCCCGATCCTCGATGTGGCCCTGAAGGTCGCAAAGTTCTACCGCCACGAGTCTTGCGGCAAGTGCACCCCCTGCCGCGAGGGCACCAACTGGACCGTGAAGATGCTCGAACGCATAGACGAGGGCACCGCCACCCCAATGGACATAGAGATCATGGCCTCAGTCCAAGAGCACATAATCGGCAACTGCCTGTGCGTCCTGGGAGACGCGATGGCAATGCCAATCGGCTCGCTGATCGCAAAGTTCCGCGAGGAGTTCGAAGAGCACATCGAGGCCGCCCGCGCTCGCAACGGCCTGGGCGCAAACCCAGTGGCACAAGAGGCATTCGCATGACGAGGTCGTTGGGAGCGAAGGGCCAAAGGCCTGAAGCGGTTAACGGCGCCGGGACGGCGCCGCAAGCCATCAAACGCGGGGCAGGATGCCCCGCGGCGCAGACCAATAAAAAGGCCGTTCGGAGACCAAATGCCTAGGCCAGAGCCCAAAATCATCACCTTCTCAATAGACGGCCGCGAGGTGCAGGCCCCCGAAAACGCGATGCTCGTAGACGCCGCCAAGCTAGGCGACATCGAGATCCCAGTCTTCTGCTACGAGCCCAAGCTGGGAAACCCAGTAGGCGCCTGCCGCATGTGCCTAGTGGAAATCGAGGGCATCCCCAAGCTGCAAACCGGCTGCTCGACGCCAGTGAAGGACGGCATGGTCGTCCACACCCAGTCACAGCGCGTGAAAACAGCCCAGGAAGCGGTGGTGGAGTTCCTGCTCGTGAACCACCCCCTGGACTGCCCGGTGTGCGACAAGGGCGGGGAGTGCCCGCTGCAGGACATCACCTTCGGGTGGGGCCCGGGCAAGACACGCTTCGTCGAGGAAAAGCGCCACTTCGTAAAGCCGCTGGAGCTCTCGCCGACGATCGCGATCGACAGGGAGCGGTGCATCCTGTGCTATCGGTGCGTGCGCTACAGCCAGGAGGTCGCCGAGGACTATCAGCTCGTGCTGCTGGAGCGCGGCGCGCACTCCTACGTGTCCACGTTCGACGGCAACCCGTACGTGGCCCCGTTCAGCGGCAACATCGTCGAGCTGTGCCCGGTGGGCGCGCTGACCTCGCGCAACTACCGCTTCAGGGCGCGGCCGTGGGACATCGAGGACGCGGGCTCGGTGTGCACGCTGTGTGCAGCGCAGTGCAACGTGACGCTGACGGTGCGCGACGAGCGCGTGCTGCGCGTGCTGGCGCGCGACCACCCCGAGGTGGACGACGGGTGGCTTTGCGACCGAGGGCGCTTTGCCTACCCGAAGCTCGGCGAAGACCGCGTGACGCAGCCGATGATCCGCGACGGTGGCGAGCTGCGCGCCGTTTCCTGGGAGCGGGCGCTGGATGAAGCCGGTACGCGCTTGAAGCGTGCCGGGGCGCAGACGGGCGCGATCGTGGGCCGGGGCGCCACCAACGAGGAGGGCTTCCTGCTCGGACGCCTGCTGCGCGAGGGCCTGGGCTCGCCGAACATCGACTCGCGCGTGGCGGGCACGCTGCCGCTTGAGCTGCACCAGGCACTCGCCGAGCCGAGCTTGCAGGCGAAGGTCTCAGATCTCGAGTTCGCTCACGCGGTGCTCGTGCTCGAAGCCGATCTGATCGAGGACGCGGCGATCCTCGACCTGCGCCTGCGCAAGGGGGTGCGCCGCCACGGCATGAAGCTGATCCGCGCGAGCGCCGCCGACCTGCTTGGAGAGCAGTCGGCGGGCGAGCTCGTCGCGACATTGAAAGAGGCGGGCGAGGAGATCGTGGTGCTGTGGGGCGAGCGCCTGACAGCCGGCCCCGAGGGTCCGCGCGCCGCGCAGGCGCTGCTCGATCTGGCGGGGACGTTGGGCATCGCCGACACGGACAACGCGGGTCTCTTGGAAATCCCAGCCCAGAGCAACGGCCGAGGATTGCGCGAGGCGGGTGCGCTTCCCAACGCCGGCCCAGGCCTCGGTCAGGTCGATCGAGATGGCCTCGACGCGCGCGCGATGGCGCAGGCACTGGGCGCGGGGGAGCTGAGCTGTCTGTACCTGCTCGGCGCCGACCCGCTCGGAGGCGCTGACGAGCAGGACCGCGAGCTGTGGGGGCGAGCACTCGCAAGCGCGACAACCGTTATAAGCCACGCCATGTTCCTCACCGACGCGATCCGCGAGCACGCGGATGTGGTGTTCCCCGCCGGCGCCTACCCCGAGAAGGAGGGCACGGTTGTGCATCCCGACGGGCGCATCCAGCGCCTGCGCCCAGCCGTCGCCCGGCCGGGTGAGAGTCGCGCGGAGTGGCAGGTGATCGCCGACGTCGCCACGCGAGTGGGCCTCGACCTCGACGTGCTCACCGGCGGGATGGCCTCCCGGCAGCTGTTCGATGCGGTGCCCCAATACGCGGGCCTCACGCTCGAGGAGATCGGCGGCAAGGGCGTACGCCCACACGAGCGCGCGGTCGCGGTGGCGTCGTGATGCCCAGCTCGACGCGAGACGACAGCGGCGCCACGGCCCCTCGCGAGCACACGGAGGCAACGCGGCGATGACCACACTCGCCATCGTCGGCTACTACGAAGCGTGGTGGATCCAGATCATCAAGGCGATCGTGATCTTTGCAGTCGGACTGCAGCTGGTACCGATCGTGTTGATCGCCGAGCGCAAGATCCTCGGGCGCTTCCAGGCGCGCTACGGGCCCAACCGCGTCGGCCCCTACGGAGCGCTGCAGCCACTGGCCGACATCGTGAAGCTGCTCACCAAGGAGCAGTTCCGTCCCTCCACCTCGACCGGTTTCCTGTTCGCGCTGGCCCCGGTGATCTCGATCTTGACGGCCGTCGCGGCGTTCGCGATCATCCCGTTCGGCAACGTGCAGCACATCTTCGGCACGCCCGTGGGGCTGTATGGCGTGGATGTGTCGATCGGCCCGCTGTACCTGTTCGCCTTCGGCGCGGTCGCTTTCTACGGGATCATGCTCGGCGGGTGGTCCTCGGGCTCGAAGTACTCCTTCCTCGGCGCAATGCGCGGGGCGGCCCAGCTGATCTCCTACGAGGTCTCCCAGGGGCTTGCGTTGGTGGGCGTGATCTTCACCGCCGGCACGCTGTCGCTGACGGGGATCGTGGAAGCGCAGCAGGGCATGTGGTACGTGGTGCCGCAGTTCTTCGGCTTCCTCGTGTTCCTGGTGGCGGGCTTCGCCGAGACCAACCGCGCCCCGTTTGACCTGACCGAGGCCGACGCCGAGCTCGTGGGCGGGTACAACACCGAGTACGGGGGCGGGCGCTTCGCCTCCTACTACTTCGCCGAGTACCTGAACGTGCTCGTCGTCTCGGGCATCGTCACGACCGTGTTCCTCGGGGGGTGGTTGCTGCCGTTTGGGATCCACCCGCCCGGCTGGGTCGACCCGTTCGTGGTGCTCTTCAAGATGGGCCTCATGACCTTCCTGTTCATCTGGGTGAGAGCGACGCTGCCGCGCCTGCGCTACGACCAGCTGATGAGCTTCGGGTGGAAGATCCTGTTGCCGCTCGCGACGCTCAACGCGCTTGTGACGGCCGTGCTCGTGGTGGTGACGCACTGATGACGTGGACCCCCGGAGACGACGTGATCGAGGTCATGCGCACACCCGCTCCCGGCCCCGCACAGGGCACGTATCGCGCATTCGGCGAGACCCTGCGCGGATTGAAGACCACATTCGGGCGGATGATCGAGAAACCCGTAACGATCGAGTATCCCGAGCAGAAGACGCCGGTCTACCCACGCTTCAGAGGCAGGCACAAGCTGCACAAGTTCGAGGACACCGGCCTTGAGAAGTGCGTTGGCTGCTCGCTGTGCGCGGCGGCCTGTCCCGCGGACTGCATCAGAGTGGTCGCCGCCGAGAACACGCCCGAGCACAGGGTGTCCGCGGGCGAGCGGTATGCGGCGGTGTATGAGATCAACCTGTCGCGGTGCATCTTCTGCGGGTACTGCGAGGTGGCGTGCCCGTTCGACGCGATCACGATGGGCCACGACTACGAGCTGTCCGACTACACGCGCAGCGACCTGATCTTCACCAAGGAGATGCTGCTCGCCGAGCCGCTGGAGCGCACACCGCTACGCCGGGAGGGCGAGTGAGCTCCATCTTGTTCTTCATCGCCGCGATCGGCGTGATCGCGGGGGCCATCGGCGTGGTCACATTCAGCAACCCGTTCTACAGCGTGCTCGCGCTCGTCGGCCACCTGCTGTCGCTGGCGATCCTGTTCCTGCTGCTGCGCGCCGAATTCGTGGCGGCCGCCCAGGTGGTCGTGTACGCGGGCGCGGTGATGGTGCTGTACGTGTTCGTGGTGGCGTACGTGGGCGGCGAGGAGCAGTCGCTGAACGGGACGCTGACGCGCCGCTCGCGCTCGCGCGGGGCGGACGGACGCAAGCCGACCGGCGCGCTGTTCGCGGGCGCGCTGCTCGTGGAGCTGTTGATCGCGCTGCTCGGCAGCGGCTTGAAGGCCGTCGAAGGCGCGGGCGCACCGTATGCGCCCGGACCGACGACGTTCGGGACGCCCGCCTACATCGGCAACCTGCTGCTGACGCGCTTTCTGATCGTGTTCGAGGCATCCTCGCTGCTGCTGCTGATCGCGGCGGTCGGCGGCGTGGTGCTGGCGCGCAGACGTGGCGGGCTGGACGACGATGACGAGCGCGACCGGCTCACCCCGCTCGACCTGCTGCGCCCGCGCGGCACCGGCACGATGGTCGAGGGCGTCGAAGGCCTCGCGCTCGCGCACGCACGCGGAACGGCCGATTTCGAAGACGACGACAGCGGCGCGCACGGGGGTGGCTGGTGAGCATCGGCTGGTACCTCGCCGTGTCGGCGATCGTCTTCTGCACGGGCGCCTTCGGCGTGATGACGCGACGCAACCCGCTCGTGGTGCTGCTGTGCCTCGAGCTGATGCTCAACGGCGCCAACCTCTCGTTGATCGCGTTCTCGCGCATGTGGGGCAACGGCGACGGGCAGATCCTCGCGATCATCGTGATGACCGTCGCGGCGTGCGAGGTGTGCATCGGGCTGGGCATGATCGTGGCGATTCATCGCCGCAGATTGCCCATCGACGTGGACGAGCTACGGGAGCTTCAAGGATGAGGATTTGCTGTTCGTTCTCGGCGGTCCTCGAGCGCTGCGCGCCAACAGCGGGGATGCCCTCGTGAGCACGACCACTTTCGGATGGTTGGTGCTGGCCTTCCCCCTGTTGGGCACGATCGTGATCGGCGCCGGCTTCAAAAAGCTGCCCGGTCGCAGCGCGGGCTGGATCGGCACGGCCGCGATCGGCCTCGCCTTCCTTGCGGCGCTCGCGACGCTGATCTCGCTGCAGGGCCACGCCGCCGACCACCGCCAGCTGGTGTCCTCGCTGTGGAACTACGCGAGCACGGTCGGGATCGACGCGCAGATGTCGATCCTGGTCGACCCGCTGTCGGTCTTCATGATCCTGGTCGTCACGGGCATCTCCACCACGATCCACCTGTATTCGGTGGCGTACATGGACGAGGACAGGGGCTTCGCGCGCTACTTCGCCTACCTCAACTTCTTCGTGTTCTCGATGCTGCTGCTCGTGCTGGCGGGCAACTTCCTGCTGCTGATCGTGGGCTGGGCATTCGTGGGCGCTGCCTCCTACCTGTTGATCTCCTTCTGGTACCGGCGCTCGACGGCCACGAAAGCCGGCATCAAGGCGTTCGTGATCAACGTGGTCGGCGATGTGGGGCTCGTGCTCGGCACGTACTTCCTCTTCAAGCACACGGGCACGCTTGACTTCCTGAAGGCGTTCAAGGCGGCGCCGGACGTGTTTTCCAGCGGCGAAGGCGACGTCACCGCCGGCTGCCTGCTGCTGCTCGTGGGGGCGTTCGCGAAGTCCGCGCAAATCCCGCTGCACACATGGCTGCCCGACGCGATGGAGGGCCCCACACCGGTCTCCGCGCTGATCCACGCCGCGACGATGGTGACCGCGGGCGTGTACCTGATCGCGCGCATGCACCCCTTCTTCGAACTGGCGCCCGCGGCGCAGGACGTGGGCGCGGTGATCGGCTGCGCCACGCTCGTGATCGCCGCCACGATCGCGGTCACCCAAACCGACATCAAGCGCGTGATCGCCTACTCGACGATGTCGCAGATCGGGTACATGATCATGGGCGTATCCGTCGGCGCCTACGCGGCCGGCATGTTCCACCTGATGACCCACGCCTTCTTCAAGGCGCTCCTGTTCATGAGCGCCGGCTCGATCATCGGCGCGATGGGCGGCGAGCAGTCGCTCGACAAGATGAAAGGCTTTCGCAAGGCGATGCCGTTCACGTTCGCCTGCTTTGTGATCGGCGGGTTGGCGCTGTCGGGCATCCCCCCTTTCTCCGGCTTCTTCTCCAAGGACGAGATCCTGCTCGTGACCGCGGAGCGCGGCGGCTGGCATTGGGCGCTGTACGTGTTCGGGTACATCGGCGCGTTCATGACCGCGATCTACACCTTCCGCATGATCTTCAGAGCCTTCTACGGTGACCCGGTCGAGCAGGCCAAGGAGCTCGAAGGCGGCCACCTCTACCACGCGCCCGAGCCCACCAACCCGGCCAACGGCGAGGTCGAGGACACCGACGTCGGCTTCCCCGGCCCGACGCACGCGATCGCCGAGCGCGCGATGCCGATGCGCGTGGCGATGGTGATCCTCGCGATCGGAGCGGTCGGGGCGGGGTTGGTGCAGATCCCCAACGTGGACTACGTGATCGACAAATTCCTGGAACCCAGCTTCGCCGGCTCGGCGCTGTACACGGTGCACACGCGTGACGGGCTGCTGTGGTTCGGCTTGGCCCTCGGCACGCTGCTCGGCTTGGCCGGTATCGCCGTGGCCTGGCGCATCTGGGTCAAGCAGCCGTCCATCGCCGTGACCGCGCGCACGCGCTTGCGGCCGCTATACACGCTGTTCGTGAACAAGTGGTACTTCGATGAGCTGATCGCCGCACTGATCGTGAAGCCGGCCGCCCTGGCCGGGCACTTTGCCCAGAACACTTTCGAGCGCGTGTTTGTCGACGGGGCGATCGTCGGCGGCACAAGCGGGCTCGTGAAGGCCGGCTCGGCCTCGGTACGCGCGGTGCAAACAGGCCTGCTGCGCTACTACGCCGCGCTGGTCGTGCTCGGCGTGGCGGCACTCGGCCTCTACTTCCTGTTGCAGACGTGAGCTGAGATGCCCCCTCTTTCGATATTGATCTGGCTACCGGCTGCCTGTGGGCTGCTCGGTGCGCTCATCCCAACCGGCGGGTCTCCCGCGCGCCTGTACCCGAAAGGGGGCGCGGGGGGCGCCGCGAATTCGGATGCCGACTCCGGCCCGCGCAAGTGGAGCCTGCCGGGCCTGCTCGCACTGGCCGGCACCACCGCCGCGCTCGGTCTGGCGATCGCCTACATCGTCCAGTACGGCCCGGGGTCGCATGGCTTGAAGGACGTGACCGACATCGTGTGGATCGCCGAACTGGGCATCCACTACAAGCTGGGCGTGAGCGGGCTGAACGTGTTGCTCGTGGGGTTGACGGCGTTGCTGTTCTTCGCCGCCGTGCTCGCGTCCAATCTGCGCTCGTGGGAGCGACCACGGCTCTTCTACTTCCAGTTCATGCTCGCCGAGTCGGCTGTGCTCGGCGCCTTCCTTGCCCAGGATCTGGCGCTGTTCGTGGCGTTCTTCGACCTCATGCTGATCCCGTTTTATTTCCTCATCGGCTCGTGGGGCGAGGGCCCTGATCGGGTCAAAGCGACGATCAAGCTCGTGATCTACACGCTCGTCGGCTCGCTGCTGATGCTGGCCGCCGCGATCGCCACCGGCGTGCTTGCGGGCGAGCAGAACGGCGGGCACATCACCTTCGTGCTCTCCCAGCTGCAGGGGCTGCCACTCAGCAAGGGCTCACAGGAGTGGATCTTCCTGTTCTTCGCCGCCGCCTTCCTCGTGAAGATGCCCGCCTTTCCGCTGCACGGTTGGATGCCCGACGGCTACCGGGCGATGCCGATCGAGGTACTGATGGTCTTCAGCGGTGTGCTCTCAAAGGTCGGCGCCTACGGCTTCCTCGCGATCGTGCTGCCGCTCTTTCCCCAAGGCGCTGCCCACTTCCAGACGCTGATGCTGATCATCGCGCTGTGCTCGATCATCTACGGGTCGGCGGTCGCCTTCACGCAAACCGACGCGCGCCTGATCGCCGGCTACTCCTCGGTGGCACAGCTCGGCTTCATCACGCTCGGCATCTTTGCGCTGAACCCGCAAGGCGCTCAGGGGGCGCTTCTGCAGATGGTCAACCACGGGCTCGTGGTCGCGCCGATCTTCTTCATCATCGCGCTGCTCGCCCAGCGCTCAGGCGGCTCGCAGGACATCCGCCAGATGGGCGGCATCGCCTTCCGCGCGCCGGTTCTGGCCACGATCTTCCTGGTGGTCGCGCTCGCCACGCTGGCGATGCCCGGCTCGGCCAACTTCGTCGGCGAGTTCCTGATCCTGCTGGGCGTCTTCAAAGCCAAGCTCGTGATTGCCGTGATCGCGTTCAGCGGTGTTGTGATGGCCAGCGTTTATGCCCTACGGGTGTTCATCCGCGCGATGCACAATCGCGTCGGCAAGGACGTGAAATCACGTGACCTCACACGCACCGACGCGCTCGTGCTCGTTCCCCTGCTCGCCGTGATCATGTTCCTCGCGCTCTATCCCCAAGGCGCGCTGAAGCGCTCTGAAAGCTCGGCCAGCGCATCGGTCGCCGCAGCCCACGCCGCACTTACGCCGATCACCGCGAGCGTCGAGGAAAACGCCAATGCCCCGGTCACGCAATCCGGCACCATCGGGGGCAGATCCAACTCCGAAGCTGCAGGTGGCTCCAGCTCCGAAGCATCCGGCTCGCAGACCGGTACCTCGCAAGAATCGACCGAAAGCTCGGGCCAGTGAACCTCCTCCTCGCCACCGCCCACCTCAAAGGCCCACACGTCGACTTCGCGGCGCTGTCGCCGCTGATCGCGCTGTTCGGGGGAGCGATCGTGGTCCTGCTCGTGGGCTTGCTCGGCTCGCGTTGGATACGCGAGCAAGTCGTGCCGACGCTTGCGCTCGTGGCCCTGGGCGCATCGCTCGGCCTCACGATCTGGCGCTGGAGCACGCCCGAGTCGATCGTCTCGGGGGCGCTGCGCATCGACCGCTTGTCGCTGACGCTGAATCTGATCCTGGCCGTGGGCGGCATGGCCACGGTGCTGCTGGCCTGGCGCTCGCGCGCCTCCCGCGAAGCGGCGCACGGGGAGCTGCACGCAATGCTGCTCACCACGATCGGCGGCATGGCGCTGCTGGTCGCCGCCCAGAACACAGTTGCGCTGTTCCTCGGGCTCGAGCTCCTGTCGATCCCGCTGTATGTGCTGTGCGCGACCGAAATGCGCAACGAGCACTCCTTGGAGGCTGGTCTGAAGTACCTGATCGTGGGCTCAGTCGGCTCCGCCACGCTGCTGTACGGAATCGCGCTGCTCTACGGAGCCACCGGAGCCACCGACTTCAGCGGCATCGCAAGCGCGATCTCCGCCAGCGGATTGGCAAGCAACGCGATGCTGCTCACCGGGATCGCCCTGTGCGTTGCGGGCCTTGCCTTCAAGGCCTCGGTGGCACCCTTCCACCAGTGGACCCCGGACGTGTACGAGGGCGCGCCCACCCCGATCACCGCCTTCATGGCGGTCGCCACCAAGGTGGCGGCGCTCGGTGTGCTGCTGCGTCTGTTCGACGTGGCCTTGATCGAAGCCCACGCCAGCTGGGGCCCGGCGCTGGCGGTGCTCGCCACGATCACGATCCTCGTGGGCAACGTGGGCGCGCTCGGGCAGTCCTCGCTGAAGCGAATGCTCGCCTACTCCTCGGTGGCCCAGGCCGGCTACATCCTCGCCGGCGTGGTGGTCTCCACCCAGCTCGGGGCCCAGGCGCTGGTGTTCTATCTGGCGGTGTACCTGCCGATGAACATGGCGGCGTTCGCGGTGATCGTCGCGCGCGAGCGCGAAACGCGAGCGCTGGCACAGGCCCGCAGCCCAGAGGAGTGGCCCACCGAGGACGAGGATCCGGACGGCTGGGTGGGAGACGGCATCCAGACGCTCGCCGGCCTCGGCCGCGAGCGCCCGCTGCTGGCGTGGCCGATGACGATCTCGATGCTCGCGCTCGCCGGCATCCCCGCGACCGCTGGCTTCATCGGAAAGTTCTACCTGATCGATGCCGCCGTGGCGGGCGGGTACACGTGGCTCGGCGTGGTGATCGTGATCGGCTCGATGATCTCGCTCGGCTACTACCTACCGGTGATCGCCACCATGTGGATGAGCTCGGCTCCCACCGCGGCCACGACGCCTCCGCCGAGCACGATCCCCGCGATCGCTGGGGGCTCTCCGGAGCTTGACGAGGACCCCGAAGGCACGCTCGGCAGCGACCCCGGCACACCCGCGCTGGCCGGGACCGGTGGGGTCGCGACCCCCACAGCTCTCGCCGCGGGCTCCCCCCGCCTCCAACCGGAGGTCGCGTTCGTAGCGGTCCTCGCCGGCGCCGCCACGATCTTCTTCGGGATCGTCCCGCAGCCGCTGTTCAACCTCGTGCACGGGGTGGGCAGCGCGCTGGGTCTGCTCTGAGCCAGACTGCGCCTGTCCCAGCAGGCCGTGCGCCGGACATACCACGGTGAGCGTCGAGCGCCACTCGAACACTCGTCGGGTCGAGCCGCGGCTCGTGAACGCCTGGAGTCCGCTGCCGATAATGACCGTGGTGACCTCGATGCAGCGGCAGATACAGCTACTCAAACAGCTTGTGCTCGACTCCCAGTATGCCGTCGATGCGGACGCCGTGGCGAACGCGATCCTCGCCCGCGCGGCGGCACGACGCGCGGTCATTGGCACTACGTTCCGAAACGACATCCGCGGCCCGGCGTCTCAGGTGCGCTCGTTCCGCCCCACACGCCAGGCCCGCTCCTTTCGGCCGTGCACGGGAATCGAGGACAGTCTCATCGCCCCCTGGCGTCGCAGGTAGCGTCTACACGCGGCCAGCGTCGCGAGCTGCCTCTTCGGCGGCCTGCAGCTGACGCTCGACCAGATCAAGGCCGGCGTCCCAAAAGCCAGGGTCGGCAAGATCGATGCCGACGATCTGGCCAAGCTCCTCGGGCGAGCGCGAACCGCCCGCGGCCAGCAGGTCGAGGTATCGCGGGACAAGCTCATCGCCGCGCTGCTCGTATTGCTGGTAGACCGATAGCGCGAGCAGTTGGCCGTAGGCGTAGGCGTAGACATAGCCGGGCGAACCGATGAAGTGCGGAATGTAGGACCACCATGAGCGGTAGCCGTCGGTGATCTCCACAGAATCGCCGAACATCTCTGTCTGGCTCTCCACCCACAGCTCGCCGAAGCGCTCGACCGACAGCTCACCCTGCTCGCGCCTTGCGTTGTGCACCAGATCCTCGAAACGATTCATGGCGACCTGTCGGAAGACGGTGGCGAGCGCGCCCTCGATGTTCTCGGCTAGCAGCGCGAGGCGCGAGGATGGCGAGGAGTCCTCTTCCAAAAGTCGCCCGAAGACGATCGTCTCGCCGAACACGGAGGCGGTCTCGGCAAGCGTGAGCGGCGTGCCCTGATGAAAGACGCCCTGCTTGGCAGCAAGTGCGAAGTGGACGCCATGACCCAGCTCGTGGGCGAGCGTGAGAACGTCGCGACGACGTGACGTGTAGTTGAGCATCACGTAGGGATGCACCGACGGTACGGCGGAGGCACAGAAGGCGCCACCGCGCTTGGCGGGACGGACAGGCGCGTCGATGTAGTGCCCGTCGAAGAAGCCCTTGGCGACCTCGCCGAGCTTGGGAGAGAAGGACGAATAGCAGTCGAGCACGAGCTCGCGAGCGTGAGCGAACGAGTAGGTGACTTCGTCCTCGGTGACGGCCGCCATGCGGTCGTAGTCGGTCAGACGCTCCACGCCGAGGAGCTTTGCCTTCAGGCGATACCAGCGCCGCGGCAACTCGTAACGCGCGCGGACCGCCTCGATCAGCGCCTGCACCGACTCGTCGCTTGCCTCGTTCGACAGATTGCGGGCCGCCAGCCAGCTGGGGTAGCGTCGCAGGCGATCGTCTGTGGCCTTGTCGGCCAGGAGCGTGTTGAACAGGAAGGCACGCGTGCGCAAGCCTGGAGCGAGCGCGCCGGTGACGGCCTCCGCGGTGGTGCGCCGCAACTCACGGTCGGGGAGCACCAGCCGACTGAGTGCCACGTCGAGAGCGACCGTCTCCGCCGTCGTGGCAGAGCCCGCGCCCTGCCACTGACCCGCGCCCGCGCTCTGAGCCTCCCCGGCCTCAGCCTGACCCGGCAGACGCACCTCGATGGCGGAGGTCAGCTCGTCGAACAGACGCGACCACGCGCTGGCGCCCGTGACGGACTTCTCCGCGAGGATCTTCTCCTCGGGTTCTGAGAGCAGGTGCTCACGGTAGCGACGCACGTTGCGCAGATAATGAGCGCAAAACGCAAGCCGCCCGTCAGCGAGCAGGCTCTCGGCTTGCTCGCCATCCAAGGTCGCCCATTCGAGCTCGAAGAACAGCAGCGTGGTCTCGATCTCCGTTCCGCGCTCCTGCACCTCCTGCATCAACGCGCCGGCGGCTGGATCGGCCGTATCGACCGAGAACCTGAGCCCAGCGTAGGTGCCCGCACGACCGACCAGCTCCTGGATCGCACCGAGCTCGCGCATCGCCTGCTCCAGCTCGGCGCCGGCGATCTCGGCGAGCTTGCCCGCATAGCGCGCGGCAAACGCTTGCGAGCGCTCCAGCGCCTCGGCCAGCTGTGCCCGCGCGCCGTCGGGGCCCTGACCGTCGACGAGCGGGTCGAGGTTCCACGCGCTCGCGTCCAGCTCGGGATCGGTTGACTCGGCAGCCTCGGTAGCCATAGTCCCGGCAGCTTAGCCGTACGGGCTCACTCGCTGGCGAGCGCCTGGAGCATGTCCAGGCGAGCGGCGCGGCGGGCCGGAAGCTGGGCTGCCAGCAGACCCGCCAAGGCGGCGATGACGAGCAGGATCAAGAGCGTGCCGATCGGGAACGCCTGCACGTAGCCCGAGCCCGACAGCGTGAAGGTGGTGATCAGCACCGCGCCGACGACGCCGATCACGAGCCCGAACACGCCCCCGATCAACGCCGTGATGACCGACTCGTAGCGGATCATCTGGCGCACCTGGCGGCGGGAGGTGCCGATCGCGCGCATCATCCCCAGCTCGCGGGTGCGCTCGTAGATCGACAGGATCAGCGTGTTGACGATCCCGAACAGGGACACGATCACAGACAGGGCCAGCAGCACGTAGATCAGCGCGAGCAGCGTGTTGATCTGGTTGGCCTGGTCTTCCTTGAACTGCGCCGCCGTGCGCGAGCGCGCTTGCGGGAACTGGCTCGCCAGCAATCTGTCCACGGCGGGCTGCACCTGGGAGTCGCTGTAGCCGCTCTTGTAGGCGACGAAGTCAAGCGCGTCTTCGCGCAGGCCAAAAGCCTGGCGCGCGAGCGCGCGGGAGATCGTGAAATTGCCAAGCAGGCGCGTGTTGTCCGAGGCGATCCCGACGACCCGCAGCGGTACGTGCTTTCCCGTGGGCGTGAGTAGCGAGACCGTCCCCCCGACGCTCAGGTGGTGGGATTTGGCGTAGGCCTTCGCCAGGATCGTGCCGCCGTGTTCGAGCGTTGGCAGCACCGCGTCGGAGCCCTGCGTCCATTCCACGCGGTAGACGTGGTTGAAGCTCTGCGGTTCGATGGCGGTGACCGAGGCGTGAGCTTGCGGTCGTCCAGGCCGCCCAGATCGACGCCGTCGATCGCGACCGACCCCGAGGTCGGGCGGTCCAGGCCGGCGAGCGTGTGCATGAGCGTGGACTTCCCGGACCCGGACGGTCCCATGATCGCCGCGAAGCGACCGCTGGGGAAGCCCACGCTGACGTCCACCAGCGCGTCCACGGCCGCCTCGCCGGCGCCGTAGCGGCGACTGACGCCCAGAGCCTGGACGATGTTGGGCGAGCCGCCATCGATGTCCGCGGTGCTCATAGCGCGAGTGTAGTGGTCGCATGCGACGCCCCGCGGACGCTCCCGCGATAGCGCGGGGGGATGAGTGGCCAGCGGCGGTGCGCGGCATATGCGCGCGCAGCGGGACTCGGAGAGGACGCCCGACCGGGGTTGTAGCATCGCCCGCCACGATGCACGAGACCGCGCCCACCGTCTTCCTGATTGCCCGTCCTTCGATCGATGTCGAGGGCATGCGCTCCTATCTGAAGGACGTCGGCGGCGAGGCGTGGCTGGAGCGCCGCTTGGAGGAGTCCGCTGGCGGGGCGGGTGGGGATCTCAATCACGGCGAGCTGATCGTCGAGTTCGGCGGCAGGGCTTGCTATCGCAGCTGGGAGCCTGGGTTGAACCCGAACGTGACGCGCGTGCGCACCGACCAGCGCGAATACTTCGCCAACATCCTGCGCAGCGCCCATGGCAGCGTGATGGAGCACGCCAATTGGTCGTTTGCGCTGCGCAACGTGAGCCGCGTGTTCACGCATGAGCTCGTCAGGCATCGCGCTGGCTCGGCCTTCAGCCAGGAGAGCCTGCGCTACGTGCGCTTGACGGATATCGGCTTCCGCGTGCCGCCTGCGCTCGAGCCCGTGCGCGAGCAGGTGTTGAGCATCGTGGAGCAGCTCGAGGAGTTCCAAGTCAGCGCCGCCGAGCAGCTGGGGATCGACGAAGAGGGCGTGCCGTTTCACGTCAAGAAGGAGGTCACCTCCGCCTTGCGCCGGCTCGCGCCGATCGGCCTATCGACAGACATCCTGTGGACGGCCAACGCGCGCACCCTGCGCCACGTGATCGAGATGCGCACGGCCGAAGGCGCCGAGGAGGAGCTGCGTCTCGTGTTCGACGAGATCGCGCGCATCATGCAGGCCGAGGCGCCCGGGCTGTTCCAGGACTTCACGCGCCAAGAGGATGGCGCGTGGGTTCCTGAGCACCGCAAGGTGTAGGTCAGTTCAGTCCCTTGAGGACCTTGCCGCATTGCGGCAAGGTCGGCAGGGCCGCACGCGGCCCTGCCCCGGACCGTACATGTACGGTCCGGCCGGCCGGCACATGTGCCGGCCGGAACAGCACAACGGCCTCACGCATCCATCGTGCGCGTGCGCCACGTGCCCAGCGCGAGCAACACAACGATCCACCCCACAAGCACGATCAGCGCCGTGCCGCCGGACATCGTCACGGTCGAGCCGTGACCCCCGCCTTCGGTGCTGACCGGACTGAAGTGCGCCACCCCCTGGCTCAACAACGCGTCGCGCGAGCTGCCGAGCGATTTGATCATGGCCAGCAGCGGGCTCGCGACGATCAGCCACGTGACAAGCGCGATGATCGCTCCCGGCTTGGAGGTCGTGAGCGATCCGAAGCCAACCGCGACCACGCACATCATGCCGGTGGACAACAACAGGAAGCCGAGGCCGTCGAGGATCAGCGAGCCACTGGGCGTGGGCAGCCCTGAGGCGAGCGCGAAGCTACCGGCCAACAGCACCACATAAGCAGGGATGATCACCGCGAAGCACACGGCCAGCGCAGCGGGCACGCGCGAGGCGAACAGCGCCCAGCGCGAGCGACCGGTCACGACCAGATCGCGGAAGACGCCAGCGGCAGCATCGCCAGCGCCGGCCTCCACGCCGATCAGCAGCGCTGACAGCGGACCGAACAGCAGCGCGATCACGCGCAGCCCGTCGGAGAAATTGTGCACACCGCCGGCGGGACCGTGTTCGGCCGGGTTGGATGCGTGCTGGATCGCTCCCACCAAGAGGAAGATCACCGGCGGCGCGATCGCGATTACAAGCGACCAGATCATGATGCTGCGCTTCTTGCGCAGCTTCAGTACGTCGGCTCCCAGCATCTGCGTGGCTACCGCGGCGAGCGAGCCACCGCCGTGTGCGTGATCGGAGGTGTCCGCGGTGGGCGCGATCGCGTTCATGCCTTCACCTCCTCAGGGGTCGCATCGGCCAATCGAGACGTAACCTCCAGGAAGCGTCGCTCCAGGCTCTGGCGCACCGGCTCCAGGCGATACACCGACAGACCCGCGCTGACCAGTGCCGCGTTGATGATGGCCGCCATCTCCGCTGGGGAGGTGTCCGCCGAATCCGCCAACATCACCCGCAGTCCCTCATCGGAGCGGTGCGACTCGCGCGCTTGCCCGCACGCTTCGATCAGGCCGAGCGCCCGCTCGGTGTCGCTGACGCCGACGATCAGTTCGTGCTGAGTACCGCCTTCGGCAAGCTCGGCGATCGGCCCTTGGGTGATGATCTTGCCGCGATCCACGATCGCGGCGTGGTCGCAGATCTTCTCGACCTCATCGAGCAGGTGAGAGGAGATGAACACGGTACGACCCTCCTGCTCGACCATCTCACGAATCATTTCGCGGAACTCCTGAATACCGCCGGGGTCGAGGCCGTTGGTGGGCTCGTCGAGGATCAGCAACAGGGGGTCTGCCAGCAGGCAGCGCGCGACGCCAAGGCGTTGGCGCATGCCGAGCGAATACTTCTTGACCTTCTCCTCGGCGCGATCGGCGAGACCGACGCGCGCGAGCGCCGGCGCGATTCGCTCGTGCGCTCGCGGACCACGCACGGCGGCCACGATGCTCAGGTTCTCGCGTCCTGTCAGGTAGGGATGAAAGCGCGGCTCCTCCACGATTGCCCCAACCCTCTCCAGGGCGCCGGCGTGCTCTGAGGGCACCGGTCGCCCGAGCACGCTCATGCTCCCTGCGCTTGCACGCGTGAGTCCGAGCAGCATGCGGATCATCGTGGTCTTGCCCGCTCCGTTGGGACCGAGGAAACCAAAGGCGCTACCGCGTGGCACTTGCAGATCGACGCCGTCGATGGCGGCACGATCACCGAAGCGCTTGGTCAGGCCGGTGGTTTGGATCGCCGTCCCGGTCGGGTCTCCATTGGGCATGGACGGGCTATGGTCGAGTGCTGACATCGGTCTCCTTGTCGAGCTTCAGCTTCGCCGATGTCGCGATCACGGCAAAGCGGCGGCGGCATGGTGTTGGACGGCTGGTTGGGACTATGCCGACACTGTGATCGAAGCGAGCGCGGGCCACCATAGGGGATTACCCGTAGGGCATGCGACAGCAGGCCGAGGCCTCGAGCCTCCGCAGCGCGATCTGCTCCTCGAGACGGCAAGACTCGATCAGGCCGCAGAAGCCTAAAAACCGATCAGGGGGTCGAGATCTCAGCAGCCGGTGGTCAGGGCCCGTCAAGGTTCACGAGCCGTCGCTGGATGGCCCAGCGACTGAGCTCGTGCCTGCTCGAGAGCTGGAGCTTGCGCAACACCGCCGACACGTGCGCCTCGACGGTCTTGACCGAGATCTCAAGGCGCTGGGCGATCTCCTTGTACATGTAGCCCCTGGCAATGTGCTGGAGGACCTCGCGCTCGCGCGTGGTGAGCTGATCGAGCTCTGCCTGCTCGCCCGGCGAGGGTCCACGGGCGAACGCATCGAGCACGAAGCCTGCCAAGCGAGGAGAGAAAACGGCATCTCCCTCCGCCACGCGGACGATTGCCTCAGCGAGCTCCGCCCCGGAGATCGTCTTGGTCACATAGCCGCGCGCTCCCGCGCGGATCACGGTGATCACATCGCTCGCGGCATCCGACACCGACAGCGCGAGGAAGCGCACCGCGGGGAGCGCCGGCAGGACCCTGCGGATCACCTCCACTCCTCCACCATCGGGCATGTGGACGTCGAGCAGCACCACGTCTGGTGTGGTCCGCTCGATCGCGCGCACAGCATCGGCCACCGTGCCGGCGTCGGCCACGACGCTCACACGGTCGCCCAGCTCGGCGCGCACGCCGGCCCTGAACAGGCCGTGATCGTCCACGACCACGACTCGCGGCTTAGCGTCGATGTGACTTGTGGCGTCTCGGCAGGGCGCCTCGGGCGTGCCGGCGCGCTCTAAGCCCTGACGTGCAACGCCGTCCGAGCGCGGTGCGCTCATGCCGGCTGTAGCTCGATCAAGAGCTCGATCTCGGTGCCCTCCCCAGGGGCGCTGTGCACCGTGGCGCGGCCGCCGTGACGGCGCATCCGGCCGAGGATCGAGTCGCGCAGACCGCGTCGGTCGGAAGGAACTGCGTCTGCGTCGAATCCCACCCCACGGTCGCGGACAAAAGCGACGATGCGCGTGGCCTCGATCTCGGCGTATAGGTCGATGCGCTCGCAGCGCGCGAACTTGGCCGCATTTGTCATCGCCTCGCGCGTGGCCTGGACCAGGGCCTCGGCCCTCATGTCGAGACGACCGTCCCCCACGATCACGGCCTCGATTGGGACTCCGTGAAGCTCCTCGACCTCGCCCGCCGCCAGCTCCAGAGCCGTCCCGATCGTGTCGCCCTCGCCGCTGTGCGCATCGGGTCGCTCGAACAGCCAGCGTCGCAAGGCCCGCTCCTGGCGACGAGCGAGCGTGGCCACCGCTGCGCCGTCGCTCGAGCGGGTCTGAATCAGAGCGAGGGTCTGGAGCACCGAGTCGTGCAGGTGCGCGGCAACGTCGGCTCGCTCCTGCTCGCGGATGCGCGCTGCGCGCTCGAACGAGAGACTACGAGCTAGCCGCAGGAACCAGGGTCCGGCGACGACCATGAAAGCGACGACGATCACGATCGCGTGAGCCACAACGCTCCTGCCGGGATGCAAGACCCCTATGGCGCGCAAGGCCGCCAAAGCAAACGCGATCCTGAGCAGCGAGCCCACCACTTTGGCGAAGGCGCGAAGCCCAAGCCCGATTCGGGCCCGTACCCTTCGCAGTCGGGAGCGAGCGCGCACCGGTGCCGTTGGCGGCAGGGCTTCTCCGCCGGGTAGTCGGCCTGTGGTCGCACGGCCTGTGGTCACATCCGCTGAGGCCATCCAGCCATGATGCCAGTGGCAGGAGATCGTCCCTATAGGGGATGACCCTATGCGCCGCGGAAGATCACGCGGCTCGCACGACCTTCCGCGGTGAATCCTCGTGCCCGCTAGTCCTCCTGCGCCTGCAATTCCGCCACGCGCTCCTGTAGCTGCGCGGTGACCGCCGGGTCGCGCAGCGTGGTCACGTCTCCAAGCGCACGCCCCTCCGCGATGTCGCGCAGCAAGCGGCGCATGATCTTGCCCGAGCGTGTCTTGGGAAGGTCATCCGACCAGATGATCCGCTTCGGGCGCGCGAACTTGCCGATCCGCTCGGCGACCGTGTCGCGGATGCTCTCGACCTCGGCATCGTCGCCCTCCAGGTCACCCTGTAGCGTGACGAACGCGACGATCGCCTGGCCCGACTGCTCGTCGTGCTGGCCGATCACCGCCGCCTCGGCGACATCGGGGTGGGCGACGATCGCCGACTCGACCTCGGCAGTGGAGAGCCGGTGCCCGGAGACGTTGACGACGTCGTCGATGCGCCCGATCACCCAGATGTAGTCGTCGGAGTCCACGCGGGCGGCATCCCCGACCAGATAGGTCTCCTTGCCGAAGCGCTCGAAGTAGGTGCTGATGAAGCGGTCGTCCTCCTTGTAGAGCGTACGCAACATCGACGGCCACGGGTGTGTCAGCACAAGCAGACCCTGGCCCTCTGTGACCGGCTCACCAGTGGACTCGCTGAGCACCTGCGCCTGTACGCCGGGGAACGGTTGCGTCGCAGAGCCGGGCTTGGTGGCGGTGATACCGGGCAGTGGCGTGATCATGATCGCGCCCGTCTCGGTTTGCCACCAGGTGTCCACGATCGGGCAGCGTTCGCCACCGATCACCTTGTGGTACCAGAGCCACGCCTTCGGATTGATCGGCTCACCCACCGAGCCGAGCAGGCGCAGCGAGGAGAGATTGTGCTTCTCCGGCCATTGCGCCCCCCACTTGATGCAGGCCCGGATAGCCGTTGGGGCGCAGTAGAGGATGCTGACTTTGTAGCGCTCGACGAGCTCCCACCAGATGTCCTTGTTGGGGTAGTCGGGGGCACCCTCCCACATAACCGATGTGGCGCCGTTGGCCAGCGGTCCGTACACGATGTAGGAGTGACCCGTGACCCAGCCCACGTCGGCCGCGCACCAGTACACGTCGGTGTCCGCTTTGAGATCGAACACGTAGCGGTGCGTCGCACTGACACCGGTCAAGTAGCCACCGGTGGTGTGCAGGATCCCCTTCGGCTTGGCGGTCGATCCGGAGGTATAGAGGATGTAAAGAGGGTGCTCGGCATCCAGCGGCTCGGCCGCACACTCTGGATCGGCGGCCGCCAGTATCTCGTCGTAGTAGACGTCGCGGCCTGACTTCATCTCACACGGGGTGCCCTTGCTGCGCACCACCACGATCGTCTCGAGCGTGGACAGGTCCCCCATGACCTCGTCGACGCGATCCTTGACGGGGGCGGTCTTGCCCTTGCGCGCGGCGCCATCGACGGTTATCAGCGCCTTGGCCTCGGAGAACTCCATCCGCTCACGCACCGCCTCCGCGGAGAAGCCTCCAAATACGACGTTGTGGGGCGCCCCGATGCGAGCGCACGCGAGCATCGCCACGACCACCTCGGGGATCATCGGCAGGTAGATGCCGACGACATCCCCCTTGCTCACGCCCTGGTCCTTCAGGGCGCTCGCGAAGCGCTTGACCTCGGCCAGCAGCTCAGCGTAGGTGATGTCGCGCTCCTCGCCGTCCTCGCCGCGCCAGTGCAAGGCCACACGCTCCCCCCGACCGCCATCCACATGGCGATCAAGGCAGTTGTGGGAGGCGTTGATCGTGCCTCCCACAAACCACTTGTAGAACGGTGGGTTGGAGTCGTCAAGCACCCGATCCCATGGGGTGAACCAGTCGAGCTTCTGTGCTTGCTCAGCCCACCAGGCCTGCGGATCGCGCGCAGCCTGCTCATAGATGACCGGATCGTTCAGCAGGGCGTGCTCGCGAAACTCGCTGGGAGGCTCGAAGCGCTCCACCTCGAGCATTCGCCCGAGCTCGGCGTCGAGCGCTTCGGTATTGACCGCCATGAGCTAGACCTCCCCTCGTATCCTCGCCATTGAGTTGACTTTAGCCCTGTCTAGTCCCCGAGTGGCATCACCGGCAGTACCGTCCGCTTGAACGTCGAGTTGGTGACCATCGCAAATGACGCATACCAAGCCGCGGCAGCGGTCGCCAGGCCCACATAGCCGCCCCAGTGGGTAACCGAGAGATGTGGTCCGGTCGCGCCGATCGCCAGCAGGATGAACGTGGGGGTCAACAGCACGAACACAAGCAGCACCGCTCCACTGACGCGCAGCGCCGCGACCGTCATGTAGGCGGTGAAGATCGCCCAAGCCCACAGGTACACGCCGACGGAGTGACCGACATTGCCGCCGATGGTCTTGACATAGAACACATTGAGCGCCCAAAAGGAGATCCAGAAGGCGCCGTAGGAGCAGAACGCGACCGCGCCAAACGTGTTGCCGGTGCGGAACTCCCACAGGCCGGCGAGCAACTGCACGATCCCGCCGTAGGCGAGCGCCAGTCCGAGCACGACCGGCACGCCCTTTTCGTTGACGAGGTTGGCATTGAACATCGAGAGCACAAACGTTGTCATGGCGAAACCGGCGAGACCCAGCGGCGCCGGATTGGCCGGTGTCCATGAGCTGGCAACGGGACGCTCATCGGCGACCGGCGGGCTCACAGCCTGCGCGGCACGCGGATGGATAGATGCGGCCTCCATGGGACCCTCTCTTCCCGCCGACCCGTGCGGGCGGCACTTGATGCTTGTCAAGACTCCCGATCGCGGTGGGCTAATAGCCAACGACGGTCTGCTTCTATTTATTCCCGTTTGAAGGCGCCGTCAATCGTCACTTCGAATCACCGGGATGGCCCGACTGAATGAGCGATTTGGGACGTAATGGATAAGGCGCGCCTGCGTGAGTCGCGGCGTGCCTGGCATGAAACGACGGCAAGGCTCCCCGCGTGAACCAAAGATGCGCTCCAGCGTGAGCGCGCCCGGCATAAATCGCGGCGCGGCGCGCGTAACGATCAGCCATCGTGGACGCGACGCACGTAGCGATCAGCCGCGGTGAGTCCCGAGCCGGTCAGCCGCGCTTGCGCCGCTTGCGACGCGAGCCACCCGGGACGGGGGTCGGCGGCGGGGCGAGATCGGCGGCGGGCTCACCCCCGTTGCGAGCCCCCATGAATCGTTGCGCGAGACCTGACGGGGGCCCATCCTTCCCGTCCTGGCCCTTTGCCCGTCCAGACTGCGACGGCCACGGTCGCGCCTCGCCGGCGGCCCACGCGGGGGGGTCGCCGCTGGGCCAGCGTTCCCACAACAGGAACCCTGTAGCGGCGAGCCAAAGCGTCGGGATCAACGTGGTCACCAGACTGGAGCCGAAGAGGGGGAGGAACAACAGGGCGGCGAGAATGCCGAACATACTGAGCCAGCGTGGGAGCAGGCCGGCGCGCAGTGAGCCAACCATCACCGCGATCATTCCGACGGTGAGTGCGAGCGCCGCGATCAGGCCTAGCAGTGTCAAGGCGATGCCCAACGAGCCAGATGTGAGCAGCGCGCGTTCTACGGCCTTGCTCGAGAAGTCGGTGCCGCTGGCGAATTTGTGCGCCTCGATCGCCAGGGTCACCTCGTGGATCAGGTTCAGCAGCGCATAGCCGATGCCCCCAACGAGCACCAGCGGACGCCCGAGAGGCCAAGTCTGGGGCCTACGAAAACGAGTGGAGTCCTGAATAAAGAGCAGCGTCAGCGTGAGCGCCAAGATAGCGAGCGCCGTCAACACGTTGCCGGCTATCAGATTGAAGGCGTGATGGTCGATGAACTTGACCTCCGCGGCCCTCGGGCTGATGGCCGGACTGGCTTCGCCGTGCAACGCCGGTTCAAGCCCCTGCACGATGCCAACGGTGGGCAGTTCCTTCAGCGCCGCGTTCAGGATGATGCCGCTCAGCAGGAAGAGCACGCCACCCGCGGCAGCAGGAACCGAAAGGCGGGCGCGTCGGTCGGACTCGAACTCTGTCCGCTGCTTGATCTCTGCGGCCGTGGCCATCGGCACGGCAGTGTATGAGTTGGGACGTCCATAGGGAGCCTGCCGCCCAGCGCAGGCGCCGTGGGCGTCAGAAGAGAAGTCACCAGACAGGGTCTCCAGTCGGCCAGGCGGACGAATGGACGGGCGAAACCGGACCCATCGGACGCTAGGATGGAGGTATGGAGAGTGGAGACTTCGGCGACCTATTCGGCGACCCAGACGAGCTTCAGCGCCGTATAGCCCAGTTTGCCGAACAGATGCAGGGCCAACAGGCACTCGCATGGGCCGACAATGCGATCAAGCTCGCCGTTGACATGACCGTTGCGGCGGTGAACCGTGTGAACATCCAGGGCGACGCCGAGGCTCAGGCAGAGCAGATCCGCCGCGTGATCGCGGTCGTCTTCCCCGAGGCGGTCACACTCGTGCGCGAGGCGCGCGAGGGACTGCAGTAGCCGACTCCCCCTCGTCTTCGCCCCGTTCGGACTCACGCTCGGCGTCACGTGAAGCGCGACCAGCCGTGATCACTTCTTTGAAGGAGCGGAAGCGGAAGATGAACACCACCGCGCCGAGACCGACGATCGCGGTGAATGCCGCGATCGCGATCTGTTGGCCGACGGAGTAGGCGGCGACGATCGCTGTGGGAGCGCTCGTGGCGAACACCTTCACAAGCAGAGCTTGCTGCACGCCGGCACCACCCGGCGTGAAAGGGACGGCGCCCGCAACCTGGCCCACGCCAAACACGAGCAGCACGTTGACAACGGATCCCCCCACGCGAAACGCGTCGAGCAAGAACCAGAAGGCGGCGAAGCGGCACACCCATGCCGCGGCCTGCCAGGCAGCGACCTCGCGCAGGTAGCGGCGGCGATCGGTGAGGATCGTAAATCCTTGGCGCACCCGCACCCAGAACGCCTTGACTCGTACGGAGAGCAGCGCGAACGCGACAAGGCCGAGCACGGCCAACAGCGTGATCAGAAAGAGCGTGAAGCGGAAGTGCTCGGCCAGGTAGGAGATGTCGAATGAGTTGAGCTTGGAGAAGTCAGGCGGCTTGGGAAAGACACCCTGGCTGAAGGCGAAGATGAGCACGAACACGCCGACGCTGGCGTCGAACAGCGACTCGACGAAGAATGCCGCGGCGATTGTGGGGTAGGAGGAGCCCGGAATCGAGCTACGCGTGAGGAACAGCTTGATCACGTCTCCGCCGCGGGCGGGCACCACGTTGTTGAAGCCAACCGCGGCGAAATAGGCGCCCCAGATGCGTCGCCACTGGAATCGGACCGCCGGGTAGGCAGCCCGCAGGCTGTGGAAGAAGGCGCGCGAGCGCAGCGTGAGATTGAGGCCGAAGAACGTGAGGCCGAGCACGAGCGCACCCCAATGGACGGCCGCGAGATCGGAGAAGAACTGCCCCGCGGCTTCCACGAACGAGTCGAAGCTGTGCGCGACCGAGGTCGAGGCGATGAGCGTCAGGCCGCGCAAGACGAAGCTCGAACCGGACGCGCTGATGAGAAGATCATGGACGGGCAAGCGCAGCGCGCTGAAAGCTAGGCCGTGCGGGACCATCTCTACAAGAAGGGGCACATGCTCAAGCCTACGGTCCCCTGCGCGAGAAGCGGCCGATCAGAGCGCGCTCAGCAGCCCGACTGGGGCACTACCCTCGCCGAGCGGACGGCTCGAGCGCGGGATTGGCCCAGCCGCCATCGCCCGGGTTGACGTTCACACCGGGCGGGACGATCTCATCGATCCGATCGAGGACGGCGTCGGTCAACTCGACATCAGCCGCACCGAGCTGAGACTCAAGGTGCTCCATCGTTCGCGGTCCAACGATCGCCGCCGTGACAGCGGGGTGGCGGATCACGAACGCGAGAGCAAGCTCGATCAGGCTGATGCCCGTCTCCTCCGCGAGCCGGCCGAGGGCGTCCGCGGCATCCAGCTTGCGCTGGTTGGCGGGGATCGACATGTCATAGCGCGAGGGAATCATCTGCGCGCGCCGCGACTCAGGAACCTCGATGTCCTTGCGGTAGCGACCCGAGAGCCAACCGCCGGCGAGCGGGCTCCATGCGATCACACCCATGTGGTGGCGCTGACAGGTCGGAAGCACTTCCTTCTCAATCTCGCGCACGAGGATCGAATAGGGCGGCTGCTCGCAGACGAAGCGCTCGCGCCCGCGCTCGCGCGCAACCCACTGCGCCTCTACGATCCGGCTCGCTGGGAAAGTCGAGGAGCCGATGTAGCGCACCTTGCCGGCGCGCACCAAATCGCTCAGGGCACCCAGTGTCTCGTCAATGTCCGTGTCGAGCTCTGGACGGTGGATCTGGTACAGGTCGATCCAGTCGGTCCCCAAGCGCCGCAAGCTGTTCTCGACCTCTCTGACGATCCACCGGCGCGAGTTGCCGAACTCGTTCGGGTCCTCCCCCATCGTGCCGTGAACCTTGGTGGCGAGGATCACGTTGTCGCGCTTGCCACCCGCCAGCGCCTTGCCGACGATCTCCTCCGACTCGCCGCGCGCATAGACATCGGCGGTGTCGATGAAGTTGATTCCGGCGTCAAGCGCGCGGTGGATGATCTTGATCGAGTCGTCGTGATCGGTGTTGCCCCACGCGCCGAACATCATCGCGCCGAGGCACAGGGGGCTGACCTTGACCCCGGTGTGGCCTAGCCCCCGAAGCTCCATCTCAGGGACTCTAGCGAGGACTTCTATACAACCGGAGGACTCACGTCCCGCAGGGCCTTCAGTACCAACTCGTCATGCTCGGCCGGCTTGACCTTGCCCAGCACCGCGGCGACATTCCCAGCGGAGTCGATGATGAACGTGGTCCGCTCGTTGCCAAAGTACGTTTTCCCGTACATCGACTTCTCCGCCCACACGCCATAGGCGTCCGCCACGGCGTGGCCCTCGTCGGCGAGCAGCGCGAAGTCAAGGTCGTACTTGTCGTGGAACTTCTTCACCTTCTTCACCGGGTCCGGTGAGATGCCCAGCACGGTTGCGCCAACCGCCGCATAATCGGCGCGATGGTCGCGCACACCACACGCCTGCGTCGTACAACCCGGCGTGTCCGCCTTAGGGTAGAAATAGACCACTACCGGCTGGCCGCGAAAGTCCGAGAGCTTGACGGAGCGGCCGTCCTGGTCGGGGAGCTCGAAGTCGGGGGCCGTTTGTCCTTGCTCGGTCATGGCCGTGATCCTATAGCTCGCTGCGTGGCCGCAACCCCCTCTACTCCGAGGAATCGCTCTTTGCTTATAAGTAGACATGCGCCGTCAACGTGCAGCTGGCACCCCAGTTGTAGGCGCTGGCGTCCTCGGCACGCAAGTAGAGGGCGGCTCGGCGACCGTCACCCCTCCCCACTCCTCGGGGGCGACGTCCGCGAGCGTCTGCGAGAAGGTCCATTGGTGGCCCAATGGGTCTTCCGCGGTGTACTGCCGCTCCCCGAAATCGAACTCCTTCGGCTCCGTGAGGATCTGCGCACCGTGCTCGCGAGCGCGCTCGCAGTGCGCCCTTACGTCCTCGACTCGAACCATGACCGAATGCGTGACCTCCCCTGGACGCGGAGGCCGGCGATCGTGGCGCACATCCCCCACGATGATTGCGCCATCGCCGAAGCTCAGCTGCGCCCGATGGTTCTCACCGATCCAGACGCGCTCCGCGAATCCGAAGGCCGCCACCAGCCAATCGACCGCCTCGCGCACGTCTGGATAAATGAGCACCGGGATGACGGTCGAACTTGGAATCGAGCGGTTGAGCTTCAAGGGCACCAGCCTACATCGAGCACACCTTCAGCGGCTGAGCCATCCCTGGATAGCTAATCGAATCCCACGCGAGAGCTAGGACGAGCGCAGCGTCGCCACGATGATCGCCAGGCTCGTCGGATGGGGGCTGCCCCCAAGCGGCTCGGCCGTAACCATGACTTGGTGCACACCGGCGAGGTTGCCGGGCACGTTGACCGAGGCACTACCACTGTGGGTCACGCCGAACAGAGCATCCGTCGGCTGAGGCGCCTTGCCTTCGCGGGCAAGCCACAGCTCGTAGATCTTGCCCCTTGGCGGCTGGGACACACCCGACATCACCAGTTCTGCGTGCCCCCCAACCTGACGCAGAACAGCTTTGGCGCCGGACGGCAACGAGGCCAATTGCGCCGAGGTCACTCGCGGTGTTGGCGTTTGCGAGCCCGTATCCAGCGCAACTGCTCCAATCAACACCCCCACACCCATGGCGCCGGCGACCGTCAGTATCTGCAGCCGGCGTGAGCGCCAGCGTGGGCGAGCTGGCTGTGGACGATCGGCACCCGAGCCGGCGGCGCGCAGCAACTCTGCCTCGGAGCGCACGTTCGCCATTACCCGCTCACGCAGCTCCTCGGAGGCGACCACGTGCGGGACGCTGGTGGGTAGCGAGTCCACAACCGGTTGCAGGCTGGCCACATCCGCCCTGCACGCGGCGCAACTGCTGAGATGCTCTCGAAAGCGCGCCGCCTCCTCTTGCTCGAGCGCGGACAGGACATACGCGGCTGCCTGGTCGCGCCCCTCGCACTCGCTCCTATTGCTGAACTGGCTCATCTCACCGCCTCCGGTGCGCGGAGCAGACCGCGCATCTTCTCCAAGCCGAGACGCATCCGGCCCTTGACCGTTCCAATCGGGAGATCGAGCATCGCAGCGATCTCAGTGTGAGTGAAGCCGCCGAAATATGCCAGCTCGATCACGCGGGTTTGCTCGGCCGGAAGGTCCTCGAGCGCCGTACGGACCTCTTGGGCCTCGTCCCGGCGGACCACCTCGACGTCCGTGCGCTCGGGCGCCTCCAGGCGTTCGCCGAGGCCTTCATCGCTGATGTTCTTGCTGGTACGCACTCCATCTCGGCGTAGCGCGTCGACGGCTCGATGGTGGGTGATCCCGAGGATCCAGTTACGCACGCTCCCGCGAGAACGGTCGTAGCGTGCGCCCGTGCGCCACAACGACAGAAGGGCCTCCTGCACGACGTCCTCGGCGAGCGCGCGCCGTCCGATCATGCGATAGGCCAGCGAGAACGCCGCATCCGCATGTCGCTCCAGCACAACCTCGAAGGCGACGGCCTCATCGCGGCACACGAACTCCATCAGCTCCTCGTCCGCGAGCTTGCGCAGCTTCGCCGGCGAGAGATCGATCTTAGGTTTGGCTTTCAATGTTTTGGGCATCTTCTGAGGTTGGGCTGATTCATCCATGCCCTATTCGCGGATGGTCCGTTCGTGGATCACTGCCCCTGGGATCGGTCCCAGCAGTGTCGCAACGATAACCGGTGATCCGCGCACGGACACGCCGCGAACACCTGCATGGCGCGAACAACCGCGTGCGATTCCAGACCTCGACGTTTGCCCCAAGGAGCAACATGTCAAACAGCAGACACACCAAGCGTCGCCCCGTCGCGGTGTACGCAGTTATGTGCGCAACCGCCATGTTCGTAGTCGCGAGCGCGTCGGGCTGCGGCTCGGGGTCGGGCGCGACGTCGAGCGCTGCCGGGACGGGATCGAGTGTCACACCGTCCAAGGGCGCGACGATCCGTCTTCAAAACATCGCGATACATCCTGCGAAGGTGACGATCCAGCGGGGCTCAACCGTGACGTGGCAATGGCTGGACGGACATATCGACACCGCTCACAACGTCACCTCGCAACCCGGTGGCCTGCAGTTCAAGCCATCCGGTACTCGCCTGACAGGCTCTTACTCGATTCGCTTCGATAAGCCGGGCAAGTATTTCTATGAGTGCACCATTCATCCCGCGAGCATGCAGGGTGAGATCGTCGTCGAGTAGTGCGACGCGAATGATCCGGTTGGAGGGCGGCGGCGAAGTAGCCCTGAGATCCACGCCAAGTCAAGTGACACAGCGTGGGGCCCGGCGCCAAAGAGCAGCTTCCGGGGTGTATCCAAAACTCGTCAACGGAGGTATCGGACATGCCAACCCCCATCAGCGAAGAGTCACCTCGCACGACCTCCGAGGATGAGCTAGCTCTCCAGCCGGCCGGCATCGTCGAGCAGCTGGTGCGCGACGATCACGATCGTAAGCGCTTCCTGAAGATGGTCGGCGGCGCAGGCGCCGCCAGCTTCGGCGCGTTCGTGCTCGCCGCTTGCGGCAGCAGCAAATCGAGCAGCACCGGCTCTGCCACTGCCGCTGCGACCTCGACGGGCACGGCCACGACGGCCGCCACAAACCCGTTCGGGGCCGGCGACGTTGGCATCCTCAACTACGCCCTGACACTCGAGTACCTGGAGACCGAGTTCTACAAGAAGGTCGTCGCCGCGAAAATGTTCAGTGGCAAGGTCGGCGCCCTGCTCGAGGAATTCTCAAAGCAAGAGCAATCGCATGTGATAGCGCTGACGGCGGCGATCAAGGGCGCCGGGGGCAAGACCGCCGCGAAGCCCAACGGAGTTTTCCCGATCAACAACCCCACGCAGGTTGCGATGCTCGCCTATACCGTCGAGAACCTTGGCGCCTCAGCGTATCTGGGACAGGCAGCAAACATTCAGAGCAAGCAGGTGTTGGCAGCAGCGCTCTCGATCCACTCGATCGAGGCGCGTCACGCCGCGACGCTCGGCACGCTCGTGAACAAGTCGGTCACCCCAAATGGGGCGTTCGCCGTCCCAGCAGATATCCCCACCGTCCTTGCGGCAGTCAAGCCGTTCCTGGGCTGAGCCAGTAACCCCTACCAACCGAAAGGACCGACATGAGCTCTCAAAACCTGGCAAATCTCGAACTCGCGTCATGCGAGGTTCACGGTATGACACGCGCCAGCTTCATCCTTCGAGGCACACTGGCAGCCGGCGCGGTGTATGGCACCGCCGCGGTTGGCCCGTTCGTCTCGAGCGCGCTTGCCCAAACCTCGACGAGTGACGTGGACATCCTCAACTACGCGCTGACGCTCGAGTACCTGGAGGCCGACTTCTACAACGCCAAGGCCATGCAGGTCGGCCTCAGCGGACAGGCGAAGGCATACGCGAAGCAGTTCGGCGAAGAGGAGCAGGCGCACGTCGCGGCATTGGAAGCGGCGATCAAGCAACTCGGCGGAACACCCGTCAAGAAGCCCACGTTCGTCTTTCCGGTCACCAACGAAAAGAGCTTTCTAGCGCTGGCGTCAGTGCTAGAGAACACCGGAGTCGGCGCCTACAACGGCGCCGCCCCGATGATCTCCAGCAAGGCAGTGCTCGCGAGCGCCGGAGCGATCGTGCAGGTGGAGGCACGGCATGCCGCCGCCATCAACCTGTTGATCGAGGAGAGCCCGACGCCCTCGGGCGGCTTTGACAAGCCGCTTAGCGAAGCTCAGGTCCTGGTGGCGGTCAAGCCACTGATCAAGTCCTAAGAACGAAATCCAACGAACGTCAAAACAGGAGGTAGCACTTTCTCATGATGGGTCTCGACAATCCAATCCACCTAGCCTTTCTAGGCATCGTCCTACTGCTCGTGTTCGGGGCAAAGCGACTGCCGGAGATGGGCCACTCGCTCGGTACGGGCCTGCGTGGCTTCAAGGAGGCAATCGGCGGCGAAGGCACGCACACGCCGTTTGCCGCCACCGAGCAGACGCAAGCCCCGACACCGGTGCCGGCCCAGGTCCCTGCAACCCAGACGCCTGCACCGGTAGCCGTCCAGGTTCCCACAGCCCAAACGCCTGCCGCCCCCCTGGCGAGCGTTCAGGACGATCGCGTCGCGTAAGTCACCAAACGCCATGCATGCCAAGACAAACAGCGCGCAAGCTCAGGTACGAGCCTTGAGCGCGGACCAAAGGAGCCCCCGTGGCCGTCGCGGTCGGTAGCGTTGGATATGAAGAGCGGCTCAGCCTGGTGGACCACCTGGCTGAGCTGCGTACCCGGCTGATCGTCTCGATCGCGGCGATCGCGGTGGCGTTTGGGTTCTGCATGTGGCAGAACCATGAGCTGCTTCACATCATCAACGAGCCGCTCACCCACCAGACCCAGAAGCAGGTGAGCGCGGGCAACGGACCCCTCGGGGCCACCTACACCGTTCAGGAGAACGCCCGCGACGTGGCTAGCCAGTTGGCGATAGTGGTTGCGACGCTCCAGCGCCCCGGCAGTGGCGCGAGCGCCGCTACGCGCGCCTCGCTCCAAAATGTTGCCCCGCATCTGCGAGGTGACATCTCGCGGCTCTCCGCCCCACCAAGCGGCGACAAGCCCGTGACGCTCGGGATTGGCGAGCCTTTCAACACCACAATCGGCGTGGCGCTGATGTTCGCCCTGATCCTGTCGCTACCGGTGATCCTGTATGAGCTCTATGGCTTCCTGCTGCCAGCATTCAGCCCCGAGCAGCGCAAAATCGCCACTCCCCTGATGCTCGCGATCCCGGTGCTGTTCGCGATTGGGGTCACGTTCGGCTATTTCGTGGTGCTGCCCGCGGCGGTGCGCTTCTTCCAGAACTTTAACAGCGGCCAGTTCAACGTGCTGGTGCAGGCCAGCCAGTACTACCACTTCGCGGCCATCGTCTTGCTCGCGATGGGACTCATCTTCCAGGTGCCGGTCGGCGTGCTCGCAGCCACGCACGCCGGCATCGTGACCCCAGCCCAACTGCGCCACAACCGCCGCTACGCGATCCTCGCGTGCGCTGTCGTGGCGGCATTCATCCCGGGTGACGCGCTCACGCTCATCCTTGAGACGGTGCCGCTCTACCTGCTGTTCGAGGGGAGCGTGCTGCTTGCCAGCATCGGCGAGCGCCGCAAGCTGCGCTCACTCCGACAAGCGGGGTAGGCGCCGGGCCAGGCGGCGCTCGTCAGGCCCACGAGATGCGCAGGCGAGCTGAGCAATCCGATCACTTCAATAGGCGCGATAGGCGCCTATCCTTCAGTGTGCGCCCACCGGTTTGGCAGGTCGGGCAGTAGGCGATCACGTAATCCTCGAAGTGCACAGCCTCAAGCGTGGTTGCACACCGCGGACACGGCTCGCCCTCGTGGCGATGTACCCGCAGCGGCATCGGCAGCTTGTCGGGGATCGGCAGCTTCACCGCCTGCTCATAGGAGTCGATAGCCATGCCGAGTGTGCCGATGATCGCCTGTGCCAGCACAACCATCTCCTGCTCGTCCAAATCCTTGGCGCGCTTGAACGGCGAGAGCTTCGCTTCCCACAGGATCTCATCCACCCACGAGCGCCCGATGCCGGCGATGACGTGCTGGTCGCGCAGCACCGTGTGCAGCGGACGCGCGCCGTCAAGCAGCTCCGCGAGCGGCAGCGGCTCCGGCCACGCCTCGGGGCCGAGTGTCGCGATCGACTCGTCCCGCTCCAGCTCCTCGCGACGCAAGAGCTTTACCCATGCGGCCTGCTTTGAGCCGAACTCCCGCAAGCGCAACTCGCGCTCCGGCGAGGCTCCATCCGGAGCGCTTTGGCCACTCACGTTACTGCCCTCTCGCGAAGCGCCACCCGGCGATATATCCTCACGGGAACGACCCTCTCCCTCCCCCTCATCAACCAGCACGCGCACAAGCAGGCGCGAGGTTCTGTCCCGCGGTCCGGCACGACGGTCGTACAGCTGCAAGCGCCCCGCGGACATCAGGTGGATGAGCAGCACCAGATCGCCGGAGACCTCCACGACGAAGTGCTTGCCGCGCCGCCCCACCCGTTCGATCCGCTGCCCCTCAAGCGCCGAGAGAGGCGGGTCGAACGTCCGCATCACCTTCACCCCGGGAGCAAGCGCCGAGACGATCTCCGCGCCGCGCAGGACCTCATCGAGTCGCCGGGCGGCTATCTCGACCTCGGGCAACTCCGGCATCGCCCCTCATCCTAGGACGATGCCCGACTCTGTCTCAAATCACGCGTCTGAGGCAAACGTGGACCAAGCGGAGCGATGACTGGGATGCCCACCCACCCCGCGTGGCGTGCTTGGCACGCGAGCGACCGAGGACAAAGCTCCGCGCCGCGTCCACGTTCGTCTCAGCTTGCCCCAATCGGAGGACCGTTGTATGCAACCCCCGCTGGGCTGCGCCAGCTCACGCGCCAGTGCGAGCCTTGTACCGAGGAGCTGAATGACCAGTAGCCGCTGGAGCTGGTGTGCACGACCTTCAGCGTCTTGTAGCTTTTCGACCCCTTCGGCTCCACGAGCACCTTCAACGTGGTGGCACCGGTCGTTGGGCGAATGAACCCCCACAACGAGAAGCCGTGTCCCAGCTTGGAGACGACCAGCGGCACGGGGAAGCCGAAGTACAGCGGCTTGCGCGTCCCATTGACAGTCTCAAGGCCGGTCTGGAAACCGACGTAGCCGCCGTGCACGCTCGATCCGGCCTTCCCGCCGAGCGGGTCGTCGCGCAGCAGGTATTGCGAGAAGGCCGCCACACGCGGGTTTTCCCAGGCGATCTTCTCCGCGATCGCATCGTATTCGGCTTGCTTGGCCAAGGACACGCCGAGTTCCCTGTTGGGGTAGCTCTGAATCCCGAACTCGGTCAGGTAGATCGGGAGGTGCGCCGGGATCGCATGCGCCGCTTCGGCCTTCGTGAGCGCGCTCGTCAGGCGCGAGAGCACCCCGATCATGACGTTGTCCGCCCCAGCCGGTTTGTAGGACGGGCCGGCACCTGTCGTGTAGGCGTGATGAGCGTAGCCGTAGGCCGGCAGCATTCCGCACGTGCTCGCCTTGTGGTATTTCGAGTTGAGGCAAAGCGTTTCGCGCAGGAACGCAAGCGGGGCCACATCGTGCAGTAGGGCCTTGGCGCCTTCCCGGCGTATTTCGCTCCTGGTCACGTTGTCGTAGCCGACGGGGGCCGTTTCGCCCATCAACACCTTCGGTTTCGAAATGCCGGCGGACCGCAACCCTTCGTAGCCGGCCTGGAACAGGCCGCGGTAGATGCGCGGCGATTCGGGCATGCCTTTCGAGTTGAACTGAGGTTGAAGGAAGGCGGGATGGTTGGGCTCGTTCCAGATCGCGTAGAGCGACACGAAGCCGGCGTAGTGCTTGCCCACCGCCGTCATGAATTCCTTGAAGTCCTGGTCGTCGGGCCGGGTGACGCCACTTTTGTCGTCGTGGCCCGCCGTCGCCCACTCGGGCACCGGCGAGGTCACGGTCAAGAGGACCGGCCATTTCAGGCGCCGGGCTTCGAAAAGCAGCACGTCGTAGTCGCCCCAGCTGTAGCCGGCCGGGTTGGTGGCTTCGAAGTTGGGCTTTTTCGTGCTGTGCGCGCCTGGGGCCACATTGGCCCAGTCGAGCTCCACGCGCAGCGCTTTCACGCCGAGCGATTGCAGTTGCGCGAGCGCCTGCGCGCGCGCGGACGGGGTGACTTCGACCAGGTCGCGAGGAGCCTCGAAGAACATCGCCTGCGAGTGGGATGCGCTCGCGGCGGTGGGCGCCAACGCGCCGATTGCCGTAGCGACGCAGGCGAGCGGGATCAGCGAGAGCATTCGAATTCTTTGGGGGATGAGTGCGTGAATGTTGGGCATTGGGGGCTTAAGACACCTCGGTGGGGACAATGTTGCGGCGCGACCAGCTCGCTTTCCGAGCCGTTGGGGTCTGTCGCGAGCTTGTCCGCGAAAACCGCCGCCGCCACCGCCACGACGGCGCAGACAGCCGAGCTTTCCGTGTAGCGTGCGAGCCGATGAGTGCAGCAGTCGCACCGGACGACATTGTCGAGAGCCATGCAGACGTCGCGCCCGAAGGACGGCCGCCGCTGCTCGTCCTGGAGCCACTGCGAGGGTTCCTCGACGAACACGACCTCGGCGCCGGCGAGATCCGGGCGCAGCCGATCGGCGACGGGCACTCGAACGTCACGTACCTGATCGAGCGCGACAGCGGTCCGCAGCTTGTGCTGCGCCGCCCCCCACGCCCGCCGCTGCCACCGAGCGCCCACGACGTGCTGCGCGAGGCGCGCCTGCTGCGGGCGCTCGAGCCCACGCCCGCGCGCGTGCCCCGGGTGCTGGCTGTGTGCGATCGCGACGAGCTGATCGGGTGCCCGTTCTATGTGATGGAGCACGTCCAGGGCGAGGTCATCGTCTCCGACACGCCTGCTGCACTCGACACGCCCGAGCAGCGCAGGCAGATCGGCGATCAGCTGATCGACGCGCTCGTGGAGATCCACGCCGTGGACTGGATGGGTGCGGGACTGGAGGGCTTCGGTAAGCCCAGCGGCTACCTGGAGCGCCAGCTGCGACGCTTCGGCGGGTTGTGGGATCTGAACAAGACACGCGAGATCCCCGCCGTAGAGCGCGTGAAGGCGTGGTTGGCGGAGCACATACCCAATCAAGACCATCCCACCCCGGCGACGATCGTGCACGGGGACTATCGACTAGGCAACGCGATGTTCGCCGAGGGAGCACCTGCCGAGCTGGTGGCGGTGTTCGACTGGGAGATGTCCACGATCGGAGACCCGCTCGCCGATGTCGGCTACATGTGCATGTTCTGGACCGAGGCCGCCGACCCCGAAGGAGGCCTGCGCGAGCACCTGGGCCGCGTGACTCGTGCCGAGGGCTATCCGACCCGTGAAGAGCTGATCGCCCGCTACGAGGAGCGCTCAGGTCGCTCGATGAAGGATCTGCGCTGGTACGTGACGCTTGCGCTGTGGAAGTCGGTGGTGTTCATGGAGGGCAACTACAAGCGTGCCGTGGCCGGGACCACCGACGATCCTTACCTGAAGCAGTTCGGCGAGGGCGTGCTCGAGCTTGCCCGTCAGGCGGAGGAGGTGGCGCTCGGTGGATGAGTCCACAAACGAGGGCTCCACGCGCGCCCACGAATCGCCCGATTTGGAGAGCACGACAACGACGACCAACGGCCGCAGCGGTCTGCTGATCGACTGGGGCGGGGTGCTCACCACAAACCTGTTCACCTCCTTCCACGAGTACTGCGTGCGCGAGGAGATCGACCCGGCGGAGCTCGGCAAGCGCTTCAGCGCCGACCCCGAGTTCCGTGAGATGCTGATCTCGCTGGAGAAGGGCACGATGGACGAGGTCGCCTTCGAGCAGCGCTTCGCCGAGCTGCTGGGCGTCTCCTCAGACGGGCTGATCGACGGGTTGTTCGCAGGGGTGCAGCCGGATGTGGCGATGGTCGAGGCGGTCAGAGCCGCCCACAAAGCGGGCATCCGCACCGCGCTCGTCTCCAACTCATGGGGCGTGCATCGCTATCCGCACGATGTCTTGGCGGAGATTTTCGACGGACTGGTGATCTCCGGTGAGGAGGGCACGCGCAAGCCGGCGCGGCGCATGTACGAACTCGGGGCAGAGCGTGCCGGCGTAGCCGCCGAGCTGTGCGTGTTCGTCGACGACCTGCCCTTCAACCTCACACCAGCACAAGAGCTCGGCATGGCGACGGTCCATCACACAAGCTCCGAGACCACGATCCCCGAGCTGGAACGCCTGCTAGGAGTCCCCCTCAATCCCTGAGACGGTCTCAGCTCAAGCGAGGGCCCAGCAATGCGAAGCGCCCCACATCCGTCTCAGTCGCGTTTGCCGCGGCCGTACATCAACCCGAATACGCGCACGAGCATGCGCGTGGTTCTCGCTTTGTAGGGAAACATGTGCAGCTCGCGCTTGAGCGCGAGGCGCGGCGTGACGAGGATCGCCTGCTGGGAGCAGTACTTGCGGATGCCTCCGGCTCCGTGACGGGAGCCGATGCCGGACGCCTTGGCGCCGCCCATCGGCAGCTCGAGCGCCGTGTAGTTGACGATCGCGTCGTTGACGTTCGCCGCGCCCGCTTCCAGGCGCCGCGCGATCGCCTCGCCGCGCTCGGTGTCGCGTGAGAAGACGGACGCACCCAGGCCGTAAGGGGAATCGTTGGCGAGGCGCACCGCCTCGTCGGCGTCGGCCACCTTCATGATCGGGAGCGTCGGCCCGAAGGTCTCCTCGGTCATGACCTTCATCGTGTGATCCACGTCGACGAGGACGGTCGGCTGGTAGAAGCGCCCGCTGACGTTCTCCACCGCTTTGCCCCCCACGAGGACGCGGGCGCCCTTGTCTACCGCGTCGCTGACGTGCTCTGAGATCGTGTCCATCTGGGGCGCGAACGTGATCGCGCCCACATCGACCGAGCCGGGGCCTTTGGGAGCACCGACGCGCAGGGCGCGGACCTTCTCAGTGACCTTGCTCACGAACTCGTCGTATACCGGCGCCTCGACGTAGGCCCGCTCGATCGAGATGCAGGTCTGGCCAGCGTTCTGCATCGAGTAATACACGGCGAGGTTGGCCGCGCGCTCCAGGTCGGCGTCGGAGAGCACGATCATGGGGTCCTTGCCACCGAGCTCGAGCGAGCAGGGAATCAGGCGCTTGGCGGCGCCTTCAGCCACCTTGCGCCCGGTGGCGGTGGAGCCCGTGAACATGATCATGTCGACGTTGTCGCCCAGCGCCGCGCCCGCGCCCCCACGGCCGGTGGCGACCTGGAAGACACCGTCGGGCAGACCGCACTCGCGCAGCCCTTCGGCCATCAGCATCGAGGTGAGCGGCGTGACCTCGGACGGCTTGAGGATCACGCTGTTGCCGGCGGCGAGCGCGGGGATGCAGTCGCCGAAGGAGTTGGTGAGCGGGTAGTTCCACGGGCCGATCACGCCGATCAGGCCGAGCGGGCGATAGCGCAGCATCAGCTTCTTGCCCTTGACCAAGAGCTGGGAGGATTTGATGCGCTCGTCGGCGAGGTAGTTGGGGGCCTGCTTGGCCCAGAAGCCGAACGCGTTGGCGGCGTAGCCGATCTCGGCGAGCTCGGCGTCCTCGTAGGTCTTGCCCGTCTCAGAGACGATTGTGGCGACCACTCGCTCGGAATTGTCGATCAGCCACTTCTGGGCGCGCAGCAGGATGCGGGCGCGGCCCTCGAAACCAAACGCCTCCCACTGAGGCTGAGCGGCGCGTCCGCGCGTGGCCAGCTCGGCGACAGCCGCAGCGTCGAGGTCGGGCACGTGAGCGACGATCTGACCCGTGGCGGGGTTCTCGACCGGTATGTCCGCCCCAGGAGGCGAGGGCGGGTGGGTTCCGTTGCCAGTGTGGGGTGCGTGCTCGACGGTCGCCATATCGCTGTCTCCCTGCCTCGTTTCGCTCTTGACTTCGCCCTCAGCGAACAAGGCTACACCCGATTGGCTCCTCAGCCAGACTGTTTTGTCTACTCGGACAACTCGACAGTCGCGATGCCGACCGGCTCGACCGGTTTGTCGCCGCCGTCAGTGGCGACGCCCTCAAGGCTCTCGACCACATCCATCCCGCTCTGGACCTCGCCGAACACCGTGTGCTTGCCGTCCAGCCACGGGCACGACTTGGCGGTGACAATGAAGAACTGCGAGCCGTTGGTGTTGGGGCCGGCATTGGCCATCGCGAGCGCGCCGCGCACGACCTTGTGCGAGTTGATCTCGTCCTCGAACGTGTAGCCGGGCCCACCGGTGCCGGTGCCCTGGGGGCAGCCGCCCTGGATCATGAAGTCGCTGATGATGCGGTGGAAGTTGAGGCCGTCATAGAAGCCCTCGGAGGCGAGCTTGCGGAAATTGGCGACGGTCTTGGGGGCGTCCTCGTCGAACAGCTCGAAGACGATCGTGCCCTCTGTGGTGGTCATCGTGGCGGTGGACATCTCGCTTGAGGCCTTCCTGTCGGTAGTGGAGTGGGGGGCTCGGAGATCGTGAAGCGTGTCGCGGAGATTAGCGCCGGGTCGAATTCGTCCCTGCCGCGGCCCATGCGTCGAGGACCACTCAGGGCGCGAACGCGCGGCCCAGCAGCTCGCGCGCGAGCACGAGCTTGGCGATCTGGGCGGTCCCGTCGCCGATCTCAAGGCCGATCAGGTCGCGGATGCGCTGACCGGCGGGCAGCTCCTCGCTGTAGCCGGAGTGCCCGAGCGTGAGCAGCGCCTGGTGGGCGGCGTCCACCGCGACCTTGGGCGCCCACCACTTGGCCATGCTCGCCTCGATGCGGTGCGGCAGGCCGGCGTCGCGCCGCCACAGCGCCTCGTAGCAAACCCAGCGCGCACCGCGCAGCAGTGTGGCGGCCTCCGCGAGCGGGAACGCCACACCCTGATTGGCGCCGATCGGCTTGCCAAAAGCCTCCCTGTCGCGAGCGTAGGTGAGCGCTTCGTCAAGTCCCGTGCCCGCGCAGGCAAGGCACATCAGACCGATGATGGCGCGCGAGAACTCGAAGCCCTGCATGCAGCGAATGAAGCCTTCACCCTCGCCACCGATCAGGCCGTCCGCCGCGACGGGCAGCCCGTCGAAGTGCAGCGCCGCCCGCCCGATCGCCTTGCTGCCGAGATCCTTGAAGGCCGAGCGCTGCACGTAGCGCTCGTCCAAATCTACGTAGAACGCGGAGATGCCCCGCGCCCCGTCCTCAGAGGTGCGGGCGAACACGATCGCCGTGTGCGCACCCATGCCGAGTGAGATCGAGGTCTTCTCTCCGGTGAGCCGCCAGCCCGCGCCGTCGCGCTCGGCGCGCAAGCGCAGTCGGGCCGCGTCGGAGCCGTGCTCGGGCTCTGTCAGGCAGAAGCACGGGAGCAGCGACCCGTCGGCGATCGGCGGCAGCATCGAGGCCCGCTGCGCGTCGCTTCCCGCCACACCGATCACCTCGGCGGCAAGCAACGGGATCAGCAGCAGGTAGGCGGCATTGAAGTCAGCCACCGCCACCTCCTCGGCGGCGATCCCGGTGGTGACCGCGTCCGCACCCTGGCCGCCGTAGCGCTCGTCGATCGCGATCCCCGTGAGCCCGAGCGAGGCCATGTCCGGGAGCGTGCGAGGGTCGAGCTCTCCGCGCCGGTCATCCTCCGCATAGCGGGGGGCCAACCGCTTGCGCGCGAACTTCCGCACCGCTTCCTGGAACTGCCGTTGCTCCTCGTCGAAACCGAAGTCCATCGCCGGGTAGCGGGACGCTCAGCTGGAGCGCACGCGTTCGGCGTGCAGCGCCTGGCCGCGCACCGCCTCGCCACTGAGCGCCTCGATCACGCGGTCGGCCTCGGCGGAGGGGACCGACAGGAACGAGAAGCGCTCGAGCACGCTCACATCGCGCACCGCCTCGCCATCGAGGCCGGTCGCGGAGGTGACGGCGCCGACGATGTCGGCCACCTGCAGTCCCGCCGCGCGCCCGCTACCGAGCACGATCTTCACCGACGGCTCTGAGCCAGAGCGCGCGATCTGGGGCTTGGAGTGCCTGCGCGGCCGCTCCTTGACCGGCGTGGGCGGCGCCTTGACACCTGCCTCCCATGCGGCGATCTTGGTGCCGATGTGGCGCTCGATCGCCTCCAGCTCGCGTGTCTGACGGGACTCGACGAACGTGATCGCGCGACCGGAGCGCCCGACGCGGCCAGTGCGCCCGATGCGGTGCACATAGGTGTCGGGGCTCGTGGGCACGTCGTAGTTGACGACGTGGGTGACGGTAGAGATGTCGAGGCCACGGGCGGCGACGTCGGTTGCGACGAGGATCGGCACGCGCCCGCCCTTGAAGGCCAGCATCACGCCGTCACGCGAGCCCTGGGACATGTCGCCGTGCAGCGCGCGCACGTTCATGCCACCGTCGCGCAGCGTGCGGAACAGCTGGTCGCAGCGGATCTTGGTGCGCACGAACACGATTGCCTGGTCGGGCCGCTCGGCACGCAACACCTCCACCAACCGAGCCGCCTTGTCCTTGGTCTCTACCGAGAGCTGGAACTGCGCGACCGTGTCGATCGTGAGCGTCGCGGCCTCGACCTGGATGATCTCCGGTTCGTACATGTACCCGTCGGCGAGCTTGCGGATCGGGGGTGGCATCGTCGCCGAGAAAAGCGCGGTCTGGCGCCCGGAGGGGGTCATCGAGAGAATCTTCTCGACATCGTCCAGGAAGCCCAGGTCGAGCATCTCATCGGCCTCGTCGAGCACTACGAAGCGGCACGCGTGCAGCACGATCGAGTTGCGCGAGATCAGGTCGAGCACGCGCCCGACCGTGCCGACGACGATGTGCCCACCGGCGCGAAGCTGGGCCTGCTGGGTGCGGATCGGAGCGCCGCCGAACACGGCCACCACGTCCACGCCGCTGTGGGCGCCGTAGGTGCGCAGGGCCTGGGTCACCTGGATGCACAGCTCGCGGGTGGGGGTCAGCACGAGCGCCTGGACCTCATGCTCGGAAGGGTCGATGTACTGCACGATCGGCAATCCGAAGGCCGCGGTCTTGCCCGTCCCGGTCTGCGCCTGGCCGATCACGTCGCGGCCTTCCAGCAGCGGCGGGATCGCCTGCTCCTGGATCGGGGAGGGCGACTCGTAACCGACGTCGCGCAGCGCAGTGAGGGTCTGCTCGGAGAGGCCGAGCTCGGCGAAGGTCTTGGGCATACGCGAGAGGAGCTTACGTGCTCAGGCGCTCCGGCCGCGGAAGGGGTCGGGCCGGACGGCAAAGCGGGTCGGTCGGGCCGAGGGTCGGCGCAGCCGCATCGGAGCCCATGGACGGGTGATTATCCAGACGGGTCGAGCAACAGCTTGCCGGTGGTGCGCCGCTCGCGCAGATCGATATGGGATTGGGGGGCGTTCTCGAGGGAGTAGGTGGCCCCCACCACCACGTGCAGCTCACCGCGGGCGGCCCGCGCGAACAGATCGGAGAGGGCATCGGCGATCATCGAGGGGCGCTCGAGACAGTGGAACAGGTAGAAGCCGACGACCGAGCGCGAGTGGCGCAGCAGCGAGCCGCTGCGGATCTCGTTGGGTTCCTGGGAGGCGATGCCACAGACGACGAGCCGGCCGAAGTGGGCCAGCGCCCGATAGGAGCGCTCGAACGTCTCGCCGCCGGCCATCTCGAAGATGACGTCCACCTCGCGGCCGTCGTTTGCCTCGATCAGCCGCTCCGTTAGGCCCTCGGGATCCGAGTCGATCGCGACGTCGGCGCCGAGCTGGAGTGCGAGCTGGCGCTTCTCGGCACTGGAGGCGACGGCGATGACGCGGCCCGCGCCAAGCCGATGACCGAGCTGGACCGCGAGCGATCCGACGCCGCCCGCGGCGGCATGCACGACGACGCTCTCGCCGTCCGATACGCGTCCCGCGGTTCGGTAGAGGTGCCAGGCGGTGAGGCCCTGAATGAGGATGGCGAGCGCGGTGGCGTCGTCAACGTCCTCGGGAATCGGGAAGCTGTGCTCGGCCGGGGCGAGCGCGTACTCGGCATAGCCACCCGACCCGGTGAGCGCGATGACTCGCTGACCCTCGCTGAGGCCGCTGCCGGCGGGCGCGGAGACGACGATGCCCGCGACCTCGCCTCCGGGGACGAGCGGAAGGGTGGCCTTGCGCACATAGGAATTGGTGCGGGTGTGCGTGTCGGCGAAGTTGATGCCGGCGCGACTCACGCGAATCAGGGCCTCGTTGGGCGCCGGCTCGGGGGTGGGCAACTCGACGAGCTCGAGCACCTCGGGGCCGCCGAACTCGGTTATCTGGATCGCACGCATGGAGCTGAGGCTATAGGACCTCCTCGGCGTCCCGACGCGCGAATGGACGATGCCTTCGCCACCGTCGCATTGCGTGCGCCGTCACCGTCGGGCGACGGTCCGATAGGGTCCGCGCCGATGCCAATCACTGTTGTCGGATCGATCGCGTACGACGCCGTAAAGACTCCGTTTGGGGAGCGCGAGCGGATGCTCGGCGGCGCCGCCGTGCACTTCGCGCTGGCGGCCTCCTTCTTCGAGGAGGTGCGCGTTGTGGGGCCGGTGGGCGACGACTTCGGCGAGTCACAGCTCGAGGTGATGCGCCGCCGCGGAGTGGACGTCTCAGACATCGAGCGCGTGACGGGCGGCAAGACCTTCTTCTGGCGGGGCGAGTACGGCTGGGACCTGAACTCGCGCGAGACACTGGACACCCAGCTCGGCGTGTTCGAGGGCTTTCAGCCCAAGCTCTCACAGCGCTCGCGAGAGAGCGACGTGCTGTTTCTCGCGAATATCGTGCCCGACCTGCAAATCGAGGTGCGCGAGCAGCTGCCCGATGCCCGCTTCGTGGCACTCGACTCGATGAACCTGTGGATCGACATCGCACGCGACCAGCTCGTGAAGGCAATCGAGAGCGTGGACTGCCTGATCCTCAATGACGCGGAGCTGCGCCAGCTGACGGGTAAGCCAAACCTCGTCTCGGCGGCCCGCGATGTCCTTGCCTGGGGCACCCAGGGGAGCGGCTCAGCCCGCGACGGGTCTGCTGCCGGCCGACGCGGACCGAGCGTGATCGTGGCCAAGCAGGGCGAGTACGGCGCAGCACTCGTTACTCGTGAGGGCTTCTTCGCGCTGCCCGCATACCCACTGGAGACGGTGATCGACCCGACCGGTGCGGGCGACACGTTCGCGGGCGGGTTCGTCGGCTACATCGCCGCCCACCCCGACCAGGGTCTCTCAGGCGACCTGCTGCACCGCGCAATGGCGCACGGCACCGCACTTGCCTCCTTCAACGTGGAGGAGTTCGGCACCGAGCGCATCGAGCGACTCTCCGGTGAAGAGATCGTCGCGCGCGTTCAGCAACTGAGCGAGATGACCCACTTCAACGGCGCACCTCTGAAGCTGCGCGGCTGAGGCGCGGCTGAGGCAGCCCTAGGGGCAAGCCACAAGGCCTGCCCCCTCCTAGGAGGCGTGAACGGAAAGTGCGTGGGGGGGCCGCCACATTGGCGACCCCCCACGCTGGGCGGACAAGTGCGAGAGGCGAAGCAGCCGACTCAAACGATGAAGCCCGTGGCCTTGACGGCGGCCAGCACCTTGCTCGCGGTGTAAGGCGTGTCGAACGGACCGTTCGGCGCGATGTCTTCGCCGGCCGGTTCGTTGAGCAGGCCGATCACGCTGGCGTGACGCGCCTCGATCGTGAGGATCGAGATCGCGGCCTTGACGTAGGCCGCCGTTTTGATGTTCAGCGCCTGCCCTGAATAGGCATGAACGCCTGTGTTCTCCAGCACTTCTGCTGTCTTCATGAACGTTTCCACGCTCCTGTTGGCGCCTTTGAATTCGAACTTGGGTTCCTTGGCGGCCTTCGATCCGAGCGCTTTCTTGAGGAACGCGACGTGGGCATTCTCATCCTTGGTGACCACCTTCAGGAAAGCCGCGGTCTGAGGATTGAGCGCCATGTTGGCCGCGGTGGCACCGTTGTAGAAAGCGGCCTCCAGGTACTCCAGCGTGAGCGCATAGTTGAGGATTCCGATATCCCCCTTGCCAAAGCTCGCCGGCGGACGACCGCCGCCCGAGCTTGCCATCGCGCCCGGAGCGAGCGCCCCAAGGACGGCCCCACCGCTCATCGCGACGCCCGCGGTGACGGCGGACTTGCGCAGGAACCCCAGGCGGGTATCGCCCTCCGGTAGGCCGTCAATCGCCTCCGCGTGAGCTTCGCGGACAGCGCCATCGGCATCTATGTGGTCGAGGTTGATCGTGTGCGACATAGTCATCCTTCTCCTTCGGTCGTACGTCAGTTCGGATGAGCGGATCCCAACGCCGGATGAGCTGATCCTGGGCGCGCCCGACTCGGTTTGGGTGGTATTCGCATCCGGAGCGCAACACGGATCACCCAAAGAAGAAACGACTTCTCTGAGCCACGACGCTGGTAGTACTCTTCGTAGGAGTGGATGCCTGGACTTTCATTTGGCTGATGGTGTTCCTCAAGATCCCGATCGTGGCTCTTTACCTGCTCGTGCGCTGGGCCGTGCGCCAGACGCCCGAGGCGACCGAAGAGGACGGTGGGATCGGCCCACGCCGAAGCCCGCTTCACCCTCACCATCCACGTACGCGCCTGCCGCGATCGCCGCGCCGCGGCCCCCACGGAGACGCCCCGCTCACTCCGCCCTCGCGGGTGCGCACGGCCGTCGCACGCGGACGACTCGCACAGCGCTGACGCACCTCAGCTGCCGCGCCTGAAAGAATCCGCCAGCGATGAGCTTGGCCACCCCCTCCTCAGTGCTCTCCGACGGCACGATCTCAAGGCTCGTGGCCGACGGGCACATCAAGATCGACCCGTGGGAGGAGCGCATGGTGCAGCCCGCGAGCCTCGACCTGCGCCTGGGGGACTCCTTCCGCGTGTTCCACAACCACAAGGTGACCGCGATCGACCTGCGCGAGCCGCCCACAAACCTGACCGAGCAGATCAAGGTCGGAGAGAACGAGCCGTTCGTGATCCATCCGGGCGAGTTCTGCCTGGGGCGCACACTCGAGCACGTCGAGCTACCCGATGACATCGTGGCGCGCATCGAGGGCAAGTCGAGCCTCGGCAGGCTCGGGCTGATCGTGCACGCGACCGCCGGCTTCTGCGACCCGGGATGGAAGGGGACGCTGACGCTCGAGCTCAACAACCTGACGCGCGTGCCGATCCGGCTGTATGCGGGGCTGCCGATCGCGCAGCTGTCGTTCATGACGCTCGATGCACCCGCACTGCGCCCTTACGGGCACGAAAGCCTTGGCAGCAAATATCAGGGTCAGGTCGAGGCGACCGAGAGTCGCTACGGTGGGAGTAGCCGAGAGGAGCCGAGATGAGCACCGAGCAAGCAACGACTCGAGACGCGAACGTGAATGGCGGCGGGACCGCCGAGACACTGAGCGTCACGGACAATCGTACGGGCAAGACCTACGAGTTGCCCGTCACCGACGGCACCGTGCGCGCGATGGACCTGCGCCAGATCAAGACCGGCGAAGACGACTTCGGCCTGATGGCCTATGACCCGGCGTATATGAACACCGCGTCGTGTCGCAGCGCGATCACCTACATCGACGGCGAGGCGGGGATCCTCCAGCACCGCGGCTACTCGATCGAGCAGCTGTGCGAGCACTCAAGCTACCTGGAGGTGGCCTACCTGCTGATCAACGGCGCGCTGCCGACCCAGGCCCAGCTCGACGAGTGGGTCTATGAGATCACGATCCACACGTTCGTGCACGAGAACGTCAAGGACTTCATGCAGGGGTTCCGCTACGACGCCAACCCGATGGGGATGCTGGTCGCGTCGGTCGGCGCGCTGTCCACCTTCTACCCGGACGCCAACAAGATCCACGACGAGCAGGTGCGCGCGATCCAGATCATCCGCCTGCTCGCGAAGATGCCGACGCTGGCGGCATTCGCCTTCCGCCACAACATGGGCCAGCCCTACGTTTATCCCGACAACGACCTCGTCTACGCGGGCAACTTCCTCGGGATGATGTACAAGATGACCGAGCTGAAGTACCAGCCCGATCCGCGGCTGGAGCGTGCGCTCGACGTGTTGTTCATATTGCACGCCGACCACGAACAGAACGCATCCACGAGCGCTGTGCGCTCGGTGGGCTCCACGCAGGTGGACCCCTACTCGGCGGTAGCCGCGGGAGTGGCGGCGCTGTATGGGCCGTTGCACGGCGGCGCCAACGAGCAGGCCTTGAGGATGCTGCGCAGGATCGAGTCGCCGCGCAACATCCCCGACTTCCTGGAGAGCGTGAAGGCAGGCAACGAGCGCCTGATGGGCTTCGGGCACAGGGTCTACAAGAACTATGACCCGCGGGCGCGAATCATCAAGAAGCACCTCGACGCGGTGTTCGAGGTGCGCGGGACCAGCCCGCTGCTGGACATCGCCACAGAGCTCGAGAAGCGGGCACTCGATGACGACTACTTCACCTCGCGCAAGCTCTACCCCAACGTGGACTTCTACTCCGGGCTGATCTATGAGGCACTGGGGCTGCCGGTGGCGATGTTCCCGGTGATGTTCGCGATCGGGCGCACCAGCGGCTGGATCGCCCAGTGGCTCGAGATGGTGGAGGACTCAGAGCAAAAGATCGCGCGTCCGCGCCAGATCTACACGGGCGAGCGCGACCGCGACTACGTGCCGATCGCTCAGCGCGGCTAGACGTAACCTCCCAAAACCAGGAGCTTTGATTGGAGGTTATGGCTTAACCTCCAATCGAGCGTCCTACAGCACCAGCGTCGCACCATACCTCCGCAGCCAATCGCGCTGCTCGCGCCAGCCGGGGCAGCGCTGCTCGACCAAGGCCCAGAAGCGCGGTGAGTGGTCGCGGATGTCGAGGTGGCAGACCTCGTGCCACACGACGTAGTCGAGCACGGGCTCGGGGGCTAGAAGCAAACGCCAGTTGAAGCTCATGGCGCCCTTGGCCGAGCAGGACGCCCAGCGGGTGCTCTGGGCGCGGATCGACAGGCCGTTGTAGGAGGTCCCAACGTTGGCCACGGCCGCGTCCAGACGCGTGGCGACCTCCTCGCGGGCGAGCCGTCTGTACAAGCGCTCCACCGCCGGGCGGTGGTCCCCCTCGGGAACGAACAGCTGCTCCCCACGACGGTGGGCACGCGTGCGCCCCGGCTGCGGGATCAGCTCGAGCGGGGTGCCCAGATAGGGGACGGTCCCCGCCCGCTCGGCGACGTGCGCGAGCGCGCGGCGACCCTCGGACAGCCGCCGCTCGATCCACGGGGCGAGCTCGCGCACGGCGGCCGCCGCGGCGCGCTCGGAGGCGTGCGCGGGCAGGACCACCTCGACGTCGGTGTGGGCGCGCACGTTGACGCGCACCCGGCGCGCGCGAGTGGAGCGGCGCACCGTGTACTCGATCTCGCTTGCCCGCCCGCGATCGTGGGGGGTGTCGGTGAAAGTGCCCATCCTGAGAGCGTATGGGTTGCGCCGGGTAGATAATCCGCCAGATGACCAAGTCGATCGTGAAGCTGCCCGCCGGAGTGCGTGAGCCCTACCAGGTGTTCATCAACGGTGTGCCCCAGCACGAGGGCACCGACTTCCAGGCCAAGGGCCACACCCTGATGTTCGAGCGCGAGCTGCGCAAGGACCACATCTCCAAGCGCCGCTGGTTCCTGGGCGCGTGGGGCGTGGGCACCTACAAACAGGACGACTCGGTGGACGTGCGCTACGAGGCGGCCGACGGCACGCCACGCGTGGCCGAGGGACTTGAGATCGAACCGGGGTAAGGCCTAAGCCGGACGGCCGAAGTCGGCGCCGACCTTCAGCGTGCCGGCGAGGCGGTGAACGCTGACGCTTCCCCGAACGCAGCCTTTCTCCAGGGCTGGGCGAGCTTCAGCGCGCCGAGAATCGCGCGCGTGGCGGGGGAGCGGTTGAGCGTATAGAAGTGGATGCCGGGAGCGCCAGCAGCAAGCAGCTCGGCGCACTGCAGGGTGGCGTAGGCGACGCCGAAGTCGATCACGGCCTCGGGCGAGTCCTCGCGCGCGTGCAGCTCACGGCGCAGTCCGTCGGGGATCGACGCGCCACACATCTTGGTCATGCGCTCGAGCTGGCCGATCTGGGTGATGGGGAGAATGCCCGGGACGATCGGCACCTCGATGCCGGCGGCACGCGCGCGCGCCACGAAGTCGAAGTAGAGCGCGTTGTCGAAGAACAGCTGGGTGATGAGGAAGTCGACGCCGCTGGCGACCTTCTCGGCGAGGTAGTCGATGTCCGCCTGGGGGCTCGCGGCGTGGATGTGGGTCTCGGGGAAGCACGCGGCGCCGATCGCGAAGGGGTAGTCGCCCTTGATCAGCCGCACCAGCTCGCTCGAGTACTCGAGCCCGCCGTCGGTCTTCACCCAGTCCTGCTCGCCTGCGGGCGGGTCGCCGCGCAGGGCGAGCACGTTGTCGATCCCGGCGGCGCGCATCTCCGCGAGCGTGGCGTGCAGCTCGGGCACGGTGGCGCCCACGCATGTGAAGTGGGCCATCGCCTCCAGGCCGTAGTCGTCCTTGATGCGCTTGACGATCTCGATCGTCTTGGCGCGCGTGGAGCCGCCCGCGCCATAGGTGACCGACACGAACGAGGGATCGAGCGTGTGCAGCTCCGCGAGCGCGCCGTACAGGTTCTGCTCGCCCTGCTCGGTCTTGGGCGGGAAGAACTCGAAGGAGAACACGGGCTCCTCGCCGGCAAGCAACTCATCGATGCGCATCGACAAAGCCTAACACGAGTGTGTCAAGGTTGTTTGATTGGCTCCGGCCCTCCGGGCCTACGCTATGGCGTGCCCGCTGATCAAAGATCCGCCGGTCTCCGATCGGTGGCGCTCCAACGCACCGGGTCGTCCCCCACGCGCGTGGCCTGGCCGACCGCCTCCAGGTGGGTGAGCAGCGCAAGCGTCTCCGAGAACAGCCACGGACCGCCGTGGGTGGCGAGCTCATCGCTGAACACGCGCGGGACGATCTCAAAGGCGGTCAGCGGCTGCGGCTCGATCGCGCCGCGCACCTTCTCCAAGCGCTCGGCGACGAGCGTGCGGTTGCCATCGATGTGGGCGCGCACGTCGGTGAACGTACGCCCGTGACCGGGCAGGCACAGGCGCGCGCCCAGCCGTTCGACCACGCCCAGTGAGGAGAGGAATTCGCCGACCGGGTCGGGCGAGTAGCCGAAGTCGAAGAACAGCGAGATGCGCCCGAGCAGGTGGTCTCCGGAAATCAACAGGCGCCGCTCGGGCTGGAACAGGCACACGTGCGAGGGGGCGTGACCGGGCGTCTCGTACACGCTCCACGGGCCGAGGTCGGTGTTGACGACGACGCCCGGCAGCAGCTCGCGGTCGGGTGCGATCACCGCCGAGATGCCCGACTCGTGGTGCTCGCGCTCTTGCGCGAAGCGCTTCAGGGGAGCCTCGGGGACGCCGCTCTGGCGCGCCACCTCGATGCGTCGTTGCAGCGTCGCCTCGGGGTCATGCTCGCCGATCGACATGTGCTCGTATTTGGGATGCATCCACAGCTCGCAGCCGGTGCGCGCCACGATCGCCCCCGCCTGACCGTAGTGATCGGAATGGGCGTGCGTGCAGACGACCAGGCGGATGTCCTCGACGAGGAGCCCACACATGGCAAGTGCGCGTTCCAGCTGGACCATCGAGCCGGGCTCGTGGTAGCCCGTGTCGAACAAGACCACCCCGTCGCCTGCCTTCACAGCCCACGCATTGCCGTGAGGAACGCCTGGCCAGGGCAGTGGCAGGCGCAGGCGAAAGACACCGGGGAGCACACGCTCGCCCCTTCCAAGCTCGCGTTTACGGGCCGGCTCCGTCACCGGCGCGGAGACTACTCGCAACGATTGCGCCGTGAGATGGCGGCGCCGTGCTTGCCCTGCCTGCGCCCTACCCAAGGGAGCAGGCGAGCCCTAGACTCATAGATCACGGCGGCCGATCGAAGATCGGCCAGCAAAGGAGACGAGATGGTCAACGACGAGGCTGAGAAGAGCAGGGCCGCGGCCAAGGTGCAGGAGGCGGCCGCCAACATCCACAAGGCAGCCACCAGCAAGAAAAGCGCCGCGGGCGGCGAGACCGAGGCGGTGGCGCGATGCTACTTCGAGGCGATCGGCGCACACGATGTGGAGGCGGCGGTGGCGATGTGGGCCGACGGCGGGCGCGAGAACGTGCGCGGCCAGGTCGACGTGACCGCACCGGAGGGCGTGAGGGAGTTCATCGGCGGATTGATCGAAGCGATGCCGGACATGAAGATGGAGGTGGTCAAGACCACGACCGAGGGCGAGCGTTGCGCGGTTCAGTGGGAGATCACCGGCACGTTCGCGGGACCCGGCGCATTGAATGGCGTACAGGCGACAGGTCACCCGCTGAAATTGGAAGGAGTGGACGTCCTGACAGTGCGCGATGGGCTCGTGCACGCAAATGACGCGTTCTCCGACGGGTTGACCGCGGCCCGCCAGATCGGTCTGATGCCACCGCAGAACTCGTCCGCCGAACAGCGTCTGATGGGCGCATTCAACGTGAAGACGAAGGTGGCGAACATCCCCACGCGCGACGCCGAGCTGGTGGCCGAGGGCGTGTGGGTCGTGCAAGGTCAGCCGGGCCGCTGCAACGTGTACCTGATCGAGGACGAGAGCGTGGGCGGGGTCACGATGTACGACGCGGGCGCGCGCACGATGGTGCGCGCCGTGGCAAGCGCCGGGGCCAAGCTCGGCGGCATCAAGCGGATCGTGCTCGGCCACGGCCACACAGACCACCGCGGCACAGCCCCTGCGCTGGGGGTGCCGGTGCTGTGCCATCCCGATGAGGTCAAGGACGCAGAAGGCAGTGGTGGCTTCCGCTACTGGCCGAAGGATCTCGTGGGGTTGCCGACGCCGCAACGCCAGATCCACCGGGCGATGCACCGCTGGGCGTGGGACGACGGGCCGGTGAAGATCGCGAGCACGCTCTCCGAGGGCGATGAGGTGGCGGGCTTCAAGGTGATTGAGCTGCCGGGCCACGCACCCGGACAGATCGGCTTGTGGCGTGAATCCGACCGGCTGGCGCTCGTGAGCGACTGCTTCTACACGCTTGAAATGTGGGGTCGCAGCTGCCCGCCGCACGTGCCCGAGCAGCTCTACAACTACAACACCGAGCAGGCCAAGGCGAGCATCCGCAAGCTGGCAGAGCTCGAGCCGGCGGCGGCGTGGCCGGGCCATGCGAAGCCGGTGACATCCTCCGGGGCACACGGCGGGGATGTGCGGTCACAGCTGCTGAAGGCCGCGGAGACACTGTAGGAGCGTGCCCACCCTCGCGACGCGCGAACATACCAAGGCGCAGCCGGTGCGCGCGCGTACTCACCGGGGCGGATAGCGCGTGGCCAAGAAGCGTCGCGCGCGCGAGCGGAAGCTGAGCGCGCCCACGAGCGATTACACCGACGGCGAGGGCAACGTGCTCACGTTGCGCGGCTCGTTCACCCCGCGCGCCCGGCTCGAGTACGCCGAGACGCTCGCGGGCATTCGCGGGCGCGCCGCCGCCACCCAGGAGGACGCGTGGCAGCGGGCGGTGGAGTTGCTATTCGAGCGATTGGCGGTGCGCTGGACAATCGCGGGCGCGTCAATCGAGCGCCCGCGCGAGCTGCTGGCGCGGTTGCGCGTGGCGAGCGCACAGGAGCGCGCATGGGTGAGGGACACGCTGCGAGAGCACTGCGCGGAGTGGTTCCCCGACGTGCAGGCGCCATAGCGGATGGCACGATCGGCGCTCGTTTGCCGGCCGTCAGGTCGCCGGCTCGCCGAGCAGTTCCAAGCGTGGGCCGTGCGCGTCGCCGGCCGTCAGGAAGCGGGCGCTGGCCGGGGAGAGAACGAACTCGTAGAGCTCGCCGTCCTGGCCGCGCACCGTCACGTGGCGTCCCTCTTCGCGGATGGCGAGGATCGTGCCGGGCTCAGACCCGCCACCGAAGTGCTTGACGCGGACAGGTCGGCCGACACGCGGGAGCGGTCGTGAAGGGCCGAGCATTGCTGAGGATTCTACGGCAGGTCGAGCACCAGCAGCAGAGCGTCATCGACGGCCCGCCGCTCCTCCAAGGTGAGGTGACCCACCTGCTCACCGAGACCGCGAACGTCTACGGCGCCAGCCATCTCGCAGAGAACCTGAGTGGGCTCACCCTGTAGCGTGATCTCCGGGTGAAAGCTGGCGGGGAAGGCCGAGCGCGAGGTCGGGCAGACGATCGCCGTGGAGAGGGCGAGAAGGTCGTCGGCCTGGACGATCACCGCGTAGCGGCGGCCTTGCTGGACGTGGCCCCGTTTGCTCGGGAGCGTGATCGCGTGAACGTCACCACGGACCACGCAGCTGCTCCATCGTCTCTGCCACCTCGTGCGCTTCGCGGACGTAGCCGGGGTCTTGCATGAGACCGCGCGCCTCAGCCGCGAGTCCCGTGCGTCGACGCTCCCGCTCGGCCGTCTCGGTGATGGCCTGACGCGCTGCCTCGGCGCGACTCACCCCGCGCCGACGGGCGATCTCCTCCAGCGCGTTAAGCCCCTCTCGTCCGAGTCTCAGGGAGATGGGAAGGGGAGCGGATGCCACGACGTCAGGGTAGCGCAAACTACGCTACAAACAGACAACCGGGCTGCGCGCAGATCGCCTTCACCGAGCACGCCGATCCGGTGGCACTCACCCCTCAACCGGCGTCGCAATCGCCTGCTCTATCTCGCGGCCCTTGGGGGTGAGCATCCAGGCGTTGGGCGCACCACGGGCGAGGCCGGCGGGCGTGTTCTCGATCAGGCCGAGCCGCGACAGGCGCGTGAGCAGCTTTGAGATCTGGCCCTGGTCTTGGATGTCAGCGGCAAGGCCGATGTCGCGGTTGGAGGATCCGGGGTTGGCGGCTACAGCCATCAGGACACGCACGGTGCGATAGGTGAGACGCATCCCCACATCGCGCAAGGGATCCGCCGGTGCAGTCTTGCCTCCCTTGGGCGGAGTGGGCGCTGGGCGTACGAGCTGATGGCGCGCGGCAGCCGGGCCCAGATAGGGCAGCACGATCATGCTCATCAGCGGCCCCGCCAGTCCGAGCAGCGACTCGCTGTTCGCGTCGATCAGTCGTGCGTGCAGGACCGAGAGCACACCGCCGACGATGCCCTCGGCCGCAAGTGGTGGCAGTGCACCGCTCGTCTTGGTCTCCAGGCGCCCCTCGTCCACGAGCGCGATCATTTGGGCGATACCGAGCCGGCGACGCTCCAGCGCCTCGCGGCCCGCGCCAAGCGAACCGACGATGAGAAGCTGTCCAGCACCACGCTCGCGGTCAAGGAAGCTCAGCAGACCGATCAACGCGAGCCGAACCCGCTCGGCCCACTTCGCCGCAGGGTCGTACACCTCGAGGACACGACGCGAAGCACGTGCAAGCGCATCGTCGAACGCGCCGAGGAAGCACTCATCGCGGTCGCGGTAGAGCTCGTAGAAGGTGCGACGGGAGACCCCGGCGCGATCGACTATGTGCGCGACGGTGACATTGGCGGCCCCACGCTCGGTACAAACCTCGACCATCGCCGCCAGGATCCGCGCGCGCTGGATCTCGATCATGCGCTCCCCCGAGTGAGAGTCGCGCGTCGGCGCTACCCCACCGGCTCGCACCCTCCCATCGAGCATCGTCCCCCGACCGGGGCTGGACGCCGCCGTGGACGGCAGCGCCTTCGTTCTAGCGCCCATGTCATCGTTTCCCGTGTGCGCTCCCTTTATGGGCCGCTGCCTTGTGCTTCCTCTTCGTCTTTGCCTTCTTGGCCTTTGCGCAGCCGGTGACTGTGATTGGGGTGTTTTGTTTGATGGTCGCACCGTTTTGGGCGGTGAACGCGGTCGGCATCGTTAGTTTGGTTTGGCAGAGGTTGCCGTTGGCGGCGAGCGCTGAGTATTTGCCCTCGGGCAGGTTCAGTTCGAAGCTGCCGACGGGCGCGTCGGGGACGGTGTGGAACGTGCTTGAGGTGATGCCGGCTTTGTTGATGAATGTTTCGCCGTGCAGGTCCAGGGTGACGCCGTAGCCTTGGAGTGCGATCACGAGTTCCGGGAACTTCGCGCCACCATAGGAGACAAAATACGCCGGACCGGTAAGCGGCACAGGGATCAATGGTGTGATCGCGGTCGCATGACCCACGATCGAGTCTGCGGGGCATCCTGCGGGGTTTGATTCGAACTGTCCTGAGGTACAAGCCTTCTGCAGTGTTGTGAGCCTGGAGGGGAGTCGCTTCGGCAGGTCGACCTTGACGCTCTTGATGTTCGCCTGCGACCCGAACGGCGCTTTGGGATAGGTAAGCTTCACATTCAAGCTCGCACCCTTCGCCCGCGACGTTTTCCCGGAGGTCGAGACTTTGAACCCGGGTTTGAACGCGAGGATCGCGCAGTTGGTGACCTGGAACGGCACGCTTACGTTGAAGGTCGTGTTTTCGCTGGAGTGGATCGTCCCGGTGGCTTGCATCTTTTCGCAGTTCGTCGGGTTGAACTGGAAGTCGCCGCGAGTGGTAGTCGCGTTGATGTGCTGAATTTCCAAAGGGATGCCTTCGATGCTCGTAGGGATCGCATACGGCGAGCCGGGGGGATCGCTCGTGATCGTGATCGCGGCGTTGATCGGGTTGACTTCGATCTTGCCCCGCACGATCACGCAATCGCAGGGATCCTCGCTCGCGGGGTTGGCGGTGTTGCGCTTCAGGTCGAACGGCCCGGCCTTCGCGGGCACCTCGAACGTGATCCCAAACGGCGCGCAACCCGGGGTACCCACGGTGCAGCTACCGCTGCCGTTGTAGGGACCGGTGAGATAGAACTTGCCGCCGCCGACCGCGAACGGATCGCCGCCGACCCCCACGGAGACGGTGGTTTCGCCGATCAAACTGTTCGGACCACACTCCCCCAGGTTTGCCTGTGGTTCGGGGCACAGTTCGATGTTGGAGAGGATGCCGGAGAGACCGGGGGGTAGGTGCGCTTCGACGGACTGGATGTTCTGTTCGCCGTCTTTGCGGGAAAACGTCAGCGTCAGCGGCGAGAACGCCCCCGCGTTTATGTTCGTCGCACCACCGTTCAACGACGGCGCGAACGGCAGCCGTGTGCCTGGACAGGACTGGCCGGCGGGTTCATTGAAGCTCGCCGGACCGCTCGCAATATCGAACGTCGAGCTGGAATCCACTTCGCCGCTTTCCGTCCATGGTTCGATCGCCGCCGTCGTCGTGTACGCGCCGCAACGGGCAGGGCTTGCCAGTGGTGCCCTGTCCCCACCGAAGAAGTGCAGTTCGAACGTTTCAAACGGGAGCTGAGGGGTGTTCTTGAACGTCGAGACCAACTGGCCCGTCACCGGGTTCGGCACAACTTCGCCCGCCAGCTTCACACGCGAACCGGAGATCGGATCTTCCACGAACACGTAAATGGCTACAAGACTCCCGAACGGGTTCGCGTTCTGAGCCGCCAGATAAGCCGAGCCTTCGAGATCGTTCGGTAGCAACGGTGTCTTGATCTTCACCAGCCCCACCTTCGACGCGTCCGGACACGTGGGTATCTCAGCATTTTTCAAGCCGATCTGCTCTTCGGAGCACGCCTGCAACCCATCGGCACCAGCAGGATTGATCGCCACACCCGCGGGCAACGCAACAGTCGTGTTCTTCACATCAGCCTCGGCCAAACCTTCCGGATCCAAACTCACTTCCTGCGGCACATGCACTGACACCGCCAAACCCGTCGGAGTGCTCCCCGCCTGACTATCAGGAGCCACTTCAATCGACGGACTCGACTGTAGGCGATTGCAGCCGTCAAGCGCCGGCATCACATCGGTGTTTGTAAGCGATTCGACAAGTGTCGGCTGCTTCCACGAGTCCGCTTCAACAGTTGTGTGCAGCGTGCCTGTGCAGGATGTCGGTAGTGTCAGGAACGGCGGTGGATGTACCCCTTCCACTATGCAAGATTCCGGCCTTTCATCTTTCCCGGCGGCAAGACATTCATTGCGTGCACCATCGTGTCGCGAATCGCCCGGCACTCCCCAGAATGTGACTTCGCTACCGACGAATTCCGCTGTCTGGGAGACGTTGGTGACATTCACCGTGACACCGTAGTCTTCGCCGGTGCGCACCGCCGTGTCCAGGATCACGGGAACGCGTTCGACCATAAAGCCGAAGCGGGCGGGCTCGCCCACCGCTGGCGTAAGATTATAGATCGGCGCCACCCATGGCGCGATCCTGTAGCGACCCTGACTGACTACGCGGATATTCACCCTCGCGACACCCAACGTAGTAGGTGTGGTGCATTTCGCATCTTCCAGGAAGTCCTGGAGTGGGCATTGGGCGAAAGGCGACGGGTTGCCGATCAAGCCCGCGGGCAGCTTGAAGTGCAGGTCCTTGGCGAGAGCGATCGGCTCACCTTCGATCCCTTCGTTGAACAGAATCGTCGTCGTCAACTGGAACGGATGAGAGCCCGCCTGCGTATCGACGTTGCCGCCCTCCTCTTCGGGACGTATCTCATAGACATTCGCGCCAAATGGGACAGCGGCGCCGTTTACCGCGATGGATTGCTTGGCCGTGGCGTTTGGTGCTTCCCCGCCGGTGATACTGGCTTCGTTGACTTCACCCGATTTCGCGCCAGCCTTCACTTTCACCGTTATACGCACCTGGATCTGTTCATACGGGGCTACGCGCTCGTCCGAACCTTTCGTGCCGGTGAATGTACAAGTCAACGTACCTAGAGTGCATTCCATCGGATTGGTTCCCGAGACTCTGAAGTATTCTTCGTCGGCTTCTCCTTCAATCGCGACGGCTTCCAACCCCGCCGGTAGCGCATCGGCGATCGTGATCGGATTTGTAGCTGGATTTGCGTATTCATCACCGAGGTTAGTTGCCGTTACGAGAATCTGCCCGTCAGCGCGACCTTTCACGACCTCCTTCAACGTCGCTTTACCGGTGGGTGGTTCTTCTTCTTCTTGATAGGTGAGGAGCTCACGCCCAACCCTGAGGGGTTCGACGCGCTCGTCGGCACGCGCTCCTATGAATTTTATTTGATATGCGCCATATTCAATCCCTGGCTCCGGTCCGGGGCCACCCGTTACTTCGACGTTGCCGGAGCCATATATTTCTTCGAAGCCTTCCTGCGCTTCCTGTGGCGCCTCATCGGCAGACAGGACCACGCGTTCCCCATCGATGCCTTCCAACAAGTACACGCCTTCGGTCGCGCTCACCGTCAATTCCTGTATCTCGTCTTTGGCGGCGCCGACCTGCAGGTAAGTGGGTCGCGAGGTCGAGACCAAATGCCACCAAGGCGACAGGGCATAGGCAGGCACGGCACTTGCTACACACGCCAAGACGCCAGCGGCTATTACGCACAGCGCGCCGTTCCTGATCAGTCGCCCCATGATCAACCCCTGCCCTTCCGCTTAGCATTTGCCTTATGAGACTTCCCCACCGGCCCAAACCGTTTCCTCGCCTTCACTTCACACACCGCACGCTGCTTGCGACCCTTCTTGCGGCACACACGCAACGCTTGGGCCAACTTCTGCGCACGCGTCAGCGACTTCGGCTTTACGCTAGCGACAGAAGTCGGGGGGGAAACATTGCCCCTGCCTGAGAACGTCGCGCTTGGCGCCGCCCCAAATATCGACGGTTGCGGGGTGGGGGCAGCCTTACAGGCATCACCCGTCGAACATACGGGCGGGACGGCCGGGGGGACCGGATAACACGGCGCGCTCGTCGTGCATTCATGGGCATCGTAAACATCCAACGCATTATCGAAATCCTGCGAAACCAATTTCGAAGACGTGATGAAGAACACATCGCCACCCGTTTCACTCGCGTCCATGAATGCCGCTTCTTCGGCCGAGGAACCAGAGGAGATCAGGTCGACGCAACCGTTTGTGTCTTCGCCAAAAGTCGGTGTCGATGCGTTACACGTCCCAACACCGGCCGGCTCGTACTCATACACATCTTGTGTCCCATTTACATCCTGAGGGACCAAGGCGTCGTTGCTATCGAAGAACATGCGCCCGCTATCCGACAAATACCGCGGCTGGTAGCGAGATTCTTCCCGGCCATCAAAACCTGTCAACGGCGGCACGCTCGACGCAGCCCACGTCCCTCCTAGCAGGCTACCAGCAACGAGGGCGGACTGGTTCAATCGAACTCCCACCGGCCGTGCGCCAGTTGGATTGCAGGACGCGCAGACCAGCTTGCCCGCATCCGCATCATACAGATAGACCTCCTGGTCAGACTGGTCGCTCATCGCATCATGCGTGTCATAACCTGCCAGGTCTCTGTTTGACATAAAGGCAAACCAACTGCCATCGCGTGACACACGCGCCGTTCGCTCGCCTGACGATTCGGCATTCCAATCCGCAGCAACCAACTTCGTAACACCATCGTGAAGCACATACAAGTTACACACAGGCCCCGAGCCGTAACCGCTGATACCTTCGTGTGTGCATTTGCCGTCAACGGCTCCTGGCGCGAGCATCCCGCCAGCCGCAAAATACACATAGGAGCCATCGTCACTTGCACCAAAGACGCTCGTTACGTCCGCCGCTTCACCTACGTTCGAGTCCGCTGTCAAATCTGTCAAACGACGAGACGGAGAAGCGTCGAGATCGTATTCGTAAAGATCCGTGCCACTTGACGAGGAACTCGACGTCAGACCGGCATTGTCGAGAAAGAAGATCCTTGACGCATCCGTGTTTGCCGTCATGTATGCCGGATCCGTGGAAGTGGAAGCCCCACCCTGGGTGACATCCAGTCTCACGAGTTCGCCTGTCGCTACATCACGCAGATAGAGCCCATCTCCCGCCAGAATCACACGCGCGCCGTCATCGGAGATAGCGTGCCTGGCATCGTATTCACCGGGCGTCAGACGCGTGACGCCTCCCACTTCGTCGTTCACCGAAGCGCCCGCAAGCCTGAGGACCCCCGTCTGGCCTTCAGGCGGAGCGCTGATCAACCGCAACCGCCCTTCATACCACTCATACAGACCACCTTCGGGGGCCGACACGGAGGTGAGCTGAGCCGGAGACGCGAGAATCACATGGCTCAAATCAGGCGTCGCGTCTACAAACAGTGGCCCGCACATGAAGTATGAGCATTGACCGCTGCCCAACGTTTCGCCAAAGACGGTTCCCTTCGGCGTATTCGCGGCGGTCACCAGCGGCTGAAAGCAAGACGCCTGGCAGTGGGCTTCGGGATTACCGTTCAAATAGTCTGTGTGCAGATACGCTGTCGATTCGCTCGCTTCCGGAGAGAGTGGGGTGAAATTGCCAAACGGCTGCGCGATACCCTGCGAGAGGTCTTCGGAGAAGAAGCGATACTCTCCACCGTTGTTAATCGACACAAAAGTTGCTTCGTTGTGAGCGGGCGCGATCACTTGCGAAGACCAGCCACTTGGACCACGAGTTGAGAGCAACGAGACATGCACCGCGTTGCCCATAGGCTCGGCTTCGGTTGGCCGGCTCGCCAAATCCACAATCGCATCACCATCGGCCGAGGCATGGGCAGTGAGGGGTTTTTCAGAATTCTGCACTTGCCCCCAGTTTTGTCCATAGATTAGAGCGCCTTCCTTCGCCGCGGGCGTCACTAGCTCATACGTACGCCCATCCAGCAACGTAAGCCCACCGGGGCTCCCCTCCTGGGTCGTGAACGTCTGGTCTGGCCCGTCGAACTCTTCCAGCTCACCCGGTTCCACATCGCTGAGAGAGACCACGCGATAGTGGTATATCGTGCCGGCCTTTAGACCCTGCACATGTTGACTTACTTCGATGCCGCCTTCCCCGGAGCCAATGCTGAATCCAGGGGGGGCAGGGACGTCAGTACTGTAATCGCCTGTCGTTCCGTACTGGAAGTAATACGTCGTGGGCGTTTTGTGCGGGTTGATCGTTGCGTCGAAGGTTACGGACCCAGCCGTCACCGCAGAGACGGCCTCAGCGTCAAGTTTTGGGCCCGGCGTCGTAAAGTTCTGGACCTGGAACGATTCGCCGTAGTTGGTACCGTTTACATTCGTCGCATGGAGAAGGTAATAATAGGTCGTATCTGGTTCAAGCCCGCTGAGATGCGCTTCCACCGGTGTCGGGCTTTCGCCTTCTGGTGTAGGCATTGAGCATGGTGCCGTTTGCCCGAACTCCGTGGTCGTTCCCCATACGAACTGGCAGGTCCCAGCACCGGCTTTATCTGGATCTACGGTTCCCGTAAGAGTCACACCCCGTGCCGTTAGCCCCACAGGTGATCCTGTTGTCACGTCTGGGATCGCCCGGTCAGGCCCGAAGATCTTGACCGCAGAATTACCTCCTCCACGATTATCCGCGATGTAGACATCATTGGATGGGGAATCAACTGCTAGCGAATAGACGTCCTTGATGTTTTCGCCGGGCGAGTCGGCGCCGGTTATGCCGCCGAGATAGGTACCCGTCGCGCTGAACTCGTCGATTACGACCGGCTCGAAGCCTTCGGTGACATAGATCTCACCGTTGCTGCTGTCTACCGCAATATTGAAAGTCTCTTTCAAAGATCTCCCGGGCGAGAGATCTGTGATCTTATGCGCAAGCGTGTATTCCCCAAGCATGGCGGGTTCGAGCACTTCGATAGCACTCGATTCCCCGAGGTTGTCGAGGACTATGAGATCGCCGCTGCTCTCGTTCACGGCTATCTCGGCCGGATAGACGAAAGGTTCTGTGGGGGAGGCACCGGTTATCTGGCCGACATAATGTTCTTCACCGTCGATTTCCGGATGAAAGATGTCGATGACCTTCTGCGAAGGCACGTCGACATACACATCGCCAGCCGCCGGGTCCAGCGGACTTGTCGAGTTGTCCACTGCGACCTCGATAGAGCCCGACCCGAACGACCCGCCAGGGGTACTCAGGCCTGTCCAAGTGGCTTGCAGTGACCCGGCTTCGTCGAATACCGCCACGACCGATTCATTTGCGGCATTGGTCGCGCCCGCGTAGATCTCGGACGTGCCGTTAGCGTGGTCGACCGCGATGCCACCTCCTTCCCTACCAAAATTCAGGGACGCCGGCGGGACGAACTGCGAAATGAAGGCACCCGTCGACGCGTCGAACTCGTCCGCCCGCGAGGCTCCGCCAGTGTTTTCCGCAACCCATAGATGTCCGGAATCGACAGTCATCGACTGCATCAATTCAAATGGCCCAGGATCGGACACACCGGGTCCAGCCGGCACTTCCGTGATCTCGGAGAGATAATTGTGAATTGCGGCGGCGTTTGCGGGTGCACCGGTCAGCGCGAAGCCCCCGCATATCGCGTAGAAAGAGATCAAACCGGCCAAGATCGACTTGCGAGAACTCATCGCACCATCCCCTTTTCACACACCCGGACACAGAACCCGCCCGAGCCCGGGCAGCACAAAGCCGTCGAGGGCACACAACCCACGACAGCCGAAGAACAAGGAGCTGAACGCGCGCCTATAGCGCGCGAGTACCCCATAGCTGGGAACGAAAGACCAAGCCGGGTGTTTGACCCGGCGAAGCGGCGAAGCTGGTCTGGGTCTAGCTGTGAGCCGGCCCGGCCAGAGAGAGAGAGAGAGAGAGAGAGAGAGAGACGCGTCAGCGACGCTGACGCGTCCTATTACGCCAGCCCCGTGAGCACACGGACTCTCAAGCACATGATCCCCAAATGAATGCACGCGAAATACAACTCCCTCTCAGAAGCGACCCGGTCCCTCTCCCAAGGTCCCCGTCAAACGCTTAGCTTGTCGACCACGCGGGCCAACCCAAAACCCGACCTTATGTTTGCCCGGCGTACCTACGACTCACCGGGTACCGAGCACTATAAGCAGTAGTGGTGTGGTTTGTCAAGCCCCCTTGGCAGAAGGACCCCGCACTCAGCACTCATACGCCCATCTAGACCTTCTGGCGCACACAGAGATGTGAGACCGCGCCGGCCTACTAGTCGATGCTGCCGCGCGGCAGGACCCATTGCGTCGGCTGCCCCGTGATCTTGCCAATCCGATCGTAGCCGGCGTCATAGTGCAGCACAGTCAATCCAGCGATCTCGGCGCAGGCCGCGACCATCAGGTCGGGGAGCGGCACGGCGCGATGCTGTGAGCGTCGGGCCAGAAGGGCTTGAACCTCGAGTGACCTGTCGATGATCGCCTCAGTTACCCGGGCGTGTCTCGCGTCGCGTCAACGCGCTCCTGTCGGCGAGATACGTTGCCACGCGCTCTCGCTCAGCGCCAGACGCCGACCATCGTCTCCGGATCGTCAAGCGCAAGCGCGCCAGGCTCGAACAGCAGCTCAACCAGACGCTCCCGCTCTTGGAGCTCGACATGCTGGCCTGGCCGCCCCGAGCGCTACGAAGTGGAGCCCTCGCCGATAGCCTGCTCGATCTCGGCTCCCTTACCCGTGAGCACCCAGGCATTGGGTGCCCCGCGGGTGAGCCCCGCTCCGCTGTTCTCGACCAAGGCCAGTTTCGATAGGCGCGTGAGCAGCTTTGAGATCTGGCCCTGGTCTTGAATGTCCGCGGCGAGGCCGACGTCGCGGTTGGAGGCCCCGGGGTTGGCCGCGACCGCCATGAGTACGCGGACCGTGCGGTAGGTGAGCCGCATCCCCACGTCGCGTAGGGGATCGGCCGGAGCGGCCTTGCCTCTGTCCAGCGGGGTGGGCGCAGGCCGCACAAGCTGATGACGCGCGGCGGCGGGCCCAAGATAGGGCAGGACGATCATGCTCATGAGTGCACCGGTGAGCGAGAGCAGCGACTCGCCGTCCGCATCGATCAGCCGCGCATGCAGCACGGACAGCACGCCGCCGACGATCCCCTCGGCGGTGAGGGGCGGCAGCTCTGCGCCGGCCTTCAACTCCTCACGTCCCTGATCGACGAGAGCGATCATCTGGGCGATACCACTCTGGCGGTGCTCGAGTGCGATGCGTCCCGCGCCGAGCGATCCGACGATAAGCAGCTGTCCCGCATCGCGCTCGAGGTCAAGGAGCGAAAGCAAACCGGTCAGCGCAAGTCGGATCCGCTCAGCCCACTTCGCCGAAGGGTCATACACATCAAGGACATAACGCGAAGCGCGTGCGAACGCGTCGTCGAACGCGCCAAGGAAGCACTCTTCGCGATCGCGGTAGAGCTCATAGAAGGTGCGCCGCGACACTCCCGCCCGCTCGACGATATGCGCGACGGTGACGTTGGCCGCCCCACGCTCGGCCGAGACCTCGAGCATCGCTGCGAGGATGCGAGCGCGCTGGATCTCGATCACACGCTCGGGGCCCAGGCCGTTCGTCCCTCGACGGGGGGTACGCCTCGGTCCTACCCCGTTGCGGTTCGCCTTAGGAGACGGCGCGTTGGCCCTGGCAGCCATCTCATTTCTTCTTCCCGTGCGTGGTCCCCTTGTGACTTGCTTTCTTGCCCTTCTTCTTGGTGGTCTTGTGCTTCGGACAGCCTGTAGGGCTGATCGGTGTGCTGGTGTGTATTTCGGCGCCGTTCTGCGCGACGAATGCTGTGGGCATCGTGAGTTTGGTGGTGGTGCAGAGGTTTCCGTTGGCTGCGAGCGCCGAGTATTGGCCTTGGGGCAACGTCAGTTCGAATGTGCCTACGGGAACGTCTGGGATCGCCTTGAACGTGCTACTGGTGATGCTCGTCTTCGGATCGATATAGGTCGAGCCGACCAAATGCACGGTCGCTCCATAACCCTGCAAAACGATGATCAGGTCAGGGAACGCTTCCCCACCATGGGAGACGAAATACGCAGGTCCCGTCAGCGGGACCGGTAGGACCGGGGTCGTCGCTGTCGCGTGCCCCACGATCGACGCTGATGGACACGCTGCGGGGTTAGCTTCAAACGTCGCGGCCGTACAAGCCTTCTGCAAAGTCGTCAGCCTTGACGGCAACTGCTTGGGGAGGTCCACCTTGACCTTCGCGATGTTCGCGTCATAGGGTCCCGCTGGATAGGTCAGTTTGACCGACAGGCTCGCCCCAGCCCTCCTTGAGGTTTTACCGGCCGTCTTCGCGGTGAGCTTCGGTTTGAACGCGAGAACCGCACAGTTGGTGATCTGAAACGGCACTTTGACGGCAGTCGAGGATCCTTCGCTGCTGTACAAGCTCCCACCGACCTGTAGAGGACTGCAGTTCGTTGGATTGAACGTGAAGTCAGGGCGATCGACGCTGACCTCAACGTGCTGGATCTGCAGGGGGATGCCGTCGAGGATCGTTGGGATCTTGTACGGGCCCGTGTTATCGGTCGTGATCGTAAGCGCCGCCGTCAGCTGATCGACTTCGATCTTTGCCCTGACGATCACCTTCCCCAAGTCGAACGGACCAGCCTTCGCCGGGTTCACTATCGACAGACCATACGGGGCGCCCTCATAACCTTCGGTGATGAAGACTTCGCCACCCGTGACGGTATACGGGTCTCCTCCGACACCGACACTGACCGTTGTATGCCCGATCAGACTTTCAGGCCCACATGTCCCCGCGTTAGCCTGCGCTTCTCCGCACAGTTTCACCTTCGCCAATGTTCCCAACAAGCCCAACGGCATTTTCAACGTCACCGCTTGTAGATTCTGACTCCCATCAGGACGCGACATCGTCATCGTGAACGGGCTGAACCCACCCGCCTGAATACTCGTCGTCCCAGCCGTCAACGACGGACTGAACGGCAACGGACTACGACACGGACTCCCATTCGGACCAGAAACCACATCGAACGTCGAACCGGAATCGACACGTTCGCTACCAGTCCACGGTTCAATCGATGCCATCGTCGTATACGCCCCACACAAACCAGGCGTACTCAACGGCGCCCTGTCTCCCCCAAAGAAATGCAATTCAAACGTTTCAAAGGGAAGCTGCGGCGTGTTCTTGAACGTCGAGACCAACTGACCCGTCACAGGATCGGGCACAACTTCCCCCGCCAGCTTCACGCGTGACCCTGACACTGGGTCTTCGACGTACACGTAAATCGCGACGAGACTCCCGAACGGGTTCGCGTCCTGCGCCGCCAAATAAGCTGCACCTTCCAGATCGTTCGGTAGCAATGGCGTCTTGATCTTCACGATGCCCACCTTCGACGCTTCAGGACACGAGGAGGGACCCGAGGTGTCGAGCGCAATCTGCGCTTCGGAGCACGCGAGTAGACCATCCGCGCCCGCCGGGTTCAGGCCAACGCCGGCAGGCAGCGCAACGGTCGTGTTCTTTACGTCGGCCTCAGACAGGCCGTTCGGATTCAAGCTCACATCCTGAGGTACGTGCACACTCACAGCCAGTCCCGTTGGCGTGCTCCCAGCCTGCCCATCCGGCGCCACACTGATGGACGGATCGAACTGCAAACGGTTGCAGCCGTCCAACGCCGGCATCGGTTCGGTGTTCGTCAACGACTGGACGGCCTGAGGTTCCTTCCACGAGTCAGCTTCTACGGTGCTCTGCAAGGGGCCGGTACAGGACGTCGGTAGCGCCAGCAGTGGCGGGGGATGCTGCACTTCAAACGCAGAGCAGGCCGCGGATATTCCACCACCTTCAGAGCCCGCTCCGAGACATGCTTCGCCGCGTGCGTTGTTGTGTCGTGTGTCTCCCGGGACACCCCAGAACGTCACTTCGCTGGAGAGGAATTCAGCGGTTTGGGAGATGTTCGTGACGTTTACAGTCACGCCATAGTCACCGCCGGTGCGCACAGCCGTGTCCAGCAGGACCGGAGTACCGTGGACAAGAAAACCGAAGCGTGCCGGCTCCCCGACCGTTGGTTCAATATTGAACAAGGGCACGGCGAACGGCGTCGCGGCGTCATGGAATAGTCCGCCTGGTATCGCGACGCTCACCCTCGCCACTCCTATGACGGTCTCCGTCGAGCAGACTTCGTGCAGAAACTCCCCGAGAGGACATTGCGCAAAGGGTGTCGGATTGCCGATCAAGCCCGGCGGCAACTTGAAATGCAGGTCCTTCGTCAGCGCCGCCGGCTTGCCTCCTATGACAAATCCATTCACGAATTTTGCTTCATAGGTTTCGTTGAGATCGAGCGTCGTCGTCAGCTGGAACGGATGCGAACCGGCCTGTGTAGCCACATTCCCACCCTCTTCTTCGGGCCTCATTTCATATGTGGTCAGACCAAATGGTATAGGAGCGTCACTTATTACTAGCGACTGCTTGGCCGTGACAGGTGGCGCTTCGCCACCTGTTATCGCCGTTTGGTTGACTTCTCCAGATTTGGCACCTTCCTGTACCGCTACCGTGATACGCATCTGCATCTGTTCGTAGGGGGGTAGGCTCGTTGCCCCGGCGTTATTCTTCCCTGTAAATGTGCAGCGCAGTGCTTCCAACGAGCATTCCAGCGGATAGTTGCGCTCTCGAGTAAGCCCTTCGTCGGTATCGCCTTCGATCGCGACCGCCTTCAGGCCCGCAGGCAGCATGTCCGTCATCGTGATCGGCTGAGTTTCAGGGTTCGCCTTGGCATCGCCTAGATTTACTGCCGTCACCTGAATCACACCGGCAGGGCGACCCTGAGTGACCTCCTGGACCGTCGCTTCTTCCCTGCCGCCACTCAGCGCTTTGGGGCCGATTTCCATGAGTTCGACGGATTGGTCGGCAAACTTGCCGGTGAATTTGACTTCATAGACTTCAAATTCGTTGTTGCCTTCAGGACCCGGACCACCCTTGACTTCCACGTTGCCCACGCCATACATTTCTTCTTCGAGGGCCATCTCTACATCTTCAGGGGTCTCGCCAACTTCAAGGATCGCTTGCCCTGCGGCACTCCTCAGCAGATACCGGCCTTCTGTCGCGCTGACGGTCAAGCGCTGCACCTCGTCTTTGGCCTGCCCCGGCTGCAGATAGGTCGGGCTGGCCGCGGAGCTCAAATGCCACCACGGCGACTGCGCGGAAGCAGTAGTTGCACCAGCAGACATCGCCAGCACAGCGACAGCGGCCACGCCAAAGATGCTCTTCTTGATCAAGCTCACCACGATCATCCCCTGTCCTTCCGCTTCGCGTTGGCCTTATGCGACTTGACCGCCGCGCCAAGGAGCTTCCTGGCTTTCTGTTCGCACAACCCCCGCTGCTTATGTTTCTTCTTTCTACACGCCTTCAATGCCCGTGCCAGCTTTTGCGCCTTGGTCAGCCTCTTCTTCGTCACGGCCGGGGTCGATATCGGCGTGGTGACATTTCCGGCTCCTGAGAATGTGGCGCTCGGCGCAGGCCCAAAGATCGACGGTTGTGGCGACGGGGCAGCCTTACACGAGTCACCCGTCGAGCACGCAGGAGGAGACACCGGTTCCGGCGCGTAGCACGGCACCCCGTTGGTGCATTCGTGGGCATCGTAGACATCAAGCGCGGTATCGAAGTCCTGCGATAGGAGTTTCGCCTGCGTGATGAAAAATACGTCCCCCCCGGTTTCGCTTGCGTCCATGAACGCCGATTCTTCAGGCGAGGCACCCGATGAGATCAAGCCGACGCAGCCACCGGAATGCTCACCATACGTCGCACTCGAAGCACTGCATGTTCCGACGCCGGCAGGCTCATACTCGTAGACGTCCTGTGTGCCGTCGACGTCCTGTGGTACCAGCCCATCATCGCTATTGAAGAACAGCCGTCCACTGTCAGACAGGAAACGTGGTTGATAACGATTTTTGTAGGGTGTGGCCAGCGTCCACGGCGGTAGAGTGGACGCCGTCCAGGTGCGTTCTTCGACGCTGCCACCCACAAGCATCTCAACGTCACCATCGACTCCCACAGGCCTGGCGCCCGTCGGATCGCACGACGCACATACCAGCTTATTGGAGCCCGCGTCATACAGATAGACCTCCTGGTCGGGCTGCCCGCTGAGCACATCATGCGTGTCATAGCCGGTCAGGTCTTCGTCTGACATGAAGGTTAGATAGCTACCGTTCGGCGAAACCCTGTAGATGGGCGTTTCGGCTCCCGAGACCGGCTGCGTGCCGATAAACGGTCCATCGGTCGTCGTCCATTCCCTGCCGTCGTAGTGGGCAACCTCGAGCTTCTTACCGCCACCGACGAAGTACAGGTAGGACGCGTCGTCGCTACCGCCGATCAACGAGTCGCCTGGCAGGCTCGTCAATTCAAGTTCGCAGGTCGGGCCGCCCGCGGCTTCTACGATCCGACATGCGTAGATACCCCCGCCGGCGGCCTTTGTCAACTGTTGCGGGTCGCTGAATAGGACCCTGGACCCATCGCTGCTTGCGTACAGGAACACAGCTCCGCCTGCGACCGGTTCCTGCACGCCCTGCGCGACATCTAGCCGAACCGATTCGCCCTTCGCAACATCGTGCAAATAGAGATGACCGTTATACGAGAAGAAGACCGAACCGTTATCGGAGAGCTGATGGGCTACCGTCGACAGTTCACCTGCATATACCCCACGCCCACCTTCGCTATTGGGCAGCTGGTAAAGCGGCTGCAACTGCCCATTCGACCACTCATAAGCGCGTCCCACCTCACCTTCATGTTCCACTGAACCTCCGTACGTGCCTTCTTCATCCGGGATGTCCGTGAGCTGCGCTTCAGAAGCGAGCACTATATGACTAGCGTCGGGAGTCGCGTCGATGAACTTTGGCCCACAGGGAAAAGCAGCGCCACAGTGGCCATTGCTCTCTTGCCCAAACGCGACTCCCTTCTGCGTATTTGCGGCCGTCACCAGCGGCTGGAAGCAGGACGTCTGACAGCTCTGATCGACATCTCCATTCAGATAATCTGTGCGCAGGTAAGGTGTCGCTTCAGTGGCCTCAGACGACAGCTGCTTATCGAAGTTGCCGAAGATCGACACGACCCCACGAGATAGGTCTTCTGAGAAGAACCCATATTCCCCACCGTTGTTGACCGATGGGCCCGTGCCTTCTTCGTGAGGCGGTGAGATCACCTGCGAGGACCAACCTCCGGCGCCGCGCGTCGAGAGCACCGACACATCTTCCGAGTTACCCTGGGGCTGAGCTTCGGTCGGCGCGCTCGCCAAGTCGACCATCGCATTGCCATTCGCGGACGCCTCGGCTACAAACGGCTTCGGCGCATTTGAGAAGAATGCGATGTTCAGCCCAAAGAACAGGGCGCCTTGCTTATCCGCGGGCGTCACCAACTCCCACGAGCGCCCATCCGGCAACACCAGCGCACCGCCGGCTGTCTGCGTTATGAATGTCTGATCTTCGCCATAGGTAGTGCCAAAGCTATTGTGCGCGACCACTCGGAAATGGTAGGTCGTGTGAGCCAATAGATCCTGTGGATGCACGCTGACTTCGTGCACTTCGAATCCCGAACCGATACTTACATCGGAGCTCGGATCACTCTCGCCATAAGACGTGCTCGGCCCGTATTCAAAGTGGTATTCGGTGCTCGCGTCTTTCGGGTTTATCGCGGCATTGAGTGTCGCGCTGCTGCCCGTCACGAGCGAGATCCCCTGACTATCGACCTTCGGCGTGCCGACCGGTTCAGGCACGAAAATATCGACCTTGTCAGCGGCCGAGTCAGCGACATAGACCTCTTCACTGGAAGAGCTCACGCCTACGCCGCTACCACTGCTCAAGTGTTCCGCGCCGAGCCGTTCTATCAACGACCCGTCAGGACCAAACCTCGCCACCGTATCGACATTATCGATGTAGACATCTTCGCTTGTGAGTTCGACGGTCGCCGCACTCGTATCTTCTTCGCCAAACAGGAAGCCCTTGGAGCACCCGCTTGTACCGACCTCCAAGTGTTCGAGGACTTCGCCAGAGCCGTTGAGCTTGGTCGGGTATCTGTAAAGTTCTCTGCTCACACCGCGTTCACTGCATCCTGATTCGGTGACGACGTAGAAATCATCCTTTGAATTGACCGCGAATCCGGGTCCATGCACAGGAAAACCATCGGACCGTGAATCGCGCGTCGAGAGGAATACGTTTACGGCAGCGTTGCTAAAACCGTCGATTTCATTTCCACCATAAACCCACACGGTTCCGTTTGAATCGGTGGCGAGACCTCCGAACGAGCCGCTCGTGGGTCCCGCCATCTGACCGATGTACCCTCCGGTCGAAGTGAACTTGTCAACCACATTGTGACCCGCGTCAGCGACATACACATCGCCCTCAGACGGATCGAATTGACTGCAGGTCGGCGTCGTCGCTTCAGTCAGCACCGGCCTGTGCAATTGACAAGCGTTGTCGATCGCGATGCCGCCAGGCGCAGAGAACTGACCCGTCGGCGTTTCGCCGGACAGCCCACCACCGCCCGCAGCTGTGCCCGTTTCGACCTTCCCTTCCACTTCAAAGCTGCCGCTACCATCGAACTGGCCGAGATACGTGCCGGTCGAGCTGAACCGCTCGACGCGATTGTTGCCGGTATCTGATACGTACACGTCTCCGCTCGCTTCGCTGACCGCAACACCGGAGGGTTCGTTGAGCTGACCGTCGCCCGAACCCTGCCCGCCGAAAGCGCTTCCGAAGAGATGCCCCCTCGCGGCCAGTGCGGGACCACTCCACGCCACAAGCACACCAGCCCAAGCACACAACGAAACCAAGGCAGCCAAAGTCAGCCTACGAGCATTCATCAAACCAATCCCTCCCGGAGACACGATCCACACGAAACCCGCTGGATCGCGGGCATGACAAGACCGTCGCGGGCACCCGGCGCGCGACGGCAGCACAACAAGAAGCTGAAAGCGCGCCTACAGCGCGCGAGCGCCCCATAGCGGGGCACGAGAGACCAAGCCGAGCGCTTGACCCGGCGAGGAGGCGAGACTGACCTGGGTCTAGCTGAGAGCCGGCCCGGCCAGAGAGAGAGAGAGAGAGAGAGAGAGAGACGCGTCAGCGACGCTGACGCGTCCTATTACGGACCCATCAGTGACACACGGACTCTCAAGCACATGATCCCCAAATGAATGCACGCGAAATACAACTCCCTCTCAGAAGCGACCCGGTCCCTCTCCCAAGGTCCCCGTCAAACGTTTAGCTTGTCGACCACGCGGGCCAACCCAAAACCCGACCTTATGTTTGCCCGGCGTACCTTCGAATCACCGGGTACCGAGCACTATAAGCAGTAGTGGAGTGCTTTGTCAAGCCCCTGGCGGGAGGGCACGCCTAAGGCGTTACCTAGAGCGCGTTACTGGGAGCGCGCTGCTATCGAACTGACGGTCGGGGAACCCTTCAATCCGAGAATCAATTCAAGGGCATGCTCGATCTCCGCCAACGTCTCCGGCGGGAGAGTGCCCACATGACGCAGCAGACGTGGGCGCGCCACGCCCCTGATAGCTCGGCAGATCGCGCGGCTGGACCGATCGACGCCCCCTACCCCAGCAACCTCAGGACGCAATGCTGAGGGGGCGCTGGAACTGGACAACGGCACGACCACGATCAGGTCTGCCATCGTGCCGGCGCTCAGCTCGTCGGCGGAGATGACCACCGCCGGCCGATGCTTGCCCGGCTCACCGCGCCTGGCCGCGCCGAAAGATACGAGCCACACCTCACCGCGGTGAGGCTCAGTCGATGCCATCTTCCAGCGTCGCCTGCCACAGGCGGGCGTCGTCCTGTGCGGCGGGATTTCGAGCGTCAGCGAGGGTCGCCAGTCGCTCAGACTCCCATACCGCCTGCATCTCCCGCTCACGTGCCATCTCGGCAAGAAACGAGGCAAGCGATATGCCACGCTCGTGCGCCTGCTCTGCCAGCCTGTCGCGCGTCGTGCGAGCTACGCGGATCGTCGCCGTTTCAGTGGCCATACTAGCCACATTATAGCGCCAACAGATAGCGCTAACGCGCGGAGCCTTCGCCGATAGCCTGCTCGATCTGGGCCCCCTTGACCGTAAGCACCCAGGCGTTCGGTGCGCCGCGGGTGAGTCCGGCGGGAGTGTTCTCGATCAGCTCGAGCTTGGCGAGGCGCGTGAGCAGCTTGGATATCTGACCCTGATCCTGCATATCGGATACGAGCCCGATCTCACGATTGGAAGAACCGGGATGGGCGGCAATAGCCATCAGGACGCGCACGGTACGGTAGGTAAGCCGCATCGGGACGTCGCGCAGGGGGTCCGCCGGAGCGCTCATGCCCCTGTCCAGCGGCGCGGGCGGGGGCCGCACAAGCTGATGACGGGCAGCGGCGGGTCCCAGGTAGGGCAGCACGATCATGCTCATGAGCGGACCGGTGAGCGAGAGCAGCGACTCGCCGGTCGCATCGATCAATCGCGCGTGTAGGACGGAGAGCACGCCGCCAACGATGGCCTCGGCCGTGAGAGGTGGTAGTTCTGAGCGTGCCCTTGATTCGGCACGTCCCTGATCGACAAGACTGATTATTTGGGCGATGCCACGCTGGCGACGCTCGAGCGCGCGGTGGCCCGCACCATGCGAGCCGACGATAAGGAGCTGTCCAGCACCGCTCTCGCAGCCGAGGAAGCCGAGCATCCCGATCAACGCAACCCGAACTCGCTCAGCCCACTTCGCCGAAGGGTCATAGTCCTCGAGCACGTAGCGCCGGGCGCGCGCGAGTGCGTCGTCGAACGCGCCGAGGAAGCACTCTTCGCGGTCGCGATAGAGCTCATAGAACGTACGACGCGACACACCAGCACGCTCGACGATGTGCGCAACCGTGACGTTGGACGCACCGCGCTCGGCGGACACCTCGACCATCGCCGCGAGAATCCGCGCACGCTGAATCTCGACCACACGCTCCGGCCCACCCGCACACGCACCCGCACCCGCACCCGCACCCGCAATAGGCTTACCAGTCAGCGCCGTCCCATTCGACTGCGCCGCTGCCGAACGTGCCATGGTCCTCGTGGGCATCTCATTTCTTCTTTTTGGTCGTCTTCTTTGCCTTGTGCCTCGTGCCCCTGCTCTTCTTCGTTGTCTTGTGCTTTGCGCAGCCCGTGACGGTGATTGGAGTGCTTTGCTTGATCGTCGCGCCGTTCTGTGCCGTGAACGCTGTCGGCATCAGCAGTTTGTCCTTGCACAAGTGGTTATCCGGTGCCGCCAGTGCGGAGTATTGGCCTTGTGGCAATGTGAGTTCGAACGTGCCTACCGGCGCGTCGGGAACGGTGTGGAACGTGCTGCTCGTGATCCCCGAAGCGCTGATGAACGTTTCGGCGTGTAGATCGATTGTGGTGCCGTATCCGGAGAGCACGATCACGAGTTCGGGGAACTTCAATCCCGCGTGGCTCACGAAGTAGACGGGTCCTGTCAATGGGACGGGCAGCAAGGGTGTTGTTGCTTTTGCCGTCCCGATCCTCGATTGCGACGAGCATGCCGCCGGGTTCTGGTTGAACGTGTAGTCGGGACAAGCGTGCTGCAGTGTCTTCAACTGGGACGGGAGTTGCTTGGGCAGGTCCACCTTGACCGACTTGATGTTCGCTTGCGAACCAAACGGCGCTTTGGGGTAGACGAGCTTGACGTGCAGGCTCGCACCGGTAGCCCTGGAGGTTTTTCCGTTGGTTGAGACGCTGAACGCTGGTTTGAAGCCTAGGACGGCACAATTTGTGACCTGTAGCGGCACCGATAGTGCTGATATCGCTCCCTGGGTGCTCGAGAGGCTTCCCGTGATCTTCATCGGATCGCAATTGGTTGGGTTGAACGTGAACCCAGGCCTGTTGATCGTCACGTTCACATGCTGGATCTGCAAAGGAATCCCATCAAGGATCGTGGGGATCTTGTACGGACCCGTGTCATCGCTTGTGATCGTCAGCGCTGCTGTGATCGGGTCGACTTCGATCTTCGCTCGCACCACAACACAATCACAGGGAGTGTCAGCCTCGAGGTCGTATGGTCCAGCCTTCGCAGGATTCACGATCGACAGGCCGTATGGCGCTCCCTCGTAGCCTTCGGTGACGTAGACTTTGCCGCCCTTGACGCTAAACGGGTCGCCGCCTAGTCCTACGCTGACGATCGTTTCGCCGATTTCGCTTTCCTTGCCACACAGCCCCTGATCGGCTTGCGGTTCGCCGCACAGCTTCACGCTAGACAGGAGCCCTGAGAGCCCTGGGGGCATTTTCAACTGGATCGCTTGAAGGTTCTGTTGCCCATCTGGACGCGACATCGTCATGGTGAACGGGCTGAACCCTCCGGCCTGGATGCTCGTCGTCCCAGCGGTCAACGACGGATCGAACGGCAGCGGGCTCGCGCATGGCGACCCGTTCGGACCGGAGGTGATGTTGAACGTCGAGGCCGCCACAGACGACTGATTCCCCGACCAAGGAGCAAACGACGCCGTCGTCGTGTAGGGCCCGCACGACGCCGGGGTGGACAGCGGTGCACGGTCGCCTCCGAAGAAATGGAGTTTCAAGTCTTCAAAAGGAAGCTGCGGAGTGTTTTCAAAGGTCGAGACCAACTGTCCCGTGACAGGGTCTGGCGCGACCTCGCCCGCGAGCTTCACCAGCACCCCCGACACGGGGTCTTCGGCGACGAGGTACAACGCCACGAGCGAACCGAAGGGATTGGCGTTCTGAGCAGCCAGATACGCCGCGCCTTCCAACGGATGCGCCAGCAACGGAGTGCGAATCGACACCGTCGCCACCTTGGAGGCATCGGGACATATCGCTGGCAGGGCAGAATCCAGCGCGATCTCACCTTCAGGGCGACCGGGTTCGCTTGTGTCCGTGCAAGACTCCAGGCCGTCTGCGGCCGCCGGGTTCAAGCCAACCCCTTCCGGCAGTATCACCGTCGTGTTCTTCACGGTGGACTCCGCCAGCCCCTTAGGGTTCAAGCTCGCGTCTTGGGGCACATGCACTCCTACCGTCAAGCCCGACGGACTGCTACCAGCGTCTCCATCAGGCGCAACGGTGATCGACGGTTCAAAGCCAAGCCGATTGCAACCGTCCAATGCTTCCAGGACCACACCGGGCAGAACGGACTGGAAATCACCCGGGGCCCCCCACGAGTCTGCATCGACCGAGGTCATGAGAGGGCCTGTGCATGACGTAGGAAGTGTCAGCAATGGCTGGCTATGAGCTTCTTTGCTCGGCACGCACGGTCCTCCGTCTGAAGATTCGGCGACTTCCCTGTCCACGCAATCCCACCCACGGGAGTTGTCATGGCGCGGATCCCCGGGGACCCCCCAGAATGTCACGGTGCTCCCGAGGAACGCGACAGCCTGCGGGATATTATCGACGCTGACCGTGACGCCGTAGTCGCCACCCGTGCGCACCGACGTGTCCAGCAGCACTGGGGTCTTCTGGACATCGAAGCCAAAACGTGCCGGCTCGCCCTGTGCCGGCGTCAGATTGAACAACGGCACCGTCAAGATCGCCACGCCAAAGACGTTTGGTTCGTCGATCAGCACGTCCGCGACGCCGACGGCAGTGTCCTGCGGACAGATATTGCTCCCGAACGATCGGCTCGCCGAGAAGTCCGCATCGTCGCATTGCGGGAACGGCGTCGGATTTCCAATAAGTCCCGGCGGGAGATTGAAATGGAGATCCTTGGGCACTTCAGGCTGAAACGGCGCCGTGGGAGACTTGTTGTAGAGGATCTCCGTCGTCAATTGAAATGGATGCGAGCCGGCTTGCGTCGCCGGCAACCCGCCCTCTTCTTCAGGGCGCATCTCAAAATCTTCCAGCCCGAATCCAGCGGATGAGGGACTGATGGTGACGCTATGCGACACCGATGCCGGCACCGACCCGCCGCCGTTGATAACGGCTTCGTTGACTTCCCGCGTCGCTACGCCCCCAGAATCCGTCACTGAGATTTCGACCCACAACGGCTGATAGGGCGACAGTTCTCCCGAGAAGTCACACGACAACGTCGTCAGTGTGCATTCCATGGTGCCGTCCTCACTAAACTTGGCGATCGGCCCAGTGCTTCCTCGTATGGCGGTAGCGGTCAAGCCGGGAGGAAGTTTATCGGCGATTGTCGCAGCCGTAGAGGTCTCGTCGCCCATATTCGTCGCTATCAGCACGATCCTTCCACCGCCATTGAGCGGAATGTTGGTGGGTTGGGCGGTTGACTGCAGCTGCCACCACACCGAGCCGGCATTTGCCGAGGATGTGCCCGGAGCGCCCAGCGCGAGCGCAGATGCGGCAAGCAACGCCGCGGTACAAACCAACTTCTTACGTCTGATTGCCACGATGTTTCCGATTGTCTTCATATCAGCGCCCTCCCTTGACTCTCATAGTCTTTCCCCCTCGGCGACCGCCCGTGCTCGGCGTCGGATGCCGGCTGGCTCCACCCGAGGGATGCGATGGGAATCTTCGGTGGGCACGCGCTCGACACAAGACACGAGCCTTCTTTTTGCCCAGCTTCGCGCAGCTCCGCAAGGCACGAGCCAGCTTCTGCGCCGATGTCAGGCCGACGGTCCTTGCACTCGCCCTTCCGGTTTCGGCCCCGACGACGTTGCCGCTTCCTGAGAAAGTCTCGCTCGAGGGCGCCCCGAAACTCGCCGGCTGGGGCGTAGGCCCGGCTTTACACGAATCGCTGGTTTCACAGGCTGGCGGCGATACCGCGCTTTCGACACATGGCACACTTGCGCTGCATACGTGTGCGTCGTATATATCGAATGCAGTATCAACGTCGGCCGCGCTCAGCCGGCTCGTGGTCAGGAAGAACACGTCGTTCCCATCCGCGCTGGCGTCCAAGAACGCCGATTCTTCGTTGGAGTCGCCAGATGACGTCAGATCCACACAACCGAGCTGATCTGTGCAGCTTCCAACCCCCTCGGGCTCATACTCGTAGACGTCCATGAGACCATTCGTATCCTGTGGCACGAGCGCGTCCGCGGAGTTGAAGAACAAGCGTCCGCTGTCTGACAGGTATCTTGTCTGATAAATGGCGCTTCGTTCACCTATCGTGGTCCAGGCTGGGATATTGGCTGCTACTCCGCTCCCTTCCCACCGACCGGGGCGATCCGACAACACTTCGCCGCCAACACCACGTATCCCTACTGGACGCCCACCCGTTGGATTGCAGGAAGCGCAGGTCAAATCGCCGGTGGCCGAGTCGTAGAGATACACCTCCTCGTCGGGTTCCCCGGTGCTGGCGTCCCGGTTATCGTAGCCGGTGAGACTGTTGTTGGACATGAATGTGACAAACCGCCCGTTTGGCGACACCCGCGCTGAGAGTCGATTCAACGCGCTGCTGCTTATATGGCTCACGTCTGAGCCTGACACACGCGCGATGAAGCGGATAGACCACTGAGCGCCCTGCTTCTGCGCCACATACAAATTGCATCCTTCTGCATCAGTCCCAAACCCCGTGCAGTCGCCAAATTCGGCACCCGCCGCCAGCACGAGGCTCGACATGAAATAGATGTTGGCGCCATCGTTGCCGGCCCCCAGGACCTGGCCTTCTATGGGCTGATCTGTTATGTCGGTGAGTTCACATTCAAGTTGCCCGTTATGTTCGATGATTTCACACTCATAGAGGTCCCCTTCGGCGGATCCGGCGGTCAGCTTCCCCACGTCGGTGAAGAACACCCGCGAGCCGTCCGTGCTGGCTGTCTGGAAGACAGGCTGTGAAGAGACGGTGCCGCCGGGCCGCACCCCGTCCAGCTGGACGGTTTCACCACGCGCTATGTCGCGCAGATATAGATGTTGGCTACCTGTGGACGTCCATATCACCCGCGATCCGTCGTCAGATACGGCGTTCCTCATGTCGTCTGCTGAGGTGCCAGCCGCATATCCGACGATCCCGGCTACTCCACCTCCGCCTTCGGCCTCTGGCAAGACGCTGACCAGGGTGATCCTGCCGGCGGTCCACTCATAGAGGGCGCCTTTCGCATTGTCGCTGGTGAGCGGCACATCGGCAGTCAAGATCACATGCTTCAGATCGGGGGACGCGTCCACGGGTTCCACTTCGCTGTCGTGACCCCCAAGTCTCTGACCTATCCCGAATTTGGTGCCGGGCGGGACGTTTCCGGCGGTGACGAGCGGCACATAGCAGTGTTCCGGACCTTCTTCACACGCCTGTTCGCTTCGCAGGTATGGCGTCACATCCGTGGTTTCGGGCGAGAGTGGCGTCTCCCCTCGCGGTTCCAGGATGGCAGAACTCAGATCGGGCGAGAAGATATCGTACTCCGATCCGTGACCAATGAACAGAGGATAAGATTCATCGTGGGGCGTGGCGATCATCTGATTGCTCCAGCCGTCACCATGCCGGCTGGCCATGGCCTGCAGCCATTCCGGGGCCCTGTTGCCCGCGGTCGTTTCATCGATCGGCGCACTTGCCAGATAGGTGATCGCTTCGCCGTCTTCGGAAGCCTCGATCACGCCGCCTCCAGCGGGCATCGCCGTCAGTCCAGCCCCGTGCTTGTTCGACGGTGAGACGAGTTCCCATCGGCGTCCGTCAAGCAGCGTCAACTCCCCGCCCGTCGTCTGCGTGACGAATGTTTTGTCAGGCCCGTAAGTCACTCCGAAGGTGTCGCTGGCGACGACGCGATAGTGGTAGGTAGTCACCGAAGCAAGCCCCTGGATATGCAACGCCACAGGCTGTTCTTCTTCCGCGGCGCCTATATCCGTATCGGGAATCGGCGCCTGATCGCCGTATGAAGTCGTGGGGCCGAATTCGAAGTGATAAGTCGTATCCCAGCTTGTTGGGTCGATATCCGCCACCAATGTCGCGCTCGAGCCTGCGACGTCGGTCGCGCCCTCGTCGGTGACTGCCGGCAGGCTTCCGGTGGTGAACGTGCTGTCGCCACCAACCTGTTCGCCTGCGCTGTTGGTGGCGACGAGCTCAAAGTGATACGTCGTGTGCGCCGTCAAGCCCGCCACAGCGGCCGAGATGTCCACGCCCGCCTTCCCGCTGCCCGGATTCGAGGCACACGGGGTCGTGTGCCCATAGGCCACGGTGATCCCGTACTTGAATTCGCATGAGATGACCGCCAGACCTTCGGGGTTGATCTTGCCGTTCAGGGTCGCGCCTGTGGTCCCGAGATCGGTGACTTCTCCAGTAGCTACCGGGGCCGGCGTCCTGAAGGTCTGGTCGGACCCGACGCTTTCGCCGTTAGCGTTCGAGGCGATCAGACGGAAGTGATATTCAGTTTCGCTTTGCAATGCCGCTATCGCAGCGGTGACCTGTATGGGGTTGCCGCCGGTGCCGAGGGTGGTCGCACACGGAACGCTTTTCCCATAGGAGCTGGTGAGGCCGTATTCAAATTCACACGAGGTGACAGGAAGGCCTTCTGGATTCACCGTGCCGCCAAGTGTGGCGCTCTTTGTTTCGACACTTGATGGCACGCCGGTGACAGCGGTTGGGGTTGTGACCGCGGGTCCAAAGATATCTATACCTTGCCCGCCCACCACATAGATGTCGCCCGTGACCCCATTTACCGCGATGCCAAAGCCTTCTTGTATTGCGCCTTCGCCCACATTTGCAAAAACGCCTATGGGTTTCGCCAGCGGTTCACCTCGTGCGCCGTACTCTGAGATCTGATTGCTTTCCTCAACGTACACGTGGTCAGTAATCGGATCGACCGCGACCGATTTGTCTTTTTCGGCAACGAGCAAACTCGTAGCGGAGAGCGAGCCGAATTGCGACGCTTCATAACGAAAAACAGGTCCGTTCTCCCATTTCGATGCAAAGACATCTCCTTGAGAGTCGGCGGCGATATTACAGGGTTCATTGGCTCCAGCGAGCGCCGACGCAAAGTCTGAGTTGGTGACGGTACCGCCTTTGGGTTCAAACTTGTCGATATATCCTCCGTAGATCCCTATATATACCGAACCGGCCGTATCAACGGCCACACCGCAAGTTTCACCCCATGGCACGGATATTTGTTCGCTCAGTGTGCCAAGCGCGTTGCCGCCGGGACTGAAGATATCGATCTTCTCGCCGTTCCTTCCTCCGGCGGCGATGTAGATATCGCCTTTGTCTGGACCTGTGGAGTTATCGACTGCCACCTCGCTTTCCCCGCTAAGGCCGAGCTGAAGATTTTCAATTGCGGACGGTTCACCCGGCAGTCCGGCGAAGCCCAGCGGTTTGCCTGTCGAGTCATACTTGACCAGGGAGCCCCCATTTTGGTCGGGAAGGATCACGTAAAGGTCGCCGGTTGACTGGTCTACGGCGATGCCTTCCGGCGACGGGCCCGATTCGAAAGAAGAGATGAAGTCATGTGTCGTGGAAGCCAACGCCGAGCCACTCGACAAGGCGAACGCAAGGACCAGCACCAGCCCAAAGCGCAGCGCGAAACGCCGTGCACTCATCTAACGACCCCCTCCTGGAGTGGACGCACTCGGAAACCCCACGAGCGCGGACAGCGATGAGCCGCCGCGGGCATCCGACCCGCGACGACACGAGAACAAAGAGTTAAAGCAACTGCGAGGCGCGGACGACGTTCCCGACGCCCGAAGTGACCAGGTGACACCTGCCCGGCCGTATAGGCCGGTAGAGCCGAGTGCCCTTGCCTGCTGGCGGCGCCTAGATCCCCAGGACCAGCCAGGCCAGAGAGAGAGAGAGAGAGAGAGAGAGAGACGCGTCAGCGACGCTGACGCGTCCTATTACGCCAGTTCCGTGAGCACACGGACTCTCAAGCACATGATTCCCCAATGAATGCACGCGAAATACAACTCCCTCTCAGAAGCGACCCGGTCCCTCTCCCAAGGTCCCCGTCAAACATTTAGCTGCCGGCCACGAAGAACCGACCCAAAACCCGACCTTATGTTTGCCCGGCGTACCTACGACTCACCGGGTACCGAACACTATAAGCAGTAGTGGTGTAGTTTGTCAAGCCCCCTCGCGAGCTCAGCGTCTAGCCGGGCTCTCGGGCCATGGCAAACACAGTGCGCACACGATCGCGCTCATAACGCCAGCGCAACAGCGCCCACGCGCCGCGACCGCTACCGTGGCGAGACAATGCGCCGCACAAAGATCGTCGCCACCATCGGGCCCGCCTCGCGCGAGCCCGACACCCTGCTCGCGATGGTGCGCGCCGGGATGGACGTCGCGCGACTTAACTATTCCCACGGCACGCTGGAGGAGCACGAGGAGACCGTGCGCCGCGTGCGCGAGGCGGCCGGGCGCGCGGGGCGGCCCGTGGCGATCTTGCAAGATCTGCCCGGCCCCAAGCTGCGCATCGGCCCCCTGCGTGAGGACATCGTCGAGCTGAAGCCCGGCGACATGGTCACGTTCACCTGCGGCGAGGAGCGCGTCGGCGACGCGCGCCACATGTCGATCACCTGGCCCGGCCTCGCCGCGGCGCTCACGCCCGCGGAGGTGCTTTACCTCGCCGATGGCTCCGTGCGCCTGCGCGTCTCCGCGGTGCGGCCGGGGGAGAACGAGGTGGACGCCGAGGTCGAGGTCGGCGGCGCGGTCGCCTCGCGGCAGGGGCTCAACATCCCCGGGCCCGCGCACACGCTGCCCTCGGTGCCCAAGGAGGACCTGGAGCTGCTGCGCCACGGCGAATCGATTGGCGTGGACATGGTGGCGCTGTCGTTCGTGCGCTTCCCCTCCGACGTCGAAACGGTGCGCGAGCACACGCGCCTGCCGCTGATCGCGAAGATGGAGAAGCCCCAGGCGGTCGAGCACGCCGAGGAGATCATCCGTGCCGCCGACTGCGTGATGGTCGCGCGCGGGGACCTCGGCATCGAGATGCCGATCGAGCAAGTCCCGGCCGTGCAGAAGAAGCTGCTCGAGCAGGCCGGCTACCTCGCGCGCCCGTCGATCACCGCTACGCAGATGCTCGACTCGATGGTCACCTCCTCACGCCCCACGCGCGCGGAGGTGGCGGATGTGGCGAACGCGATCCTCGACGGCACCGACGCCGTGATGCTCTCCCAGGAGACCGCCATCGGCGCCTACCCCGTGCAGGCAATCGAGATGATGGCTGCGGTAGCGGTGCAGGCGGAGGCGATCGCCCCGTATGAGCGCTGGAACACCTCGCGCGTGCGCCGCGCAGAAGCCGACCCCGCCCACACCGTCGCCCACAGCCTCTGCCTCGCCGCCCGCGAACTGCACCTCGACGCGCTGATCGTGCCCACGCTCTCAGGGCGCTCGGCGCGGCTGGTCTCAGCCCACCGCCCGACCGTGCCGATCTACGCGCTCTCCCCCGGGCGCGAGACGGTGCGTCGCTGCGGACTGATGTGGGGCGTCGAGGCATCCTCGATCCGCCGCCACGAGACCACCGAGGAGCTGATCGCCGACTCCGCCCGGCGCGTGGTCGAGCTCGGCTGGTGTGAGAAGGGCCAGCGTGTCGGCATCACCGCCGGCCTGCCCAGCGGGAAGCCGGGCACGACATCGCTCATGCAGATCCAGGTGCTGTAGAGCCTTTTTGGGAAACAAGATTCGTTTGTGAGTCGAAGCGCGCCGCGGAGGCCGGTTGCCGCTCGAATCGCCGTAATCGAGCCTCGTCGCGACGTCCGCGTGGCGACCGGCGACGTGGGCGCCCTGCGGATGCTCAGGCGGATCTTGTCTCCCACAAAGACGACCGCCGGTACGTCAGCCGGCGGCGCCCACGCCCGTGCGCGCGTAAAACTCCGCCTCTTCGCGCCCCAGCTCTGTAACTGGCGCGTCGCCGTACATCCACTCGCGCGCGATCCGATGCCAGTTGTTGCTCGCGCGCAGCTGTGAGAGCACCGCCAGCGTCAGCATCTCCATGCGCCGACCGAATAGGTGCTCGGGCTGGATCGTCTGATGGCGCATCTCGCGAAAGTGACTGGAGCGCGGGTCCGAGCTCTCAATCATCACCTCTGTGGCGATCTCGGGCTTCAGCGACACGTCTTCGTCGGCAGTCGTGTACCACCAGATCGCGTCCTCGATGAACGCCAGCAGGTGGTCGGGGTCCACGCGCTCGGGTTCGGGCAGGAAGCCCGACTGCGCCAGCAGCTTGTGCAGCGTCTGCGCGTCCCCCTCCACCACCGCGCGTTGGCACGCCAGCTCCAGCTCCACCGGCGCCTGCTCCATGCGCTTGAACAGGCCGAAGTCGAGAAACGCGACGGCCCCGTCATCCAGCAACATGAAGTTGCCCGGGTGCGGATCGCCCGAGAACTGGCGGTGCCTGTATAGACAGCCCAGGAAGAAGCGGAACACGATCTCCCCGATGCGGTCGCGCTCACCCTGCGGATACTCCTTCAGCTCCTCAAAGCCCACCCCGCGCACAAAGTCGGTGACGAGCACCCGCTCGCGCGAGAGCTCGCTCACGACCTCCGGCACCGCGATGAAAGGGTGGCCCTTGAAGATGCGCGCGAGCGAACGCTGGTTCTGAGCCTCCAGCTCGTAGTCGAGCTCCTCGGCGATGCGGTCGCGAATCTCCGCCGTCACGCCCTTCACGTCGAGGCTCGGGGTCATGCGCTTGAGCAACCGCATGATCATGTCCAGATTCTGCATGTCCGCGCGCACCGCCGCCGCCACACCCGGATACTGCACCTTCACGGCCACCTCGCGACCGCCTGCTTGCCTGTCCGTGGGGCGACTCTCGCCAAGCACGTCTGCGCCCCCTGGCGTGTCCTCCCTCAATCTCGCCCTGTACACCTGCCCGATCGACGCGGCCGCGATCGGCTGCTCGTCGAACTCGGCGAACACGTCTGAGATCTTCGCTTCGAGGTCGTCCTCGATCACGCGCCTCATCTGCTTGAACGACACGGTCGGCGCCGCGTCGCGCAGCTTCGCAAGCTCTCGCTGGAACTCCTCGCGGTGCTCCTCGGGCACGAGCCCCACGTCCAGGAACGACATCACCTGCCCCAACTTCATCGCCGCGCCCTTCATCGTCCCGAGCACCGCCACGATCTGCTTGGCCGTCTCCAGCTGCCGGCGCGCGCTCGCCTCCTGCGCACCCTGCTCGCTGCGGCCCACGTTCGCCGCCTTCGTCCCGAACTGCTTCACCGCCTCGCTTGCGGCGAGCCGACCGACGGTGGCCGTGCGGCGCACCCTCGATGTTGGGATCTTCTCCTGCGCCACCCTTTGATTCTAGGGCTGGTCCGCCAGCTCTATGCGAGAGCCCGGCACGATGTCGTCCTTGCCGTCGGGCCAGCGCACCCAGGCCTTCTTGCCGCCGTCGTAGTCCTCGCCGAGCAATATCAGCGTCGCCTGCTCGCCCAGCGCGGTGCACGGCTCGGAGCCTTCCGCGTCAAGCCCCCGCCACACGCGGATAAACGCGTTCTGCTCCCACTCTCTCGCGACGCTCGTCGCATCGGTGTGGCCCGGATACACGATCGTCTCTCCCGGCAGCTCCATCAGCGTGCCCATGATCGAGTCACGCAGGTCGGTGTAGGTCGTGTGGCCCGGCGCACGAACCCCCCCCACGCTGCCCTTGAACAGCGTGTCGCCGGTGAACACCACCGCGTCGCCGCCCTGAAAGCCGCCCGGGCCGGGACCAGCGCCCGGGCGTGCGCTGCGGGTGGGCGGGTGCGATTCGGCCACGAGAAACGACAGCATCCCAGCGGTGTGCCCGGGCGTTTTCAGCGGCCGCACCTCCAGCAGCCCGAACTGCAACATCTCCCCTGCCTCGATCGAAGCTGGCTCCACCCCCTTGCCCAGCACATCGCCCATGCTCTCAAGCGGCTCGCGCTCCAACGGATCGATCAGCACCTTGAGCCTCGGCCAGCGCTTGCACAGCGCCCCCACCTCGCTCACGTGGTCGTAGTGATGATGGGTCAGCAGCACGTGTGTCGGCTCTATCCCCAGACGCTTCGCGGCATCCACGAGGGGCGCCACGGGGCCACCCGCATCGATGAAGAAGCCGGGCCCACCTTCGCCGTCGGCGACGAGGTAGGTGTTCGACAGGAACTGCTCATTCTGAGAGCGCTCAACGATCATCGGGGGATCCTCCCACGTTGCTCGCCGCGCCGCACACCCGACGCGGACCCGAACGCACACTGCCCATCGATCCCCCCTCAGTCCGACTGGGCGAATATCGGCGTCGCATACACACCGGCGTATCGCATCACCCCTCCGCACTCCCCCGTCCAACATGCGGGATTAGCGTCCTGGGTACCTTGACATACACACCGCTGTGTGGTTTTGTGGCCGGGCAGTTCTATCAAGACTTGAACATACAACGGGGGAGGGCTGTAAGGATCATGGTGGACCACTGGAGGTGGCACGGAAGCACACGCGTCCCGCGCGGGACGCGATTCACGGCGATCGTCGGACTTCTGCTCGGGTGCATGCTGCTTGCGGCGCTCCCGGCCATCGCCTCGGCAAACACTCCAGAAGTGGCCGGCGAATGGACGCTCGTGCTCAAATATTCCGGTGGCACGGTTGATGGCACTGCCCTCGTCACCGAAGAAGCGACCGCCAAAGGTGAATTCGCGGCCCACAGCGTCACCCTCAACGGCGTCGTCCCCGGCACCTTCAGCGGAACCCTCGAAGGAGCAACGGCAACCGTCGAAACATCCTCCGAACAGTACGGGCCAATCCCGCCCGGCAAATTTAACAGCAGCACGATGACCGTCGAATCCACGAGCGGCTCGCTCGCTCTGTCTGGCGCGGGGATGTTCGTAATCGGCCCCGAAAAATATTCGGCAACCCTGGTGGCCACCAGGATCAAAACGTATAAAGAAGTCGAAGAACGGGAAGCACGAGAAAGGCAAGAACAGGAAGAAAGGGCAGCCAGGGCGAACGTGCGCGGCGAATGGGCCATCACGCTCGAAGGGGGCGGCAAGACAGTGAAGGGGACAGCCCTCGTCACCCAAGAAGCAACCACCAAAAACGCATTCGCAAGCAAGAGCGCGATGTTCGAAGAAGGTTTCATAGGCGGCACGTTCGGTGGCACGCTCAAGGGCGCCGAAGCAGAAGTCACGATCACCACCGACGAAGTACCTGGCGTGCTGCCGTCGGGCACCTTCGCCAGCACGACGATCGCCGTCTCCTCTAAGGCCAACCCGACGTCGATGTCCGGAACCGGCACCTTTACGTTCAACAGTCCTTCGATCCCGCCGTTCCCCGCGACACTCACCGCCACGCGGATCAGGCCATATCAGCAGATAGAAGAACAGGAAACCAAGGAACGCGAAGCCACGGAAAAGCTGCAGCAAGAAGAACGGGCCACAGCCGAACAGAAGGCTCGCGAACAGAAAGAACAAGAACAGAAAGCAAGGGAACTGAAAGAACGCCAGGAACGCGAAGCGCGAGAAGCGGCAGAAAAGGCGGCCGCCGCCAAAGGCTCCGAAGGCGTCAAAACTCAGACCGTCACGCCGCTCGTGTCGGCCCTGCTCGCCACCAAGACACTCACGGTGGGCAGCTCAGGTTCGCTTGTGCTGAGCATCACCAATCCCAACGCGTACGCGGTTCAGGGGCACCTGCTGCTGGTTGCCAGCGCTACCAGCACCGGCAAAGCGTCCGGCGGAAAGGGCAAAGCCAAGAAACTGGCAGTTTCGTTCGGTAGCGCCTCCTACACAATCTCCGCCAACGGCCACGAGACCGTGAAGATCAAGCTCTCAAGCGCCGCACGAGCAGATCTCACACGTAACAAGACGCTTCACATCTCCTCGACCATCACAACCGGCGCGAGTGGCATGACGAGCCTCACCAAGCTCTACACCATCACGCTGCACGCCGCCAAAGCGGCCCACGGCAAGCACTGAGGCCACTAAATCGGCAGGTGGGCAACCCTTGTAGGGGTT
>DATCDV010000016.1:0-9017 GCA_036510495.1 Solirubrobacteraceae bacterium
ATGCCCTCGGCGAGGAAGTCTATCACTCCCTAGGCGCGGCCGGCGGGCGAGCACGGAACTAACATTCCAGGCGGCGAGCCCCAGCGTGCCAGGCGCCCGACCCGCGATGTCGAGGGGGTCCTGATCGTGTTGGCGGCCAGCGGCAGGGACGTTCGTCGGCGGGATAATGACGGCATGCCGGAGCTCCCCGAGGTCGAGACCGTCAGGCGCGGGTTGCTCGCGACCGTGCTCGGCCGGCCGGTCGAGTCCGTCGAGGTTCTGTCCCCGCAGTCGCTGCAAGCGCCCCAGCGGGCGCTCAAGCGCCTGCTGGTCGGGCATCGGTTCACCGGGATCGGCCGGCGCGGCAAGCTGATCGTCATCGACCTGGACAGTGATGCGCACCTGCTGGTGCACCTGATGATGACCGGCCAGCTCGTGGTGACCGAGGACGGCCGCACGCTGTTCGCCGGCGGACATCCCTCGCGCAGCATGCTCGCGCCGATGCCGAACCTGACCACTCGCGTCATTTTTCGGTTCGACGGCGGCAGGTCGCTGTTCTTCAACGACGGACGGAAGTTCGGCCGGATCAAGCTCGTCGACCGGGCATCGCTCCAGGCGGATTCGTTCCTTACGCGGCTCGGCCCGGAGCCGCTGGACGGCTCGTTTACCCTCGCCGGCTTTCGCTCGGCGCTCCAGCGACACCGCAGGGCCCCGGTCAAGGCCGTGATCCTCAACCAGTCGGTCCTCGCCGGGATCGGCAACATCTACGCTGACGAGGCGCTCCATCTCGCACGGCTTCACCCCCGGCGCCTGGCCGGCAGTCTCAGCATGGCCGAGTCGCGCAGGCTACGTGACTCCATCCGGACCGTCATCGGGCTCGCGATCGAGCACGGCGGCACGAGCTTCGCCGGCTACGTCAATGCCGCGCGCGGCCAGACCGGTTACCTCGAGCAGGCGCGCGTCTTCCGGCGCGAAGGCCAGCCCTGCCCGGTCTGCGCAACACCGATCGAGCGAATCAGCGTCGCAGGACGCGGCACCAACGTCTGCCCCCGCTGCCAGCCAGGTCCCCCGGCGCCTGCCGGGAAGATCGCGCCGGCCGGGCGGCGAGTCTCGAGCTGGTCCCGTGTACCGGCAGGCAGCGGCCCGCGCCCGGGGTAGGCATCCGCGACGTGGCAAGGCGATCGGTCGAACCGATCCGTCCCGCCGAGCCCTGAAGGCTCACGCGGTGAGGGCCGACCCGCCTGAGGCGTCCGGCACCTCGTGGTCGTCGAGGAGGTCTGTGGGACCGAGGATGAACACCTCGCACATCAGATCAGGGTGCTGCTGGTTTCCGCTCATGAAGCCGATGACCGGCCGGCCGGTCGCGTTCTCGATCACGTTGGTGAAGCGATCGCGCATGACCTCCTGAAACTCCATGCGCTGCTGGATGACCGCGGCACCGCGCCCGCCGTCGAGCAGGGTCTGCTCGACGCGCGAGAAGCCACCGCGCAGCACACATACCACGAGGTCGTCCTGGTAGTAGGCCTTCGCGCGGGTCGGCCCATGCCCGTAGAACTCCTTGAGCAGTCCTACCAGCCCGTCGGAGATGGCCGTGAGCACGTCGCCATGTGTCCTGGGCGAGTCGCTCGTGTTCTTGACAAGATTCATTGTGGACCGGGGCTTTTCGGGGCGTGTGTCAGGTTATGGTAGCTGCGGGGGCACTCCTTCAGCGTCGCTTGGGCCGTTGTTCTTACGGACGGGCACCGGTGTTCAAGCGCTCTGTGGAGGCGGTGGCGTCTCGGGGTCACCGGTGATCAGCCTGGCGCCGCGTCCGCGGGTCACGAAGCTGAATGCCCAACGCGTGAGTACGCTAACGTCGTCTCAGACCCAGGTCTTACCGCCGGTTACGCGTTTGCGGCGCGGAGGACCTTGGGGGCGCCTCAGTGGGGTGGTAGGTCAGACAGCTCGTCGAATGCGCTCTGCTTGTTCGGCGCCATGGGGTGCAGCACGGTCTCGATCGGGATCGCGTGCTCGCCTTGGGGCATGACGTCGTGGGCGTCGCCGACCTGGCTCGAGAGGTAGGGAGCGAGGTAGCGCCCGCTGATCTTGTCTGGCGGCCACCACAAGGCGTCCCGCGAGATGGTTGAGTCATCGCCCTCGCCGCCGCTGATGTCTGCGCGCAAGTAGCGCTCCCGCCCACCGGTCAGCAAGATCCCGCGCAGGATCGGCCGAAACGGCTGCGGGTCAATCTCGGCGCCCACCGACGCCGCGATCGCTTCGGCGACGGCGTCGGCCTGCTGGGCGGCCAGCCCACCATGCTTGATCGGGAACGCCGTCATGTCACCCGCGGCGAACACACCATCCAGGCCGGCGAGGCGGCCTTGAGCATCTGTGTCGATGAACCCGTCCGCGTCGCACGGGATCCCGCGCAGTCGTGGGCCGACCAGACGCGGAACGGTAACAACGCGGTCAACGCGCATGCCGCGGTCCCCGGGAGAGATGTCCAGCCATTCGCGGCGGCTCGGCTCGCCGTAGCTGCTCGTGTGCAACCTCACCCCATGCTCGTCCAAGAGTCGGCGGATCGCGGCGCTGGCAGGGTGACCGAAGATCCCGAGGGGCTCCTCCTCGGGGGTGATCAGGCTCAGCTCGACCTCCGTGCGGCCGTGTGCGGCGCACTGCGCCGCGGTCATCAACGTGAGGTCATACAACGGCAGCGGCCAGCTCGCGCCGGCCGGCTTGACGAACGCCACCTTGTTGACCTGCCCTTCGCGGAGCTGATGGAGCAGCATCCGGTAGTTGGGGCCATCGTGGCCGCCGTGAAAGGTCAGCACTCCGTCTGATGACCACTCGCGTTCGGTGCGGGTACCCAGCGCGAGGACCAGCATGTCATAGGGAAGCTCATCACCGTCTTTGGTGACTACCAGGTGCTGTTCGGGCTCGACGCGGTCGAGAGATCCCTGGTGCCAGCGAGCGCCGAGCTCGGCCGCGGTGTCCTCGAGCCTGAGTCCGCGCGAGCGCTTGGGCTTGAACGGCTGGTCGACAGCCATCGAACGGTTGACGAACCTCAGCTCGGGCGCGAGGATCGTGATGTCCAAGCGATCTGGGGCCAGCGCACGCAGCGCCAGGAGCGTCTCCAACCCCGCGACCCCACCCCCGGCGATCAGCACGCGTGAACGGGCCGGGTCCTCAGGGGAGCGCGCGATGGGCACGGCGGCAGGCGTTGTGGAGCTGCTTGACTCGGCTCCTCTAGCGGTCTGACCCTGTTGCCCCACAGCCTCAGGCGCGTCATTTCCGGCTGTTATCTCGCGCTGAATCACGGCTTCTGTGGCGATGTGGCCGCCCTCGTTGATCCAGCGCTCGACGCCGAGCCTGTCCTGCATTTGCACTCCTTCTGTCGCGATCTGAGCAACGAGGGTTCCCACCAGTCTAACGCTGAGCTTCAGAGGTTTTGGTAGAGCGGTCCGTCGCCGCCCTCTGCTGTGGTCAGTCGGCCGCCCTTCGCGGTGATCGCCCCGCACTGCACGCAGTTGGTGTAGTTGACGATCACGTCGACCGCGCCGGAGTCGTCCCCACCCTCCCCGTCATCGGGGATCTCGTATACGCCCGCTGGGCACATCCAGCGCCAGGTTTCGGCGATCTCGCGCGGAACGTGCTTCTGGATGCGGATGTGGTTCGGCGCATCGTCGCGCGTCGCGTTACCCGAGATGAACACCGATGAGAGCTTGTCGAAGGTGTACTTGCCGTCAGGCTTGGGGTAGGGGTCCTTAGCGTTGCCGATGAGCATCGGCGAGTCCGCGTCGCGATGGTTGCTCCAGCGGCCGTTGGGAAACCGGCCTTTGGTGATGACCATCGCGTTGGTGATGGCGCCACCCACGAAGAAGCCCTTCGCGAACGGCTGCTTCATGTTGCGGGTCTCATAGAGCTCCTTGCCGATCAAGGACTCCTCCACGCGCTGCTCATAAGAGGAGAAGTCGCTCGATCGAGCCTTCAGTGCTGTGACGATCTCCTCCGCGGCCATGATCCCGGCGTGGATCGCGTAGTGGATGCCCTTGAGGATCGGCACGTTCACCATGCCCGCACCGTCCCCGCAGATAACCACCCCGGGCGCCGAGAGCTTGGGCATTCCCCAGTAGCCGCCCTCGGGGATCGCCTTGGCGCCCCAGGCAACGCGCTCGCCGCCCTCGAGCACGTTCCTGACCAGCTTTGACTGCTTGAACTGCTGCAGCAGGTCGTGCCCAGAGACCGTCGCGTCGGTGTAGTCCAAGCCGATGACGAACCCGATCGATACCCGGTCCTCGCCCATTGGGTAGATCCACGACCCGCCGAACTCACGGTACTTGGCGCCGTAGCGCAACGGCCAGCCGAGCGTGTGGATCACACGGTCCAGCGGCTTTGTGACCTTCCAGACCTCCTTGACGCCCAGCGACCACACCTGTGGCTCACGGTTGGCGGCAAGGTCGAACTCTCCGATCGCCGTCCCCGTCAGGTGTCCCCAGGTTCCCTCCGCGAGCACCGTCGCCTGCGCCGTCACGTCCGAGCCCGGCTCAAAGTTGCTGAGCTCCTCGCCTTCCTTGCCGCGGCCCTTGTCGCCGGAACGAATCCCCCTCACCACACCGTCCTTGACCAACAACTGCGAGGCGGCTGTCTCGGTGAGGATGTACGCCCCAGCCTCCTCGGCCTTCTCTGCCATCCAGCGCGAGAGCTCCGATACCGACACCATGTAGTTGCCGTGATTGCGAAACGGCGGCGGCGTCGGCTTCAGGGGGAGTGCCACGCTCGGGCTGAGCATCCAGTAGACCGAGTCCTTCTCCACTTGCCCGTAGGTCGGCCAATCCTTGGGATCGAGATTCGGGAATAGCTCCCGCAAGCCCGAGGGGCGCATCATCGCCCCCGACAGGTTGTGCGCGCCGCAGACCTTGCCCTTCTCGATCACCGCCACGGGGACCTCTCCGAGGCACCCGGTGAGCTCGGGCTCATCCGCCAGCAGCTGCAAGAGCCGATTAGCGCACGCAAGGCCGCCTGGACCGCCGCCGACGATCGCGACGCCCACCTCGATGCGCTCATCCTCCGGATCCAGGTTGCGCTTGACGAACTCCCTCTGTGGATCCACGGGCGGCGGAAACTCCGACGGTGCGAGGACTCGGTTGTTGGCAGCCACGCTGCTCTAGCGTCGGCTTGGCTCGAGGTCTTACCTCTCCTGCCAGGACTGATCGTGTCGGGTAGCGCCTGGCTCGTGGCTACCGCGAACGTTCCTCGTGAACGTCGCCGCCGCGCTGAGGTAAGAACTCGGGTGAACCTCGACGCTACATACACAATGGATATTCGCCTGAAGCGCGCGTATGACCCCGCGACATCAGCAGACGGCTATCGCGTGCTGATCGACCGGCTGTGGCCGCGTGGGATCTCGCGCGAGCGGGCAAAGCTCGACGAGTGGGAGAAGGAGCTGCCCCCGAGCACCGAGCTCAGGCAGTGGTTCGGGCACGACCCGAAGCGCTTCCAGGAGTTTCGCCGACGCTACATCCACGAGCTCAGCGGCCACCGTCCACGTCTCACGGCCCTACGACGCCGCGCGCGGAAAGGCACCCTCACGCTCGTCTACTCCGCCCACGACACCGAGCACAACGACGCCGTCGTCCTCGCGGAGGTCCTGCGGCGCGGACTGCCCAACGGTCAAAGCCGGCACTGAGGCTCTCGACGGCCCACGAGAAGAGAAGGCCAGGTGTAGCTTCTAGCCATGAGGACGATGAGGAGCACCGGTTTTCTGGAGCGGTTCGGTGTTGCCTGCCCGGTAGTGCAGGCTGGAATGGGGGGCGGTGTCGCGGGCGGGGAGCTGGCGGGCGCGGTATCTGCCGCGGGAGCGCTGGGAACGGTGGGGATGATGGCGCCGCCGGCGTTCGCTTCGGCGCTCGCGCAGGCACACCGACGAGCACCGGGACGACCGGTGGCCGCCAACCTGCTCGTCCCCTTCATCCGCCGCGCCCACATACAGGTGTGCGTCGAGGGCGATGTGAGCCTCGTCGTACTCCACGGAGGCATGCCCTCGAGGTGGCTACGTCGCCTGCGGGAGCAGGGTGTGCCTGTGTTCGTTACGGTCGGCACCGCCCGGGCCGCGCGCCGAGCGCTGGCCGGCGGAGCGGACGGTCTGGTGGTACAGGGCTCAGAGGCGGGCGGACATCTGCTCGGCGTCGAGCCGCTCCAGGACGCCCTGCCGCGGGTGCTGGGTGTGGCTGAGGGCACGCCGGTTCTGGCGGCGGGTGGCGTGGCCGATGCGACGGATGTGCAGCGTCTGATCGATGCGGGTGCCGCCGCGGCTGTCGCGGGCACTCGCTTTCTGCTGACCGAAGAGGCCGCTGCGCATGACGAGTACAAGCGCCGGGTGATGGCAGCCCAGGAGACGCTCAGCACGATGCTGTTCGGGCTCGGATGGCCGCTTCGCCACCGCGTGATCCCCAACTCGGCCACCGAACGCTGGTGCCGCGTCAACGAGCTTGGACCCCCCGTAGCTCGTCTGGCCAACCGGCTCAGCGCACCCTTGGGGCGGGCCATGCCGCTTGACATGCTGGGAAAGCTGGTCGTGCACCAACGAGCCGGATTGCCGCTCCTCACCCCCGCGCTCCCACTGGCAGGGATGCCCGAGCACACCATCGACAGCGCGGCGCTCTACGCCGGCGAGACCGTTAACCGACTCAATGACGTAATCCCCGCCGAGGAGGCCGTCGCGTGGCTCACCCCCAGATAGAAGTCACACCGCGCTATTACCGGCCCTTATAATTGGCAGGATGCAGTTCTGGGAGCTAGATCGTCTGCGTGTCGCGGCTCACCAGCCGCAGATCCTTCGCTCCGATGACGGTGCCAATCGTGTCATCGCGTTGCTATTGCCTCAAGGCGAGTGTCTGCAGGAGCATGAGGTGCGCGAGCATGCGCTCGTGTTCGTCACGCGCGGGCAACTGCTCGTGAGTGCCGGCGCCAGCGAGCGGACTGTGTCCGCACCAAGCCTGATCCACTTCGATCCTGGTGAGCGCCACGAGGTACGTGCGATCAGCGAGTGCCAGCTTGTTCTATGCCTGGCTCCATGGGCCGCGCCTGGGCACCCGGGCCAACCCGCCACCGCGTAGGCCAGCCTGTGTGAGTCATGTCTGGTTCATCGTCCGCTGGCTACACCTGCTGGCGCTCCCGGCTAGTGAGATGATCGGCGGCCGGCGATCAGCTCAACGGCGTGCGGCAGCGCCTGCTCGATCCCTTCGCCTGCCTGGGTGATGCTCTCGGGGCTGCCGGGGAAGTTGATGATCAGGCTCGACCCGCGAATGCCGGCCACTGCACGCGAGAGCATCCAGTGGCGGGTGTGCTCGCGGGAGGCTCCGCGCATGGCCTCTGGGATCCCGGGGGCCTCGCGCTCGATGACCGCTCGCGTCGCCTCCGGGGTGATGTCGGTGAGGGCAAAGCCTGTGCCGCCGGTGCTCAGCACGAGCTCGCAGCGCTCGACGTCTGCCCAGTAACAGAAGCGCTCTTCGATCAGTTGGCGGTCGTCGGGGATCAGATCTCTACCAGCGATCTCCGCGCCGATTCGCTCTGCCAGCTGCGCCAGCCTGTTCCCGCTCAGGTCCTCTGCCTCGCCGGTTGACCTCGAGGTGCTGATCGTGACGATCGCCGCGCGCATCGTGGGCTCAGCCCCCGTCAGCGTCCTCGCGGCGGTAGTCACTTCGCCCGCCGCTCTTTTCCAGCAACACGATCCTCTCGATCTGTACCCCTCGCTCCAGTCCCTTGATCATGTCGTAGACGGTCAGCGCGGCGACTGCGCAGGCGGTCATCGCCTCCATCTCGACCCCTGTACGGGCTACGGTGCGAACTTCGGAGGTCAGCTCGACGAGACCCTGCTCGGTGTTGACGCTCGCTGTCACGTCGATGAACGTGAGCGCCAGCGGGTGCGCGAGCGGAATCAGCTCGCCTGTCCGCTTGGCGGCCTGGATACCGGCAAGCCTTGCTACCACGAGCACCTCGCCCTTGGGCGTATCGCCGCTCTGGATCGCGCGGGCGCTCGCCGCCGACATCCGCACCCGTGCACTGGCTCGGGCCCTGCGCTCGGTCGGCTCCTTGGCGCCCACATCGACCATCCGTGCCGTGCCCTGCTCATCCACGTGGGTCAATCGGCTCTCGCTCACGGTGTCGTCTCCCGCGAGACGGGCTCAGGAGCGCCGGCTTGTGGCGGCGCTCCCGCTACCCGACGCACTGTTCCGTCGTGGTCGACCTCCTGCTTCCAGATCGGCGCCTCGGCCTTAATCCGGTCGATCGCCTCCATGGCCGCGGCGAAGGCTTCTGAGCGATGGGCGGCTGAGACCGCGACGATCACGCTGGGCTCTGAAAGCTCGACGGGTCCTACCCTGTGCTCCGCTGCCACGGCATGCAGTTTGTGGCGCTGCAGACAGTCGTTGAGGATGGCCGTCATTCGCTGTTCGGCCATCTCGCGGTAGGCCTCGTAGTCGAGTCTGCTGACATCGCGCGGCATGCCCTGGAAAACGACGATCGCACCCGCCCCCGGACGGGTGACGCCGCGTGTCAGGGCATCGAGTGAGAGCGGTTCCTCGGTGACGCGGACGTGGATGTCCACGCCGCCGCTGATCGGGGGAATCAGCGCCAGCTCGTCTTCAGCGAGCAGGCGGGTGTCGATCGTCGCGTACTCGCGGTTGACGGCCATCGCAACGGGTATACGGTCGAGGACTCCCGCCAGCGCGGGCAGCTCCGATAGCACGCGGATCGCATGCGCGACCGTTGCTCCCTCGGCCAAGTCCACGTCGACCCAGTCGCTGCCGGCACGTTCCCGCAGGATCGCGAATAGGCGCACGCGCACGGTCATCTCTCCATGCTAACCACGGGGGAGCAGCTCGATTTCGACTCGCTCGCCCGCCCGCACGCTCCCGCTGGCGGCCGGGATGATCGCGAGCGCGTCGGCGTACAGCATCGAGGTCAGTACGTGGGAGTCCTGCTTCTCGGCGGGCCGGGCGTGCCAGCCATCCTCACGCAGCGCAACTCTGCAGCGGAGGGCATGCGCGCGACCAGGGCTC
>DATCDV010000017.1:0-2360 GCA_036510495.1 Solirubrobacteraceae bacterium
TCCGGCGGCACCGCTGGCAGCGGCGGCTCGAGTGGAGCAAGCCGGCCGAGCAGCGGCACCTCGGGTAGCGGCATCTCGAGCGGCGGAGGCCAGCCTACCAGCGGCACCTCCGGCAAGGGCAGCTCCGGCAGCGGCAGCTCCGGAAGCGGCAGCTCCGGCAGCGGTGCAGTGAGCGGTGGCGGCTAGTGTGCCGTTTGGTTGATTCGTTGGCAGTATCGGGCGATGGAGTCAAGGATCCGCTCAGCGGGCTTGGTCCACACGTACGGGCGGGGGTCCTCGTTCCAGTTCTCGATCCACGCGCGGATGTCGGCGTTCAGTGCCCGGACCGATTGGTGAGCGGAGCGCTTGAGCTTCTTGGTGGTCAGCTCGCCAAACCAGCGCTCAACCAGGTTGATCCACGAGCTGGAGGTCGGGGTGAAGTGCACCACGAACCGGGGGTGCGCAGCCAGCCACCGCTGAATCTTGGGGGTCTTGTGCGTGGAGCTGTTGTCGAGCACGAGATGCACGTCGAGGTGTTTGGGGACCTGCTGGTCGATGGTCTGCAGGAACTTGTGAAACTCGATCGCGCGGTGGCGCTGGTGCAGGGCGCCGATCACCTTCCCGGTGCTGAGATCCAGCGCGGCATACAGGCTCGACGTGCCGTGGCGACGGTAGTCGTGGGTCGCGCGCTGCGGAGTGCCGGGGAGCATCGGCAGGATCGGCCGGGTGCGGTCCAACGCTTGAATCTGGCTCTTTTCATCCACGCACAACACGACCGCGCGCTCGGGCGGGTTCAGGTACAGCCCGCAGATGTCATACACCTTCTCCACAAACTGCGGGTCGGCCGACAGCTTGAACTTCTCCTGGCGATGGGGTTGGAGCCCGAACGCCTGCCAGGTACGCCACACCGAATCTTGGGAGACGCCCAAGTGCGCGGCCAGCGACCGCGTGGACCAGTGCGTCGCGTTGGCCGGCGTGCTCTCCAACGTCGTGGTCACGATCGACTCGACCTGCTCATCGGTGACCGTCCGCGGCCGTCCCGGCCGCGGCTCGTCAAGCAATCCCTCCAACCGCTGCTGCGCGAACCGATTGCGCCACTTCGTGACCGTCGGACGCGACACGCGCTCACGCTCGGCGATCTCCCCGTTGGCCAGGCCGTCGGCCGCGGCCAACACGATCCGCGAGCGCAACGCCAGTGCCTGGGCGGTCTTACGCCGCCGCGACCACGCCTCCAGACGAGCGCGCTCATCATCAGACAACTCGATTACCACAGCAGTAGGAGTAGGCATGACCCCACCATTCCCGCACTACCAACGATTTAAACAAACGGGACACTAGATGGGCAGGTGCGATCCCGGTCCCGGGCTCATATTCACGCACGACTGTTGGCGGGGGCGGAGGGAGCTGGGGATCCGAACACGCTCGAACGACTTCGGGTGCAAGGCCGCAACGACAGCGGGGATGTGACTATCGCCTTGCTTCCGCGTCGTTCCGGCGTTCTCACCGCTGCGACGCTGACCTCTTTGTTTACGGCCGCGGTCTCACTGGGGTTCGCTACCCGTCTCTCGCACCTTGATGGACAGACCAGTGCGGCGGTTCTTCTTCTCGTCCCTGCGACTGTCGCCGCGTATCTCAGTCGAGCCGGCGAGCACCCGTTCGCAACGCGAATGCTGATCGGAGTACGCGCGCTTGCACTGGTTGGCGGCACCTTCGCCGTCATCATGTCCGCCATGATCGGAGCGGGACTGATGAAACTCGAACCGGTCCGCCAGGAACCCTCTCAGCAAGCCGCGAAGCCGACGAGCGGACCGGCTACTGGCGAGGTCCAGCGCCTACGCTGCTCGTCTTCTGGCGCGCCTCGCTCGTCGGGACGAGGTCCTGGCACCACGGCTCACCGACTCGACTGCTCGCTTGTCCGCGCACATCAGGCGGCCGAGCCGACCACACGTCTCCGCTTGAACTCCGGAGTATTGGCCATCTCGTGGCTAGTGGCGATACTTGCGTGCATCGTCGGCGCCGTCCTGACCTTCGGGTACGGTCTGGGCTTATACGTCCGTAAGACGGCCGTCGGCTAAAGAAACTCGACGGTTTGCACGAGTTCGTATCATCTCTTATATGAGCACCCCACGCGCCTACATCACCAGTTATCTCAACGGCAAGGGCGCCGTTGTAAAGGGTGCTGCGATCGTGTCCAAGCGCCCGAAGCAGATGGCGCCCGCGTCTGACGTCACGGGCATGCTGCGCCGCAGCTTCAAGGCGTCTGGCTCGCGGTCAGCCAAGACCCGCTAGAGCCCTCCACAGCTCCCGCGGTGCGACAAAGGATCGGCGAGACCTCGCCGATCATCGGAGATCACGGTGCCAGCGCAGGCGTGACCGAGCCA
>DATCDV010000018.1:0-271942 GCA_036510495.1 Solirubrobacteraceae bacterium
CGATTCGCCACGATCGACTGCAGCTCACCCGCAAACACCGTCAACGACACGTCCTCGAGCACCGAAAACGCCCCACCACGATCAAAACCCTTCCACACCCCATCCAACAGCAACACCGGCTCAGACACCACAAACCTCCAATATGGAGCAACCTACAGCGTATATCGCATATTGGCCTGGATTCGGTGAATCGCTGTTGCCGTCCATTGATTGTCATCGAGCCCACCGAGCCGCAGGCTCAACCCGGTCGGCTCGGCTCACCAGATCGTGGTGTTGATGCCCGGCCCCTCGGTGAGCACTCCACCGCGGAGGTTGACTACGCGATCGACAAATCCGACCGCGTCCGGGTCGTGTGTGACGAGCACGCCGGGCACGCAGCGCTCGTGGCAGATGCCGCGCAGAAGCTCAAGGGTCTCGCGGGTGCGAGTGGAGTCGAGATTGCCGGTGGGCTCGTCCGCGAGCAGCAGGTTTGGTTTGCCCACAAGTGCGCGGGCGATCGCCACCCGCTGACGCTGGCCTATCGAGAGCTGCTCGGGGAGGTGGTCGAGTCGATCGCCGAGGCCGACACGCTCGAGCCACACGGTTGCCTTCTGGCGTGCTTCGTGCACCGTGTAGCCGAGCAGGGGTAGCTTGATGAGAGCGTTGTCGACCGCTGTGGCCGCGGGCATTAGGTGGAAGGACTGGAATACGAACCCGACGTCGCGTAGGCGGTAGGTGGCGCTCTCGCGGTCGGACATGGCGCCGACGTCACGTTCATCGAACAGGACGCTGCCGCTGTCGGGGGCAAGTAGCCCAGCAGCGAGCATCAGCAATGTGGTCTTGCCTGAGCCGCTTGGACCGTAGAGAGCGACGAACTCTCCGCCCTCGATCTTCAGCGAGATGCCGTCGATCGCGCGGACCGTCTCGCCGCGACTGGGATAGTGCTTGACGACGTTGCGCAGCTCAAAGCTCATCAGAGCCCATGCCCGTGATCTGTCTGAACTTTGGGGTGCGGGCTGCTAGGAAGCCGGATGCCAGCCGCGACCGTCCTTGCGGATCTTCTTTTCTTGCTCCAAGCTCGCAGTACGCGGTAGAGGTAGTTCTGCTTGATGCCCATCTTGGCGGCCAGCTCGGGGATCGCGATGCCGGGCTGCCCGGTCACGAGGGCAAGCGCTTGGGCGCCTCGCTGGCCGGTGCCCGTGCGCCGGCCCACTCGGCGCTTAGCAGCTGGCTTGGTGCTCGACTTCGTTGCGGTCTTGGTTGTTCTCCTGGCACCGGCCGTCTTGCTCTTGGAACCACGGGGACGGCCCGGCCCACGGCGCGTCGTGGCTGTGGGCCGCGCTGCCGGCGCGACGGCTCCGCTCTCGGAGGACCGAACATCGGCCAATACCTTCGCGGCGACCCCCAACTTGCTGTACTCGTCGATCAGCGGCCGGAGCTCAGCCAGCCGGTCATTTATCTCATGGCGCTTGGAATCAAGAAAATCAGCCACGGACTCTCCCTGTCTCTCGGATGGACGTAAGAACGTATACACGACACGGCAGCGCCGGTATTCGGATAGATCGGACAAGGCTGCTTTCAGCTCGGAGTCACACGAATGTCACGAGGAGATTCGGGTGACGCGGCCTGGCTCCAAAGAGGGGTAAGAAGCCATGCTCACGAACCGTACAGCCGTGCTGGTCTGTGGCGGTGGTCAGAAGGTGGACTGCATCGTGATGGTCGTGCCTTCTGGGCTCACAGTTATAACCTAGCGCCGCAGCGGAGACCTCCGCCGATGCCAACCACGGCCTCGCCCCAGGCTCTAGGGGAAGCGAAGGTCCGCCATGAGTTCGCGCCCCAAATCAACACTTCGTGCGGCTCGCCGTCAACCACGTCTGGCCCCGACAGCCGCACGATCCTACTGAGCCATTTCTCTGGGCGAGTCTTTCATCTCGGGCTCTCCCCGCACCGTCGCAGAGTGGCCTTGTACTCACTGTGCGTCACCGGGGCTCCAGCTCTCTTGAGGTCTTCGGTGGGTCTACTCCTCTGACCCGCCTCTGGCCGTGTTGCTTCGATGCCCGCGTGGGCAAGACACCCTGCCACCGCACCACTCCCCGCGATCCCTGTGCCTGTATCCGGGCGGGCGTTCCCACGTTTGCCCGTCAAGCGGGTTGCCGTACGCCCGCCGCTGTGTTCGATCTGCTCGATAGCGGCGGGCATACGTGTGGTCGAACCACGCACCGCATCCGTGGGATGCCCGGCGCTGTCACCGCATGTGCGTGGCGTTATGCGGTGATCGGACTTTTCCTCGACTCGCGACACACGACAGCACCAGCTTGACAGCGCGCATACCCCACCCTTCCCTTGAAGTGGCTAAGCCCGACACTCTGTGATGTTTGCTCGGGCTCCGAACGAGTGGTGCCCGGGGCGACTGAGCTATGTAGTCAGGACCGCAGAATTGAGGAGTCCAATTGCTCCTTCTGTTCCACGGCGCGGCGCAAGCTAGCACGAGCTGCAGCCGGCATGTAGCCACGACGCTCGCGGTCCCAATCGCTGCAACAGTTAATCCACCTACATAGATTTTGCGGGTGATACCTTGCAAGAGTCCTTGCAGATCGGTTCCAACGTTCGTAACTGGGAGCCCATCTACGGAGCTGACCAGCTTAGGTGCGCCGATCTTCCGTTGGGCATCCGGCTACGAACTCTGCTCGAGATCGATGTCACGGCGTTGTAACGTACGTATTGATTGTGGCCACCGGGCGCCTCGACCAGTCGAGCATCGCGACACGGCCCCGCCGTCTCCAGTCGCTGCACGGACTGGTAGACGGCGGGGTACCACCAAGGAAGAGAGACCATTTATCTCTCTCTGCGATCCACCGCTCGCGGAAAATAGCAGGAATCGCGCGACCCCTATCGGACTAAGCGGACGTGTTGGAATCCTGTGGGTTAAGCGTCACTGTGTTCCAACAGAAGTAACACTTATTCCACGGACATGGATTTACAGGTTCCGCGTGTTGCAGGCCACATTGCACCGCGCTGGAAGCTCGTGCAACAGGCGGCTGATCGGCCTACAGTTCACCCGCCGAAGGAGGACATGGACCGCCCCGTCAGGTAGGTAGGGGCGGCCCGGGTCCGATCTCGGTCGTAAAGTGGCGAGGCGCTTCATCCAATGACGTTCGGTCTCGCGCTGGTAGTACGGGGACCCGGAGGGTTCGACTTCGGGTCCCCACTCTTTTCGGCATCGTCCGCCCCGGCCTTGAGCCCCGGCCCCTCGTTCGCGCGACGCCCACACGGCGGGTCGCTAGAAAGCCCGCTGTTCGGGAATGCACGGCAGAGCCGAACGATATAATCAGCGTGAGGAGTTGCGAGACCCGGACGTCTTGGGTGCCGGATCTCGCTGAGGCACAGAATCTTGAATGGGCATTCAAGGACAAGTCAGAAACACACCGGACCAGTGCCGGCTCGGCTGGCGTGCCCATCTAGCGATCGTGACAAGGAGAGGCTCATGGAACGTAGCTTGGGGTTAACCACTGGCCGACTGCTGCTGGTGCTCGCCTGCTTGATGGGGCTTGTAGCGGCGGTCATCGGACTATCTGCGCAGGCGGCAGGTGCGAGGAGTCGTGGGGCGGCGCAAGAGGCGAGGACAGTCTCTCTGTCTGAGACAGCGCACATGGAGGCCAGCAACGAAGAAATCGACGGAGCGGAAATCTCCGAGCGCGGCCGAGCGACTGGCACCTACAACGTGCCGATCACGGCAGGCCTCACGATGCACCCAAAGTACGTGGCGGCGATCGTCAACATCTTCCTAAAGGGCGGCACGATCACCGCGATCGCCTCAGCGAACTTCACGTCCTCGGGCTCCACCATCTCTTTCCACGGAACGCTCAAGATCAGCCACGGAACCGGCACCTACAGACACGCGGCGGGAGAGCTTCAGATCCGGGGTGCGTTCAACCACCTGACCCTCAAGGCGTGGGCCGTGACCAGCGGCTCGAGTACCTACTAGCGCTCACACGGCGATCGAGAGACGTTATGAGCCTTGCTCGACTCCTAGCGGTCGCGCTCGTCAGTTACGCGTGCCTCGCAGGCGCAGCTAGCGCCACACCGTCGGTGCAGCTACACGTGGGGTTCGCACCCGACCGGCGGGACACGCCGACGACGATCGAGCTTTCGCTGCAAATCAGCGGCCCAGCCAACTCCATTCTCGCCCCGGTCACGAGCCTGGACTTGCGCCTGCCCGCGAAAATGGGCCTCGGCTCGAGCACACTCGGCGAGGCCACTTGTGAGCCGGCGGCGTTGGCTGACGCGGGACTGGCCGGCTGCTCGGCCAACGCTCGGATCGGATTTGGCAGCGCGAGCGCAGTCGTGCCCGTCGGCTCTCAACTCGTCCACGAGAACGCGTCGCTTGACGCGCTTGTCGGACCACCGGCCGAAGATCGCGTGGAAGTCCTCTTCTACGTCCGAGCGCTTGAACCCGTCTTCGGCGCCTTGATCCTTCCGAGCGTGCTGGAAGAAGACGCCGCTCCGTACGGACAAAGCCTCGACACCTCGGTTCCGCTCGTGGAAGCCTGGCCGGAAGGCCCCGATCTTGCGCTTGAGACCTTTTCGTCGAGTCTCGGCCCCAAGGGCCTGACCTACCACCGCGAGGTCGACGGCAGAAGCATCGCGTACGCCCCGACCGGGATCAGAATTCCTCGTCTCTGCCCCGCGGGCGGCTACCCGTTCGGGGCTCAGCTCACGTTCGCTGACGGCACACACGCCGCGGTCGCCTACCACGTCCCGTGCCGACGGGGCTAAGCGCAAGATGAGCCAGAGATGACCCAGCCCGGCCTCATCGTGAGGCGCAACCCGCGCAGTCTCCGAGGCTGCGAGCCTCGGCGGCGGTTCGGGCGCACCGCTCTGCTCTGCCTTACACGGCTTCTTCTCGGCGGAGCGCTGCTTGTGTGCACGTCAACGCTACCTGCCACACCCGCCGAGGGCAGCGAAGCCAAGCCGTTCGGTATCTCGGGCTTCACGATGCAAACCACCGAAGCTGGCTCGGCCAACGCGACAGTCAACGAACCGTACTTCTTCGATCAGGCCGCCGGCCACCCGGTCGCGCTGACCAGCAAGGTGGCGTTCGCGACCGAAGAAGTCGGCGCGAGCCACACGCTTGTACCGACGCGCGACCCGAAGGAAATCATCATCGACCTGCCGCCCGGTCTGCTCGCCGATCCCCAAGCCGTCCCGCACTGCCCGCCCGAGCAGGCCGAACGTTGCCCAACCGACACACAGGTCGGCGTTTTCGTGCTTCACGCGAGCAACACGGCGCTGCTCGGCCCGATCATTAACCTCACACCGAGCGGTAACGAGTCCGCAGAGCTGGGCCTGGAAACGCCGCTCGGGATGTTCTTACTGATGGGCCGCATCGTGCGGACTCCCGAGGGCTACACGAGCGCGATCGTCGCGAGCGGCCTTCCGACGCTCGGCATCACGAGCATGGAAATAACGCTGTGGGGAGTCCCGGCGGCGCCGGTGCATACCTCCCTGCGTGGAGTGTCCTGCATCGGAAGCCTCTCTGGGGGCGAATCGAACGTGGGGCAGGGCTGTCAGGAACCTGGGGTGCCCGACAGCGAAGAACCTGTGGCGTTCCTGACGACCCCGAGTAGTTGCTCCCGTGCGCTGACAGCGGTGGTGTGGGCCGATAGCTGGGAGGAACCAGACCACTACGTCAAGGCGCAGTCGACGCTTCCGGCGATGTCCTACTGCGAACGACTGCCGTTCACGCCAGAAATCAGCGTGCGGCCCGAAACGGTGGCGGCGGATCGGCCCGTCGGCATCAACGCGAGCATCCAGGTCCCCCAGCTCGGACCCGAGGCTGTAGTGCAGACACCGCCGTTGCACGCCGCGACCTTGACGCTACCGCTCGGAGTCGCGATCAACCCATCCGTAGCGGACGGCTTGCAGTCGTGCAACGCGACCGGACCCGCCGGTATCAACATCCCGACCGGGCTCTCAGCCAGAGGAGAACCGCTTGAACCTGGCGAACTCGGACCCGGAGAAGAACCAGGACCCAGCGGCGAAGCACAACTCGCGCCGGGCAACTGCCCCAAAGCGTCGATCGTGGGCAAGGTCGAAGCCAGCACACCGCTGCTGGCGCACCCGATCGAAGGCCGCGTGTATATGGCGACGCCGGGATGCGGCGGTGAAGGCCAGAAGGCGTGCACCGAACAGGACGCGGTGGACGGCAATCTCTACCGGCTCTACATCGAACTCGGCGGAAACACCCCACGAGACGAAGGGGTGCTCATCAAGATCGAAGCCGCGGTGACAGCGAACCCAGCCACGGGCCAGTTGACGGTTCGCATCAGCGACATGCCGCAGTTGCCGCTCAGCGAATTGAGCATCCAGTTGTACGGCGGCGAGCGTGGGTTGCTCGCCAACCCCACGACCTGCGGACCTGCGAGGAGCACGTCAGAGCTTGAACCGTGGAGCGCTCCGTTCACGCTGAACGCCGCCCCGTCCTCCTACTACGAAGTGACCGGCTGCACGAGCCCGCGACCATTCGATCCCGTGTTCCTCTCAGGGAGTCTCCACGTGGCGGCGGGAGTGTTTAGCCCGTTTACGCTCACGATCACACGCAAGGACAGCGAACAGAACCTCGCCGCGCTGCAGGTTCGTACGCCGCTCGGATTGTCAGCGATGCTCTCGAGTGTGCCGTTGTGCGCGGACCCGCAGGCGAGCGCGGGGGAATGCCCGGAAGCCTCGCGGGTAGGCGGCTCGGATGTAGCCGCAGGCGTGGGTTCCCTGCCGCTCTACATGCCAGGAAACGTGTACCTGACTGGACCCTATGACGGAGCCCCCTATGGCCTGGCGATCGTCACGGACGCAGTGGCCGGACCGCTGAATCTCGGCCGATTGGTCATCCGAGCGCGCATCGACATCGACCCACAGACCGCGGCGCTTGAGATCACAAGCGCCACGTTGCCACAGATCGTGCTCGGCGTCCCGCTGCACATACAGAGGATCAGTCTCGACCTCGACCGGCCCCGCTTCGTTGTCAATCCGACGGACTGCAACGAGCAGCAGATCACGGCGACGATCGCAGACGCGCAGGGCTCCATCGTGACCATGACCAATCCGTACGGGATCGCGGACTGCGCAAGCCTCGCTTTCAAGCCCAAGGTAGAGGCTTCCACGAGCGCACACACGAGCCTCGCGGGCGGCGCCAGCCTCGACGTGCGGCTGACGTTCCCCACGGGGGAACCGGGCACCGAGGCTAACCTCGCGCGGATCAAGGTAGCTCTCCCCAGACAACTCCCGACGAGGCTGACAAGCCTCCAGACCTCATGTCCAGAGAGCACCTTTGACGGCGACCCGTCAGCGTGCCCGCCAGCATCCGTCGTCGGCATCGCGAGAGCACGAACACCCGTGCTGCCAGGCGACCTGGCCGGACCGGTGTATCTCGTCGCGCACGGACGAAACAACCTGCCGAGCCCGATCGTCGTTTTGCAGTCCGAAGGCGTAGTGCTCGACCTGTCGGGCTCAACGACCATCGACAAGAGCGGGATCGGGATCGTCGCGTTCAACTCGGTGCCCGATGTGCCGATGGAAAGCCTCGAGCTGTTCCTGCCGACCGGTCCCCACTCGCTGTTGGCAGCCAACGCGAGCCTCTGCACCCCAGGCAAGATCCGCACCGTCAAGCGCCACATCACGCAGCGCGAGCACGGTCACACCCTTCATCGCACAATGGTCGTGCGCGAGCGCCTAGCCGCAACCCTCCCAATGAGAACCGAACTAGCCGCGCAGAACGGCACTATCCGCCATCAGGCCACACAGATCACCGTGAACGGATGCACCGCAAGCCAACTCGCGACGACCCGGCGCCCGCGTGCCGGCTCTTAGTCCGTGTACTACATGGCGTGTGGGATTGGTTGACCCCGTTTCGCGACTGGCGGTGCTAAAGGGTCGTGAGGGTTGTTCCTACTTATGACATCCATGAGGATGACTGGCTGCCGCTGGATAGCGACCCCGAGCTGGATCACCAGGATGGTCGAACAACGGGGGTGTTGGGAGAGCCGATATCCAGTGGAGAATTCGACCTGCAGGATCAGCCTGAGCTGCCATTGGATGACGATGCGCTGACAGTGGTGCTGCGCCCAGGAGAGCGTGTTCGGCGTCCGGACGGTTGAGAGCGCCGCGACTCACTGTGATTGCTCTGCTCGTCCTTGGGGCTGGTGTCTCGATCAGAGTGTTTAGGCGCCAGAGCGGCGAGAACATGTCCGTGGAGGAATCGTGAGACACGGAATAGCCGAGGCGAGAGCCAAAGCAGCGCGGAGGGCCGGCACCGTATCTAGTCCCGTTCGGCATCGGACCAACGACCCGTCGCGACATGAGCCTCGGAGATCGCACGGTCGCGCCCGTCCTCATCCGACGCAGCGGGATCGGTCGATCTGGAGAGCGAGCATCGATCGGCGGCACGTTCTGCCAATGCCACGCTCGCCGGACAATGGGGCCGTGAGCGCGGGTGGTGAGCCTCGTGTGGGGGATGTTCCGCCACCAGAGACTGGAGCGAGGTCGTCAGCGCCGTCTAGGAGACCGCCGTGTGTGCCGGGGACACTCGGATGCTGAGAGCTGTCGCTGGCACTCATGCGCGTCTCGTGCCTGGAGACCCGTCCTATCCCTACGGCCTGATAGTTGAGGACGGGCTGGATTCTGTTGCCGTTTTTTGCGCCCGGTGGTGCTATCAAGGTGTGGAGTCCAATCTTTGCTATTGATGCGATGGGTGCAGATGGGATGAGAGAGGTCAAGGATGCCGAACTCGCGAGGGCATGGGTCGAGTGCCGTTGGCAGGTGCTGGGCGCGATCACCCGCAGCTTTCCAACGGCTGGATCGCTCGCCGTTTGAGCGGTTCGCGCTCGCGGCTCGCGAAACAAGAGACGGATCAACCGCTCAGGCGGTCGCGGTCCGGCTCTCTGAAGGCAAGCGCCAGAAGCAGATCGTCGCCGAACTCGGGGTCGCACCGGGCACCGTCCACTTCCACGTCCGCAAACTCGGCGCGGTGGGCGTCGGCGTCTACGTCGGGCGCAAGGCGATCATCTGCACGCTCGGGCGATCAGGCGTTCGCAACGGCGAGCTGAGCGACATACGGATCGGACACCGACGCCTACACGACCTCACTAACGCCCGCCTGGACATCCCCGACTCCAAGACCGAGACCGGCATCAGGGTCGTGGAGATCAGCCCCTACCTCGCCGAAGTGCTCATCGCGCACATCGACCGGCTGCGCAAGGCCGGCAGAGACACCGAACCCGAGGCATACCCCTTCCCGAACGAACGCGGGAACCGGATGACCCGCAAGCGTGTCGGGGTAGTCGTCCACGAGGCCGCCGTTCTCGCCACCAAGAAGATGAGCTCAAGTGGGTCATGGCCCAAGTGGGCCACGCCGACTCCAAGATGACACTCGACATCTACAACCAACTACAGCAGCGCGTCAAGCGCGAGCACGGCACATCCTTCGACCGGCTCATCCGCGACGCCCGCGCCCAGCTCTACGGCGACAAGCAGGAGCCGCAGGCACTGCAGCCGCCAGCCGACGGGGATTTGGGCCGACGTTTGGGCCGACGCCACGAAAACGGCCCCAAAACCCGTCAACCACACCAGCGGCGGCGGGGTCAAAACCAGCAGATTAACAGGAGAAAAGGCGGTGCCCGGCGGCGCGACTCGGCCTCCGGGCATAGATGTTTTCAGTGGTGGGGCAACCAGCCCTGACCCGCTCGGATGAGCGTAGCAAAAAATGCCTGTTTGCTGGCATATTTGGGACGCCCCGGCAGTCGCCGCCGGGCGTGCGGTCCACTGAGATACCTGCGGATACGTGCGGATTCCGGCGGGTTGTGCCGCGATGCGGGGGTCGGCGGCACAAACCCCGAAGTCGGGTCTAGCGGCAATGCCGTTAAGTTAAGCGATAGCCGAGCTCAAGACTCCTGCTCCGCCAACAAGCGACAGCCGACGACCACGACGATCGGCTGCTCCCGTTCGTCCTTGACGACAGGCCGGAGCGAGGCTCGCGAGATGCTCGCAACCCATGCAAAGCGTCACGAGCGGGGGTCAAGTCCGGGTGTGCCTTGCGGCAGGTCTACGATCCGGTCCGCGTGCTGTGCCCCGGCGTGACGAGGCGCGTCTCGTATGCAAGAACGACCGCTTGGACGCGGTCGCGGACGCCGAGCTTCATCAGGATGCGTGTGACGTGTGTCTTGACGGTCGTCTCGCCGACGATCAGCTGTGTGGCGATCTCGGCGTTTGTCTTGCCGGTCGCTAGCAGCCGGAAGACCTCGAGCTCTCGGGGGGTGAGCTCGTCGAGTCCGGGGGTGGTGTCGATGGGGGCTCTCGAGGTGGCGAACTCCTCGATCAGACGGCGCGTGATGCTGGGTGAGAGGAGTGCGTCGCCATCTCCGACGGTGCGTATTGCGGCGGAGAGCTGGCGGGCGGGCACATCCTTGAGCAGGAACCCGCTCGCTCCGGCGCGCAGGGCATCGTAGACGTACTCGTCGAGATCGAAGGTCGTGAGGATCAGAACGCTCGGCGTGGGCTCGTTGCTCTGCGCGAGGATCCGGCGGGTGGCTTCGATGCCGTCGAGCTCGGGCATCCGGATGTCCATCAGCACGACGTCTGGGCGCAGCTCACGAGTCATGCTCACCGCGTCGGCGCCGTTGGCCGCCTCTCCGACGATCTCGATATCAGACTCGGCCGCGAGGATCATCCGAAAGCCGTCGCGGATCAGCTGCTGGTCGTCGGCGATCAAGACGCGCACGCTCACGGGAAGGCTCCTTGCAGGCGGCGCGGCATGTGGGCGATGAAATGCCAGCCGTCCTCGTCGAGGTTCTCGTCGTCGAGCGCGCCGTCGCACAGCGCAACGCGCTCACGCATCGCGTCGGTCGGCCACCCGTTCGGGCCCTCGCAGCGGCTGGCAGTGACTCGCAGCTCGACGTCTTCCGCACGGAATCGCAACTCGACTCCGACAGTGGGCTCGGGTTGGCGGCGAGCGCTCTCCAGGGCGTCCTCAAGGATCCGGTAGACCCCAAGGTTCACGCCGGCCGGCAACGTCCCGGGCTCACCGTCGACGCTCAGCTCGACATGCTGACCGCGCTCGCGCGCGCGCCGGATCAAGGTATAAACCTGAGCTATGCCGGGCTGCGGCTCAAGCTCCCCTCGATCATCGTTGTGTCGCAGCACTCCGAGGATGCGGCGCATGTCCGCGAGTGTACGGCGACCGGTGTCCTCGATCGCGCCCATCGCGGCGTCGGCCCGCGCCTGATCGTGGACGAGCATGCTTCGGGTGCCCTCGGCGTGAACTACCATCGCCGCGACGCGGCGCGCGATGATCGCGTGCAGTTCGCTCGCTATCCGCGAGCGCTCGCCGGCGATCGCCAGCCGCGCACGATCCTCTTGCTCGGCCGCCAGCCGCACAAACGTGGCTTGCAGTTCCGCCGCCAGCGACCGGTGCGCACGGATCGCCCGGCCGGCGGCCCACGCGGCGCTCACCGTGAAGCCCGCGCCGACGAGGTTGCCGACCGGCTGATGCTGCGCGATCAGGTCGCTGATCGCCGCGCTCGCAAGCAGGAACGCGAGTCCGAACACGGCCTCGCGGCGGGCCTGCCATGCAGCGACCGTGTATGCCGGCACGAGCAGAAAATACGCCGCCAGCAGTGGCGAATGGTCCAGCGGGGTTAGCGACGCGTTCGTCACCGCCGCGAGCGCCCCAACGACGAGGAGGAACCCCCAAGGTGAGCGACGACGCCAGAGCGCTGCCAGCGCGATTGCGGCAATAACGAGCATGTTGAGGCTGAGTGGCCCGTGGCGGTGGCCCCCGGCCAGTACCCCGATCTCAAGCACGACGAGTACAACCCCCGCACACACCGGCTCAAGCCAGCGCCAAGGCACGCCGGCCGCGACTATCAGACGCTCTCGTGCAGCCGGTGTGAGCAGAATCTGGGGCGCGGGCGCGCCGCCGTCGAGCGGGATTCGCGCGTGAACCTCGAAGCCGCTGGAATCGGTACGTCGCCCGGCACGCAGCTCGCCGCCATACAACCTCACGCGCTCGCTCATTCCGATCAGCCCGTGCCCGGGTTCGCGGCTGTCGTCACGGCCGGGGGCCGGTGCGTGTCCGTCATCGGATACTTCGAGCTCGACACAGCGAGCGTCGACACTCACGTTTACACAGGCGCGCGCGGCACCGGCATGCTTGATCGCGTTCGTCAGCGCCTCCTGCACGATGCGGTAGGCGACGAGATCAAGCCCCGGGGAGAGCGCCTCCAGCTGACCGTCGACGTGTACCTGTACCGGTAGTCCGGCGGCGCGAGCGCGCTCCACGAGCGCGTCCAGCTGCGAGAGCCCCGGTGCAGCTGAGGCCGCGAGCGGCTCGCTGCCGCGGTGGAGCACGCCGACGATGCGCCGCAGCTCGACCAGCGCGTCGCGGCCCGCGTTCTCGACGACACCCAACGCTGCCTGAGCCCGCTCACGGTCGCTTCTCGCCACCCCGCGCGCACCGCTGGTCTGGAGCACCATCACACTGACGTTGTGTGCGATCACGTCGTGGAGCTCGCGTGCCATCCGATTTCGCTCCTCGGCCGCCGCAAGACGCGCGCGGTCCTCTTGCGCGTGCGCCAGCCGCGCCGTTCTCGCCTCAAGCTCGCGCGTGAGCGCCCTGCGGTTCTCAAGTGTCCGCCCGACGGCGAACGGCAGACCGCCCAACAGCGCCCACGATCCGAGCACCGCGCCGACTGACCCGTGGGGCTGCTGGTAGGTGATCACGACGACTCCTGCCAGCCAGTAGCCGAACACAGCCACCGAGCCGAGCGTGCGCTCGCGACCCTTCGTGCGACGGCCGAGCAGATAGAAGTTCAAAGCGATCACTGCCACCTCGAACGCACCGCCACCGGTGTAGCCGCTCGCAAGCTGGAATCCCATAAAGGCGCTGACCGCGATGACCGTAGTCACCCATGGGTTCGATCGGCGCCAAGCGACGCTGCCCGTGAGCACCACGAGTGACACGATCGCCACCGCGTGCAGCCCTCGGTGGGACTGCGAGGAGGCGTCCGCAATCGCGCCAGCAGTGAGCAGCACGGCCAGCGCCAAGTCGGCCACCCGCAGATCGATCGTTCGTTTCCGCGCTATCAGCGCGCGTTCAGTACCCACACGCGCACGCTAGCGCCACGACCAGGACGGCGCATCCCACCTGATGAGGACTCGGGTCCTACCTCAGGACGACCCGGCACGCGTCAAATCGTCGCCTGGGCCACACGGAGTCCTACCTGCGGCCGACGACAGCAGTGCCGGGCGCTGAAACGCTTGTGCCAACCAATCAGGAGGCCGGTATGTCGAGGACCGTAGATTCATTGTCAGCTCTTAGTCGCCGCAGCTGGATCGGCTTGGTGGCATTCGAGGTTGTCCTGTTTGCGCTCGCAAACCTCACCGCCAAGAACAGCAGCCACCCCGGCACCGTGAGCAACGTCTTCTTCGTCGCGTTCGTGATCGGAGCTGTGCTGCTCATCACCCTCGCGGTCATCAGGGTGGCCAAGTCACGCCGCCGACCGGCGCGCTGACCCGCGCCCCACGTCCACCCTTCACAAGAGCAAAGGAGAACGCCATGAAGAGCCGCGTCAGCCCAATTGCCGGAGTAGCGACCTTCGCCGCCGGTGTGGTATCGATTCTCATCGCGATGACCGCGGTCACCAGCGCGGCTAGCCCAGCCCTGCCAACGCTTACACTCGCTCTAAACGGAAGGTCAGTCACCGTCGGGGGCCAACTGCAGTCCGGCGCCGTGAACGTCGTCTCGACCGTAAGCGCGGGCCACACCGAGCCGGTACTGATTCGCCTCAACGCCGGGGTACCGTTCTCCTCGTTCTCGCAGGCGGCCGCCGCGATCAACGCCCACCAAGGAGATCTCAACTACCTCGGCCCGTACGGCTCGATCGTCTTCGACGTCAGTGCCGACAAGGGAACCAACACCACGCAGACGACACTGCAGCCAGGCAACTACCTAGCGGTCGACCTCAGCTCTACCAGCCCCGACCCGCCACACGCCGCGTTCGTAGTCGGCCAAGCGCCGTACCCTGTCTCGCTTCCCAAACCGGGCGCGACGATCACAGCGATCGACTTCGGCTTCCGAGGCCCCGGCAAGCTCCACGACGGTGAACTCGTACGGTTCCAGAACAGCGGCTTCCTTGTGCACCAGATCCAAGGGATCGGCGTCAAGAACGCCAACGTCGCCAAGCAGCTAACGATCCTGCTGCGCGCCGCCAAGGACAAGCAGGCCCCGAAGCTCGGGACCAGCTTCCCCGAGTTCGCGGGTCCACTCTCGCCGGGCGGAGTCCAGCAGGAGCTCATCAACGAGCCGCCAGGAACCTACGTCCTCGCGTGCATCATGCGCACCCAGGACGGCCGCGAGCACACCCAGCTCGGGATGGAGCGCACGATCCAGATCGCCAGGTAACAACTTCGTTCTGGTTCGGTCCGCGCACGGTGATCACCCAGCGACGTTGGCGCCGTGCGAGGCACTCCCCTTCAGGGGTGTGTCCCTGCCGGCGAAGTAGATCGTGCCTTCCGTCTGTGCGACCAGTTGCAGGTAGTTGGCTGCTTGACCCGCCCGCGCATGGGAGTAGGCGCCCAGGATCCAGGACGTCGCTATGAACTTTCACCCTACTGGCGATGGCGTCAGCGCGGCGCCGCTTCGACGCTGTACAGGAGTCAAGGTCGGCGTAGGCGCTCGTGTTGCTGTCCTGCTCCGCCGCGTTCGGAAAGTCACCCCCGAAAGAGGTCTCCGTTACTGACTTCCCATCGTGCACGACTATGCGCCACATGTGAATGTCGGCCTCATATCCTCTGACGACGATCCATCCACGCACGGCGTCGTCTGTGTGGTTGCTGCCGCGCGGAAGGTCGGGCGACGGGCCGTCGTCGGTGTATCGCGCAGCAGCCGCACCGCGTCGTGAGTCAGCAGGCCACCGAGAATCACGTCCGGGCTACACAGGTCGTTCCCGTCGAGCCCGTCGATCCACTCGGAACCAACGACGACGGTCAGCGGTTTGAGCGCAGGTGCTGGCGAGAAGGGTGTCGGCGCTCTGTCCTGTGGTAGCGGCCCGCGCTGCGCCCGCGGCCCCTCTGGTGGCGTGAACCGAAGCACCAGACGCCTTCGTGCTGTCAGGGCGCTTGTCTGGGATCGTCGGGCAACTCGCCCACGAACGCTGCATCGGCCGTCCGCCCACGATACCGCCCCCAGCTCAGCGTTTTGCACACCTCTGACGGCGATTCTGGGGCTGGTCGGTGGTTGAGCACAGGCCCGACTCTAACCGAATCTAAGAACTCTAACGCTCTCTAACGGAGTCGGGTAGGCTGTTGTCGGATGAAGAACCCCTTCCACGCGAGCTTCGGTGTCAGCCCGCCGCTGCTGGTCGGCCGCGACGAGCTGCTCGAGGACTTCGTAGACGCACTTGAGGATGGCCCGGGGTCCGCGGGCCGCGCGACTCTCTACACTGGCGCTCGCGGTACGGGCAAGACGGTGATGCTCAACGCGGTCGAGGATCGAGCACGCGAGCGCGGCTGGCTGATCGTCAGCGAGACCGCGACCCCTGGCTTCGTCTCTCGCATGACCCAGCAGCACCTCCCGCGGCTACTGCGCGACTTCGACCCCAAGGCGGTACAGCGCCGCGTGAGCGGCGTGAGCGCTCCGCTGAATATCGGCTCGCTTACCTGGAGCACGATCGAGGCGCACGTCGTCCAAGCAGATCTGCGTAACCAGCTCGAGATGCTCACCGACCTGCTGGCCGAGCAGAGCACCGGCGTCCTGATCACGCTTGACGAGATCCACCAAAACCAGATCGAAGAGCTACGCGAGCTAGCCACCGTCGTGCAGCATGCGTTCCGCGAAAATCGCGAGCTAGCGTTCGTCGGTGCTGGCCTGGCTGCCAGCGTCAGCGACGTCGTCAACGACGATGTTCTCACCTTCTTGCGCCGCGCTGAACGGCACATCCTGGGCTCAGTAGCGCGCGCCGATGTCGAACGCGCCCTCCGTGAACCGATCCAGATAGCCGGCCGCAGCATCGGCGAGCAGGCCCTGCAGATCATGGTCGACGGAGCCCGTGGCTACCCCTTCCTGCTGCAGCTAGTCGGCACCCAGGTGTGGCGGATGAACCCGAGCGCACCGGAGATCACGATCGAGGACGCCACCCGTGGGGTCGCCCGTGCGCGCCGCCGACTGGGTGCGCTCATCCACGAGCCGGCGCTGAGCGTCGCGTCAGACATCGGTAAGTCATTTCTGCTCGCGATGGCCCAGGATGACGGCCCGTCCAAGATGGCCGATATCCAGCAGCGCCTCGGTGTCGACGTGAACTACGCGAGCCAGTACCGGCTGCGGCTGATCGCAGCCGAGCTGATCTACCCCACCCGTCGCGGCTACGTCGACTTCGACCTGCCCTACCTACGCGAGTACCTTCGCCAACACTCGGCCATCGACGCATGATCGGAGCCGCGAAACAGTGAGAGAGTCCGGCCAGGCACGTCACCTAGCGAAGCGAAGAGCGCCACAGGCAGAAGGTCTCACCGCAGGAAGCCGCCGAGGTATGCGGCTAGAGAAGTTTATCGAGATCGCGTAAACCTCGTAAAACTCCGTACAACTCGGTACAAGCAACGGCTTCACCCTATAGACCAGCAGCGACCATGCTTCACAACCTACTCGTGGCGTAGGCGTGTGCGTGTGATCGCGCCCAGCTCCGCGCCCGATGATTTGCTCGATCCGCTCGAAGATATCGTTCTCGCCGCTGTGGCCTGCGGCGGCGGCGCGCAGTCCGCCGCCGCCCGCATCGTAAATGAGCCTCAAGCGCCGAACGTGTGACGTCTGAGACGGTGACGCCGCGGCAACCGACGCCGGACGACCTGCATTCGCATGGTCAGAATGAAGGGAACACGATTCCGACTCTTGTTGTCTTTAGTTCGAGTTCGCCATGAGTTCGGTTCTCGATGTAGATACCGCATAGGTAAGCCACTTGCTGCCCGGGCAGGCTGCTCGTGAGGCTTCTAGAAACGCGCCGGCGCCCGCGGAACAGGCACTATTGTCAAGAGTTTGTGCCGACGTTTGTGCCGCCGACGGCGCTCGCCGACCTAACGGAGATGACGCGCACTATCTCAAAGCACGTCCATTTGCAGCGCTTTTCTGATGGCGAGACCCGGACTCGAACCCGGGACACCACGATTTTCAGTCGAGTGCTCTACCAGCTGAGCTATCTCGCCGCGACCCCCGATCCTACCGGCTCCCTTAAAGCAGCCGTCAGCTTACGCCTTGGAATTCCTCCACCAGGGCAGCGTAAGTGCGCCTCAGCCCGTCGCCGATCTCAACCGACGATCGCCAACCAAGCTCGCGCGCGGTATGGCCAGTATCAAGACAACTGCGCTTGAGCTCGCCCGGACGAAGATCGGCCAACTCTGGCTCGATGTCCGAGCCGGCGGCCTGCTTGAGCACATTCCACAGTGTCGCGACGTCCGTCTCTACGCCGGTGGCGACGTTGAACGTGCCCGAGGTACCGTTAGCGGCAATCAGCGCCGCGACGACGTCGCCCACGTACACGTAGTCGCGCGTGGGCTTCCCGTGGCCGAACATCTTCGGAGTCTTGCCCGTGTGGAGATGGTCGGAGAAGATCGCCACCACGCCGGCCTCACCGTGCGGGCTCTGGCGCGGGCCGTAGACGTTTCCAAGGCGACAAACCGCATGGGGCACGCCCGAGGAGAGCGACCAGGTTTTGACATATGCCTCGGCCGCCCACTTCGATGCGCCGTAGGGAGCGAGCGGGGCCGGGATGCGTTCCTCAGCGGTGGGCAGCGGTGCATCGTCTCCGTACAGTGCCCCACCGGTGGAGGTAAAGGAGAGCGACGCGCCGAGCTTGGTCGCGGCATCGACGACGTTGAGCGTGCCGAGCACGTTAACGGCGCAGTCGCGTCCCGGATCGGCCACCGACGCGGTGACCGACGCTTGCGCAGCGAGGTGGTAAACAGCGCTGGGTTGCACCTGCTCGAACACGCGGTCGAGGGCGGCGCGATCGACAATGTCGAGCTCACACAGACGAGCACCCGCGGGCACCTTGGCGGCCTTGCCTGAAGATAGGTCGTCGATGACCGTGACCTCGTTGCCGGCCGCGAGCAGGGCGTCGACGAGATGCGAGCCAATGAAGCCGGCGCCGCCGGTGACTATCGAATGATTGGACATGCGCCGGAAATCTATCGGCGCGAGCGCGCCGGCGACTTTAGCCACGCATCACAGCTTGGCCAAGGCGGGTCATACACTCAGCCACGGGCGAGCATATAGCGGTTCATCGTGGCCATCACCCTGCGAGTTATGGCATCCGCGCGCTGCTCCGTGTCGAGGTCGATCTCACCGCTCTCGCGCAGTTGCTCGATGCGGTGCATGGCAGGGGCGACGACCTCGGCCTGCAAGGTGGCAGGATCAATGCCGTCCTCGATCGCTTGCGCGATCGCCTCCTCGGCGAGCTCTGCATCGCCCAGTCGCATCGCGTCAGTGTAGATCTCCAGGGCCCCTGCGAGTAGCGAACGGGGGTCTGAGCGCTCGCGTGTGCGTGCGTCGGCGCCCGAGCTGTCAAGCACCTCCATGAACTTGTGCAGTAGCACCGGATCGAAATGGCGGTTGGCCTGGTCGAGCATCATCTCGACCGCCTTCTCCACCGAGAACGCGGCGCGGTAGACGCGGTGGCTCGTGAGCGCGTCGAAGACATCGGCGATCGCCACGATGCGGCCCTCGATCGGGATGCTCTCCGCCGCCATGCCGCGCGGGTAGCCGCCTCCGTCCCAACGCTCGTGGTGGCTGAGCGCGATGGTCGCGCCCATGTCGAGGATCGAGGAGGAGGAGCCGCGCAGCAGCCGGTGGCCCTCCTCGGCGTGGGTCTCGACAATCGTGCGCTCCTCGGCGGTGAGCGCTCCGGGCTTCAGCAGGATGGCGTCGGGGATCGCGACCTTGCCGACATCGTGCAGGGGCGCCGCGTGACCGATGCGCCGGCAGAACTCAGGGCTCATCCCGGCCGCTTCGGCGAGTAGAGTCGAGAAGCGCCCGATGCGCTCGATGTGGGCGCCGGTGTCCTCGTCCCTGAACTCGACCGCCATCGACAGGCGCCGGACCGTCTCGGCCTGCGCGATCTCGAGCTCTGAGAGCGCGCGGCGCAGGTCGTCGTTGCGCTCGTCCACCTCCAGTTGCAGCGCCTTGCGTCGATCTTCGCCGAGCAGCCAGCCCGACAGGCCCGCCGCGGCGACGAGCAGCAGCGCGCCGAGCACGGTCAGCACTGGGCCGCCCACGAGCAGCACCACGATCGCAGCGCCCACGAGCAGCACCATCAGCGGGCCCCGCTGCCACGGGGGGCGACGCTGTGGACGGCGAAGCTCGGGGACCGCGGCACCGGGGACCTCGGGGTGCGCGGGCTCACCCACAGAGCCACCCAGCAGTGTTCGCAACTTGTTCGGCTGGGGGCCGTGGTCGACGGTGTCCGCCGGTGGCGAATCGTTTGTTGTGAGGCCGTGCGTCAGTGCCGCCCGACCTGGGGCGGTCCGTTGCAAGCCAACCTTTGTGACGCCTCGCACGAAAAGCACTCCATTCTTCCGCTAGTCGTCTATTCGACCGCAAATGCCGTCCGCTTGAGTTACCCGCAAACGAGCCACGCGAATCAGCGCGAATGTTCGGCTTTGCGGCAGAATCTAGAGCTCAGACGTTGAGCGCGACGTACTTCGTCTCCAGGTACTCGCCGATACCCTCGAAACCGCCCTCACGACCGAAACCCGACTGCTTGACGCCCCCAAAGGGAGCGGCTGGGTTGGAGACGATTCCCTGGTTGACCCCCACCATGCCAGCCTCGATCGCCTCGGACACACGGAGTGTGCGAGCCAGGTCGCGCGTATAGAGGTACGCGACGAGCCCATACTCGGTGGCATTGGCAGCACTTATCGCCTGCTCCTCTGTGGAGAAGGCGCTGATGGGAGCAACGGGCCCAAACACCTCCTCGCTCAGAATCCGTGCGCCAGCGGGAACCCCGGCGAGCACGGTCGGCGTGAAGAAATAGCCCGGGTAAGCATGCCCCGACAATCGCTCGCCGCCTATGAGCAGCTTGGAGCCGCGGCTGACCGCGTCCTCCACAAGCTCAGCCACGATGTCACGCTGACGATCATCGATCAGCGGCCCGATGTCCACTCCCGGCTCAGTGCCACGACCGAGCTTGAGCGCCGCCATACGCTCGGCCATGCGCTTTGCGAACTCGTCGGCGATCGACTCGTGAATGTGGAAGCGGTTGGCGGCAGTGCACGCCTCGCCAACGTTGCGCAGCTTCGCGGTGAGGGCGCCCTCTACGGCGGCCTCGAGATCAGCGTCCTCGAACACGATGAAGGGGGCGTTGCCGCCAAGCTCCATCGACACGCGCAGCACCTGCTCGGCGGACTGCGCGATCAGCGTGCGCCCGACCTCCGTGGAGCCGGTGAACGAGAGCTTGCGCGTGCGCGGGTCTTTCAAGAGCGGCTCGATCACCTCGCCCGAGTGCTTGGCGGTGATCACATTGAGCACCCCGGCGGGAAGACCAGCCTCGGCGAGTAGGCGGGCAAGGGCGAGCATCGACAGCGGCGTTTGCTGTGCGGGCTTGACCACCATCGTGCAACCGGCGGCTATCGCCGGGGCGATCTTGCGCGTGCCCATCGCCGTGGGGAAGTTCCACGGCGTCACGAATACGCACGGGCCGACAGGCTGGCGCATCGTGAGGATGCGCCCAGCGCCGGTGGTATTGGTCATGTAGCGCCCGTGAATACGCACGGCCTCCTCGGAGAACCAACGCAGGAACTCGGCGGCGTAGGTGATCTCCGCCTTGGATTCGCCGAGCGCCTTGCCCATCTCGAGCGTCATCACAAGCGCAAGCTCGTCGGCGCGGGCCAGCAGCAGCTCATAGGCGCGACGCAATATCTCGCCGCGCTCACGCGGCGCGGTGGCGGCCCACGCGGCCTGCGCATCGGCGGCCGCGCCAAGCGCCGCAAGCGCATCGGCGGGAGTTGCATCGGCGACCTCGATAAGTGACTTTCCGGTCGCTGGGTCCTCGACGGCGAGCGTGCCGCCACCCGAGGCCGCGCGCCACTCGCCGCCGATGAAGAGGTCGGTCGGCACTCGCTCCAGCGCCGCTCGCTCCTCAGCGTCAGTCACATGCGACTGGCCGGTCACGCGCGCATCCCTCGAAGGCCCGCTTGACGAGGCGCTAGGCGATACGGGGAGCTGTGGTGCGGAGGGGTCATAGGTGCCAGTCAACGTGCGCGGCTCAAGCGCGCAGTCGATTCGTCCGAATCAAAGCTCATGCAATTCCTCGTGCCAATTCCTCGCCGCGAGACCGTCAGCGGCTGAGCCGGGTACGCAACTCTGAGCACGGATGCTCGTCACCAGATCAACCTACCATCGCTTTTATGCCCTGCTGAGGCGCACGTCAATCGTGGCGTCGGTGCTTACGCTGCTCGCTGGCGTGCCTTCTGGGGCACAAGCGACCGTGGCGCGTACGTCTGAGCTCGTGATCGACGGCGCGGGCGACGGCCACGGTGTGGGCATGAGCCAGGATGGGGCCCTCGGATATGCCGAACACGGCTGGACGTACACGGCGATCCTCGGCCATTACTACACCGGAACCGCGATCGGGCAGGCGCCGACGAACACGGTGGTGAAGGTGCTCGTCGGCTCGCAAGTCAAGAGCATCCCGCTCGAAACGTATGTGCGCGGGGTCGTGTCCGCGGAGGTGTCCGCGAGCTGGCCGATGGCGGCGCTCGAGGCACAGGCGGTGGCCAGCCGTACATTCGCACTCACCGCGCACGCGGGGGGCTCCAAGTTCGACGTGTACTCCGACGACCGCTCGCAGGTGTACCTCGGCAAGGCGGCGGAAACATCGCGCACGAACACGGCCGTGGCGGCGACCGCCGGCCAGATCGTCACCTACGCCGGGCAGCCCGCGATCACCTACTTCTTCGCCAGCTCCGGCGGGCAGACGGAGAGCGTCCAGAACGCCTTTCCGGGCTCCACCGCGGAGCCGTGGCTCGTGAGCGTGGCGGACCCCTACGAAGCTGGACCGCTGCGCCGCTGGACACAGACGATGAGCTTTGTCTCAGCGGCGTCGCGCCTACGGGGCCTCGTGAAGGGATCCCTCACGGGCATCGAGGTGCTGAAGCGCGGCAGCTCGCCGCGGATCGTCTCGGCGGAGGTGCTCGGCTCCAAGGGGAACTCGCTCGTGAGCGGGCCGGAACTGGAGGCCCGGCTCGGCCTGTATTCGACCTGGGCGTACTTCAGCGTGGAGAGCTCACACGGCCTGCGTCCCGAGCCGGACACGAGCGGGCAGACGGGCGCCGCGCCCACGCCAACGGCCCAGCCAGCGAAGGTAGGCGGGACGGGCGGGGCCGCCGCCGCAGCAGGCGCCGCGAGCTCACCGTCTACCCGGCCAGCCAGGGTGGACGGTGAGGGCGGCGTCTCCGCCGGGTAGGCCTATCCCTTGCATGGGTAGTGCCTTCATTCGGGAGCAGTCGCCATTCGGTGAGCAGCGGCTAGCGCGATCAAGGCTTTACCCTCCCCGACAGTGGAAGCTCCGCTACTGATCGCCGACGTGCCGTGGCTGCTGTATCGAGCATTCTTCGCGCTGCCCAAATCGATCAAGGGCGCCGACGGGAAACCGGTGAACGCGCTGCTCGGCACGGTCAACGCGCTGCTGTCGGCGATCGAGGCGAGGCCACCGCGCGCGGTGGCGGCCTGCTTCGGAGCCGAGGAGGCACGCTATCGCGTGCAGGCCTATCCCCCCTATCACGCCCATCGCGACCCGATGCCGCCAGAGTTGGCCGAGCAATGGACGCGTGCGCCCGCGCTGCTGGCAAGCTTCGGTTGGACGATCGCAGACGCGCAGGACCTCGAGGCTGACGACGCGATGGGCTCGCTTGCGCTGGCGGAGACACAGGCGGACGGGCAGGCGCTGCTGCTCACCGCAGACCGCGACCTCTACCAGGCGGTGGGCGCGCGGGCGGCCGTGTTGGAGATGGGCAAGGGTGGGACCTTCGCCGAGCTCGGACCCGCGCAGGTGCTTGCCCGCTACTCGATTGAGCCACAGCTGGTGCCAGACTTCATCGCCCTACGCGGCGACCCCTCTGACGGCTTGCCCGGGGCTCCCGGGATCGGGGCGAAGACGGCGGCGGCGCTATTGCGGACGCACGACTCGCTAGAGGCACTTCTGGATGAAGCCGAGCGCCAATGCGCGAACGCCGGCATCGGCAAGTTGCGACCGCGGGTCGCGAGTGCCCTGCACGAGAACGCGGAGCTATTGCGCACATTCAAGCGCGTGGCCACACTCGTAGAGCTCGACATAGAACGTCCAGCCGACGCGCCAACCGACTTCGCGCGCGGCGCCGCGATGGCGCAGAAGATGGGCATGGCACAGCTCGCCAAGCGCCTCGAAGGATTGGCAAGCACGGACGTATAGAGGTGGGCGGTCGAAGAGGTGTGCGGTCGAAGAGGTCTACGGGTCGAAGAGGTGTGCGAGTCAAGCGCCCGAGGACGCGACGAACACCGGCGGGAAGCGGCATGTCGAGCGTCGCGAGAGACAGGCCCTACGGCGTGAACTTCACGGTGATGACATCGCCGTCCTGCATCGCGTAGTCGCGGCCCTCCAAGCGCAGGGTGCCGCGATCGCGCGCTCCGGAATAGCCGCCGGCGTCTACCAGCTCGCGCCAACCGACGACTTCGGCGCGCACGAAGCCCTTCTGAATGTCACTGTGGATCTGGCCCGCGGCGTGCCAGGCGGTGAGCCCGTCGCGCAGGTGCCACGACTGGGCCGGCTTGGCCTCGCCGGCGGTGAAGAAGGCAATCAGGTGCAGCAGCGAGAAGGCCCCGCGCACGATCCGCTGCAGGCTCGATTCCGAGACGCCGAGCTCGGCGCGCATCAGAGCCGCTTCCTCTTCCTCCAGCTCCGCCAGCTCGGACTCGATCCGCGAGCTGACCGCCACCACGCCCGCACCCTCGACCGCCGCATGCTCGGCTACCGCCGCGGGCACCTCCTCTGAGCCCTCGTCGACGTTGGCCACGAACAGCACGGGCTTCGCGGTCAGCGCGCCCAGGTCGCGCAGAGCGTGCGGCGCATCCTCGGGCGCGGGCACGCCACGCGCCGGACGGCCGGACTGCAGCTCGCCGATCACCTCGCGCAACCATGCCTCCTCTGCGATCGCGACCCGGTCGCCGCCCTTGGCCTGCTTGGCGACGCGATCGACGCGCCGCTCGGCCTGCTCGAGGTCGGCGAGTACGAGCTCGGTCTCGATCGTCTCGATGTCAGCAAGCGGATCGACGCGCCCCTCGGGGTGGATCACGTTGTCGTCGGTGTGAGCGCGGACCACGTGCACGATGGCATCCGTCTCGCGGATATTGGCGAGGAAGCGGTTGCCGAGCCCTTCGCCTTTGTGGGCGCCGGCGACGAGGCCGGCGATGTCGTGGAAGTCGATCGTGTCCCACACGATCTCCGAGGCACCCACCGTGCTCGACACCTCAACGAGTCGCTGGTCGAGCACGGGCACGACCGCCACGTTGGGCTCGATCGTGGTGAAGGGATAGTTGGCAGCCTCAACGCCTGCCTTCGTGAGTGCGTTGAAGAGCGAGGACTTGCCCGCGTTCGGCAGGCCGACGATGCCGATGCGCGTGCTCACAACGCAGCTGCCCCGTCCAACGTGATCGCGCCATTGGACGTCCCTGTGGGCAACGCGCCTCGCGTGCACGCCGCGACCGTCGCATCCGATGCGTCCGCCCGCGGCGTGCACGCCGCCGCAACCGCCGTGCCGAGCAGCGCACCAGCCAGCACATCGGAGGGGTAGTGCACACCGAGGTACAACCGGGAAAGCGCCAAGCCGCCCGCGAGCGCGTAGAGCGGCCTTGCCGGAAAACCGGCGCGGCTATAGGCAAGCGCCGCCGCGAACGAAGTCGAGGAGTGTGCGCTCGGAAAGCTGAAGCGCGTGGGCGTGCTCGTCAGCGCCGGAAGTCCCGGCAGCTGCGGCCGCACCCGCCGCACGGCCAGCTTCAGCGCAGTATTGAGCCCATAAGTGCCGGCTACGACACTGGTCGCCCGTATCCAGCGCGAGCGACGCGTGCCTGTCCGGAGCAGCGACTCTGCCGCTCCCAGTACGAGCCAGATACCGGCGTGCTCGCCGAGCAGCGAGAAGCGCGCCACTTTCCGCTCAACCGCGGGCGTGTGTCCCTGGGTGCGCGCGACCCACAGCAGTTGTTGGTCAAGTGAGATGTCAATCAGTCCTAGACGGTCGAGGGGCCAAGCAAGAAAAGGACGCACCGACCGCAGTGTGCCCTCAGCACATAAGGAAGGGAGGACGCAACCGATCGTCGATCGACGGGATCGCCGATCGGCCAGCGCCGCCCATCGGCCGTCTACGCGCCAAAGCCAACGCGCTGGTCGCCATCCTCCACGCGGACATAGACGACCTGACCGAGGTACAGCCGCACGGGCCCTTCCTCAGTCCCGAACTCGTGCCAGCCGCCGTCCCCGAGCGCCTTGTATAGCGCCTCCAGCTGCTCGTCGGTGACGCGCAGCGAGAGCACCTGGCCGCCTTGAAATCCGACGCTCACGCGCTTGTGCTGATGAGCCATCAGTGAGCCTCCACGGGTTGAACGAGCTCGGTAAGCACCCTGGCGGTGCCCTTCGGCTCTAGGAACGCCACCAGCGCGCCCCGGATGCCCACGCGCGGGGCCTTATCGATCAGGGGCTGACCCGCATCTCGCAGCGCCGCCAGGGTCGCCTCGATATCCGACACCTGGTAGGCCACGTGGTGCAAACCCGGCCCGCGCTTGGCAAGGAACTTGCCGACGGGAGTGTCGGGTCCGAGTGGCGCAAGCAGCTCGACGTGGTTCTCTCCCACGTCCAGCAGTACTGCCTCAACGCCCTGCTCCTCGACAACCTCGCGGTGGGCTACCTCCATGTGAAAGGCGTCGCGGTAGAGCGCCAGCGAGGCGTCGATCTCCTCGACGGCCACGCCAATGTGGTCGATCCGGTTGAACACGTCCCGCAGTCTAGTGTCTCGACCCGAAAAGTCTGTTGGGCTCGGTGAGCGGCTTGCTCGACCCTAGGAGTCCTCGGGCACGGCGACAGACGGATCCGCGGGCACTGCGGCTGCCACCACCCGCAGTCCCACTCCCGGCCTGCGTTCGAGGCGCGGCACCCCAGACATCACGCGCTCTATAGCCTCACGATCGAGCACCTCGTTCTTCAGCAGCTCACCGGCAAGCGCGTCGAGCTGAGCGCGATGGCTGAGGATCATCCGCCGCGCCGCCCTGCGCGCCTCCTCGATCAGCTCGCGGCGCTCCTCGTCGCGTAGGCGCAGCGTCGTCTCCGACAAGCGCACATCGCCGTCGGGCGAGCGACCGACGCCGGCGCTACCCATCGCGTAGTCGTGGACCATCGAGTGGGCGATGTCCGCCACGCGCTTGAGATCGTCGGAGGCACCTGTGGTGATCGCGCCAAAGACGATCTGCTCCGCCACGCGTCCGCCGAGCAGCACCGTCATGTAGTCGAGCAGCTCCTCACGGGTCTTCAGGTAGCGGTCCTCGGCGGGCAGGTTGAGCGTGTAGCCGAGCGCGCGCCCGCGCGGCACGATCGAAATGCGATGCACGCGATCGACGGACGGCAGCAGCTCGCCGCAGAGCGCGTGTCCAGCCTCATGGAAAGCAACGACGCGCTTCTCGTGATCGCCCAGAACCCGATGGGACTGGACCCCGGCGATCACCCGCTCAAGCGCGTGATCGAAATCGGCGGCGGTGATGCTCTTTGCACCGCGCCGCGCCGCAAAGATCGCGGCCTCGTTGCAGAGGTTGGCGAGATCAGCGCCGGTGAGACCGCTCGTCTGCTGTGCCACAAGACCGAGATCCACATCCAGTAGCGGCTTGTCGCGCGTGTGCACACCGAGCACGCCCGTGCGCCCCTTTACGTCTGGTGGCGTCACAAAGATCTGGCGATCGAAGCGCCCAGGGCGCAGCAGCGCCGGATCGAGCTTCTCCAGGAGGTTCGAGGCGGCGATCACCACGAGCCGCCCGCTCGTCTCGAAGCCGTCCATCTCGACGAGCAGCTGGTTGAGCGTCTGGTCCTTCTCCCCGGAGAAATCAGCGCCGCGGCGTCCCCCGACGGCATCGAGCTCGTCGATGAAGATAATCGCGGGCTCCTGCTTGCGTGCGATCGCAAACAGACGTCTGATGCGAGCGGCGCCTAGACCGGCGAACATCTCGACGAACGCGGCCGCGGACTGAGCGAAGAACTGCGCGCCCGACTCGTGCGCCACGGCCTTGGCAAGCAGCGTCTTGCCGGTGCCGGGTGGCCCGTGCAGGAGGATGCCCTTGGGCACCTTCGCGCCAAGCGCCGCGAACTGCTTAGGGTCGCGTAGAAACTCGACGATCTCCTGCAGCTCGGCCTTCGCCTCGTCGGCGCCAGCGATGTCTTCCCACGCGACCGACTGGTTGGAGGACGGCTTGATCTGCTGCGGCTTGACCCGCGGCATCACTTTCAACGTGCGCCACATCAAGTAGATGAGCGCGCCGAAGAACAGGATCATCACGACACTGGACCACTGATAGGACCAGTTCTGGATGTCCGTCACCAGAGAAGTAGCTAGCGTCACCGTCCGTGGCTCCACTCCACCATTATGCAGAAATCACGCGAGGATGCGAATGGCGGAACCGCGATAGCAGCCGGCCCGCGACGGTGGGCCGTCCTGCTGCGTGGGATGGATCAAGACCCGAGCATACGAACTGCGAGATCGCGGTAGAACTCGGTCGCGAAGGCTAGGTCACGCACGTCGATGCGCTCGTCCGGGGCATGGATCAGCGCCTGGGTCTCCAGCAGCGACTGGTGGCGCTGGGGGAAGAAGCCGTAGGCGACACACTCGGGAAAGGCTGCGCGGAAGTGGCGCGAGTCGGTGAAGCCGGGCAGGATCGTCGGTACAGTCCGCGAGCCGGGGTCGCGCTCCGCCAACCACTCGCCGAGCGCGTCCATCAGGGGCGAGGAGATCGGTGAGCGATTGCCAGTCACGCGCTCGGTGAACTCGATCCGAAGCGCCCCGGTCGTGGCCGGCTCGCTGTCCGGCGCATCGCCGGCGAACTCGATCGGCAGCCCCTCCATTCCGCCCAGCACCTGCTCGATCGCCCGCTTGGTCTCGTCTTCGCCGAGGCCGGGCGGCACACGACAATCGACGCGCAGCTCAGCTTGGGAGGGGATCACGTTGATCTTCTCCGACGCGGAGATCTTGGTCGGCGCGAACGTCACACCAAACATCGGCTCGAGTAGCTGCAGCAGTCGCGGGTCGATCTTCTCCAAGCGCGCGAGTGCAGCCCCTGGATCGCGCTCGTCCTCGCCCACCCCGCGTAGGAACGCCAGCGGCTCGGCGGTGGGTTCGAGCGTCGGCTGCCTGGTGGCAAACCGCTCGAGCACGGGCGCCATCTTCAAGAGCGCGTTCTCGCCCAACTTTGGCATCGAGGCATGACCGGCCGCGCCGTCGGTGGTTACGGTGAAGCGAAACACGCCCTTCTCGGCACAGCACACCCCGTAGTAGCGCTGGCCGGCGAGCTCGAATTGGGGCCCGCCGCCCTCATTGAGAAGCATGTCGCAGCGCACCTTCTCGGGATGAGTCTCGCAGAGCCACTTAGCTCCCAGCTCGCCGCCGGTCTCCTCATCGGCAACCGCCACGATCAACAGCTCGCCGTGAGCGGGGCGCCAGCCTTCGCTTGCGAGCCCCGCGGCCGCGGCGACCTCCGCGGCGACCTGCGACTTCATGTCAAGCGATCCGCGCCCCCATAGGCAACCGTCGGCGACGTCGCCCGACCAGGGATCGCGCGTCCACTCGCTCGCGTTCGCGAGCACGGTGTCGACATGGCCGAGGTAGCAGAGAGTCGGGCCCTCGCGCTTGGGGTGGGTGGGATCGGCGTGGGTGGGATATCCAGTCAATCGCGCCACGAGATTCGGTCGCTCGGGCACGGCGCCAAGCAACTCGCACTCAAAGCCCGCGTCCGTGAGGATCTTCTCGAGGTGCTCAATCGCCAGGCGCTCATTGCCGGGCGGGTTGACCGTGTCGAAGCGGATCAGGCGCTGAAGGAGCGCGGTGGCGTCCGCGGCAAGGGCTCCCTCGCCGGACGCTCGCCGTCCACGGGCCATGAGCTCTGCGTCCGCGGCGTGTCGGCCTGCTGCAAGGTCTCCTTGTCCGCCCACTCGTCCGATCGTACGACACCGGGCAAGCGCGGGCAGGCAGCAAGCAGCTCTCGCGTGTAGGGATGCATCGGACTGTCGAGCAGCTGGCGCGCGTCCGCGAGCTCGACGATCTTGCCTTCGTGCATCACGGCAATCCGGTCGGCTAGCGCTTCGACCGTCGTGAAGTCGTGCGACACGAGCACATAGCCGCAGCCAAGCTGCCCCTGCAGCTCGCCCAACAATTCGATCACGCCGCGGCGGATCGACGCGTCCAGCGAGGACACCGGCTCATCGAGCAGCACGAGCCGCGGCTCGCCGGCCAGCGCCCTCGCGATCCCAACGCGCTGGCGCTCCCCGCCAGAGAGCTCGTGCGGGTAGCGCGTGGCGTAGGCCTCCTTCAGGCCGACCCTCGCCAGCGACCGGCCGGCCTCGCGCTGGGACTCGGCGCGCCCCATTCCGCGCGCGCGCAGCGCCCGCTCGAGCGTCCCGCCAACCCGTCTGCGCGGGTTCAGCGAGGCCTGCGGATCCTGAAATACCATCCCGAGCTGTCTGCGCAGCGAGGCGAGACGGCTCCGCGGCGCCCGTGCCAGGTCTTGGCCTTGGAGGCGGATCGCGCCGTCGGTCGGCTCGATCAGGCGCGCGATACAGCGAAGCAACGTCGTCTTGCCACAACCCGACTCACCGACGATCGCAAGCGTCTCCCCGGGGGCAAGGCTCAGCGACACACCGTCGAGCGCATCGACACCTGCCGCGCGAGGACCGCGGCCCGCATAGCTGACTCGGAGATCTTCGACTTGGAGGAGCGTCCTCTCGCTCTCCCCGAGCACACGTGTGGAGCGACGCTTCGCAGAAGGCCTTAGGGCCTCCAGCAGGCCGCGTGTGTACGGGTGCTTTGGCTCGTACAGGATCTCTCCGGCCGACCCCTGCTCGACGATCTTCCCGGCCTGCATGACCGCGATGCGATCGGCGATGTCGGCCACGACACCGAAGTCGTGGGTGACGAGCACGATGCTCAATCCCTCCTGCTCGCGCAGCTGCTTCAGCTGGGCGAGAATCTGTGCCTGCACGGTGACATCGAGCGCGGTCGTGGGCTCATCGGCGAGCAGCACCTGCGCACCCAGCGAGAGTGCCATCGCGATCATCACGCGCTGGCGCATGCCGCCGGAGAGCTCGTGCGGGTAGGCGCGCACACGCTCGTGGGCTCGCGGGATGCCGACGCGCTCCATGAGCTCGGCGGCGCGCTCCAGTGCCTGTCCGTGTGAGACGAGTGGCCTGTGTGCCCTGATCTGCTCGGCGATCTGATCGCCGACGCGGTACACCGGGTTCAACGAGGACTGCGGATCCTGGAAGACCATCGCGAGCCGTGCCCCCCTGATCCGTCGCAGCTGGGCCTGCGACGCTCCGATCAGGTCGCGGCCCTCGAACAGCGCCCTGCCGGCGATCGTCGCGTTCGGCCCGCGTGTGAGCCCCATCAGAGTCATCGCGCACACCGACTTGCCCGAGCCCGACTCGCCCACGATCGCCAGCACCTCGCCGCGCCCGAGCTCGAAGGACACTCCATCGACGGCCTGCACGCTTCCATCTCTCGTGGCAAACGACACGCTGAGGTCGCGCACGTCGAGCAGCGGCCCATCGGCGGTCCCGTTGAGGGGCGGACCATCAGAGGTCATCGGCGGTCTCTCGGAGCCCATCAAGACAACCTGACCCGTGGATCGAGCAGGGCGTACACGACGTCAACGATCGCGCTGAGCACGACCACGGCGCACGCTACGAGCATCGTGATCACCATCACCGGGGGCACGTCCAGGCGGCCGATCGACTGCGCCGCGTACTGGCCAACGCCGCCGAGGTTGAAGACCGACTCCACGAGGATCGCCCCGCCGCCGATCACCCACGCGAAATCAAGCCCCCACAGCGTGACGATCCCCATCAGCGAGTTGCGCAGCACGTGGCGAATCAAGACGCGCCGCTCTGAGAGCCCCTTGGCGCGGGCGGTCCTTACGTAGTCCTCACCCATCACATCGAGCACGTTGGCGCGCAATACACGGGAGTAGACGCCGATCGAGACGATCGACAGGGCAATCCAGGGCATCAGCATGTGCGTGAACCAGCCCCATGGATCACTCGTCAGCGGCACGTATCCGCCGAGCGGCAGCAGGCCCCACTTGTAACCGAGCCAGTAGAGCATGATCGCGCCGAGAAAGAACACCGGCATTGAGATGCCGGTGAGCGCGATCACGCTCAGCGCGCGGTCGAGGAAACGTCCCGCGTACACGGCGCTGAGCAAGCCGAACAGGACGCCGAACGCCAGCCAGATGATGCCGGCGCCGATCGCCAGGGAGATCGTGGGCGGCAGATCCCTGACGATTTCCTGCTCGACGTTGATCTGCTGGGAGTAGGAGATCACACTGCCGTCGAGCACCTTTTCCATCGTCTTCAGGTATTGCACGTAGATCGGCTTGTCAAAGCCCCACTGCACGCGCACCTGCTGCACCTGCTGGGGACTCGCTAGGCGGCCTGCCATGCGCAGAGCCGGGTCGCCATCGGGGATCGCTTGGAAGATGAGGAAGGTGAGCACCGTGATCGCGAACAGCACCGCCACGAGCGAGGCCAGACGACGCGCGATGAAGCGGACCAGCCAGGCGTGCCGGCCCGGAGCGGCCGAGATGGGCCGGCCCGGCGAGCCCGCGGCGCCGATCGAGACACCGGGACCATCTGGCCCGGCGGAGAGCCCGCCCCCCAGACTGGAGATCGGCGCCGAGGAGGCCTCCATCACAGCCGTCCCCGCACGGTCGCCTTCGGGTCGAGCGCGTCGCGCACGCCGTCAGCGAACACGTTTACCGAGAGCACCGTCAGGACAAGCATGATCCCGGGCACGAGCACGAGATGGATCGCCCCGGGTATGAGGCGGATGCCGTCGGCGATCATCGTGCCCCAGGAAGGGTTGGGGTCCTGCACGCCGGCGCCGAGGTAGGAGAGCCCTGCCTCCAGCAGGATCGCGTTGGCGATGATCAGGGGCACGAACACGACGATGCTCGACGTCAGGTTGGGCAGGATCTCGCCGAGCATGATCCGCAGCTGCCCCAGCGGCGGCGGGTAGCCCATTATTCGCGCGGCGTCGACGAACTCGCGCTCGCGCAATGACAGCGCCTGCGCGCGCAAGGGCTTGGCCACATAGGGGAAGAAGACGATGCCGATCACAAACGCCGGCAGCAGCAGTGAGCCGCTGTGCAGCGTGAACAGGCCGAGGTTGATCCCACCGACGGCGAGCGCCACGCCAAGCGCCACGCCAAGTAGCACAGCGGGATAGGCCCACACGAGGTCGAACAGGCGCGAGAGGACCCCGTCGGTGAGGCCACGCGTATAGCCGGCGAGCGTGCCCAACACGATCGCGAGCACCATCGTGATCAGTGTCGCGATCGCCGCGATCTCGAGCGAGTTGCGCCCGCCGTAGAGCAGTCGAACCGCCACGTCGCGGCCGTTGGAGTCGGCACCGAGCAGAAAGCGCGCTTTCCAAGTTGGGCCGATCGGCACGCCCGTCGGCGAGACCACGTCGCGCGTCTTGCCGCCCACATTGACCGTTTCGGTGATGTGATTCTGATCGGGACCGGTGTGGGCGATGTCTTTCGCGTACACCGGCGCGAGCAGGCACAGCACGACGATCGTCACGAATAGCGCCCCGAACGCAAGCGCCACGCGGTTGCGCAGGACTATCCTCATACCTACTCATCGCCACACCGACCGTCCGGCCTTTAGCCTGGTACAGGCTGGGCGCTACTTCAACTGCAGGCTGCTCCAGTCGTTGCCGTATACGGGGTGGAAGATGGCCGCGGTGAAGTCGATCCGGTTGGAGAAGAACTTGGGCACCTCGTCGTAGCCGAACACCGCCATGTAGGCCTTCTGCGCCGTGTATTGGTCAAGCGCCTGCCAGCGAGCGACGACAGAGCTGAGCTGCGAGGAGGGCACCGACCCGAGCGAGGCCAGTTCGCTTTGGATGTGGGGGTCGTCAACCTGGCTGAGATTGTGGTTTTCGGTCGGCTGGATCGACTTGGCGTCGAGCAGCTGGTAGAAATCGATCGGGTTGGGGAAGTCCTGGCTGTAGGAGAGCCAGCCGGTCTGAGCTTTGTTGGAGACGTTCCCGACGGTCGAGTAGTACTGCGCGTCGGCGACGATCTTCTCGCTGGCTTTGAAGCCGATCGCGTTCAGGACGCTCGCGTAGTAGTCGACGAATTCCTTGTGCGGCGCGCGCGAGCCACCCCACACCGTCACGGATGTGCCGGCAAGACCGGACTGGCGCACCAATTCCTTTGCCTTGACAAGGTTCGGTGCGGCGGCCGGTTCTCCGTAGGGGCACTTCGCCGTCGGGTGGCCGGGCATGCCAAGCGGCAGGAAGAAGCAGGCCGGTTCGAGCATGCCGCTGTCCAGTCGCTGGAGGGCGCGGCGGTCGAGCGCGTAGTTGACGGCCTCGCGCACGAGCGCGTTGTTAAACGGCGCTTCTTTGACGTTCATGAAGAAGTACTCGCCCGAGACGGTCGGCTCCTTCGCGTAGCGCCCCTGTGCCTGGCTTTCCACCTGAGAGATCAGCGTCGGGGGGATCGTGTCGTTGTAGTCGAACACGTCGGCGCTGTTGTCGAGCACCTGCTCGGCCTCGCTCTGGTTGTTGGAGACGATGCTCACGTCCACGTTCACGTGACCCGCCGGGATGCCCGGGATCGCGTCCTTGGACCAGTCTGGGTTGCGCACCATCGCGAATGACTTGTTGGGCACGACGCTCTCGATCTCATACGGCCCGACGCCGGGCGGGGGATCGTTGGTGAGGCTTTTCATCGGCGTCCCCGTGGGGACGAGACCAGCCGCCGGGAAGGCGAGCACGTTCAGGAAAGGTCCGTAGGGAGCCACCAGCTTAATCGTGATCGCACCGGTGGCGTCGTCGGTTTGGATGCCCGAGATCGATGAGGCCTTGCCCTTTTCGAATGCTTCGCCGCCAACGATATTTTCGGAGAGGAAGCTCTCATTGCTCCAGCCGAGCTTGATCGCGCGCTCGATCGTGTAGGCGAAGTCCGACGCCTTGACGGGCGTGCCGTTGGAGTAGACGAGACCTTTGCGCAGCGTGAACGTATAGGTCTTACCGCCGTCGGAGACGGTGGGCAGGCTCTGGGCGACGCCTGGGATCAGCTTGGTGCCGGCTTCGCCGGAGGCATGCGCATAGGTAACAAGGCCCGTATAGGTGATCCAGGTGGCCTCATAGGACTGAGTAGTCGCCCCCAGTCCCGGGTCCAGCGAATCTGGAGCCGTGCCCATCAGCACCGTGGCGGTGCCGCCACCGCTCGCGGAGGAGCTCGTGGAAGAGCTTCCGCACGCGCCCAAGCCCGCGGCCACCGCGAGCGCCAGCGAGATCCCCAACAACGCCCGGAGCGTCCCTTGCGCCTGCCTGCCCTCAGCCATAGTGGGTGTCCCCCCTCCTCGCGACCCGGCGAGTCTCGTAATGTGTGCCACTAAGTACTGGTTCGACAACCCTTGTCGGCACCCTCTCCCGAAACTTGAAGTATTCAAATGAGCGTGGACGCGATCCAAATAGATGTTGCCGAGGTCGTCGCTCAGGTGGCCAAGGTTCAGCCGCTGTGGGCGCTCTTGCGCCTGGAGGATCGGGCTCGCTACATGCGCCGCATGGCGCAGGCGATCATCGACGAGCTCGATGATCTGCGTGAGACGATCTCCCGCGAGCAGAGCCGGCCGCCCACGGAGGTCGCGGCGCTCGAGCTGCTCGTGGCGATCGACGCACTCAAGTGGGTCGCCCATGATGGCGCCAGGGTGCTCGGGGCCCGACGCGTCGGCGTGCACCGCTCGCTCTCGCCGACCAAGCGCGCCCGCATCGCATATGAGCCATACGGCGTCGTCGGCGTGATCGGCGCCGGGAGCGCCCCGTTCGCGCAGCCCCTCGGCCAGATCGCGGGAGCGCTGCTCGCCGGCAACGGGGTCGTATTCAAGCCGGCGATGCGCGCAACGCTTGCGGGCGAGCGAATCGCGCGCGTGCTCGCGCGCGCCGGGCTACCCGAGGGGCTGGTGCGCGTCATCCACGGCGGCGCGGACGTGGGCCTGGAGCTCGCGCGCGCACCTGTAGACAAGCTGCTGTTCACCGGCTCGCCCGCGATCGGGCGGGCGGTAGCACGCGAGTGCGTCTCCCAGGAGAAGGAGGTGACGGTCGAGCTCGGCGGCAAGGACGCGATGCTCGTGCTCGCCGACGCCCACGTCGCGCGCGCGGCAACCGGTGCTCTGTGGGCTGGGTGCGTTGGCGCCGGGCAGGCACGCGGCGCGGTCGAGCGCATCTACGTGGCCCCCGAGGTCGCCGAGCGGCTCGTCGAGCGGCTCGTGGCGGGAGCACGTGGGATGACCGTCGGGGACCCACGCGACCCACGTGTCCAGGTCGGCCCGCTCGCCTCCGAGCGTCGCCGTGAGCACGTCCGCGAGCTGGTGGACGACGCTGTAGCCGCCGGCGCCACTCTGCACTGTGGCGGCCCAGTCCAAGCGGGTGACCTCGTTGGGTTCAGTTCCCTGGGCTCGACGGTGCACGAGCCAGCTGGGGCGAACGATGACCGCAGCGCAGGCGCGAGCGGCGCGACTTCGCGCGCAGGCGCCTTCTTCGCGCCAGCGGTGCTCACCGGCGTGACTCACGAGATGCGGCTGATGCGCGAACCGATCGGCGGCCCCGTGCTCGCGGTGATGACGGTCGGCTCGGTATCCGAGGCGATCGAGCTTGCGAATGACAGCCCGTACGGCCTGGGTGCCTCCGTGTGGACTGCCGACCGTTACCGCGGCATGCGCATCGCACGCGAGCTCGACGCCGGGATGGTGTGGCTCAACGACCACCTCCCGAGCCCAGCCGTGTCGCGCGGGCCGTGGGGCGCCGCGGCCGGCAGCGGGCTGGGGCGCACCCTCGGCGAGGCGGGCCTACGCGCGTGCGCGCAGGAGAAGCTGATCACATGGGATCCCTCGGGCTCGCGCGGCCTGTGGTGGGGGCCCTACGACGAGCTGACAGCGCGCGCGGCGTGGACGGCCGCGCGCTTGCGCTCCACCCGCGACAGCGACCGCGAGCAGGCCTGGCGCCAGGGCGGGCTGGCGCTCGCGCGTGTAGGCCTCCGCGCGCTCGGCCGCAGGTCGTAACCTGTAGGGATGCCCGCCCAGGCCTATGCAGGCAAGGAGTGCGTTTGCCAACTGCGCAAGGGGATCTGCGACCAGAGCTGCGTCGCGGACATGCTCTCGACGCCCTTCTACATCGCCTGCCTGAAGCTGAAGGGCAGGCGCAGCTTGGTTGTTGGGGGCGGGGAGATCGGCCTTGAGAAGGTCGAGGGGCTGCTCGCGTGCGACGGCGAGGTGACGCTGATCGCCCCCGAGGCCGAGCCGGCGCTCGCCCAGTACGCGGCCGAGGGCTCGATCCGCTGGGAGCGTCGCTCCTATGCCGGACCAGCAGACCTCGAGGGCGTGTTCATGGCGATCGCCGCCACGAACGACACCGACGTGAACATCGCGGTGTACGAGGACGCCGAGCGACGCGCGATGCTCGTCAACGTGGTGGACGTGCCGCCGCTGTGCAATTTCATCCTGCCCGCGATCGTACGCACAGGTCCACTGGCGATCGCGATCTCCACTGCGGGCGCCTCGCCCGCACTGGCCAAGCGCATCAAGCGCGAGATAGCCGAGCAGTTCGGCGAGTCCTACGCGCAACTCGCGGTGCTGCTCAACGAGGTGCGCGGTTGGGCCAAGGGCACGCTTCCCACCTACCAGGACCGCAAGCAGTTCTTCGAGGGGATCGTTAACGGCGACCCCGACCCGGTGGTGCTGCTGCGCGAGGGACGCGAACAGGACGTGCGCGAGCTGATTGCCCACGCGCAGGCCGAGCACGAGCAGCGCCTCTCCGCAGTCTGAGGTCGGATGACGGACTCGGAAGTCCAGGCGGCATTGGGCACGGCCGTCGAGGACGTACCTGTGGCGGTCGGGCTCGAAGGGTTGACGCGCAACTATGGCGAGCGTGCGGCGCTCGACGGCGTAACACTCACACTCGGCGCAAGCCAGACGCTGGTCGTGTTCGGCCCCAACGGCGCGGGCAAGACGACGTTGCTGCGCGTGCTGGCGACACTGCTGCGCCCGCACTCGGGAAGCGCGACCGTCCTCGGCTGCTCACTGCCCGATGAGGCGTGGCGCGTGCGCGGGCGTGTCGGATTGCTTGGTCACGAGCCGTTGCTCTACAGGGAGTTGACGCCGCGCGAGAACCTGCGCTACCACGCGCGCCTGCACGGCGTCGCCGACAGTGCGGTCGAGGAGCAGTTGCGAGCCGTTGCGATGGCCGACCGCGCGGACGAGCCCGTGAGGACGCTGTCGCGCGGGATGGTGCAACGCGTGGCCGTTGCGCGCGCGACGCTGCACGACCCCGAGCTGCTCTTGCTCGACGAGCCCTACGCGAATCTCGACCCGGCCGCAATCGATCTGGTGGAGCCATTGATCGGAGCCGAGTCGGGACACACGCGGGTGGTGTCGAGCCACGACCCGCGCAGAGGGCTAGCCGAAGCTGACGTCGTACTCGGCCTGCGAGCGGGCCGCGTGGCACTGCTCGGGGCAGTTGCGAGCGTGAGCCCAGATGCGGTAGCGGAGTTGTACAGGTGAGCGCCCTATGAGCGACCCAACAGATTCGGGGAAGACATCGCCGCATGCGGCGATGTCCCGGGACGTGCATGCACGTCCCGGCCGACCGGTGCATGCACCGGTCGGTACGACCAACAAGTCGCAGGCCGGACCCGGCGGGCCATCGCATGCGCCGAGCGCTATGCAGGAGCTCGATGAACAGCATGTACGAGCCGACCGGCCCGTACATGCACAGGCCCGCACGCTCGACGTCGTCCTCGCCCTCCTGCGCAAGGAGCTCCTGGTCGAGCTGCGCACGCTCGAGTCGATCCCCGGCATGTCCCTATTCGCGGTGACCACGTTCGTCGTGTTCCACTTTGCCTTGAACCAGGACACCGTCAGCGGGCAGGAGGCGGCGGGCATCCTATGGGTCACCTTGCTGTTCGCGGCGATGCTCGGCGTCAACCGCTTGTTCGTCGCCGACGCCGATCAGGGCGGCTTTGACGGCTTCCTGCTCGCGCCGGTTGACCGCACCGCGCTGCTGATAGCCAAGGCGATCGCGCTGCTCACCTACCTGTTCGTACTTGAGCTGATCGCGGTCCCGGCCTTTGCTTTGCTGCTGCTCGGCCCACCGCTCGGCCAAGCGCTGCCGGGCCTGCTGGCGCCGCTTGCGCTGGGCGATCTGGGCGTGGCGGCTATCGGCACGCTCGTCGCGGCGATGGTCGTGCGCACGCGCGCGAGGGACCTGCTCGGGCCGATGCTCACGCTGCCGTTGCTCGTACCCGTCGTGATCGGCTGCGCCCGTGCCACCGCCCCGCTACTGCAGACCGTTCATCCGGGAGGGTTGCAGCTGCGCTGGCTTGGCACGCTCGCGCTCTATGATCTTGTGTTCGGCCTCATCGCCTACGCCGTATTCGACTTCCTTCTGGAGGATTAAGGCCCTCAATGCGCCTCCCCGGACTTCGCGCTCTCTCCATCTCCACCGTCGCGGCTTTCTGCGTGTCGCTCAGCCTCGTGTTCTTCTACGCGCCGATCGAAGCCGAAGAAGGCTTCCTGCAGAAGATCTTTTATCTGCACGTGCCGCTCGCGATCGTGACCCTCGCGGGCTTTGTGATCGGCGGCCTGATGGCGATTGCGCACCTGCGCACGCGCGATCAGCGCTGGGACATGCGCTCTTATGTGGTCATCCACATGAGCCTCATCTTTGGCGTCGGCGTCCTGATCACCGGCTCACTCTGGGCGCACGCGTCGTGGGGTCACTGGTGGGTGTGGAACGAGCCGACGCTCGTCTCCTTCCTGATCATCTTCCTGCTGTACGCCACCTACCAGCCGCTGCGCTTCGCGATCGAGGACCCCGAGCGCCAGGCGCGCTACGCCTCAGTGTTCGCGATCACGGCCGGCGCGTTCGTGCCGCTCAACTTCATCGCGGTGCGCCTGTCCGCCTCCTACGTGCACCCGCGCGTACTCGGCTCCACCTCGAACCTGCCCGGGTCGATGATGCTCACATTCCTCGTGTCGCTCGTGGCAATGGCGCTGTTGTTCGCCACGCTGTGCTCTTATGAGCTGGCCGCCAAGCGCACGCGCATCCTGCTCAAAGCGCGCTCCAGGATCCTCGGCTTCCAATGACACCGCTCGCGACAGCCCTGCCCGAACACACGAACGACGGCTACGTCGCCGCCGCCTACATCGTGTTCTTCGCGATCGTCCTGATCTACGTGGCGATCATGGCGATCCGCCTCGGTCGCGTGGAGCGCAAGGTGCGCGAGCTGAGCGCCCAAGAGCGCGAGCACCCAGAGGGCGCCCAGAAGGAGCGCGAGACCGTATGAGTGAGTTGCTGGCACTCGGTATCTCCCACAAGACCGCGCCCGTCGCGCTGCGTGAGCGGCTGGCCTTCACCGAGTCCCAGTCGGTCGAGTTCGCCGAGCAAGTCGCCCAGAGCCCGGAGGTGCACGAGGCGGTCGTGATCTCGACCTGCAACCGCACCGAGATCTACGTCGTCGTAGGCGGGATGGGGGGGGATCCGCTACAAGCCGAGGCCGACGTGCTCGGCCTGCTCGCCCGCCGCGCCGGCATCCGTCCTACCGAGCTCGCGCAAGAGATCTACTCGCCGCGCAACTGCGACGCGGCGCGCCAGCTCTACCGAGTGACCTCGGGCCTGGAGTCGATGATCCTCGGCGAGGCCGAGATCCAGGGCCAGGTCAAGCGCGCGTATGAGGCGGCGATGAAGGCCGGCGTCACCGGCCCGCTCACCAACCGCCTGTTCGCGGCGGCACTCACGACGGGCAAGCGCGTACGCTCGGAGACTGGGATCGGGTCGTCTCGCGTGAGCGTGCCCTCCGTGGCCGTGGACCTCGCCCAGGATGTGCTCGGCGACTTGGCCGAGCGCCGCGTGATGCTGCTCGGGGCGGGCGAGACCAGCGAGCTGACAGCCCAGGCGCTTGCCCACCAAGGAGTGGGCACGATCTTCGTGGCCAACCGTCACGCCGACCGCGCACTCAGCCTCGCCCAGCGCTTCGGCGGCTCTGTGGTGGGGCTCGACAAACTGCCCGAGCAGCTGCTCGAGGCCGACATCGTCGTCTCCTCCACCTCCTCGCCCCACCCGATCGTGGGCAGCGAGGAGCTCGAGCTCGTGATGGCCCAGCGTCGCGGCCGGGGCGGGCGGGAAAACCTATTGTTGATCGACATCGCGGTCCCGCGCGACATCGACTCGCGCTGCGGCGACATCGACGGGGTGACGCTGTACGACATCGACGACCTCCAGGCCGTGGTTCAGCGCAACCTCGGTGCGCGCAAGGAGATCGTGCCGCAGGCCGAGGAGATCGTCGAGGAGGAGATCCACCGCTTCGCGCGCTGGCTCGGCCAACTGGAGACGCTGCCGACCGTGAGCGCCCTGCGTGAGCACGGCAATCAGATCGTGGAGCAGGTACTCGCGGAGAACGTGGGACGCTGGGAGTCGGCCTCCGAGCGCGACCTGATGCGCGTGGAGGCAGTCGCACGCGCCGTGCTCGGCCGCCTCTTGCACGAGCCGACGATCCGCCTGCGCAGCCTCTCCCAGGAGCGCACCCTTGGGGGCGCCTCCCATGGCGGGGGGCAGGCAGGCGGCCACGCCAGTCTGCAACTCGTGCGTGAGCTGTTCGGGCTCGACGAGGAAACCCCGCGGGACCTCTCCGCCGAGAACGCGGAGACGAAGCTCGCCGAGGTGCGCTCGATCAAGAGCGCCCGCAAGAGCTCCTAGAGGGTCGAGCGGACTGATGCGGATCGGGACGCGCGGCAGCGCGCTCGCACTCGCCCAGGCGCGGCTTGTAGCCGGATGGCTGGGGGGCGCCGAGATCGTGGTGGTACGCACGCGCGGGGACACGCAGAACCCTCAGGGCGGCAACGGCCATGGCGCGCGCATTCTCGCGGGCACAAGCACGGGTGCCCACGCGGGCGCAAGCAAGCGCGAGCCGCGCGGTGAGGACAAGTCGCGCTGGGTGGCGGAGCTCGAGCAGGCGCTGCTTACCGGCGAGATCGACCTGGCTGTGCACTCCGCCAAGGATGTTCCCGGCGAGCTCGCCGCCGGCTTGGGGCTGCTAGGCGCACCGGCGCGTGCGACACCCGCGGATGCCCTGATCGGGGCTCACTCGCTGGAGGATCTACCGCGGGACGCACGCGTGGGGACGAGCAGCGTGCGCCGCGCCGCGCAGTTGCTTGCGGTCAGGGACGATCTTGAGATCGTGAGCTTGCGCGGCAACGTGGACACGCGCCTACGCAAGCTCGCCGAGGAGGTCATCGGAAGCGGCAAGCGCGGCGCGCGGCCGAGCCGAGACGACAGCGGCCACGGCGGCGTCAGCGGCGGACACTCCGATGGTGGCGATCCGCGAGAGAGCGCTTCGCTTCACGCGATTGTGCTCGCCAGCGCCGGGCTCAAGCGCCTCGGCCGTGAGCGCGATATCGGCTGCCTGCTTGACCCTGCACGCTTCGTGCCCGCTCCCGGGCAGGGCGCGCTAGCGCTTCAGGCGCGCATCGCTGACGCATCGGTGAGAGAGGCAGTCGAGCCGATCCTCGACAAGGACACCTCTGCCTGTCTGCTGGCCGAGCGCGCCGTGGCGCACGCGCTGGGAGCGAGCTGCAACACACCGCTCGGCGCGCACGCGGTGCCAGCTGGTTGTGGCTGCTTGAACATGCGCGCCTGGATCGGCCTGCCAGACGGTTCGGAGTGGATCGCCGACGAGCTGCTTGGCGGATTCTACGATCCCGAGGAGCTGGGGACGCGCGTGGCGCAGCGGCTGGAGGCGGCGGGTGCGCGCGGCCTGCTGGAACGCGCGGCGGAGATGGCTGTTGAGCACCCCTGAGCGACCCGGGCGCGTGCACCTCGTCGGCGCTGGGCCAGGCGACCCGGGATTGCTGACCGCGCGCGCACTGGAGCTGATCGCGCGCGCAGACACGATCCTGTACGACCGGCTGATCCCGACACAAGCGCTCGATGGAGCCCGGGCGGATGCGGAGCTGTTGTTTGTCGGTAAGCAAGGGGGTGGCGAGTCGGTGCCCCAGGAGCACACGCAGGCGCTGATGATCGAGCGCGCGCGCGCGGGCCGAGAGGTCGTACGGCTGAAGGGCGGCGACCCATTCGTGTTCGGTCGTGGCGGCGAGGAGGCACTTGCGCTGCGCGAGGCCGGTATTGAGTTTGGGGTCGTTCCCGGGGTGACCGCCGGCGTGTCCGCGGCGGCTTACGCGGGCATTCCGGTGACACACCGAGGCCTGTCAACCGGGGTGGCGCTCGTCACCGGCCATGAGGATCCCGCCAAGCACGACTCCGAACTCGATTGGAGCGCGCTTGCGATGTTCCCGGGGACGCTTGTCTTCTACATGGGGGTGCGCCAGCTCGAGCAGATCGCCAGCTCACTGATCCAGGCCGGCCGGCCCCCCTCCCAGCCGGTGGCCCTCGTTGAACGCGGCACGCTTCCCGACCAGCGTACGGTCGGCGGCACGCTCGCAACGATCGCCGAGGTCGCGCGCCGCGAGCAGGTGAAGGCACCGACGATCACGATCGTCGGTGAGGTCGTGGGACTCGCGGACAGCTTGGAGTGGCTGCCCGCGCGGCCACTCGCTGGCCGCGTTATCGCGGTAACGCGAGCGCGCGCACAGGTGAGCGAGCTCGCACGGCGGTTGGGAGAGCTCGGCGCAAGGGTGGTGCAAGCGCCGGCGATCAAGACACAGCCACTGGCGGGACCCCCATTGGACCCCGCGACCTACGACCTGATCTGCCTCACAAGTCCCAATGGCGTTGAGTATCTCTTTGAACGGTTGGCGGCCGCAGGGCGGGACTCGCGCTCGCTTGCCGGCGCCCGCGTCGCGGCTATCGGGCCGGGCACGGCACGGGCGCTTGCCGCGCACGGGATCCTCGCCGACGTGATACCCGAGCGCTTCGTCGCCGAGTCGCTTGTCGAGGCGCTGAGCGACCTCGACGTGAAGCACGCCCTCGTGGCGCGAGCGCGCGAGGCGCGCGACGTGCTCCCCGACGCGTTGCGCGCACGCGGCGCCCAGGTGGATGTGCTGGCGTTGTACGAGACGATCGCCGAGCCACTGTCGGAGAGCGCACTCGCGAGCGCGCTCACGGCCGACTACATCACGTTCACCTCGTCCTCGACGGTGCGCTTCTTCATACAGGCCGCGCGCGACGCCCGCGCGAGCGACGGAAGCGCGGGTGCAGCAGGCGCCAACCCAAACGCGGCCTTCCTTGCGCCGGACGCCCGGATCGCGTCGATCGGGCCGGTGACGAGCGCCACGCTCAGAGAGCACGGCCTGGAGCCGCACGTCGAGGCGGAGCGCCACGACATCGACGGCCTCGTGGATGCATTGCTCGCTGACGCACTCAATAGCTCCAAATGACGGGCGGCCAGGCCCATCCCAGTCCGACGAACTCGCTCGGCCATCCCCGCCTGCACCTACGGCGCACCGACTCCACGAATGAGCGAGCCCGCGCGCTAGCGATCGCAGCTGCTCCCCACGGCACGCTGATCACCGCCGCTGAGCAGACGGCGGGACGCGGGCGACAGGGGCGCACGTGGTTGGCTCCGCCCGGCAGCGCGCTGCTCTGCTCGCTCGTACTGAGAGACCCACCGGCGTTGCTGTCGCTGATCGCCGGGGTCGCCGTATGCGACGCGGTCGGCGAGAACGCGCGAGTGAAGTGGCCGAACGACGTGGTCCTCGAGCGACCCGACGACCACGACCAGGCAGGTGGCGTGGAGGCGCCTCCGCTCGCGAAGCTCGCCGGCATCCTCGTGGAGGGTCGTCCCCTGGAAGGCTGGGCAGTGCTTGGGATCGGGCTGAACGTGGCGGTGCGCGTTGAGCAGCTGCCGTCCGAGGTGCGCGCGGGCGCAGCCAGCCTCCAGCTCGAATCGAGCGCGATCGAGCCGCTACTGGACCGTTTCCTCGAGATGCTCGAACTTCGTCTCACGCAGCCCGCGGAGACCGTGCTCGACGCGTGGCGCGCGTGCGACGCGCTACACGGACGCGAGATCTCCTGGGGAGCACACGGTCGGGATCAGCCCCCCGGGCGCGAGCGCCCGGTCGGGCACGGTCGGGCGGAGGGCATCGACGGCGCCGGTCGTCTGCTCGTCAAGCTCGCCGATGGCTCGACCACGATGCTCGATGCGGGTGAGGTCCACCTGGGCCGCTCTGACTGAGCAGAGCGCGACCCATAACCCAAACCCTCAGGCCATGCCCTTCTTGGCGCTCTGAGCGGGCGAGTCCTCGGCCCGATCGAGGGCATCTTCGACGTTGCGCTGCAGCTTCTTGCCGGAACCCGGCTCGAGCTCGCCGTCCCCTCCCGACTGTGGCGCGGTCTCATTTGAAAGAGCCTCGGCCAGCACCGCATCCGAGGGCACGTCCGTGTCCTTGACCTTGCCATTCTCCGATCCTCGCCTCGAGCGCCGCGGACGCGTGGCCTTCGTAGCCTGAGTGCCGACGGGAACGGCCTCGCCAGAGCGCTGACCTTGGCCCTGTCCTGGACCCTTGCGCCGACGGCGCTGCCCGCGCGCGCGACGCTTGGGGAAGTTGCGCAGCAGCTCGCGCGCAAGCGCGGGAGGCTTGCGCGCCATCCGTGTGCGGGCCCCACGCAAGACCTCCTCGGCCTCGGGCGTATGGGCGAGCGCGGCGGCGAGCAACGCGGCGGCGAGACGACGATCTTGCTTACGCGCCGCGTGCACGAGCCGCCGCGCATTGCGCGCATGGGCTCCGCCGGCGGAGTTGACGAGCAAGCCGAGCAGTCGCTTGGTCTCCGGCCAGCGCTGCACGGCGTACTCCTCGTGCACTTCGCGCGTGTACTCAGCCAAGCGCCAGATCCATGCGTTGGCCTGGTCGCGGCGGCCGATACGCCGCTCGACCAGAGCGCGCAGCATGATCTTGGCGGCCTCGCGGCGCTCGTCGCGCGGCCACGAGCCCGCGATGTCGATTGCCGTGTCAAACGCGTCGGGGTCGCGCAGCGCGGCGATCTCCGACAAAGCCTTCAGGCGCAGCTGTGAGCTCTTGTTGCGCTGTACCGCGGTGATCAAGAAGCGCGCCTTCAGCTCGCCGGTGCGGTCGAAGTGGAGCATCGCGCGCGCCCTGCGCCAACCGTTGGGGGTGACGCGCGCACCCGCGAGCGCGGCCCACACGTGCTGCTCGCCGTAATCCAGGTGCTCCACGGCGATCCGCCACAGCTCGCGCTCGAACACCTCGAAACGACGTTCCTCCTCCGCGCACACGGGCAGCACGCGCCGCTCCACGCGCATCCGCCGCCCCCGTCCGCGGCGCACCGGGCCAACCACGATCGCCCCGCCGCGATACACATCGCGGTCGAGCAGCGAGTGCAGCGTCACCACGGGATCGTCGTTCTTGGTGGCGGGGTGCACGAAGTCCACGACGAGCCCCGCCTCCTTGCCTGGATGGCGACGCGTCACCCGTCCCACTCGCTGCTGGTAGATGCGCTTGGAAGCCGTGGGGGCGAGATGCACGCACACGGTCGCGCGCGGGCTGTTCCACCCCTCGGCGAGCAGCTGAGCATTGATCAGCACGTCGATGTCCCCGCGCTCGTAGCGCGCAAGAATCTCGGCGAGCTCGCGCTTGGGGGTCTCGCCAGAGACGCCCATTGCCTTGATGTCTTCCGCCCTGAACGCTTCCGCGAGGTTGTAGGCGTGTTTGACGCCCGCCGCGTAGACCACGCCCGGGACGCCATTGAAACGAGTCTTGTAGAGGTTGGCGGCCGCCATGTTGAAGGGCTGCTGATCCAGTAGCTCGGCCAGCTCCTCCTGGTCGAACTCGGTGTCCACCTCGCCGCGACGCAGGGGCACGTTGGCGATCGTGCGAACGCCCACCCCGGGAGAGATACGCACGCAGCGCAGCGGTGAGATCACTCCACGGCGAGCGGCCTGGGCGAGGTCGAAGCGCGAGGTCTGCGTCGGGAACAGGTCTGTCACGTGGCGGGCGATCAGCGCGCCAGTGGCGGTCATGCCGATGAAGATCGGACCAGTCCATGCCCGGATCGCGCCGCTGGTCTTCTCACCGAGCGCGGTGTGCGCCTCGTCGCAGATCACGATCGTGTAGGCGCTCGATATGCGCCCCGCGTTGCGCACGAACCACTGGTAGGTCTCAACCGTCACCGGTCCCTTGGGCGAGTCCTCACCGACATACAGCGGGCGGGAGATGCGCTTCTGATAACCACGTTGGCGCAGCTCACCGTGGAACTGGTCCACGAGGTTGCGCCTGTGGGTGAGGATCAGGATGCCCCCGGTCTGGGAGGCCTCTACGAAGCCCAGCGCAGCCACCGTCTTGCCGGCGCCGGTCGCGTGCTCAAACCAGAAGCGCTTGGCGGCGTTTGGGTCCTCGGGCTGATCGGCGACGTCCTCCTCGTCCTCCTCTTCGACCCAGTCGCGTGGCTCCTCCTCGGACTCCTCCTCGACCTCCTCCTCGGGCTCAGGCTCTGGCTCTGAGAGGTCCATCTCGTCCTCGAAGTCGTCCTCATCGTCGTCCTCCTCAGGCGCGGCGCGCTGAACGGGGCCGAGATCGTCGTCGTCGTGCTCGTCCTCTTCGATCTCCTCCTCGTCCTCGCCGTCCTCGACATCGGCTTCGTCCTCCTCCACGCCGTCGGCAAGGAGAGCCCTACCGTCGGACTGTGGCCGCTCGCCGCCCTCTGGGCCGAGGATCGCGGCCGAGGCAAGCAACTCGGGCGAGGCCGCGGCGGCGGCCCGTCCGTTGCCGTTGGCCGTAGAGCGAAGCTGTGCCTCGGCCAGCAACGCGGTGAGCGTGCCCGACAGGGCGTCTACCTGATGGGCTGAGAGCACGGTGCCGTCGACCAGCTTCGGGTCGTCCTCGGAGAGCACCCGTTCAAGCCCGAGCAACAGAGAGAACTCGCGCCTCCAGGCCGTGGATGGATGCTTCGCGCCTTCCTTCAGCTCGACGAGCGCTTGATCGAGCGCGCGGCGGCGAGGCGAGCCGGGCGCAAGCGCTACCGCCTGATCCTCGCCCTCGTGCAGGAAACGCTCGCGCACGAGCTTCTCCGCGCGAGTTATTTCGGCGGAATCGGGAATGGACGCGGCCGCGAGGGCCACTGCGGTGGACTCGGCCATAAGGCTCTGGGCTTCGAGATAGAGCGGTCGCAGAAAGTAGTTCCGCGCTGCTCATGAAAACCGGCGCTTGCACCGGTGAGGCTCGCGGAAGGTTGAGACGATTGGGTCCCGCTCCTCCGCTCCCGTCAGGATACAGCACAACCCGGGCGATTTGAAGGCGTCGGCTGTTGGGCCCATCTCTACGACCATCTGGCACTCTTATCCTGCATGCCTGCTCGCCGCGCGATCGTGACGCTTGCCTGCCTGGCGCTTGCCGGGCTAATCGCCGTCGGAGTGGCAGAGCTTCCGCGCGGATCTTCAACGGCGGGATCCGCCACCACGCAGCTAACGGCCGCGCAGACAAGTGCGCTACTCGCAGGCTCGCCGCCAGCGCTCGCCGCCCTCCACACTCAGGCAGGCGCGCTGCTCGAAGGCGGTGCGCGTGCGCTGCATGCGCGCCTGGCGAGCTTGAAGGGCTACCCGTTGGTCATCAACAAGTGGGCGTCGTGGTGTGTCCCCTGCAGGGATGAGTTCGGTGTCTTCCAGCGGGTGTCAGCCGAATACGGGCGGCGGGTGGCATTCCTCGGGATCGACTCGGAGGACCCCAGCCGCGGCGACGCCATCGCGTTCCTGAAATCCTTCGCGGTGAGCTATCCGAGCTACTACGACCACAGCGGCGCGCTTGGTGAGCAGCTGACCGACTCCACGGGCACGCCGGTCACCGTATTCATCGCCCGCGACGGGAAACAATTCATCAGCCAGGGCGAGTATCCGAGCGCAGCGAAGCTCGCGCGGGATGTGCGCCTCTATGCCTTGGAAGCGTGACCGTCATCGAGTTGCGCGCCTGCGAGGGTCCAAACGCGAAGCGCGGCAGACCATTGATCGCAACCAACCTCCTACCGTTTGCGCCACATGCCTGAGATAAGGGTGGACCCGCTGAGCGGGCACAAGGTGATCATCGCGGGCGAGCGCTCGGAGCGTCCGGGTGGCGAGCCGCGGTGTCCAGGCCCCTCTCCGATCGACGTGGATAAGGATCCGTTCGCCGAGGGTCATGAGGACAGGACGCCCCCTGAGCTGTATGCGGTGCGCCCTGATGGCGGACAGACCGGTGGGAATGCGGACACGCGTGGCACGACCGGCGGTGACGCAAGCGGATCGGCCGGGGGAGTCGCGAATGCACCCGGCTGGACGGTAAGGGTCGTGCCGAACCTCTATCCGGCGCTCACACCCGACAGCGCTTCGGTGGCGGCCGATGCGCAGCCAGACCTGTTCTGCGCCATGCCCGCGAGTGGCGCGCACGAGGTGATCGTCAACGCACCCGAGTCGGTCCAGTCGCTGGCCGAGCTTCCGCCCGAGCGCTTGGCGGGAGCGATGGAGGTGTGGCGCAAGCGAATGAGAGCGCACGCCGACAGCGCCTACGTGCAGTTGATCGTCAACGAGCGCCGCGAGGCGGGAGCGTCCCTGGAGCACACCCACTCCCAGCTCTACGCGCTCGACTTCGTGCCCGCCGAGGTGGCGCGCGAGCGTGAGCGCTGCGGAGCGTATGCCACGCGCACCATGGGCAGAAGCCTGCTCGAGGATCTCGTCGCCGAAGAGGTGCGTCGCGGCGAGCGGATCGTGGCGATCGACGAGGAGGCGGTGCTGATGGCGCCCTACGGCTCCAGCATGCCCTTCCAGCTGATGCTCGCGCCCCGCGCCCCGCGCATGCGCTTCGAGGACAACGGGCCGGTCGGGGCGGCGTTGCTGCACGACGGGCTCACACGGCTTGCGCGCCACTTTGGGTCAAGTCCTCCGTTGAACATGTGGGTGAGGACCGCTCCGCGCGGCGCCGAGCACTTCTGCTGGCGAATCGACGTGGCGCCGCGCCTCACCCACCTGGCGGGTCTGGAGCTGTCCACGGGCGTGAAGCTCAACATCGTCGCCCCGGAGCATGCGGCGGCGGTGTTGCGTGAGGCATGAGAGCGCTCGTCCAGCGAGTCAGGAGCGCCAGGGTGCATGTGGACAGCCGGAAGGTCTCTCAGATTGGCCCCGGTCTGCTCGTACTGCTTGGGGTGACCCATGACGACGGACCGACACAGGCTGATCGTCTCGCACAGAAGGTGATCGCATTGCGCATCTTCGACGACGACCAGGGGCGCATGAATGACCCGCTCGGCGAGCGCGAGATCCTGTGCGTAAGTCAGTTCACGCTGTACGCAGACACCGCGAAAGGCAATCGGCCCAGCTATGCGACGGCGGCGGCAGCAACGCACGCGGAGCCACTGTACGAGCGCTTCTGCGAGCGCACAAACGCTAGGCGCGGCGTGTTCGGCGCCCACATGCAGGTCGAGCTCGTCAATGACGGACCGGTGACGCTGCTGCTGGAGGCTTAGGAGCGCCCGCCGAACCGCCGTGGACCGAGTCGGCACCGACAACGCAGCCGTTGGCAAACAGTCAACCGAGCATGGCGCGCTCAGCACGATGGAGGGAGGATGCATCGGCGCGGCGCGTCCACGGTAGTCTGGCGCTCGTGCCACCCGTTGACCGTGTCGTCCCGAGCTTCGCCGCCGAGCCCCAGCAGGAAGGGTTGCCCTACGGCCGCTGGGCGGAGCGCCTGGAGGAGGAGCTGCGCACAGCCTGGGCCGAGCTCGACACCGATGGCGAGGATCTGGGCGAGCCTGGCGAGATCGCGTGGTACCCGGACAGGACCTGGCACGGGCGCCGGTACGTCCCCGCCACTTCGATCACCTCGGGTGGCTATGAGCTGTTCGGCTACGTGCGGTTCGTGACCGGCGTGGGCGAGGACGAACCGATGGAGCTCTCCGCCCACGGCGACTTCACCGAGGAGACGGCCGCACGCAACCCCGACTGGAAGCTCGACGTGTGTGACGAGGTGATCGGCTCCTGGCACGGACAGAACGGGGCGATCGCCGCGATGACACTCGTGTGGGGACGCCCGCTGGTGGGCGCGGGGCGGATCGTCACAGCCGAGCTGGGCCGCGCCACCGTGGACCAGTGCGAGCTGATCGAGCAACGCTTCACGCTGATCGCCCCAGACGATTACCGGCACGACCTGCTCGAGATCAAGCTCTGGGGCGCCAGAGGGCAGGAGCTTGCCTGCGAGTCGCTGTATGAGGGAGATGGGGACGAGACGGAGGTGGAGACCGAGACGGAGGTCGGGTCGGAGGCGGAGGTCGAGACGGAGGTCGGGGCCGAGACGGAGCGTGGGAATGGGGACGAGACGGAGCGTGGGAATGGGGACGAGCCGCCGGGTGAGAATGCGACTGGGGATGGGGATAAGACGAACGGTGGGGAGAATCGATGACAGATCGTAGGCCGGTCAAGACACAACACCATCTGGCCAAGGCGCTGCACCCCAGTCCGAGCGTGCTCAAGGAGGCGATGGGTGAGGCCAAAGGCTTCAACGCGAAGTTTGCCGTGCTCATCACCAGGCTGGTCGGCACGATGTGGTGCGCCTATCTGTTTGCGTGCATAGCCCTGATCGGTCTCGGTCCGGCCTTGAAACCGGGGGGAGAGGGCATCGTGGCGTGGATCGCGCAGACCTTCCTTCAGCTCGTTCTGCTGTCGGTGATCATGGTCGGGCAGAACGTCCAGAGCCTTGCCGCGGATGCTCGCTCCGCGAACACTTTCAAAGACGCCGAGGAGATCCTCGATCGGCTCGACATACACACACAGGGCGGCCTAAAGGCGATCATCGACCGCTTGGATGAGATCGCACCGGCTTCGAGCGGTACGGGTGCCGCGAGCGCGAGCGGCGGGAGCCCCGGTGCAAGCAGCAATGCTCCTAAAGCGAGCTAATCAGAAGCTGATTACCGCAGAGAGCCGATCCCTCTCGGAGCCTCAGGCCTCGATCAGATCCGCATCTGGGAGTGGCGGATCCCCTTGTCCACCGCGGCCCTCTCCGCCCCCGAGCTCGCTTGCCACTCGCTTCGCGCTGGCGTTCGCCCTGTCAGTTGTGCTGATCAGCCCGAGTCCCACGATCGTCACACCGCAGCCAGCCACCATCCACCAGACGGTGTGACTGGCTCCGACGAAGCCCGGACCGACTGTCACGGCGCCCGCAGCCGCTATCGCCCCGGCGATGGCTACACCCAATGTCTGGCCCACTTGGCGTGAGGTCGACGCCACCGCGGCGGCCACGCCGGCCTGTGCCTCGGGCATGCCCAGCACCGCCGTGTTGGTGATCGGCGGGTTCACCATGCCAAAGCCGATCCCAAAGACAAAGTAGGCGGGTAGCAGCGATGCGATCGGCGTGCTGGCCTCGACCCCCGTCAGCAGGAGACCGCCCAGCATGATCCCGAGACCGCCGACGAGAAGCGCTATGCGTGGCCCGCGGCGACCGACGATACGGCCTGAGAGCGGAGCGAAGAACAATGTCATCGCCGCTATTGGCAAGGTGTAAAGCCCGGCTGTGAGCGCAGACAGATGGCGGATCTCCTGCAGGTAAAGGGTATTGAGGAACAGGAACGCGCCCAGCGCGGCGAATGCGCACACGGCGATCACGCTTGCGCTCGAGAAGGGGACGCTGCGAAAGAAGCGCGGCTCGAGCAATGGCTCGCGGCGACGGGCCTCGTACGGGACGAGGGTGCCCACAGCCAACGCGGCGAGCACGAACAAGCCGATCGTCTGAGCGGAGAGCCAGCCCGCCGAAGGCGCCTCGATGATCGCGTAGGTAAGCGATGCAAGCAGGACGATGACGAGCACCTGACCGACCGGGTCCAGGCGTCGTGGGCGCGGAGCGCGAGACTCTGGGACAAAGCGCATGGTGAGTCCCAGTGCGAGCAGCCCCACGGGAATGTTGATCCAGAAGATCGCGCGCCAATCCACCCCCTGCACGAGCGCTCCTCCCAGCACCGGCCCCAAAGCCAGGCTGATGCCGATCGTGGCGCCCCACATGCCGATCGCCTGAGCCCGCTCGCGTGCGTCGGTGAAGACATTGCGGATGATCGACATCGCTACCGGATTGAGCATCGATCCACCAACCGCCTGCAGCATGCGGAACACGATCAACCATCCCAGGCTCGGGGCCGCGCTACACAGCAGCGAGCTCAGTGTGAATACAGCGAGCCCCGTCTGAAACACGCGGCGGCGTCCGAGCCGATCCCCCATCGACCCGCCCAGCATGAGCAAACTCGCGAGCACCAGCGTGTAGGCGTCCACCGTCCACTGCAGGTCCGACACGGGCGCGTGCAGTTCCCGCCCGATCGACGGCAGGGCGACGTTGACGATCGTGTTGTCCAGCCCCACGATCAGCAGGCTCATGCAGCAAATGGCAAGCACGAGCCGACGACGCGCCCGGGGCAACTCATCGGCAGGGAGGGACGAAGGGCGCACTCGGCTCACACCGTGCAGTCTGCCCGTTGCCCAGGTACCCATGCGTCGAGCTGACCCGTCATCCCGGGACGCCCGACCCGACTCACGATCGAGACGGGGCGGGTCGAGCGATCAGGACGGTGCCGGCTGTGGCGAGGGAGCCGGAGGCAGGGTCACCGGCGGAACGGGAGTCGGCGGAGTCGGCGCCTGCTTGTACGCCTGAACCCACGTGTGGATCCACGATGCCAGGAAGCCCACGCTTGCGAACACGGAGGGCTGCCTCGTAGAGCATCTCCCGTACACGTGATCGGCAATACCCACCTCGACCGGTTCGCCACCCGGCCCGGGCGCAAGCAGCGGACCGCCGCTGTCCCCCTCGCACACTCCCGTGGCGTAGCTAGGTGGAGTGATCGTGCAAATCTCGCTCCGCGCATAGAAGGGCGGAGCGTTGCGCTTGCACCATTTGCGTCCCTGCACGACGGTGGCAGCCGACTGAAGCTGTTCGGTTAGGACCGTTTGATCGTAGGTGGTCTTACCCCAGCCGACGATCGTCGCCGGCACACCCGCCGCAATTCGCTTAGCGTTAGTCCGCGTCGCCAGCGTGATCGGCGGGGCCGCGGTGGGAGTGGAGAGGACCAGTAGCGCCGCGTCTCCATCATCGACCTTGCGCGCGAGCCCCGGGTAAACGATCACCCCAACGACCGTTGAGACCGGTTCACCGGGCAGCAAGGGATCGACGGCGCCTATCACCACCCTGTAGCCGGATGGACTGAACGGCGCCCCAGTTTGCATGTTCTCGGCACAGTGACCGGCCGTCAGAACGAGGCTAGGAGCTACCACGGTCCCAGTGCACTGGTAGGCCGCCTGGCCTTGGAAGTCGACTATGTATGCAAGCGACGGGAATGTGCCCGCTTGAGCCGCCGCTCCACCGATGACCGACTCGTGGGCGACGGCGGCGGGGTGTGCGTGCGCACGGCTAGCGACCGTGCGTGCGTGCGTGCGGCGAGCGAAGTGGTGACGAGCACCGAAGCCGATCACGTCGCGCTGGTGAGGCCCGCTGCCCACACCGATGGTCTGCACCGCAATCGCCACCGGGGCAGAGATCGCGGCACTCCAGAGGATCGCCAAGACAAGCGCCGACTTGACGCGGCGAATGGGGGTCATAAGCGATCTTGCGGTTGATATCGAGAGCATCGCGAGGGCATCGTCTCAGCTGGCACCGAGCGGCGCAGCGCAGATTCTCATCGGCACAGCCACTCGGCAGTCTTAGCGTTAGTCAGAACGCCCACGAGCCAAGAACACGCCGGCCAGGAGACAGGATCGGTGGCACGGTCAAGCAACACCGAAGATTTGCCGAATATCTTGAGCATGCGGGATCAACGAGAGCTGCGCAAAGACTCTGTACCGGCGGAGCAGCTGAGCGAAAGCACCGCAGCGGGAGAGCACATAGCACTGCACCTGGCCCCTTTCGCAGCAGCAGCGGGGCTTGCCGCGGTTATCGCGCCGATTGCGACGAACGTAGACTGGGCTCAGTACGCGACGGCGCTGGCTTTGGGAGTTATCGCCGGCTTGGTACGGCTCATCCCATCCTGGGGAGCACTCGCCAAGGCGAGAGAGATTCCTCCGTCATTGATCTTCCTCGCATCCGTCGCCTTCCTGCGCAGCTCCGCCGGGGGGGCGAACTCCGGTATCGCAGTAGTAGCGCTGCTTCCAGTCTTCTGGACGGCCCTATACGGCGATCGTCGTCAGCTATGTGTCGTCACCGTAGGTATGGCTGTCTTCTTCCTCGCCCCACTCGTGTTCTTGGGGGGAGCCGCATACCCCGCCACGCAGTACCGCGCCGCGGTGCTCTTCCTTGCGGTGGGCGCGATCATCGGCTTTACCACCCAATGGCTGGTCGCCGAGGTGCGCTACCAGGCTAACGAGGCAGAGCACCGCGAGCGGGCTCTGGAGCAGGTGGCAGCCGTGATGCGCGGGATGTCGAACAGTCCCCATGCCCGAGCCGAGGTATGCGAGGCGGCCCGTTCGATCAGCAAGGCGAGCTTCGCGCTGCTGTACGAGCCCACCGGCAGCTCCGGAGCGTTGCGCACCACCGCAATGGCGGGCATCGACGTGGCACCCTTAGAGATCACTCCTGGGAGAAGCTCAGCGGCTGGCGAGGCATTCGTCTCACGGTGCTCCTTCCTGTGGAGCGACCGCGACAAGCTGGGCGGCTTTGACCGCGTCATGCGGGAGACCGTCGGGCGTCCCGCTTCGATGTTGTTCGAGCCGGTTTTCAGCGGCGAGGAGCCGGTTGGCGTTCTTGTCGTCGGCTGGCCCCAGGAGATTCGAGCGGGTGGCACACGGGCGACGCTGATCACGCTGCTCGCACACGAGGTCGCGACGGCTATCAAGCGCGCCGACCTGCTCTCCCAGCTGACCGACATGGCCAGCACCGACGCGCTCACAGGGCTACCCAACCGACGAGCGTGGGAGACCAATCTCGACCGTGCGCTGCTCGAGCGAGAGCCTTTCGTGCTGGCGATGCTCGACCTCGATCACTTCAAGAGCTTCAACGACACCCGCGGGCATCCGGCGGGCGACCGTCTACTCAAGGAGACCGCGGCGGCGTGGCGTGAAGAGCTGCGCAGCGGCGACTTCCTGGCGCGCATCGGCGGCGAGGAGTTCGCGCTGCTGCTGCCACGCTGCGCCACCAAAGACGCACTCGCGGTCGTCGATCGCCTGCGTAGACGGGTGCGATATGAGCAGACCTGCTCGGCGGGCGTGGTCATCCAGGAGCCCGGCGAAGACGCCGAAGCTCTGATGACACGCGTCGACGAGGCGCTCTATGCCGCCAAGTCTGCCGGGCGCGACCGTGTGTCGCTAACTGCCTGAAGGTCGCAACGATCTCAAGGCGACCTCGACGCATGCGAGCTCCGTGAGCATCGTGTCGGCCGACCGCTCCAAGTGGCACGGACATAGCAACTATTGAGTTATCCGATGGGATCTGCCGATAGCGGAATATGCGTACGAGGAGCAGAGCGCGTGTAAGCCTCACGGGTCAAGTGGCGCTGCTCAGTCTGATACCGATCGTCGCACTCGGGATCGTGCTCGCGTGGGTCCTACGAGGCGAGATCGTGGCGCGCACGCTGGCCGACGCCACACAGTCGGCCAGCCTCGTCGCGCGACTTGGAGTGCAGCCGAGAATCACGCCCAGCGAGCTGCAGCATGGCCTGAGCGCAGATGGGGTGAGAGCCCTGGACGAGCAGTTGCGCGCGCGCTCAGTCACGAACGACCTTGCACGCATCAAGATCTGGAACAACGAAGGCTTGATCGTCTATTCCGACGACCATGCGCTGATCGGGCGCCACCCCGGCGAGAGCGACGACCTGCAGAACGCGTTGCATGGGAATCCAGACGCTGCCGCGGTGGTGAGCCCAACTCTTCACTCGGAGACGGCCAGCGAGGTCGGCTTGGGGAGACTCGTAGAGGTATACGTACCGTTGCGCTTCACCGCTTCCGAACGGCCGGCGGGCGCGTTCGAGATCTACCTCAGCTATACGCCGATCGCGGCCGCCATCGGCAGTGACGAGCGCACGATCGCTCTGCTCGTGGCGTTGGGCCTCGCGCTGTTGTGGGCTGTCTTGTTCAGAATCGTGGCGTCGGCGTCGCGACGCCTGCGCCGTCAGGCCGAGGAGAACGATCGTCTTGCCCGCTATGACCAGTTGACGGGGCTACCCAACCGCACGCTCTTCTCCGAGCGCTTGGCAGAGGTGTTGCGCGAGAGGGACGCAGACAGCAACAGCAAGGTCGCAGTGCTGCTGCTCGACCTGGATGGCTTCAAGCAGATAAACGACACGCTTGGACATGTGGCGGGTGACACGGTCCTGATCGAGGTGGCTCGGCGTCTGCGCGCAAGCCTTGACCCCGATCTGATCATTGCTCGTCTGGGCAACGACGAGTATGCGGTGCTCCAGCCACGTACCGCCGGCCAAGCCGGCGCGCTCGAGACTGCCGCTCAGATCCGCGCGACGATGGAGGAGCCGGTGGCACTCGACGGAGTCGCAGTCAACGTCGAGGCGAGCATCGGCATCGCGCTTGCGCCTGACCACGCCGCCGACGCGGAGGCGCTTGTGCGACGCGCCGACATGGCGCTCGGGCACGCCCGCTCCTACCGTGGCGTCGTCGAGGTGTACTCCGTCGCACACGATCACTTCGAGGCCGCACGCCTGAAGCTCCTGGGGCAGGTCCGCCCCGCCCTGGAGCGCAAGGAGTTCGTGCTCTTCTATCAACCCAAGATCGATCTCGCGAGTGGCCGTGTGACGGGCGTCGAGGCATTGTTGCGCTGGAAGCATCCCCAGAGGGGCATGCTGGCGCCGCTCGAGTTCATGCCGGTGATCGAGCAAACCGCGTTGATCGGAGACGTGGCTATGTACGTGGTCGACCAAGCCCTCAGTCAGCTTGCGGCATGGCGTCGACTTGGACTCGAGTTTGGCATGTCGGTGAACCTGTCCGCGCGCAACCTGCACGATCCCGCGCTGCCCACGCACATCGAATCGCTCCTGAAGACCCACGCGACTCCCGACGGGGCACTCACGGTCGAGGTCACAGAGAGCGCCGCGATGACCGACACCGACAGAGCGTTGCGGGTATTGAGCGCTCTGCGCGGATTGGGAGTCGGCGTGTCAATCGACGACTTTGGCAGTGGACACGCGTCGATCGCATATCTAGCGAGACTCCCGGCAACCGAGCTGAAGATCGACCGCTCGCTGATAACCAACATATGCGAGAGCCCGCGAGACGAAGCAATCGCGCAAACCACCATTGATCTGGCTCGCCACCTCGACCTCTGCGTGGTGGCCGAGGGCATCGAGACAGTCGAGGTCGCCAAGCGCCTGCTCGAGATCGGCTGCGACACTGGCCAGGGGTACTTTATCTCCAGGCCCCTGCCGCACGAGGAGATCACCGAGTGGCTGAAGGAGCGTGTGGCGAGGCAAGACAAGCAGCAGCAGGGACAGGCTGGGGCCAGCCCGACTTATTCGGCTGGCTGAGCCGGATCCGATTGGCTTTACGTCAATCCGCCGCCCCACAAATGCCCCCGCCAGGAGTCGAACCTGGATCTACCGCTTAGGAGGCTGCCTCCAGCGAAAGGCCGAAAGGCCGAAAGGCTGAAAGGCCGGATCTGTAGGCGATTGCTGGCGATTCTACGGTTCGGCATGCCCACATGTTCGGCGGGTTTGGGCACGATTTGGCTGGGTTTGGGCACTGGAATTGAGCCAGCGCCCATTCCGAGAACCGTCGCGGTCGGTGGGTAGCTTGCACCGACGATGACGAACTCAGTGGCATGACCCAGCCTGCACGCGCATTTGGGATGTGACGCTGATGCCGCGGATTAGCGCCTTCTACGGGTTGGTGATCTGGATGTATTTCGGCGAGACACACCACCGAGGGCGCCCACTTCCACGCCAACTACGGAGAGGACGAGGCCACAATCGACATCGAGAGCATGACGATCATCGCCGGCGGGCTGCCGCCGCGCGGCCGGCGGCTCGTAATCGAGTGGGCGCGGGCGCATGAGGCCGAGCTGCGCGATAACTGGGATCGCGCGCGCCGCAACGAGCCGCTTCAACCCATCGATCCGTTGCGCTGAACGCTCTACCATTGCCCCCGATGCGCAGCACACCCTTCCTTACCGAGGCCAAGCCACTCGACGGTTACGCCGTACACGTCCGCTTTGGCGACGGCACAACAGCCGATGTCGATCTCTCCTACCTGCTCGACTACGGTGGTGTATTCGAGCCGCTGCACGATCCGGCCTACTTCGCGCGCCTACAGGCCGACGCGGAAGCCGGCACGATCGTGTGGCCCAACGGCGCCGACATCGCGCCAGAGACGCTGTACGCGCGCGCCCAGCGGCGCGCCGCCGCCACGGCATAGAGACAAGCGGGACCTGTCAGGCATGGACACAACCCGCACACTCGCCCGCATCACCAGCGCCGAACCGCTGGAGAGATCCCGGCTGCGACTGACCTTCACCGACGGCCTTGTGCGCGAGGTAGACCTGTCGCACGACCTCTGGGGTCAGCTGGCCGAACCGCTGCGGGACCCCGACTACTTCCGCCAGGTGGGCGTCGATCCCGAGCTGGGCACCGTCGTTTGGCCCAACGGCTACGACCTCGACCCCGACGTGCTCCACGGGGATCACGAGGCCGTCGGCGCTTCAGCAGCGCAGACCGCGCACTAAATCATCACGGCCCATGCCCCCGCCAGGAGTCGAACCTGGATCTACCGCTTAGGAGGACGAAGGCCGAATCGGCTGGCTGGCCGGAATCGCTAGGCACAGCAACGGTTTAGGCCGCCATCTCGGCGGTGTTATGCCCGGCGATACGGCGCGATTGGGCTAGGTTTAGGCGGTGGTCTGAGGTCCACCGCCTAAACAGGTCCGCGCATAGGCGTTTAGCGTCTGCGACTTGCTCCAACCCGAACCGCTGCCGATGGGTGGTCGACGAGAGACGCACGAATCGCCTCTAGATCTACCGGGAGTTCGTCTGCGGCTCCGAGCTCAGCGGCAATCGCGATTGGAGCCGCTCGACCAGGATCGGCTGCCGCCACTCGTAGGGCGTCCAACACTGCCTCGCTTCCACGGCTCGAGACCGCGAGTCGCGCAATGCCGCCCGCAGCCTGCGTTCTGACTAGCGGATCCTGGTCCCGGACGAGCGTCAGTAGTGCTGACGCGTAGTGCTCTCCCGGAGCTTGAGCTGCAAGATGGGCGGCCCACTTGCGATGAGATCCGGTGCCGGCAAGCAACTTGCCGAACGCGATACCGAAGTCCGGCTCGCGGGCTTTTAGCACCTCTGTGATGAATATGGCCTCGCCGGTAATGTCAGGGCTGAACGTCGGATCAGTGGCCTCGGGCCCTGCCTGCGCTGCCTTTTCGACCACCTCAAGCAATTGGTCGCCAAGGAGCGCCCGAAACTCGGTGGCCCGTTCTGCCATCAGCCCAAGCAATGGCTGCTTCTTCGATCGTGCGACGGCCGCATCCGCAAGCAGTTCAGCAAGACATGAAGCGTCATCGTCCGATGGGTGGCTCAGGAGAATCACTCCGAGCACGTAGGCTGGGTCGAGGCCACCGAGCGTCGTCTTCCCCGCCGCAGCGTCCGTGCGAATTTGCTGAATAGCTTGCTTCAGTCGGTCCCGCACTGTGACGAGAAGCGCACCATCGAGATTGTTAACATACCGGGCTGCTAGCAGCGCTTGCAAAGACCCCGCCAGGAGCTCGTGCTCGATGACATCCTTTGCCGCTGAATTGTGTGTCTTGGCGATGCCGAGGATCGGATAACGGAGCGGGTGCTGGTCATCGGGGATCCCGTTAGCGAGAAGTGCCCCTATCCGCGCCGAGGTCCAGATGTCGTCCGGGAGAGACTGAAGCAGCCTTTGCCACATGGCGACCAGCAGCTGACGGTCGCGGAGGTCCGCTTGCGGAAGCCTCGAAACGACAAAGTTAGAGATGTCGTCGGGAATGGTGTCGGTGAGGCCGCTCATGGTCTCAAGGAGCAACGCATGTGGGTCAAACGATCGACTGGTTGCCAGCCTCAAGAGCCGCGCCGGGTCATCGAAGCCTGCCGCGAGCCACTGCAGACAGTGGCGGGCGGCGTCGAGGCTGAACAGGTCGCCCGCGTGTTGGATGAGCGCTAGGTCGGCGAAGATCGTCGTGTGAGTCGACCTGTCAAGGTCGAGGCCATCAGCCACAGCAGTAATTGCCCGGCATGGCCCGTCGTTCGCTATATGGAGGAGGGCCTGCTTCAACTCCTTGTCCGCGCCCGCCTGTCGCAGCATCCTGAGCCCCTCGGTAACCCCCTCGACGGGCGATCCGTTGTCGAGTCGGAGCAGGGTGTCCTGGGCAAGCAGGGTGAAGAGGTGGCGCCACGCGCCATGATCGCCCACATGACCAGCTGCCAAGGCCGCTACGTACAACTGATTGTTGGCGTGATCCGGACCGTCGATCGTGGTGCTCCGGTCGCCGGCCCAAGTCTTAAATGTCCTTTCCGTCACAGCTTCCAACCCACCGAGGGTCGTCTGTGCCCGCCACCAAGACACCGCCGTGTCTGCGCTCTGAATCACCGAGCCGAAGTCCTTCTCTTCCCATGGCGCGGTGGAGAAGATCAGTGCCTGTGCCGAGCCGTCGATCGCTGAGGCGGTGACGTCGTGTGGAGCGACGTTACGCACCCCGAGCGCTAGGTTGGCATCCGCTCGTGCGGCCGTAACGTCGCCGCGTTCGAGGTGAATGCGGGCGCGCTGGATATGCAGCCAGGCGTTGTCGACAGGGGCCACATCATCTGGCTCGATCGCGGCATCGAGATAGGTGAGCGCTTCGGCATACTGGCCGCGCTCGATGCATGCTGAAACGAGCGCGACGGCTGCTGCGACCTTCCGGTCCGGCATGTCGGCGGTCTCAACGCAAGCCTCCAAGGGAGCGAGATCGTCGCGCATGATTCGTTCCTCAAGCGCGGCGGTGAACCGCCATCTCCAGTCTCCCGACGATGCGGCTTCGACAATCGGTGGGACCTTCTTCGAGGGCTTCATTCCGAGGAATGCGTTTCCTGGGTCTCTCAGGTTGTCGATCGTGTCGAACTGGCCACGCGCAATCATCGCGACCACCTGCTCCGGAGTAGGGGTTTCTTGAAACCAAGCTCTCTGTCTGGTCGCGATCAGACGCGGTGCGATCATCGCGAACCTCAGCTGGTCGGTGGAAGCCGTGGCGGCGCCACCAGTCCATGTAGTGCCCTCGAAAGGAACATTGGAGCGAGCGGTGCCGGCGACGGCAAGCAACGCGTCGACGTGCGCCGCGTCGAGTGTGTTTTCGGAGGGCACGAGGATCTTCGCGCCCTTGCCTGTGTCCTCCACTGCATCGGTCGTGATGTGGACCCAATATGAGATGTCCTTCTTGTCGTCGTGAAGGACGAGCAGGTGAGGAAGCGCGTGCCCAGTCCAATAGTCAAAATGGTCCTTCGTCACTTCGGGATACCACCAGCCGTCAGGTGCTGACGGGTCCCCTTCGGGTCTCCGGAAGTACGAGTTCCCAGTCTTCACTTGAACACCGATCACGACGCCTATATCGAAGCCTCTCGGCCAGACCTGGACGAAGATGTCGGTGCCGAGATCGTGGGGCTTATTTATGACCGGTCCCCAACGCAGATCCTCAAAGCTCGCCGCTACGCGGTTAATTCCCTTCTCAGCCAGTGTCTCTGTAATCGCGGCTCGCATGGGCATTGCAGTCTGCATCTTGACGATCGGGGAGGCGCGGCGACAAAACTCGGGGGCCGTCCCAGCAACGAACTGTGCTGTCCGGCGGACGGCAGAAGGGCTTGGCGCTCCGCTACAGACAACCGCGTCGTTCTGCGCGCCATCGCATATCGGACGATCACGTTGGCAACCAAGCGATCTGCCCTGAAATGGGTTCCCGACACCGGAGGACGAAGGTCGGGTAGCCGAGTGGGCCTTTGTTCGCCAAGCGTTGCGACGCTTCGGCCGGTCATCTCAGCCTGGGGATCACTGGCGAATCGGCATGATTGGGCTGGTTTAGGTAGTGACCTCAAGGCCGCTGCTAAACCGACGCTCCGTAGCGCCGATCGCATCTCCCCGGCCGCGTAATCCGGCGAGCACGAGCGTCGGCTCGGTCCCGGGCGAAAGCGCTCCTGCGGCCGGAATCATCTCGGCCGAGCCCACGCAGTAACGACCCGGTCCGCTTAGCTTGCGGGCGGCAAGGCGGTCGCTGTGAGCGAGACGGGCGAGACCATTACGTCGCCCGGTTCGCGGGTGGAGTACTTGGCCTCCACCTCGACCCCCACACTGTGGGCTCCTGCAGGAAGGCGGATCGCCAACTGCGCAGGAAGCTGGGCCGATTGACCGCCAGCGATCGACGAACTACTGTTGGTGGTCAACTTTCCGTCAACGATGAGATACAGCGTCACGACAGCGCTGGCGGTGGGCGCACCTTCGTCGTGAAGACCGGCGATCGAGGACACCAGAACCTCTCCCGGTGCCTTGAGGCTCAGATGAACTTCGCGGCCGGGCACGGTGACCCCCGTTAGCTTCAGCTGCGGGCATGTAACCATCGACGGGCGTCCTGGTGGTGCCGGCGCGTTGCACGGTGTCCTAGTGAGGTCTTCGACGCTTGAGTCTGTGATGCCGGCGGCACCAAGCGGGAAACCCAGTGCCGTTGTGGTCACCGCCCCAGAGCGGAGCTGACGGGCGCCGATGCTGTGGGCGGGAAGGGTGACCGCAGCGTACGAGACGCCCCCGAGGCTCACAAACAGCGCGATCGTCGCCGCCACGTTGGCGTAGGTCAGGCGATCGGTGGCGCCCCGCAAACGCCCGCTCAGCAACTTAGCCACAGTAAGCACCATTCTACCAATCTCCATTTCTTGTAGAACCCTTCCGAACCGGGGTTGCCGGAAGGGCCACAACAGCCGGGTGCTTGTCCGTCACCTACGGCGTCGATTCCTCGACGAGCGCGGTATGCAAACCGGAGCTGTTGGTTGTCGGCTGGGTTGCTGCCGGTTTTGTAGCTGAGATCGGGACGCCGGGTCAAGACTTAACAGTGGAAAATGGTGCGGTTCTCCTATTAAGTGCCCGTGCCGTAAGGGCTCGACGTGACACTACGGCTACGCACCGGCCCGCTACCATCTGCCACACGCGCCGAGGACGGCCAGCTCGGAGGGTAGCTGTGAGCGCTCAGCAGCACTGACGCTTGGCGAACCAGACTCCCGCGGCGTCCGGCTTGCGGGTCGACGACGGCGAGGAGCGGGGCAGAGGGGTGGTGTGTGGTGCCCGACTTGCCGGTCGGACACCACACACGCGCGTCTTGCGGACGGTCGGGTCGCCTAGTTTGAGTCGGCGAGCGTCAGGTCGGTTGCCGGTCCACTGTTGGAGTAGTGCCCGACGGCGGTGCAATAGCCGCCCGTCACGCAGGACGCACCGCGCCACATGCTTCCGGTGGTTCCCGACGGCATCGGGAGCGACACGAGTTTCCATTCAGCGCCGTTCCACTTGTCGGTCATCGTGTTTTCACTGCCGCCTTTGGTGGAGGAGTCACCGACGGCGTAGCAGAGCGTCGCCGAGCTGCACGACACGCCGTAGAGTGCGCTTTGTTCGGCGCCACTGGGCGGGATGGTGACTGCCGTCCAGGTGCTGCCGTTCCACGTCTCTGACACGCCGGCGGTTAGTGAGCCGAAGAGTCCACCGCTGATTCCCTCGGCTACACATGAGGTTGCTGTCGGGCAGGAGACGCCGTTGAGGCCAGCGCTCGAGATTTTCGCCGTGGTTTGCATCGTCCATGTGGTGCCGTTCCAGCGGGCAGCGATCGGTTCGCCGCCGAAGGTTCCGCCACCGACCGCGGTGCAGGCGCTGGCCGAGCTGCACGACAGCGCGTTGAACTGGCCTTTGACGTTTGGCGTCGTCATCATTTTCCATTCGCTGCCGTTCCAAATCTCCGCGATCGGGACGCCTTCGAGCGGAGCGACGACGTTGACGCCGGCGCTGATGCAGGCTGTCGCCGAGGTGCACGACACGCCGTACAGGAGATACTCGTCTTTTTCGGGTGCTGCCGGTGTCGTCTGGACTGTCCACGTCGAGCCGTTCCAGCGCTCAACGAGCGGTAGGACGACGCCGGCGTTGGTGAGTTGCGAGCCGAGCGCTGTGCATGCAGAGCTCGAGGTGCAGGAGAGGCCGGAATCGAACGAGGCTGATTTGTCGCCGGCCGGGAACACGGGCGAGGACGTTAGTTTCCACGAGCTGCCGTTGTAGGTCTCCGCGATCGGCACGTTTTCGGGGCCGCCGACAACTTTGTCGTAGCCGGTGCTGAGGCACCATGTCGATGAGGTGCAGGAGTCGCCGTAGAGGGCGTTCTGCGCGCCTTCCGCGCCGCTGACGTTTTCGCTGGTGTCGACCGCCCACGTGAGGGCTGAGGTCACGAAGGTGTGGTCGGTCCCGTCGCTTGTGCCGCTCGGGTTGGTGGCCACGATCCGGTAGTGGTAGGTCCTTTCCGGTTCAAGGCCTGTGATTGCACGTTTCTCGATTTCGGTTGAGAACGTCGAGGTCTCCGCAGCATTCGGAACCGGCACGCTGGTCCCGTAGGACGTGGTCGGCCCGTATTCGAAGTGGTAGGTCGTTTCGCGTCCGTTGGGGTCGATCGCTGCGTTCAACGTCGCGCCGCTCGCTGTGACGCTCGTTGCCGCTTCGGTTGTAGCCCCCGGCGGCGCCATCGTGCCCTCGAGCGTTAGATAGCTCGCCGGACCGCTGTTCGAATAATGCCCGACCGCGGCGCAGTAGGGGCCCCCGCAGGAGACGGCTCGCAGCGCACTGGCGGTCGTGCCCGATGGGAGGGTCAGCGCCATGACCTTCCAGTTCGTGCCGTTCCAAATGTCAGCCATCGAGGATTCGATGCCTCCGAGGCTGCCCTGGTTGCCGGCCGCGATGCACGAGGTCGCTGAGCTGCATGACACCCCGTAGAGCGCGGTCTGTTCCGCTCCGGTCGGGGGGATCGTGACCGCCGTCCACGTGGTGCCGTTCCAGGTCTCAGACACACCGGCGGTCGGCGAGCCGAGGATGCCGCCGCTGATTCCCTCGGCAACACAGGAGGTCGCCGTTGGGCAGGAGACGCCGTTGAGGCTGGCGCTCGCGATTTTCGCGGCTGTCTGCATCGTCCATGTGGTGCCGTTCCAGCGCGCGGCGAGCGGTTCGCCGTTGTAGCCGGTGCCACCGACTGCGGTGCACGCGGTGGCGGAGCTGCACGACAGCGCGTTGAACTGGCCTTTGACGTTCGGCGTGGTCATCATTTTCCATTCGCTGCCGTTCCAGGTCTCCGCGATCGGCACGCCTTCAAGGGTGCCGACGACATTGACGCCAGCGGTGATGCACGACGTAGCCGAGGTGCAGGACACCCCGTAGAGGAGATACTCGTCTTTTTCGGGTGCCGACGGTGTCGTCTGGACCGCCCAGCTCGAGCCGTTCCAGCGCTCAACGAGCGGTAGGATCACGCCCGCGCTCGTGATCTGCGAGCCTATCGCGGTGCACGCCGTGCTCGACGTGCAGGAGATGCCAGAGTCGAGCGACGCTGATTTGTCGCCGGCCGGGACCGTGGGCGTTGTGATGAGGCCCCAGGACGTGCCGTTCCAGCTGACGCCCATCGGCACGCTTTCGGGACCGCCCGTAACGTGGTCATAGCCGGTGCTCAGGCACCACGTTGTTGAGGTGCATGACACCCCGTAGAGGAGATTTGCCGCGCCTTCGGCTGTGCTGACGTTCGCCGTCGTGTGGTTCTCCAGGTAGGGCCCGGTGACGAACGAGACTTCTTTGCCGTGGCTGGTCCCGCCGGCGTTGGTCGCGACGACGCGGTAGACGTATTCGGTGTTGTTGGTCAGCGTTGGATGCTGACTCACTTTGACCCCCGTCGACCCTGAGCCGACCGATACTGCGGTTGTCGGGATCTTCGTCACTTCGCTGCTTTTCCCGGCGATCCAGTATTCGAATTGGTAGGTCGTCGCGAATTCTTCGGGGTTGACCGTCGCGTTGAGTGACGCGCGTGTTTCACCGAGTTCCGTCGGCGTTTCGGTCGTGACCGCCCGGCGGCGGGATCGGGGTAGTGAATTCTTTGTCGGCGCCCGCGGTAGTGCCGGCATAGGTTTTCGCGACGATCCGGAAGTGGTATTTCGTGCCCGGTTTCAGGCCGGTTACTGTCGCGCTCTCAGCGATCGTGGTCGTGCCGAAGCCGGCGCTTGCTTCGCTGGTCGGGATCTTCGATCCGTAGGAGATGGTGGTCCCGTATTCGAAGTCGTAGTGCGCTTCCGGCCCGCTCGGGTTGAGCGTGCCGTTCAGCGTCGCCTGGCGGTAGCCGATGCTGGTCGCCGCTTCGGTTGTCGCGGTCGGCGGCGAGGGTTCGGCGTATGGCGGGTCTTCGAGTTTGCAGGTGTTACCGCCGCCATCGTCCCACAGCTCGTTGACGTACCACCAGCCGGGTCGCCCGTTTTTCTCGGGTAGTTCGATGCTGCCGATCGGTTCGTGAGCGCAGAGGTCGGCGACCTCTTCACCTTTGCTCGAGTACCAGGCATATTCTTCGCCCAGGCCAGGGTCGGACTCGGACTCAGCGAGCTCGTGGGAGCCCGCGGCGGTCGTTGACCACATCAGCTGGGTCGTTTCGACTTCTTTGCCCGCTAGGCGGGAGTTGCAGGTGAATTCTTGTTTGTTTTTGACGAAGTAGTGGTCGAGGTCGCCAGCGTACGGCAGGAAGGTGTAGGGGTAGCCCTGTTCGTCGATGCCGTGATAGGCGCAGCCGCCTTCGGGGTCTTCCGCGAACGAGGAGCCGGGCGCGGCGACGACGATCACCTGCGTGTTGTTGTTCTGGCCGAGGCCGCGGTTGACCCAGGTGGTGATCTCTTTCTTGATGTTTGAGACGGTGAGATTTTGCGGCGCGTCGATCGCCGTTTCGTCGGTTTCGGCGATGACGTGCGCGTCGCCGTAGCTGCCCGATTTGCCGAAGTATTGGGAGAGGATGCCCTGCCAGGATGCCTCGCCGGGCGCTTCGAGTTCGTTGCTGAGGTCGTCGTAGAAGCCCTTGAGCTCGGTGTAAAGCGAGACGCCTTCGTAGAACGGCTGGGTGCCGTTGAACAGATTGTCACCCCACCAGAGGATCTCGAGTTCGGGTTTGTGCTGGACTTCGCCGCCGTGGTATTGGATCGTTTCTCCATTGCCGCCGGTGACCAGTGGGGTGAAGCCGCCGGTGAGCGCTCCGCCGGCGGGGCTTGTTGATTTCGCGGGCAGCGCATGCAGGAACGATCCGGGCATGGCGCCGCGGGGAAGTGGGTTCGCGGCCAGTGCTGGCGCAGCGAGGGTGAGCGCGAGGAGCAGTGCTGCTGCTGCGGCGATCAGGAGCGCACGAGCGGCACTTTGCTGTCGATTAGGGGTACGGGGCGCGATCGTGCGGGTAGGTGCCGGGAGGCGGCGTCCGTGACTGGTCATTGAGTCCCTTCCTCTCGCCGCTGGAGTGAGCGCGGCGCTTCAGAAAAGCGGTCGCGATGTCCCGGCGGTGGCTGGCTGGCTGACGTTGCGGACAGACTTGTAACCCACGCTCAACCAAGCCGCAAGACTTAACACGGTAAAAACAGCTGCGCGGGTTATTAAGTGGGTGGGTACGACGGCTCGTGTGACAGTAGCTGTGATACGTCTATGCCGGAGTCCTTAAGTTGCGGGCTCCAATGCTCTGCGCGCAGGGTCTCAGCTGCTTGTTCCCCCTGTGGAGTGAGGTGCCACTCGTTGCGCGACCCGGGTCTGCGCGGGCGACTGGCAACGAGATGACGGCTAGCCAACGTCGAGAGCAATCGTGAAATTTGGGAGCCGTGAGCGACACCGATACGCGCCGCGATCTCTCCGTTACTGGAACCAGGGATCTCAGCCACGGCCATCAGACATAACGTGATCCGATCCGCGATGGCGGGCGCTGGCGGTGAAAGTGCCTGGGGCTGCGCACCCGGTGGCCAGCAGAGGTTGGGTGGGGCGGCGGAGCCGTCGAGGATCGCGCAGGCAAGCTCCTCCCCGCGCCGGATCTCGCGAGCGCGAACATCCGCGCTGACGAACGAAGCTACCACCAGCCCCATCAGCGGCCCGAGGGCCTCAAGTAGCGGCGCATCGGGGCCTTGCAGGAGCCGCGTGTTCAGGACACCGAGAACCGCTGCCATAGCTCCTTCTGCAGCTACGGTCACGCCTGGGGATTCAGGCGCGGTTGACCATTCACGCAAGATGGCAGCGCGAAGTGCGTCAAGGCATTGCTCTCGTCGCTCGAGCGCCCATCCGCCGGCAGCCAAACTCTCCAGGTGCCACACTCTGGTGCGAGCGGGTTCGGCATCGAATAGCACCAGAAGGGCTGCGAGCGCGGAGCGTAGAGCGTCAAGCCATGAGGTCTCCTTGGCAAACGCTTGGAGCATCACATCGAGGGCACGTTGGGCGCCTTCGTCGATGACCGCAAGGAAGCAGTCCTCGAGACTGTTGAAGTAGTCATAGAACGTCCGGGTTGACACCCCCGCCTGCCTGCTGACCGCGCTCACCGATGCGCGGGTAAAGCCACGCTCGCACGAGATCTCGACCATCGCCTGAAGGATTCGCGCGCGCGGCGTCTGTTCGGCCGCGAGCAGGACGTCGGACGCACGATTTCCGTTTTTGGGGGCAGAGAGTGAGTGTGACAAACCCTCGGCGGGAGAAGTGACGCCTCTGTCTAGGACGCGCTGGATCGAGTCGGCCAGCCGAGCAAGGGCTTGACGGGTGAGGGTGTCCTCACGTCCGAAGTTGTGGATGACATTCGCGACGGGTACGCCGTGCGAGTCACGCTCATTGTGGACAAGCGCGAGATAGCGCGTCACTTCACCGTCCCTAGTCTTACGCGAAAGCGCCCGCAGAAACATTTGTCCCCCTATTTTCTAGGCGATGTCGCGCGAAACCTGGCCGACCCGCATAGCGGATCCAGCACGATGCAGCTCAGCATCCCGGGATCGCTATCGAACAACAACGGCCGAAAACACGGGCCGGGTACATCCTGTGAGAGATTCGGGCACGGTTGCTCAGCGCTCATCTTTCACCCCGAGACCCGGCGACGCTCCGGCGAGCAGATATGCACCAGCTGGGTCTAAAGTCAAACAGCCGAGCATCACGAGGTTCGCCGTAACACTCTGGACAGTCGCAGGCGACAAGTCGAGCCGCCTAGCGATTTGAGCGGCGGTCAGGGCTCGACACATCGGCGAGAAGCACGCCAAAACATACATGCCGCGCGCACTTGAGCCGCGCGGCATGTACGCCGGACGCAATCTGCGAACGCGCGACCCCTCCGGGCTCATCGCATCTGCCGTAGCAAATGCGCCACGTAGGTCGGGTGACGTCTAGGGGTGGGGCGCGGTTCTAGCGCGTGGCTTATCCACCCGGCGGTGGCGAGTAGCGTCAGACGCTCATACACCCGGACGGATCCCAGTCGGCGTGTGGGTAGGCTAAGAGCTTCGGCGAGACAAAAGTTAGGATCACTCAGAAGCTCCTGTAACAGCTTGTTGGCCGCGACCACGCGCCGCTGCTTGTGGAGCGACTGACTGCTTACACCTACGACAGTGAATCCACACGCTGTCATACTTTCAAAGCGGTCACGGAAGGCCCGGTGTTGTTCTGCGTCAAGGAGAGGCGTCTCGTCTCCGCGGATGATCCCGCCCGCGCCTGGATACAGGTAGATCAGGAGCCGAGCGTGCGCGACGAAATCGAACGGGTGCCCTGAAGCCGACTCAAGCTCAACGTCCGGTACCAATTGGCCCCTGAGGGAGTCAAGGGCCAGTACATCGACGTCAGTCACGTCAACCGCGATCCGGGACGGAGGGACGCCGGACAACCAACACCGGCTCACTCAGCGTTGGAACACTCGCAGGCTCAGGGTCCTCGTGGCCTTTGCCTCGTGGACTCATGGTGCCCTGCACCTTGATCCACGCAACCGCCTGAGTAGGGTTTCTGGCCACCATCGATGTGCGATCCTGACAGATGGAATAACGCACAGGCAAGGAACTTGTTCCGAGCAAAAGGGAAACATTCTGCACAAAATAAATTGCGCTAAAAAAGGGGGCTCGATAGCCAGGACCGTGGACGGCCGTTGCCGGCACGGAGCCTGCGCAGTACGACTCTTGACCCCGCATGCGGCGTGACGATGACGCTACGCCACTGAGCGCGCTCGATCGCTCTGCCTGCGGGCAGGATGCACCGCTTGGAAAGCGTCGCGCGGAGCACGGTATGCATCTCTAGTACCGCCAAGTGCCGGCCTGGACAGGTTTTCTGCCCGCCTCCCCACGGAAGCCATGTCCATTTTGCTGTAGGCGGCTCTAGGAACCGCTCGGGACGAAACTCGTGGGGGTCCTCAAACAGCGCGGGGTCGTGGTGCATCAGATAGGTGCACCCAAGAAGGTGTGCCGGTGGATGGTAGGCCCATCCGTTGATCTCGAACGGCTGTGCGATTGCTCGTGGCACCGTGAATAGGAAGACGGGGCGGTGACGAAGCACCTCGCTGACTGTGGCAGTGAGATACTCGTCGCTGTTGCCTCGGTCGATCTCGTCGATCAGTCGATCTTGAGGGGTCGGGTTGTGCGCGATGAGCTGGAATGCCCACGCTAGAGACGATGCCGTCGTCTCGTGTCCCGCGGTTATGACCGAGACGAGATTGTCGCGAAGTTCTTTGTCCGACATCGATGAACCGTCGGGACGGCGTGCAGCGAGCAGCATTTCAAGCATGTCGCGGCGCGTTCCGGTGCTCGCCCGACGTCGGGCGATGAGGCTTGCGATCAGCCGGTCAACTTCATCGCGGTCCTGGATGAACCGCTTCCATGTAGCTCGCCAGCCCGGCAGCCGATTGAGTCGTGGCTCTTGCAAGACAAGGCTCGCCGTGACGGAGAGCATCGCCAAGAGTGCGTCGCGGAGCAGATCGACTGTCGGGTCCTCCTGATCGAAAACCATCCTCAACATGGCGGTCAATGCCAGGACGCGCAGACGTGGGTGGACCGGTACCGGGATATCGAGTGGCCACGAGGACACCTCCCTGTCGGCTAGGTCTTTGATCATCTCTGCGTGCTCGTCCACCACACGACGGTGGAATGCTGGAGTGATCGCGGTGCGTCCACTCAGGTAGTCATCTTCGTCGCGCAAGATGAATGAGTCCTCGCCAAAGAGCGGGGCCGTTACGTTGGCCCCCTCCCCGGCATGCAGAACGTCAGGTGGGGCAGTGACCACTGCTCGGATGTCCTGAGGATCTGTCAGGAACACCAATGGCACCATATCGACTGGATACACCGTGAAGCGCGAGCCTAGTCTCTTGCGACACCATTCGAGGTACTCCAGCGGTCGCACGCGGCAAGCGACCGTTTGGATCGCCGCCGGCAGGGCTGCAGTTGGGGGAAGGTCAGGTCGGTTACGCGCCGTCCGTCGGGCTGTATGGGGGAATTGCACTGCGTCTCCTTTATGGTTAAGTTGAGCCTTGTAAATAGGTGATTCGCCACAGCCTCAGAACCGGCAGCAGCAAGCTGACTAGGGGGCCAGCACTCGCGAGGATCTGGCGTGTGCGGTAACGCAAGACCGTTGTCCAAGCGCTGTTCTTTGACAGGTACATCGCGGTCATGCATGCGACGATCAGGATGTGCCGCTCACTGTCGGGGAGGCTGCTCACTTCCTGCATAGAGCGGCTAACGAGTGCGCTTATCCGCTGTGTCGCGATGTCCGCCGTCGGGTAGTGCGCGACGTAACTGTGGTCGCCGTTGACGGCATCCTCGAGCTGGTCGACGTGGCTGTCGAGCATCGTCGTCGCAGCCGAGATCCACGGACCGTAGGCTCGATAGACACTCGTGACCATCGAGGGGTCCACCTGTGGTTCCGCGGCTTGCGCAAGTAGGGCGTGGATCGTGAGCGATGCGCTGGCGGCGCCCGTGAGCTCGTACCAGCGTGCCTGGTGTCCATTTGGCCACTCGCGATGGACCCATTCGCGCAATGCCTTTTCGCGGCGATGGGGATCGAGCTCGTGGTTGATGGCCAGCACCTGGGCGCGCCACGCCTCTTGAATCAGCAGAGGGCGTGCGATCTCGTAGGACGGGAGCAGGGCGCAGGTCTCCCTACAGGTTTGGACGAGCGTGTTGAGGTAGCCCCCGTCGTCGTGCCACGGGTGGTGGCGGTAATAGTCGGAGGCCGGCCGATCGGGGTCTAGGCCGTCGACGAGCGCGAGGTGTAGCTGTTTGCCGTTGGTTAGGCCGCGGGCGGCACCTCGCTCGTTGACCGAGTCGAGGAAGTCCCACATGATCTCGTAGGCGACGAGCAAGCGGAGCAGAGCGGGCTCGCGCGAGCGGGTGAAAATGCAGAAGAGTGCGGCGCCGTCGGTGTGTCCTCGCTTGTTGGCGAGCGAGCTCAGTGCGTCCTGTCGGATTGGTCTATCGGGGATTGCCGCCGCCAGCGAGCGCCAGGCACGCACCTCGCGGGCTACGGCGGGCAGCACCCATGCCAGCTCTCGGCCGGTCGCTTCGCCGAGCACGCGTAGTTGGCGTGCCGAGAGCGCCGCCGGTATCGGGGTTGGTCGCCGGGTGCTCGGGTTAGCTGACCGGACGGGCCGCTCGTGGCCGAACACGCACCAGGAGATATCCCGGGATGGCGATGACCAGGACGGCGGCGGCGCTCAAGAGCGCGAATGTGGTGAGCGCTACGAATGCTTCGACGCCGAAGGAGATCGGGAAACCTGTGACGCTCGCCAGAGCGTGGCTCAACAAGAGCTGTCCGTATATGCCGAAGACGGCGCCGGTCAGACAGCCGACGCTGAGAAGCAATGCGCTCTCCCACAACAGCCATCGCCAAAGAACCGACTTGCGGAAGCCCTGGCAACGCAGGAATGCCACGTAGCCGCGGCGCTCCCAGATCATCGACCCAAGCGCGCCGATGAGCGCAAGCATCGCGGCGATCAGGACCAGCTCTCGAATCTGAGTGAGTCGCACCAAACCCTGGCTTGCCAGCGCGTAGTGACGCCGCTCCCGTTCGAGATTGGTTTCCGCGACCAGACCACTATGTGTGCCCAACACGGCCTGCACACTCGTTCGCACAGCGGTAGCCGACGCGTTGGTTGACGTCTGGATCTCAAGGCCGCTCGGTTCGCCATTGCCCCAAGCGCGGGCATAGTCGGTTGCATTGACGATGATCGCGCCCGGCGGCCATCCAAGGTTTGTACTCAGCGCAGCCACTCTAAAAGACTCTGGGTTGGGCGACGGCAGCGTGAACGATGCGCCTACTTGTAGACCTTGTTCGGCTGCAAGCGCCTTTGACACGACCGCCCAGCCGCTTTCCCGAAGCCTCGCGTTCGCCGAAGTGAGATCGCCGGCGACCAGCTCGCTCGGCGGGATTGGCTGGGAGCTGTCGGCGGGGGGCGCCAGAATCCAGAGCTTGCGATCGCCCCATGTGAGGAAGCTTCCGCGATACACACTGACGCGTTGGACTCCTGGAAGGCGCCGGAGACTCGCAGATCCTGCGTACGTAAAGGGAGTCGTGGCGAACGCATTGGATTCCCCCCGCGGGGTCACCCACACGTCCGTGCTCGAGTCGATGCCGTGTGCGGAGGCGTCCAGGCCGCGCTGGAGGTTTTGCTGCGCGCCCTGGATCGAGACGACACCGAACATGGCGACCGCACTGGTAGCAACGATCGCCAAAGTACGGACGCGCGTCGTGGGAGTCCGCAAGTGCGTCAGTGCAATCCGCGGCGACGGCCGATTCAACGCCGGCTGTAGCAGTGCGAAAACCGCTACAGCCCCATCAAACAGGAACGGCAGAGCGCACAACAGCGCGACGACAAGCGTGAGATTGCCGAGCTTCGAGTCCTGCGGGTAGGAGACCAAGACGACGGTAGTGACAGCGAAGCCGACAATGCCACCCAAGGCACGACCCACAGCCCACGAGCGGTGAGCTGCACTCCTACGCTCGCGGGGACGTGAGAACGTGTCGCGCAACGGCCAGAGCACACCCACACCCGCTGCCAGCATGCCGGCTACAACAGCGATCAGCACCGACTGCCACGTCACGATGCGCGCATTCCCGACAGGAAAGGCAAATGACAGATAGCCGGGAGTCGAATGGAACACGAAGATCGACAAGCCATCGCCGAGTATCAGGCCCAGGACACAGGACAGGACTCCGATGATCAATGCATCAAACAGGAGGATCTGCAATGCCATCGTACGGTTGGCACCCTGGAAACGGACGTGTGAGAGCAACTGACGGCGCCGCGGCACTGTGATCAGCATTGCGTTGAGGGCAAGCATAAACCCGACAATCGCGCTGATCGCTGAGAACAAGGTCTCGGACTGATTCTCCGGCAGCGCAGCAACGGCAAATAGAGTGGCGTCGAAGTTCGCGGGCTCGAGGTTCACATGCGTAGCGCTTGCCAAACGACGGAGCCCTGTCTGCACTTCGCGCTCACGGCCTTGCTTAGCTTGGACGAAGATACGTGTAATCCGCCCACTCATACCTGTCACAGATTGGGCGTATTTAATAGGTGCTATTGCCACCGGGCTGCGGACTAGACTTCCGATTTCCGCTTCGCCCAGCGTCGCCCCCACCAGAACTGGAGTAACCCGCGCGCCGACCTGCAACTGGACAGTGCCTAGAGTCAGGCTATCGAGGCGATCCCCGATCGGGATGGGCAGCGCAACCGCCTGTTGTGCCGCAAGCTGCCTGGGACTAAACCGTCGTAGTTTCGACCCGCCGAAATGAGCAAGGCGAGGATCGGTTCCGATCAGGTCGACCGACTGCTGGCGGCCATTTTCCCCGGTCAGGTTCGCTTGCTGTTCGAGAATTGGCAACGCCACCTTTACGCCTGGCAGTCGTCTCGTTTCGCCGAGCAATCGTTCGCTCACCCCCGCAGGGCCTCTGGCGTCCAACTGATACTGCGCGTCGCCAACGAGCTGACCGCTCAGCTTCTGGACAGAATGCGTGAGGCTCGTGCTTGACACCTGGGATGCAAACAGCAGAGCAACCCCGACCGCGATCCCCAGAATCGCAAAGACGTCCTGGACGACAACGCTCTTAGTGCGCAGCCGCGCACGATACAGATAGAGCAGGTCCGAGACGCTCATCCGTCGCGTGCGTAGCCTCATGCGCGCTGCCCAAGTTGCTCTCTAGTTGCCGGCGTATCGTCGGGCCGGTACTCGTGTAGATGCCCGTCGCGAAGCTCGTGGATCTGATCGGCGAAGCCGGCGGCCAGTGGATCGTGTGTTGCAAGAAGGACGGTCGCCCTGCGCTCAGTACTGATTTCGCGCAGAAGCCCAAGCACTTCCCTGGTCCGTTGCGTGTCGAGATTCCCGGTCGGCTCGTCCGCGAGCACCAGCCTTGGATTGGTAGCGAGCGCCATGGCGATCATCACACGCTGCCGCTCGCCCATCGACAGCTCCTCCGTGCGGTGCTCCATTCTCTCTCCGAGACCGAGCCGTACCATCAGCGGTTCGATAGCGGTGTTCGCTTTGCGTGTATCGCTCAAGAGCAGTCTCAGCGAGGCGTTCTCGATCGCCAGCGCACCGGGAATCAGTTCCTGTGGCTGTCCCACGATCCCGAGCTGCGTCAGCCTGTACTCGTCGAGCTCTCTCTCAGAGAGCTCGCAGATGTCTCGGCCATCGAGCACTACGGTTCCCCCATCGGGTCGTTGGGCTCCCGCGACAAGTTCCAGCAGCGTCGTCTTGCCCGAGCCGCTAGGCCCATACAGCGCGACGAACTCCCCGTCAGCCGCGGTCAGCGACAGACCGTCCACGGCACGGATCGCTGGACCATCGCCGACCTTGTAATGCTTGACGAGATTGCGGAGCTCAAGCACTATGCCCGCCTGCGGCCTGCTGGCGACCGTGGGGCAGGTTGATGACGTTGGTCGTGTCAGACATCACTTGGAGTCCGCCAGATCCGTCGAAACACAAGACACGATCGGCCAAGAGGACCGCCTCGAAGTCTGAAGCGCCGACCAACACCCCACATCCCGGCTCTTGAGCGACTGACAGCAGCATCTCGCTAGCCTCCCGCGTCCTGCGAGGCCCGAGACCATCCAGCAGATCGTCGATCACCACCAGTCGGGGACGACCCACGAACCCTCGAGCGAACATGACGAGCAGCCGCTCCCAGTTAGACAGCCCATCCCAGTCGCGTTGTGCGCAATCCTCGACACCGAAGCGACGCAGCGCCTCCAACGCCAGATCGTCCGCAGCACTCATGCGTCGACCGCGACCCATCGCCAGTGGCATGCCGACGTAGTCCAACACCCTGAAGCCGCCCATCCCCTCGCGGTGCATCCACGAGATCTGACCGCCCAACAACTCGGCTCGCTGCTCGACAGAGCAACCCGTCAGGTCGTCTCCGTCGAACCACACATGACCTTCATCGGGCAACTCGATCCCAGCCGCCACCTCAAGTAGCGTCGTCTTGCCCTCACCGCGAGCGCCTACAACCCCGACGACCTCGCCCGCCGAGACCGACAGCGACACGTCCACCAACACCCGCCAGCGCCGGCGCCCACGCCGAAAGCCACGACCAACACCATCCAACCGCAACACGACCTCACCCATCGTCGATCTCCGAGTGCATCTCTCGGTTTTCAAGCCGCGCCTGAAGTGCCATGCACCGCCTCACCTGCAGACCGCACATCCTCACCGTGTCCTCCAAGACCGCGTACCGCGCCCGGCCAGGCCAGTCAGAGCCGTCCGACGGACCGAGTCTGCCGAGCTTCAACTCGGTTTTTAGGCGTTCCTGAGCTTTTTCGTACTCCGCACGCCATCTCTTCTGCATCCGCTCAATAGCTTGGATGATCTCCGGCAGTTCGGATTCATCGGAGTGCTGCACCCACGCCTGCGTCGGATCGCGTATCCGCGGAGGAGCCTTCACGGCTTCGCGCAGCCACCCCCCGAACTCTGCTGTACCCAGCGCGGTCGTCTTGTATACGTCGTCTGGTGCCGTCGTGCCCGACTGGACCTTTTCGATCACGCCACGCTTGGCGAGTTCTGGGAAGATCGCGTAGTTGGTCGTCTTCGCCCAGCGGCCGTGGGGATATCTCTCTTCCAGGCGAATCGCTATACGCGATGCCGAGTCGGGGCGGTCGCAGAGCAGGCCGAGCACCGCCATACTCGGAGTTAGATCGCCCTTCGGGCTGGAACGCCTCCCCACTGGTGTCATCGGCCCATCCGATCGTACTCAAAAGCTCCCTGTTACGTCCGGCCTATTGAACGATTCTGGCCTACCGACAGCAGAGGAGGGCACCCAGTGTCCCTGCGAGTCAGAAACAGACTCGACGCCTAAGCGTCGGGGGAGGGAAACATCGTTTTGACGCGATAGGCAGGAGTGGCGGACGACATCAGCGCAACCGGCAGCGGTAAGACCCGGGGCTTTTCGACGACCCGACGTAATGGCGGTGAAGCTCTACGACCGACCGACGCGGAATGCCTCGCCCGTCTGTGGGACTACGCAAAGCAACACGGCACTTCGCGAGTTCCGTATCGCCATAAGACGACTGACGGCTTCTCGCTCGGTGTGTGGGCGAACAGGCGCCGCAAGAATCGAGGCGAGAACCCTGCGCTCGACCAGCTGCTCGAGTCCATGCCCGGCTGGACGTGGGCTCCTCACGAGCGGGGGTTCGAAGAGCAGCTGGTGCGCTACAAGCATGCGGCCGCGGCGGCCAATTTGAATCGACACCGCGCGTTGCGTGTATGGGCGTCGGCGCAGCGTCGACTGGCGCGCGAAAGCAAGGTGTCAGCTGACCGGTTGGAGCAGCTGACAGCGGCGGGCGTTATTTGATGTGCATGTGCATTGCGATAGCGTCAAAACCCTGTGCACGACACTGTTTCAGTGACCCGCGCCATATGGCCGAGCACACGACGGACGCGGAACGCGCCATCTGCGGGTACACGCCACATGAGTACCGCCACTTCGCGAACAAGCTGGCCGAACGGGCAGGAGAAATCTGGAACGAGCGCCATCCAGCGACCGGTGGGGAAACCAACCCTCCCATCCCCTACTACGCGGCTGCCTTGCTTGATAACGGCAGCATCGAGAAAGACCTGCGAGCGCTGTACGGCGATCGCCGCACACCGGCGATGCTCGAGGTCGTCTCAGGCAGATCCGCCGAGATCGGGTGGGAGATCCTCACGACCGACGCCGGACTTCGCAAGCGCCCCGACTGCCAAGCCTACGAACGGGAGATGATCCGTCTGCGCCGTATAGAGGACGAAGAGCGACGTCTCGAGCAGGACGCACAGAAACTTCAAGCTAGGAACGTCAGTTGCGGTCAACAGGCGCTTCTACCTGAACCGCCGGCTGACGGCGATCGCCTGGACCGCATCTTGAGCCGTCAGGAGGAGATGGTCGCATCGATCGGCGAGCTGAAGGAGATCACGCTTCAGAGCTCCGCGATCACACACCAGCTCATACAGCTCTCCCGGCAGAAGGCGGACACGATCGTAAAGCTCGACCTCTACCGGCTCGACCAAGCAACCTGGCTGCCTATCTCCGACTCCGAGCCTCCCGGCGCGGAGCGCGTTGACTGGGACACCATCGACCGCGGCGCGCTCGGCAGGCCCCTTATGCCGAGCGAGACGTCAGCTGCTGTGCGGGACTGGCTGACCTTCCCAGAGTTCTGCGAAGTCGCAGGACTCGAGGCGCGATCCACACTGACACGCTGGGTCAACAGCGAACACATTCCGACCCGGCGGGACAAGCGTCCGTGGGAGCCTGAGCAGGTGCCTGTTGACGTCTCGCTCGGGAAGAACTATCGCCGGATCTGGGTGCCCGGCGTGCACGAGGCGTTCTGGCGCACCAGCCTCATGCGCGACAAGCTCGCCGAAATACTCGGACGCTGGCCCCCAGAGCAGGGATGGACAACAAAGGAAGGCGAACCGACACCGCGATGCGCAGAGCCAATCCAAGTCGCGCCTGCCCGCCCGCAACTCGTCGCAGCCTGACCTACAGCCGGCGAGCGCATCGGTCAAACGGCGTCAATCCTCACTGAAGCACGGTCACAGACTCGGCATCCACCAAAGTAAGCGGCGTCGATCGAACAGCCACGCACCACGGTCGCCACGCAGGCGCCACCCTCCGAGTTCGCGAGCATGAGCATAGATCCAAGAAGGATGCACACGAAGTAACGCGGCGGCCTCCCTGACCGTTAATGAATCGGACCGACAAACACTCCGCTGACTGAAGATCAGAACGTCGGCTGCCCCTATCTTCGCCATCGCACCTACAGCCGCCCAGCTATGAGCGCGGCCAACTCGATAAATACGTGCGGACTGAGCTCGCCTGTCGCTACTCGCTCTTCAACGACGACGATCACCTCGTTGGGGTCCAAGCGTCGCCGACTGTCCGACGATACGTCCTGAAGCTCGCCGCGGCTGATCATGTTGCGCACGTCCCTCTCATCGATACGCATGATCTGGGCGACCTCCAGCGGCAGGAGCATCAGCCGATCTGCGTCGATCGTCACGCCATCTATGGTCACGTAAGGCATGCAGTCAGTCTGCTGTCGGAGGTTGACAACTGTCGGAGTTCGCATCGTCGAGCTCAAAGCGGGCCACTTCCAAACCTGCGCGGGGGGAAGGTAGCCACCTACGGCGATACGTAGGGGTTCGAGCAAGACCCGACCCCTCTGTCGCCCATGACAAACGCACAGCACCCGTCGTTCGATTCGTCGCAACCGAGCCAGCAGGCATTGGAGCTGGGCGTCTTGGAACGGGTATTTGCCGACGCTGTCGCCGACCTGCTCTCGTCGCAACTGCGGTCTGTCGACCTCGTTGACGCCGCCACTCTGGCCACCACGCTCAACGTGTCTCGCGACTGGGTCTACGCACATTCAGCTGAACTGGGCGGCATACGGATCGGTCCAGGCAACCGAGGCAGGCTTCGCTTTGATCTCGGCCGAGTGCTCGATATCTGGCGAGCATCGGAGCGCACAGGGCCAGGGAGCGAGGTTCAGCGCCCTCATAACCCGAGGACTCAACGAGTCAGACGGATCTCTTCGCCGTCGGAAGGCGAGCTACTCCCGATTCGCCAACCCAGAGGACGGAGGCGACGGACGGTGCAACGGTGAGTGTCCGCGTGGCGTCTTATATTGATTGAAGTTGGTGCCCGCGGTGGTTGCACACCCGGGCACCGTGGCACCGAGAGTTCAGACCTCCCGGCGCGCGAGCCACGCTACCAATCCGGCGCAAGGCTTTCTCGCCAGACCTGTCTCACGGAGCCTCCGACCAAGGAGGAACCGACATGACGAGAGATACCTGATGGGACGGCCAGCGACGGGCAATGTCGACATCGATCGACGTACCAGCAGCCCAACTTTTAGCCTGCGCTTCACGGCGAACGGCAAGCGACGATACGTAAAGCTCGGCACAGCCGCAGAAGGTTGAACGCCGACGAGCGCGCATACCGAGCTTCAGAACGTGCTTGCTGACGTCCGGCGTGGCGTCTGGCAGCCGGCCGCCCCACCACCTGCTCCGGAGATCAAGGAGGACCCAACCTTCCACAAGTTCGCTACCGACTGGTTTGAGGCGATCCGGGGCGAACTACGCCCAAAGACGGTGCTCGACTACGAATGGCAGCTCTCTTGCCATCTGCTGCCGTTCTTTCGCGCCCACCGGCTTTCGCAGATCACCATCCAAGAGGTCGACCGCTACCGGCAGATTCAGGTTCGTCGCGACCAGATATCGCCAAGCTCGATCAACAAGACGATCACGCGGCTCGCACAGATTCTCGAGGTGGCGGTCGAGTATGAGCTGATCGACCGCAACCCGGCGAAGGGCCGCCGACGGCGGCTGAAGGTAGCCCGTCCTGTTCCGGTATGGCTCGACAGCGCCGAGCAGATCGAAGCGTTGTTGGACGCTGCGAGCGCGCTCGACGCCCGAGCCAAGCTCAAAGGAGGACGCGACCAGAAGGGCGGGCTGGAGTACCGTCGCGCGCTGCTTGCGACGTTCCTCTTCGCGGGGCTTCGCATCGGAGAGCTGACCGACCTGCGCTGGCGAGACGTCGACCTTCGAGGCAAAAGGCTGCTTGTGCGCGAAGCCAAGACAGACGCCAGCGTACGAGAAGTGGACATTCTGACCGTGCTTCGCGGCGAGCTGACCTCGCACCATCGCAAGAGCCCGTATAGCTCACCCAGCGACTACGTGTTCCCGAGCGCCGTCGGCACGAAGCTCGCCGAGAGCAACATCCGCCGGCGCGTACTCGACAAGGCGATCGCCGGCGCCGACAAGACTCTGGCCAAGGCCCGCGAAGCGCCGCTACCCGACGGCCTGACGCCCCACAAGCTCCGCCACACCTTTGCCTCGATCCTCGTCGCGCTGGGCGTCGATGCGGGGAGCGTGATGGATCAGCTCGGACACGCCGACCCTGCCTTCACGCTGCGCATCTACCGCCCGGAATGCGACGAGACCCCGCCGCCAAGCAGCGCCTACGGGCGTTCGTCGAGCGCGGCGAGTCCAAATAAACCCGAGTCTGGCGCTTCCGGGGTGCAAGATGCTCGCGTCGACAGCAGCAGAAATCTCGCCGCTAGTATCGCGTGTCGATGGATGAGCTTGACATCGCGATCGCTGATCCAAGGCTCGATGACGTACGACAGCTTGTCGAGCATCATCTGAGGTTCGGGCGTTCGCACAGCCCGCCACAGGATGCGCACGCACTCGAGGTCGATAGCCTGCTCGACCCTGCGGTCAGCCTCTTCAGTATCCGTCGCCGCGGTGAGCTGGTCGCAATCGGCGCACTCAAGCGGCTTGACGATCAGCACGCGGAGCTGAAGACGATGCATACGGCTGAGCATGTCCGTGGCCTGGGCATTGGCCGCGCGATGCTTGACCATCTCCTCGCTGTCGCCCGAGAGCGCGGCCTCGAAGACGTGAGCCTGGAGACTGGGGTCCAGGAAGCATTTGCGCCAGCTCGCTCGCTCTACGTGAGCGCGGGATTTGCACCGTGCGAGCCATTCGGCGACTATCGCCGGAGTCCAAACACCGCCTACATGACGATGAGGGTTAGCGAGCGCCGCGCACAGAGCCGCGCCGTCTGACCTCGATGAGCCTGTTCAGAAGCGCCAACGGCCCCGACACAGTCGGCTCCCACGCATGCCATCTCATCAACGGTCAGGCCGTGGCTCAAACGTCACGTTTTGGCGGGGAAAAGGCGGTAGCCGGGCGCAAGACTTCCACGCCACTCCCGCACCCCAAACGCCCGACCTTCAGAAACCAGCACCAACAAAGGCGATTCTCGATAGTGCCCCCGCCAGGAGTCGAACCTGGATCTACCGCTTAGGAGGCGGTCGTCTTATCCATTGGACTACGAGGGCTCGCGGATAAGGCTACCGTCGTCCGTGCTACCGCTCCGAGCGCTCCGGATAGACATCGTCGATCGTTGTCAGTGCGACATATGGCGCAGCCGCCGCCGCCTCGATCGCCGGGCCGCCTCCGGCGAGCCGGTCAAGCACCGAGACCACCCCACAGATCGTGTGTCCGGCCTGCTTGAGCGCGGCGATGGCGGCAAGCGTGGAGCCACCGGTGGTGACGACGTCCTCCACGACCAGGCAACGATCCTCGGGCATGAGTGGAGGACCCTCGATGCGGCGCTGTAGCCCGTGCGCCTTGGTCTCCTTGCGTATGAAGAAAGCCTTGGCACGTGCGCCACCGGCGAGTGCGGCGCAGGCAACCGGGTCAGCGCCCATCGTCATACCCCCCACGGCGGTGGCGTCCCACTCGTGGGCGCGAGCCGCCACGAGCATCGCCAGCGCCTGAAAGCCCTCGGGGAGCAGGATGGCGCGCTTGGCATCCACGTAATAGGAGGCAATGGCGCCGCTCGTCAGCGTCACCTCGCCGATCACCAGCGCGTGTGCACGTAGTTGCGCCACGAGATCGGTTCTGGCCCCCTCAAGCATCCCGGTGTCTGATTGCTGGTCGGCCATGCGCGTCAAATCTAGACGGTATGGCGCCGCGGTATCCGTCCACCCCGTCCAGGGTGGGGGCTAACCTGCGCCTGTGCTGCTCCCATTGCTGGCCAGAGTACTGAGACTCGCGTCGATCGCGATCTGCCTGATCGCGCTTGCGTCGTTCATTACGTTCGTCGTCGATCAGGCGGGGAACGGGTCCAGTCGCCAACAGGCCGAGGTAAACGAAGCCGGCCCCCCGGACACCAAGGCCCCCGCCCCGTCGAAGCCGAGCCACGAGAGCTCACTTCACAAAGCGATCGACAAAGCGTTCTCTACGCTTGCTTCGCCCTTTTCGGGCATAACCTCGGGATCGAACAGTCAGTGGACGATCCAGATCGTCGACACGCTGCTGGTCCTGCTCGTGTACGGCTTCGGCCTCAGCTTCGTGGCACGTCTGCTGCCTGGGAGACTCTAGAGAACCAGTTCGGAGACGCGTGAACGCTACGGACCGGCGTCATTACGAACGACGCGACTTCCTTGCCCATCGTCCGTGTAGATGTTGACCGGGTAGCCGAGCTGGACCCAGGCAAACACGGCTGGAGCGTCCGGGATCGGGATGCGCAGACAACCGTGACTGGCGGCGTAGGACGGAACTTCGGCATATCCGTGAATCGCGTAGCCGCGAATGAAATAATTGGAGTCGACCATTCCCTCGGAGTTGGTGCCGGGGGTCTTTGAGTAGACGCGGAAGCGGCCGAGCACCGTCGGCGTGGAAGGCTTGCCGGAGCTCATCGTATAGATGCGCCTGACGCGCCCGCCGCGTTCCACCTCGACGAGCACCTGCTTTGAGAGATCGGCTTCGATGTGGTTGCCGTCGCCGGGATAGCGGACGTGAAAGCGCCCGACCCCCTTGCGCAGCAGCTGGAACACGCCCGCGTTCGCGCTTTCAATGCGCTCCAGGCCGCACACCTTGCGGAAGGCCAGCACCGCGCGGCCGGTGGCTTCGTCGAAATAGCCGTTCACCGGCACCTCGTAGCGCCGGCGTGCGAGCTCGTCTTGGAGCAGCCGCACGGCCGGGCCGTGCGCGCGGAAGCTCAAGCTCCCGCGCATATGGATCACGCGATAGGCCAGCGTGTGCGGGGCGGGCGGAGGAGGGGCGGCCCGCCGACTCGCGGCCTGGGCCACGCCGCCGCTCAGCGGCGCGAGACACAACGTCGCCGCGAACGCGGCGCACGAGAGCAATTGTTTCTTGCCGGCCATCATGGGTGATCCTACGCAGTCGGGACGACGATCGCATCGGGGGGATCTGCTGAGATCACGCCGATCTGGCGGAAGATCAGGGCAAGCACCCAGATAGCGGCAAGCGACCCGACCATGAGCACCGGGATCCACCAGCCCCAGCCCTCCAGCTCACCGAATGCGAGCGAGTTGTTCAGCGAATGCAGGGCGATGCACGGATAGAGCGATCCTGTGCGACGGTAGAGCAGGCAGAGCGCAAAGCCGAGCACCCCAAGCGGGATGAGATCTTCCACGGGGGCTGACCCGAAGTGCACACCTCCGAAGAGAATTCCGGTCATGACGGCTGCCGGGAGCCAGCCCTTCCATTTGGAGAGAGCCGCGAAAATGTACCCGCGGAAGAGCGTCTCCTCGCAGATTGGCGCAATCACCGTCGTGAGCAAAGCGCTCAGCGCCAGCAGCACAGCCGTTTCGTTCGTCCCGAGCGCTTCCAGCAACTTCGTGTCCTTTTCAGTCACATTGAGCACCACCTCCCAAGCGACACTGAAGACCAGGAAGGCAACGATCGTGAGCGTCGTGAGCCAGGCCGCGCGCCATACGGGAGTCGAGCGGTAGCCAAACTGCCACGAGCGCACCTTGCGCCCGCCGAACTGCGCGAACAGGACGGCAGTCAGCACGAACGCGACGTCCTGCACAACCGTGTCCGCGAACTCCAATCCCGGCGGCGTGTGCTCAGAGGTGATCTTCACCCCGAGCACAAGCGCCGGGATGTCCACGATCAGGCCGCCCACCGCTGCGACGACGAGGGCGGCAAGCAACACCACAAAGCCAGTCCACACGGGCCAGTCGTTGGCCGCCGGTCCCAACCGCTGCTCCCGCCTGTCCTCCACCCACCCCCCGGGCCCTCCCACCGGCGGGGCGGGCATGTTCCCTGCCTGCGGCACGAAGGGGCCACGCCCCCGCTGCGCCTGTTCTCCGACGGGATCGAACAGCTCATCATCCATACCCACTACGCCACCCAGTGCCAGGTCGAGAACTCGCCCACGAAGAACATCATCGCCAGACATGAGAGGACCAGTACCGCGCGGGTGAGCGCGCGCGGACGGGATGCCAGAGTTACGGCAAGCCACATGTTCAGCGGGAATAGCACCACCAGGAAGCGCGGCAACGACATCAGCGGCTGGGGCGCGACAGGGTAGGACAGCGGCAGCGCGAGCGCCGCCAGTGCGTATACGCCGTAGGCAATCGGCAGCAGCCACAACACGCCGATGACCGCCGGTATCGCCATGAGCAGAAAGACAAACAGCAGCAGATTGTGGCCGGCATCGATGAAGGGGCTACCGCCGGCGACCGTGTAGTAGACGTGGTGACGCTGAAAGGAGAGCAGTTGGCGCAGTCCCGCAAGAGCCGCCTTCGCGCCGTCCCAGATGCCACCGTAGGGTCCCGCGAAATGCCGGCTCCAGACAGTCTCGGCGTGGAACGGCGCAAGCAGGTCACCACCGGCGAGCGCCAGATGGGCCATGTAGAGGGCAAGCCCTAGGGGCACGAGCGCCATCCAAAGGGCGTCCCGGCGCAGCCGGTAGCGCGGCCGCAAGGCAGCCACAAGCGCGACAAGCGTAGGGCGACCGCGCGCAGCGAACGAGCGATCTCGCGCGCGGACAAGCGGCTGGTCCTCATGCGTGCGTTCGCGATCGCGATCCTCGCGTGGCCCGTATAGATAGAGCAGCAGCAGAGGCGCGATCAGCACCACACCGGTACTACGCGTAGCCGCGGCCAGCGCGCCGAGCGTCGCGGCACTTGCCCAGCGTCCGCGACGGGCGCACAGGAACAGGCCCACAGACAGGGCTAGGTAAAGCGACTCGCTGTAGATGGCAGAGAAGTAGAAGGCCATTGGGGCAAACGCAGTTAGCAGCACCGTCAGGCGCGCGACCTCACCGCTGTCTAGCTTTGTCAGTCGATTGCCACGGGAGCCGCCACCAAGCAGCCCGGCGTGCGGCAGGCGACGGCGTAGCCGGGCAACTTCAAGCGTCGTCAGGCGGTGCAATCCGTATAGGGCCGCCATGAATGCCCCGATGGACAGGACCACACCCGCGATGACTGGCGCGAGACCGAGGTCGGAGAGCGCGCGCACCCCGAGCGGGTAGAGCGGGAAGAATGCCGTGCGCGATGAAGTGAAGGCGCCCAGATAGGGGCGATAGCCGTAGTGGGCTATCACCAAGTACCAGGCCGCATCCCAGCGAGCGGCGGGGGCCGCGAGCACGTCGCCAAGCCATCCAAAGCCGCGCGTGATGCCCGGCGGGTTGAAGGCGTGGCGTACCGGGCCGAAGCCGAGCGTGGCAACCGCGCCCGAGCCGGCGATCCATACGAGCAGGCGCGAGCTCCACAGCGCGCGCCAGACATCGCGGGCGGCGGTCGCCCGCTCCGAGTCAGCACGCGTGCCCACAGCGACGGCGCCCACCGAACGGGCGTGGTCGCTTGGGTGGTGTGCGATAGCGGGCTCGGCGGTGTCGGAACTCATCAGAAGGATCGCGCGAAGGCTGTTATCGCCCACGCTACATGCAGGAGATCACACCGCGAGACGGTACAGTCACCTACGGGGGCGCACACGAGAGATGTCACGACAAGCACGACAGCGCCGTAGGCGGCGCAACCGCTCCGGGCCGTCCCGCTTCGTGTTCATCGGCCTCGGCGGCATCACCGGCGCGATTGTGATCGGCGTAATCGTCGCGGTCGGATATGTCCTCTCAGTAGCCCAGTCGGCGCCAAGTCTCGACTCGCTCAAACCGGTACTGGCGGGTGCCACCTCACAGGTGTACGCGGCTAACGGTACCCGGCTCGGGTCGATCCAGTCGGATGTGCTGCGCTCGCCGATCACCACCGCACAGATGCCCGCCCTCCTGCGCAATGCGACGGTGGCGATCGAGGATCAGCGCTTCTACAAGAACAACGGGGTGGACCTAACTGGCATCTTCCGCTCCGCGGTGAAGGATGTCCTGCACGGCCAGGCGTTGCAGGGAGCCTCCACGATCACGATGCAACTCATGCGCAACCTGTACCTCGGCAGCGACACACACTCCTTCAAGCAGAAGGTCGATGAGGCGAAGCTCGCGATCGAATACAACAAACACCACAGCAAGCGCTCGATTCTGACCGACTATCTCAACAGCGTCACATACGGCACGGTAGGCGGACAGACCGCGCTGGGGGTCGAGGCCGCCGCGAGAATCTTCTTCGACAAGAGCCCTTACCAGTTGGACCTGCAGCAAGCGGCGCTGCTCGCCGGCCTGCCACAGGCGCCCTCACAGTACAACCCGTTCCTGTACCCGGCGGCTGCCCGACAGCGACGCAACGAGGTGCTGGGCAAGATGGCCGAACTGCACTACATCTCCCGCGCCCAGGCGCTGGCGGCCCGGGCAGCGCCGTTGGAAGTTAAACACGGCGACTACTATTCCCGCCGCCAGGAAGACTTCTTCTTCGAATACGTGCGCCAACAGCTCGTGAAACGCTACGGACTGAACACTGTCGAGCAGGGCGGGTTGAAGGTTTACACCACGATCGACCTGAAGATGCAGGGCGAGGCGCGCAAAGCGATCGCCGAAATACTCGACGAGCAAGGCGACCCGGCCTCGGCGATCGTGACGATAGACCCGCACAACGGCGACATCGAGGCGATGGCGGAGTCCGAGGGCTATGACCAGTCGCAGTACAACCTCGCCTCCCAAGGCCACCGGCAGGCCGGGTCGACTTTCAAGGCGATCGATCTCGCCGACGCGCTCTCACGCGGAGTAGCCCCGAACACGACCTACTACCTCTCACACACGCTCGAGCCGGGGTGGCTACCCACCTATCCCACCTATGAAGTGAAAACGTTCGAGAACACCTCGTTGAACAAGTCGATCAACCTGGTACAGGCGACGCTCACCTCAGACAACACGGTCTACGCCCAGCTGGCCGCCGATCTGGGGGAGGAAACGATCACGCAGATGGCCTACAAGATGGGCGTTCGTGAGCATCTGCACAGCTATCCGTCTGAGGCACTCGGCGGTCTGACGGTTGGCGTAAGCCCTCTGGAAATGGCCAATGTGTACGCGACGCTCGCCGATGGGGGCTGGCGCAACACTCCGATCGCGATCACGAAGGTTGTGTTTCCCGACGGGCACGTCGACGACAGCTGGGGCAAGCCGCATCGCGTAAAGGTGCTCTCCAACGGAGTGACCTCCGAGGAGACGACCATCCTCCACGAAAATGTGCTGGACGGCACCGCGGGACGGTCGGCCATCGACTGTCCCACGGCCGCCAAGACCGGCACCACGAGCAACTTCACCGATGCATGGCTCGACGGGTACATGCCCGACTACTCGACCTCGGTTTGGATGGGCTATCCCAACAAGGCCATACCGATGACCGACGTCCACGGAGCGGCTCAGCAGGGCGGCTATCTGGCGGCGGAAATCTGGCACACCTACATGGCCGCGGTGACCGAAGGCCAATCCTGCACGCAGTTCCCGACGCCAACCGAACCGATCTCCTACCAGCCGTTCTTCGGCAAGTTCGCGACGACAGGACGAGTCTCGACCGGCGAATCCTCTGAAAACGGCGAACTCGAAAAGAAGCGCAATGCCCCAACCGGCAAAAGCGCCCCGGACGAACATCACACTCCGGCGGCCGAACAGCCGACAGACGGTGGCAACGGTGAAACCAAACAGCGCGAAAGCGCTCAGGGGACGCCTGTTCCGCAGGCGCACGAACCCGCGCAACCGGTTCCCACGCCGGAGGCGAAAGCGCCCGCTGTGCCGGTGGGCGGGGCGGGCGGAGCCGAACCGCCGAAAGACTGAGACGCCTTGGCGCAGGCCCCTGATGCGCCAACGCTGGTAGTTTGACCGTGCACACTTCAACACGGGGTCGGCGATAAAAGCACGCGACGACCCGGACAGGATGCAGCTCGTGGCAAAGGAAGACAAGGTCGAATTCGAGGGCGAGGTGATCGAGGCGTTGCCCAACGCGATGTTTCGCGTGAAGCTCGACAATGATCATGTGGTACTCGGGCATGTCGCTGGCAAGATGCGGCGCTTCCGCATTCGGATCCTGCCGGGCGACCGCGTACGTTGCGAGCTCTCCCCCTATGACCTAGACCGCGCACGCATCGTCTACAGGCACCGCTGACCCACCCGCCCAGATCGTCCGCGAACCACTCAAGGCATCCCTGAGCTCTCTCTGATCGAATCGATCTCCGCCGCGCTGAAGACGCGCGGCGGACGAATGGTGCGTGGCATCGGCGACGACGCCACGGTCGTGAAAGCATTGAAGTTGTGCGTGGCCACAGTGGACACCATTGTGGAGGGAGTGCATTTCAAGCTCGACGATCCCGAGCTGAGCTTCAATGACATCGGCTGGAGAGCGCTGGCGGGCGCGCTGTCGGACATCGCTGCGATGGGAGCACAGACGGGAGAGGCGTATATCGCCCTCGGAGTTCCCTCGCACGTAAGCGAGCGTCAGGCGCTTGAGCTGATGCTCGGTGCCGAGGAGCTTGCGGAGCTTACGGACACGACAATCGCCGGCGGTGACGTGGTAAGCGCCCCGGGGCTGTTCGCAAGCGTGACGATCGTGGGCTGGGCCGAGCGTGACCAGAAGCTGATCGGTCGCGACGGTGCGCGACCGGGCGACCTCGTCGGCGTTACCGGCACACTAGGGACAAGACCGAGGCGTCCAATGCCACGATTGCGCGAGGGCCGGGCAATCGCGCCAGCCGGGACGCACGCGATGATCGACCTCTCCGACGGGCTGGCAACGGATGCCGGTCATCTGGCGCGGAGCAGTGGGGTGGTCTTGAAGATAGATCTTGACCAGCTGCCGATCGACGAGCAGACAGAGCGCACCGCCAATGCGCTGGGCGTGGCTCCCTGGGAGGCCGCAGCAACCGCGGGTGAAGACTACGAGCTGTGTGTGTGCGTGCCGCGCAAGCGAGCGGACCGTGTGAGCGCGGCCTGCGAGCGCACCGGGACCAAGCTCACCTGGGTTGGCCACGTGAGCGAGGGGTGGCCCGGGGTGGTGCTACGACACGAGGGGCGCAAGCAGACGCTTACGGGGTTTGAGCACCGTTGGTAGGACCGGTTCGGGGCCGAGCGCCTGACCTGGACGCTTCGAGGCCGACCGCAGGCGAGCGGCGCCGAGCGGCACGGTCGAGCTGAGCCGCGCAAACACGATCAGCCGGTGAGAGGCGCTGAACAACGGTGTGCAGGCCGACAGCACGAGCCGTGAGTAGCCGACAGGGTCGAGCACCGAGACGTCGGTAGGGAGCACCACGCGCGAGCCGATCACGCGGTAGGTCAGGCGGGCATAGGGCATCTCGAGCACGATCGGCTGTCCGCGACGCAGCGCGTCAATGTGGCGGAAAGGCGCCAGATAGGTGGTGCGATGGCCGGCGATCGCGGTCGTGCCCGGCACTCCGGGAAAAGCCGTTTCAGAATAGATCCCGGGACCGCTCTCCAGTTCAGATGTGCCTGTGCCCTTTACGACCACGAAGCTCGCACCGATCGTGGGAATGCGGATGCGCCCCACAGCCGACCCGGCTTTTGCGTGGCGCTGAAGCTCGGCGGCCAGGTAGGCGACCCGCCGGCGCTCCTCGTGCAGGCGAGCGAGCTCCAGCTTGGCTGAGGCTGGCGGAGCGGCGCTGTCGAGCGTACGCAGGTCGCCTCCAAGACTTTCCTGTTTGAGCTGGGCATAGAGCGCGGAGATGGGCTCCTGCCAGACGAGCGTGATCCCGGCGTCCGCGAGCACCAAAACGCCGGCGAGGATCAGCAGTGCGCCAAGCAGCGATGGGAGGCGAGAGCCACGACGGCGGCCCGACGGGGACTGCAGCGCGAAAATAGAGCCGGGCCGCGACAGCGACAACTCCTGGGCTTTCTGCTTTTTGTCAGGGATGCGAGGCATGATTCTCAACGACGAAGCGCGGACTCGGTGCCGCCCAACGACCCAGGGCCAGCGTAGGACGCCGGGCCGCGTGTCGCGATCTCCGACCAGTCCTCTGGACCCGACGCCCCGGATGCTTCGCGGACGGGAGCAAGCAGCAGGACCGCGAACAGGCAGCCAAACGCGGCGCTCCATAGCAGCGCGCCGAGCGACCCAACCTGCCCGCCGGCAAGCGCCAGCACGACGCTCTCAGCGAGGCCACCGGCTCCCAAGCCGAGCTCATGGGCGTAGAGCACCAGCAGGAGCACCAGCGGTAGGACACTAAGCGCGATTGCGCCGTAGGCGAGGACACGGGCCCACGAGTTGCGAGCTCGACCGGGGTCGCAGGCGAGCAGCCACAGGTGCAGGGGGCCAACGAGCAGCAGGCATACGATTGGGTTGAAGATCCATACCAGCGAGGCGACCCCGAGCAGCACGAGCATCACCGCCAGGGCGGCCCCGTCCGCGGACGGGCGCAATGGCACAGCGCGGCGACGCACAAGTGTGGGCCAGGCCAGCAGTGAGAGCAACAGCACGAGCCCCACGGCAAGAGTCGCGCCCGTTATCGACCCGTCCGCTGAGAGTGCGCCGGCAGGCGGTTGACCGGCGGGCGCGGCGACGATCCCAAGTGCCCCGAGCAGGATCGCGAACACTGCGCACACCAGGAACGGGAGCGCACCCGCGAGCGTCCACGCGAGCCAACGCAACACAGGTTCGCGGCGGCGGCGCAGGCGGGCGAGTGCATCAAAGCTCACAAGCAGGGGTGGCAGCAGGAGAGCTAGCGCAAGCAGCCTGATGACCCATCCGGGGAGCACCTTGCGTCCGATCAGGACCTGGGTGGTGTCCGCCCGGGCGATGCCGCGCCCTTCGTCGAGGGCGTAGGTTGCGCTCAACACGGCTCTGCCGAAGTTGAGCAAGCGGGTTGAGCTCACTTTCTCCTGTGGCGAAGGCCCACGCTCGCCACTGACCTGAACGAGCACAGCGGGAATACCCGCGGCGTTCAGGGGCGCCTCTTCGCCTGTCCTCAACGGGACTGCGAAATGAGCAAGCTGAGCAGAGAGACCGAGTGTTCCCGACTGGGTGCCGACCTCCTGAGAGATCGCTCCCTCGAGCGTGCGCTGCAGGCTTTCGGGGGCGGTTGCTCCATCACTTGAAAATGGCAGCACGAATGGCTTGCGGGTGAGAGTGCCCGCGAGATCGCCGAGTACGATCGCGGCGTCGAGTGGCTGAGCATCGTGCTCGGCGAAGTCGGTGGCACCCGTGTAGCCGCCGGTGCCACCGCTGGTCGACACGAGCACAACCGTGCGTCGAGTCTCGCTTTGCGAGAAGACCCGGGCGAGCTCGAGCAGAACAGCGGTGCCCGATAGCTCGGCGGCGGAGCCCCGGACGGACGCGTCACGGTGAGCGAGGATGACGATCGGGCTCAGCCCCGTGGATCCGGGACGTTCGGCAATCACCGTGGTGAGAGTGCGCTCGCCGGCGATGGTGACTGAATGGACCTGGCGCGTGGTGACCTGAAAGCCTCCACCGGCTGCGCCCCCGGCGGCTGCGCCCGAGGGTGGTTCGTCGGAGGTGGATTCGTCGGAGGTAGCTGGACTTGAGGGAGACGAGCTGGGCGTGGATGGGCTCGAGGTGGGTGAGGTTCCCAATCCCCGCAGCTGCTGGGCGATGTAGGCAGCGAGTTCATTGTCCCCCATGCTTCCAGGGAGACGGTCGGGAAAACGCTTGGCGAGCGCCTGCAGTCCAGCAAACGCGCGCGGGCCGTTGAACGCGTCGGGCGCCAGCGTCGAGCTCAGCGCCGCCGGGCGGCTCGCCAGGGAGAACGCCGCGATTACGAGGACGAACAGAAGCGGCACGAACGCCGCGCGGTAGATGCGCCCGTCGAACATCGAGCAGACCTTAGACCCGTTCCCGCTCCCCGGTCGCCGTATCGCCTCCCAGCCGCGACGACAATACCCCGGTGTATGCGTCGGATTGGTGCCCCACGCACACATTAAGCGCCCGATCGCGGACGACCTCACCCAGCACGCGGAGCCCACGCACGCGCTTCCGTGCCACCCAGAGGTATCGTGCGGGGCCGCCCGTGCTCCAGCCCGTCGCCACAGGACACAAGTCGCTTGCCGACTACACCCACATTTGCGGGCGTGAGCTGATCGAGGAAATCCGCGAGCTCGCCGAGCCGCTGAAGGGCAGGCGTGTGGTGCATGTGTCGGCCACAGCGTTCGGCGGCGGCGTCTCAGAGATCCTGTACACGCTCGTGCCGCTGATGCGCGACGTGGGCTTGGACTGCGAGTGGCAGGTGATCTACGGCCGCGAGGAGTTCTTCAACGCGACGAAGCTGATGCACAACGCCCTGCAGGGCAATCCCCAGGATCTCGACGAGGAACAATGGAAGACCTGGGAGCAGTACAACGAGATGAACGCACGCGAGCTCTCAGAGGGTTGGGACGTATGCCTGGTGCACGATCCGCAGCCGGCGGGCCTGCACCGTCTGGTGCCAGAGAAGGCGAAGGGCTGGGTGTGGCGCTGCCATATCGACCTATCGACCCCAAATCCCGCGACGATCGAGCGTCTACTTCCTTACATCGCCGACTATCCCCAGACGCTCTTCCACATGGCGGAATATGTGCCAAAGGGGATGAACGGGAACGTGAACGTCGTGCCACCGGCGATCGACCCGCTGATGCCGAAGAACATGGCGCTATCCCCCGAGGACGCGTCGTATGTGTGCGAGCAGTTCGGGATCGACATCGACAGGCCCCTGATCTGCCAGGTGTCGCGTTTTGATCCCTGGAAGGACCCGCTGGGTGTGATCGACGCTTATCGGATCGTCAAGCAGCAGCTTCCGGAGGTGCAGCTCGCGCTCGTGGGCTCGATGGCCAGCGACGACCCGGAGGGCTGGGACTTCTTCAACGCCACGATCGCTCATGCCGACGGTGATCCGGATGTGCACATCCTCAACAACTTCAACAACGTCGGAGCCATCGAGGTCAACGCATTCCAGTCCCACGCGGACGTGGTTGTGCAGAAGTCGATACGAGAGGGCTTCGGACTGACGGTGTCCGAGGCGATCTGGAAGGCGCGGCCATTCATCGGAGGCAATGTGGGAGGGATCCCCTTGCAGGTTGAGGACGAGGTGACGGGCTTCTTGGTGGAGACAGTCGAGCAGTGTGCGCAACGCTCACTCGAAGTGCTCTCAGACCCGGCGCTTGGCAAGGCGCTCGGTCGACGCGGCAAGGAGCACGTACGCAGCCACTTCTTGACACCGCGTTATCTGCGCGACTACTTGCGCATCTTCAAGGAGTTGGGCGAGGCGTGATTAGACACCACTCGAGCTCGGTGGGGCGGCGACTGTCATGAGCGCAGGACCGGCACAGCGCTCGCCGCTAGTGCTGGTGAGCAATCGGGGTCCGGTGACGTTTGGTCCCGATGGAGAGGTACAGCGAGGCACCGGGGGGCTCGTAACAGCCCTGTCTGGGCTTGCGTCGCACCGCGACGCGGTGTGGATCGCCTCGGCCATGAACGAGCACGATGCGCAGGTGTCACGCGAGCACGGCGCACGCCCCTTTCCGGTGAGGAGCCCCGCCGGGGGCGAGTACCAGGTCCGGCTAGTGGTGAGCAGTCCGGAGGCGTATGACCGCTTCTACAACGTGTTCGCCAACCCAATGCTGTGGTTCATCCAGCACTACCTGTGGGATCTCTCCAACGCTCCAGACATTCGTCGCGAGGAGATCGAGGCATTTGAGTTCGGCTACAACGCAGTCAACGAGGACTTGGCGCGTGCGGTAGTAGAGGAGATCGAGGATGAGCGCGAGCCGGTGGTGATGGTGCACGACTACCACCTGTACACGCTGCCAGAGCTCGTGCGCAGAGCGCGGCCGGACGTGTTCCTGCATCACTTCGTGCACATCCCGTGGACCCAGTCCGACTCGTGGCGCGTGCTGCCGTCGCGAATCAGGCAGGAGATCTTCGCGGGGCTGCTGGCAAACGACATCGTGGGCTTCCACACGCGCTCTTACAGGCGCAACTTCCTGCAGTGCTGCCGCGATCTGATGGACCTCGAGGTGGACTTCGATCGGGGACTGGTGCGCTGGCAGGGCCGTGAGGTGTGGGTGAGGGCCTATCCGCTGCCGATCGATCATAGGGCTGCTCTCCAAGTCGCCCAGGGAGCGCGCGTGGAGGAGTTCGAGCGCGAGCTGTTGCGCCGCCGGCGCGACTTTCTGATCCTGCGCGTGGACAGGGCGGATCTCTCGAAGAACGTGCTACGCGGCTTCTCCGCGTTCGACCTGTTCCTCGAGCAGCACCCCGAGTTTCGCGAGCGCGTGACGTTCATGGCGCAGTTGATGCCCTCACGAACGGACGTACCCGAGTACGCGGAGTACCTGGAACGGATCGAGGCGCTCGTGGCAGTCGTCAACCACCGGCACGGCACACCTGACTGGATGCCGATTCAGCTGAAGCTGCGCGACGATCTTGAGGAGGCGATGGCGGCCTACAAGCACTACGACGTGCTGCTGGTGAACGCCATGTTCGATGGGATGAACCTCGTGGCAAAGGAGGGTCCGATCGTCAACGAGCGCTCAGGGGTGTCGATCCTCTCTGAGAACACGGGGGCCCACGAGGAGCTCGGCGAGTATGCGCTGTCGGTGAACCCTTTTGACATCCAGGAGCTGGCGGACTCGATCCACGCGGCGCTCGATATGCCCGCCCAGGAGCGCGCGCGGCGCGCGCGGGGGCTCGTGGAGATCGTGACCTCACGCGACCCGGGAGACTGGATCGATGAGCAACTGGCAGACATCAAGGCCAAGCGGGCGGCCGTCGAGGCGGATTGAGGGCGAGCCGCATGGCCCTGTTATGATCCGCCGCCGCGCTGCATGCGCCCATTCATGACGCTACCTGCTCCCATATACGACCTCGTACTGCTGCTCGACCCACAGGCGGAGGAGTCTGTGCGCGCGAAGATCGTGACGGATGCGCGCGAGGCGATTGGCGCGAAGGGTGAGCTGGTGCATCACGACGAGTGGGGTGAGCGTGCGCTTGCCTATCCAATCGACCACAAGGCGACAGCGGAGTACCACCTGCTGCAGTTCCACGCCACAAACGTTGACTTGATCGCCGAGCTGAACCGCACGCTTCACATCACCGACGGTGTGATCCGTTTCCGCATCAACAAGCTCAAGCCCGGGACGCCAGCCGCGCCCGACATGGCGCCAGGGGCAGCACCGCCCGCTCGCGAGGAGCGCGAGCAAGCCTCGCCCGAGGAGCAGGCGGTCGCGTAATACACTCGGTGGCGTGCGGCCGCTGAGGACAACGACTGATCGAGGGCTCCCGGCACGCCTCGCGACAGACCGGCGCCTTGGGACCTGCAGAGGTGTGTCGTCGTGAGCGAGCAGCCGATTGTGGACGGCCACGGGGTGCGCCGGGCCGACGTTTTGCGCGCATCTCCGCCGATGTTCGAGTCGCGCGTGCTCGACGCCTTCTCGCGAGTCCACCCGTTCGTGCCAATCCTGATCTTCACTCCGGCGATCATGGCGCTCGAGGCGTGGGAGCTCTCGTTTGTGGGGGCTCTCGTCGCGCTTGGGCTGTTCGCGGCCGGATACGCGCTGTGGACCCTATTTGAGTACTGGCTGCACCGTCTCGTGTTCCACTTCGAGCCGGACCGCGGTATCGGAGCGCGCCTACACTGGATCATCCACGGCATCCACCACGAGCACCCCAACGACCCACTGCGTCTGGTGATGCCGCCTGCTGTGAGCATCCCGCTTGGAGCGCTCGTGTTTGGCGTGTTGTTCGTGGTGTTCGGGAAACGCTATGCCCCGGGCGTAGGGTCCGGCTTCTTCGCGGGCTATCTCGCCTACGACATGCTCCACTACTACGTCCATCATTTTCGTCCCCGCTCGCGCATCGGCAGAGTGCTGCGCGAGCGCCACATGCGCCATCACTTCCAGGACGACACCAAGGGCTTTGGGATCAGCGCCCCTTACTGGGACGAGGTGTTCGGCACCTCAGCTCGCCAGGGCGCCGAGAGCTCAGACAGCCTGCCAAGCTCAAGGTAGGACCCGCAAAGAGCGACGTAGCGGCCCTCGCGTGCGCCACCATGCACGTCCATCTCTCTAGACTCGCCAACCAGGCCTTAGGCCCAGTCCGCGAGACACCGAGGCACCCAGACAGAGCGAAAGGAACAAAGCCGTGGCCGCAAGCAACATCAACCGGGTTGTGATGACCGGAAACCTGACCGCCGATCCAGAGCTGCGCTCGTTGCCGAGCGGGTCCTCCGTGTGTAACCTGCGTGTCGCCTGCAACACGCGCCGCAAGGACTCCAAGAGCGGCGAGTGGGTCGACAAGCCCAACTACTTCAACGTCACGGTATGGGGAGCGCAAGGCGAGAATGCCGCCCGCTACCTCGCCAAGGGGCGCCCAGTTGCGATCGATGGGCGGCTCGAGTGGCGCGAGTGGGATGCCCAGGACGGCACGAAACGCAGCGCAATCGATATCATTGCCGACTCGGTGCAGTTTCTCGGCTCGCGCGACGACGCCTCCGGTACAGGAGGATACTCGGGTGGCGGGGCATCTCAGGGGGGCGACGTCCCGGTTGACGACCGCGATTTCCAGCCCGCACCGGTCTCCGGCGCCGCCGGCGACGACGACATTCCGTTCTAGTTCGAAAGCAAGGATCTTCCAGTGGCAAAGCGCGGTCGCGGCAAGCCTGTCCGACGACGAGATAGAAAGGGTGGGCCTGGTACAGGGAGGCGTAAGCCTTGCCAGCACTGCCGCGACAAGGTGGAGCAGGTCGACTACAAGGATGTTTCGACGCTCCGAAAGTTCATCTCCGAGAAGGGCAAGATCCGCTCACGCAGGATCACCGGTGCATGCCGACGTCATCAGGGCCAGATTGCGCGGGCGGTCAAGCGCGCCCGTGAGCTGGCGTTGTTGCCGTATGTCAACGAGGGTGGCCGCGACGACCATCCACGCCGCGAACGCGGCGACCGAGATCGCGACCGATAGACATGCCCGAAGCGATACTTCTAAAGGATGTCGAGGAGCTCGGCGAGCAGGGCACCGTGATAGATGTCTCCAAGGGGTACCTGCGCAACTTCCTGATCCCTCGCAAGCTAGCCCAGCCCGCCACGCGCGGCGCGATCGAAGTGATCCGCCAGCGCCAGCAGGCCGCTGAGCGGGCGGCGCGCGAATACGTCGAGAAAGCAAACGACAACGCGGCGCTGCTGAACAAGACGGTCATCACGATCACACAGCAGGCCGGGGCCGACGGACGCCTGTTTGGCTCCGTCACCGCTCAGGACATCGCCTCCGCGATCCGAGACGCTCGCGGGCTGCGCACGGACAAGAACAACGTGCATCTGCCCGAGGCGATCAAGAACGTGGGCACCTACATGGTCGTGGTGGAAGTCGTCGAGGGAGTGACGGCTACCGTGAAGACCATGGTCGTAGCGCAGAAGTAGCGCCCGGGCGCGGGTCGCCCCTCTGCCATCTTGCAGTCTGACTCGCCTGCGAACATATGTTCGTGAGCATCGGCTTCAATGATTTCCTTCCCAATTGCGGGTTCCGCGACAGGGCAGCCCGACCGGCCGGCGTAGACTCGCCGAAACCATGAACACGCTCTCCACAGCCAATGGCTCGAGCATGCCCGCAGGCGTGATCGCCCCTCCCCACAACCTTGATGCAGAGCAGTCGGTGCTCGGCGCGATCCTGTTGTCCAATCGTTCGCTTTATGCGCTGGTCATCGAAGAGGGGTTGCGCTCGGATGACTTCTACCGCGAGCGTCACGGTCACATCTACGAGGCGATGCTGGCCCTGTACAACGAGAGCGAACCGGTTGACGTGCTGACCGTCACCGACCGCCTACGCCAGACAGGCAAGCTCGAGGAGGTCGGCGGACCGGCGGCGGTAGACGAGCTGACTGGGGTCGTTCCGGCGGCCGGCCACGCACGTCGTTATGCCCAGATCGTGCGCGAGAATGCGCTGCTGAGACGCCTGCTGGCAGCGTCCTATGACATCCAGTCGAGCGTGCTCGAACGCCAGAGCCCCCCTCGCGAGCTCGTAGAGCTCGCCGAGAAGACGATGCTCGAGGTCGCGCGCGACGACCGCCAACAGGATTTCCGCTCGATCGAGGAGGTCCTGCACGAGGAGCTCGACAAGCTGCACCGCCTCTCGATCGAAGGAACTTCGCTGACGGGCTCGCCGTCCGGCTTCAAGGACCTGGACGAGATCACTGGTGGCTTTCAACCGGGCAATCTGATCATCATTGCGGCGCGTCCCGCCATGGGAAAGAGCGCGCTGGTGTGCAATATCGCCGAGAACGCGGCGGTGGAACACGGCAGGCCGGTTGCGCTGTTCTCACTGGAGATGGCAGAGGCAGAGCTCGCCCAACGGTTCGTGGCCTCCCAGGCACGCATCAAGGGCGAGGAGCTGCGCAAGGGACGCGTAAAGGAAGAGCGCTGGCCAAAGATCCTGAAGGCTTCCCAGCGTCTGGCCGACGCGCCTCTGTGGGTGGATGACTCAAGCGACGTGGGAATGCTTGAGATCAGAGCAAAGGCGCGCAGATTGCACAGCCAGTGCGAGAACGGCCTCGGACTGATCATCATTGACTACTTGCAGCTGATGCGCACCGACAGCCGCTACGACTCGCGCGTGACGGCCGTCGGCGAGCTGAGCCGCGGACTGAAGATTCTGGCCCGTGAGCTCGGGGTGCCGGTGATCGCCCTCTCGCAGCTGAGCCGCGCGGTGGAGACACGCCCGGACAAGCGTCCGCAGCTCTCAGATCTACGTGAGAGTGGAAACCTAGAGCAGGACTCCGATCTGGTGATGTTCATCTATCGCGACGAGTACTACAACGAGGACTCCGAGCGACCGGGCGAGGCGGATCTGATCATCGCCAAGCATCGCAACGGAGCGGTTGGCAAGGTGACGCTCACCTTCCAGAAGGAGTACCCGAAGTTCATGAACTACGCGGGCGAGAACCGCTACGCAGCATGAGCGCCGACATCGTCAGTCTGCCGGCCTCGCGTGATCCGAATGCTTGTCCGCTCGGCCTATGCGACGGGAGTGGGTTCGTGGTGGACGAGGTCACCAACACCGCATCTGATTGCCGCTGTCGCGCGAGTCGTATCGCTCGCAAGCGAGCCGCAAGTCTCGAGGGCCGAGTACCCCGGCGCTATCGGGGCGCCTCATTCGATCGCCCGCCGGTGCTCGGGATGCCAGAGCCCGTCATCTCGGAGGTGCGCAGCTATGTACGCAATCTCAGCGCGCGCCTGGAGGAAGGCCGCGGGATGTGGTTGGTTGGCGACGTAGGCACAGGCAAGACGACGCTGGCAATGATTGTCTCGGCCGCGGCCTTGGGAGCTGGGTACTCTGTCGCGATCTATTCATTGCCTCGTCTGCTCAACCTGATTCGTGACGAGATTGGCACTGAAAACAGCCTGCTCGACCTGCTGGATCGACTCTCCGCGGTGGATTTGCTCCATATCGACGACCTCGGCGCGCAGCACACGACGCCGTGGCGGCTCGAGCAGCTCTATTCGATCGTGGATGCCCGCTATCAGGCTGGTCGGCCGATCGTGGCGACCACCAATCTGATGCCAAGCGCACTAGCAGAGCAGATGGGTAGGCAGATCCATACGACCGTCACCGAGGACGGGGAGGGTCAGACAAGCGCCGAGCGCCGGGTCGTGTCCAACGACGCCAGCGAAGTCGTCGGCCAGCGAATCGTGTCGCGCCTCGTCGAGATGTGCGGTGATCCGCTACCCCTGTTCGGGGACGACAAGCGACGCGTCCCCTACGAAGCGGGTCCTTCCATCGCCGGCTCGGGTGGTCTCGGCGCCGCACGCGGGGCTTGATTGTCCCCTTCCTTTGAGCTCCTCCACGGGGCGGGTCCCTAGAATCCATGACGCGATGCCTGGAATAGTCATAGTCGGCGCCCAATGGGGCGACGAGGGTAAGGGGAAGATCACCGATCTGCTCGCCGAACACGGCGACGCGGTTGTGCGCTTTCAAGGCGGCAACAACGCCGGGCACACGATCGTGAGGGGCAGCGAGGAGTGGAAGCTGCACCTGATCCCCTCCGGCATCCTGTACCCCGGCAAGCGTTGTGTGATCGGCAATGGGGTTGTGATCGACCCGAAGGTGCTGATCGAGGAGCTTGATGCGCTACGGGCGCGCCGTGTGGACGTGAGTGGGCTGCGCATCTCCGCCAACGCCCACCTGATCATGCCCTACCACCTACTGCTCGACTCGGCCGGGGAGGCTAAGCTCGGAAGCCTTCAGATCGGCACAACGCGGCGCGGGATCGGCCCTTGCTACGCCGACAAGGCTGCGCGCCTGGGAATCCGTGTGCAGGACCTACTCGACGAGAAGATCCTCAAGAAGAAGATCGTCGCGGCAATGGAGCCCAAGCGTCTGTCACTACGCCCGTTTGAGAAGGACCCGACGCTCGATCTGCATACGATGACCGAGGAGTACCTGACCTACGGCCATCGCCTGGAGCAGCACATAGCCGATACGGCACGGCTGATGTGGGAGCTGCTCGACGAAGACAAGAAGGTGATCTTCGAGGGAGCGCAGGGGGCAATGCTCGACATCGACCACGGCACCTATCCGTTTGTAACGTCCTCCAACCCACTATCGGGGGCGGCGTGTGTGGGAACTGGGGTCGGTCCGAAGGACATCGACGAGGTGTGGGGGGTCTCGAAGGCGTATACGACCCGGGTGGGAGCCGGCCCGTTCCCCAGTGAGCTACACGAAGAGATGGGCGAGGCGATCCGTACACGCGGAGGTGAGTTCGGAACCACCACAGGACGCCCTAGGCGCACCGGCTGGCTCGACCTAGTTGCGCTTCGCTATGCGGCGCGGTTGAACACGCTCACCGCCCTCGTACTCACAAAGCTCGACGTGTTGTCGGGTTTCGATCGCATCCAGGTGTGCACGAGCTACCGCGGTGCCGAGGGAGCGGAGTTCGATGATTTCCCCTACCACCAGACTGTGCTGCACCACACGACAGCCGAGCTCACCGAGCTGCGTGGATGGAAAGAGGATCTCGGCGAGTGCCGCACCCTCTCTGACCTCCCAGACGGGGCCCGTGAGTACTTGCAGTTCATCGAAGAGCACATCGGCGCCCCAGTGACACTGATCGGCGTGGGACCGGGTCGCGAGCAGGTGGTGTGGACCGACCCCGGGCGAGCATCGGTCATCGGTCCCGGCGCGAGTACGTCAGCCGCCGCGTAGAGCCGCCCGGAGCTATCTAGTCTTTGACAGGTGGGCGCTCGCCGTCGTGGTAGTCCACGGTGTCGGCCATCCTGAACATGGCTCGCAGCCCGTCGCCTTGGGGCAGGCGCTCGAACGCTCCGAGCTTGCCTGAGTCAGGGTAGATCACGATGTCCGGCTCGCCGCTGCTGCTAAACGAGAGGAAGCGCACGGTGCTCGACGTACGGTTCATGAGCTGGTGGCCTCCGAGCTCGCCACGCGGGAACGCAATGACCTCGCCTTGGGCAAGCTCGCGCCAACCGTTCGGGGTGCGCAGGCTCGGCTGGCCCTCGAGCACGAGTACGAGCTCCTCCTCGGTGAGGTGGTGGTGATAGGGGTAGGCAGCTTCGCCTGGAGGCACCTCCCACAGGCTGAGCCCGAGCCGCTCGCTCCCGGCCTGCCGGCTGAGGCGGGCACGCTGGCAGAGAAAGCCAGGATGCTCACGCGGCTCGTCAAATACTGGGGCGTTGATGTTTGTCATTTCTGCTGGGCGATCCAGGAGAGGATGGCGCGTGAGTGAGCGATGACCGTCCCGTCGGGCAGCTTGAGCGCTGGTAGCTTCGTCGCTCCGGTGGCATTGCGCAACTCCTCACGCGAGCCTTTGCGCAGGAAGGGAAACGGACTACCGTGGCCCGCGACCACCTTGTCATAGTCGATGTCCGCGGCTCGGAGGGCTTCCTGCACGCGACGACACGGATGTATCCGTGGGCCCCCGTCATCACCGTGGCAAACGAACAGGGTGGGAGTCTCGGCCATCTTGGTCCTTTGGTTCGTGAGCTCGGCGCCAGCCAAGCGGGGAATGGTGCCGTATATCCCTCACCAAGCCGCTCTTGCCTCTCAACAAGCCTGTCTCCAGGCCGTCATGAGATGGGCCGTGTTGGAATCGAACCAACAACCTTGGGCTTAAGAGGCCCCTATACGCGCCCCGAGACGCCCAGGCTGGGGCGATTTGCTCCCTCTAACCTGGCTTTATTGCACGGGTTTAGGCTGGTTTGGTACCCAAAGTGGTACCCACGGCCGACTGGTACCCATATGGTACCCACGTGCTACGCTGACCACCAACTGCAACTAGAAACCTCCGGGCGGAACCATGATTGCTCGGGGCAGAACACCGGAGACGGCTCGATGTCAGCATCGAATCCGACGGCGAGCATCATCGTCCGCGAATATCGGGGCCAGCCGTTCTACGAAGCCAAGTTCCGATACGACGGCCGCCAGATCAAGCGGCGCATCGGTCCCGCATGGCTTGAGCGCGACCCCGACGGAGACGGCTGGCGCCGGCATCGTGGGCGCGTCGCCGAGGGCGCATACGACGAACGCGCCGCCCACGTGGCTGCCGCGCAGCTGGTGGCCGAGTACGTCGCCGAGGCGGCAGACCTTGAGCGCGTCGAGCGTGAGCGCCGCACGCAGGGCGCGACCTTCCGCGAGGTCGCCCACGCCTACCTGCGATGGCTGGAGGATGTACGCGGCGCGAAGCCGTCCACGCTGATCGGTCATCGCTCGGTGCTCGCCGAGCCGGGCACCCCTTACAAGCGCGGCAGCGGGGTCACGCTCGGACACGTCATGGCTGCGCTCGGCGATCGACCCGCCGCAAAGGTCACCACACGCGAGATCGAGGCCGTGTTGACGACGATCAGCGAGACCGGCGCCTCGCCCCGCACGGTGAACAAGCACAGGAATGTGATCGCCGCCGTGTTCGGCTACGGATGCAAGGCGTCGACGTACGCGCTGCCGACGAACCCGGCGAAGGGCGCGGACAAGCGCCGCGAGCCCCACCCCGGGGCGCTCGTGTTCTACTCGCCGGAGGAAATCGAGGCAATCGCCCGCGCACTCGAAGACGGTCGCCACCGGGACCGACCGGCACTAGGCGTCAGCGACCAGGAGCGCGAGGCGCTGAACGCCGAGGATCGGCAGGACGCGGAGATTGTTCGGGTCGCTGCCTACGCAGGCTTGAGGCAGGGAGAGTTGTTGGCGTTGCGCTGGCGCGACGTTGACTTCGCCGGATCCGCGCTGACCATCGCTCGCGCCATGAGCGCGGGCGTAGAGTCATCCACGAAGTCCGGCCACGTCCGGCGTGTGCCGCTTGCCGACCAGGCGGCGGCCGCGTTGGATCGCATGAGCCGGCGCGAGCACTTCACAACCTCGGGCGACCTGGTGTTCTGCAATGTGCTCGGCCGCCCGCTCGATGATTCGGCGCTACGCCGCCGCTACCGCCGCGCGCAAACCGCTGCCGGAGTCCGGCCGCTGCGCTTCCACGACCTACGCCACACGTTCGGCTCGCTGCTGGCGATGCGTGGGGTCGATGTGGTGACGATTCAGAAGGCGATGGGGCACAGCACGCTTGCTACCACCAGCCGCTACCTGCACGCCCGTCCTGCGTCCGAGCAGGCTCAGGCGTTTACGGCGGCTTTCATGCCCGCAGCATCTCAAGCTGCGGTCCTGGCGGCATAGGGCCGACCCTCGGTATCAGGCGGGAGGGAGATGGATGACAGTGAGGCCCGGATCAGCGATCCGTGCCTGGTCACTGTCGCAAGTCACGAGCGGATAGCCGCGAGCACACGCGGTTGCCGCGATCCAGAGGTCGTTGTCGCTGATGTTCCAGCCCGACCGCTTACTGACATCCTTCAACCGAGCCCACTCGTTCAGGATCGTCGGATCGAGGGGCACTTGAAGGAAGGTCGCAAGGCGCTGCTCCTCACGGGCAATGCGCGGCTCGCCCCAGTTGGCGTGAAGATAGCCGTAGCGGGCCTCGGCGAGCGTGATCACACTGACCGCGAGGATTGATCGCTCAATCCGCTCAACAACATTCGCCGACCAATGCGAGAAGCGTGCAGGGTCGCCTGAGCGCTTCGCGCTGAACCCGACAAAGCTCGTGTCGCAGAGCAGGCGCTCAGCCGTCGGCGCGGCAACAATCACCGGCCCGTCAGAGCCTCAAGATAAGCATCGTCAACACCGTCGTCCCATTCGGGATCGGCGAGGGAGGCCAGACCCTGGGGAGCGCTTATGCCCTGGCGGGCAAGCAGCTCGGCATCTGGCATAGGTTCGTTGGTGAAGAGCATGGATTGCTCACCCTGCTCCACCGCTTCGATGCGGTCAATCGTCATCGTCCCGCGCAGGACACTCGTCAGATGTCCTGTGCCCTCAGCCCAGACAACCTGGTCAACCATCCGCTTGACCGTCGACTCCAGTCCCTCGGGGTACTTGCACGTCCAATCCACGCCACTTGAAGTTCTGATCGCGAGCTTGTCCGGCTCCACGTCGAGGAGATGAAGCCGCCCCGAGACGCTCTGGACCTCCTCCCGCCCAGAGTCCTCGACGCGTCCTTGGCGCTCAAGCCGGGGAATGTCAATTGTGCCGGTAGACGCTCGGATGTGGGGCGGGAACTCGACCGCAATCGAACCGTCGTTGCCCAACGAACGGCAGGCCTTTCCAAGCGCATCTCTTACGGGCTCCGAGACCGAGGCCCCCGCCTCGATCTGATCAACGAGCGCACGTAGGTTCTCAACGGCAATCGGCACCTCGTCGCCTAGCGGGAGCGGCTGATCCTCGCTCGACATGAGATGCTCAGGCTCGATGGTCGCGATCCCGCTTCCCGGCGCAAAGCGGACAAGACGAAACGCGGTCACAGCCTCCGCACGACGATCGGGATGGCCAGACTTCCGCATAGGCTCGCCGCGACGTCCGCGATCATAGTCGCGTAGAGCCCCCAGAAAGCTGTCGATGAAGCTCTCAAAATCGGTCAGGCTGACGCCGTGCTCCGCCCGGGAGCCCTCCAATCTGAGCGTGATCTGGGTGTTGTTCTCGGACGTCATGTCCTCCGCATGTGGGATTCGCCGCGGCCACGGCATCTCCTATTGTTGCTTGTCTGGTCCCGGACAGCTTCGATTCGAACTTTGCGCCGGCTGTTTGAACACTGGACGGGCATGGCCCGCCTCAAACGCGACCCGCGAGCAGCGATGCTCTACCCCGACGCGGCGCGGCTGGTTGTGGGGATCGGCCCGCATCCTGATCGGGCTGAAAACACCGGGTCCAGGGCCGTCCTTGGTCACTGCGGGAGCAACGAACCCCACTTCCTTCATCCTCGCTGCATTCCATCAGATTACCTCGTATATATAGATGTCGGCAACACCTGACCACCCGGAATCACAGTCCCCAAGCGGAGATTCCGCCTCTCGGCCACAAGGCCCAAGCGAACTAAGAAACGAACCAAAGAACGAACTAGAGATCGAACCAAGAAACGAACCTAAGGGCGAACCAAAGGACCGAACTGCCATTCAGCCCCCCAGCGAGCCACGAGCAATCTCACCGCAGCTACGAGCTGTAGGTTCCGGATCGAGCCGTGGCCGGCGCGGCACCGAAACGCCCATCGCGTGGCAGTAGCGTTTGATCAGCTGTCGCGCCCGCTCCGGACTCACGCCGAAGCGCTCACCGGTCTGGCGAAGCGACAAGCCCTCCGCCGCCCGCAGGGCGAACATCAATCGTTCGCGGTCGGTCACCCGATCCCGATCCCAGGGACTCATTCCGAACCATCCCCGCGTGATCCTAGCCCGGCGAGATGCTCCTCTACAGCCGTGACGTACTCCCGCAAGACGGACACGCGCAACACCGTCTCGCCCTCCTTTGGCGACCGGCCCCTAGCGGCCCGCTCCCTATCGATGAGACCGGCTTCGTTGAGATCCTCGTCGCCGACGATCAGCGAGACCTCCAGGCCTTTCAACAAGGCCCAACCGTGCTCGCGGGGGTCGACCAGGACCTCAGCCGGACGACCGGGATCGCCCCAACCCAACAGATCCAGCAGGGCTCGCGCGCGGTCAAACCGTTCAAGCGGCTCGCGATACCACTCCCCACGACACTCGCGACCCTTGCGGTCGCTAATCACCGAGATGTCCTGCGCCGCCTGACCCAGCACGCTATGCAAGCCATAACGAGCCTCGCCGGCCATCCGCGGCGGCACCCTCAACAACGAGCCATCCATGATCCAGCTCCTTTCGGTTCCAACACCGAAGAGGAGCGAGCGAGCATGGACAACCAGACCGCAGAAAAGCTACGGTGATCCAAGCATCGAAGGTCAACTCTTCGGTGCTACCGGTCGGGCGGGTGCACCAACACCCGCCCGACCAACATATTTTCTAGCCGCGACCAGACCGTCAAGACGGCAGGGGCTACGGCACCGTCCGCGACCTTAGGCCGTCGGACGTACCCACGTCAAGGCTCGTTGCTCACGATCCTCCGTCTTGGCCCGGACAGCAAGACTGATCGACGCCACGACGAGCTGCACGCATGGTTGAACGGATCGCATAACGTCATGGCTTCGCCGCAGCGATAGCTCGATCTGCGTGGTACTTCCGTTCGTCGATATGTGGCAGTGACTTGCTGCGGCTCTCCACTGCGCTAGTGACATGCTTTAGTCGCCTATAGACCGCTTCGTCATTGCTGAAATCGCCGGTCGCCTTGCGGCTGCACCACTCGATTACAATCCTTTCCCCGATAGGCCTCTGGAGATTCCGCACGACAGTGCCGAGGAACTCCCACGTTTGGTTGAGAAACTCACCGTCGATACGGACGGCCTTGTTACTCAAACTTGGGGCCTGCATACGGTAGGCATCGTGATTTGTTACGTAGCCAGCGTTGTGAGCTACAGAATGACGGAGTAGCCACAAACGTTCGAGCGTGGTGGACTGTTTCTTATCGAGTAGGGCCCGACCAAACAAATGTACATACCGGGCGTTGACACTATTTGGATCGTGCCACCCTTGCGTGGGATGAATGAGCACTGCGCCAGCGCTTGTGAATACCTCGCGCGACGCCAAAACTCCACTCTTCTCTACCTGAATCCACTTCGCGTCATCGACCTTGTCATCGAATAGGTCTGTGGCATCGACAAGCTGGGCGACAAAATCCTTTAGGCACCACTCGAAGGACGCCATCAGCTGCCCAAAGGCGGCGTACTGGATGCGATGCCGATGCTTGGCGGCAACCGCACGGCTACCCCTAAGCCGTTCATCATTGAAGTAGTTCGTCGCCAGCACGATCCCCCAAGATCTCGCAAAGAAGAAGGAGGGCGGACTCTGACGCCGCTTAGTCTCGTCGCGAGCCATATCGTCAGCCTCCGATACGTAAACATCGGGGACTGGGAATACAGCCATCCACAGATGATGATGACGGCCTCGGACGCCACCCGTCAGCGTTGCGGAACCCAAGCTTAATCTTCGAGGAGGTCCGGCATGAACCGGTCGACCGTCGCCCTCAGCTCGTCGATACAGACAGACGACCAGCCGTTGTAGGAGATCATCATGTTGAGCACGTTGTAGAACGGTGCGACCGCAGATCGCACACGGCGCTCATGATCGTCGATCGTGAGCCCTGGCCTCTGCGGCTGTTCCCACATCTGCATATGCGGGTAAAGCGTAGGGTGCGAGAGGTTCGACAGAAAATCATAGATCCCTACTGCCGCCTCATCTGTCAGCGGCTGCCCGAGGAAGCCGAACATCCAGCCAACGCACTCTTCCGGGCTCGGGAGGTGCTGGCCCCGAATCCGATGCCGCCCGTCCTCATCGAGGATTGATTCACCGAACACCTGCTCCGCCATTCGACGCGTACCAGCGAAGCGCTCCCTCTCCTGGCGATACAGATCGCTCATCTTGCCCTCAAGATGCTTAGCCGTCCTCTTAGCCTGTTCGGCACTGAGCAGAACCTCAAGAAACGCGCGAGCAAGACGGTCCTCAACTGGGACTCCATCCCGCTGCACCACCCACAGCGCACGAGCGCAATGCTCTACGGCAGCGCGCAACAAGGGACCCGGCGGGTACACAACCTCATGCCTCTCGTAGAGCGCACCGAGGCCGCCAAGATGCTCACCGGCAGTGGTGACGTAGATGTAGAGCACCGTGGGGATCACTACTGGCGTCGGCGGTTCGCGCTTGGCAAGCGCCTCCGCGTCTTGTGCTGCCGGGGAACCCTCGGCTGGGCGCCACTGCGTTTCGATCACCAGCGCCCTTGTGACTTCCCGACAAGTAAGGAGCAGCTCGCCGAACTCGTCAAGGCGCCTCGCGAAGTCCGGATCATAAGCGCGGACGCTCATCCGGTCAGCTTACGGTGCGCGCGGCGTTTGGCTTCAGCACGTTGGGCAAAACCCTCCGTTGGGTGCTCAAGCGGCGCGATCTCCTCCGCATCCCCCAAGGCCAATCCCGTCGGCGAGAGCGTACCTCGGCCGCTTCATGTGCCCTACACCCTGGAGCACATTCCACGACGCCATTTGGTACCCACGAGTGGTACCCAAACAAAAAGAGGCCGCTCTGCTTGGAGCGGCAAAGTCGCCAAATCCCGCATGAACACTGAGGAATTTGGCCTATGGGCCGTGTTGGAATCGAACCAACAACCTTGGGCTTAAGAGGCCCCTGCTCTGCCAATTGAGCTAACGGCCCGCGAGGGCGCCGACCCGACGTGGGCCAGTGTCGGCAGGATTCTAGCCCAGCCGCGCTGAGTCTGAAGGGTCGCGTTAAGAGTTGGGCCGGGCGGCTCTCGGCTCAGAGAACTATCGTGCGCCCTCCGTCGGCTATCACGCGATCTTCCAGATGCAACGAAACGGCACGAGAGAGCACGAGTCGCTCGATGTCGCGGCCTATCCGTTCCAGTCCGCTCACACTCTGGCGATGGTCGACGCGCGCGACATCCTGCTCGATGATCGGCCCGCCGTCGAGCTCTGCCGTGACGTAGTGGGCGGTGGCGCCGATCAGCTTGACACCGTGCTCACGAGCCCTGAGGTAAGGATTGGCGCCTGCGAAGGCCGGCAGGAACGAGTGATGAATATTGATGACCGGCACGTCGAGGCGATCCAGGAACTCGCCGCTAAGTACCTGCATGTAGCGCGCGAGCACGACCAGATCGACATTGCCGCGCAGAAGCTCGAGCATCCGCTCCTCAGCCTGATCCTTGGCGCTCTTGAGGACGGGGACGTGGTGGAACGGGACGCCGGCACTGGCTGCCTCCTCAGCTAGGTCCGGGTGGTTTGAGATGACCCCCACGAGGTTCGTGTCGAGCTCGCCACGACGCCAGCGCCAGAGCAGATCCATCAGGCAATGGTCATAGCGCGAGACGAGAATCGCCACCCGTTGGCGATCTCCCCAGTAACGAATCTCCCACTCCATGGCGAAGCGTTGGGCTACCTCTGCGTCGAAACTGGCGCGGAAGCGCTCGCGATTCTCTGCCAGGCCCTCAAGGAAGAACTCTGTGCGTAGGTAGAAGCGCCCTCCCGTGGGATCGGAGGAGTACTGGTGGGAGGAGACGATGTTGGCGTCCTGCTCGAAGAGGAAGCCCGACACTGCCGCCACGATTCCAGGCTGATCGGCGCAATCGATCAGCAGGCGCGCCGTGTACGGCGGTGTCTCCTCTGGGCCCACCCACGCACCTCGGCTCGCTATTTCGTGGTCGTCGCGGGCGCTTTGGTCTTGGTGGGAGCTGGACTGGTTTTCAAGATGGTGCCAGCGCCTTTTTCGCCCACTTTGACCGTGTAGACCTTCCCGTTGGTCGTTCCCGTGAACGTTTCGTTGGAGGGGTTACCCGTCGGGTTCTTCTTGATCCGTTCGAGTTCGCCTTCAACTGTCTTGCGCTTCGCGGCAGGCGTAAGGCTGATCGTCTTTTTCGCCGCGAGATCCCCCAGGCTCGCGTTTTTGGCCTGGTAGGCGTACAACGCCAGCTCCCCGTACAAAGCCGCTGTGGGCGGGCGCTCGGGGATGATCAGTTGCAACGCTTCGACGGCCGAGCTTGGTTGGTTGAGGCCTTCCTGACCGAACACGGTGAGCATCTCCTCTCCGGCCGTGACGTTTGGTTTGGCCGGGTGCAGCGCAACGTAGCGGCTCCACGCTGTGGCCGCCTTGGCAAGCAGCACCTTGCCTTTGCTCGTGAACTTGCCCGTGCTTTCTTCGAAATTTTCCCCTGCGCCAGATTCGTGGACCAAGGCCACCGTCAGCGCCGCCCACCCGGCAGCTTCGCCGGGATTCTTGTGGACGCGCTTTTCGGCGGATGAGACCTGGGCCGCGAAGCCGGCACCGTTCGAGCCTTCTTTGTTGCCAAACAGGGCTTCGATGGGGCTGGAGCCACCGCCGCCCCCCACCCCGACCCCGAAGCCGACGAAGCCGACCAGGAACAGGAATGCTAGGCCGACGTATACAACTTGTACGGTGCGTCGCCGGCCGCGTGCTCTGGTGTCGAACAGCATCAGCTGGACAAATCTGGGTCGATGTGGTCGATCATCTCTTGAGCAGTGGTCTTCTGTGGGTCGGTGAGGGCTGTTGAGTGTCCATGGGTACTTCCGGGACCGTCGCTTGGCGATGGCGCCAGGGGACCGGACGTGCCCGTTGCACCCTGCGAGGACGGTGGGTCCTCCGGTGGGCGCCCTGCCCCTGTAGCCGTCGCCCGCGCCGCGTCGCGTCGCGTGAGAACTGACGCAATCAGGATACTCGCCTCGTAGAGCAAGTACAGCGGGACCGCCTCCAGTACCAGCGTAAACGCGTCTCCAGGCAGGAACGCAGCGACCGCCGCACACAGGAGGATCGCGTAGCGGCGATTGCGGCGCAGTTGGCGTGGAGTGACCAACCCGGCCCGCACGGCGCCAAGGATCACGACAGGAGCCTGAAAGGAGAGCCCCATCGCGAGTAGCACCGTAGCGGCGAACTTGTAGTACTGGTTGGCCTGCACCATCACGTTGAACTGGCTGCTGTTGAAGTTCTGCAGGAAGTGCACAGCGGTGGGAAGCACGACCAGATAGCCGAACGCGGCGCCGGCCGCAAACAAGAACGGGACGGAGAGGAGCAGCGGCATCACCACACGTCTCTCGGCCGGGCTAAAGGCGGGCAGCAAGAATCCGTAGAGCTCAAACAGGATCAGCGGCAGCGCCAGCACAAGCGAGAAGTAGAGCGTGACCGTCAGCGTCGCGGTGAGCGGTTCGCCCGGTCCGAGCGTCGTGGGATCGATCCCGCTCGGGCTGCGTGGGATCTTCGCGACATCCGCTTGTAGCCTCGTGATTGCGCCCGCAAGCTGCGTCCTAGTGGCAACCGGCAGGCCGCTGGCCGGCGTGCTGAGCGCTCGTGCGATCGACTGCGTGTCTTTGGCGACCTGGAGCACTCCCTTCTGGGCCAGCCATGTCGCTCCCGCCGGCCCTTCTCCGCGGAGGACCTGCTGCTCGGTCTGCTTGTGCAGCGGCCGGTTGATGAAATCGAGCAGTGCGTGGTTCTGCCAGAAGCACACCCCGAACACAACCGCGAACGCGATGGCGCTCACGATCAGCCGCGTGCGCAGCTCCTCGAGATGATCGACGATGCTGAGTCGCTCCTCGTGGCCGATCCTGCGGATTGCTGTTGCCATCGCCATCTGAAGCTATCACCGCATCGCCTCAGGACGAGCGGAGTCTGCAGGCCCCAGCGCCCGCGCATGAAACTCGCGCAGGAGCGCTGGGTATCTCCGCCATCCATCCACCGAAGATCTCACGCGATGGTCTAAAGGCCTACCGGCCCAGGGTCGATGAGAGAGAGACAATGCAAGAAGACAAGGACCATCGCATTCATCGTCACGTGCAACTCCCTGGCGGCAGGCAGATCGAGGTCGTCTATCTCGACAGCAACAGCGAGCATCCAGGGGAGGGGCTGTCCCGCACGCCACAGCCCCCGCAGTCGAGCAGCGACACGCCGGTAGCCTCTGCGACGTGGACTGGTGACTCACCGACGACCCTCCCCGCCACAACCGCCCCCGGAGAGGCGCTCCACGTCTGTCCGCGCTGTACAGGCAGCCTCGTCAACCCGCTCGACTGGGTCGAGGAATCGCCCGGTCGCTGGCGCATTCTGATGCGCTGTCCCGACTGCGACCTCATGCGCGAGGGTGTGTTCGGCCAGGTGCTCGTAGAGCGCCTGGATGAAGAGCTGGACCGCGCCACTGCCGCGATGCTGAGCGACCTCAAGCAGCTCACGCACGCGAACATGCTTGAGGAGATCGAGCTCTTCTCGCACGCGATGGAGCTGGATCTGATCGGTCCGAGCGACTTCTAGCAGTAGCGCTCGACAACCGCGTCCGCCACCAGCTCCAAGAGCACGTAGCGGCCATCTGGCAATAAGCCCGGCAGTGCGGCCTTCGCTTGCGCAACGAGCGCCAGTGCCCGATCGCGGGTCTCCTCGAGCGCCCCCGTGACGGCAATCCTGTCGCACAGCGTCTCAGCCTGGTCTGGATCCCTAAGCGTTGTGAGATCGAGCGACGCGATCTGCTCGTCGCGTTCGCGCGCCAGGATCAGCGGCAGCGTGACCGTGCCATCGAGCAAGTCCGTGCCGCGCGCCTTACCCGTTCGCTGCGTCGGGCCTGACACGTCGAGCACGTCGTCGAGCAGCTGGAAGGCGAGCCCGATCCGCTCGGCAAACTCCCCGAGCGCCGAGGCGATCTCAGGCGTACCTCCCGCGGAGGCCTGTGCCCCGAGCCGGCAGGCTGCCTCGAACAGCGCCGCGGTCTTCAGGCGGCAGCGCTCAAGATAGCGCTCGACGGCGACATTTGATGCGTAGGCGTCCTCACGCTGGAGCAGCTCGCCGGCCGCGAGCGCCGAACTCGCATCCGAGAGGGCGCGCAGCTGCTCGAGATCGCGATTACGGGCCAACTCGGCGAATGCGCGCGAGAAGAGCAAGTCGCCGGTGGCGATAGCCGTTTTGCGACCTGCAACGGCTGCCACGGTCGGCCTACCGCGGCGCAGTCGGGCACCGTCGATCAGGTCGTCGTGGACAAGTGTGGCCGAATGCACAAGCTCCACAGCGACCGCGGCGCGCACAATGCTCAGCTCGCCCTCGGGCTCCTCTCCGGGCCCGCCCACGGACTCTGCCGCCAACACGACTAGCAATGGACGCAAGCGCTTGCCGCCGGCGGCGATCGTCGCGGTGGCGTAGGACGCCAGCGGGATACCGGCCTCTGCCGTGACCTGCTCGAGATGGGTCTCGGTGCGGGCCATGCGCGCACGCAGCACGGGACCACCACGGCGCATGATCTCCTCGACGGCCTCGACATCGGCAGCCGTATTCATGCCGGTGTGTAGTGCGGTCATCTGCGCTCGCCCATCCCCCATCGACCAGCGCCCGATCTCACGGTTTGACGGCTGTTCTCACGTTGTCCCATCCCCAGGGACGGTAGCGGCGTGAATGGTGACGATGCCGCCTGCTGTGATCAGATAGCGAACATCGATCAGTCCCGCCCGCTCCATATCGGCGGCAAGCTCAGCAGGGGAGAGGAAGCGCTTGACCGAGTTGGGGAGATAGGTATAGGCCTCGGCGATCGTCGTCCCCGAGCCATCGTTCTTCGATTTTGGCAGCAGCGCGGCGAGCGGGGAGGTGATCCCGCCGAGCACGGGCACCACACGATCGAACCACACTCCGTAGAACAGCGACAGAGGCGGTCGTGTTGGAGTGGTGAAGTCGAGCACCACCACTCGGCCACCGGGACGCACAACGCGCGCCATCTCCGCCAAACCACGTTGCAGGTCTGAGAAGTTGCGCGCGCCGAAGCCTACGGTGGCGGCATCGAAGCTGCTCGCGGGATAAGGCAACTCGAGTGCGTCTCCCCACTCAAAGCGCAGGGTGACTGGCGACGCCACTTGAGCAGAGCCATTGTGCGCACTGCTGGCCGATGGCTGTACCGATATCTCCCGTAGGGCCTTTGCGCCCTTTATCCGTGCCCGCTCGAGCATACCCTCGGAGAAGTCACTACCAACGATCTCACCGCCTGGAGAGACACGTCGAGCTAGCTCTATCGCGAGGTCGCCAGTGCCGGTGGCGACATCGAGCACGCGGCTCCCTGGACCCACGCGAGCAAAGTCGGCGGCGCGCACGCGCCAGCGATGATGCAAGCCGGCCGTCATCAGGGTGTTCAGCGGATCGTAGACGGCCGCGATGTGATCGAACATCACCCGTACCTGTCCCGCCTCGAGCCGTCCCGCGGTCGCGTCAGCGCCTAGCCGTGCGGGCACGTGCGCTACTTCAACTGTGAGAGGAAGAAGATGGCCGCGGCGAACTTCTTAGGCGGCAGGTTCTTGAATGACGGCATCGGGGCGGTCGGGTTGACGAGCGTGCGGGCGATCCCTAGCTCCGGCAAGCGCGAGCCTATGTGGGTCAGCTCGGGTCCGGGGCCCGAGTTGCCATTGTCGCCAATTTTATGGCACGCCAGGCACCCCGACTGAGCAACCACCTTCTTGCCGGTTTCGTATTGGGCCAGAGTCTGTCCACCGGCCTGGACGATGGAGGTGGGCGTGGCCATTTCGATGGCTGTGGGCGATCCCGCGTTGGCGCCCTGGTAGGTGAGCAACGCCATCGCGCCGATGACGAAGATGCCGGTGAGCGTGGCGACCGGTCGGCGCTCGGGCCGGCGCTCGGGGCCGCGATCGTAGAACGGCAATAGGAACAGCAGGATCATGCCGAGCGTCGGGACGCCAATCGTCGCAAGCGGCACAAGGCTCGGCGGCTTGATGACGCGCAGCACCTCGAACAGGAAGAAGAAGTACCACTCCGGGCGGGGCACATAGGTGGTGGTCGTGGGGTTGGCCTTCGAGCCAAGCTCGGCGCCGAACAGGAGCGACATCCCGATGATGACCGCCATCACCACACACGCCATCAGCGAGTCCTTGGTGACCGCGTAGGGGAAGAACGGCTTGCCCTTGCTCTTCAGCATCGCGTACTCGCGGAGGTACTCCTCCTTCTCACGCTTGTTCATCGCCGCGAACCGTCCTGCTGGCTGACGCTCATGCCTCGGCCTCGCGCAGCTCGGGGTTCTTCTCGGCCTTCTGCCAAGGGGGGGCGGTGGTGCCGAGCTTGGCCACGAGGTACAGGTGCGCGCCAATCAGAGCGGCGAGCAGACCGGGCACGAGCAGCATGTGGATCGCATAGAAGCGCGACAGGGTCGTCGCCCCGAATTCTCCACCGCCGCGCAAGAAGTCGCTGAGGTAGGGGCCGATCAGTGGGCCGGTGCCGTTGATGTTGACGCCCACGATCGTGGCCCAGTAGGCGCGCTGGTCGAAGGGCAGCAGATAGCCGGTGAAGGACATCGTCATCGTGAGGATCAGCAGCACGACGCCGATCACCCAGTTGAGCTCGCGCGGATACTTGTAGGCGCCAAAGAAGAACGTGCGGCCCATGTGCAGGAACACGAGGATCACCATCACGCTCGACCCCCACTTGTGCATCCCGCGAACAAACTGACCGAGGAAGACTTCGTTGGTGACGTGGCGGATCGATTCATAGGCGCCGCCAGAGGGGTCGGGACGGTAGAACATCGCCAGGAACACTCCAGTCACCGCCTGGTTGAGGAAGGCGAACATCGTGGCGGACCCGAGCGTGTAGAACCAGTTGGTGCCCTTGGGCACCTTGCGGAACATCATCCAGCGGGCCGCGCCGCTGAGCGAGGTGCGTTCGTCGACCCAGTCGACGACGCTCGTCCCGGCCTCCTTGGCGTGATCGACGGGAGTGAGCGCGCCGTTACCCTCGCCAGGGCGCGGTGGGGGCGCCTGTAGCGCCGAGGGCAGGGGTGGAGCTGGGAGCTTAGGACGGGCCATGGACCGCTACCTCCTCTCCGACGGGCGCGAGGGGTACATGTACTGGCCGAGACCGTCGATCGGCTCGCCCGGGTCGCGTGGAGAGAAGCGCTCGAGCTCGCTGTTGACGCTGTAGCGCGTGCCGATCTGCACCATGCCACGCACCACGCGGGTGTAGAAGCGGTCGAGCGGGCGCACCGGCGGTCCGCCAACTCGTCGGCCGAGCAGATCGTAGACACCACCGTGGCACGGGCAGATGAAGCGCTCAGCGGCATCCACCCAGCGCACTGGGCAACCGAGGTGAGCGCAGCGCGAGGTGATCGCGATGAATTGGGTATCGCGATCCGCCTTGTCGGTATCGATTGCGGGATTGCGCTTGCGCACGTAGACGGTGCCCTTGCCCGCCTCGCCGATCCCTGGAGTGAGCGTGATCACCGTAGGGATGTAGTTGTTGTCGGGGAACATGTCGGTCGGCCCGACCGTCTCCCAAGTGTGTGGGGTCTCTTTGAAGATCGGCCCGATCGCGAAGCCGAGCGCTGGCAGCAAGAAGGATGCGGCGGCGACCCCGCCGGCCGCTTGGGAGCCAATGGTCATGAACCGTCGGCGTGTGACGGTCTCACCGTCAAATGCTCCAGGGATCTGCCGGTCGACTGTGTAGCGGGACTTGTGCTGGCTGTGCTTGTCGGACACGGGCGGAACAATATCGAGTGAGAGCGCCCCCGTCCCACTCAAGCTCCTGAGGCTGACCTCGCTAGCCCTGGGCTTCGGCGCAGGCGAGCAGCGCCTCCATGGCCTCAGGCGAGCCGGCTCGCACCAGAGCCTTGGCATGCTCATGCTGCGGATTGGCACCCCAGCCCACCGCACGCGCCCCGGCCATCCAGATAGCGTCGGCCAACTCGGGCTTGGCGGCGCCATGAGCCAGCGCGCTCAACGTGATCACATCAGCCAACTCGGCCACGCCCTCTATGTCGCCCAGCTTTACCAGGCGTGCAAGCCCGAGCGCATAGAGGCGGTCACCCGCGAGCAGGCCGAGATCGTCCTCTGGTGGCCGTACGACGCGCGGGACGTGGTAATGCAGCAGATAGCCCTCGTATATCGCCTCCATCAGCAGCTCATACTCAGCACTGCGGCCGTCCACGCGGGGTCCGGACGCAGCAACTTGCGCAGGGCTATCGACGACTGGGCTCATGGGGAGGCCATCTGGCGAGGACTCATCCACCAGGCTCGCCATGAGTCCACCCTCTCCTAGCAGGAGCACTCTCAGCCGCTCCAAAGAGGAGTCCTCCATAACCTGCGCGCTCACGCGAGCTCAGCAAACGCGGCTGTGGCCGCCGCGACGGTGAGCTCGATCTGCTCGGCAGTGTGCGCGAGCGAGGGAAACCATGCCTCGAACTGCGAGGCCGGCGCGTACACGCCACGCGAGAGCAGCTCGCGACACCACCTGGCGTATGCCTCTCTGTCGCAAGCCTCGGCCCCCGTCAGGTCGTCGATGGGGGCCGCGCTAAAGAAGACTGTCAACAGCCCGGGGGCGCTAACGACTTGTATCGGATACCCCCCCACCCCGTCGGACCCGCCCGCGGCCTCACGCAAGCCGGCGGCAAGCTGCTCAGTGATCGACGTCAGCCGCAGATAGGCAGCGTCGTCAAGCAGCTCAAGCGTCGCGAGACCAGCCGCGACCGCCAGCGGGTTGCCCGACAGCGTTCCGGCCTGGTAGACCTCGCCGACCGGGGCGAGCATCCGCATCAGCTCTGCGCGGCCACCGACGGCGCCGGCGGGCAGACCCCCGCCGATCACCTTGCCCATCACAGTAAGGTCGGCTTGGACGCCGGTGAGCTCCTGGGCTCCTCCGCGAGCCACGCGGAAGCCGCTGATCACCTCGTCGAGCACCAGTAGGGCGCCGCACATGTCGGCGCGCTCGCGCAATAGCTCGAGAAAGCCTTCGCGGGGTGGCACGAGGCCCATGTTCGCCGGCAGCGGCTCGGCAATGATCGCGGCGATCGGCTCGCCGGCTTCGGTGATAGCGCGCAATGCGTCGAAGTCGTTCCACGGCACGATGGTTGTCGCCGCAGCCGCCGATGCGGGCACCCCCGGGCTCGCGGGCAGAGCGTGCGTGGCAAGACCCGAGCCGGCTTGGGCGAGCAGTCCGTCGAGGTGTCCGTGGTAGGCCCCCGCGAACTTGACGATCCGCTCCCGGCCGGTGGCGGCGCGAGCGAGACGCACGGCGGTCATCGTGGCCTCGGTACCCGAGGAAGTCATGCGCAGCATGTCCACCGAGTCCATCCGGCGCGAGATCTCCGCGGCGAGATCGACCTCGCCGGCCGTGGGCGCCCCGAAGCTCATGCCGCGCTTGGCGGCCTCAACCACAGCTGCAAGCACCTGCGGGTGGGCGTGACCGTGGATCAGGGGCCCCCAGGAGCACACGTAGTCGACGTAGCGGTTGCCGTCCACATCGAAGAGCTCGGCGCCAGCCGCTCGCTCGATGAAGATCGGGTCGCGGCCAATCGCGCGCATCGCGCGCACGGGAGAGTTGACGCCGCCGGGCAACAGCTCGAGGGCGCGCCGGTAGAGCTCGCTCGAGCGTGTGTCTGTCAGCGAAGCCGGCATGGAGTCAGCGAAGCGCGCAGTGGATCACGACGACAATCACCTGATCGACGGGCCCGCTAGAGGCCGGCGTGCTCGCGTTCCCAGGTCTTGAACTCGCCGGTGAAGTAGAGCAGCCGGATCTTCTTGAACTCGGTGGAGGAGTAGAGCGTGGAGCGCTCCTCGATCCCCGTCATCTCCGCGATCGAGTCGAGGATCGCGTCGCACTCCTCCTTGGAGCGGCCGTGGGCCATCGTGAAGACCGAGTAGGGCCAGTCGGCATATGTGGGCCGCTGGTAGCAGTGAGAGATGCCGCGGACCGCAGCCATCTGACGTCCCACCTCGTGGATCTGTGCGTCAGGCACCTTCCACACGCCCATCCCGTTCGCCGAGAAGCCAGCGCGGCGATGATAGAGGATCGCCGCCACGCGCCGCAACAGTCCCCGCTCCTGCATCCCGGCGAGGTGCTCGAGGAAGCGCTCCTGATCGAGCCCGAGCGTGGTGGCGGCCGGTGCGTAGGGTTCCGCCACGACCGGCATGTTGCCCTGCAATGCCCTGATGACCTCGATGTCGAAATCGTCGTAGGGCTGGGGGTCGAGCTCGATCGGCTCGGTGGCGACGGCCGGGGCGGCGAGCGCCTGGGTGTCGCCCTCCATCTCCAGGTCCATCCTGATCTTGAAGAGCTTGAGCGTCGGCAGCTGGCGCACCGACTCGGCGCCGGCCTCGGCAGCGAGCGCCTGCAGCGTGCCGTCGAGCCCGAGTGGGGAGTCGGGCTCGGTGGCGATCGTGAACCACAGGTTGAATTCGTGGTTGCGCAGGTAGTTGTGGGAGACCCCGGGATGGGAGTTGATCACCTGGGCGGCGCGGTGGGGGTTCTCTGGATCGACCTTCGCCGCCACGAGCATCGAGGAGTAGCCCAAAGCACGCGTGTCGAAGATGGGTGTGACCTGACGGATGATGCGCTCGTCGAGCAGGTGCTGGACGCGCGCGAGCACCTCGCTCTCCTGCACTCCCGCGAGCTCAGCGACGCGCAGGTAGGGACGTGGCTCGATCGGGAAGCTCCCCTGCATCAGGTTGAGCAGGCGCTTGTCCCCATCCTCCAGCGGAATCGCAGCACCATGCTTGCGGCTGCGTAGCTTGGGAGTGGCAGTGTCTGTTCTTATGCCGTCTGCGAGAGCCATTGAGCGGCGTCCTTGGAATGGTAGGAGATGACTATGTCAGCGCCGGCGCGGTGCAGCGAAGTGAGGATCTCGCACACAGCGGCACGCTCCTCGATGTATCCGGCCGCGACGGCGGCCTTCACCATCGCATACTCCCCACTCACGTTATACGCGGCCACAGGCAGGCGCGTCGCCCGCTTGACCGCCCTGATCAGATCGCCGTAGGCAAGCGCGGGCTTGACCATCACCATGTCGGCTCCCTCGCTTGCGTCGAGCAGCGCCTCGCGCACCGCTTCGCGGCCGTTGGCGGGGTCCATCTGGTAGGCGCGACGATCGCCGAACGCGGGGGCCGAGCCGGCCGCCTCGCGAAACGGGCCGTAGAAAGCTGAGGCAAACTTGGCGGAGTAGGCAAGGATCGGAGTATCGGAGAAGCCCTCGGAGTCGAGCTCGGCACGTATCGCCCCAACTCGTCCGTCCATCATGTCCGAGGGAGCGACGATGTCAGCTCCGGCGCGCGCGTGGCTTGAGGCTGTGCGTGCGAGCAGCTCGAGCGTGGCGTCGTTCTCGACGGTCCCGTCCTGGTTCAACACCCCGCAGTGACCGTGGTCGGTGTACTCGCAGAGGCACACGTCGGTGATCACGAGCAACTGCGGCAGAGCTCGCTTGATCGCGGCAGTGGCTTGCTGCACCACTCCCTCCTGATCCCAAGCGCCCGAACCTTCGGAGTCCTTCTCGGCTGGGAGGCCGAACAGCAGCACCGCCGCCACTCCGAGCACGGCCGCCTCGCGCGCCTCATCGACCACCTCCGTCAGCGGCAACCGCTCTATGCCGGGCATCCCCGCGATCGGCTCCCGCACTGAGGCCGTCTCGGAGACGAACAGTGGCAGCACGAGTCGATCGGCGCGCAGCTCAGTCTCGCGCACCAGCCCACGCATGGCAGGCGAGGAGCGCAATCTGCGCATGCGCGTGGTTGGGAAGGCCATCGCCCTTTCGAGGATACCCACCCTGCTATTCGGCGCGACGCAGCCCGAGGCGGGCAAGCACGCCGAATAGCAGTGTGAGGCCGAGCAGATGGGCGATCGAGACACCGATGCCGGGCGATGCGCCGTTGACCGCGGCGTCGAGCGCCTCGAGCGCAGCCTTGTAAGGGAACGCGAAGGAGACGACCCCGATGACGTCATAGAGTCCGCTGGCTACCGACCCGCTCGGCACCAGCGCAAGGAAGGCGAGCGGCAGCGAAAGCAGGAAGGCGAGCAGCGATGCGGCGCGCACCTCACGCGCGAGGGCGCCGATGGCGATCCCCAGGGCGGCAAAGCCAAGCGCTCCGAACGCGAGCGCTACTGCCCACAAGCCGATGCGCGAGAGGTCGAGCGACACGAATGCGCTGACGCCGAGCAGCATCGCAAAGGCCACCACGAAGGCGCACGCCGCGGCGAGCAATGCCTTCTCGGCCAGCAGGCCCTCGCGGGAGACGAGACCGCGCACGAGCCTTGAGATCGCGTGCTCTTCGCGCTCCAGCGCGATCCCACCGGCGGCGAGCAGCACGCAGATGAACATCAGCGAGATGCTCACGGCCACCACCACGGCGTAGGTGTCGAGCGGTGTGCGTTTCCCGTGCAGCAATGTGGTGTGGACGGTGATCGGCTGACTGACGGTGGTCAGCACGTTCGTTGCGATGCCGAGGTTGTTCGCGGCGAGACTCGCGAAGCCCGCGATGCGAACGAGCGTCGCGCGGTCCGCGCCGGGCGGCTGGCGGCGCGCGATGGCGCTCAGCGTCGTCGGCAGATGGCTCAAGCCGATGATTTCCTGGTTGGAGCCGAGTACGCCAACTTTTCCGCCGGTGAGCAGCAGGTTGAGGTCGCGCACGGCGACGCTCTTGATCTGTTCTGAGAGCGTGAGGTTGGCCTGGGCCAGGGTGGCGTTGATCGTGGAGCGCACGAACGATTGCTTGAGGGCGTCGCCGTTGTAGATCACTTCGACCTGGGCCTGACTCACGCCGGAGGAGATCTTCGAGACGATGTCGGGGGGAATGACGATCGCTGCCAAGACGTCACCCGAGGCAACCTTGTTGGCTGCGGCAGCGCGTGTTGGGACGCTCACCACATTGACCTGGCTGAACAGCTCGTGGGTGTATTCGTCTAGACCGATACGCGTGCCACCGAGCGTGATCGTCTCCCCGGGGGCTGTTTCGTTGACGATCGCGACACGTGGCTTGGACGGGCTTGCCGAGATGGCGAAGCCGATCAGGAGCGCTATGGCTACGGGATAGACGATCAACAACGCCACCAGCAAGCGTGAGCGCCGCAGGATCAGCAGGTCCTTGCCGAGCATCCACCTCATCGAACCGGACTCCGAAGTGCGCGCGACTGACGATATGAGGCGCCTCGCATAAAGCTGGCTCTCTGGTTAAAGACCGCACCCGCGCCCATGGGGCAACCCAAAACGCAGAGACCCCTCACTGCTCGCTCCGGCCCTGTAGAAAAGACACAAAGGCCTGCTCAAAGTCGCCGCCACCGCCCTCGCCGGCGAGCTGCACTGGCGTTCCGTCGAACAGCAGACGCCCTTGGTCAAGAACAAGCACACGCCCTGCGTAGCGCTCGGCCTCGGCGACGATGTGGGTGGAGAAGACCACGCCCGTGCCTCGCGAGGCGAGTTCGGCCACGAGCTGCCACAGGCGCTCACGCTGAGCGGGGTCAAGCGCCGAGGAGGGCTCATCTAGCAGGATCACCGGGGGACCCGCGAGCAGCCCGAGCGCCACGTTCACGCGCTGACGGTTGCCGCCGGAGAGGCGATCGATGCGGTCCTCGGCGCGCTCGGCGAGCCCTGTTTGATCGAGCATCCGTGCGACCACGGCCTCCACGTCCCCCACCTTCTCCAGACGCGCGAACAGGCGCAGGTTCTCGAGGACCGACAGCTTGGAGTAGAGGGCAGGCTGTTGCGGCACCCAGCCGATCTCTCCGGCTCCACGGCTCACGATGCCCGCACTCGGCGTCTGCACGCCTGCCAGGATCGACAGCAGCGTCGTCTTGCCGGCCCCGTTGGGCCCGATCACGGCAAGCATCTCGCCAGCGTGAGCGGCAAAGCTAACGTCGTGCAGCGCCTTGCGTGAGCCGTAGCGCTTGCCAAGGCCCTCCACCCGCAGGACGGGCTCCAGCTCGCGGGCGGCGTGCGCGCTCATGACCGTCCCACGTGCGCGCGTGGGGCATCGCCCTGCACACTCATGACGGCCGCACGCGGGGGCCGGCGCTCGAAGCGCTCACAACAGCTTGTTGGGAGCACGCTCCCAAGGCTCGAATGCCAAATGGCGATACAGGTAGATGGCGGTCTCTCGCAATACCGAGAGGATCGGCAGGGCCACCAGCGCGCCGATGATCCCGTACAGCTGCAAGCCGAGCAGCAGCGCGAAGATCACGAGCAAGGGGTTGATGCGCAGGGTGTGACTAAAGATCTGAGGCGCCACGACGTGACCCTCCATCTGCTGCAGGCCGACGAACAGGAGGCCCACCCACAGAGCACTGATGGGATCTGTGAACAGAGCCAGCGCGACCGCCGGGATCGCACCGAGGATCGGGCCGATGTAGGGAACGAGCTCCATCACGCCATAGAACACGGCGAACGCGAGCGCGTAACTGCGCCCGGCCGGGAAGATCCCGAGCACGCCGAACAGGTAGAGCGCGAGACCTGTGGAGGTGCCCATGACCACGCTGAACAGGAGCTGCCCGCCGACGTAGCGCGAGACGGCGTGCTGGGCGAGCTTGGGGAAGTCATCGGCGGCGGCGCCGTCGCCCGGAGGCATAGCTTGGCGCACGAGCTTGCCGATCGACTGGCCATAGACGAGCATGTAGACGGACAGGACGAAGACGAGCACAAGATCGACAAGCGCTTTGGCCACTTCGGTGAGCAGGCCGGTGCCGAACGTCGCTAGCTTGCCGGCGCTCTTTGAGAGCTGGTCCTGCAGAGTCTGCAGAGCCGTCTTGCCCTGGCTCACGAGTTTGGCGTGGACGCCGTGTTTGTTCAGATAACCCTGAAAGTTTTCGATCTGCGAGTTGGCTTCGCCCGCGATATGGGGGAGGTTGTTCGTGAACGTGCGAACCTGATGAGAGATCGGGTTGGCAAGCAGGAAGCCCACTCCGGCGAGGGTCAGGAAGAATGCTACGTATACGGCCAACACCGCCAGCCCGCGTGGCAGTCGCGTGCGCTGCTGCAGGAAGGCGACCAGAGGGTTCAGGATGAGCGCGATCAACCCGGCTATGACAAACACCAGCAGCACCTTGCCCGCGGCCCGCGCGAGCGCCCACAACGCGAGCAGCGAGATCGGCAGCATCACGAGCTGCACCCAGCGCGGGACGATGACGCGAGGTGCCTCGGCGATGGCGGTGGCAGGCGCGTCGACCAGCTCTTGCTCGGCGCCTGTCGGCGGCTCGGCCTCGGGGGGAGCGCCCTGCTCGGCGCCCGTGGGGGGCTGGGACCGTGAGGTGATGTCCCCTTGTTCGCCACCTGTCGGCGGTCGGGACTCCCCGGCGCCCTCGTGCACGGCGCCCGTGGGCAGCTCGGCCTCTGACGGGGAGCCTGTCTGCTCGCTCATGGTCGCCCCACCGAAGCGTGCGCTCGGATCTCGTCTGCCGCTGTCATCGACCCTCCAACGATGGGCAGAGTATGGCTGAGCCCGAGGCGGCGCAAGGAGTGGACGACGGCAATGTGAGCATCCTGTTCGTGGGCGATCTGGTGGGCAGCATCGGGCGCCACACGCTGCTCGAGTGCCTACCGATCCTGCGTGAGCGGCTTGCCCCCACGTTCGTGGTCGTAAACGGCGAGAACGTGGCGGGCGGCCTTGGCATCACGCCGAAGGTGGCGGAGGAGCTGTTTCGCAATGGCATCGACGCGATCACGCTCGGCAATCACGCCTATCACCGCCGGGAGATCTACTCCTATCTGGATAACAAGGAGTGCATCGTGCGGCCGTTCAACTACCTGCGCGGACAGCCGGGGCGCGGCGTGTGCGTAGTCGAGAAAGATGGAGTGAGGCTCGGCGTGGTGAACCTCAGCGGCAATCTGTTCCTCAAGGCAGGTCGGTCACCCTTCACCGAGATCGATCCGGCGCTGCGCGAGCTGGGAGAGGTGGATCACATCCTCGTGGACATGCACGCCGAGGCGACAAGCGAGAAGGTGGCGCTCGGTTGGCTGCTCGACGGGCGGGTGACCGCGGTGGTGGGAACCCACACGCACGTGCCCACGGCCGACGCCCGTGTGCTCCCAGGCGGAACCGCATACATCACCGATGTCGGCATGACGGGGCCGCGCGGCGGTGTGATCGGGGTCAAGCGCGAGCAGGCGGTCGAGGCGCTCGTAACGCAGATGCCGGTGCGCTTTGAGACCTCCAAGGAGGACCCGTGGCTGATGGGGGTGCTGGTGCGCTGCTCTAGACCACTGCGAGCGGCTTCGATCGAGCAGATCCTGATGCCACGTCCCGCTCCTGTGAGCCAGTCCAGCTGAACTGCCCGAGCAGGGCCAGGATCGCCAGGCCGAAGAACCAGGGGATGTAGAGGTAGAACCAGTGTTCGATGCCCAGCTGCACCGCGATCAGTACTGCGGCCGCGGTCGCGGCGAGCCCAATGAGGTCCGCGCGACGAGGCAGGAACGCAACGGACAGGGCAAGCGCCAGCGCGGCACCCTGGACCGCCGCTTGCACGTAGTCAAGCCCACCGTAAAGACCCCAGATCGAGAAGGGCGATTCGCGGTTTGACTGGTAGGCCAGCGTCCGCTCATAGACCGTGTGAAGCGAGTCGTGGGTAAGTGCGGGGATCGACACGACGGCCGCGGTCAGCGCGAAGGCGAGCGCGAAGAGTGCGAGCGAGCGAGCGCGTCGCCGCGCGGAGAGCCCGTCGGTGCCGTGTGTCCAAAACAGTGGCGCAAGCGCAAGCGGCGCGAACTTCGTGAGTCCCGCGAGTGCCGCGAACATGCCGCGTGCCGGTGGCGAGGCGGCCACAAGCAGCACAGCGAGCAATAGCACGGTCACGAGCGAATCGTTGGAGTTGCTCTCCAGGGCAAACAGCGTGAACGGATAGGACACCCACGCGTAGGCGAGCGCGATGCCGAGCCCCGGGCCGCGCACGCGCCGACCCAGCAGGAACAGCAGCGCCACCGCCAACAGGTCGAACACGATCGCGGCGGCGTGGGCCGCCGGCAGGTCGTCCCACAGCCCACTCCACCCGAAGATCTGCTGGGCGGGCACGTAGGCCTCGTAGTTGACGGGACCATAGGTGTCGCCGTGTTCGTTGGCGGAGGGGTACCCGCCGTACAGCGGGTCGTCATGCGTGATGCGCTCCGCGCCAATCACACCGGCATAGCCGACATCGATCACGTTGGAGTCCACCACGTTCAGCGCGATACGAAAGCCGAGCAGGAAGACGACGCCGACGGCGAGCACGGGGATGGGCACGAGCAGCCGCGGCGGCTTGCGAGGCTCGCGCTGCCCCTGCGGCGCGCGGCGGCCGACGCGCCCGAGCGCGAGCATGCGCACGAGCAAATAGACGAGCGGCGGGTATACGAGCGGCGTCGAAGCGTAGATGTGCGCGTGGTTGAAGAAGGCGAGTGACACCGAGAAGGAGAGCAACACGAGCAGATCGAGGTGGAGCAATCGCAGCGGTTTGCGCCAATCGAAGAAAGGCAAGAAGAACAGCAAGCACAGGGGGATCCAGATGTAGAGCGCGTTCACGTGCCGGCCGAAGGCACCCGGATAGCCGCGGGCCATCGTCCAGGCGATCTGAAAGCCCGTCCACTGTTCGACGACGTGACCGTTGGAGTCGGCGATGATGACCAGGCCGATCTCCTTGCTCTGCTTGGAGAAGTAGCTCACCTGCCAACGCGTCGGACCCTTCAGGTAGACATCTCCAAAAGAGCCTCGATAACGCGCGCGAACCGCGCGCATCTTCGGCAGGGCATTGGCGATTTCAAGCACGTGGTTGGAGGAAAGCCGGCGCCCGATAGGCGGTGTGTCTGAAGCCACGACAGAGACCGGCGCTTCCGGTTCGGCGCTGGTTGTGGTCGAGCTCGAACTTGACGTGGGCGGCGGGCTGTCTTTGAGGACGACGCTGGTTGTCGCTTCTGTCGATACGGATTGGGGGTCGTTCTTGTGGCGTGAGAGAGCCGGCCCCCCGAGCCTCGACGCGGGCTCTCTCAAGTTCACGCTGCCCGGCGTGACGGCGAGCGCAGGGGTCACCCCGACGAGTGCCCATAGCGTTATGCAGGCAGCCAGCTTGCCGCGTGAGGCCATCGTGCGAGGGTACCGGCGCGTCGCGCTTGCCACGGCAGGGCGACCCTGACCATCGCGACCAGCCACGTACTCACCGCGGCTTTGGGTCCTGCTCTTCGCCTGGCAACTGGCTCAACCCTGCTCGACGCCGAAATGGCGCAATGCGAGCGGGGCGATGTCGCGAATCGCCCACTGCTCGGGGACACGAGGGATGTCCACGCCGCTGAGGATCAGCGCGCCGAGCGAGTCTTCACCGCGCAGCGAGCCGTGCGAGCCACCGCCGACGTGAGCCTGCCCGCCAAGGTCCGTGAACTCGTAGCCCGGGGCCGCCGAGAGCAGCACGTCACCGGAAGTGGCGCAATTGAGCGCCGACCACACTCGCTCCAACACGTGTGGGTGATCAGGAGTGTTCAAGCGACCCTCACGGACCTCCGCGCGGAGCAGCTCAAGGGACCCTTCGATACCCCAGGATCGCCCGCCCAAATCCTCATAATCTCCGTCCGGGCAAAAATGCAGCTCGGACTGACCGGGACCTGCGACCACAGCCTCCACAGCAGCGCCGTGAACGTCTCGCCGCAGCCACATCACCAGCTCGACTCCGTCGATGTCGAGCGCTCGTCGCACCACTTCAGGACACAGTCCCTCGCGGTCCTCCTCGTCCAGGACATAGATCATCGCCGCGCGCTGGGACGGGCACACCGCGATTCGTGCGTGCTCAGAGCGGCTGCTGTCATCCCCGGCCGCGGACGCCGCACGGCGGGCAGCGCGACCGTTGCCGCGCGCGCCGGGTGCAAGCACGCCCAGCTCGGCGAAGGCCTCCGCGAGCGTAACCGCGGCAGTGACCGGGGCTTGGGAGTGGTCGGCCATCACGATCACTGCGTGCTCATCGAGGAACCGCTCGACGCCGCCCCCGGCGTCCATGACGCGCTCCAGCTGCGCGTCGGCGAGCGCGATCGCGCGCACCTGGCCGTCGGGCCCAGAACGGTGTGAATGCCAGTCGTTGTCGGGTAGCGAGAGCAGCAGGAAGTCGAATAGATCGTGCTCGACCATGTATGCCCCCACGCACCCTGAGTGGCGGTCGCGCACACCGGGCATCCCGAGATTAGAGCGACAGCCCGTCTGGCGGCTCGCGAAGATATCGGCATAGAACAGCTCGCGCGGACCCATCACCGGGTGACGTAGGAGCGTCGAGGCGATCCGCGTGAGCGCGCTGTCGCGCTGGGGCTCGTGGCGGTAGCGACCGCGGTACATCAGGTAGGTCGTGCCCGCTGTGCGGATGTCCCTGTCGTCGAGCGCTTCGAACACGGTGGGCGTATTCCTAGAGAGATGGACGCCGTTCATGTTGTAGACGGTGTCGGTCAGCTGACGCACCAGGCCGACACGCTGGGAGGCGCGGAAGCTAGACCCGTACTCGACATAGCGCCGCTCGGCGCGGTCATACCAGCACATCCCCGGGATCCGGTGGTGGTCCTGCCAGGTGCCCGTGACGATCGAGGCGGCACACACGGGTGTCACCGAGGGAAATGCCGCCACACAGTCGGGCACATACAGCCCGCGGTGCATCAGAGCGGCGAGCGTGGGTGCCTCCCCGGCGGCAACGGCTCGCTCGAGCATCGCCGGTGCCATCGCGTCGATCACGCACAGCATCAGCTTTGGCGGCGCTCCGGTGCCGGTCCGCGTCACGTTTGGACCTGTTGAGTCCAGAGCGCGGCCTCCTGAGGGGCGACGTTCCCCTTGCGGTTCTCCCTCGCGTTTCCGATTCGCGGCACTAGCGACGGAGAATCCGCAGCCCCGCGTACTTTTCGTCCGAGCGCGAGCGCATCCGCCACACGAACCACGCGAGTAGGACGAGCGCGACGTACCCAAGCGGGTGCAGCAGCGCCACCACAGCGGCGAGCAGCAGCGAAGCGGAGTCGAGATACAGGGTCAGCGCTTCGCGGGCGCCGCGGTCGGGCAGGCGCTTGCGAGCGCGGGCGATAACCGGACCCGACGCCCGCTGGGCGAGGCCGGCCGCCAGGAAGCCGGCGAGGAGACCCGGCCAGGAGGCGTCGCCGTGCGCGGCGAGCGTCCCCGCGAATAGCAGCGCCCCGGCTCCCACTCCCAGACCGGCGAGCGATGCCGCGAGCGGGTCCGGTCGCGTGGAGCGCTCGCTCGGGTCGATTGTGGGCGCAAAGCCGAGCAGCATCTGCAGCGCGTAGGCGAGGGCGAAAGCAACAGCCACGACGAGCAGCCACCAGTCCGCTTCCAAGAAGCTGAAGGCCCCGGTGCTGAAGCTCACCCCCAACGCCCCGCTCGCGGCAAGCGCGCCCGCGAGCAGCAGCGGCAGAAATGGCCGCAGCCCGCAGGCGGCGGCAAGGCCGACGCCGAGACCGATGTAGAAGACGAGACCGTTCATGGCGTCGGTGTGGTGGGCACGATCGTTGCGGGAGGCATGGTCGAGTGGGCCGTGGTTCGTGTGTCGAGGGCGATCTTTGCCACAGGTGTGATCGTTGCAGGAGATGAAGTCGTTTGGACGGTGCGCTACCTTGGGAGCGGCCATGACGATAGACGACCCCTCCGGCGGCGGGGAGCGGGCGCGACCGACGGCCCACGAACTGAGGCGCTACGAGACCCTGTTCGCCGAGCGCACGCTCGGCATGCGCTCCTCGGCGATGCGCGACATGATGTCGCTCACCGAACGCCCTGAGGTGATTTCGCTTGCGGGTGGCTTGCCCGAGACGAAGACCTTCCCCCCGGAGCTGTACGCGAAGCTGATGTCGAAGGTGGCCGCAGAGTCCACGGCCCGGGCGCTCCAGTACGGCCCCACCGAGGGCATGGCGTGTACCGTCGAGTGCATCGTGCAGGTAATGGCCGCCGAAAGCACCTCGGTGGACCCTGACGAGGTGATCGTCACGACCGGCGGCCAGCAGGTGATCGACCTGATGTGCAAGGCCTTCATCGACCCGGGCGACACGATCGTGGCGGAGGCGCCCACCTACCCCGGGGCTGTGCCCACGTTCGACGCCTATCAGGCAAACGTGGTGCAGATCGAGATGGACTCCGACGGCATGCCCATCGATGAGCTCGAGGCCACGCTGGACCGCCTAGAGAGAGAAGGACGCACCCCAAAGTTCATCTACACGATCCCCAACTTCCAGAACCCGGGTGGGGTGACGATGTCCTTGCCGCGGCGACGGCGCCTGGTGGAGGTGGCCCGCGAGCGCGAGATCCTTGTGCTCGAGGACAACCCCTATGGATTGCTGCGCTACGAGGGTGATCCGCTGCCCACACTGCACTCGCTCGACGCGCTCGCGGCCAAACGTGGGGGCGCCTCGGACTTCGTCGTCTACCTCGGCACGTTCTCGAAGATCCTCTCTCCGGGGGTGCGCCTTGGCTGGGCGGTCGCGCCCCGGCCGATCATGGAAAAGCTCAACCTGTGCAAGCAGGGCGCCGACCTGTGCTCTTCGCCGGTCACCCAGCTGTTCGTGGCGGCCTACTTCGAGGAACGTGCGCACGGCGGTGGGCGCGGGAGCAGCCAGACCCGCAGCGCTTCCGCCGCCCTCAGTGCTCCTCACGGTGGCGAGGAACCACTCTGGCTGGCACACCTGGGATCGCTGAAGAAGCTCTATCGCATCCGGCGCGATGTCATGCTCGAGGCACTCGCCGAGCATTTCGGGTCGGCTGCCAGCTGGACCAGGCCGCAGGGTGGTCTGTTCATCTGGGTAACGCTGCCCGACTACATCGACACAACCGATCTACTCGCGCGGGCGCTTGAGAGTGAGGCAGTCGCGTTCGTTCCAGGCAAGGCCGCCTACCTCGACGGGCGCGGCGCCTCCTCCATGCGCCTGAACTTCGCGGGCGTGGCGGAGGAGGACATCCGCGAGGGGATCAGGCGAATCGGCAAGGTGGTACGCGAGCAGGTGGGGCTGTTCGGCACGCTCACCGGCGCCGAGCCCACCGTCGCCGAGCCGCCTGCACAGGCCGATTCGGCGATGGCACAGGTCGTTGAGCTACCGCGACGCGAGCAACGCGACGCGGAGCGCCGCAGCCGCTAGGAGTCTCCGGCGGCGAAGTCCTCGGGCGTGACCTCGTCTAGGAACTCCTTGAAGCGCTCGACCACGTCCTCGGACTCCTCGATGTTGTGCTCGAACTCGATCGCCGACTCGGCGATCACCTCCTCGGCGGCAAAGATCGGCGCGCCCGCGCGGACGGCTATCGCGATCGCGTCGCTCGGGCGCGCGTCGATCTCCATCTCACGGCCGCCCACGCTGAGGGTGATCGAGGCGAAAAAGGTGTTCTCGCGCAGCTCGGTCACCGCCACCTGAGCACACTTCACATCGAGCTCCCCCAGCATCTCGCAGAGCAGGTCGTGGGTCATCGGCCGAGGAGTGCTGGCTCCCTGCAGCTTCATCAGGATCGAGGCGGCCTCGGGGTGGCCGATCCAGATCGGCAGGAACTTGTTGCCGTCCACCGTCTTCAGCAACACAATCGGCTGCTTGCCGACCATGTCGAAGCTCACGCCATAGATGACCATCTCCTGCACGACATTCCTCCAAAGGGGGAAATCCAGAGTATAGGTGCCCGCTGTGTGCCCGCCGGTGGCCCGAAGGCCACCGCGACGAGCCCTATCAGCGGCGCATCTGAAAGCTCCAGAGCTTGTTGCCGAGGAAGTTGAGTGGGGTGGAGGCCGCCACCGCAATAGCCTCGGCCGGTACCTTGGCGAGTCCGCCGCTCTCCACGAGCAACGTGAGCAGCAGAAACCCGAAGAGGGCCGCGATCAGGCTCACGACGAAGAAGCGAGCAGCCTGGAAGTGGACCCTGCCCGCCGATGCGTCGAACGTCCAGTGGCGATTCAGCACGAAGTTGTTGGTCACGCCCACCAGCCACGCAAGTACGTACGCCGGCTGATAGGCGACGTGAAGAACGTGCACGCACAGCGTGTACACGACGAGGTTGAGCACGAAGCCCACTCCGCCAACGAGTCCAAAACGCACCAGTTGCAGCCAGTTGGCGGGCTTGCGCATGCCGTGCAGCAGGCGCATGTGCGGGCGGGCGTGAACGCGATGGTTAGCGCCGCCGGGACGAACGTCCACGACGGTTTCCTGCACGGGCATCCGACCAGGGTACCGAAGGCGCCCTCGGAGTGGCCCTGCTTGACGGCGGGCTTGCGAGTGGGACGCTCCCCAAGCAAGCGGCGCTAGCCTGTTGGGGGGTGAGCATCGAGTCCAACACAACTGTGCGGACGGACATGCGACGGGGTCTGCCATTTTCGCGACGTGCGCTGGCGGGCGCTCTCGCGGTCGTGGCGATAGTCGGCGTCGCGGTATTGCTGCTCAGTGGCGGTCACCATTCCGCGCCGGCTGGCGCCGCCAAGGCGAGCCTGGCGAGCAAGGCCTCTGGCGCAAAGAAGGGCGGGGGCGCCACAGGCAGCGCCGGGCAGACGGCAGCGCCGAGCACGGCGGTTACACACGCAGGCAAGCGCAGTGGAGTGGCCACCACGCATCCCGTCGCGGCCACCGCAAACCCGAGCGCCACTGGCAATGGCGCCACAGGCAAGGGGTCCGCTACCAACGCGCGTGCGGGTTCCGCGAAGGCCGTGGCCGTCGCCGAGGTGCGCGACCCCGAAGAATCCAAGAGCTTTCCGCTGCCTGCCTCCGTCCACCACGCCCGGGCGAGCTCGCCCAGCGTCGCCGCCGAAGCGGCGGTGGCTCCAGGTGCCGCCTCTGATGCCGAAATCCGCAAGGAGCTCGGCGAAGAGGAAAAGGCAAAGACGCAGGAACAAGCTGCGCAGCGGCGGGTGCTCACACCCGTGGCAGGTGGCTTCTCGGTCGGTGGGAACGGCACGATCCCGATCCCCACAGGTGTGCCGGAAGCCGTGCAGCGGGTGGTCGCCGGTGGTAACGCGATCGCCGACTTCCCCTACATCTGGGGCGGGGGACATGCCTCGTTCATCGCCAACGGCTACGACTGCTCCGGCTCTGTGAGCTACGCGCTCGCGGCCGGCGGACTGCTGAGCGCCCCACTCGTCTCGGGCGATCTGGCGAGTTGGGGCGAACCCGGCCCGGGCCGCTGGATCACGATATACGCCAACAACGGTCACACGTTCATGGACGTCGATGGGATGTGGTTCGACACAGCCGGACGCAGCGGACCGTATACCTCACGCTGGCTAGTGGCCCAGCCTTCCCTCGAAGGCTATGCGGTGCGTCACCCGCCAGGGCTCTAAGCGCTCCAGCGCGCCTTGCTCTCAGAGATCGGTGTCTGACGACTGCCAGGCCCACCGCGAGACCCGCCCGGGTGACTCAGGGGTTTAGGACGACGATGCTCAACATCGTCGTCGTCTGCGGACTCTGACGTGACGCGTTACGGGCAGACAGTCGCAATGTGACCTTCAATTTGCGCGTGTGCTTCAAACGGGCCGCGGTGCGCGAGGAGAACTTGACGCGGATCGTGCCCTGACCCGCCTTGGTCGTGACCAGCACCGCGCTGCCGACGATGATCGAACGAGGTGTGCCCGCGGGCAAGCCGGTGGCGGTCGCGCCCTTGATACCGAGGCGCTTAGCCGTGGTGCTTTCGAGCAGAACCTCGATGTTGCCGGCCACTTGCTCGTTGGTTGTGTAGTGGACGGGCAGACCGCTACTCAAAGCCTTTTTTAGCGACTTCGACGTCACCGCCGCGCGGAGAACCGGAGGCGGCGTGACCGCAGGCGGCACGACGGGCGTCTGGCCGGGAGACGTGGAAGTGCTCCCGGAGCCCGTGGAGGCACCAGTCGTACTTGTCCCGGGCGTCGGCGTGGGTGTGGGCGTCGGTGTCGGTGTCGGTGTAGGCCCGACGACAGTGACCGGCTCTTTGATGCTTGCCGTGTTGCCACCCACGTCCGTGACCGTCAATGTCACTTCGTATGTTCCACCATACGCGTAGGAGTGATAGACACTCGCCGCACACGGCGGTTCCCATTCGGTGGGGGAACCACAGCTCGAGACGTTGGGCGAGTTCGCCAGTGAGGCACCGGGCGCGTAGCCGGTGACAGGAGCCGACCCGTCGCCAAAGTTCCAGGTGTAGGTGGCGTAGCTGGGGCGTGGTGCACCGCTGGAATCGAAGCTGGTGCCGGCGTTGAGCGATATATCGGACTCCATACCGTCAAAGCCCACTATTTCGTTCACGTTTACGGGATTCGGGGCGGTGAACTGTGGCAGGAGCGCAACCCCCGTGAGACACGGTACCCCAGGGTAGGGCAACTTGTACGCGGCCAGGTTGAAGGCGTCGTTTAGGTAGTAGTTGTTATCCCCGAGCGCCTGATTGTAGAGCGTTCCGGCACCAGCGATTTCCTGGGCACCGACGTTACCGCCCAAAACATACGCGTAGCGGTCGCGGCACTGATCACTTGCCTCGTTGCCATTCGGATCTTGCCAAGCGTCCAACAACGGATCGGTGACGATGTTCTCCTGCTCTACCCCAATCTGACTAATGATCAGGTCAGCCAGCCCTGTATCACACCCTCCATCCGAACTTGGGCATTTCACCTGATTTGGCTCTTGCGGATGGGGGCCTTCCAGAAGTTCTGCCTCGACGATCTTTTCTTGTTCTTCTTCAGACTTTTCTTTGTCTTCCGCTATTTCCTTAGTGTCCTTTTCTTTCTTTTGCTCATGCTTCTCAGGCGGCTTGCTACTAGGATCCCAGCCTCCGTCCTGGCATGCATAGCCAGACGTTCGATCGTTGGGTTCGAGGTGAGGATCACCGAGACCACCGGCGGTCCACGGGATCACGCCATAGAGGATTGTGTTTTCGTCGCCGGACGGGCTGCTTGGGTTGATGTCGGAGTGATAGCTACAAAAGCTGTCCTTATAGCTCTTGTAGTTCGCCGATTCAACGAAAGGTTTGGGTTCTTTATGAAGTAGTTCTTCTTCCTTATCCTTTTCCCTAACTTTTTCGTCAATTTCAATTTCTCCAATCGTGCCTTCGAAGTCTGAGCAATGACCGCTGACCCCGCCGCCATCAAGGCACACGGTTACGCCAGGAGGAGTCATCAGATAGAAGATCGTGCCCATGCCCTTTGGAAGGGAGTGCTGGGTAACAAAGTCGGCGAGCTGTTCTTCGATCTGACGGGCCGTGAGGCATACGGTTGTGTGTCCGGGACCAATTAGATCTTCAGCTTCGAGCGGATGAGGATCTTTGCAACCTGAGGAGGGGTATCCACTGGTGTCCGTGTAGGCACCCTGAAAAGTTGACTTATAGAGAGCATGCTGGTTAGCTGCGTCGGTGTACTGAGCATCGACCGCGAACACGTTGCTTAGCGAACCGCCAGCGGAACCCATGCTCTGCAAGAAGCCGTCGATCACGTGCTGCCAGTCACCGTGGTAATAATCCTTAGTCGGGTCCCAGTAGATCGCGTAGATCCTGCTCGCCGCGACGATGGCGTTGCCTCGCGGGTTGGCGAACTTTTCCGGCACGAGCGGGAATTCATTGATGTTGAGCGGCGTCCCTCCGAGCAAAGTGCTGCGCGGCTGAAGTCCGACCTTCGCGGATTCCACGGTGGTCACAAACGCCCCAGCAGGGACACTCGCAAAGAGCGCCATCACGAGCGAGCTCGCGAGCACGAGGGCCACGAGCAACACGGGGACGCGCAGGGGGTGCATGCGGGGAGTAGTTGCCACGGACCCTTCATCGGCAGGCTCGATCCGTTCCCTTAGCCTCCATGGACAAGGCTGCAGCCCGGGTTGCAGCCCAACCTCAGACGGTGGCGCTCATCCCTTGAGCGGCGGGACGGAGTTGAATTGGACTTGACGGCGAGCTTGCCGGCCTTGTGTATGGATCCGGGAGCCATCATGCTGGTGGAGATGTCCGACCGCAAGTGCTCTCAATGAGCGAGATCGAGGGATCCGTGTCCGCGCCGGGCACACTCAAGCGCGAGGCGCTCGAGTTGTTCGCCCCGCTCCCGCGCCACTACGACCGCCTAGCGGCGGTGCTGAGCTTTGGCCAAGACCCACGCTGGCGGCACGCAATGGTGGATGCCGTGAGAGCCGAGGCCAACGAGCGAGTGCTCGACGTGGCGACCGGCACCGGGCTCGTCTCGCGGGAGCTCGTAAGACGATATGGATGCGAGGTCGTTGGACTAGACCAGAGCGCGCAGATGCTCGCCGGCGCACAGGCGAGGCTGGATGGCGACGCAGAGCTCGCGAGGCTGGTGTCGCTAAGGCGAGGCGAGGCGGAGCGACTGCCGTTCGGCGATTGCGAGTTCGACCACCTCACGTTTACATATCTGCTGCGCTACGTGGAGGACCCTGGCGCCACGATGTCCGAGCTCGCGCGAGTGGTGAAGCCCGGCGGGCGGATCGCATCGCTCGAGTTCGCGGTGCCGGGGAGAGTCGTGTGGCGCCGGCTTTGGGAGCTGTACACGCGTGTGGGGCTTCCACTGCTTGGCAGGACGGTCTCGCGCGAGTGGGCTCACACCGGCCGCTTCCTCTCCGAGAGCATCCCGGCCTTCTACGAGCGCTACCCGATGCAGCGAGTGGTGGAGCTATGGGAACAGGCGGGGATCGCGGATGTGCGTGTACGCACGATGAGCCTGGGAGGCGGCGTCGTCATGTGGGGCACCAAGCGAGCCCTCGGGTCCGGGGCGAGGAGTGGCGTGGCACGGGCAACGACGGCAACTGCGACTGCCGGAAAGGCAAGCCCAGGTGGCGACACCGAGCCAGCTTAAGCGGCCGGCTTTCTACGCACTGCGACCAGGTGGGTGGCGAGATCTCCTGACGTTGCTGCACCCCCCGTACACCGCTTGGCATCTGAGCTATGTGGCGATCGGGGCGGCTGTGGCGCCGCATCTTTACGGCCATCGCCTCCTTTGGACACTCTTGGCGTTTCTGCTCGCCGTAGGAGTGGCGGCCCACGCGTTGGACGAGCTTCATGACCGACCGCTTCAAACGGATATCTCCGACCGTGCGCTCATGATCCTTACCCTGCTCTCGCTGGCTGGAGCTGTGGCGATCGGCGTGCTCGGAGCCGTGACCGTCTCGTATTGGCTGCTTGCGTTTGTCGTGCTCGGGGTGCTGTTTGCCATCGCCTACAACCTCGAGCTGTTTGGCGGGCGCATGCACTCCGATCTGTGGTTTGCCGTGGGGTGGGGCGCATTTCCAGCGTTCACGGCTTTCTGGGCACAGGCCGGCGAAGTGCGCGTTGATGGGCTGCTCGTGGCGGTTGCCTGCCTGATGCTGAGCGTGGCACAACGACGGTTGAGCACCCCCGTGCGTGAGCTGCGCAGGCGGACCGTGTCGCTGAGCGGCGAACAGAGACTCGTGAACGGGCAGACCATGAAGCTCGATGCCGCACGGATCACGGCGCCGATGGAGGGTGCCCTGATGGCCTGTGCGACGGGGCTTGTGCTGCTCGCGACGGGGCTTGTGGTGGGACGGCTGTCGTGACAGGCCCAGATCGGAGCAGCACGAAGGGACTCACCGTGGCCGTCACCGGGCCAACCGGAGAGATCGGCCAGGCCGTAGTCACATCACTTGAGCGCTCGCGAGACGTGGCTCGTGTGCTCGGGATGGCGCGACGACCGTTCGACCCGACGGCACGAGGTTGGAAGAAGCTGTCCTACAGGCGTGGAGACGTACTCGACCGCGAGGCTGTGGTCGATCTGGTGCAGGAGGCCGATGTCGTTGTGCATCTGGCCTTTGTGATCATGGGGAGCCCACAGGAGAGCGGCGCTGTGAACCTGGACGGGTCACGCAACGTGTTCGAGGCCGCGGTGGCAGCAGACGTCAAGCGCCTCGTCTATGCCTCCTCGGTGGCTGCCTACGGCTTCCACGCGGAGAATCCCCAGCCAATCACCGAGGAGGTTCCCGCACGCGGCAGCGCCAGCCTCTACTACTCCGCGCAGAAGGCGGCTGTGGAGAAGCTACTCGAGGAGGTGGTCCACGCCAGCTCCACGGCCGCCTACGTGCTGCGCCCGTGCATCGTCGGAGGACCCGATGCCTCGCTACTGATCGACAGCCTGCCGTATAGACAGATTTCCGAACGCCTCCCCGAGTCGGCCAGGCGTCTGCTCGGCAGCATGCCGATCCTCAAGCCGATACTGCCCGATCCGGGAGTGCGGTTCCAGTTGGTACACCACGACGATGTCGCCAGCGCGATGCGCGCCGCCGTGCTCGGGCGCGGGACACCCGGCGCATACAACTTGGCCGGACCGGGAGAGCTCACTGTTTCAGATCTCGCACGCGAGCTCGGATGGCATTCAGTGTCGGTGCCCGAGCTGACCGTCGAGGCGGTTGCGGAGGTGGTCGGACGTCTGGGCTTCTTGCCGGCAGAGGCTCAATGGGTGAGCGCGTTTCGCGAGCCCGTGATCATGGCGACGACGAAGGCACGCCGTGAGCTTGGGTGGCGCCCCAGGTATAACGCGCTTCGTACCTTGCGCGAGACGATTGCCGGCCAATTGACCGAATCATCCCATTAGCTGCAGTGACCAGAGCCATCCGTCTATAGACGGATGGTGAGCGGCTCGCGCTCGATATAGGAGTCTGTGTTGATCAGCAGCGGGCGTAGCGGCCGTCTCGACCAGCAACACTCAACTGGCCCGACCGCCGCCCACGATGGTCGGCACCGGCCAACTGTCGTTCCATACGCCGGTCGTGCTCCTGCTCAAGGATCCACAGTCGGATCTTGCCCTCGACTGATCTCGCTTGCTCTCGTGTCATGACAGCAATATTCGTCATCTCACGCCCGCTGCGCTTTGGACGCTCGTTCCATATCCTCACGGGCCTTCTCGACAATCGATCATGACATTTGCGGCCCCGAGTATCGTCTATGGGAATGCGTTGCACTCAAGCTCAAGCCCACCAGTTCACCGGCTGCGGCACGATCTGGTGTCGCGCTACTCCGATCGGCTACGACGGCTGCCGACCATGACCGATATCGGCGACAGCATGTTCCACAAGGGCCAACCCGTGTGGATCATCCAGGGTGATGGCTCGCAGCGAGCCGCCGAGTACGTTGGCGAGGGCGAGATGAGCGCTTGGTTCGGAGGCACGCCTACGGCGATCGTCGTCTACCCCGACCACTCCGGCGGGGCGGTGGAGGTGGATCGCATCATCGCGCGTGAGGGGTAGCGAGCCCTCGAAGACCGACGTAATGCCCGAGACCGGACTTCGGCGCAAACTGCACCAATTCGCCGATGGGCGATCCTGGATTCGAACCAGGGACCTCTTCCTTATCAGGGATTGACCTCGAGGTGGCGAATCTGGCTTGCTGAAGCCATATTCGGTTCGGGCTCGGCTTCTGCGTGCTACCAACTTGCTACCAGAGCCTCCTGAGCGTGACGCTGCGAGACCGAGGCGTCGCCGAGCATAAGATCGGCTGGTGCGCCTGCGGCGTCGATGCTACGTTTTAGGCTATGACCGTCAAGGATCGGCTGCACAACGCTGTCGAGTCGATGACCGACGACGAGGCGAGCGAGGCGCTACGCACGCTCGCCGACGCTTCGGGCGATCCGGTCGCCTGGATGCTCGATCATGCGTCACTTGACGACGAGCCCGAGACCGAGGATGAGCGTCGTGCGGTCGCTGAAGCCCACGCTGACCGCGAGCGGGGCATCGAGCCGGTGCCGCTGGAGAGCGTGCTCGCCGAGTTCGACGGCGATCAGTGAGCGAGCCCCACTGGCACGTCGTCGTTGACGACCGCGCTCGCAAGGATCTCCGCCGGATCGACCCGCCCACACGCAAGCGCATCCTGAACGCGATCACGAGACTGGCTCAGGATGCGGAACTGACCGGCGACGTAAAGCGCCTGCGCGGCTCCCACGAGTACCGGCTGCGAGTCGGCGACTGGCGCGTGCGATTCGAGCGTCAGGACCGGCAGCTCGTCATCGTCATCGTGCGCGTGCTACCTCGTGGACGAGCATACGACCGCTGAGCGCTGCGACCATCTCCACGGCGTTCAGGCGTCCGCGCCACGGCGTTCAGGCGTCCGCGCCACGGATGCTGAAGCGAGCGGCCTTGATCTGCTCCTCGGCTGAGATTGGGGCTGCTCCTCGAAGCTCAGCGATCACGTGGGCGTAGGTCGAGAAGAGGACCTGCGGGCTGTGGCCCATCATGTCGGCGATCTCAAGCGGGTTGCGCTGCTCGTGGAACATCAGGGACGCGAAACTGTGGCGGAGGTCGTAGGGGGTCGCCCCGACGTAAGAGCGCTTGGTCTTGCCGTTGACCTTGGTCGTCGTAATCGTTCCGATCCCGACCGCCTCGCACGCTGGTTGCCATACGCGCTCTCGCCAGTTGCCATACGCCATGCCTTGAGGGCCTACTAGCGCGACGAGGGCAAGGAGCCCTTGCTCGCTGACTTCAGGCCCAAGATCAGCCGATGCGGCGGGACAATCACCTCCACTCAGCAGACGGTTCGGCCACTATTCCGCCGCTCAACGCCATAGACAGGGCTTCGGGGCTTCAGTCACACAGCCTGTTCGTGCTACCAATTTGCTACCGGCGGTTGCAGAACTGGGCCTACCTGAGCCGATGCAGCGACCGGAGCCATCAACCCGGACTGCCGCAGAACCCCAATATCCATGCGGCTTTCCAGCCAATTCCTTCGATGGGCGATCCTGGATTCGAACCAGGGACCTCTTCCTTATCAGAGAAGCGCTCTAACCAACTGAGCTAATCGCCCGCGGCCGCCGATTCTAGCGTCCAACAGAAGTGCGCGCAGACCGTCAGGCCGCGTTCGCTCCTTGCAGTCTCCGCGCAAGCGCAAGCGCCTCCTCGGGGTCGGCGAAGGAGAGCTCGACCCGGTAGCCGCGCTTCTCCGCTCGCACCCTCACCTCGGCGCCAAGAGCCTGTTCGAGGGTCGTCGCGATCATGGCCGCAGCCTCCTGCTGATCCGGGTGAATGCCGGACTTTCTTGCGCGTGGGACGCGCTTTCCCCCCTCCTCGCCGCCGGCCTTGTTCGCCTCCCGCGCGTGGGCTTCGACAGTTCGCACCGACCACCCCTCGCGCACCGCGTCGCGCGCTAGGCGCCGCCTAGCCGCGTGATCCTCAGCCAGAAGCAGCGCTCGCCCGTGCCCCTCGGTGAGCCGCGCGTGCTCAAGCATCTCGATCGCCTCATCGGGCAGGTCGAGGAGTCGCAGAAGGTTCGATACCGCCACACGGCTGCGACCCACGCGGCGCCCAACGTCCTCGCGTGTGAGCCCGAGCTCCTCGACCAGCGCCGCGCACGCACGCGCCTCCTCGATCGGATTAAGGTCCTCACGCGCCATGTTCTCGATCAGGGCCAGTTCGAGTGTTGCGGCGTCGTCGCGCGAGCGCACGAGAGCAGGGATCTCTGTCAGACCGGCAATCTGGGCTGCCCGCCAGCGCCGCTCGCCGGCTACCAGCTCGTATGTCCCGCCAGGCTTGGGACGCACGAGCACAGGCTGGAGCACGCCGCGCTCACCAAGCGAGCCGGCAAGGGCATTAAGTGCCTCCTCGTCAAAGTGTCGGCGTGGCTGGTTGGGATTGGCAACTATCAGCTCCACCGGTAGTTGACGAAGCTCCTCCCCATCCCGAGGCTCGCCTGACACGCTGAGGATCGCCTCGAGTCCCCGCCCCATCCCCCGCTTTGGCTTAGCCACGGGCCGCCACCTCCTTTGCCAACTCGAAATACGCCGCGGCGCCCGCGCTGTGGGGATCATGGTGCGTGACCGGCAACCCATAGCTCGGTGCCTCCCCCACACGCACGTTGCGCGGTATCACCGTCTCGAACACCAGGTCCGAGAAGTGCTCGCGCACCTCGCGCTCCACATCTCTGCCCAGCCTGGTCCTGTTGTCGTGCATCGTGAGCAGCATCCCCGCCACGGTAAGCCGCGGGTTGAGCTCCCGCTGCACAATCGCAAGCGTCTCCAAGAGGCCCGCCAAGCCCTCCAGGGCAAAGTACTCGGTCTGAACCGGCACGATCACCCGATCGGCTGCGACAAGCGCGCTCACCGTCAGCGGACCCAGCGACGGAGGACAGTCGAGCACGATGTACTCGAAGCGCGCGCGGATAGGCTCGATGACCTCGCGGAGCCTCTGCTCAAACCCATCGAGGCGGGGCAACTCGATGTTCGCGCCCGCCAGCCCAGGTCCCGCTGGGATCAGTTTAAGTTTTGCGACCGAGCTATCCACTATCGCCTCGGCTGCGGTGCTCTCTCCAGCAAGCACCTCATACAAGCCCGGTACCCGCGAACGTGGCAGGCCAAGCCCAACTGTGGCGTTCGCCTGAGGATCAACATCGATCACAAGCGTCTCGTAGCCGGCCTCGGCAATACACGCGGCAACGTTGACCGCCGTTGTCGTCTTGCCCACGCCTCCCTTTTGGTTGGCTATCGCGTAAACCTTGCCCATCGTCGCCCGCACGCTAGCGTTGATCGTCCTCGCTTGGCCTTCGGCCGTTCCAGTGGGTAGGGTTCGATACGACCGTAAGCCCCTCACGTGACCAACGGCTTCTTGCTGGCCATCCCAGCACGACGAGGAAACCTGTCTGGCGTCTCCCGGACCTTCATATAGATGTGTAGATGGTGGTCGCGCACACCCTCGTATGGCTCCACCCGTCGTATCAAGTCACGCCTTAGACCCAACAGCTCCGCCGTCTCAGTCGCAACCCGCTCCTCCCCCGAATCTCGCCTCCCACGCCAGTCCACCAATGCTCCCCCAAGTCGCAGGAGGGGTGCAGCGTACTCGAGCACGACCGGCTGCGCCGCCACCGCGCGGGCAAGTACAACATCATGAGCCCCGATCCCCTCTGGCCACTCCTCAACACGCGCGCAGATCACTTCAGCATTCTCAATCTGGGCAGCCATCCGCGTCCGCTCGATGAATTCGCACTTACGCGCCCGACTCTCGATGAGATTTATCTGACTATGCGGAAGCGCGACAGCCAGCGGCAAGCCGGGGAATCCCGCGCCCGCACCTATATCGGCGATGGAGGCAGCCGCGCGCACAAGCTCCAACTCGAGGGCGATGAGCGAATCGGCGAGGTGCACGGCGGCGGCGCGCGCAGGATCGCGCACCGTTGTCGGAGCGAGCTCATCCTCAGTCAACGCCGTCAGAATCGCCGCGAGCTGGTCAACTTGGCCTTCCGACAGGCCATGACCTACAGACGATCCCAACCCGAAAGCTACGTTCCGTGGCGAGATCACCAAGACTCCATAGAGAGATGAGCTCCAAGCGTTTCACGTGAAATCATCCGGCCAACCCTTCGCCAGTGTTTCACGTGAAATCATCCGGCCGGGTCTGCCGGCTCCACCACTAGATACCGCTCGGGCTCCTCGCCCTCGCTATGCGTCTCGACATCACCGCGCTCGCGTAGGTACTCATGCACGATCCGTCGCTCGGACGCCGGCATCGGCTCCAACTCAACCGTCTCCCCAGAGCGAAGCGACTCCTCCGCCGCGTCAAGCGCGATCGATCGCAAGGTCTCCGCCCGGCGCTCTCGATAGCCATCGGCGTCGATGACCACGCGTGCCTCCGGTGAGCCTCCGTGGAAGACGATCCGCTGAGCCAGGTGCTGTACCGCATCGATCGTCTGCCCGCGGCGTCCGATCAGCAGGCCCACGTCATCCCCCTCCACACACCCCGTGAGCACCCCGTCGGACTGCTCCACCCGCACGTCCACGTCGAGGCCGAGGCTATCCACGACCTCCTCCAGCAACTCCCGTAGAACGTCGGCCGGATCCTCCTGCTCGAGCTCCTCGACCTCGCTCATCGTCGCCTACCGGAGCGCTTCTTCTTCTTGCGCGGAGGTGGAGGTGGTGCGCTGCCCAGTCCGGCACCTGCAAGCGCAGGCTCTCCCTGGCTTGCCCCCAAGCCACCCCCTCTACCGTTAGAGGACTCCTTGCTGCCAGTCAAAGAGGTCGCCTTGCTCGGCGAGACGGTCGGTGGCGGCCCAAAACTACGCCGGACGAAGTAACCCTGGCCCACCGTCCACAAGTTCGTGGTGATCCAGTAGAGCAGGAGGCCCGCTGGATACTTGTAGAGAATGATCACGAAGAACAGCGGCAGCGCCATCATCAGACGCCGCTGGGTCGGGTCGGCCGAAGCCGACATCATCATCGTCGAGGTGAGCTGCGAGCCCACGTAGAGCACCAGCAGCACGACCAGCGCGATACCCGTGGCCTTTGCGGTGATATCCGGTATGAACAAGAATTTGGCCGATCCGGGCGCCACCGACTGGCAGCCAGTCTGTTCCACGTACTTGGTGGGCAACCCCGCGAAGGTGGCTATCACGGTGTGGTGCAGCGTGTTGTAGTGGGACACCAGGGCCGGCCCACAAATGTTCTTCTTGAGGTCCGTGCGCAGCATGTAGAACAGCGAGATGAACACGGGTAGCTGTAGAAGCAGCGGCAGGCAGGAGGCAAACGGATTGACTTTGTGCTCCTTGTAGAAACCCATGATCTCCTGCTGCTGGCGCTGCTTGTCGTCTTTGTACTTCTCCTGCAACGCCTTCAACTCAGGGGCCAGTCGCTGCAATTCCTGCATCGAGCGGAACTGCTTGAGCGTGAGTGGCACGAGCACGGCGCGTATCAAGACAGTCAGCCCCACGATCGCCAGACCCCAACTCGTGCTCACAATGTGGCTGTGAATGAACACCAGGATCGACTGGAAGACGCTGATCAGCGGCGAGAACGCTTCCTCGATGATGTTGGCGGAGATAAACATTTGGAGCTTGTGTCAGGCCTTTTAGCGCACGTGGCGCGGCGATATTGCGGTTTTCGGCACGCGACTACGCACTGCGGTGGTGACCGACCTTGAACAGTTGCTGGGCTGCCACCGGGTCATACCCGCCATCGCTCCACGGGTTGCACCTGAGCAAGCGCCACGTCGCCAGCACGAGACCCCTCAGTATGCCGTACTCGGCGATCGCCCGTACCGCATAGCGCGAGCATGTCGGCTCGTACTTGCAGCGTCGCGGCAGTGCCGGCGAGATCACGCGTTGGTAGCCCACGATCGGGGCAACCGCTGCCCTACGCATTGCTCGTAGCAGACCTTCATGCCACGAATGCTTGGCTACCCGCGCTCCACTCAAGGCTTAATCTCCTGTGCTTCGCGCTCCTCAGCCGCCTGTGCCTCGAGCCTGGGTGCGCGAGCGCCGCCCATCCGTAGGCCCGCACGGCCAATCAGCTCTCCAAGGGCACCATCGATTCCGTCCAACCCCTCACGCTCTGCCAGCTCGCGAGCCTCTGGACGGGCGACCACAACGACGTCGTGACCGCCCTCCAGCTCCGACTCAACCGCATCGAAGGCTTCGCGCAGAAGACGCTTGACGTGATTGCGCTCAACCGCTCCACCCACCTTTCGCGACACGGACAGGCCCAGGCGTGGACGATCCACGGACTCATTGGGAAACGAGTAGAGCACCAGATGTCGGCTGGACACCGAGCGACCTTGTCGGTATACCCGCTCGAACTCAGCGCTGCGCGAGAGGCGTCTACCGCGCCGGGGAGATCGCTCCATCATCGCGCGCCCAGCACTAGGTCGACAGGCGCTTGCGTCCCTTGCTGCGCCGTCGCTTGAGCGTGAGCCTACCCGCACGTGTGCGCATACGGGCACGAAACCCGTGCGTACGGGCTCGCTTGCGTTTCTTTGGTTGATAGGTGCGCTTCATGATCGATGTTCTCCGGCCGCGCTCGTATTCCTGCCGCAACCGTGAGCGGTGGCGTCGGTCGTGGCAGACCGGCTTCCGCCGGGAGGCCCAGTATAAAGGCCAACACATCCGCCTGCCCGGATGACGCCACCGCGCCCACCTCATCAACGGAATTTCTCGCCATTTGCGGCGAGTCCGGTAGCCGTGCGAGCGCGTGGACGCGGCCTTGGATATATTCGGTCCACCGGGCTCTCCGCGAGCCCCACCCGAATGATTTCCGCCGCTTTCTCCCACAAGGAGTAGGTCATCGCTGCCGTGAGCGCAGAGCTCGAGCACATCTGGTCGCAAGTAGCCGCTGAGCTCTCAGCAACCATGGACGAGCCCATCTACCGCATTTGGCTTGAGCCCCTGCGGGCGATCGACCTCAACGCCAACAATCTCACCGTCGAGGCGCCCCCACAGACCTACGGATGGATCAGGGAGCGTTTCGGACGGGCTCTGCAGACCAGCGTTGCCGCCGTGCTCGGCCCCGATCTAACAGTAGACATCGTCCAAGCCCCAAATGGAAGGGGGTCTCAGAGCACACCGCCCGTGGCCCCCTCCACAGCCCTGTGCACAACCCCCCCACAACTCACCCAAGCCTCCTGGGGCAATCCAAAGCTGACCTTTGACCAGTTCGTGATCGGCGACTCCAACCGGCTCGCCCACGCAGCTGCCCTCACCGTCAGTGAGCTTCCCGCTCAGGCCTACAACCCCCTGTTCATCTGCGGACCTCCCGGACTCGGCAAGACCCACTTGCTCCAGTCAATCGCGACCTTCATCGCCACTTACAGCCCCGGGCTGAACGTGCGCTGCACCACTGGCGAGTCCTTTACAAACGACTTCATCAGAGCACTCGGCTCCAGTCGGCTCGACACCTTCAAGACAGGCTTCCGCCATGTCGACGTCCTCCTGATCGACGACGTCCAATTCCTCGAGCGCAAGACCAAGACAGAGGAAGAGTTCTTCCACACCTTCAACGCTCTATACGACGCAGGCAGCCAGATCGTGCTCACCTCAGACCGTCCCCCCAGCGACCTACAGGCGCTCGAAGACAGGTTGCGCGAGCGCTTTCAATCTGGGCTCGTGGCCGACATTCGCCCCCCAGATCTCTCGACCCGCATGACCATTCTGCGCAAGCGAGCACAGCACGACGGGCTCGAGTCTGTCGATGCACACGCGCTCGAAGCCATCGCCAAGCGCATCTCCATCAACGTACGGGCACTCGAGGGAGCGCTAATCCGAGTGGTTGCCTTCAGCTCACTGACCGGGCGGCCGCTAACCGCAGAGCTCGCCACCGAGGTATTGGACGGGCTCTACCCAACTATCGATCCCCCACTGCGCTCTATCGCCGAGATCAAGGCCGCGGCCTGCGAACAATTCGACATCTCACCCGAGGAGCTCATTTCGCCCACCCGCACAGCTCGACTAGCATGGCCACGACAGGTAGCTATGTACCTTGCGCGGGAGCTCACTCACGAGTCATTGCCGGCTATCGGTCGTGAGTTTGGTGGGCGAGACCACACAACTGTCCTTCATGCTTGGCGACGCACCGAGGAGCGGATGCTGGCGAATGTGGCTTCCCGCGCAGACGTCGAGCAGCTACGCAGCAACCTCACCCGTCACGCTACTGACCGACCCACTTGAGAGACTTTCAACGCTCCGCCCACAACTTCCTCACAGGTCTGGCTCGCATATCCCTAGAACCAGCCACACAATGCACATCTCCACAGCCCCTACTAAACCTATTAGACCCTACAAGGTGCATAAGTGAAGCTCTCCCTCTCGACTACTGAGCTCTTGGCGCAGTTGCAGACAGCAACACGTGTCGCATCCTCACGGGCCTCCATCCAAGCCCTCTCGGGAGTGATGATCTCCGCTGAGGGAGATCAGCCCCTATTGCTGGCCACCGATATGGAGGTCGGCCTGCGCGTTCCCCTCGTCGGCGAGATCGTTAACCCTGGCTCGGCTGTCTTGCCTGCGCGTCTACTACTCGAAGTAGCCCGCTCGCTCCCTGGTGAGACGGCAACGTTGGAGCTCCGCTCTCAAGAGCAAGACGTAGAGCTGATATCTGGCTCAGCCACGTTCCACCTCCGTACGTTGCGTAGCGAGGACTTCCCATCACTTCCTCAGCCAGATGCGGCTACAAGAATGAGTCTCCCAATGCAGGCATTCGTGGAGACCGCGCTCCAGGTATCACGCTCAGCCTCGAAGGACGAGACGCGGCCGGTCTTGACCGGAGTGCTCATCTCCGCCGGCGCGCAAGAGCTGACGATGGTCGCAACGGATTCCTACCGTCTGAGCGTCAAGCACGCCACGCTTGAGTCCGCCCTTGACGGCACTATCGAGGCCAATGTTCCGGCACGTGCCCTACAGGAGCTAGCTCGCATCGCTCAGTCGGTAGAGGAGTCCGAGCTGACGATCAGCCTGGGCCAAAACCAGATTGTGTTCGAGCTAGGCGCGATAGTGCTCTCCTCGAGGTTGATAGACGGGCAGTTCCCCAACTATCGCCAACTGCTCCCGGAGTCTGTGGAGCACGAACTGCGCGTCTCGAGCGCTGAGATAGGCGACGTCGTTCGGCGTGTCAGCCTGCTCGCGCAGAAGAACACGCCTCTGCGCCTCAGCTTCGGTGAGGGCGAGCTTACGGTCTCCGCTCAGACGCCCGATGTGGGGGAGGCCAGTGAGATGCTGCCCATTCCCTTCTCGGGCGAGCCTTTCGAGATCGGCTTCAATCCAGAGTTCCTGCGCGACGGACTGGATAGCGTGGAGTCCGACGAGCTCGTGCTCAAGCTGATAAGTCCCCTTCGCCCGGGCCTGATCGAGTCTCCGGATGGCGGCGAGTTCGTATATCTCATCATGCCGATCAGGCTAAACACGTGAGGTACTCCGGAGGGTGAGGTGCGGGTTCTCAGCGTGCAACTACGCGACTTCCGCACGTATGCGCGTGCCGAGGCGCATCTCGGCCCCGGTCTGACCGTCGTCCACGGTCCCAACGGCGCTGGTAAGTCCAACCTGTTGGAGGCTTTGTACTTCGGCTGTACCGGCTACTCCCAACGCACGCGTTCCGAGCGCGAGCTGGTGCGCTTTGGCGCTCAGGCAACGCGCATAGTCGTCGGGCTCTCAGATGAAGATCGGTCTCATGAGCTCACCGTCGGATTCCAGCCAGGCTCACCGAAGCACATGACAGCAGACGGCGCTCCAGTCGAACGCCTCGCCGACGTAGAGCAGCGACCGCTCGTGAGCGTCTTCTCCCCGGACCGATTGGAGCTGCTCAAGGGCCCCCCGACGCTGCGTCGTGCACACCTGGACCAGCTTGTCGCAGCTCTGTGGCCGCCGCGGGTCGCAACGCGCCGAGACTACTCGCGTGCCCTTGCTCAACGTAATGCCCTGATCGCGAGTATTCGCGCCTCCCGCGCCTCCCGCTCAACGCTGCCGAGCTGGGATTTGGAGCTCGCTCGCCATGCGTTGGCCCTGAGCGAGGATCGAGCTACGCTCGTATCGATGCTCGCAGGGCCTTTTGCTCAGCGAGCAATGCAACTCGGTTTGAGTGGGGAGCCTCGACTTGAGTACCGTCCACGATCGAAAGCGCTTGATATGGAGGGGTTCATCGCCGAGCTCCAGGCGCGCCTGCCAAGCGACCTTGAACGAGGCTTCTCGACGCACGGCCCACACCGCGATGAGCTGGCGATCCTGCGCGACGGCCGCGAGTTGCGCTCATACGGCTCACAGGGCGAGCAGCGTTTGGCCCTGCTTGCCCTCTTGCTCGCCGAGCGCTCGGTGCTGGCGCGCGAGCGCACCCACGTGCCACTGATGCTGCTCGACGACGTTATGAGTGAGCTCGACGTCACCCGCCGAGAGCTACTCTCCCAGGAGCTGCGCAGCGGTGGGCAGAGCGTTGTCGCGACCACAGATCTAGCTCACGTACCGGGGTCCGCTGGAGCGGCCGTTACACGTCTACGTGTCTCACCAGGAGCCATCTTGCAGGAGGCGCTTGCCGCGTGAGCCGCCGCGCCCCGCGCCCGCTATCGCTCGCACTGGACGGACTGACGGCAGCGCTGGCTCCTGCTACAACGCTCGCTCGAGTGCAGCAGGGATGGGAGCGGGCTGTTGGATCGACAATCGCCGAGGCCGGTTTGCCTACCCATGAGCGCGACGGTGTGCTCACGATCGTCTGCGCTGACGCCGTGTGGGCGGCAGAGCTCGAGCTGATGGGCCCAGAGCTTGTGGCGCGCCTAAATAAGGCTCTAGGGGGAGAGCTGATCAGTAAGTTGCGCTGTCGCGGCGGCTGACGTTCTAGCGCCAACTCAAAACCTGTGCCCCGACTCGCTGTACGCGGGCTCGCGACTGCGCGGGCGGGGCACTTTCAGGCTCACCCGTAAAGCCATCGTTTTGGCTTGTTTGCAGGCATTTCTCCGCCACACCGAGGCTCGTCTAAGGGGGTCGCTGTGCTATCGTTCTGTAAACAAATCCCGCGCCCCGGACCGAGGTATGGAACGCCTGGTATCCGGGGCGTTCTCGCGTCATCGGAGGAGTATTGGCGACCGACATCTCAAGCTCGCACACGAAGCCTGCCGTAAAGGGGGGCGCCAACGACCCTTCGATGGGTGGCGACGCCAGCTATGACGCGCAGGACATAACCGTCCTTGAGGGGCTGGAGGCTGTTCGCAAGCGGCCCGGCATGTACATCGGCTCGACGGGAGTCATGGGTTTGCACCACCTTGTGTACGAGCTTGTGGACAACTCGGTGGACGAGGCCCTCGCCGGCTTCTGCACAGAGGTGTCCGTCACGATCCATCCCGACAACTCGGTCACCGAGGCCGACAACGGTCGCGGTATTCCCGTGGCGATCATGGAGAAGGAGGGCCGTCCCGCGATCGAGGTCGTGCTGACCGTCCTGCACTCCGGTGGCAAGTTCGGAGACGGCGGCGGCTACAAGGTCTCCGGTGGTCTGCACGGTGTCGGCGCCTCCGTCGTCAACGCGCTCTCTGAGCGCCTGCTCGTGGAGATCCGCCGCGACGGCTACGCCTTCTCGCAGGAGTATGCACGTGGGGCCCCTCAGCAGGAGCTCCAGCGCGGCGAGAAGCTGGCCGCGGGCGCGCCTACGGGCACGACCGTCACCTTCTTGCCCGACGCGGATATCTTCCAGTCGCTCGACTTCGACTTCCAAACGCTCGAGGAGCGCCTGCGCGAGACCGCCTTCCTCACTCGCGGACTGAAGATCTCGATCGTGGACGAGCGTGGCGAGGGCCATTCCGCTCAGTTCCAATACGAGGGCGGCATCGAGGACTTCGTCAGCTACCTCAACGAGAACAAGGACACCGTGCACCGCAAGGTCGTTTTCTTCTCGGGCGAGAGCGAGGAGGGCGCCGCGGAGATCGCGATGCAGTGGAACTCCTCCTACCAGGAGTCGATCCACTCGTTTGCCAACAACATCAACACCCGCGAGGGTGGCTCGCACATGTCGGGTTTTCGCTCCGCCCTGACGCGCACGCTCAACAAGTACGCCCGCGACCACGGTTTGCTCAAGGAGAAGGAGGACAACCTCTCCGGCGATGACGTACGCGAGGGGCTGACGGCCGTTATCTCGGTCAAGCTGCGCGATCCTCAGTTCGAGGGGCAAACCAAGACCAAGCTCGGCAATCCAGGTATGGCCGGTTTCGTCGAGTCGATCGTCAATGCCGGCCTGGGCGAGTTTCTCGAGGAGAACCCCAGCGAGGCGCGCGCGGTGATCATGAAGGCCGTGCAGGCACAGCGCGCGCGCGACGCCGCGCGCAAGGCACGCGACCTGACTCGCCGCAAGTCCGCGCTCGAGAACTCGACCCTGCCCGGCAAGCTCGCCGACTGCTCGGTCAAAGACCCGAGCCTTGCAGAGCTGTTCGTCGTCGAGGGTGACTCAGCCGGTGGCTCGGCCAAGCAAGGTCGCGACCGCAACACCCAGGCGGTCCTGCCGCTACGCGGCAAGATCCTCAACGTCGAGAAGAGCCGCATCGACAAGGTGCTGCAGAACACGGAGGTTCAGGCGCTCATAACCGCGATCGGCACGGGCGTGCGCGAGGAATTTAACATCGAGAATGCGCGCTATCACAAGGTCGTGCTGATGACCGACGCCGACGTCGACGGCGCTCACATCCGCACGCTCGTGCTGACGCTCCTGTTCCGCGAGATGCAGGAGCTGATCGAAGCCGGATACGTATACATCGCCAAGCCCCCGCTCTACAAGCTCAAGCAGGGCTCACGCGAGCGCTACATCGAGAAGGACTCAGAGCTCGAGGACATCCTGCTCTCCGACAAGTGGGAGAAGCTGGCCGTGTTCGATCGCCACGGGACGCAGTTCAAGCTCACCGACACACGTTGGCAGCGCTTCGTGCGCTTGCTTGCGCAATACGAAGGCTGGTCCTCGACATTGCGCGCCGCGCACGGGCACGAGATGGTGCAGTTTCTAGAGGAGTCGTCACTGCTGGGCGAGCAGGTGATGAGCGCCGAGAGCGCGATCGAGCTGCTCTCCCGCGCAGGGCTCGAGGGTGAGACGCACGCCACCGATCTGGTCGAGCAAGACCCGCTGGAGCTGCGTGTGAAGGCGGTTGAGACCCGTACCGGTTTTGCGCGTACCCATCGCATTAAGCGCAGCCTGTTCGATTCGCAGGAGTACCGCCAGCTCGCCTCTGTTCACAAGCAGCTGATCGAGCTTGCCGGTACGCCCGCCTTCGAAGTGCGCCTCGGAGATGCCCACGACAGCGCTCCATCGTTTGAGGCGTTGCGCACGGCTGTGATGACGGTCGCTCAGAAGGGCATCAAGCTCCAGCGCTTCAAGGGACTTGGTGAGATGAACGCCGAGCAGCTTGGCGAAACCACGATGGCGCCGCAGTCACGCACGCTGGCCCAGGTCACGCTGGAGGACGCCGCCGCCGCCGATCGCATCTTTTCGATGTTGATGGGCGATCAGGTCGAGCCGCGTCGGGCTTTCATCGAGGATAACGCCAGGGCCGTCGCAAACCTAGATGTCTGAGAAGGGGTGAGCTAAATGGCAAGCGCTGATGTCATAGGCGGCGGAAACATCGAGCCGCGTGCGCTCGAGGACGAGATGCGCACCGCGTACCTCGACTACGCGATGTCGGTGATCGTCGGGCGAGCTCTGCCCGACGTGCGTGATGGGCTGAAGCCGGTGCATCGCCGCGTGCTCTACGCCATGAACGAGCTCGGGCTCGGGCCCAGCCGCTCCTATGCCAAGTGCGCCAAGATCGTCGGAGAGGTGATGGGCAACTATCACCCGCACGGCGACTCCGCCATCTATGACGCGCTCGTGCGCATGGCCCAGGAGTTCTCGATGCGCTATGAGCTCGTCGACGGCCAGGGCAACTTTGGCTCGATCGACGACGACCCAGCCGCGGCCATGAGGTACACCGAGGCTCGCTTGGCCCGCATCGCAACCGAGATGCTGCGCGATCTCGACATGGACACAGTCGACTTCACGGCTAACTACGACGGCTCGCGCCAGGAACCGATGGTGCTCCCGGCGCGCTTCCCGAACCTGCTCGTCAATGGCTCGTCTGGGATCGCGGTGGGAATGGCCACAAACATCCCGCCCCACAATTTGCGTGAGGTGATCGGCGCGACGATTGCTTACATCGATGATCCCGAGATCGACCTCGACGGTCTCATGCGCCACATCAAGGGGCCGGACTTTCCCACCGGCGGGATCATCCTCGGACACCAGGGCATCCGCGACGCATATGAGACGGGACGCGGACGCGTGCGGGTCCAGGCCAAGGCGCACATCGAGCCACTGCGCCAGGGCAAGGAGGCGATCGTCGTCACCGAGCTTCCGTTCATGGTCAAGAAGGCCGGTGAAGGCAACCTCATCACCAAGATCGCCGAACTGGTCAACGACAAGCGGATACCCGAGATCTCCGATCTTCGCGACGAGACCGACAAGCGCGGCATGAGGCTCGTGATCGAGCTCAAGCGCGACGCGATCCCGAAGGTAGTGCTCAACAAGCTCTACAAGCACACCTCGATGCAGACCACCTTCGGCGTGAACATGGTGGCGCTCGTGGACAATGTGCCCCGCACGCTGAACCTGCGCTCAGTGATCCACAACTACGTGGCCCACCAGCGCGAAGTGATCGTGCGCCGCACCAAGCATGAGCTCTCCGAGAAGGAGGCGCGCGCACACATCCTCCAGGGGCTGCTGATCGCGCTCGAGAACCTCGACGCGATCATCGACCTGATCCGTGCTTCGCGGGATCGTGAAGCCGCTCGCGAACAGCTGATCGAGCGCTTCGAGCTGACCGCGATCCAGGCGACCGCGATTCTCGATCTGCGCCTCTCCCAGCTGACGGCGCTCGAGGCCGACTCGATCAAGCAGGAGCACGCCGACGTCAGCGAGCGCATCGCCGAGTTGCGCGCGATCCTCGGCGATGAGACCCGGGTTATGGCGGTCATCAAGGAGGAGCTGTCTGAGATCTCTGAGCGTTTCGGCGATGAGCGCCGCACGGACATCACCCACTCAGAGGATGAGATCGACATCGAGGACCTGATCGCAGACCAGCAGATGGTCATAACGATCACGAACACCGGCTACATCAAGTCGTTGCCGCTAGCCACCTACCGCCAGCAGCAGCGAGGCGGGCGCGGCGTGACAGGCATGGACATGAAGGACGGCGACTTCATCGAGCACCTGTTTGTGTGCTCCTCGCACGACTACCTGCTGTTCTTCTCCAACCGCGGCAAGGTCTACCGCTCGAAGGTGTACGAGTTGCCCGAGGCCTCCCGCACAGCAAAGGGACGTGCGCTTGTCAACGTCCTGCCGCTGCGCGAAGACGAGCGTATCCAAGCCGTCCTCTCCACGCGCGACTTCACCGAGACCAAGTACCTCGTGTTCGCCACCCGCGATGGCACCGTAAAGAAGACCGAGCTGCTCGCCTACAACACCCCGATCAAGGCCGACGGCATCATCGCGATCAACATTCGCGACGACGACGAGCTGCTGGCCGTGCGTGCGGTCGATCCCGAGGACGAGGTCATCATGGTCTCCCGGGCTGGCCTCACCGTGCGTTTCGCCGAGTCCGCCGTACGCTCGATGGGCCGCGACACGACCGGTGTGCGTGGCATGGACGTGGGCAAGGACGGCAAGGTGATCGCGATGGACGTGGCCCGCGATGACATGGACCTGCTCGTGGTCACCGAGAACGGCTACGGCAAGCGCACCCAGATAGACCAGTACCGCAAGACCAATCGTGGCGCCAAGGGCGTCAAGACGATCGGCCTCACGGAGCAGAAGGGCGCGCTCGGTGGCGCGCTCGTCGTGCGCGAGCATCAAGAGCTGGTCTTCATCAGCGTCGGAGGCATGGTCCAGCGGACCGCCGCCGGTGGGATCTCTCAGCAGGGACGCTCGGCCACCGGCGTGCGCGTCATGAACCTCAAGGACGACGACGTCGTCAGTGCCGTGGCGCTCGTCATCGACAGTGGCGACGGCGACGGCGAGGACGATCAAGGTGAGCATGAGGACCTGCCACCCGATACTCCCGATGCGCCTCCGATTGACTGACCCACTTCGTCGTCTCGGTCCGCTACATTTTAAGGACCAGAGAAAGGAGGTGGTCCTACGTTGGCTGACAGTATTTGCGGGACTCTGGAGGTGGCCGGCCGTTAGGCCGAAGCACTCGGCTGGACCCGCCTAGCGGATTCCAACCCGGGCCACCATTGCGCAGGTCGCCGGATTTGTCCCTCCGGTTCGCAGCGCTGCTGCGCGTCTACTACTACTGGCGCGCTCGGCAACGCGGAAACCTGCGTGATCGTGTCCAGCACAGTTGCAAGCGGAGGGCGCCTGAGTCGAGGGCGCCCTCCGTGCTTAAGCGCCCGTGCGAGGGGTTTGCCCAGTTAGAGTCGACCGGTGCTCGATACGGCTGACGGCGACCGTGGTTTACTCAGGCTGCGGCCGGCAGGTACTGTCGCCACGCTGCTGGGATCGTGGGGCTCGCCACATGAATAAAGATCTCAGCGCGCGGGGTGCGCGGCTTGTGACGAGGATGCATCCCGGCTTGGCGCGGCAACATGTCGCCCTTGCGTCGGTTGCAGGGAGCGCAGGACGCCACGATGTTCTCCCAATTCGACGATCCGCCCTTAGAGCGCGGGATAACGTGGTCGACCGTCAAGTTGGAGCGGGACCCGCAGTACTGGCACATCCAGCCGTCGCGTGCGAACACGGCACGGCGAGTGATCTTGCGCCGGTGGGTGTCGCGCGGCACGTGCACATAGCTCATGAGTCGGATCACCACCGGACGGGCCAGCGTCGAGCTCTCTGAGTGCAGCTCCCACAGTCCCCGCTCAATCAGCTCGGCCTTCTGCTTCAGCAGGAGCACCACTGCTCGACGTACCGAGCACACGTTTATCGGCTCGAAAGTCGCGTTGAGGACGAGCACCCGGCCACCCATCGTCGTGTTCGACGATGAGCTCGGTCCGTGCCGCTGGTGCTCTGCGGGCGGCACGGACCCCACTGGCTCTGTGGGCGCCGTGCTTTCCATCTTCAGCGCCGCAGTGTAGCGGCCTCGCTACTTTGCCCGCTCGCCCGTTCGCTCTCACGCCACCGGATAGGAGCCCAGAACGCGTACCTGCTCGCACAGTGCTCGCAGACCGGAGATTGCCTGCGAAGCCGCCTCATCTGTCAGCGAGCCCTCAAGATCGACGAAGAACATGTAGTGCCCGAGCCGCTCGCGCATTGGTCGCGACTCGATCTTCGTAAGGTTGATCGAGCGCCTGGCGAACTCGTCGAGACACAGCACCAGCCAGCCAGCGCGATCGGCGCCTGCGCCCCAGAACACGAGTGAAGTCTTGCTATGCGGGCCCGAGCTCGCATGCAGCGGCGGATCTCCCGCGGAGGAGTCCGTGCGCGCGAGCCATACGAAGCGAGTCTCGTTGTCCTCGCGATCCTGGATTTCCTCGGCGATTACCGCACAGCCGTATAGCTGGGCGGCCAATCGCGTCCCGATGGCGGCCCACCGTCCGCCGTCAACCCTGCTCGCTGCGCCCTGGCTCGCAGCTGGATCGTCGGTCGCGACGGCATCCTCGCGTTCGGCGACGAGCCGCACAGCCTCGGCAGTGGAGCTGGCCGCCGCTACGCGCGCATGCGCCAGTCGGTCGTGTAGGAAGCGAGCGCATTGGCCTGGTACGTGGGGGTGGGAGACAACCGTCTCGATCTGTCCGAGCTCGAGCGTGGTTCTCGCGATCAGGTAGTGGCGCACCGGCAGTACCACCTCGCCCACGATCGCGACCTCGCTCGCGTCCCCCGCCAGCGTGTCGAGCGTTACCGTCACCGAACCCTCGATGGAGTTCTCGATCGGCACGAGCGACCACTCAAGGATGCCGTCCTGCACCGCCATCACGGCATCGCGGATCGTCTCGAGTGCCACCGGCTTGACGGCGCGACCGTCGATGCTTCCGAGTAGCGCCTCCTCGCTAAAGGTCCCCTCCGGCCCAAGATAGCCGGCGCGCGCGTCTGCGTTAGCCACCGGTTGCATCCGCGGTGTCCTGCCCCGTCGCGAGCCGTGCCGCGGAAGGTGCTGATGCCGACGGGTGGTCATCGATCGCCACGCGCACGGCCTCGGCCTCCTCCGGGGAAAGCTCGAGTTCTCCACGCCCTTCTCGCACCTGCTTGGCATAGACACGGGCCTGATCGCGATGGTGGATGCACGTCAGCACTACCCCCGATAGGCGCCCGTCGAGCAGTGCGATCGAAACCGACTGCTGCCCAGAGAGCTCGTTGTAGGCGTCATAGCGAATCAGTGCCTGACGGGAGATTGCTCTCGTGAGTGCGCCTTCGACGCCGTCCACTCGGTCGTCCAAGCGCAGGGCAACATCACCTACATACTCCTGCAGGGCCTGGAAGGCCTCATGCAATGAGGCGCTGTGCGCGACGACGTCACGCGGCGACCCATCGCCGAGCACCAGCTTCTGCGCAGCTCGTATGCGGCGCATGCCGCGCATCAGTGCGGCGCACGCGATCAGCGCCAGGATGGCCACGGCGAGCGCCGCGAGCGCGACGATCCCCTGAGTGTTGTTCAGCGTCGCAGCGGCCACCGCAACAAGTTAGCCGCTCACCCGGCTGTGCGGGACAGCGAGCTGGAATAGGCGGCTGAGCGTCTGCGCAAGCCGCGCTCGTCCCGCCCTATTTTTCGAAGATCACGAGGAAGGAGCCCTTGTTGTTTTCGGCGTCCGTCTCCCCTGGAACAGGCTCGATGTTGACGGTGACGCGCGACGCGGCTCCAAGCGTCACGCCCTTCACCGGGATTTCCACATTGGTGGTGCTCCCCGGTTCTGTCTTGGCGATCACGTGCTGAGCTGAGAGCGTTTTACCTTCGGTCGTCACCGACACCTCCACCTTGACGTTCGTCTCAGGGTTGGATCCGGAGTTTTCTACGATCGCGGTGAAGCTCGGGTTCGCGCCGCCGGTGACGTGGTTCAGCGCCGGCGAGGGTTCGAGCGTATTGGTTCCCACGCTCACGCCCTTCAGCGCGTGCCCGTGCGTGCCGGGCGCGACCGCCCCTGAACTGGCTACCGCCTGGCCGGTGAGCTTCGATTGCACGGTGCTGGCCGTCAGCCAACCGAGGTTGGGCAGGAAACGGCTCGTCGCGGTGCTCTGGCCGCTGACGCCCCCGGCTGCGAGCGTCTGTTGAATCAATGGCACCACCCGTTGGGAGTAAAGGACGTCAGACGCAAGGAAGATCTCCATCGCGCCGGCGATCTTGGTGCTCGCTTGCTGAGCTTGCCCGCCGAGTGCTTCGCGCACCAGGGCCGCCACCTTGGCGAGCCCTTCGACGCGCAGGTCCAAGGTGAGCAGCAGGTCGCGCTGCGCGGCCGTCATCTCACTGGGAACGCTGAGCCCCTTGGCTCGTTCGGCAAGTTCCTGCGCCTGGCGGCGCAACTGGTCTACCTGCACCTCCACGTCGAGCGCCGACTTGCCGCTAGCGCCGGAGAGAGTCGTGAACAGTGGACGCGCGACCTGGGATTCCGAGGACTGCGCGATCTGGTTGACGTTCTGGTTGTAGCTTTCCAGCGCCTGCTGTTTTCCGCGCTTCAAGCAACCGTTGACGAGCAGCACGATCGCGATCAAGATCACCACGCCGATCCCCGCCGCGATCCGTCGCCGCACCATCATCGCGTGGTGGTCGACTGAGCCCGCACCGTCCGTCCGCTGGGGTCGGCGCGGCTGGGGTCGAGACTGCTGTTGGGTATGCGCCGGACGGACTGTCGTCGGCGTCTCCTCGTCCTCGTCGTCGAAGAACGACAAAAGAGTGCTCCTTGCAGGGGCTTGTGAAGCACACCAGTATGACCCCACCACCACTCGGATTGCTTGCTGCAACTTCTCGGTCAGTGCGGGATCGCACAATCTCAGGGCAGGGAAAGGACCTCGGGATGGCGAACGCGGGAGTCGGTGGACTCCTCTAAGACCCTCGTCCAAGGCCATATTCGCGTCTCCGACGAGCGATCCCGGCATGGCTGCGAATCATTGCTCGGCCGCTACCGTCTGTTGGAGCGCCTCGGTGCGGGGGGGTTTGGCACCGTGTGGCGCGCCCACGATGAGCTGCTTGACCGAACCGTCGCGGTCAAGCGCATCCCGCTGCCCTCCGAGGAGGATCGCGAGCGGGCCACGCGCGAGGCGCACGCGACCGCCCGGTTGGCGCACCCCGCGATCGTGGCCTTGTACGAGGCCACTTCAGACGACGACGCGTTCTACCTCATCTCAGAGCTCGTCGAGGGCGACACTCTGGCTCTGCTGATCGCCGAGGATCAGCTCTCAGACGAGGAGGTGCTCGAGATCGGGTTGGCATTGATCGGTGCGCTCGAGCATGCGCACGCGCGCGGCGTGATCCATCGCGACGTCAAGCCACACAACGTGCTCGTGCCCAGTGAGGCGGCTGATCGCACACCAGGACGAGCCCCCGCGCAGACACCGGCGAAGCTCGCGGATTTCGGAGGCGCCAGTCTTGTGGGAGAAGATGCGCTGACGCGTACCGGCGACGTGCTCGGCACGCTCGCTTATATGGCTCCTGAGCAGAGCGAAGGCTACGAGGCCGGTCCGTCGGCCGATCTGTACTCGCTCGCGCTGGTTCTCTACGAGGCCCTTAGCGGCATCAACCCGGTACGAGGCCGCACCCCCGCTGCCACGGCACGCCGCATTGGCGCTCCGATAGAGCCACTTGAGCACCGCCGCCGCGATCTCCCGCGCGAGCTGACCCGCACCCTGGACGCGGCACTCGCTCCGGACCCCGAGTGCCGCGGCACGCTCACCGACCTGCATGAGGCACTGGAGCACGCGCTCGAACGTGGTGCGAGGCCGCGTCTCTTCGCCCGGCGGTCGGTGCCTCGGCCTGCGCTGGAGCCACCGGAGCCAACACCTGGGGGTGCTGAGCGTCGGCAGGCATCGAGTTCCTTCGCCTCCTTCCAAAGAGATGGCCTGACCGCTGTCGCCCCACGCGTCGCTCGTGCCCCTCGGCGTGCCGATACGCTCGCACCAAGCGAGGATTTCAACCCGACCGTGGAGCGCGAGGAAGACGCGCCGCGGGTGCACTCGCGCAGCCGAATGGCGCTGCCGCGAGTGGTGTGGGTCGGCTGCCTACTCGCTCTTGCCGCGTGGCAGGCGATCGATGGCCGGCCGGGGTTGTCACTGCTGCTGCTGGCTGCCGGCGCTCCCGTGCTGGCGCTCCCGCGCCGCTCTGGTCCGGGCTGGCTCGCCGCCGCGCTCGCGCCGGCACTTGGCCTCGCGGGCCTCGCGGGAGCCTTTCCCGCGCTCGCGGGTCAGCGGGCGGACTGGCGTGCCCGCGCGGCGCTGGGTGCGCTCGGCTTCTGGTGGCTGGCGCTGGCCGAGTCGCTGCTCGCCCGGCATCTGTGGCTTGGGCCACCCAGAGGATTGCCTCCCAGAAGCGCATGGGAGGCTTCTCTCGGCAGCACAGCAACGCACGTGCTCGCCGCGACGTTCACGGTCCAGTTGCTGATCGGCGTGGTGGCGTGGGCGCTTGCGAGCATGGTCCTTCCGTGGGTCGTACGTGGGCGCGGCGCGGTGCTTGACATCCTCGGCGCGATCGCGTGGACGGTGGCATTGCTCGCCGCGGTGCCTCTGCTCTCTCGCGCGCTGCTCGCGAGCGCAAGCGAGCCGAGCCCACGTGGGGCACTGTCGGGCGCGATCCTTGGTTGTGCGTTGGCGGTATGCGCGCGGGCCCTACGCGGCCCGGTGTAGGTCCGTGTGACCCTCGCGTACACGCTGTCCGCCCACTCCCATCGCATGTGGCCCTTAGAGTAGGTACGACCGCCACGGCCACGCCGGGGGATTAGACATGAATGCCTTGAGGACACTGGAGAACATGATCGCCGGCCTCGTCGAGGGAACTTTCGGGCGCGTGTTCAAAGCCGAGGTGCGCCCGATCGAGCTCGCGCGCAAGCTCGCACGTGAGATGGACGAGAACAAGACCAGCTCTGTATCGCGCGTGTACGCCCCGAACGAGTATTCGGTGTGGCTCTCGCCGCGCGACCGCGCGCGCTACGACGGAGTTGAGCACGAGGTGATCGACGAGCTCTGCGCCTATCTACTCGAGCATGCGCGCGGCGAGGACCTCGCGCTCGCCTCGCGCCCGCAGATCACCTTTCACACCGACGAGGATCTGCAACTCGGCGAATTCGGGATTGAAGCACGGCTGGTGAGACCCGAGGAGAGCTCACAGGAGAGCGAGGAACGGTCGCCCCCAGCACCCTCGCCCGGGCGTCGGGTGCCAGCGGAGCCTCCGCGAGACTCGATCACCCCTCATCCCGACGGTGGGATCGCGTCTGCGTATGAGGGGCCTGACCGGGGTGGCAACACGATGATCTTCAGTAACTCCCGGCGCGTCCGCGACGCCGTCGAGCAGACTGGGAGGAGCCGGCGTCCCAAGGCGCTGCTCGTAGTGTCCGGTAGGCGTCTGCTGGTAGCGCCTCGCGGCGCGACGATCGGGCGCAGCCGCGACTGCGACGTCGTGCTCGAGGATTCCAGTGTCTCGCGTCGCCATGCTGAGCTTCGCCCCGGTGGCGCGGGTTGGACGATCGACGACCTGGGCTCGACCAACGGCGTGCGTGTGAACGGTCTAACCGTTGCGGGGGCCCACGAGGTGCGCACGGGGGATCGCATCGAAATCGGCTCTACTGAGATGCTTTTCGAGCTCGCCCCATGAACAACCTCGAGCCCGTGTCAGTGATGTTGAAGTTCGGCTTCCTGGCCGTCATGTACCTGTTCCTCTTGTGGGTGTCGCGCAGCGCGCTACGCGACCTGCGTGGCAACGGGGCGCAGGTCTCCGGCCTGGATCGAGGTTCCGTGTCGGGGGGCACGGTGCCGGCTGATGCGACCGGCCTCCACTCGGCCTCCACACTCGGCCCCGCCGACCTGCTCGGCCGTGCGCCGCGCCTGGTGGTGGAGCGCGCCCCCGGCCACGAGTCGGGCATGATCTACGACCTCGGCGGAGACGTGGTGCTCGGCCGTGGCGATACCGCCGAGATACGCTTGAGCGATCCATTTGCCTCCTCGCGTCATGCACGCGTATACGAGCAGGGAAAGATCCTCGTGGTCGAGGATCTTGGCTCTACCAATGGCACCTACCTCAACGAGGAGCTGCTTGACGGCCCCCGCCCGCTTCACCCCGGCGATCGCGTGCGCATCGGCGACTCCGAATTTGCCTTTGAGGTTGATTGATCGTGGATAGCGCAAGGCCGCTTCAGTGAGTCGATCGGTAAGTCCACGGAGTCCTGAATTGGTCGCGAGCCGACCCTCGACTGACAGGTTGAGCGGCTGATGTTGCGCGTGGCAGAGCACTGGTGTGGCACCGACACCGGCCTGCAACGGCGTGCCAACGAGGATTCGCTGCTCGTGCGCTCGCCTCTGTTCGTGGTCGCCGACGGGATGGGCGGGGCCCAAGCCGGCGAGGTCGCCTCGAGCGTCGCGGTCGACACCTTCCGCGGCGGTCTCGACGATGGATCGGACCCCGAGAGCAGCCTGGTCGCGCAGGTCGAGCAGGCCAACTCTCGTATCAACGAGCTCTCCCATGACAATGTCGAGCACGCCGGTATGGGCACGACCATCACCGCTGTATATGTGGGTGAGCAGGATGTGTCGATCGCGCACGTAGGCGACTCACGCGCATACTGCCTGCGCGACAGGGAGCTGCTGCGTCTGACGGACGACCACTCGCTCGTGGACGAGCTCATCCGTCAGGGCAAGCTCACGCCCGAGGAAGCCGAGGAGCACCCGCAACGCTCGGTGATCACGCGCGCGCTAGGCCCAGAGGCCACCGTGGAGGTGGACGTGCGCTCCTTCCGGGGCCGCCCCGGCGACGTCTATCTGTTGTGCAGCGACGGCCTGACGACGATGGTGGGCGAGGAGGCGCTGCTCGAGCTGTTGCTCTCCCACGAGCCGCTAGCCGAGGCCGGCGAGGCATTGATAGCGGCCGCCAACGGGGCAGGTGGCAAGGACAACATCACGGTGGTGCTGCTGCGTCTCGAGCAGGTGTTCACAGAAGCTGAGCGTCTCCAGGACGGCCACACGACTATCACCGCGGTCGCGCCAGCGTCACTGGCGACGGTGACGCCACGAGAACGACCCAATATCCCCGACTCACAAGCCCACTCGGACATGGCGGTACGCGAGCAGCGACTGGTGACAGATCCGCAGTTAGAAGATGCGGGCGCTGGGTGGGCGCCTAGGACGCCCGTCACGCCACGCAGTCCGCGCCGAGCGGAACAGGTGCCCCCCGGCGGAGCCCGCTTGCGCCGCCGCGTGCGCCGTCTGCGCACGCTCGTCGTGCTGCTAGCCGTCGTGGGCCTACTGGCCGCCGCTGCGTATCTGGCCCTGCAGTCGGTGTACTTCATCGGCACCGACCAGCGCGGCCTCGTCACGATGTACAACGGCCTGCCTTACGAACTCCCCGGTGGGGTCAAGCTGTACAACAGCGAATACGTCTCCGGGGTGAGCGCATCGACGCTCGCGCCCGCCCGCCGCCAGGCGCTGCTCGACCATTCGCTGCGCTCCGAAGGCGACGCCGCCGAACTCATGCGCCAGCTCGAACTCGGGCAGTTGAGCGAAGGATGAGCGCCGCGTGAACCGTCCGATCGTCCGGCTCTACGGCCTCGTCGTTCTGCTGTTCGCGGTGCTGATCGCGTTCACCTCGCGCTGGTCGGTCTTCGAAGCCTCCTCGCTGCGTACGAACGAACTGAACGAGCGTGGACTGCTCCAGCAGCAGCGGATTGACCGTGGCCCGATCCTCGCGGCCGACGGCACAGTGCTCGCGCACAGTGTGCGTGGAGTCGAAGGCACCTACACGCGCAGTTACCCCAAGGGCGCGCAGTTCACGGCCCCTATCGGGTACTCCTTCATCGAACGCGGCCAGACGGGCCTTGAGCGTTATCGCAGTGCCGCGCTCGACGGCGAGACCGGCACGAGCGTGCAGAGCATCCTCGACCAGCTGCAGGGTCGCAAGCCCCAGGGCAACACGCTCATCACGACGCTCAAGCCATCCGCGCAGCGCACAGCCATAGCGGCGCTCGGCGAACACGAAGGCGCCGTGGTGGCGCTGGAGCCCCGAACCGGGGCGGTCGAGGTGATGGCCTCCACGCCGAGCTACAACGCAAACGCGGCCGCGTCCCGCAGCGCCTATACGAGGATCACGCACGAGTCCGGCGCACCGCTTTTGAACCGTGCTGTCCAATATGGCTATGCGCCCGGCTCGACGTTCAAGGTGGTGACAGCCACCGCCGCCATCGACACCGGGCAATTCACCCCGGAATCGACCTTGAGCGGGCGCAACGAACTGCTCGTCTCCGGGGAACCGCTCAAAAACGACGACAACGAGAGCTTCGGTGAGATCACGCTCACCGAAGCGTTGGCCCACTCGGTGAACACCGTGTATGCGCAGGTGGCCGAGCGCCTCGGCAAGGCCACTATGGCGCGCTACATGCGCCGCTTCGGCTTCGACCGCGAGCCGCAGCTGGATTACCCCGCCAAAGAAATGTCCGCCAGCGGCGAGTACCGCAATGGCAGGCTACTCTCGCCAACCAGCACCTACGTCGATGTGGGTCGCATGGGCATAGGCCAGGACAAGCTCGCGGTGACGCCGCTGCAAATGGCCGAGGTAGCCGCCGCCGTGGCCAACCACGGGAGGCTGATGGTGCCCCACCTGACCTCCGCGATCGTGGAACCCGACGGGCACGTGCTGCAGCGCATCTCCCCGAAAGTGCAATCGGTCGTTATGAAGCGCTCCACCGCGGCGGCTGTCACGACGATGATGGAAGCGGTGATCTACAGCCCGGGTGCCACCGGCACGAGTGCCCAGATCCCCGGAGTGCGAGTAGCGGGCAAGACAGGTACCGCCGAAACCCAGATCGGCACGGAGATCAACAACGTGTGGTTCATCGCTTTCGCACCCGCCCAGAACCCAACCGTGGCTGTGGCAGTGACGCTCAAGGGAGTCCCCGGCCAGGGCGCCACGTTCGCCGCGCCAGTGGCCCGGCAAGTGATGGAAGCGTTGCTGAAATGAGCGCGATCGAGTCTGGGACAGTCATCGACGGGCGCTACCGCGTCTCGGCTCGTCTTGGTTCAGGTGGGATGGCGGACGTGTACCTCGCCCACGACACCTTGCTCGGTAGACAGGTGGCACTGAAGCTGCTCCACCATCGCTTCTCTGAAGACCAGGAGTTCGTCGAGCGCTTTCGTCGCGAGGCGTCGAGCGCCGCGGGTCTCTCCCACCCGAACGTGGTGGCGGTGTTCGACAGGGGGGAGTGGGACGGGACGTACTACATCGCGATGGAGTACCTGCCGGGCCGCTCGCTCAAGGCGGTGGTGCGCGAGCACGGGCCGCTCTCCCCGCCTGACGCTATCGACATCATCGTGCAGATACTGCTGGCCGTACGCTTCGCCCATCGTCGCGGGATCATCCACCGCGATATCAAGCCCCACAACGTGATCCTTGACGAGGAGGGACGGGCCAAGGTCACCGACTTCGGGATCGCGCGCGCGGGCGCATCGGACATGACGCTCACCGGCTCGATCATGGGCACGGCGCAATATCTCTCGCCAGAGCAAGCGCAGGGTCACTCTGTCAGCGAGACCTCCGATCTGTATGCGGTGGGCGTCGTGCTCTACGAGTTGCTCACAGGCTCTGTGCCGTTCGAGGGCGACTCGGCTGTGACGATCGCGCTCAAGCAGGTCTCTGCTGAGCCAATCCCGCCCAGCACGCGCAACCCGGAAGTGGGACCTGCGCTCGATGCCGTTGTGATGCGCTCGCTCGCAAAGAATCCCCTGGCTCGCTTTGCGAGCGCCGACGAGTTCATTGCCGCCCTCCAGCAGTCACGCGAAGGGATCTCACCGGCGCCCGCGTTTAACGGTACCCCCCCCACAAACGACTTCGCGGCCGCACTACTGGTGCCGCCGATCCCGCCTGAGGAGCCAGCGTCGGCGGCCGGTGCCGCTAATAGGCGCAGGCGCGCTGTCTGGATAGCCGCAGCGGTAGCAGCGCTCGCGATAGCCGCAGCGGTCCTGCTGCTACTTCTCCTACCGCCGTCGAAGACGAACCGCGTGAGCGTGCCGGAAGTCATCGGTGAGACGCAGTCGACGGCTGTGAGCACACTCGTGCGCGTCGGACTGCAACCGGTGGTCTCACTCACCTCAAACGCGCACGTGGCAAGCGGTCTGGTCATCGGCACCACTCCTCCACGCGGCACGGCTGTAAGCAAGGGCTCGCGCGTGAGCGTGTTCGTTTCTTCTGGGCCCGAAACCCTGGGACTGCCGGACGTCAATAGCAAAAAGAGCGACGAAGCTGTGAAGCTCCTGCGCAACAAGGGCTTTCAACCTACCGTCCAGAGCCAATCGAGTGACACGGTGGCGAAGGGACTGGTGATCTCCACCGACCCGGCGGCCGGCATCGAGGTGCAGCACGGCAGTCCCGTCACGGTATACGTGTCCTCTGGTCCCCAGGAAGTGAGCGTGCCTGAAGTAACTGGCGAACCGCAGGCCAACGCCACCGCTACGCTCGCAGCCGCTGGCCTGAAGGAGACGGTGGTCAAGCGTGAAGTCGCCGAACCCGCTGCCGGCACGGTCATCTCACAAACGCCTGCCGCCGGCACACAGTTGAAGGTGGGCGGCCAGGTGACGATCGTGGTGGCGCAGGCGCTCAAGCAGGCTGCCGTTCCCTCGCTGGTGGGCCAAAGTGAAGCACAGGCGGTGGCGGCTCTCACCAGCGCGGACTTCACTTCGCACACAGTGCAACGCACAGTCACCGATCCCACGAAGGTTGGGGTTGTGGTGCAGCAGAGCCCGGCAGCGGGCCACAAGCTCGCCAAGGGTGGGGAAGTGACGATCGCCGTGGGTGTGCTCGCGCAGCAGACCACCTCGACGTCAACGACCACCACGACCACCCCAACACCCCCTACCGCTGCGCCCGCGCCCGCGCCCTCCGCAGGGACGCCACCTGCTTGATAGTTCGGATCCCGTTACTTGAAGAGGGTGAGCTCTGAGATCTCCGTCGTTTCGCTTTCAGGGGGGAGCCTCGTGATCCAAATCAGGTAGTAGCGGTACAGGAGCCGCTGAGCATTGATTGCAACCGTCGTACGGGCTCCGATCCTGCGCGCCGGCGCGAGCGGGGTCCAGCCGAGGGCCTTCAGGCTGCGGTCGGCCCCGGAAGCGGTGGAGGGGACTAGTCCGGTGGAGGCATATACCGCCGCGCTGAAGCCCGGGGTGGGCGTTTGGATCTCGACAGCTCGCGCCGCCACGCCCGGAGTCGCGTCCAGTGAGATGCCAAGACCGGGCTTGCCAAGGTCGCCATCGGTGTAATGCTCGGTGCTCCACGAAGTGTTGAGATCGCCGTCGACGACGCTGGCCACGTCTTCGGCGTGTTCGGGACCGGTGCCAAACGGGTTGTATGAGCTGGCGGCTTCCTGTTTGAGCACGACCGGCGTGATGCCGCCACCGGAACGTACGTCGGGCGCCACACCCGTGCCGCTATGCGTATGTCCGGCCAGGGCGACAAGCACCAGGGCGACGATCGCGGCGAGTAGCACCAACGAGACCCCCCAGCGTGCCGGGTGGCGCACGCGCCACGGCAGTAGACGCCTCGCCGGCGAGTGCAGGGTACGAAGCACAGCAGTTACCTCCCCTGTCGCCTGCCCCGCGCGCGCAGTCTCGATCGCAAGCGCCTCCTCCATGTCGGCGATCATGCTCGCCATATCCGCGTAACGACGGTCGAGATCCTTAGCCGTGGCGCGTTCCACGATGGCCGCGGTCGCCGCGGAGACCGCGGGACGCGCGAACTGGACATCGGGGACCTCCTCGCGCACGTGCATCATCGCCACCGCCACCGGGGACTCACCTTTGAAGGGGACCTCGCCGGTGAGCATCTCGTACAGCACCACCCCCAACGAATACACGTCCGACTGACCGGTCACGGCTTGGCCAAGCGCCTGCTCGGGGGAGACGTAGTCGGTGGTGCCAAGCACGCGTCCGTCCATCGTGAGCCCTTCCTCTGAGAGCGTGCGCGCGATCCCGAAGTCGGTGATCTTCGCGCCGCCCTCCCCGCCGAGCAGCACGTTCTGGGGCTTGACGTCGCGATGGACGATTTCCTGGATGTGCGCCGCCCCGAGCGCGCGCGCCGTCTCGATCGCGTAGGCGAGCGCCGTGGGGACCTCCAGTGGCGCGTCGCGGCGAATCAGCTCCTTGAGCGTCTCGCCCTCGACGTACTCGAGCACGATGTAGGGAGTCCCGCCCGCCCCGCCGTCGATGCTGCCATCTCCCTCGTGGGAGTCCCACTCGCCGGCATCGACCACGGTCACGATGTGCGGATGGTTGAGTTGTGCCACTGCGCGCGCCTCGCGACGAAAGCGCTCGAGCTGCCCGGAATCGGAGGCGATCTCGCGGTGCATCAGCTTGACTGCCACCTGGCGTTCGAGCACGGTGTCAAAGGCGCGGTACACGGTGCTCATGCCGCCGTGTCCGATCCGCGCGTCGAGGCGGTAGCGACCGCCGAGTGTGGTGCCCAGGATGGCGTTGCTCATGATTGAAGCCTCGAACGCCTGAGTATGCCCTTGCGGGCCGGTTGGGAGTGTGAGGTTCTTATTTTTGAGACCTTTGGGTCGTGCTAAGGGGTGTTATCGCGCATGCGTCGGATCACAACAGCAGCGAGCGCTCCGCGGTAGACCACGCAGGCAGGAAGCAGTTGCGTGCGTCGCCGCCGATTGAGCACCTTTGAACTGGCGAGCGTTGAGAGGAACGCGCCCGCCGCGCCCACCGCGAGCGGGAGCGCGGCTTCGTTTGGAATACCCGTCCCGCGCGTTCCCCGCCAAGCTAGCGCGAGCCGCGTGCCCTTGAGCGCCGTTGCGCCAGCGATGACTGGAAGACCCACCTTCCATGAGAGCAGGTCGGCGTCCATGCGCGAGAAGCCGCGGGCTCGCGCGGCGGCGATCGTGGCTCCGCTGCGGGACATGCCTGGAATCAGCGCGAGCGCTTGAGCGAGCCCGAGCGCGAGCCCATCGCGCGCGCCGGCACTTGCGGCGCGCCGTGTGCCGGCCGGGTGTGTCTGGGGTGTGTCCGGGGTGTAGGCGCCTCCCGCTCCCGCGCGCTCGGGGCAGGTCTTTCGAGAGTGCATCTCAGCGGCGCTCATCGCGATCGAGCCGGCAAGCAGTCCAGCTGCGATTGTGGTGGGGGTGCCAAGCCGCCGCTCGACTTGCCCGCCCAGCGTGTAGCCCGCGAGTGCCGGTGGCATCAGGGCCGCTGCCAGGAAGCTGAGCGTCGCGCCGGCTCGCCGGCCGGACCCGGTGCGCGCCTTCGAGGCCGTTGCGTCGCTCGCGCCGGTGCCACCCGCATCGTTCCCCCACGGTGGGCGCAGGAGCAGCGCCGTGGCCGTGCCGGCGTGGAGGGCCACCTCGAAAGACTTGTGCAGCTCGGGGCTGAGCTCACCATAGGGCCAGCCGGCGAGCCATGGCACGAGCGTGGTGTGGCCCGATGAGGAGATGGGCAGAAGCTCGGTAGGCCCGTGCAACAGGCCCAGGACGAAGGCGTGGCGCAGTGGCAGCTCACGCATTCCGACGCGCGTCAACCGATGTCGGCCGCGGGCTCGCTCTCCTCCACGGGAGAGGCGCTCGGCCGTGAGCGTCTGCGCACGATCGCGTAGAGGACCCCCGCAACGATGAGCAGCACGATCGCGTAGTCGATGTACTCGAAAGTCTTGCGCACGCTCGTCCAGTCGCTGCCGAGCGCGTGCCCGGCGAACGCGAGCGCGAGCACCCACGGGATCGTGCCGAGCAGCGAGAACAGAGTGAAGCGTCCCAGCGGCATACGCGCCACCCCGGCGGGCAGCGACACGAATGCGCGCACCAGTGGGATCATGCGGCCGAACAGCACCGTTTGCTCGCCGTAACGCTTGAAGAAGCGGTCGGCTCGTTCGATCTGGGGTGGTCCCATGTGCAGCTTCGCTCCGTGGCGTTCGAGCAGCTCCAGGCGTCCGCCCCGCCCGACGGCATAGGCGAGCCAAGACCCGACCATGGTGCCGATCAGGCCGACGAGCACGACACCCGTCATCGTCATGTGATGGTGGGCCGCGCTCTGAGTGGGGTCGGCGACGGCGAAGCCGGCGAACAGCATCACCACCTCGGAGGGGATCGGGATGCACGCGCTGGAGAGCGCCATCAACGCAAAGATCCCCGGAAGCCCGGCGTCGCGCACGAAGTGCGAGATCGTATTGACCAGCGATTCTGAGATCGACGCGAGGACGAGCACGTGCGGCATGTGCGCGCAACGATACCTGTCGTCTACGCACCACTCGCCATACGGCACCGCCCGAGCGACCCTGCAAGCCGTGCCCGCCCCCGCGGGCGCTAGCGTGCGGCGCTTATGCGCGTCTGGATCGATCTGACCAACAGTCCGCACGTGCTCGTCATGCGGCCCGTGATCGAGCTACTGCGCGCGGACGGCCACGAGGTGAGGGTGACCGCGCGCGACTTTGCGCAGACGTTGCAGCTGCTGGACCGTTTTGCGATCGATCACACGGCCATCGGCCGCCATCGGGGCGAACGCTTGGCGGACAAGGCGGTGGGCCTCGCCAGCCGCTCGGCCGCACTTGTGCGCTGGGCGCGACGGGACTCGGGGAACGCAAGCCCCACGCACATGACGCCGCCGCACATGAGGCACGGCCACTCACGCTTTGACATCGCGATCGGCCACGGCTCCAATGACATAAGCGTGGCGGCGCGGCTGCTGCGGATCCCGTGCTCGACGACATTCGACTACGAGTGGGCCGCGGTGCAGCACCACGTCAATTGCCGTCTTGCGCAAGCGGTGGTCGTGCCCGATGCGATCCCGCCCGAGCGCCTGGATCGCTACGGCGCCAAGGGCAAGGTACGGGCCTATGAGGGCCTCAAGGAGGAGTACTACCTTGCAGACTTCGAGCCCGATGCGGCGGTGGCAGCAGAGCTCGGGATCGACCGCGAGCGACCGCTTGTGGTGGTGAGGACCCCGCCCGAGGTCTCGCTCTACCACCGCTTCGAGAATGATCTGTTCGCGGACGTGCTAGTGCGCCTGCGCGAGGCGGCGCGAAACGAAGGCGTGCAGTCGGTGGTGCTGCCTCGCACAGCCGCCCAGCGCGAACAGCTGCGCGGCGTGGAGGGCTTTGTGGTGCCTGAGCGCGCGATCGATGCGCAGTCGCTGATCGCGCTCGCCGATCTCGTGATCTCCGCCGGGGGCACGATGAATCGCGAGGCGGTGGCGCTCGGCACGCCCGTGTACACCACGTTCGAGGGGCGCCTGGGGGCGGTGGACGAGCGCTTGATCGTTGAGGGGCGCTTGCGCAAGCTGATGGACGTCGATCGGCTAGATCTGGCCAAGCGCGATCCCTCGGTCGTTGCGAATCGCGTCCGCCGCGATCCCCGAGGGCTTGTGGAGTTGCTGCTCTCTCCGCTGTCTGCGCGACTCTAAAAGCACCTCTCCCACGTGTACGCGCGGGAGAGGTGCAGGCGCGAGGCTCCATCCCACCTTGGCGGTCTGCAACGTCTCAGTCCCACTGTCGCCCTGAGACGCCCTAGAATCTGGGCCAATGCGCCGACGGATAAGTGCGCCGGCTCTGTCCCTAACCCGGCACTCGCTACCGAGGCTGGCGCTCGACGGCGCGCTGGTCGCGCTCGCCTACTGGTTGGCGTGGGAGCTGCGCTTCGACAACGGGCCGCAAGGCCGCTACGAGAAGCTGTTCGACCGGACTGTCTGGTGGGTGCTCGGCGGGAGCCTCGTGGTGCTGTTGCTCTCGCGTGTTTACCAGCGCCGCTGGCGCTACTCAGGCCAGCGCGACTACGAGGCGGTGGCGCGCGCGGTGATCGCGATCGTGCTGCTCACGGTGGTGGCGGTGGCGGTCGTGAGGCCCGTGCAGATCCCTCATCAGCTCGCCCACCGCAGCGCGAGTGCATCAGCGCTTGTTAACGGCACGACCGCGGTCGAGTTGCCGGATGGCGTGATCGCGCTGTTCTTCTTGCTCTCGCTGCTGCTCTTGATTGGCGTGCGGGTGGTTGCGCGTAGCCTGTACGAGCGACGCCCGCTCGGAGCGTTCCGGGCCGGCGGGCGTAGCGAGCGCAATGTGTTGATCGTGGGCGCCGGCGACGGGGGGCGGCTGGTGCTACGCGAGATCCTGCGCAACCGCGAGCTGGGTCTGCAGCCTGTCGGGTTCGTCGACGACGACGCGCGCAAGCACGGTTTGCGGATCGACGGCGTGAGGGTGCGCGGCGACACCGAGGGCGACCTGCCCCGCATTCTCGACGAGTCTGAGCCAGACGAAGTGATCATCGCGATCCCCTCCGCGCCCGGTTCCACTCGTGCGCGCGTCGTGCGCGAGTGCCGCAGGCGCTCGATCCCTGTGCGCACACTTCCGACCGTCTTCGAGCTTCTCCAGGATCACGGCGCGATCGCACGTCAGGTGCGCGAGGTGCGCGTCGAGGACGTGCTCGGTCGCGAGCCCGTCCTAATGGAGCTGGACCGCGTGGGGGCCTATCTCGCCGGCGAGACGGTGCTTGTGACCGGCGCCGGCGGCTCGATCGGCTCGGAGCTGTGTCGTCAGATCGCGCGCGTGGGGCCCCGCCGGATCGTGCTGCTCGACCACGCTGAGGACAACCTCTTTCAGATTCAGCGCGAGCTGCAGGACGAGCGTCACGTGCAGCCCTCGGTGCTGGCAGCGGTGCTGGCCGACTGCAAGGAGGACGAGCGCATGCGCGAGATATTCGCCGAGCACCGTCCCACCGTGGTGTTCCACGCCGCCGCCTACAAGCACGTGGGGCTGATGGAGTCAAACCCGGTCGAGGCGGTGCGCAACAATGCGATCGCCACGCGCGTGGTGGCGCACGTTGCCGGGGAAATGGGCGTGGGGCGCTTCGTGCTCGTGTCCACCGACAAGGCGGTCGCGCCAGCCACCGTGATGGGCGCTTCGAAGGCGCTGGCGGAGTTCGCGCTGGAGGCGGCCACAGCGCGCTTTGCGGGCACCCGCTATGCGGCAGTGCGCTTTGGCAACGTGCTCGGCTCCTCGGGCAGCGTCGTGCCGATCTTCCGCCGCCAGATCGAGCGCGGCGGTCCGGTGACGGTCACCGACGAGCGCATGACCCGTTATTTCATGACGATCCCCGAGGCTGTGCAGTTGATAATCCGCTCGGGCTCGCTCGTCTCCGACGGGGATCGCGGCGCGGACGTGTTCGTGCTCGACATGGGCGAACCGGTCAAGATCGTGGACCTGGCACGCGCCATGATCGAGCTCTCTGGCCTCGATCCCGATCGTGACGTGGAGGTCGAGATCGTGGGTCGTCGCGCGGGGGAGAAGCTGCACGAGGAGCTGTTCAATCGCTACGAGCAGCCGCGATCGACACCGGCGGAGAAGATTATGCTCGCCCAGCGCGAACCGCTGGCGCCCGAGACCGTGGAAGCGATGTTCGACGAGATTCGACTGCTCGTGTTCGAGGGCGACGCGGCTGGCCTGGCCGCAAAGGTCGCTGAGCTATCGGCCGTGCGTGCGGAGCTGTCGGAGTCGGTGTCCGGACGCGGCGCCCAGGCGCCTGCCTCCCTCATAGACTCCCGGGATCCATGAGTTCCCACCAAAGCGCACGTTTGCAATGAACGCTCTGCCGGTCGCACTCTCGCTTACGAGCACCTTCACCAAGGTAGGCGCCATCGCCGGCTTCGCCGCGCTGGTGGGGATTGCGATGCTCTCGCTGCTGGCGTTCTCCCAAGCGCGCGAGATCAAGCGTCTGCGTGAGTGGGCGGGCCGCGCACCTGAGCGCGCGAGCGAACTGGAGCAGCGCGTGAGCACCGAGGCCGCCGCTCGCATGCAGCGAGCCGGACAGCCCGCTGCGCCCCCCGGAGCACGGGTCCTGCCGCGCAAGACCCCGCTGGTCAGCGCGCCGGTATCAACGGCGGTCAACGCCACCGTGGCGGCTGGAAAGATCGGCGTCCCGCCGGCTCCAGGCACCCCGCTCGCGCCGGGTGTGCAATCGACGCCCGAGGCACAGCCGCGGACGCCGGTCCCCGCACCTGCGGGCGAGGCGGTGCCGGAGAGTCCACAGGGCATCCCCGTCACCGCCTTGGAGGGTGCCGTCGGCGTGAGTACGAATGGAGAGGTGTCCGGTGAGCTTGAGCAGGTCTCGGCCATGGAGTCCGTAAGCCCGATCGACGGTCCCGCGGGACCTGGTGCCAAGCCTGGCCAGCCCCCCGTGCAGCCCCTCGGCGAACCGGGGCAGGGCGAGCCGGAGGATGGCGAGGAGGGGCAGCCTGCCCCCGCGCCGGCTACGGCTGCCGCGCGCGCCGCCGCGCCGCGCCCAGCCCTGCCTCCCTCACCTTCCGCGCCCGCTCCGCCAGGCGCGGCGGGGTCGCCCGCGAGCGCATCGGGCGCGTCCGCGCTACCGGCATCGGCAGATGCCTCCGCAGCAGCTCAATCGGCCCCTTCTACATCGCCTTCGCCCGCGCCGGTGGCCGCGGCGCGACGCACTCCCTCGCGAACAGTCGCGGGCCCCGCGGCAGGCGGCTCACAACCACGTTCACCCTCGCCTCGCGGCGCGAACGTCGCGAGCACGGCCGCGGCCGTCGCTGGAGGTGGCGCTTCGACGCGGCCGCCCGGCTCGCCGCTTAGCTCCAGCGGCCCGAAGTACTTCAAGCCGGAGCGCTCCGCCGGTCGCGCGACGGCCCTGATCGTGGGGGGTGTGATCGTCGCGGTGCTGGTGATCGTGCTCGCGGTGACCGAGCTGAAAGGCGGAAAATCAAACTCGCCCGCGACGCAAAGCTCGTCATCCTCCATCGCTACGCACTCCACGGCTTCGCACGGGACCACACATGCGAAGGCATCCAACCCGGGCGAAATGATGGTTGTGGTGCTCAACGGGACGAGCACGAACGGTCTCGCTCACCATCTGGCGGCCGACCTGCAGCAGGGTGGCTACACACATGCGGAATCATCGGCGGCGGTCCCGCCGGGAACTCACGCGACGACCGTGGTGGAATACACCAGGGGACATCGCGCCGATGGCGTGGCTGTGGCGAAGGCGCTCGACGTGACCCGGGTGCGGCCGATCGAAGCGAGCACCGCATCGCTGGCCAGCTCCGCCACCGTGGTTGTGCTCGCCGGCGCCGACCAGGCGACCCAGCTAGGCGGGGGTGGCGCTCAGAGCAAAGGCGAACCGGCCGCCGGCGCTGCGGGCGAAGCAGGCACTGGCGAAGCAGACGCCGGCGCCGGGGGTGCCGGGGAAGGCGCCGCCGGCAGCGGTCAGTGAGCGCCCCGCAAGTGGACTCAGATCGCGCGATAGTCGGCTTCCTCGATGTTCCGGCGCGCTCGGGCAAGCCGCGCGATCGCGGTATCACGCACGTGATCGATCGCGGTCTGTCGGTGGCCGAAGTCGATGGCCTGATGGAGACGGTGGGCGATAGCGTGGACATCGTCAAGCTCGGCTGGGGCACGGCGCTCGTGACGGCGAATTTGAAGCCAAAGCTCGAACGCTATGCGGCGCACGGAATTCCGGTGGTGCTCGGTGGGACGCTCACGGAGGTGGCGATCAAGCAGGGCCGAGTCGAGGGGCTGATCGCGTGGCTGGGAGAGCTGGGCCTGCGCCACGTGGAGATCTCCGACGGGACGATTGCGCTTGAGCCCGAGGTAAAGGCCCACCTGATTCGCACTCTGTCCGTCGACTTCACGGTGCTCTCTGAGGTGGGCAGCAAGGACGCCGACTTCATCATGGCCCCGTATGTGTGGGTGGAACAGATCGAACGGGACCTGGAAGCAGGCGCGTGGAAGGTGATCGCCGAGGCGCGCGAGTCGGGCACCGCGGGTATCTACCGCGCGGACGGCGAGGTACGTACCGGGTTGATCGATGAGATCGTGCACGCGATCGATGCCGACAGGCTGATCTTCGAGGCGCCGCAGCGCGAGCAACAGGTGTGGCTATTGCACCGCTTCGGCAACGAGTGCAATCTCGGCAATATCGCGCCTGAGGATGTGCTCTCGCTTGAGACGCTGCGCTTGGGACTGCGCTCGGACACGGTCGAGCGCTTCGCCCGGGACGGCGGGGATTGACCGGGAAGCAGGCCGGCGGCGTTCCAATGCCGGTAGATGCTGGCGGCGTAGGCGCCGGGAAGCAGGGCAGGGCTCGCGGCGGCGGCGCAGACCGACGACTCGCGGCGGTCGTATTTGCGCTGCTTGTGGTTGGCTGTTTCGCGGCGTTGCTTATCACCCAGCGGCTTAAGCACACCCCGACACTGGTTCAGGAATTTAAGCTCACCAATGTGATTGCACCGGCGTCGAGCGGCGGATCAAAGGAAGAGCACATCGCATTCAAGCTCGCGAAAGCGGACGTGGTGACGGTGACGATCGAAGGCTCTTCTGGGGAAACTGTGGCCACACTCGTGCGAAACCGGCCGGTTGGGCGCTACAAAACGCTGTCGCTGCGGTGGAACGGCCGCAAGGGGACCGCGCACGGCTATCGCGTGCTGCGGCGGGCTGATGGATATACGACATTGATGCCCCGCAATCGTGGACAAATCGCCCCAGCGGGCGAATACACCGTGAGGGTGAGCCTGCGAGAAGAAGACCGCTCGGTGCCATCGACGCGCACGTTCAAGCTGGTGGCGCCGTGAGCTCCGAGCGCTTCCCGATCCCCTCCTCCCGCGTGCGCGCGATGAGGGGGCTCTCATGATCGCCACGACCCTGCCCAGCCCGGCGGTCCTGGCGGTGGCAGCGCTGGGCGCCCTGGTTGTAATCGCCGGCCTAACGCTCGTGATGCGCCGCGATCTGCGGGCCTTCCCGGTGCTGGCCGTGGTCGCGCTGCCGTTTAGGTTGCCGATCTCGGCTGACGGGCGCACGGTGAATCTGCTGCTGCCGCTGTATGCGGTGGTTGTCGCCGGGGTGCTTGCGCATCTGCTGCCGCGTCTGTTGCGAGGCCCCGGGGGTTACCGCTCGGGACGGGCGCCCATGTTGCTCGACTGGCTGCTGCTCGCCTCCGTGGCGCTGTACACGCTGCAGATTGCCTACTCGGCGGACCCGGGGAAGGGGGCTGAGAACCTCGTTTTCTTCTACATCCCGTTTGGGCTGCTGTACGTGCTGTTGCGCGAGGCGCCATGGACACCGCGACTCGTGCTTGTGTGCCTCGCCGCCGCGGTGTCCCTAGCGGTTGTATTCGCGGGGGTGGGCTTCATTGAGTACTACCGCAAAGCGCTGTTCCTCAACCCGAAGGTGGTGGCGGCAAACGAGTACGACAATTACTTCCGCGTCAATTCCCTGTTCTTTGACCCGAGTATCTACGGCCGCTTCCTGACGCTTGTGATGATCGCCGTGACGACGGTCGTGTTGTGGAGCCGTGAGCGGCGCATGCAGCTGTGGGGGGCGGCTGTGCTGGCATGGCTGCTGGTGGGGCTCGTGACGAGCTTCTCGCAGTCGAGCATCGCGGCACTGCTGTTGGGCCTGGCGATACTGGCGGCCTGGTGCTGGGATGTGCGCGGCACGGTGTATGTGTCGCTTGCTGTGGCGGTGATCGCGGCAGTGGTCGTCCTCGCCGCGCCACCGAGCCTTCACTTTGGCCTGAAGGGGTCGAGCGGGTCGGCTAACAATGCGACGAGCGGCCGCGCAAAACTGGTCACGGGCGGGCTGGAATTGTTTGTTGACCGACCGCTCAGCGGGTATGGCTCGGGCTCGTTTGAAACTGAGTACCGCCGCCATGAAGGTGGCACGGCCGCCAACGCGGTGTCGGCGTCGCACACGATTTCAGTGACGGTGGCAGCCGAGCAGGGGATCGTCGGCTTGGCTCTGTACGTAGCCCTGATCGTGGTGGCGCTTGCAACGCTGTTTCGCGGCGCGGGACGCTCGCCTCCGCGGATCGCGATCGCGGCATGCTTCGCGGCGCTCGTGCTGCACACGTGGGTGTATGCGGACTTCTTGGAGGACCCGTTGACGTGGACGCTGTTGGGGCTCGGTGTGGCGTTTGCGGCGATGCGGGGTGGGGGTTCGGTGGGAGACAATGACGCCCACGCATCCGAAGCAAGCGCCGCGTCGCCGGTCGCTTCGCAGGGGTGACGCGCCGAGCCCGAGCGTTTGTCCGACGGTGCGCCCGTTAGGTTCCTGCTGGTGTTGGGGTACCTCAAGCGGCTGGTGAGCACGGGCGCGGCCTATCAGGCCGCGGAAATAGTGGCCAAGGCGATCGCCGTGTTCACGCTGCCGCTGTACACGGCGCACGCTTCGACAAAGGCCTACGGCGCGTACAGCTCGCTGCTGACGACGGTCATCCTCGCGAGCATCGTCCTGCGCCTCGGGGTGGGGGAGGCGTTCGTGCGCTTCTACTTCACCGACGAGGACCAGGAGCGCCGTACGCGCATCGCGCGCACCGCGACCGCCACCGTTGCCTGGAGCACGACTGTGGTAACGCTGATAGCAGTGGCTCTGGCGGGTCCGCTGTCGAGGCTCGTGCTCGGCTTTGACGATCCCCTGCTGATGGACTGCGCGATCCTCGGACTGTGGGCGTTCACGAATATCGAGATGGCCTACGCGCAGCTGCGTGTGGACGAGCGCGCGCGCGCCTACATGTTCGCCTCGGGCGCCAACGTGGCGATGACGGTCGTGTTCACGATCGCGCTCGTCGTGTTCGCCGGTCAGGGCGCGCGCGGATTGCTGCTCGGCAACTTTGGCGCCAGCGCGATCGTGGTGCTTGGCCTGTGGTGGGTGCTGCGCAGGCGCTTCTCGCTACGTGTGCACGTAGCGGATCTGCGCGCGATGCTCAGCTTTGGCTTGCCCACCGTGCCGGCGGACGCAAGTGTGTATGCGCTGCAGGTGGTGGATCGCTTCTACCTGTTTCGTGTCGTCAGCCACGAAGCGGCCGGCGAATACGCGATCGCCGTGCAGCTGGCGACGGTCGTGTTCGTGTTCGTGCGCGGCTTCCAGTACGCGTGGCCGCCGCTTGCGTATTCGATCGACAGCGACGTGGAGGCCTCGCGGCTGTATTCGCTCGTGACCACCTACTTCGTGCTGGCAACGGGGGTGGTCGTAGCCGCCGTCGCGTTGCTTGGTCGCTGGTTGGTGAGGCTGCTAGCCCAACCCGAATACTTCGGAGCGCACAAGGCGTTGCCGTGGCTTGCGCTCGGCTGGACGCTGTATGGGCTCTATCAAGTGATGATCGTGATCACGGGGAGGGCGCGCATGATGCAACGCAACATTCCCGCGGCGAGCGCGGGCCTCGTGGTCAACGTGGTGCTGCTGTTGGTGCTCGTGCCGCGCTCGGGTCTCGACCTCGGCCTCGCCGGCGCGGGGATCGCGCTGTGTGGCGCGTATGTGGCGATGGTGGGGATGATGCACGTGCTCACGCGCAATGTGTTCGCGGTGGACTTCCAGTGGCGCCGTCTCGCTCAGCTCACGGCGATTTTCGCGGGCGTGGCGGTGTCCGGCGAGCTGTTGCTACCGACAGCGGGCTTGCTCGGGCTCGTGTTGCGCGCGCTGTGGCTGCTGCTGATTCCGGCGCTGCTCGTGGCGACGCGCTTCTTCGCAGCCAACGAGCGCGAGCAGGCACGCACGCTCGTGCTCGACGGACGCCGGCGGGTGGCAGCCTTCAGGCGCGGACATGGCGACGTGGAGGCATACGCGGAGGATCCCCTCCGGGACATTTGATTCGGACGGATCACCCCTCTGTCTCGATCGGAGCGCGTGGGTGTTTTGGGAGATCATTGAGACGCGCGGTTGTAGGCGGCGGCGGCCTCACGCAGGCCCTCGCCACGTGAGGGCCACAGCGTCGCGGTGACGTGGTGCCAGTAGCGCTTGGGTGAGTGGCCAGGCAGCAGTAGCGCCGCCAGCGCCCGCACGGCGTAGGACCAGGCCGTCAGCCAGCGCACCGTGAGTGCGGCCGCGCGCGAGTGATGCTTGCGCATGTACAGGTCGCGGTTGCGCGCGAGCTCCACGATGCGTCGCTCCGGCACTGTCCCAGTGGAGAGCTGCTCGTGGTGGATCGCGACGGCGCTTGGTACGTACAGGCTGTGCCAGCCGGCGTCGCGCAGACGACGGGCGAAGTCCACCTCGTCGGAGTACACGAAGAAATCTGGGTCGAGGTAATCCACCTGTGCGGCCGCCTCACGGCGCACGAGCAGCGCCGAGGACTGGCACCAGTCCACTTCGCGTATGCGATTGCCCCTGCTCTGCACGGTGTAGAGGCGGTGCAGGAACAGCGCGCCGGCGAGTGCCGTGAGCGGAGTTGGAAAGCGCCAGGCGCACGCCGGCGCGCTGAGCGATCCAGCCCGACCCAGCGCTGCGGGTTGTGTGCCCGACCCAGCCCCCCGAGCTGTGTGCCCGTCGGCGCCAGCGTCCGCACTGTCGGGACGCAGTAGCTTCGCGCCTGCGCACGCGGCCCGCGGATCGTGCTTGAGGGCGTCATGCAGAGCGAGCGTGGCGCCGTCAAGCAGCTCAGAGTCCTCGTTGAGCAGCAGCGCATAGCGTCCGCGCGCGCGGCGCAACAGCTCGGAGTCGTTCAACGCCTTGCCCTGCCGCTGGGCGAGAGCGATCACCTCGCTCACCACGGGATGCTCGTGTGCTGCCTGCGCCGAGCCGTCACGGGAGCCGTTGTCGAGCACCAGCACCTCGCTCGCGAGGGGCAGCGTGGCTTGCTCCCGGGCGATCGCGTCGAGCCCGCGCAGCATCAACTCTCGCTGAGACGTGTTCACAATGCAGTAGCTCACCTCGATGGCGCTCATCAGGCGGAGCCTACTATCGCGGAATTTGCGCAACTCGTGAGGAGCCGAACGGTTGAACTTCGTAGGCCTATATGCACTAGAATTGTCTAACTGCCCGGCCTTTCTGTTATGTGGACTAGGCTTTGGGCTCAGGGAGCTGCAAGAGGAGAGGGGTCAGTTCTAATGGGACGCGACATCAACAGTCATCTGGAGGGATCAATGGGGAACCAGTCATCACGCCCGCGCATGTCCGCGCGGCGTAGAACATCATCCGCGGCGCTCGCGCTAGGCGCGCTCACCACGGCAGCCGTGGCCTTTGGGCCGGGCGCCGCCGGCGCCGCGTCTCCGCACGCCACAGCGGCACGCACGCTTAACTTGAACGACAGTGCCAGCCTGCATTTGGAAAACAAACACGGACTTGTTCTCAAAGAGGGGGGCGCCGCGAAAGGTTCCTTGGGCGGACAGCTCTACCTGCAGCTGGATGTCACCTCGACCCGCAGCGTCACCGCCGAGGTACAGGTGTACCCCAAAGGTGGGTCGATCAGCGGCAACGCCAAAGCGAGCTACCGCGTGGCTGGCTCGACCGCGACGTTCTCGGGTACGCTGGCGATCACCAAAGGCAGTGGCACCTACTCCAAAGCAAAAGCCTCCGCGCTTAGCTTCAGCGGCACGATCCAGCGCTCGAACGACGCCGTCACGGTGCACGTGAGCGGAAACCTGTCGTACTAACGGCTGGGAGACACCGTGACCAGAGCGCGGATACCCAGGGCATGTGCCCTAACGCTTGCGCTATTCGCTCTTGGCTGCCTGCCCGCTTCGGCGCAGGCAGCCCAGACAGTGGCCTTGCACACTTCGTTCACCCCCGACACGCTGGGGGCCTCCACGACGATCGGGTTTGGCTTCACGATCGGTAGCACCACAGGTGGGTTGCCCTCGCCACTGACTCACGTCAGCCTGCGCATGCCCAAGGGTATGAACTACGTGACCACCACGTTGGGACTCTCCATCTGCAACCCGCAGGCCCTCACTGAAAAGGGCCTGACCGCCTGCTCGCCCAACTCTCGACTGGGCTTCGGCAGCGCGTATGTCGAAGTCCCCTTCGGACAGGGCGCAGGTCACGAGATCCCTGAAATCAATGCGTTGATGGGGCCGCCGCACGAAGGCAACATAGTGGTGCTCTTCTACGCGAATGGACTCGCTCCGGTCTACGCCCAGATTGTCTTCGCGGGCGAACTATTGCCCGGGGAAGGCGCCTTCGGTGGGGATCTCGATACGACGATCCCGCAGATACCGAGTGTCACCAACGGTCCTCCGGTGTCGATCATCAACGTCAACTCGACGATCGGCCCCGAACGCCTCACCTACTACAAGCGAGTCCACGGGAAGCTGGTCGGCTACAAACCAAAGGGCATCTCGCTTCCGACGAAGTGCCCGAGCGGTGGCTTTCCGTTCTCCGCGCAGTTCACATTCCTCGACGGCAGCCAGGTCATCGCGACGCACAACGTGCCCTGCCCGCCGCCCGTGCACCACAGCAAGAAGAAGAAGTAGTCGCGACCGCCGCCGCTCGCCCCGGACCGACCCCACTGGGGCGTTCGGGGCGGACGGTTGGCCGTCGGCGTGCAGGGGGCCGAGCTTGATCTCGCTCTATGCGTGCTGTGGTCTCGATGCGTGCTGTGCTTGGCGTTGACCTGCTTTGACCTGCTCACGAATGCGCATTCTGCTTGGCAGATCTCCCGGTCGGTAGCGCGCACACGCTCGCACGCGGCGTATTCGCCTCAGAGCCAGCGACTGGTCAGGGCGGGAGGAGGGTGAGGCTGGCTCAAGGGCCTGAGCGGGAGCGGTTAAGCGGCCGAGTCAGTCTTGGAGGGCCAGGCTGGCCTGCACCTTGGCGGCGAACCAGCCGGGGATCGCCACCATCAGAACGGCCGAGGCCGTTACGAGCGCGAGGCTCGTGAGCGCCACGATCACCCCGACCGAGCTGACCACGGGGTAGTTGATGACGATGTTCAAGGCGCGATCGAGCAGCTGCTGGCCGAATAGCCCGAAGACGGCGCCGCTAAAGCAGCCGACGCCGAGCAACATCAGGCTCTCGAGCACGATCGTGTACCAAAGTTCGCGGTGGGGGAAGCCCTCGAGCTTGAGCTTCGCAAGGCGTGGGCGGCGCTGCCAGATCATCGCGCCCATCGCGGCCGCCATCGCCATCACCGCCGCCACCAGGATCAGGGTGGCGATCTGCGATAGGCGCGTCAGGCCCTGGCGCGTGATCGCACGTAGCGTGTTGGCGTGCTGTTCGGAGGTTTGTGCGGCCAGCGCCGTTGTGCTCCCGAGCGCCGCTCTGATCTCGTGCACGCCCTGCTCGGGTGAGACCCCGGGCTTCATCAGTACGTTGTAGGCGCTTGCATCGGTGCTCCCCCAGGCCTTCGCGTAATCGCTTGAGCTCATGATGATCGCGCCCGGCGCCCAGCCGATGTTGGTGCTGATCGCCGCGACGCGGAACGGGGTCGGGTTGGGGGTGGGCAGCGTGAACGACTGCCCGATTTTCAGTTTGTGTTCTTCGGCGAGCGCCAGCGAGACGACGGCCCAACCACCTTCGCGCAGGTGCGCGTCGGCTTGGGCCACGTTGCCTTCCACGAGCTGGGTGGGGGGAACCAGCGGAGTGGCTTCGCTGGGGGGCGCTATCACCCAGATGCGCCGATCGTTGTAATCGAGCAGCCCCCCCCTGTATATGCGCACGGCGCGCACTCCGGGGAGCGCGCTCAGCTTTGCCTGCTGGGTCGCCGCGAAGGGTGAGGTCATCAGTAGGTTCGAGCTGCCGGCAGCCGACACCCACACGTCGGTTGACGCGTTGACGTCGCTCGCCGCGTTGTACAGGCCGTTCAGCAGGTCGCTGTGGGCGCCTTGGATCGACACGCTGCCGAACACGGCAATCGCGCCGGTGGCGGCGATCGCGATCGCCCGCGAGCGGCCCGCGCGCAGCTCCATCACGGCAATGTGTGGCACCGCGCTGACAATCGTCGGGGCTATCCGGCGCACGAACGCGAGCATCCACGTGAGCGGCAGCGCCAGCAGCGCCAGCAGCGCCGCGATCAGCGTGACCATCCCGACGATGGCCGCCTGGGGAGCCGCGAGCAGAATCACGAGCGTTGCCGCCAAGCACACGAGGCCGCCTAGCGTCAGCAGCCGGGATGTGCTTCCACCGCCTCCATCCTTGGTTTCGATCGCGGCGAGCGGGTTGCGCGAGACGATGTCCTTGAACGGGCTCAGCACAGCCACGCTGGCCGCGCCCATGCCACCGACGATGGAGATGATGATGCTCTGCAAGTTCACCACCCGCTCGGAGCCGACGGCGAAGGCCGAGGAGAGGTAGCCGGGGTTGGAGTGGAACAGGTGGATCGAGAGCTCGTTGCCCAGTACGAGCCCGATCGCACAGGCGATCGTGCCGAGCACGATCGCATCGAACATCAGCACCCCGATCACCGCTCTGGGCGTGTAGCCGTCGCGGCGCAGATCGGCGATCAGACGTCTGCGCTGGGGGACCGTGAGGAGCATCGCATTGAACGCGAACAGGAAGCCGACGAGCGCGCTGATCACCGCGAACAGCTGCGTGGACTGGTTGGTCGCCGCCGCCGCCTTGGCGAATAGCTGTTCGTCGTAGCTCGCCGACTCGACTCCGTAGCTCCCGCCGGCGATGCGTTCGAGGCCAGCCTGCACGGCGACGGCCTGCCCGGGCTTGGGCTCGACCAGGATGCGGCTCACGCGACCGTCCAGGCCGCTCGCTTTCTGCACGTATTCGAGCGTGCTGATGGCGATCGGACTGGAGATCAGCGCTCCGATCTGCTTTTCGCTGAGCTTGGAGTAGAGCGCCGCTTCGCTTGTGTGCCCCAGCGCCTGGAACTTCACGATGTCGCCGAATTTCTTAGCCCCGACCGTGTTTGCCACGGGCAGTGGCAGCACGACCGCTTCCACCCCGGCGAACGGAGTGAGCGCGACTTTGCTCACGAGCGCCCCTTTCAGTTCGGCGAGCGTGCTGTCGGCGCCGACCAACTCCACCGCTTCGCTGCCCTTCGGCCCTACCGCGTTGGCGCTCACTTCGAGCAGCGGCGCCGCGACCCGCACGCCGGGTAGATGGCGAGCTTCGACGACAAGTTTTTCCGGGAGGCCCTGCGCGCCTCGCGCCGTCATCTGCAGCTTCGCGGTGCCCACGATGCCGCTGTTGAGCTGTCCGACAGAGCTCGACAGGCTGGAGCTAGCGATCTGCGAGGCGAACAGCAACCCGACGCCCGCGGCGATGCCGATCAGCGCGAAGCACTCCTGCAGCGCCCGCGCGCGCAGACGCACGCGGTATAGGTGAAGCACATTCGCGAACCTCATTGGACTCCCCCTGAGATCGTGACGCTCACGCCGCGCTGTCGTCTTGTGTGCCGCGCGCGGGGCCGCTGGGCGCGAGACCCTGGTCGGGGTCGTAGTCAACCAGCTTGCCATCGCGCAATGCCAGCACGCGGTCGGCGTAGGCGGCGGCCTGCGGATCGTGGCTGACGAGCACGATCGCCACTCCGCGTTCGCGGCACAGCTCGGTCAGCAGTTCCAGCACCTCTCTGCCTCGTTGCGTGTCGAGGCTGCCTGTTGGCTCGTCGGCGAGCAGCAGCTTCGGTTCGGTGGACAGCGCCCTGGCGATCATCACGCGCTGACGCTCTCCCATCGAGAGCGTCTCCGAGCGGTGGGTGAGCCTCCCGCCGAGGCCCAGGCGCTCAAGCAGGGGCTGCACGCTTTTGTGAGCCTCCTTCCACGGCGTGTTCTTGAGCAGCTTCAACACCGTGTTGTCGATCGCCGTCACGCCCGGCAACAGGTCGAAGTTCTGGCGCACGAAGCCCATTTCCTGAAGGCGGAAGTGCGAAGCCTCGCGCTCTGAGAGCGAAGAGACGTCGCGGTCGTTGACCAGCACTTTGCCGCTCGTCGGCGCTAGCAGCGCCGCCACCATCAGCAGCAGGGTCGTCTTACCCGAGCCGCTGGGCCCATACAGGGCAACCATCTCGCCCGTGGATACCGATAGCGACACGCCATCGACGGCGCGTACGGTCTCCTCTCCGGCTGTGTGGTAATGCTTGACGAGATCTCGCAGCTCCAGCATGCGTGTCCCTCTCCCTCGTGACCGGCCGGCAGCTGACCATGCTACCGACCCCCCTCCTGCTTGACCTGTGCAGAAACCCTATCTGAAATTGTCCAGGTCGGGTGGCGCGTGGCAGCGTGCACGGGTGCGTCGATAAACATCGGCGTTGTGCAAACGGGTTGGCAGCCGGCGTAGCTCGAACACCAGCATCGTCGGCCCGGCAAGCGTTCCCGTTGTCGAAAGGACGGCTTGACTGACCGGCTCGAGCGGGGGACTGTGCGCTTCAGGGGTGGCCAGGTAGTTGCCGATCATGGCCGCGAGCATCACCGTGTGGCGGCGGCTGTGGGGGAGCTCCCGCGCGACCTCCGTAGCTTGCTCGGCCATCCACCTCATCCGTTGCGCCGCGCGCTCGGGACCGTAGTACTCGACGAGGCTACGGTGGCCGGCGGCCTCGTCCTCGTGTTTGTCGATCAGGTTGTCAAGCAACGAGTGCAGACCGCCGATCCACGGGAAGTAGGCGCGTTCGAGCGCGGTGGCCTGATCCACGCTCAACTCCGCGTCGGCCGCGCACGCGATCAGCGCGTGAACTCCGAGGGAGGAGCCGGCGGCGGCGGCCGTCTCCCACCACTGCAGGCCGGCGCCCGGCGGAGTGGCGGCGCGCGCCCACTGCTCGAGCGCCGCGTGATCGCCCTGCGCCTCGCTCAGGTTAAGGCTCTGGAATGCCACGATGCGCTCAGCCGCCGCCCGCGCCGCCGGCGCCGCGGCGGTGTAGTGAGGCAGGCTCGCAAACGCGGTGCGGCACTCAGCCAGGAGCTCACTCAGGTAGCCCCCGTCCTCGCGCTGGGGATGGTGCTCGTACCAGTCGAGCGCCTGCACCCCCGGGTCGGGCTCGTCCGCGATCGCGGTGGGCGAGGGCCAGCCAAGTGCGAACAGCAGCGCATTGTGCAGACGCTCTCCGTCTCGCACCGGATCCTTGCTCGGCTGCTCGCCGAGCATGTCCAGCAGGTTGTAGGACGCCTGGAAGGCGCTGAGCGCTCTGATCACCTTGCCGCGCCTGCCTACGGGGGCGAACGCCGCGAATGCTGCCGCCCCCTCGATGTTGCCGCGCTTTTCCGAGAGCGCAGCGAGCGCTAAGTGGCGCAGCACGGGATCGGGGATTCGCCGCGCCCGCCGCTGCCAGCGTGCGATGTGCAGGCAGACGCATGGGAAGACCGTCAACCAGTAGCTGAACGCGGCATGGACGAACGTGGCCAGCAGCGCCACACGGTTGTGCGTCTCTGGCCGTATTGTCTTTCCCCGGTGCGCGTTCACGTCGTCGATCCCTCCGCCTACACGCCACCCTACGACCATGCGCTGTGCAGTGCGCTGGCGGCAGCAGACACGGAGGTGGAGTTGTTCACCAGCCGCTTCCCCTACGGACCGCAGGCGGACCCGGATGGGTATGTGCGCCATGAGTTCTTCTACAGGGCCGCTGTCGGCGCTCCCGGGGGGCGCGCGCGCACGGTGAGCAAGCTCGCCCAGCACGTGCCTGACATGCTGCGTTACCGCCGTGCGGCGCGCTCCGCTGACGTCGTGCACTTCCAGTGGCTGCCGGTCCAGCATCTGGACGGCCACCTGTTGCCCTTCGCCCCCTTTGCGGGCGGTGGCGGCCGGTTTAGGTGGGGTGCTGCTCGCTTTGCGGGCGGTGGCGGCAGGTCTAGATGGGATGCTTCCGCTCGTTCGGTAAGCGGCGAGGGTTGGACAGGGAGGGTTGCCCGCCGTGCGCCGCTCGTCCTGACCGCTCACGACGTGCTCCCGCGCGAGCCCCGCCCCGGCCAGCTCGCGGCACAAAGGCGCCTGTATGACCGCTTCGACGCGATCGTTGTGCACTCCGAGCATGGCCGCGCGCGTCTGATCGAGGAGCTGGGCGCCGACGGCGAGCGGGTGCACGTGATCCCGCACGGGGTGTTCACGCATCTCGCCGAAAGAGAGGCCGCCCCGTTGCCCGCGAAGCCAGGTCGGCTCGTCGTGCTCATGTTCGGGCTGATGCGGCCCTACAAGGGCATAGACGTGCTGCTCGATGCGTGGCGCGGCGCAGAGAAGGGCGAGATGCCGATCGATGATGCGGAGCTGTGGATCGTGGGGATGCCGCGCATGGACATCTCAGCGCTGCGGGCTGCCGCGCCCGAGAACGTGAGGTTCGTACCGCGCTTCGTCAGAGACGACGAGCTGGCCGCCTACTTCGAGCGGGCAGATCTCGTCGTGCTGCCCTACCTGCAGGCCGACCAGTCGGGCGTGCTGTTCACGGCGCTGGCGTTTGGCAAGCCGTTGTTGCTCAGCGACGTGGGGGGCTTCCCCGAGATGGCGTCCACCGGTGCTGCGCGGATCGTTGCGGCGGGGGACCCGCGCGCGCTGGGACAGGCACTCAGAGAGCTGCTTGTCGATAGGGCCACCCTGACCGAAATGTGCGTGAGGGCCAGGGCAGCCGTCAACGGACGTTACTCCTGGGAGGCGATCGCGGCTGCACATCTCGAACTCTATGAGCGCCTTCTGCAAGCGGGTTCACAGCGCTAGCCCGTCCGCTCGGACACAATGCGACCCGTGCTCACCGCGCTTGAGATTGTGTTTTGGGCCGCATCCGTACTGATCGTGTGGACTCAGGTGGGCTACGCACTGCTCATGGCAGGCCTCGTCCGCCTCCTCGCGCCAGCGCCACAGGCCGCGGTGGCGACTCGGGAACGACCCAAACCCCATCAAAAGGTGTCTTTGATCGTCGCTGCCCACGATGAGCAGAGCGTGATTGGCGCGAAGGTTGCCAACGCGCTCGCGCTCGACTACCCGCGTGAGCTGCTGCAGGTGATCGTGGCCTGTGACGGGTGCACGGACGCAACTGCTCAGCGCGCGCGTGAGGCGGGCGCCGATCTCGTGCTCGAGTTGCCGCGTGCCGGCAAGATCGTCGCCCAGGACACCGCGGTGGAGCGAACGAGCGGCGAGATCGTGGCCTTCTCCGACGCCAACGCGCTGTGGGAGCCCGATGCTCTGCGTGAGCTCGTTGGCGCTTTCGTGGATCCGCGCGTCGGCTACGCGTGCGGGCGGGTGCGCTTCGTCCGCGATTCTCCTCCTGATGCGCACAGGCCTGGATCTGACGCGCCCTCTGGGGCACAGGCCACCAATCAGGAGGGTGTGTACTGGCGCTATGAGATGGCGCTGCGCGCGCGCGAGTCGCGCTTGGGCTCGATCACCGCGGGCAACGGCGCGATCTATGCCACTCGCCGCGACTCTTACATCGTGGTCGATCCGATCATGGGCCACGACCTCTCGTTCCCTTTCAACATGGTCAAGCGCGGTTGGCGCGCCGTGGACGTAGCGAGCGCGCGGGCCACCGAGAAGATGGTGCCCTCCATTGAGGGCGAGTGGCGGCGCAAGCGGCGCATGATGAGCCATACATGGCCGATCGTCATACGCGGTGGCATGCTCTCCCCACGCGGCTACACCCCCGCTTATGCGCTGATGATTCTCTCCCACCGCGTGCTGCGCTACCTCACTCCGTTCTTGCACGCGCTCGCGCTCGCCGCCAACGTGGCGTTGGTGGTGGGGGGTGCGGGCGCGCTCTACACGGTCACTCTCCTTGTGCAAGTCGCGCTGTGCGCGGCCGCGATGCTGGCCCCCATCCTGCCGGCCCGCCCGTTGCTGATCGCTCGCTATTACGTGCTCACCACGGCCTCGCCTGCCGCAGGGCTATGGGACTGGTTGCGACATGGCACCGTCGCATCCTGGGAAGCGGCTGAGGGGACGCGCTGAGCGATATGTGGCTGCACATGGTTTACATGCACGTCTGGCAAGTGCGGCCACTGTGAAGCACACGGGTAGCGACGAGAGGACGTTTGTGTGATCCGGCGCACGATCGATGTCCTCGGCGGGGCGCTTGCGCTGATCCTCGCGACGCCCGTGATCGTCGTCGCGATGCTCGCGATTCGGCTGGAGTCGCGCGGGCATCCGATCTACCGTCAGCGCCGTGTCGGCAAGGACGGCCGCCAGTTCGATCTGCTCAAGCTGCGCACGATGGTGGACGGTGCCGAGCATGTCGGGGCTGGGCTTGCGGTCAACGAGAACGACCCGCGCGTCACGCGCGTGGGGGCGCTGCTGCGCAGGACCTCGCTGGATGAGCTTCCCAACCTCCTCAACGTGGTGCGCGGGGAGCTGTCGTTCATCGGCCCGCGCCCCACGATCCCGGTGCAGGTCGCGCAGTACACCGAGCGTCAGCGCGGCCGTCTTGCGATCAAGCCGGGCATCACCGGCTGGGCACAGGTCAATGGGCGCACTTCGCTGCCCTGGGGCGAGCGCATCGAGCTCGATCTCTACTACATCGAGCATCGCTCGCCTGCGCTGGACCTGCGTATTCTGTTGCGCACCGTGACGATCGTGCTCGGCGGCTCCGGCCTTTACAAGGGTCAGACGGGAGGATGGGAGTGACCCCGAGCATCATGCTCACGGGTGTCGGCAAGCGCTATGACATCGTGTCCTGCTTTGCCGCACTGACCACCGTGGTGGCGGTTGACCCCAACCCGCTCGCCCCCGCCCAGTACGCGGCGCAGGTGCGCGCGAGCCCTCCGCCGATCGACGACCCGGGCTACGTGGCAGAGCTGGCCCGCTTGTGCGCCGAGTACGAGGTCGGCGCGGTGCTTCCGCTCACAGATCTCGACATCGAGACGCTCGCGGTCGCCCGCGAGCAGGGAGTGCTCCCAGCGCTCGTGCCCTCCTCGCAGGTGGCTCGCGCCACCTACGACAAGTACGAGGCCCACCTGCTGCTGGAGCGCCTTGGGCTGCCCTCGCCGCCGACAGTGCTCCCGGACGCCGACCTTGCCGCGCTCGAGTATCCCGTCATGGTCAAGCCGCGTCAGGGCTCCGGCGCGCGCTCTATCCATCTCGCCCACGATCCCTCCCAGGCGCGATTCTTCGTCGCGTATGTACAGGAGCCAACGATGGTTCAGCAGGCCATGGTTGGCCCGGAGCTCTCGATCGACTGTCTTGGCGACCTTGACGGGAACTGCCTGAACGCGATCCCGCGCACGATGCTCGAGTCGCGCGGCGGCGAGTCCATCAAGGGCACCGTGATCGATGATCCCGAGCTGGTCGAGTTGGGCCGTACGGCGATGGAGGCGCTCGCGGTGCGAGGCCCGGCAACGATTCAGGTGTTCCGCGACCCTCGGCTTGGCGTGCGCATCACCGACGTCAACACGCGCTTCGGAGGCGCCTTCCCCGCACCGGCCCTCGCGGCCCTCCCGGGCCGCTCCTATCCTGAGCTGATTGTGCGCATGGCGGCCGGCGAGTCCGTTGCCGCGCACCTCGGCGAGTACCGCCGCGACGTCACCTTCACGCGCTACTACTGGCAGCTGGAGCTCGACGAGCGGCTTGAGTTGACGGGCAAAGAGATCCTGCCGGCAGGATCTGCTCCCGTGAGATGTAAGAATGACTCTCAGTGAGTGACTGCACGAAATGCGGCTCTCCGATGCAGGAGGGGCAGGACTGGTGTCTGCAGTGCGGCACGGCCAAGCCACGTCTTTTCGGAGGCGGACCCGGCTGGCGCACCGGTATCGCGATCCTCGGGACGACCGCGGTGCTCGTGTGCGGCGCCGCGGTGGCCGCATATGCGGCGCTCAACAAGTCCAAGCCCAAGCCGACGGCTGTGGCGCTCGTCGTGAAAGCGCCCGGTACGGCCGTTCCCCCGACGGCGACGCCCACCACGCCGGGCGCTCCCGCCACCCCTGGGGCCACCCCCGTGCCGGGAACCCCCACCACTGTGAAAGCCACGCCGCCGAAGATCCCGCTGCAGACACCCACGCCCAAATCCTCAAGCGGCGCGGACGCGGAAGCCAACAATGCCCTCTTCCCGCCCGAAACCAAAACCGGCAAAACCACTAAAACCACGAGCACCACGGAAACGACTCCCACGAAAACGACGGCGGAACCGACGAAAAGCGCGAGTGAAAGCGAAGGCTCCGAAAGCGGCTCAGAAACGAAAACGAGCGCCGGATCCGAAGCGCCGAGCCCGATCCTGCTCGACACGAATGCGGCCAGCGCCTACAACCCCTACGACTATCCCGCCTCGTTGTTCGGCGACCCCAGCCTCGCGATCGATGGCGAAGAGAGCACGGCCTGGACCGCGCAGGTACAGGCGACGAGCGCCCCAAAGATGGCAGAGGGTCTGCTGCTCGACCTCAAGACGCCTCAGAAGTTGGGAAGCGTCACCGTCAAGACGACGACCACCGGAATCACCGTGGAAGTCTATGGAGCCAACGGCAGCACCCCGCCCACGTCGATCTCCGATCCCGCCTGGGCTCGAATTGTAGGCTTGAAAGTGCTGAAGAAGAAAAGCACCTCGCTCACGCTGAAGACCAAGGGCAAGGGCTATCGCTACATATTGCTGTGGCTCGCCAAGGGCCAGGCTTCCTCGACCGCCACCAACCCGGGCGCGGTCTCCATCAACGAATTCGAACTCTTCCCGCCCAAGTAGGATCACACGAGTCGGCTGCGCAGGCAGGCAGGTCCGAGACGCGACATAGGCGCCGCTAGTGCGCTTTAGTTAGGCCGGCTTCTTGACACGGCGACGCGGCCTCGCAGCCCATACCTCGTCGAGAAAGTTGGCGATCTCGTCGGTGAGGCGCTCTGGGCGCATTCGCAGCTCGATCAACGAGTCGGCCTCGATAAGGCGCGCGTTGGGAAGCTCTTCGGCGAGCATCCCGGCATCTGAGAAGGGGTGCACCGGGTCGCGTCGGTGGCCGAGCACGAGCGCTGGCGTCTTGAACGTGCGCCGTTCGTTTCGATGTGGCGCGATGCGCCCGAAGAACAGGCCCTGCAATACGGCGCCCCCCGGGCCGGGATCCTGGCGCACGAGATCGAGCATCACGTTGCCGTAGTAGGGGAGCAGCCGGCGCGGCACAGCGCGCGTCCCACGCGCCACGAGCTTCATCAGGGGCTCTCCAAATGTGAGCGCCACGAGGATCGGGGTGAATGTCAGGGCGCTGGAGAGCAGTCCGTTGTCGAGCACGGGCATCTCGATGATCATGCCGCGCAGGCGCTCCGGCGCGGTCGCGGCGACCTGCAGCGACGCGTTGGCACCGAGCGAGGTGCCCATCACCACCGCCTCGGGGATCTCGAGGTGATCCATCAGCGCCACGATCTGCTCGCCAAAGGAGTGCATCGAATAGCGCCACATGTCGCGTGGGCGATCAGAGTCGCCGTGACCGAGCATGTCCACAGTGATCACGCGATTGCCCCGCGCCGCGAGGTCTTCGGCGAGTGGCCGGTGCATCTTCTGGGAGAGCAGCAGACCGTGCACGAGGATCACCGGACGCTTGGCCGCCCGCGCCCGCTGGGAGGTCTTGCCGCGCGTACCGTTGCTCTTCAGTGCCGCCGGCCCGCCACCGAACTCCGTGTAGGCGATGCGCTGGTGATGAAAGAGAAACGACGCCACCCCCCAAGCCTACCGTCCCGAGTCTTCTTCGCGCTTGGGGAGAGATGATCGGGATGGGCCATGCCTCAGCGGTTGCCGGGCGTCTCGCGGGCCCCCCGACCCGCGTGACGTCCGATACGCGGACCCGGACGAAGCCGTGGATCGTCCGGGTCCGGCCCCCCTCCGGGACCATCCGCTGGCCTGATGGGATGGTCTGCACGTAGAAACCCCGCAACTCCTCAGAAGATGCGGTCTTCCTCAAGGCACGCTAGCTTTGGCCAGGCAACCAATTTTCAGGAGGAGACAGCATGGCCAAGCAGCCTCGAATCCTCGCCGGGCAGACCGCGGCGATCACAGGCGCCGCGCGCGGGATCGGCAAGGCGACGGCGCAAGCTCTTCTGCGCCAAGGCATGAAGGTCGCGATCGGCGACGTGGACCTCGCCGCGGCGCAGCAGACCGCCTCGGAGCTGGGCGCGAGCACCGTGGCGCTGCCCCTGGACGTCACCGAGCGCGCCTCCTTTACCGCGTTTCTCGACAAGACCGAAGAACAGCTCGGACCGATCGACGTGCTCGTCAACAACGCCGGCATCATGCCGATCGGACGCTTCATCGACGAGGACGACCTCACCGCGCGGCGTATGGTCGACATCAACCTGCACGGAGTGATCCTGGGCATGAAGCTCGCCATGGAGCGGATGGTCCCGCGCGACCGCGGCCACATCGTCAATATCTCCTCCCAAGCCGGCAAGTTCGGGGCCCCGGGTGGCGCCACCTACTCAGCCACCAAGCACGCGGTCGTCGGCCTCAGCGAGGCGGTGCGCGGCGAGCTGCGTTTGATGAAGGCGAACGTCGACATGAGCTACGTGATGCCATTCGTGGTCAACACGGAACTGGGCGGCGGCCTCGGCGAGGCGCGCGGTATGAAGGTGCTGCAGCCGACCGACGTGGCGGACGCGATCGTGGAGGCGCTGCAGACCGGCCGCGTGGAAGTGTGGGTGCCGAAGTCGGCCAGGCGCACGAGCACGCTCGGGGTGCTGCTGCCGCGCAGGCTCTCGGAGGGGATGGCACGGGCGCTGAAGGCAGACCAGGTGCTGGCCGGGGCTGACGCGTCCGCGCGCCGTGGCTATGAACTACGCGCTTCGAAGTCCGAGCCAGCCCTGGCGCCAGCTTCTGAGAAGCCTCAGCTCACCGACGGCACTCCTGAGTAGGAAGGCAGGGGACGCCTCGGGGGGATGGCGTCTCGGGGGCATGATGGACCGAATGGGGTCTTGAGCGGTGGGAAAATACCCGGCGCGCTGATGACCAGAGGGCAATAGTACATGGACCGAGCGCACACATCAGTGCAGTCCGGCTCTGTCGCCCTTACGGGGGGTTGACTTTTTGTTGGTGGTCGGGTATAACGTTGTTCATGTCTTGGCATCCCCCTACGGGAGTCAGGGTAAATAGATCGGGTTGGGTGTCTCCACGTGTGGATGATTCTCAGCGCTGACGCAAGTGGTTTTTCTGGGAGAGGAACCGGGTCGCTTCTATGAGGGAGTTGTATTTCGCGTGCAGTTTTCAGGCATGAACGTGAATGAGAGTCCGCGTGCGCACGGGGCTGGCGTAATAGGACGCGTCAGCGTCGCTGACGCGTCTCTCTCTCTCTCTCTCTCTCTGGCCGGGCCGGCTCTCAGCTAGGTTCCCGTCGGAGTGCTCGCCAAGTCGCCCGCAAGGGCCGGCTTGGTTTCTCGCGCGTTGTAGACGCGCTTTCAGCTTCTTGTCGTTCCGCTCTTTGTGGCCTGTGGGCCCAGGGTGGTTTTCTGCTGTCCGGGTTCGGGCGGGTCTTGTTCGCGTGTGTGAAGAGGGGGATGGTTAGATGAGATCTCGTCGGTTCGTAGCGGGTGCGTGCCTGTGGGCGTGCGTCTCGGCCTGTGCAGTCCTGGTTCTCGGCGCGGCACCAGCTCTGGCCGCGCGGAACCATGCGGCAGCGGGCTCGTTCGGAAAAGCCGGATCCGGGGCTGGGGAATTCAACGCTCCCGCCGGCGTAGCCGTGAACGACTCGACCGGCGATGTATATGTGGTCGATAGGGGGAACAACCGTGTCGAGTATTTCACCTCGACCGGGAGCTTCGTCGGTCAGTTCGACGGTAGCACCGCTCCAACGGGTGGGCTTTCCTCGCCAGAAGTGATCGCGGTGGACAACTCCACCGACCCACTCGATCCCTCGGCGGGTGACGTATACGTGACGGATACCGGGCACAAAGTGATCGACAAGTTCAGTTCGACCGGTACCTATATCGGTCAGGTGACGGAAACGACCGGGGGTGCGATTCTTGGGGAACTCGATGGGGTTGCTACAGACTCCAACGGGCTGGTGTGGGTCTATCAAGCCAGCGGTGAGATCGACAGTTACAACGACGCGCTCGCAAACGAATTCCAGTCGGCGCGAAGCTCTCCGTTCAGCGCGAGCCCCGGGTTTGCTGTCGATTCGGAAGACAATCTCTATGTCAATCGCGGCGGCAAAGTCGTAGCGAAGATAAGCAGCGGTGGTTCGGAACTGCTCGGAGAAGTCGACGGGGAAGAAACTACCGCCGCCGCGGTGAACCTCTCCACCAACGATGTCTATCTCGACAACCTCACCACCATTGGCCGCTTCACGGCGGCTGGATCGCCAGTCGAGAGGTTCGGGTCGGGAGATCTGAACAGTGGTAGCGGTATTGGCGTGAACTCCTCGAACGATTCGGTCTATGCCGCCGACTCCGCGGCGGATCGCGTTGAGGTGTTTGTGTCCGAACCGGCCAAGGCGCCGGTAGTCGTAGGTGAGTCCATGGCGAAAGTCACCGGAGACAGCGCGACGCTGCTGGCCGAAATCAATGCATATGGAGGCAATACGGAATATCACTTCGAATACGGAGAGTGCGCGAGCATAAGCGCGTGCACGACGAGTGGCTACGGGCAGAGCCTGCCGCTCCCTGCCGCCTCGATCGGGTCGGCGTTTGCCGTTGAAGATGTGAGCGTGCACCTGCAAGGTCTGCTCTCCGGTGCTGTCTACCACTTCCGCGTGATCGCGCACAGCGGTCTGGGCACCGTCGACGGCGAAGAACAGACGTTCACGACACAGTCGGCTGGGGTGCTCGCGCTGCCGGACGGACGCGCGTGGGAGATGGTCTCGCCACCTCAGAAGGAAGGGGCGCTATTTGGCGCGATATCGGAAGGCATCATCCAGGCATCGGCTAATGGTGACGCGTTCACCGACATGGCGTCTGAGCCCACCGAAGAAAATGCCGCGGGGAACTACGGCTACGCCGAGGCGGTCTTCTTCGCTCGCAGTCCGGAGGGCTGGTCCTCTAAGGTGATCGTGCCGCCGCATAGCAGCGCCGGACCTCCTCCGGTTGGGAACGGACAGGAATACCGCATCTTCTCCGAAGATCTCTCAAAGGGAATCCTGCAACCCTTCGGACCCGCTACTCCGCTGGTGCCCGAAGTCACCGAATCTACTCCCTACATTCGTACCAACTACAAGAGCGGTAATTCTGGCGAACTGTGTGGATCCGACTGCTTCCAACCGTTGGTGACTGTCGCGAATGTGCTGGCCGGCACGAAATACGGCGGAGAACCGAGCGGAAAATGCGAAAACGACTTCTGTGGTCCTCAGGTAGTAGGCGCCAGTCCCGATCTAAGCCATGTCGTGCTCAGTTCACCGGCTTTGACATCGGGCCCGCCGGAACGCTTCGGGGGCCTGTACGATTGGAGTGGCGGTAAATTGCAGTTTCTCAGTCTGCTTCCGCCGGGTGAAACGAACGAAGACGGTGGTCCAGAGGCGGCCGCTGCTGAACTCGGTAGGTTGGATGGCGGAGACGCCCGGCACGCCATCTCCGACGACGGCTCGCGCATAATTTGGAGCGGCCGGGCCCGCGCAGGTGGGAGCGAACTAAACGTTTACGCAAGTGACTCCCGTACGGGTGAAACGATCCGGCTCGACGTCCCGCAGGCGAGCGGGTTGCCGGAAGTGCCGGAAGTCAAAGCGACTTTCGAGGACGCAAGCGCCGACGGTTCCAAGGTCTTTTTCACTAGCACAGAGCCGCTCACCGAAGGTGCAGACGAATCGGCTCTCTATGAATATGATTTTGACGCTCCCGCCGGCAGGCGCCTGACGGATCTGGCGATCGACGAAAACCCGGGCGAACAGGCCGGAGTGAGCATGGTGACCGGAGCCAGCGAAGACGGGTCCTACGTGTACTTCACGGCCAATGGAGCCCTGGCTTCAGGAGCCCAGTCCGGCCACTGTGGCCTTAACGATCCAAATGTCAAGCAGCTCTGCAACCTGTACGTGCATCATGATGGCCTGACGAAATTCATCGCCGGTCTTTCTCAAGAAGACGAAAGCGATTGGGATGACAATCTGACGAAGCTGCCCGCCCGCGTATCATCTAATGGTCGCTGGTTGGCGTTCATGTCCAACCGTGATCTGATCGGGTATGACACGACAGACGCCATCAGCGGACGCGCGGACGAGGAGGTCTATCTGTACGACGCGAGCACCGGCAAGCTGACGTGCGCCTCTTGCGATCCCACGGGTGCGCGGCCGGTCGGAGTCGGGCCCGGTCTGTCCAGGCTGGTGGACTCTGCTGAAAACGGTGATTGGATCGCGGCGAACGTCCCGGGCTGGACCCCTATGGCTCTTTCCAAGACGCGTTATCAGTCGCGATATCTAGCTGATAGCGGCCGCTTGTTCTTCGACAGCAATGACGCGCTAGTGCCGCAGGACGTAAACGGTACGCAGGATGTCTACGAGTATGAGCCGTCGGGCGTTGGGAGCTGCACTTCCTCCTCGGCGATGTTCAGCGAAAGATCGGGCGGCTGCGTCGCGCCGCTTTCATCGGGAACGTCCAATGAAGAATCGGCTTTTCTCGACGCCAGCGAAGACGGCAGCAACGTGTTCTTCTTGACGAGCTCGAAACTGCTGCCGCAGGATTTCGATAACGCGCTTGATGTCTACGACGCGCGTGAATGCGTGGCGACTTCGCCGTGCATCTCGGCCCCGCCGCCGACACCGCCGCAGTGCGATACGGGCGATTCGTGCAAGCCGTCGCCCTCGCCGCAACCGGCGATCTTCGGATCTCCGTCGAGTGCAACATTCTCCGGCGCCGGCAACGTGGCTGCGTCAGGGGCGGCGCCGGCCGTCAGGCCCAAGGCCCTGACGCGTACGCAGAAGCTCACGCGGGCGTTGAAGCTGTGTCTCAAGAAGAAGGGCAAGCAGCGAGCCGTTTGTGAGCGCAAAGCCAGATCGCAGTATTCGGTGAAGCGGTCTCGTAAGGTAAACGCTACTAAGAAGGGCAAGGGATGATCGTGGTGCGTTCGTTGAAGAGGAGCGTCCTTGGTGCGTCGGTCATCCTGTTGTTGACGCTCTGTACGGGAGCCTCCGCGCAGGCGGCGGAATCTTGGTGGCGCATGAATGTCGATACCGCGCCGTCGGTACTGCAACCAGGTCAGGCAAAAGAGGACATCCAGGAAGTCACAGTGAGCGCTACCGGAGGCAGTTTTGAACTGATCTCCCAGTCCACCACGGGTGGGAGGCGTGAATTCGCGTGGAACGCTACGCATCAACAGCTCCAGGAAGGCCTGGAAGAAATCTATGGGTCGGGCAACGTTGAAGTATCCACTGGTCAGGGCAACGAAAGCGGTAGCGAACCGTACCGGGTGACCTTCAAGGGAGGTCTGGCCGACCGTGCGGTCGTGGCGATGCGGGACGAATCTGGTTTGAGCGGAGGGCGCAAAGAAGTCACGGTCAAGCAGGCAGTCGAAGGTCGCAGCGACGGGACGCTGGTCTTGACGGCGGCCAACATGGGCGACGCCGACGTCGAAGGGTCGGTCACGATCGCGGCCAAACTCCCAGCCGGCCTGAAGGTCGTCAATGTAACAGGAATAGGCGGTTTCGCCGACCTCAGCCCGTTGGCATGCTCGCCTGGCTCACTCAGCTGCACATTCTCTGGGATCGTGGCTCCGTATGAGGAGCTGCGTATGATCGTCGCGGTCGATCTCGAACCAGGGGCGAAATCGGGCGAACTCAACGAAGTTCTCGTCAGTGGTGGCAATGCACGTGCGGCGAAAGCTACCCGGCCGATGATGGTAGGCGACATACCCGCTTCGTTTGCTGTTGAGAACTATGAAATGACACCTGAAGAAGAAGGTGGGAGGGTCGATACGCAGGCTGGGTCTCACCCATTCCAACTGACGACGACGCTGATGCTCAACGAGCAGGACCTGGAGAACGCCAACGGGTCGCAGTACGTAGCCAAACCTGTAGGGCTGGCCAAGGACCTGATCTTCAAGCTCCCTCCGGGACTGATCGGGAACCCGACTCCGTTTGCACAGTGCCGGCTGCCGCAATTCCTCAAATCCGCCAATTTTGTGAACGAATGCCCGGCAGATACGGCGATTGGGGTCTCGGCCGTGACCATCTCTGTGCCGGGTACCTTCTCGTTCAACACTTTTACGGTTCCGCTGTTCAACCTGACTCCCTCTGTCGGAGAGCCCGCGCGGTTCGGGTTCCAGGCCGCCGGAGTGTCCGTGTACTTGGATACTTCTGTGCGTACAGGCGGCGACTATGGCGTGACGGTGAAGGTCTCAAATATCACCCAGCAGGCGATCTTTGTTGGGAGCCGCGTTACCTTTTGGGGGGTCCCGGGGGATCCGCGTCACGACAGCGCGCGTGGCTGGGGTTGTATAGACAATGGCAGTTGGGGGGGAGCATGCTCGCCGTCGGAAGCGCATCGGCCGCCGCCATTGCTGGAGATGCCGACATCGTGCACCGGTGCCTTGCAGACGAGTGTGGAAACGGACTCCTGGGAGCAGGAGGGCAGTTTTCAGGCCTTTGGCCCCAATTCCCCACTACCAGCACTCGACGGTTGCAACGAGTTGCCTTTTAGTCCCTCCCTGAGCGTGACGCCGGATGGTCAGGCCGGAAGCACGCCGACGGGGTTGACCGTGGGGGTGCATGTGCCCCAGGAAGTGAGCCTCGACGCCGAAGGTTTGGGCGAGGCCGACGTGAAGAACACGATGGTCGCGCTACCCGCGGGTGTCGCGTTGAATCCGGCGGCCGCAGATGGCTTGTTGTCGTGCTCAGAAGCGGAGATAGCCCTCTCGGTTCATGCGCCGCCGACGTGTCCGGAAGCATCGAAGGTCGCGACGGTCGAAATCAACACGCCGCTGTTGCCGAACCCGCTTGTGGGGGAGGCGTATCTAGCGGCGCAGGACACGAACCCGTTCGGGAGCTTGGTCGCGTTGTACATCGTGGCGCAGGATCCGGTGTCGGGCACGCTGATAAAGGTCGCGGGCGAAGTCAAACCTGATCCTGTCACTGGGCAGTTGGTCACAACGTTTGACAACACGCCGCAATTGCCGTTTGAAGATTTGAAGCTGCATTTCTTCGGTGGCTCGCGGGCGCCTTTGTCGACTCCGTCGGCTTGCGGGAGCTATAGGACGACCGCGTCGATTGCTTCGTGGTCGGGCAACCCTCCGTCTGAACCCTCCTCAGAATTCCAGGTGCTCACCGGACCGAACGGAAGTCCGTGTGCGAGCCCGCTGCCTTTTCAGCCGTCATTGACGGCTGGTACGACGAGTATCCAGGCCGGTGGATTCAGCCCGTTCACGATGACGATGTCGAGGCCTGACGGATCACAGAACCTGCAGGCGATCAAGCTGAAGATGCCTCCGGGTCTGCTGGGAACCCTGGCGAGCGTCAAGCTGTGCCCCGAAGCTCAGGCCAACGCCGGCACGTGCGGGCCGGAAAGCCTGATCGGACACACCACTGTCAGCGTGGGTGTCGGAGGCAACCCCTTCACCGTGACGGGTGGCGAAGTGTTCATCACGGAAGGCTATGAGGGCGCCCCTTACGGCTTGTCGATTGTGAACCCGGCGAAGGCTGGTCCGTTCGATCTGGGCAAGGTGATCGTCAGGGCCAAGATCGAAGTCGATCTGTTGACGGCGGCGCTTACGATCACGACGGATAACTCGGGTCCGTACAAGATCCCGACGATCCTCGACGGGATTCCTTTGCAGATCCAGCACGTAGAGGTCGGCATCGACAGGGCTAACTTCACGTTCAACCCAACGAACTGCAGTTCGCTGCAGGTCGGTGGGAGCCTGTACAGCAGCGAAGGATCCACGGCGGCTGTCAAAGTGCCGTTTCAGATCACTAACTGTGCGGTTCTTGCGTTCAAACCAAAGCTGACGGCGAAGACCGCAGGCAAAACCTCACGTAAGGTGGGAGCTAGCCTGTCGGTCAAACTGACCTATCCGGCGGGACCCTACGATGCGAACATCGCGAAGGTCAAGGTGGACCTGCCCAAGCAGCTCCCGTCCCGTTTGACGACTCTGCAGAAGGCTTGTCCCGCCGCCACGTTCGAAGCCAATCCTGCTGCCTGTCCTTCGGCGTCGATCGTGGGTCATGCCACGGCGACCACACCGGTGCTACCGGTCCCATTGACCGGTCCCGCGTATTTCGTCTCGCATGCCGGGGAAGAATTCCCGAGCCTGATCATCGTGCTGCAGGGCTACGGCGCGACAGTCCACCTCGTCGGCACGACGTTCATCAACAACAAGACAAACGTCACCTCGAGCACATTCAAGGCGATCCCGGACGTCCCCGTAGGAACATTCGAACTCACCCTACCCCAAGGCCAATACTCGGCCCTGGCAGCCACGGCGAACCCGTGTACGACCAAACTCGCGATGCCCACATCGTTCGTCGGGCAAAACGGTGCAGAAATACATACGAGTACCCCAATCACGCCAACAGGCTGTGCGAAGCACAAGGCCACCAAGAAGAAGGCAAGCAAGAAGCGCAAGAACGCAAGTCACAAGGGGACCACTCACAAGAAAAAGAAATGACATGGCTGGAGGACGACAAGGCACGATCGGTGCGCCCTTAGACGCGAGCGTCACGGGTTCCCTCGGGTACGAGCACGTGTCCGACATCCAACGCGTGCGCATACTCCACGCGATGGTCGAAGAGGTGGCCGAGCGTGGAGTGAGCAACGTGACAGTCGCGCATGTGGTGGGTCGCTCGGGCGTCTCGCGGCGCACGTTCTATGAGCTGTTCGAGGATCGCGAAGCCTGCTTTCTCGAGACGTTTGAGGAGGCGGTCAAGCGAGCCACGTTGTCTGTCTCCCCGGCCTATGGAGAGCCTGAAAGTTGGCGGGCGAAGATACGTGCGGCACTGACGGCGCTACTCGGATTCCTCGACCGTGAGCCCGGCACGGCTCGCCTACTTATCGTCGAGGCGTTGGGGGGCGGTCCCAGGGCCCTTGAGCGACGCCAGAACGTGCTCATCCAAATAATCAAGATCGTCGATCTGGGGCGAGCCGAGACGAAGCGAGACGACGATCCACCGCCGCTCACCGCGGAGGGCGCCGTCGGCGCGGTGCTCTCGATCGTCCACACGCGCGTGGTGGAGGAGGGCTCGCCGCCACTGGTCTATTTGACGGGGGAGCTGACGTCCATGATTGTGTACCCCTATCTCGGGCCGGCTGCGGCACGCCGAGAACTCGAAGGTCCTATTCCCAAGAGCGCTCATAGGCCCGTTGGGGGGAGCGCTAACCCACTCAAGGATCTCGAAATGCGCCTCACCTACCGTACGGTCCGCGTCCTGATGGCGATCGGCGCCCATCCGGGTGTCTCCAACCGCCGCATCGCCGACGCTGCCGGCGTCTCCGACCAGGGCCAGATCTCAAAGCTGCTCGCGCGCCTGGACTCGCTCGGGCTGATCGAGAACAGCGGCTTCGGTCAGGCCAAGGGCGAGTCGAACTCGTGGTTCCTGACCGAGCGCGGGCGTGAGATCGAGGGGGCGATTCGCGAGCAGACGAGTCGGAGATAGCGCTTTTCGTACGAGTACCGTCGCGATGTGTAGCTAATTTCCTACGGATGAGCAGCAGCGACCTTCCGGAGGACACGGTTTCGTATTACAATTGTGAGGTAGCGATCCATGAATCGGCGCATAAGCACGGGATCGCCGCTGAGGACATAAGACACGCGACCAAACACGCCATGACGATTGAGGATCAGGACGACAACACGCGTCTATATCTAGGGCCGTGCCGCGACGCGCAGCTGCTTGAGGTTGTGGCGATTCGTCGGGACGATGGGTCCGAGCTTGCGATTCACGCGATGGCGATGAGGCCTAAGTATCGACCGCTTTTGCCGAGAGACTGAGATGCCCAAGAAGACTTACGGAAGCACCGCGAGTGGGAAGCCAATCACTGACGAGCTTATCGCCGAGCTTGCGGCCAAGGCCGAGGTCGGCTATGACGTCGATCAGATGCAACGCCGACGTGGTGGTCGTCCCCCGATCGGCTCTGCAGCCGCGAGTGTGGAGTCGGTGCGGCTCGAGCCTGAGTTGCGCGAAGAGCTTGGTCGCCGAGCAAAGCGCGACCATGAAACGGTGTCTGCCGTTATCCGCAAGGCGCTTCGCAGCTACCTGCAGACGGGCTGATAGTCCTAGGCAAACGGGATGGAGCGGTGGTGCACGCTGGGTTGCGAGGGTGGCCGATCAGCCGGCCGTCAGCCACTCAGCGATCTGACGACCGATCTCCGGGCCCGCGTCCTCTTGCAGGAAGTGCGACGCGTTCTCGATTACGCGCGGTGTCTCGCGGCCGATCGCCGCGGCAAAGCGCTCGCCAGTGGCGAGTGGCAGCACAGGGTCCGAGTCGGCCCACAGCATCAACGTCGGGCGCTTGTCGTCCTTGAGCGCGTCGAGCACGCGCTGGCCCGCCTCGGCGCCGGGGGCGTCGGGATCGCGCGGGATCATCAGCGGGAAGGCCCGCGCACCCGCCTTCGAGGCGATGCTTGGATAGGGCGCTTCATAGCCCGCGATCACCTCGTCGCCTGGGTCGTTCTTGCACGCGCCGCGCACGAGCATCCCGATCGGCAGGTCCTCGGTGCGCTCGACGAAGTCCTTGAACGCCGTCCACGCGTCGGTCATCTTCTGATGACCGGTGAACAGGCCCGTATCGAGGATCACGAGGCGGCTAAAGCGCTCCGGGTGCTCGACGGCCAGACGTAGCCCGATCGGGCCGCCCCAGTCGTGCACCACCATGGTGGCGTCGTGCACGTCCAACTGCTCGAGTAGCGGCGCGACCGCGGCGACGTGGGCGTCGTAGGAGTACCAGTCGAGCTCGATCGGCTTGTCCGAGCGCCCGAAACCGGGCAGGTCCGGGGCGATGCACCTGAAGCCCGCGTCGCGCACCGGCACGAGCACCTTGCGCCATAGATACGACCAGGTCGGCTCGCCGTGCATGAACAGCACCGGGGCGCCCTCGCCCTCGTCGATATGCGCTAGGCGCAACCCATCGTGCTCGCGGTAGTGCGCCTCGAAGGGAAAGTCGGGAAGACCCTCAAGCAGCTCGTCTGGGGTACGCACCGCGTCGGTCATCGGCGAGAGAGCATACCCCCCGCGCGATCGGTTAGGCTCGCGCGCGGAATGTTTGCAGCGATCGTCCACTTCGCGCCGGTGCTCGCGGCTGAGAAGAGCAAGGTGCCCTACTACATCGCGGGGGGCCTGCTCGTGGCGTGGGCGCTGTTCGTATCGCTTGGGCTAGGACTGCGCAACCCGAACTTCCCGAGCACACTGGGAGGCCAACGCGCGGTGATGGCGATCTCGGCCGTGCTCGTGCTCGCAACTGTCTCGATGGCGATTATCACCTCCGGTGGTTCCAGTGCCAAGGCGACGGTCGCGCCGATCACCCAGACCGGTCGCGAAGCCGCCTCGGGCTCCGGCAGCTCCTCGCTCAAGGAGGCAGCCGATCCAGAAGGCCAGCTGCGCTACACGACCAGGAACCTTTCGGCAAAGGCCGGCGTCGTGACGATCAGCTTCGCGAACATGTCTCCCCTGATGCACAACATGACGATCGCCCAGGGCACTACGGTTCTCGGCGCCACGCCCACGTTTCAAGGCGGCACAAAGACGCTCACGCTGAACCTCAAGCCCGGGACCTACGTCTTCTACTGCTCCGTTCCAGGCCATCGCCAGGCAGGGATGGAAGGCAAGCTCACCGTCCAATAAGGAGGATCGGATGAAGCTGTACGTCTGCTACGGGCTGTTCAAGTCGCCCCGTACCGGAGGGCATCCTTGCAGGAACGCCCATGAGGCTCTGCGAGAGGCTGGTTACAACCCCGAGGTAGTGAAGTCCTATGGGCTGGGCATCCTGCCGAAAGCGCTCAACATGACTAAAGGCCGTCAGGAGGTCGAGCGCCTGACCGGCAACCGTATGGTGCCGACGCTCGTGCTCGATGACGGCACGGTGGTTGACGGCTCGCACGAGATCGCCACCTGGGCACAGGCCCACCCCGCCCCCGCGGCGTAGTCGGAGTCATTGGTGGCCGGTGCGCACGTAATACTTTGCGCTTGCAAGCGCCTGCCGTGTGCCCTTGGGTGCTCTTCCAGACAACGAACTAGAAGGAGCCGTGCGATGGATGTCATTGCCAGGATCGATGAGGCCAGGCGCGAATGCAATGTGCTCGAGCACCCCTTCTACCAACGCTGGAGCGCGGGCGAGCTGAGCGCCGCGGAGCTTGGCTTCTACGCGGGTGAGTATCGCCACGCGGTCTTGGCACTGGCGCAGGCGTCGGACGGTGTAGCCGCCGGAGCGGACTCGGAGCGTCGCGCGGGCCTTGAGCGTCACGCCGCCGAGGAGCGCAGCCACATCGCGCTATGGGACGAGTTTGCCGCCGCGGCGGGCGGGGAGTCTGAGCGCGAGCCGTTGCGTGAGACCGAGTGCTGCTCGCGTACGTGGACCGCGGGCGAGGACGCGCTTGAGCAGCTTGCCGTTCTGTATGCGATCGAGGCGAGCCAGCCGGAGATCGCCAAGACGAAGCTCGACGGCCTCGTCGAGCGCTACGGCTACAGCCCCGAAGGCCCCGCGGTCGAGTATTTCCGGCTGCACGCTACGCTCGATGTCGAGCACGCACGCCAAGCGCGCGAGCTGATCACAGAGCTGATGAGCGCCAACGAGGCCGAGGCTCAAGCGCAGGCGGATCGCATGGTTGACTGCGCGACCGCCGCATTGCGCGGCAATTGGGAGCTGCTGGACGGGGTGGAAGCGAAGTTCGCGGGCGTTTGAGGTAGGTCTTTATCGCAGGAAGAGACGTGGGCGTCCCGCGGGTAGACCGCGAAACGCGCCGCCGGCAGGGCATGTTGGGCTCGTGATCCATCTGGGCTCGTGATCCATCGAAGGTCCGGGTACGAATAAGGGACATGCACAACGGGGCATTGTCCGCACGATGAGGATCGCCATCATTGGCGCCGGTGTCTCCGGCATGGTCGCCGCTCACCTGCTCTACCGCCGGCACGACATCGTCGTGTTCGAGGCAGCCGACTACGCGGGCGGGCACGCGAACACCGTGCGTGTGGACACGCCCGAGCAGACCCACCACGTGGACACCGGCTTCATGGTCTTCAACGACCGCAACTACCCGAGCTTCGAACGTCTGCTGGGGCAGCTCGGCGTTGCCTCACAGCCAACGAGCATGAGCTTCGGCGTGAGCGATGGGGTCGGCGACTTCGAGTACAACAGCGCCTCGCCGAATGGACTGTTCGCAAAGCGGGCACATCTGGTGACGCCATGGTTTCATCGCATGATTGCCGACCTCGTGCGCTTTAACCGCTCAGCACACGAGCTGTTGCTCGGCACGGACGACGACATCTCGCTCGGGGAGTGGCTTCGGCAGCGTAGGTTCTCCGACGCTTTTGTACAATGGCTGATCGTCCCGCAGGTGACTGCCGTATGGTCGGCCGATCCGCGGCAGATGTGGAGCTTCCCGGCGCGCTTCATCGCCGAGTTCTTTGATAACCACGGCATGCTCGGGCTGACTGGTCGCCCGCGTTGGCGCACCGTTAGCAATGGGTCTGAGAGCTACGTGCGCGCGCTCGTTCGCCCCTGGCGCCATCGCCTACGCCTCGGCACGCCAGTGCACGCGATCGAGCGCCGCAAGGACGGAGTCATGGTCAAGCCGCGTGGCGGCGAGGGAGAGCGCTTCGACGAGGTCGTGATCGCCACCCACTCAGACCAGGCGCTCGCGATGCTTACCGACGCCGACGCGCGTGAGCGGGAGATCCTCGGCGCTATGCCCTACCAGGCCAACGAGGCGGTGCTCCACACAGACGCAAGCATTCTCCCTCGTCGTCGCCGGGCCTGGGCGAGCTGGAACTACCACCTTTTGGCGACCCCGAGGAATTGCGCCACGGTCACTTATCACATGAATCGCCTGCAGTCGTTGCAATCCGACCGCGAGCTGTGCGTCACGCTCAATCGGACGGGGGCAATCGATCCGGCTCAAGTGATCCGCACGATTCCCTATGCCCACCCTGTGTACACCCCAGAAGGCGTGCGCGCACAAGCACGCCGAGCGGAGATCAGTGGACGCAATCGCACCCACTACTGCGGCGCTTACTGGGGCTGGGGCTTCCACGAGGATGGCGTCGTCAGTGGCCTCGCTGTCGCCGAGCATTTCGGGATGGCGTTGTAGCGATGCCCGCGCCGTCTGCGAGCGAAACCCACCCACCCTGTGGGCATGACGCTGCCGCGGCGGTCGTTGCCGACACGCCGGCGATCGCCAGTGCCATCTACGAAGGTACCGTCCGCCACCGGCGCTTCGAGGTGCGCGAGCATGAGTTTCACTATCGGCTAGCGCTTGCCTACATCGACCTTGACGAGCTCCCCTCGCTGCTCGGTGGGCGGCTCGTGGCGTCCCGTCCCGGACCCGCACGCTTTCGCCGCCGGCACTACCTCGGTGACGAGCGTGTGCCGCTTGCGCAGGCCGTGCGCGACGTCGTCGCCACGCGGACCGGTTCGCGGCCATCCGGTCAAGTCCGCGTGCTCGCCAACCTGAGCACGTTCGGCCACTGCTTCAACCCCGTCAGCTTCTACTACTGCATGGATGAGGCCGCCGAGGGCGTGGAGGCGGTGGTTGCCGAGGTCACGAACACCCCGTGGGGCGAGCGCCACGCTTACGTGCTCTCGCGAGGGGACGAGTCCCATAGCAAGGCGCGGGGATCCGCGGAGCACGGAGTGGCCGAGACCCTGGCCGTCGCCGATCCCGCGAACGCGGTGCTTGCAGGTAATTTCGCCAAGGCGCTGCACGTCTCGCCGTTCATGGGTATGGACCATCGCTATGAGTGGCGCATGACCACGCCACGCGAGACGCTCTCGGTGCACATCGCAAATAGCCACGAGGGTCGCGTCGCGTTCGACGCCACGCTCGCGCTGCGCCGCCGCGAGCTCACGAGCGCATCGCTTGCGCGCATGAGCGCGCGCTATCCGGCGAGCTCGCTGCGCACGCTCGCGCTGATCTACGCCCAAGCGGCGCGTTTGAGGCTGAAGGGCGTCCGTCCGCACCCTCACCCGAAGCAGAGCCTGACGTGAGCACGCGCTTCGCTCGCGCGATCGCCCACGCGCTTCTGCGGCGCATCGGCTCGGGCAGCCTCACCGTGCTGGAGGACAGGCGCCCGCCCACGACGTTCGGCGTGGGGGCGCCCCACGCAATCGTTCACGTGCGCTCGCCGCGGGCCTGGCGCAAGCTCTTGCGCGGCAGCAATGGGCTCGCCGAGGCATACGCGCAAGAGCTGTGGGACTCACCCGATCCGACGGCCGTGGTGCGGGTGGCTGCCCGCAATGCCGATGCGCTGGACCGCCTGCGTGCGCGCTTTGCCCCGCTGCTCGTGCCGGCGCAGCGTGCCCGCACGCTCACCAGCGCCAACACCCGTCGTCGGCGTCGCCGCGACATAGCCGCTCACTATGACCTCGGCAACGAGTTGTTCGAGCTGATGCTCGACCCCACGATGAGCTATTCGTGCGCGCTGTTCGAGCGCACCGGCATGAGCTTGCAGGAGGCGTCGGTCGCAAAGCTCGAGCGCGTCTGCGGGAGACTCGATCTCCGACCGGATGACCATCTGCTGGAGATCGGCAGCGGCTGGGGTGCGCTGGCGCTGCACGCCGCCCGTACGCGCGGCGCTCGTGTCACCACCACCACAATCTCGCGCGAGCAGCACGCTCACACGAGCGCGCAGGTGCAACGCGCGGGCCTGCAGGATCGGGTGACGGTGCTACTCGAGGACTATCGAGACTTGCGCGGTCGCTACGACAAGCTGGCCTCGATCGAGATGATCGAGGCTGTCGGCTGGCGACACTTCGGCACCTTCTTCGACTGCTGCTCACGGCTGCTCGCACCAGACGGAGCGATGCTGCTGCAGGCGATCACGATCGACGAGCGTGCCTACGACGTCGAGAAGGCCTCGCGCAGCTTCATGAACACCTACATCTTTCCCAACGGGTGCCTACCGTCGCTGGGAGTGATCGAACGAGAGGTGCAGCGGCGGACGGACATGCGTGTCGCACACCTCCAGGACATCACCCCTCACTACGTGCAGACGCTGCGCCATTGGCGCGCGAGCTTCGAGTGCAATGCACAGCGACTCGCGGCACTCGGCTATGACGAGCGCTTTCAGCGCCTGTGGAGGCTTTACCTCGCCTACTGCGAGGCGGGCTTCGCCGAGCGGCGCATCGGCGATGTGCAACTGCTCTTGACCAAGCCACGCTGGTCGGCCACCGCCGCGACCGACCTCGCCAACGTCGCATAGGCACAGCGCGCGAGCCCCCGGCGGTGCCGCTCGCTGGCTGAAATCTCGGTTTCGCGCCGCGCCGGCCGTGTCAGCAGGCTCAGTGTCGAGGCGTGCGACTGAACAGCCTTGCGGTGATCGCATCGAGCACGAACGCGGGTCCGTGTGCGGCGAGCATCGCCAATCCCGAGCGACCGCCCGGTCCGAGCACGCGTCGGTCGGCCTCGATCGCGCTCACCACCTTCGCGGCCCACTCCGCCGGGGGCACACGGTCCCAACCGGAGGTGTCCATGTGGCGCCCGTAGACATCGTCGGTGTCCGCGAGCATGTCGGTCGCCACACCGGGAGTGACGAGGTGCATGGCGTGCACACCCGTGCCGCGCAGCTCGCGGCGCAACGATTCGGTGAACGCCACCGCGCCGGCCTTGGAGGCGGCGTAGGTGCTCGCGGCCGGGAAGTGCGCGTAGCCGCTGATGGACGCGTTGTTGACGATCGTCCCTGTGCGGCGCTCCAGCATTCCGGGCAGCACGCGCTGTGTCAGGTGAGCGACCGCCACCAGGTTCACCTGGAACATCGCGTACACCCCGTCGATTGCCTGCTGCTCGAGCAACCCGCCGGTCATCAGGCCCGCGTTGTTGATTAGCAGGTCGATCTCGCCAAGTCGAGCCCCGAGCTCGTCGCAGCACTCCTCGATACTCGCCTGCGATGAGAGATCCATGCGAACGGCTCTTATCTCCCGAGCACCGCCGGGCCGGGGATGCGGCGCAGCGAAGTCATCGACCGAACGCACGCCGGCAAGCACCGTGCCCAGCGGCAGCTCAGCTAGCCGCTCGAGGATCGCGCGGCCGATGCCGCGGTTGGCCCCGGTGACGAGTGCCGTCTTGGCGGTTAGGTCCATCGTCCAAGCCTAGGACGTTCCCCTCGCGCGGCCGGTCGCGAGGTCGAGGGCCGAGCTCGCCGTCCCGCCTCACCGGACTTGAGTGTCACGATTCGCGCGCCATGCGTCCGACTTGCGAAGATGGGCGGGTGAGCACTACCTCGCAGGAGCGTGGCCCTCGACTGACGGCCGTCATGCGAGAAGGCGAGCGCGTCACTCCACTGGAGCTGTTCTTCGACCTCGTGTTCGTGCTCGCGCTGACCCAGTGCACGACACTGATGGTGCGCATGCCGACATGGGTCGGCTTGCTCAAAGGCGTGCTCGTGCTCGGGATGCTGTGGTGGGCCTGGGTCGGGTATGCGTGGCTCACAAGCGTCTTGGATCCCGAGGAGGGCAGCGTACGACTCGTGATATTCGCGGCGATGGCGGCGATGCTCGTGGCCGCGCTGTGTGTGCCGGGCGCGTTTGGTAGCGAGGCGTTGCTGTTCGCGTGCGCGTATGCGCTCGTGCGCAGCGCGCATATCGCACTGTTCACGATTGCCAGCCGGGAGGATCCCGCGCTGAGGCATTCCGTCGCCGGGCTCGCCTACAGTACGGCCATCGGCGCGGGCCTGCTGTTCGTCGCGGCCTTCACGGGCGGTGCGTTGCAGCTCGGCTTGTGGGGGCTTGCGCTCGTGCTCGACGCGGGCGGGCCTTACCTATTTGGCGCCGACGGCTGGAAGCTCGTGCCAGGGCACTTTGCCGAGCGCCATGGCTTGATCGTGTTGATCGCCTTGGGCGAGTCGATCGTCGCCCTAGGCGTGGGGGCGCGGACGACGATCACCGCCGACGCTGTGATTGCTGCCGTGCTCGGCGTGATCGTGGCAGCCACGCTCTGGTGGGTCTACTTTGACGTTACAGCGCTTGTGGCAGAGCGGCGTCTGTCAAATACTGAGGAGGGACGCGAGCGCAACGAGCTGGCACGCGACTCTTATTCCTATCTGCACTTCCCGATGGTCGTCGGCATAGCGCTGTTGGCGGTCGGATTGAAGGTAACGCTGGAGGGCGCAGGCGATCCGCTGAAACTTGTACCCACAGTTGCCCTTCTTGGTGGCACAGCCACCTATCTGCTCGCACACGTCGCCTTTCGCCTTCGCAACGTGCGCTCGCTCAGCGGCCGGCGGTTGGTTTGCGCGATCGTGCTGCTGGTGCTCGTCCCGATCACGCTCGCGCTCAAGATCTCGTCGTTGGCGACGTTGGCGATCCTCGCCGCCCTGCTGAGCCTGCTGATCCTCTATGAGGTCACCCGCTATGCGGACATGCGCGAGCGCGTTAGGCACCAGGGCTCGCCGACGGGGCCGCCGCGCTGACAGTCGAACGGGCCAGGAAACCTGTTGTGCGCGGCGCCCGCAAGATCGCGGGCACCGCGGTCATTCGTGCGCCGCCTCTCAGAAGAAATACTGCTTTGCGATCAACCCGGCCAGCACCGCATAGCCCAGGTCGGTCGGATGAATATCTTCGAGCGGGGTACACATATTCGTCAACAGGCAGATCGTCGGTTCTTCAAGTGCGCCTGGAGGATTGAACAGTGGGAGTGGATCCGCGAAGCGCGCTCCCACGCTCGAGGAGACCTGACTCATGACTTCATTGAGCTGTGCCGTGAGCGCGTTTCCGCCAGGCAGCTTTTCGCCAAACGGGTTATAGAGTCCGAGCACGATGATCGTCGCGTGCGGATCTGCGCCGCGCAGATCGGTGAGGATCAGCCCGAGGTTCGTGGCGATGTGCGCGAATAGGGCTGGGGCTTCCTTGACAACGCATTCCACTTTCTTTTCACACGTGTGCTCGATCACGCCGAGGGCGTCGTTGGCGCCGATGTCGAGTGTGATCGGGTTGACCGTCCCAGGATGTGCCTTCAGGTAGGTGAGCGCATCGGAGAGTTGCGAGGAGGTTGGACCACCGACGTAGGGGTGATGCAGCGGAAAGGCCAACTGGTATTCGCACGGTCCCTTGATGAAGGATTCGGTTGTCTCGCCGGGGCAACCATCGTTGATGACCTGAAGTTTGGGGTCACCCAGTTTCAGCACGTGGGCGAAGTCATCCACATAGCCGGTGTTGTATTCGGCCGGGTTCTCGGTCGGCAAGAGGCTTTCGAACTTCGCCTGCGAGTAACCGAACGCAAGCGAGTCGCCGAGCGCCAGGTAGCTGAGCTGCGGTGAGCCGTGTCCAGGCGGTTGGTGGCCGGGTGGAGGGCCGCCGTGTCCCGGTGAGTGATGACCAGGTTGAGAGCCGTTTCCGTGTCCCTGTGAGGGATGGCCAGGTTGAGAGCCGTTGCCGTGTCCCGGTGATCGATGCCCGAATTGCTGGCCGCCATGCCTGGAATCTGCGTGTCGCCTACCTCCCTGCTGTGAGTGAGCGCCGGCGGAGGCCGCCAGCCACATCGCGGCGAGGATCGCCGCGAACGCTACGAAGCACGCACGCGAGCGACCATGAGAACGAAGCCAGCTGACCATCTCTGCCTCCCTGCAAGTCATGGTTTGCCAGGCGAGCAACCCCTATCGCGTCCACCTGGACCGATCTAGCATTTGTACCCGTGATGTCTAACTGTCAAACGGGTGCGAGCGCGGCGACGCTCTCCGGTGCGGCCGGTTGAGGAGCAGCTGCCGCGCGGGCGCGCAGCATGACTTCGCAGCCGCGCGATGGGCTGATCGTGATCGAGCGCCGCCGCGCGGTCTCGGGGCGCTTGCCGACCGGCACGAGCAGGTTGCGCTCGATCACGGCGCGCAGCACGATCTTCATCTCGAGCATCGCGAAGCTCGCGCCGAGGCAGCGGCGACGGCCCCCGCCGAACGGCAGCCATGTGTAGGTGCCCGGTGCTTTGCCGCCCTCGCTCTCGAGGAAGCGCTCGGGGCGGAAGGCGTACGGCTGCGGGTAGATGTCGGGATCGTGGTGGACGAGGTAGGCGCTCGCGATCAGGACGATCCCAGGCGGGTAGCTCACGCCGCCGATCTCAACGCGCTGCTTGACCAGACGCGGCTCGGCGTTCATCAGCACCGGGCGGCGGCGCATGATCTCGTGGATCGTGGCCGTCAGATAGGCGGAGTCCGGATCGTCGTCGAGCTCGCGGGCGAGGCGTGCGCAGACCTGTGGGTTGCGCGCCAGCAGCTCAAAGCCCCAAGCGAGCTGCGAGGCGGTCGTCTCGTGACCGGCGACGAGCGCCGTGACCAGCTCGTCGCGCAGCTCGGCGGGGCTCATCGGCGAGTCGTCCTCGTGGCGTGCGGAGAGCAGCAGCGTGAGCACGTCGGGACCGTCGCCGCCGTCACGGCGGCGCTCGTCGATCAGCTCGAAGATCAAGCGGTCGGCTTCCTCGCCGAACCGTTCGAGCCGACCCATCGGCCCACGACCGGCGAGCGCGCGCTGTGCGAAGGGGAGCAGTGAGATCGGGTTCTCGGCGAACTCGAGCACTCGTGTGAGCAGATCGCGCAGGCGGTCGAGCTGGGCGCCTTGCTCGAGTCCGAAGACGGCGCGCAGCACGATCTCAAGTGTGAGTTGCTGCAGGCGCGGGTGCAGCGCGACCGGCTCCTCCTGTGGCCAAGTCGCGATCTCACGCTCGGTCAGCTCGGTCATCAGCTCGGCGAGGCTCTGCATCGCGTCGCCATGAAAGGCGGGAAGCATCAGCTTGCGCTGCTGCAGGTGGGGCTTCTCGTCGAGCAGGATCACCGAGTTGGGCCCGACGATCGGCTCGAGTATGCGCGCACCCTCGCCCGGGTGCAGCACCTCGGGCGGTGCCTGGAAGACTTCCTTGATCTCCTCAGGGTCTGAGAGGACCACGAACGGGGGCTGGCCAAGTAGGCGCACCGAGAAGCGCTTGCCATAGCGCTCGCGCGCGCGCAGTACGACGGCTGTAGGGCGTGCCCAGGAGCCGGCTATCTGAAAGCTGGCAGGCACTTTCGGCCCGGGGGGAAGTTGGCGCATGATGCGACGGTTCTCCAGGATGCTGTTCACGGTGGGGCTCCGTTCCTGTTGGCTGCCGTGGGAGTCGTGCTGTTCGTCTCGCGTGGGCCGTGCGGGGGGCCTTGAGCGTAGCGCGCGCGGCGAAAATTGGCTAGTGGGCCAGTTTCTGGCGCAGCTGCCTTTCGGGAGTGTTTTTATGGCTCCACGGCCCGGCAGGCAGCCCGCCCGTTGGAGCGGATCTCACCTCTTCGGGGTGATGACGCCTCAACATCAGCGCGGGATTCTGTTCAGAGGTTGTCCGGGAAGCGAGCGGCGCATGTCCATTCGACGCGGGCCGTGCGTTTGAGACAGTCGCCAGGGCACCTCGAATGAGTAAGGAGCAACAGCTATGCCGGTACTGGCGGTCACAACGGGCGCAGGTGTCCTGTTTGGAGCGATCTACATCGTTCTGATAATCACGCTCGGGATCATGTCGATCCGCAAGGGTCACTGGGTGATGTTCATCATCGGCATCTTTATCCCGCTGTTCTGGATCATCGGTGCGCTGCTGCCGCCGACGAGACGCGTCGATGTGTAGGCGGCGTGGGCGCTCGGGCTCTTGCCGTGTGTCAAGCGGGAGCGGGATCGCTCGCTGAGGTGCCCATCGGCTGTTGAGGCTCTTGAGCCTTTATGTCTCCGCGTAGCCGCAGGGCGAGAAACGGGAAGACGAGCGTTGAGAGGACCGCGGCGCCGACCAGCGCGGCGGCGGTGGCTGGGCGCATGTGGCCGCCGGAGGTGGCAAGCGCTGTGATCGCAAGCACAAGCGGCAGCTGGGTGGAGCTCATCAGGGCAAGCGCAATTCGTTCGCGGGTGTCGAGCACGCGGCGATACAGCAACAGCGCCGGCGTGCCCCGCACGACGAGAAACAGGAAAAAGAACAGAATCATCTTCAACACGCCTGAGACGCTCGCGAACAGCGCATTGATGTCGAGGCTCATGCCGCTGACAATGAAGAAGAAGGGTACGAACACACCAAACGCCACTGCCGTGAGCTTGGAGTCAAATGCCGGTAGCTCGCGCGTCTTCAGTACCTGGCGCGTGATGATCCCAGCCGCGAAGCCCCCGAGCAGCAGGTCCAGGCCGAGTTCGAAGGCCAGCAGCGCGAGCGCAAATACGAGTACGAGAATCCAGCGCACGACGAGCTGTGAGCTGGCCTCGATGGTCTGCTCGAAGAGTGGCAGCGTGCGCTCAGAGGAGCGCACAGCGAAGATCGCGACGCCGACGGCCAAGATCACGAACGCTACGAGGATCAGCGCGTTGTGTGCTGTGCTCTGAGTCGAGAGGATCAGCGTCAGCAGCAGGATTGGGCCGAACTCGCCTACGGCGCCGGCCGCGAGCAGGTAGGTGCCAAAGCGGGTGCGTAGCTCGCCGGCATCGGAGAGAATCGGAATCAGCGTGCCGATCGCGGTTGTCGCGAGTGCCGAGCCGGTATACAGGAGCGACAGCACTATCCCGGTGGCGGCGAGCGCGCCGCCGATCGCGTAGGCGAGCGCGAGTGAGAGGCCCCAGCCGATCAATCCCAGCCGCAGTGGCACGCCCATGATCCGGTGTATGTCGATCTCATAGCCGGCGAAGAAGAACAGCAGGCCAAGACCGAGGTCGGAGAAGAACTGGATGAACTGGTTAACCTGCAATCCCAGCAGCTGAGGCCCGAGGAGGACTCCGAGCAGCAGCTCGATCACAACCACGGGCACCACCACGCCGCGACCACCCGCGACCGTGGCGATCGTGGCCGCAAGCGCGGAGGCGGCGATGACCGCGAAGAACGTGCCCGGTGCTACGTGGACCACGCCAAGCACGTTCAGCCGCCTGTTGTACGTTCGGTGAGGCTCACCCGCGACGACGATACGTGACCGTCCGGGTGCTCGCCACGCCAGAGTCGGTCAGGCGCGCGCGACGGGTTGAGCTCGGCCGATGGCCTCGAGCGCATCCGCCGCCACCGTGGATCCTCCGGCCGCCTCATAAGCGCGACTCACGCGTTGTGCACCGTCTCCACAATCGATCGCTGCGCGCACGGCATCGGCGAGGCGCCGTGGAGTGAGACGGCGAGGTGAGAGCCGGACACCGGCTTTGGCGAACTCCACACGCCGTGCCGTCTCGGCCTGGTCGCGGCCGAAGGGGACCACCACGACTGGAACTTCGGCGGTCAGGGCCTTTTGCGTGATCCCCAGACCGCCATGGCACACGACGCACGCCGCCCGTTCGAGGATCGCCTCGTGGGAGACGAAGCGCACGGCCTTGCTCCCTGGTGGGGGGGCGAATAAGTCGGGGTCATGAGCCGCCGTCGTGCCGAGCACCGATATGCCGGCGGGGGGCAGCGCTTCGAATGCCACGTGAAGCAGGCGTTTGTCGCGCTGGCGCTCGGTCGAGCAGGTGACAAGCACCAATGGGTCGCCCAGCTCGGCGATCCACGCGGGTGCTCGGGCGGCGGCGGACTGGGGGGCTGAGGGTTGTTCAACCGGGAGCTGTTCGGCTGAGGACCGTTCGGCTGAGGATTGTTCAACGGGGAGCCGATCGGCTGAGGGTTGGTCGGCTGGGAGCTGATCGGCTCCCAGCCGAAGGGCCGGGTCCCAATTGATCGCACCGACGAGCCTCACGTTCGCCGGCCAGTCGCTGCGTGGATACTCAAAGCCCTCGGCAGTAAGTGACAGCAACAGCGGTGGCCGCGCAAGCAGATCGCCAAATCGTGCGAGCGTCGGCAGGCCATGCTGGGAGCGCAGCGAGTTGATGTCTCCCATCACCGCCGCAAAGGACATTCGCTCGCCGACGCGGCTGACGACCGCGTCGCGCACGGATCCGAGGGGGCCGCGCATAGGTCGCAGTCCCGGTCCAAAGGGCGGGGTGTCTTTGGATGGCAATGGCAGCAGATAGGGCGAGTACATCGCCCACGGGCGCCCGTAGGCCTCCGCCACAGTCGCCGCTCCCCAGCAATTGATGTCGATCAGAAGGATGTCGGGGTCGTGGCGTGCGATTGCTCGCTGCAGGTCGGGAACCTCACTTGTCGAGCGCTTCACGAACGTCCTCAGAACCGAGCGGACGGCGCCGATCGGCGAGCGCTCTCGCCAATCTTCAATCTCGATGCGCTCTATTGCGGGGTCGATCGCCCACCCTTCTATTCCGAGCGGCTTCAGGTGATCGAGCTCACCCGAGAGCGTGCATAGCGTCGCTTGATGTCCCCGCTGCGCGAGCGTGGCCATGATTGGGACGACTGGGTATAGGTGCCCGCGGGCCGGAGAGGTGTAGGTGAGGATCTTCATCGCCGCTCCTCGAATATGTAGGCGCTCAGGTTTACCCGAAATGTGTGTGCGATTAGCTTCACTTCTCCTCCGCGATCACGCGTTTGACAAGGTCCGTCAAGATCGTGTGGACCTCCGAGCGGGGGAGGCCAAGGTCGTGCGAGAGGATCCACCAGGTCTGCACGTCGCACAACACGATCAGTGCCGCCCGGCGGCGCATGCGAGCCTCATCGCTGAGATTTTCAAGCCACTGGCCAAACGCATGCTCGATCCAGTCGTAGTGAATCTGACGTGCGGCGTTTGAGAAAATCGCGAGCACCGTGGGCCCGCTTTGCCATGCGCCGATACGCATCGAGCGCTCCCCCCAATCTTCGTAGTGGTCCAGCACGTTCTCTACGGCGCCGGCAATGTCACTAGTAGGCGTACTCCAGCGCTGATCGCGCACCTGTGCGGCCCCGCGCATCAACGACTGCATGAGCAGTCCGTCCTTGGAGCCAAAGTGACGCAGCAGAGTTTGCTTGGTGACACCGGCCTTCCTCGACAGCGAATCGAGCGACGCCTTCAGCCAATTTCCCTCAAAGAACTCATCGGTTGCGGCGCCCATCAAAGCCTCGCGGGTACGCTCCTGCGCCTGCGCCCGCGCCACCTGCTTGTACTCCCGGTTGCCAGACTCGGTCATTGGCCCTTAATCCTGTAGGGCCAGGGCCGCCGGTACCGAGGCGGCGAGGTAGCCGGGAATCGCGAGGATCACCAGGGCGGCGGCGGTGACCAGCGAGAGGCTTCTCAGCGCCGTCAGGGGCGTGATCGAGTAGACGACGGGGAAGTTGATCACGTGCGCCAGCGCCCGGTCTGCCAACTGTTGGCCGTAGAGACCGAAAATGGCACCGGACAAGCAGCCCACCCCCAACAACAGCACGCTCTCGAGCAGGATCGTGCCCCACAGTTCGATCCGCGGGAGCCCCTCGAGCTTGAGCTTGGCCAGGCGGGGACGGCGTTGCCAGACCAGCGCGCCCATAGCCGCGGCCATCGCGAGCACCGCGACGATTGGGATCAGCGTGGCGATCTGGGTGAGGCGCGCGAGCGCTTCGCGGCTGAGCGCGACCTGCTGGGTGGTGTGTTGTGCGGCCGTCTGCACCGCTAGTCCCGAGTCGGGCCCTAGCGCTTGTGAGATCTCGCGGGCGGCCCGGGTGGGGGAGACGCCGCGATCCAGCAGCACGTCGTAGGCGCTCACGTCCTGGCTGCCCCATGCGCGCGCGTAGTCGGAGGCGTTGATGAGGATCGCCCCGGGTGCCCAGCCGAGGTTGGTGGACAGAGCCGCCACGCGCAAGCTCATCGGGTTGGGCGTGGGCGGGGTGAACGCTTGGCCGATGCGCAGATGCTGTTCTTCGGCGAGGGCTTGGGAGACGACCGCCCAGCCGCCCGCGCGCACACGCTCCGTCGCCTGGCGCGGATTTCCGTCTAGCAGCTGGTCGGCAGGCAGCAGTGGTGTGGCCTGGCGCGAAGGTGCGATCACAAGCACGCGGCGGTAGCCGTAGTCGAGCAACCCGCTGCGGTAGAGCTGTACCGCACGTACTCCCGGAAGGTGCGCAAGCCGTGCCTGATCGACGGGAGCGAACGGGGTGGTATTCAACAAGTTGTAGGAGCCGGCAGGCGAGACCCAGATATTGGTGAACGCATTCGTGTCGCGGGCCGCGCCTTCGAGCCCTGTGAGCAGATCACCGTGGGCGCCCTGGATCGCGACGCTGCCAAAGACCGCCACGGCTCCGGTGGCGGCGATCGCCACGGCACGGGCGCGGGCCGCGCCCAGCTCCATGGCGGCGACGTGCGGGATGGGGCTGACGATCATCGAACCGAGTCGCTTGACGAGTATGAGCGCACCGCTGAGCACGATCGGCAGCTCCAGCAACAGGGCCCCGACGAGCAGGACCATGCCGGGGATCGCGGCATCGGGCGCCGCGAGCAGCAGTGCGGTGGCCCCCCCGAGACAGACCAGACCGGCGAGCGCCCGCCGCCGGCCGCTGTGAGCACCGCCGCTCCCTTCCCGTGGACTGATGGCGGCTAGCGGATCGCGCGAGAGAATGTCGCGTAGCGGGCTGAGCACGGCCACGGTCGCGGCCAGCATTCCCCCTCCCGTGGCGATGGCGACGCTTTGCAAGCTGACGACGCGCTGCGAGCCGAGCGCAAAAGCCAGCGAGAGGAAGGCGGGGTCTGAGTGAAACAGGTGAATCGAGAGCTCCTCGCCCAGGGCCAGGCCAAGCACGCACCCGATTAGCCCGAGTGCGATGGCATCGAGCAGCAGCACGGCGATAACCGTTCGCGGCGTATACCCATCACGACGCAGGTCGGCGACGAGTCGCCGCCGTTGCGGAACGGTGAGCAGCATCGCGTTGAAAGCGAACAGGAAGCCCACGAGTGCGCTGATAACCGAGAACAGGGCCGTTGACTGATTGCTTGCGGTGGCCGCCTTCGCGAACAGCGTTTCGTCATAGCTGGCGCTCTCGACGTTCAGACGACCGGCGGCAAGCGTGGTGAGCGCGGCTCGCACACTGCGTTCAGCGCCGGCACTGGGCTGCACCAAGATGCGGCTCACGCGACCTGGCAGGTCTGCAATTTCCTGAGCATAGGAGAGTGGCGCGATCGCGATCGGAGTTGCCACAAGCGCTCCAATCTGTCGTTGGTGAAGCTGTTCATAGAGCGGCGCCAGGACAGTGTGCCCGGCGATCTGCAATGTGACTTCCTGCCCGAACTTGGTGACACCGATGGTGCGCGCCAACGGCGCCGGTAGCACCACCGCTCCGATGTTCCCAAACGGAGAGAGGTCGGCGTGACCGATGAGTCTGCCTCGGAGCTGAGAGAGGGCGGGATCCGCTCCAACCAACTCGACTGACTCGCTGCCGTGGGGCCCAATCGCATTTGCACTGGATTCCAAGAGGGGCGCTGCCACACGTACGCCGGGGATATGACGCACTCGCGCGAGCATGCTTTCGGGAAACCCATGCGGGTCGCGAGCCGCAAGTTGCAAGGTGGCATTGCCGACTATCCCGCGGGACAGCTGGGCAACTGAGCCCTGGAGACTGGAGCTAGAAACCTGTGAGGCGAATAGCAGTGCAACCCCGGCGGCAATACCGAGCACCGCGAAGCACTCCTGCAGGAACCGCGCCCGCAAGCGCACCCTGTAAAGGCGCAGTGCGTTGGACAGCTTCATGGCTAGCCCCCGTTTGCGACCATCGAGCGCTCAGGCGCTGCGGCGCCTCGGTCACTCTGATAGTCGGAGAGCTGGCCGTCGCGCAACGCGAGCACGCGGTCCGCGTATTCCGCGGCCATCGGGTCATGGCTGACGAGCACGACCGCCACCCCGCGCTCGCGACACAGGCCCCTCAGCAGCTCGAGAACTTCACGGCCGCGCTGAGTATCGAGACTGCCCGTGGGCTCGTCGGCCAAGAGCATGCTCGGCTCAGTGGAGAGAGCCCGCGCGATCATCACGCGCTGGCGCTCACCCATCGACAGCGTCTCAGCCCGATGGTGCAGACGCTCGCCCATTCCAAGACGCTCAAGGAGCGGGGTGACCTGGCGTTGGGCCTCGCGCCAGCGCATTGCCTTCAGGAGCTTGAGCACCGTATTGTCGATTGCGCTCACACCCGGGAGCAGATCGAAGTTCTGACGGATGAAGCCGAGTTCGGAGAGCCTGAAGTTGGAAGCTTCGCGCTCGGAGAGCGAGGAGATGTCGCGGCCGCCGATCAGCACCGTGCCGGCCGTCGGGGCGAGCAGCGTGGCGACCATCAACAGCAGCGTGGTCTTTCCCGATCCGCTCGGCCCGTACAGCGCCACCATCTCGCCTGCCTCCACCTTCAGCGACACGCCGTCCACGGCGCGCACGGGGTCCCCGCCGACGGCCGGGTAATGCTTGACGAGCTCTCGCAACTCGAGCATCGGGGGCGCCTCGGTCGTGCCCGGTCAGTCCGACGCCGTGCCGCCCACGTGCACCGTGACGGCGTCGTTGGATCGCTGGATGGTGCCGCTGAAGCTCAGGCCGGATCCCCGGGCGTGGTTGTAGCTGCCGGTGCCGCGCTCGATGGACAGCGATCCGGAGAAGTTGGCGGAGGATCCCTGCCGGCGATAGCTGGCCGAGCCCTGACCGGTGATCGAGCCGCCCCTTGGATAGATGCTGATTTCAGCGGTGACGTGAGTACTGGAGACGATCTTAAGGTGCACGTAGATCGTGCCGCTCAACGTGCCCGAGGCTGGACCCTCCTCGTTTAGGGTGAAGCCCTGCTTGCTGGTGAGATGCAGACTGCCGTTCTCATTAAGAGAAAAGGCTCTCGCGGTGAGCGCGGTGGGTGGCGTTGTGAGGCTTGTCGTGGGCGTAGCCGCCTGGGAGATGGATGGGCCGAGGGGTCCGAGGATCATCAGTACGCCGCCGCCCACCCCCGCAGCGCTCAGTATCCGTCTCAGGCTCATCGATGGGCTGTGGCGATGAGGCATCGTGGATACCTGCTCTTTCTTGTTCATCATGGGCAGGGGGCACTCGCCAGGGCGCTGTCGGTAGAGCCGTCGGCATAAGTGAATTCGGCGGCGAACGGAAAGCCGCCGGCCGGGCAGCTCGGAGGTACGACGATCGTGTTGACGGTGATGGGGCGCCGTGGTTTGCTCGCCCCGACCGTCAGCGACATGGTGACTATCGAGGCGTCGGGCTCCAGCGGCAGTGTGGGAATCGGAGGAATGGAGAGCACCAGGTCTTCCCCGAAGGGGGCCTGATCGGGGATAACCGTGCCGGTTAGTACCACCCGCTCGTCAAACGGGGTATACCCCTGGCCAAGGATCTCGAATGTGGGCTGAAGGTTGTGGAAGGGGCCGACGAACAGCGAGAGATCGATGCCCTCGCTGATGATCTGCGACCCAGCTTCGGCCTCGGCGAGGGCGTGGCCATGGCCGAGCAGGGATTGCGCGGGGCACGCGCTTGGCCCCCGCGTTCGCAGGCGGGTGAGGGAGCAGCTGCGCAGATGCGGTATTTCGACACCCAGCCCCTCGGGGAATCGCAGGACCGAGCGGCGCACCGGAGAGGGAACACCCGATTCGCCGGTGGCGTAGCGAATCGTGAGCTGGAGGGCGCCCTCAGCGCCGAGTCGATCGGGCGAAAGCGAGGGTGAGATGGTGGCGGTGGTGCTTGATTGAACTGTGCTTGATTGCGCGACGGCGCCCGGTGCGAGACACATGATGAGAATGCTGAGTACGGCGAGAATAAGTGCCGCGGGAGTGACCCGCGAGCGTAGGCGCCTGCTCGCGTCCCGGCTCGCGCGGCTTACGCGCTCGCTTGTGAGGCTCCCGCCCATGCTTGAGAGGCGTGTGCGCACTAGCCGTGGGGGCATGGAATGGTGGGGTTGACGGTGAGCGTGCTGCCGTCGGCGAAGTCGAGCGTGCCCTCGGTGGGAAAGCCTCCGCTCGGGCACGTCTTGGGTACGACCATGCCCTTGAGGTGAACCAGGGTACGTTTGCCGTGGACGGTCTCGTAGTAGGCGACGTTGGTGGCTCCGAACGTGGCAAAGGCGCTTTCCACCGAGGCGAGGGTCGCCCCGGGGATCGTGGATATGGGCGGTATTTCGACGCTGAACCCGAGCCCGTATGGCTTGGGAGCGGGGACTTCCTTGGCAAGAATCGTAAGTTCGACGAGGACCGGCGAGACGGCGCTGGCGTAGGCGAGCAGAGCCAGATGCCCGTGTTCTCGGGGTGCGAAGAAGAAGTCGATCGTATACCGCTCCCGGATGATTTGTTTGGGAAGTTCGATCAGGCCCACACCGCCGCCGAAGCCGACGCGCGAGGTGGCGGGACAGCCCGAAGGCCCGTGCAACCGCAGCACGGCGGCGGTGCAGGTACCGGCACCGTGCGCGTCGATTCCCAGTCCGGCGGGGGCATACAGGGTGAGCTTGGTGATCGGGGAGGGCGGCCCGCCGGTGGTGGAGGCGAACTGGGCTGTGATCGAGAGGTTCGTCGGCGCGCCTAGCTTGTCGGGGGTGAAGCTCTCGTTGACTGTCAACGTGTCCGCGGCCCAGGCGACTGCCGCGAGAAGCAGGCACGCGACAGTGAGGAGTCCCCCGAGGAGGAGTTGGACTTTGCGCGTCATTGCTACCCCCCTCCCCGTGCCCGCCAGCGTGGCGCGGACTTTGTGTGTCCCTTGACCGACGACACTTCTCCCCTACAAATTCACTTTACCGACAGTAACATGAATCTATGGGGATGTCAACTACGGGGTCGTTCAAGGGATCTTCGGGCGCCTTGCACCAATCCTCATGGACTCGAGGGAGGTTTGGGAGGCTGCAGCAAGATTACGCCGCAAACACTAGAGGAGGCGCCGATGTCCGATGGGCTCGATCTGCCAAGCATCGACGTGAGGCCGCCACGGTCGCCGGTCACTATGAGGCCGCGACGAGCAAGCGCCAAGGCGATGGAGCTAGCGAGACTCGAACTCGCGACCTCCTGGGTGCGATCCAGGCGCTCTCCCAACTGAGCTATAGCCCCGCATGTCCGCGCATAGGTGCGCGAGCGACGGTCTGAGAAAGTGTAGTGGCAGAGTAGATTCCAGGCGGATGAGAGCTTCTGCTTGCAGGCGGCGTCTGGGCCAGCTCTCCACGCCTGGACCGGCCGATCGCGAAACATGGCGCATCTGAGCAAACGCGCTTGCGGGCGCAGTATGGTTTGGTGGCGCAATGGGATTGCTCGATGACGCCATACGCGAGCACTTGGAGCTCAAGCGCCTGAGGGGAGCCGACCCGGGCGCCGTGGCTCGAGAGGAGCAGGACGCCCTCGGACCCGTAGATCGGCGAGGCCCAGCCGAGCACGTAAGCCAGTCCGACAGCGAGCCAGACGCGTCGGTACCCGATCATGAGCACTCGCTCTCCGGGTCGCGCGCCGATCCAATAGTCGACTCTGCTGCGGTCGGCCAAGAGACGGTCGAGATCAACATGGAGGCCGAGCTAGCCGGGGAAGCGGACTCCGAGCACGAATCGAAAGCGAACCGTCCAGAGCGCGCGGGACCCGTGGCACACACGGCTCACGACAAAGCGCTTACCGAGGAGTCGCTTGAATGGGAGGTGCCGAGCGACCACACGGAGGAGCCCGGGCCTGGTGGAGCGAAGACGGACGGGGACTCCAACGCCGATGACCCCCACGATGCGGCTGAGCCCGTCGAGGATGTGCTCGAGGAGACCCCTGACTTTCTGCGCGACACGCCCGAGCAAGAGCGGCTGTGGTTTGAGCAGCGCCCGCCCCGCGATTTCGATTTCAACGAGTAGAGGATCGAGGTCGACGCTCGCTCCACGCCCGACGGGTCTCGCGACTTGGCACAACCTCGTCTCCACGACACTCGATAGTTGCGAATCGGCGGTTCGACATCGACCGGTGCTGGTCGCCTGGCGGTTCGCGTCGTTGGCTATAGCGCAGACATGGCAGCCGGGGTCTGAATGATCTATGGGGTAGGAGACTATGCCGGACTTGTCACTGGTCCGGTTGGAGGGCCGTGAATAGGCAGCAACGGCAGCAGAAGTGGTTCAGCCGCCTCCGAGATCGTCACTCGGTCGGCAGCGTGGATCGAGAATCCGCCCTGTAGGGCGTATATTGAGGACCTTGGGGCCATAGCTCAGCTGGGAGAGCGCCTGCTTTGCAATCGACCCGGCGGACGGGCTATAGAGCCTGAATCCTCGCTGTTCATCGAGGATTCAGGTCCTCGGCTTGTCGCACGAATGCGGCGGGATTAGGCACGATCCGGCGGGGTTTGGGCAGCGGAATGGCGCTGCTGCCCAAACGATCCGGACGTTATGTGGCCCGCCCCCCTTCCGCCAGGGTTTCGCTGCGATCGGCGACGCGTCCTCCACCACAGTTGCACGCGCAGTAGCCGCTCGGCGCGGCGTCACGGCCCAACGCTCGTCTGACTGTTAGCGAGCATCGCGCCGCCGACCTCTCGAAGCTAGCGGCACGGCTGCGAGGGTCGCGTCCGTGTGGGCCGACCCCCGGCCTTCGCCATTAGTCAGCGGATGCCGTCGAGCAGATCGCGCGGAGCGATCCGGAGTCCGCGCGCAACGCGCAGGAGGGTCGAGAGCCGCACGTCTCGCTCGCCGCGCTCCAGTCGGCCAATCTCGGTCGGATGCAGATCGCACGCAGCGGCCAGGTCTTCCTGCGTTAGCTCGTCTTGTTCGCGTCGGGTCCTGATGTTCTGGCCGAGCTGCTTCTGGGTTGCTGCATCAGGCTTGCGGCCGCGTCGAGTCGTTCGTGGTTGCACGCACGGATGCTCGGCTCATCTAGCCGAAAACTCCAGAGCATCCTTCTTCAGGAGTCATTACTCAAGTGTCCTACCAACCGTGTCGATATGAGTTTATGGCTCCTGAGGGACCCATAAACGCCTACTCCGACCGCTGCAAAAAATGAAGCGAGACGAATGAAAAGGTCGCCGAACGCAACCAGAAGGCCGAACGATCCACGGGCGAAGCCGAAGGCAAGGGTTTGGTCGAAATCGACCATGCGAACGCAGAAACTAAGGACATATGCGCGTGGAGTCATTTGATGACGCTTACGTGCAGGCGGCGCGACGTTCCGGAGTGACACAAGCTGAGCTAGACTTGGCCAGCGCCTTCATGCGCAAGAGCAAGGGTGGCGTAAAGCCCACGCAAGCTGAGCTGGACGCCATTAACTCTATGAACAACAAGATGTTGGCGACGCAGCCTCAGCGACAGGCCAAAGTGCACGCACTATCGATGCAGGCGGCGCAGACATCCGTGGAAGCAGGATACTCGCCACGCCGCAGGGCGCGAGAGGCACGGTCGAAGGCAAAACGCGAGGCAAATGAAGCGCGCCGGGCCAAGCTAACGCCAGCGCAAAGGAAAAGGGAGAACACGCGCAACGTTATTGTCGGATTTGTGATTGTGGGCGTGATCGTCACATATATTATCGTCGCGGCACTCAATCCCCATGACAAATCTCTCAATCCCGGCTATGACCCCTGCATCGGCAACCAAGCGCCGGTCGCGTGTGAAATGAAGAAGAAGGAGGACCGCGAACAGAATGAACGTTACAAGATCGAGGAAGGCGCGCAAAAAATTGAGCAGCGCATGAAAGAAGGTCAGTCCGGTGAAGAAGCCGCGAACAAGGCGGCCGAAGAAGCCGCGCACAAATAAATGATCGGGACGGTGACACGAAAGATCATCGCGTTCGGGCTGATTGTCTGTGCGCTCGTCGTGACGGGTTGCGGCAGCGGCAACGAGAGGGCGTACACGATTCACGGCACCTTCACGCTCATTTCTGCCCAACTGGGGGGAGAACACGGTTGCTGGGGCGCCGCAGAATCAGGCTTTAGCGACATAGGTGCAGCTACCCAAGTGATCGTAAAGAACGAGAATGGGACACTGATCGGTAGTGGCTCGCTCGGCCCGGGCAGGAAGGAACGGCAGGTTGAGTGCTTGTTTAGCTTCACAATCAGCGGACTGCCAAAGGCACGGTTTTACGGTATCGCGGTTTCTCATCGCGGGGAGCAGGATGAGTCGTTTCAAGATTTGGTGAAGAGCAACTGGAACGTCAATCTGACCCTGGGATGAGTTTCGCCGGGATGACGCGTATCCGCTTGCAAGGAAGCGGACTTCCTGCGTCGCGGGCGCAGTAAAGGGCCAATCGCGTCGGCCCACGCACCTGAAAAGACAGAACCGGGTTTTAGGGCGTCCGATGCCGCCCTCATCGTTGAGGCATGGATGCGCTCCTCGCCCGCTATGACGTTGACCACCTCATGGGCCTATCGCTCGATCGGAGACGGAGTGCCTCACGCGTGATCGGCCAGTTGCACGGCTGGCTGGACGATCATGACTTGGCTGGGGTTAACGCCGGTGCGGTCAGCGGCTTTCTCGCCGCGCAGATCAATGATGGCCGCAGCCCGGGCACGGTGCGCAAGCATCGCGCCGTGCTGCTCGCGTTCTACGAGTGGGGTTATAAAGCCGGGTACATCGAAGCGAGCACGCTGCTTGCCCTGAGAGCCGTCAGAGCACCGGCAGGGGGCCCACGAGAAGCCCGCCCCCAGCCATACAACCTCCGCGAGCTGCGAGTGCTCCAGAAGACGCTCGATGAGCGGTGGCCGAAGCTGTCTCCCCAGGAGGCAGATAGGTGGCTGCGCCGCGTAGAGGATGGACGGTCGCCCTATGCGCGTGTGCGAGTCCATGCCATCCGTTGCCAGCTCGACGCGATGATTGCGCTAGCCCTGCATAGCGGTTTGCGTCGGCGCGAGATGTTCGCGCTCGATGTGCCATGTATGCACCACGACAATGAGGGTGTCGTCGTCCGCGATAAGTCTGGATCGCTCGACGGAAACTGTCGGGAAGTGCCGTTCACCTATGCGGCGCGCGATGCAGTCGAACGGTGGCTTCTCTGTCGGTCCTTTCTCGGCGCGAACCATCCGCGGCCGTGGCTGAACCTTCATGCCGAACCGACCAAGGGTGAGCCGATGAAGCGCAACACCTTCGACAAGTTGCTCGTAACCTACGTCGGGCCCGGGTGGACGTTGCAGCGGCTACGGGATACCTGCGCGGCGGGATGGGTGCGCAGCGGGCTTCCGCTTGAGCATCTGCGGCAGCTTCTCGGGCTGTCGAGAATCGAGGACACGTTGCCCTACGCTCGGCTTGTGCGTGGCAGCCTTGAGGGCAGGATGGAGCAGCTAGATGTGATCTTCACCGACCTCGTGGAGCTGTCGAAATCGCGGCGTAGGCGGAAAAGTACGGATTCACACGCCCTTCCGCCCGGTTCTCGATCACGCCCAAACGAGTGATCGACCGAGGCCAAGAGGTGGGTTCCCTCGGGGACCGTGCGGGGTGTTTGGAGCGCTAATTCCCCGAATTGATCGGCTGGCGCAAGTAGCGGAGTGGAAACCATGACGAACACGAGTTCGGCAACGCTTGAGCGTTCACCATCATCGGTGGTCCGTTCAACCTGACGGATGCCACATCGGCGTGCGCCCACTGACGAATTAGGCACCGGTTCCGGCCAAGGATGAGTCGCATTCGAGTAGGTCCGTGATCCGTGACGTTGACGGCCTTGTCGGTGCATCGACCGTACTCGCTCACGAGCGAGCGAGCGAAAGGCCCAACGCGGGAATCTAGCGCCCGGTCCGCTGGGCCGCGGCTAGGGCGCGCCGTTGGTCACCGGACCTCGGCAGAGCGGCGGCGGCGGCGGCGAACGTCTGCTCGACGATCTTGGCGTCCGGCTTGTTTTCGCGTGGGTCGAAGTGCGCCTCGCAGTACTGGCGGCCGCCTCGACTCACCCCCGCTCTTGGGCCGCCGCTGGAGACCGCGCGATCACGCTCGGCCTCGCAGCCTGGCACGAGGCACAGCCCGGCACCGCGCCGGGCGATCAACGCCGCGCCGCGTTCCCACCGGGCGATAGTCGCCGATCCGGGGAAATACCGTCGCACGTCGGGTCGGGTAGCCGGGTCACAGTGGATAACGGCCAGGGACAGGCCGAGGGTGCTCCAAATCACTTCAGCGCTCACGGAGGCCCAACGGTCGGTCTCATCGCCAGCGGCCAGAAGGACGTGCGTCATCACCAGATGTCCTAGTGAGCCGCTTTGGGCATAGTGTTTCGCCAGCTTGCACGCAGTGTCGAGCTGCGGTTGCCGCGTGCGGGCTTCGCGGATTATCGCGGCCTGCTCGTGGAACGCCCTCTGACGTACACACGCGCGACTGATGTGGGTGCCTGCCAGCACCTCACGCAGGGCGGGATACTCGCCTCGCGGAAAGTCGTCCACGCCCGCACGGCGATAAGGGGTCCGACTCAGAGCACAAAAAGTGGGGAATTGAAGTGATGCTCGGTGCGCTGGAGTTGTCTCCACGATGTCGGTTTCAACGGCCACCCGGCGAGTTTTCCTCCCGCACCGGATGCCTCCGAGTCCGCTTCGGCTGCGGCGGCTCAGCCTCGGGCTCAAGGTGGAGGATGTGGCCCTAGCTGCCGGTCTCAACCGGCAGTGGCTGACGGTCCTTGAGAAAGGCGGCGCTTCCCCCCGTTGGACGACGGTGCTCGCGCTCGCTGAGGTTCTGGACTGCGATCCACGGGACATTTTCCCGCCCAACAACGACTACGACCCGGAGCTAAACCGGGTCATAGTCACTACGCAGCAGGTGGATTGCGCCCACCATGCAACGGACTAACTTTAGCCGCAGTGACGGACAGGGCGGCATGGGCGCGTCTGCTGCGCTCCCATTTGTCTCCGCGTCCGAGTTGCGGTCTCGGCGTCCGAGCTGCGCGCGAGCGCGCCGGGTCGCAGCCCGGCCCACGCTGACCACCCGCTGCGCTCTGCGCCGCCCGCACCGAGGACGGTAGTCATGAGCATGAGCGGCAGCACGAGCCACCCATCCGGGCTGCGAGTTCAGGCCGCTGACCTGTCGGCTTCTCGGCCCCCACGGTGGGCGTGGCTGAACCGGATCGTCCTCGGCTACCTGAACCTGCTCATCGGCAACGAGGGCGTCGGAAAGGGCACGCTCGTGGTGTGGCTAATCGCGCGGCTGACGCGCGGCGAGCTAACTGGCGACCTTCGCCACGAGCCGGTGGCGGTCGGCATCATCGGCGACGAGGACAGCTTCGACCATGTATGGACGCCGCGACTACACGCGGCGGGTGCCGACCTCAGCCTCGTCAAGCAGCTCAACAAGCCAGACGGCGGCTATGTCCACATCCGCGAGGACCGTCACAAGCTCGGGCTTGCGGTTGACCTTGAGCGCATCCGCGTGCTGTTCTTCGACCAGCTTCTCGACAACCTCGGAACCGAGGTGAACGACTGGCACGGCAAGACGGTCCGGGACGCACTCCAGCCGCTTCGCTCCATCGCGCGCGAGCTTGACCTCGCCGTAATCGGCTGCCTGCACCCCAACAAGCGCGGCAACAGCTTCCGCGAGCTGGTGTCCGGCGCGGTCGCGTTTAACGCGGTCTCACGCTCCAGCTTGCTCCTCGCGCCGCACCCCAGGGATGAGTCCCGTCGTGTCCTCGTTCGCGGCAAGGGAAATCTCAGCGCCGCCCCGCGCGCCATCGAGTTCGAGATCACCAGCCACCGCTTCAGGGCTAACGAGCACGACTTCAACGTACCACTGGCGGATCACTTCACCGTCGGCGAGATGACCGTAGACGAGCTGATCGACGCCACCCGTTCTCCCGTCGCCGAGCACTCGAAGGTTGCGGACGCTGCCGAGATCATCGAAGCCCTGCTATCCCGCGACGGCGCATGGCACCCCGCCACGCCCATCCACGCCGCCTGTGCAGCCAAGCAGATAGACGAGCGCACCGTCCAACGTGCGAAGGCGCGGCTCAAGCTCGAACACCGCCGCGCCCGGACCTTCCCGGCGTCCACCGAATGGCGCTGGCCGACCGACGACGACACGCCGCCGACTCCCGATGTCGCTGTCGCCGGTGTCGCCAGTGGAAAACCCCACGCAGTAAGCAGTGACGACACACACGACACTGAAGACAGCGCTAACGAGGGACGTGACCGTGGCGCGACTGAGGTAATCAGCCCCCAAACCGACGCTTCCACGGTGGTCGCCGCAACCCCCGAAGAGGAAGCCTTGCTGGCGCGTCTCAGCGGAATGGACGCCAGGCCGAGGGAAGAGCACTCGTGACCGCTAGCGCGCAGCGCGTAGTCGTCCTGAGCGACCCACAGCTCGACGACCTCGCTGAACGTGTCGTGAAGCGTCTGCGCGACACCGATGACGCCTCACGCTCCCGACAGCCGTCGCGGCTGGTGGACGCTGCGACGGTCGCCGCGGCCCTCGGCGTATCCCGTGACTGCGTGTACGCCCACGCGGACGAGTTAGGCGGCGAGCGCATCGGCGGCGGCCCGCGCGGACGGTTGCGCTTTGACCTCGATCGCGCGCTCGTGGCATGGACCTCTCGCTCTCATAGCAAGGAGTCACACACACCGAAACCACCTGCGCCGACAGGCGATGCGGCCCGTCGCCGTCGTCAGCGTATGGGCAGCAGTCCTGGATTGCTGCCCATACGGCGCTCCGCGAGTTACCTGGACTCCGAGCGAGAGCGCTCGTGATGGACCGTCAGCGCTTCGACGGCGAGTTGTGCTGCTCGACCTCAGCTATCGCAGCGGCGAGCTGGCGCAGATCGGCGCCGAGGGCACACAGGAGCCGAATGAGGGTGCTCCAGCGAGCATCGCGCCGCCCACCCTCGATGTTGGACACATATGCCTCGCTCGTACCCACACGTTCCGCGAGCACCTTCTGTGTGATGCCAGCCCGATCGCGCAGCATCCGCATCGCTTGGCCGAGGACATGGGGATCGTCGGTGGTGTTGGGGTCCATGAGCGGTGTCGCGCGAAAACAGGACTTGCGATATCAGGTGTGTTTAGCTACTGTACGTTCACACAATAAGTGGCGCCCGCGGTGCGAGAACACCCGGGCGCCGTGGCACCGAAGACCAAGGGCTTCGGCGCGCAGGCCACGATATCCGTTCAGGCCTTGTGGCCTCTCGCCAGGGCACCCGTCTTCGGGGTCTCCTACCAAGGAGGAACCGACATGACGCCCCTCACCATCCCCATCCCCGCCGACGTGGTGGGAATTCTGCGTAACGCGCTGCATACCGAGATCGGGCAGGACGCTTCTGAGATCGTTCGCGTAAGCGAAGACGGTCGCGGTGACTCCCACGCCGAGGAATACGACAAGCCGCTGATGGACTTCGAGGCGCACCGTGCGCTACTCGACGTGATCGGGTGGAACAAGCCCGACAGCGACGAGGCCGTGCCGATCGACCTCGAACAACACAAGTGGGCGCTCCTGACGACCCTTAAGCGTCGCCTTGCCGTCGAGCACGACCTCATGCAGTCAGACCAACACATGCGGGGAGCAGAGCAACAGCGACAGACCGCGATGGAGTTTGCAAGGCCGCTCGAAGGCTTCCTGTCGATCCTGCTCGCTCGCGTCAAGCAGATCGGGGGCCAGTGATGCCGCGCCCCGCGACAGGTCAGGTAATCGTGGATGAGCGCAGACGTAGCGCGACCTTCGGGCTACGCTTTCGCGCCTACGGAAAGCGCGAGTACGTGACGCTCGGAACCGCCGAGGAAGGCTGGACTCGTGCGAAGGCAGGGACAGAGCTACAGAACGTCATCGCCGACGTGCGACGCGGTATTTGGCAACCGCCGGTCGTGGAGGTTGTGCAGGCGCCGCGAGCGATGCCGACCTTCCACGAGTTTGCTTCGGAATGGTTCGAGCGCCAGAAGGTCGAGGGTGGCAGGCACGGCAAGGGTCTGGCCGGCAAGAGCCGACACGACCTCGAATGGCGCCTGTCGAATCATCTGCTGCCCACATTCGCATCCCGGCGACTCGATCAAATCACAGTCGAGGACGTGGACCGTTACCGACTGGCGAAGGTGCGCGAGGGCAGGCTCGGCGTCACCTCGATCAACAAGACGCTCGCCACACTCGCCGCCATCCTTGAAACGGCCGTCGAGTACGAACTGATCGACCGCAACCCGGCTCGCGGCAGGCGGCGACGGCTACCGGCGCAACCACCGCGCCGGTCGTGGCTTGACCGGGCCGACCATATCGCCGCATTGCTCGACGCAGCCGGCGAGGTAGATCGGAATGCGAGGGTCTGTCGCGGCCAGCGGCGCGCGCTGCTGGCGACCCTGATCTTCGCCGGACTGCGGATCGGCGAGGCGCTATCCCTACGTTGGCGCGACGTGGACCTGGCACGCGGCACGATCACCGTGCGCGCCGCCAAGACCGATGCCGGCGTGCGGATCGTGAACGTGGTCCCGATCCTGCGCGACGAGTTGGGCGCCTACCGGGCGCGGCTGGACGCGGCGCCCGACGCGCTCGTGTTTGGGACGGCCATCGGTACGCGGCAGACTGCGACCAACGTTCGGCGACGGATGCTCGCGAAGGCGGCTGCACTCGCCGACAAGCAACTCGCCAAGGACGACGCCGAGCCGCTACCGAAGCGCTTGACGCCACACTCGCTACGCCGCACGTTTGCCTCGCTGCTGTTTGCCATCGGCGAGACGCCGCCCTACGTCATGGCGCAGATGGGTCACACGACGGCGCACTTGACGCTTGCGATCTACGCCCGGCAGATGAATCGGCGAGACGGCGAGCCCGAGCGTCTGCGAGCACTTGTTGAGGGCCGTGAATGGACGGCCGGTGCTCAGTCCATCGCCGTTTCCGATGAAGCGATCGGACAGACAACCTGAGCTTTACTTCATCGACAAGATCGGCAAAGACCTCACACACCGACCTGGTTGCCGGCGAGGAGTGCCCTGACGATGTTGGTTAGCTCGTCGTCAGTAAGGATTTTGAGCGGCGGCATCGGCGCGTGAGGGTCCTTGTTCTTGCCGATAGCGAGCAGATGTAGGCCGTTCACGAGCGCTGTCCTGTCCACTGGCGTCTTTGCAACCTCCCGTTCGAGAGCGACGATAGCCGCCCGCTCAAACGCCTCCCAAATGTCCACGTAGCCGAGTGTACAGCGAGGCACGGGAGGGTCGTGAATGGGCAGCAATGGGCAGCAGCAGCGATTCAAGCGCCTCCAAGGTCGTCATCCCGGTTGGCGGCGAGCGACGAGGATCCGCTCTGTAGCGCGTATATTTGGTCCTCGCGGGGCCATAGCTCAGCTGGGAGAGCGCCTGCTTTGCAAGCAGGAGGTCGCCGGTTCGATCCCGGCTGGCTCCATTTTGAGAAGTACCTGCTAATTGGCTTGTTTTGAGGCTGGGGACGGCGGCGGTAGGAGTCAGGGGACGAAGCAGGGACTAAGCAGGCTCAGTGGATCGTCGCCAGCAATACGGCGAAGCACTCCACTTCCGCGAGGTCGCTCACGGCTTGCTGCCGCTGGTCGCGCGACCCCTCCTCCGTGAACGTGCGCAGCATCATCGTCGCCTCATCGAGCCCCGCTTCGAGCGCTTCCCAGTGTTCATCGAGGTCGATCTCGACGCCCTCAATCTCTGATGGGTCGAGTTCGACGTGCTCCCACCCGAGCGCATCGAACAGGTCCCGGATCGCGTCGATTTGCTCGAAGTGCTCCGCGAACATCTCGTGGGCGCGCTTGCGACGGTCAACGAGGCTCGCCTGCTCAAGTGCCTGGGCTGCGTCGCCCATCCTGAGGGTGAGCCCCTGCCGGAGGTTGTTCGTGATCGGGCCGGGGATGGTGATGGCGCTCATGGTCGGTTCCTCCTTGGTTGGAGGCTCCGGGAGGACTGCTCTGGCAAGGAAGCCAAGGCCGCTGGGCTGGTAGCTTGGCTGGTGTGCCGGGAGTTGACGCTCTCGGTGCCAGGGGGCCGGGCGCTAACTCCGTCGCGGCCCCCATTTCATGTTTTGGTTCAGCAGAGCGTACACCCTATATAAGCCCTCGTCAATGAGGGGTTATATAAAGCGTGGTGTCTACGACCCCGCTATGAGAAGGTGCGGGGGTGCCGCGCTCATCTCAACCCGACCAAGCCCTGGCAACCGTGCTAAAGCGCCTACGCGCTCAGCGCGAGATGACGCAGGAGGCTGTTGCGTGGCACGCTGGGATTGCCGTCGCCACGCTGGCGAAGATCGAAAACGCACAGACCACGCCGAGTTGGGGCAGCGTGCGCCGGATCATCGATGCACTGGGCGTTTCCCTCCTGGAGCTGGCTAGGGCGGTGGAATCCGAGCGCTAAGGCACGACAATGAATATCTCGCGCGATGGTTGATCGAGCGTTATCCTTGTAGGGCAATGGCAATGCGCAAGATCAACTTGACGCTCGATGAGGATTTGGTCAGCCGTGCCCGCCGTCAGGATCTGGGCGAGGCCGATAAGAGCGACGATCAGGTGGTCGAGGACGCGCTTGCCGTCTTTCTCGGCCTACGGGCTCTCGATGAAGCGCGAGAGCAGGGTACGTTGGCGGCCGAGGATGCCGACCAACTCGCTGTTGAGGAAGTTCGCGCAGTACGCAGGGCACGCAGCCGGGCTTGATCCGCGCCGTCGTAGACCCGAGCGTGTTGGTGTCGGCGTTTATCGGCGACCCTGCGGCCGGGCCGGGGCAACTCGTTGAGGCATGGCGCGACCGCCGGTTTGCGCTCGTGGTCTCGCCATTGCTGCTGGCCGAGCTGGATGAAGTGTTGTCGCGTCCAAAGTTCGCTCGTTGGGCGGCAGACGGAAGGAGCGCGGCCTACGTCGCCGGGTTTGATGCCCGCAGCGAGCATCAGCTGGACCCAGTTGATCCGCCGTCCTCCGGGGTTCGCGACCCTGACGACGATTATCTCGTTGCGCTGATGAGAGCCACACAGGCTGATTTCCTGGTGTCACTCGATAGGGATCTACTCGATGCTCAACTTGATGACCTAGCTGCAATCGACCCGGCGGTGTTCGTTGGTCGCTTGAAGCGATCCGCGACCTGATCACGAGCAACTTCTGACGGCCCACCTGTTCGTCTGGGTGTTCGTTTATAAGCCGAACACCCAAACGAACACGCTGCTGCCCGCTCGCTCCCGAAGTTTGGCTCTGTACCTAGCCCGACGAAGGGGGTCCCCGCCTCTCCGCTCCGCTCCAACCCGGGGACCCCCTTCCTCGACCCAACACACACAGATGTTCAGGGCGAGGCTATGTGCAGAGCGGGAGCGGGAGCGAGCGGGCAGCAGATAGAGATTGAGAGTGACTGAAGGCTGACCAAAGGATGAAGCCGATCAGGTATCGGGTCGGTGGACATGTAGGTGGTCGCTGCGAATGAGGCAGGACAGCGGCAGTAGGAAGAGGGAAGATGCGTCGTAAGGACGGCGACCTGCGGTTGGCATGAGGTGGTGCGGCGCGCAGGAGTTGGGTGGGAGTGGCGGTTGACGACTATGCAGCGGTGAGTATCCAGGCGCGGGGTCAAGCTGGTGAAAGGTTGCTTGGCAGGTCGTTCCCCCGCTGTCAAGCAAGTAGAAGCCCCCGCCGACGGCGGGTACGGCCAGTCACATCACTACTTGCTTGACAGCTCCTCCACGACCTGCAAACGGCGGCGATTGTGTTTGGGCATCCGCCCAAACGGCTCGGGAGAGCCCAGGCCCAAGGAGGAACCATGAACAGCCGCAGCACGCCAACAAGTCCACCCAGTCAAGCGCAAGAAAGGAGGCGAGGTGCATTGCGACGACTTGCCAGAGCAGATGCTCGTTGTCGAGAGTCGTTTGCCTGTGATCGGCTTTGGTGGGCTTACATCTCAGATGGAACATTCGACCGCCGACCCCATAAGCAACCGATCCACGACGACCTATGCCGGACTCCGGGTCGATGCGAAAGCCGTCGAGCCTTCGCACTGCGCCGCCAGCGACGCCGCCCTGAGAACCTAATGCAAGTCGAGGTCCCTGACGCTTTGCTCGATGCCCTGGCAGACATGTTCGCGTCAAAGGTGGCCGACCGGCTTGCCACACCTCGGCCTCCATCGGCCTCACCATGGATGACGTTCGAGGAATTGGCCATCTACACCAAGATCGCCAAGGGCACTCTCCGCAAGCTGGGCGCTGAAGGGACATTCAAGGCTCACGGAGGCAAGCGAAAGCTCTACCATCGCGAGGAGGTCGATGCCGCACTGCTGGGCCTGTCCCATGCCCCGCGATTGAGTCGGCCGATCGTCTTGAGGAGGGCAAGCTGATGGCACGCAAGGAGAAGCCTGAGCGCGTCGAGCGAGGTCTGTATCTCGCGGGCAAGACATATCTCGCTTGTGCGACCCCTCCTGGCTCCCGCAAGGTCAAGTGGAAGACCATCGGCGAGGTCGGGCTTATGGAGGCCCGGCGTAAGCGCGACGCCTGGGCTGTCGAGGTCCGGTCGGGCGGCATCTCTGCCACAGGCGGCAAAGAGACGGTCAAGGAGGTCGCGGAAGCGTGGCTCAAGCACATCGAACGTCTTGTTGACATCGGCGAGTTGCGCGAGCGCACGCTTGAGTCCTACAAGACCGGCGTGAACATCCATCTTGTCCCGAGCTTGGGCACGAGACGCATAAGGTCGATCACGACGGACGATCTAGTTGAGTGGCATCGCCAGCAGCGCGGCGCAGGCGCTTCGGACTGGTCGATTCGGGCGCGGTGGATGGCGGTTCGTGGTGTCCTGAGCTACGCAGCCAGGCACAACATCATCCAGACGAGCCCAGCCGACAAGCTGCTACCTCGCGAGCGGCCGAGCGCGGGGGAATCGAGGCAACGCTTCCTCTCGCGGGAGGAGATGGATTCGATGCTCGAAGGTGCCGAGGAGCCCCGTGCAATCGTCGCAACGGCGCTATTCACGGGCTTGCGGGCGATGGAAGTACTTGGCCTTGTGTGGGGCGATGTGGACTTCGTGGCTGGCGAGGTCCACGTTCGCTACCAGCTCAGTCGCAAGGGCGAGCGGGTGCCGCTGAAGACTAAGGCCGCCAAGCGGGACATTGTGCTGATGCCCGCGCTCGGCAAGCTCCTTCGCCGCTGGCGGCTATCCCAGCCGTTCTCGGGCGACGAAGACTTCATCTTCCAATGCTCAGCGCCGCGCCGACCGATGAACTACAAGCAGCTCTTGGAGCACTTCCACGAGGCCCGCGAAGCCGCGGGCCTCAACGATGTGACCTTCCATGCGCTGCGGCACACATTCGCGTCGATCCTCATTGCCCAAGACCGCGACGTGCAGTTTGTCTCACGCCAGCTTGGGCACACGAAGACCTCAACGACTTGGGACACATACGTCCATCTGTTTGAAGCCCGCAGGCACGCGCAGGATGCCCGCGATGCGTTGGAGGCCGAGTACGGCGACATGCTAAGCGGGGATGAAACTGATGCAAGACATACGGCGAAAGCAACCGCAACCCACCGTGGGCAACCTTAGCTAGATTTGCAAGTCGGGAGGTAGCCTATTGCGAGCAGTGTCGTTCGCGTACTTAGTAGCGTCTCCTCCGCGTCGTACTCCTCAAGTGTGGGTCCATCATTCGGAACAACCCTGGCTATGGCACATTCGTTGGCGCCGTAGGCCGATGTAGAGTCTGACGAACGACGAACGTATCGTCGGAAACGGGAGAAACGATGCCGCAGATAACTATGACGACTTTCCTCGATTACATCGCAGCAACGGGTACAACCCGGCTGAGGAGGGTCCGAGACGCAAGGCAGCAATACGGCCAAAAATATGATCCGGCTACGGACTTTTACGGCCCACTACGCAAGCGGGTAGTCCAAGTCTTCGAGCAAGGGTGGGATCCGAAGCATCTTGAGACCCTTCTGGGCGACGTCACCGATCCAAAGAAGCAAGAACCGTACGCATATTGCCGTAAGGGACTTCGGAAGTGGGCCGGTGCCGCTGGCAAAAAGAAAATCGAATGGAAGCAGCCTCAGAAGTCGGTGTGGGCCAGTAACGGCCTTGAAGTCACCATTAGTCCCGAGCTCTGGCTCGAGATTGAAGGGCAGTCGAAGGTCATCAAGCTCTATTTCAAGGCCGAGAAGCTCTCCCAACACAAGGTCAACCTGTCTCTGCGGCTTTTGGACACGACGTTCGGAAATCTCGGGCACGTCGGCATCTTGGACGTACGCCAAGGTCGCCTCTACGAGCAGACAACCGAACCACCCGAGGGGATCGACGCACTTTTGGCTAGCGAAGCGGCGGGACTACCGGCTCTGTGGAACCTACTAGGGCCGTAAGCACCCTATTGCCCCTGTTAGGCGCTTATTGAGTCTGCTGCCTCAACCGTAAACTTGCTGGTATGGATGCTGCCGCACTAATTGCTCTTGCTGTCGGCTTCGGAGGCGTGCTGCTCGGGGCGGTTCTAACGCGCCGTAACGACAGGGGATCGCGCGCCGACCAGCTGCTCGCGGAGGCTGCCAACGACGCCGTTCGCGCGATTGCGTACGTCGCCGCGAGCAACTCGACCGACGCCGAAGCCCAAACTCACTATGCCTCGGCCGTCTCACGTGTGGCGATGCACGCCACACCATCAGTCGTTGCCGCCTGGCGCTCATTCCAAGATGACGCCACCACAGAGACGACTGAGGGACGCACTCGGATGGTGGCGGCGATCCAAGCGACACGGGCGCAACTCGGCCACGGTTCTGCGTCTGATGCTGATCTCCACGTATTGCTGTTTGGCCCAGGTGGGCCACGGCGATGAGCGGAGAGTGCCAAGACTACTTCGGAGTTGTTAGCGACTGATGATGAGGATATGGACTCAAAGCAACTCATAGCCTCGCTAGTCAACTCGCTGGCGTGGCCCTCCGCCGTTGTGTGCATCGCGATCTTGTTCCGAGCCCAGCTAAAGACGCTGCTAACAGAGCGACTGAGGCATATTGAGGCTGGACCGTTGAAGGCCGACTTCGACAAGCTGGGATCGAAGGTGGAGACGACTCTTGGCGAAGCTGGAATACCTGTGCCGGCTCACGCAGAGTCTGATGAACTTGCAAGCCTTGCCAGACACGCCCCAAGCATGGTCATATCAGAGGCGTTTGCCCTTACTGAACAAGAGCTACGCAATGCGCTCGGATCGATCATCGAGCCTCCTCATGATGACGCCGATGCAGAAGAACTCGCCCAACTTGCTTTGCACCATGGCCTTATTACCCCGCTGACTGTCAATGCGATCGAGGGCATAGCCGTAATGCGTAACCTCGCAATTCGTGGGCCACGTCGCGAAATCACGGCCACGCAAGTGGACGAGTATCTAACCCTTGTCGAGAGCGTTATTTACGCTATTCGCCAGAACATCAAAAGCTACGAAGCGCAACGATCGCCTGAAGTAATCCTAACTGCTGACCCATAGCTCTAGTCGCGTCGGAAGGCGAGTCTGACGACATGTCGATGGGACTAAGCAGGGACTAAGCAAACGGCGCAAGTTACCGCCACGAGCTGGCGTCGTTGAACGAGCAAACCTGCTCTAGATATTGTGCTCTAGAGCACCAATCAGGCCCAACCGACACCAATCGTAGAAAGGTCTAGTAATTAACCGTGCGGGGTCAATGTGCCGCTTCAATGTCGCGTGCTGCCTCTGCGACCGCTTCGCGCAGTTGTTCGAACGTCGCTTGAAATCCGGCGAATGCCAGGTCCGCAAACGGAGGTTTGCGCGCAGTTACTGCACGCGCAAAGTCCTTCTTGGAGAGCCCGACGGACCTCCCCGTGGCCTTCGTGTGCACTGACTCACGCACCAGTGTGGGACCGCCGGGGTTTGGTGTCGTGTACTCCTCGGTCAGGTGATGACCATTCCCTCGGTCGAACTCCTCGGCTAGGAACAAGCGCCGTCCTCTCGTATCCAGGCGCTGAAGCACTGCGTCTTCGTATAGCAACTCGATACATACGCCTTGACCGTCGCGCCAAGGAGGCGGTGACAAGGCGACAGACACGACTCCGTTGCCCCAGTTCTTCCACCCGGATGATTCTGCAACCCTCTTGACGATGGACTCCTTGTCGCTATCGAAGACACACACGCACGGCAAGGCATGAACGGCGCGAGCGAGTGCTTGGCAGTGCTTTAGCAAAGCGTCATCACCATGCAGGTCCGGAACGGCTTTCACGTCCAAGGCAAGGTCCAAGAACAAACCTTGCTTTTGGAGCTGTCTCAGGGCTGCGAGAAGGTGGTCGCCGTCACTGGTGCCCTCGGTAAAAACTTGGGCACGATGGCGTGCCGCAACCGGCGCGGCCCGCCGCGAGAATGTCGGGTCGAGTTCGCTTAGCTGTCCCGCTAGCGCTAGGTAAACGGGATCATCCCAGCCCTTGATTCTGCCTACGTGCTGTATACGTCCACGGATGACGAGGCGAAAATTCGGACGTTGCTTTTCTGGCGGCCAATTCGCGTGGGTTGCCGAGCGGTTGAATACCTCAATGGCCGTGGCTTCGCCGTGTCGCTTCCATACGTAAAGGATATTTCTTAGTTGACGTGTGTATGACCGCGCCACATTGAGCTTCTCATTTACAACAAGACCGGTGACGCGCTGGCGCTGGTTGTTGCGCATCAAACGTACCTTCTGATCGTTAAGGGCGAACCCATTGCTTTGCACGACGGCCACAACTGCTTCGCCTGCGGAAGTCCCATCTCTATTTACCGTGCCAAGTGCTGACGGAAACGAACGCCTGTCTGTCGAGAAACACATGTCGTCGGCGTATCTTGTGTAATAGCAACGTTCGGAGCCGGCGAGCCGCGCAAGCTGGGTATCGAGGCGTCGGCAAATGTAGTTGGAGATGATGGGTGATGTTGGCGCCCCTTGGGGCAGTTCGTTGTTATGACAACACAGCTGGGCGAGCAGGGTTGCCACGTCAGCTGGATATTCGAAAGGGAAGGCCATGAACAATCCGCGCACACGCCCGAAGTTGATCGACGGAAAGAAGTCGGCAACGTCGAGCCGCAAGACCCATTCTTGACGACGGTGTGGACGGGCGTTTGACACGGGACTGCGTTGAGAGACAAAGCCGTGCACGTGAGGCGGTGGAACATAGGAGCGCGCGAGAACTTCAGCGAAGCGGCGCTGCATATCCTTGATCGGCTTAATCGGAGCGTGAATCACACGAGCCGATCCGTCTGAGCGGGCGAGTTCGAATCGCGTATAGCGACGTTGAGGTCGTCGCGCCCAGAGCCACCATGTCATGGTGTGCAGTGGAACACCGACTAGCTGCGCCACGTCGGCTCGTGTGACAAGTAGCGGCAGCGAAACGGCGGACGACTTGTGCGGCCCGAGGTTCAACCTTCCCGTCCTACGAACAGGTGTCCGAGTCGAGAGCCCGACCGCCCGGCCAGGCTAAAGCGAGACGTTTGATGACCGCCGCGAATGCGCTGCGGAAAAACAACCTTACGGGCCGCACTCGCGGATCATAGATCCCGCGTCGGCAGACTGGGCCGTGTTTCGAATAGTTCTTATTCGATTTGTTGCAGCCATCAGCATCGCGCCAATAAGACTTGCCAGGTACATCTTAGACTCCGTGGTTTGGTCAGCAAGATCGGTCGGGACCTGGGCGACTGCTCCGTCCCTCGACGGTCTTTGATCAACCTCGGCTCGGCCGAGAGTGTCGGCTGCTGGTGCCTTTCGAGCGCGCGGATGGCTCACGACGACAGAACGCTAGAAGCACGCGCAGTGCTCGATGTCGCTGTGCTTGCTATGAGCCAAGATTCCGAGCCAGTGCTTAGAGAGGGCAGTCTTGCCTGCGCTACGTCGTGCTGTCGAGCGACATTCGCCCTGCCGGAACATACGCAGAGGTTCGCGTTGACTTCGGCTAGAGATTGGACGATCACGATACGCGCCGGTTTGTTTTTGCTTGCCCTAAAGGCTATCCGCGTATATACTTGGTGTATGAAAGTCGTGAAGGTACGCCGCGTCGGCAACAGCAACGTGATCTCTATCCCGCGGGAGTTCGAGGCCCGAGGTTATACGCCAGGCTCGTCGGTGCTGGTGGAGGAGCTTCCCGGTGGCGAGTTGCGGATCATGTCCACCGAGAAGGTCCGCGAGCGGATACGCAGCGTCGGCGAGCGCCTGATCGGGGAACACGCTGAGGCATTGCAGATTCTCGCCGATCACGATCCCGACGCTTCTCAGCACTGAGGCATGGGGGGCGAAGGGCCGGAGGAGACGGAGCTGGTCTATCTCACGCTGCCGGACGTGCTCGATCTCTACGCGCTGATCATCGGGGCCTCGGCCTCTGAGGCGGCCGATCAGCTACGCAATCGCGATGGCCTGCAAGGTGCGCTTGCGCGGCCAGAGACTTACGCCCACTACGAGGCGTCGGACTTGGCGCTCCAGGCGGCCGTCTTGGCTCACGGCATCGCCGAGGGCCAACCATTCATCGACGGCAACAAGCGTCTAGCCCTCGTGGCAATGCTGACCTTCCTTGAGATCAACGGACTTCGGGTGGAGGCGTCGGACCCCGAGTTGGCCGACTGGATAATCAGCTTCAGCTCGGGGGCGACACCCGAGGATGTCGCAGGCCGTCTCCGCCCGGCGCTGCGGAGCATCGAATAGGTCGATCCCATCTGCCACCCCGAGCGCTCCCCGCACGGACTGAAGGACGAAGCAGGGACGAAGCAAACGGTGAAAGCAACCGCCACCAACGAGCATCATTGAGCGAACAGAGCTGCACTGGAGCGCCAATGAAGCCCAACCGCCACCAACCGCCACCGTCCCACCCAAATTTGCAAGCAGGAGGTCGCCGGTTCGATCCCGGCTGGCTCCATCGATCCTGACGGTGGTCAAACCGCCGGCAGGACGAAGGTTGGTTCGATTGCGTCACGGGCGTCTACGCGGATTTCCTCGGTGAGGTCTTGGAGGATTGTCTTGATGCGTTGCGGCGTGCCGTCGTCCAGCGCGACGCGGAGGGTGTTGCGGAGGGGCTTGGAGGTCGGCGTCGGTCGTGCGCTCGGGTTGCTCGGCGTCATCGAGCGCGGCGAGTTCGCCGGCCCTGACCTCAAGTGCTTTGGCCTGCTCGTTGAGCGCGGCTATGCGTGGGGCGCAGGTGTCCTCGGGCATCGTGCCGGCCTCGAACGCGCGGAAGTAGCGCTCCAGCGCTGAGCGTGTCTCGGCGAGCTTTTGCTTGATCGCGGCAAGCTCGTCGTCGTGCTCGCTGTCGCGTTGGGTGAGTCGCTGGTATGCCTCGTCAATCGCGTGGCTGGTGAGGTCGTGGTCATCGAGCACCTGCCACAGGCGCCGGGTGACGGCCTGCTCCAGCTTCTCGGCGGGGAGCCGGTCGTTGGCGCAGTACTCGGTGCCGTAGCGGTGGCGGGTAAAGCAGGTGTAGTAGGTGTAGCGGCCGTTGCGTCCGTGGGCGGCGGTGCCGATGTATGTCTGTCCGCAGCGTCCGCATCGCACGCGGCCGGTGAGGAGATAGTCCGATGCGTTGGAGCGTCGCTGTGCGCGGTCTTCACCGCGTTCGGTGAGGATCGCTTGCGCGCGGTCGAATAGCTCTCTTGGCACGATCGGTTCGTGTGGCGCCGGATACCAGCTTCCCCGGTAGTAGATCTCGCCAAGGTAAGAGCGGTTGCGGATCACGGTAAGGACGCTCCCGTGGTTCCATAGTCGGCCGCTCTTGGTGCGGTAGCCATTCGCGTTGAGCCATTTCGCTGTCGCGCTTGACCCGAGTTGACGGTTGACGTTGTGATCGAAGATCACCGGGACAAGCGGCGCCTCGGTGGGGTTGCGCTCCAGGTGGTCGCGGTCGGCGGCGATGTCGTAGCCGTAGGGGCGCCTGCCGCCACACCAGCCGCCGCGTGCGGCCTTGCGCTCAAGGCCGGCGAGGATGCGCTCCACGATCAGCGCTCGCTCGAACTCGGCGAACACGCCGAGCATCTGCACCATCATCCGGCCCGCTGGGGTGCCGGTGTCGAATGGCTCGGTCGCGGAGCGGAAGATCACGCCGGCTTGGTCAAGCTCATCGACTATCTGCGCGAGTCCTCGGATCGAGCGGGCGAGACGATCGACGCGGTAGACCAACAGCACGTCGAAGCGGCCGAGCTTTGCGTCGCGCAGCAGGCGGGTGAGTGCGGGCCGGTCGATCACGGTACCGGTGAACTGGTCCTCGTAGCGCAGGTTGGTCTGCCAGTCGGGTTGACTTGAGACAAACGAGTCGAGGCGCACGCGTTGGGCTTCGAGGGAGTTTGGCTGGCGCTCCTCGTCGGTGGAGATGCGCGTGTAGGTCGCCACGCGCACCGGCCCGGCGCTCCCTGCCGGGTTCGGTGCGATGGCGTGGGATGCTCGGCTACTCATGGCTGCTCCTTGGGTCGAGTGCATCCATCTAGATCAGATCGCCGGCTCGATCTCAACCCTTCTGGAAGCCCGCCGGGATGCGCCTCGATCCAGTCCACTAGAAGCTCTGCCAGCGAGCCGACGAGTTGCTGTTCCTGCTCGCTGCTCATCGGCCGCGTGTGGCCCGGCAGTAGCCGTAGCGGTGCGTCGCTGCTTGTCTGTGCTTGCTGCTGAGGGCCGCTCATGTGAGCAGCTCCCAGCGCAGCTTCTTGCCGGTCGGGTGCGTGTCGGCGGCGGGGCGGCCGGGCCGGTTCCAGCGTCCGCCGCCGGCCTCGCCGACGAGCGTAAACCCGCTCGCGCGTAGTGAGGCGCCGCCCTCCTCGGGCAGCGTGTAGGTGATGACCTTGCGGTAGCCGAGCGCCTTGACCGCCCGCCACGCCGCCCGGTAGAGCATCGAGCAGGCGTTGGGTGCGCCATCGGTGCAGCAGCGGCGTACTTCGGCGGTGAACCCGTCATCGAGCGCCCGCGCGATCGGCCTCCCGACCACAGCGACACCCCGTAGCCGCTCGCCGTCGCTTACACCGACGACGCTTATGCAGCCCGGCACGGGCCGGTTATGACGGTGGTACTGAGCGATGTAGGCGTTCGCGACCTTGAGCGTTGTCGGGACGATCGACAACCGCACAGACGAGGTGCGCGCGTGCGCACGCTTGCTTTGGTGAATGTTTTGTTCGTTCAATTGTCATGGTGCCGGCGGAAGACCCTTACAAAGAGAAGAAGGCCGTTTTCGGGCGCGTGCGGGTACACGCGCCCAAGCAAGATTTCGGTTACACGTTCGGCACGGCGGCCCGTTGTGTGTTGCGGCTGGCGGCGTCGGTGACGACTTGGAACGTCGAGCGTGTCGCGGCTGCGCTCCACACGACGACGGTGATCGGTGCTCCTGTGTCTGCGATCGCGGTGGTCGCTGTCTCGGCGCGTGCCGCGCTTGGGACGGTGAGGATCACGAGCGGATCGTGCTCGCGTAGCGTGCTGCGCGGTAGAGCGCTGGCGTAGCGGGCTGCCTTCTCGCGCAGACGCTGCGATGTCTCTGTGCCACGGTCAAGCTCCAACAGCAAGTGAATCGCAGGCTGGTCGGGGAGGCGAAGGACGCCGTAGGAGTCGGGCGCGAGACGGCCATGGAAGAAGCGGTGAAGGGTGCGCTCGCCGTACCACTCCGCGAGCTTCCCACCAGCACGCGCGGCGTCAGCGTGCAGGCGACAGAAGAACTCGTTGACTTCGATGTGGTGCGTGAGCTTGATCGAGTCCGCAACGCTGAGCGCGGCGGCGTGCTGGTAGCGCAGCTCGGCACGCGGGATTTGGTGCTCAGCGGCGACGATGTGAGCGCCGGCCTCATCGAGCACCCAGTAGTGCGGAGCGCTCCCTTGCCCACGCGGCAGCAGTGGACGGAAGCGATCCAGCACCCGCAGCTCGTACAACATCAGCAGTCTGCGGCGTGCGGTCTGCTCGGCGATCCCGGTGAAGTGCAGCCGCCCGAGTTGCCCGGTCGTGAGGACCGTGTGCTCGTAGCAGTCCAATGCGATCTGTCGGTCACGGCCGGTCAGGTGCGCAGCGAGACGTGTCAGCTGCTCATCGCTCACTCGCCCCCGGCGAAGGTTTCCACTACTCATCTTCTCCCCTCTCTACTTGTCGGGGAAAGAAGACGGGTGCGGATTTGGCTTGGCTGCTGGGGTTCTCTCTGGCCTGTGGTGCTGCGGTCCTAGTCGCAGCATGGGGCGCAGCGCCGATCGCATCACCCAACGCAGCACCGGCCGCCGGCTCCTTGCGTTCAAGTCGCTTGAGTGGCTCCTTGCCAGCGCGAGCGAGCCTGTCCTCAACCACCGCCTTCGGCGTGCCACGCTGCCGCGCAAAGATCCTCACGGCCTCGGCTTGTCCGGGGAACGCAGTCGGTAGAGGCCGTGTCGTGACGGTGAACGCCTGCGTTGGCTCGCCGTCGAGGCAGAGGCGCACGGCGGCGGTATAGCGGGGAAGATGGGATAGGTCGTGCGCGGAGAGCTCGGGCTGGACCTCGCGCTCGAGGTGCGCGGCGTCATCACGCGACACCTGGAAATACACCTTGGTCCTGGCGTTCGCGCCAAGCGCCTCGCGCAGGTCACGCGGAAGCTGCGCGAGATGCTGGTGGGCGAGACACAGGGAGAGCCGGTAGGCGCGTGCCTCGGCCGCGATGTCCTCAAACGGTGTCGGCAGGTTCAGGTAGTTATGAACCTCATCGACATATAGGCTGCAATCGACTCGCCGCTCGGGCTCGACGCCAGCGCGGGCGAGCGCGGCCTGCCATACGCGGGCTACAACAAACGAGCCCAGCAGTCGGCTTGTGTCCTCCCCGAGCGTGCCCTTGGAGAGCTTGGCGAGCAGCAGCCGCCCGCCATCGATCGCACGCGGGATATCGAGCGTCGTCTTCGGCTGCGCGATGATCGCCCTGACTGGCCCGCGCAACAGGAACGCGCGTAGCTTGTTCAACAACGGCCCCGTGACCTGCGCGCGCAGCCCGTCCGATAGCTCGCCGTACCACTCCCAGAACGGGGCGAGTACCGAGTCCTCGACCTGCCCCGCGAGTTCGGCCTGCCGCTCGCGGCTGGTCAGCAGCGTCGGCACGTCCGCGAGCGTCGCGTCCGGCGCATACATCGTCAGCGTCAACAACGCTGCGCGCAGAATGTCATCGGTGCGCGGACCCCAGAACCGCTCGAACACGCGATGGAAGATCCCCACGAGCTGATCGACGCCAAGCTCGCGGTCTGGGCTGTCCAGCACGTTCAGGCCGGGCGGCGCCTCGTCCAGCGGGTCGAGCAGGTCAACCTCGCTCTCCCGGCCGGCGGGTATTCGTTCCAGCAAGTCCTCTACGAGATCGCCCTTCGGGTCGATCACGACCGCACCCCGACCAGCATCGAAGTCAGCGAGCACGAGGTTGGCGATCAAAGTGGACTTACCAACCCCTGTCGGCCCCAGGATGTGAAGGTGCTGGCGGGCGTCCGCGACCGCCAGATTCACCCTCCGGCCCTCCGGCGTGACTCCCAGCGGCTTACCCTCGACCGGCAGGCCGGGCGGTGGCGGTGCGTTGCGCGCACCGGCCATCACCACGCCGGGGATCGCACGGGTGGATGGCAGGTGCGCGAGCGCCGCAAGCTCCCCGGTGCTCAGCAGGAATGCGCGGCGCCCCAGCCGCCGCTCGCGCAGCTTGCGCTCAGCGCCGAGCACACGACGACGGCGCAGACAGGCGCGAGGCCCGTTATACGGCGCGAACGCGCCGAGGATCGCATGGATGCGACCCCGCGCCTCCCGTCGTGATGACCCGCTCACCGACACGCGGATCAGACAGCGATACAGCGGCTGCGCGCTCTTGTCCATCACCGCCCGCACATCAGGGCTGACCGTCGGGTCATACCTCGGCGGCGTCGGTGCGCTCATCTGCCACCAGTCGATAAGCCGCAGCACACGGCTCGCCGGCACACCTTGACGAATCCGACGCGCGCCAGCACGCAATCGCTGCTGCTCACGCGCCGTGGCAGGCCGGGCGATCACCTGCACCAGCGCCCGACTACCATCCACAAACCCGGCAAGCTGCCCCAACAACAACGGCAACGGGTCCGGATCCATCCCGGCGTTCAACGGGAACGAGTCCGGCCCGGAAAGCGTCAACTCACATGCGATACGGGACCCGCCGGCAAGGGCTGGCGCCTCCTGGGCCGGCTGTGTGCTGACGCTCGCGCCCGGCCACGCTGATGCGATGGCGCGCTCGACAAGGCCCGCCGGGATCGACGTGGGCACCCAAAGGCGAAAGACCGTGCCGGCTTCGCTCGCCTCGACCTCCCACGAAAGATGCGGCTGCCCCGAGAGCAGTCGTGCCCAGCGAGGACGCAACAGATCATGGAGCGCCTGCCACAGCAACAGGCCACCGACCGACTCGACATCGGGCGGCACCCCAACCGTCACCAGCCGCGCACCCTCCACAGGACGATGCGCAGCAACGAAGCGAACAAGCAGCACGACGGTCACACCCGCCAGCAGCACGCTGGCGACGATCGGCACAACGCGCTCCGCCACGGAGAGCACATGGCCAAGAACCGCAAAGGCTTCGTGCCACGGCCGATCAGGTTCGATCAACCACCGCTCGATCAGCGCGTTCGGGCGATGAGCAGGCTTGATATACGCGCTGGAATGACTCATAGGCAGCTCCAGGTGTAGGCCGGCGGTGAACACTCCGCCTCGGGGCATTTCCAAGAGAAGAAGGTCCGTTCCGGTGTCCTGGCGGTACGCGAGGGCGATAACTTTTGGCGGGGCGGCAACCCAGAAAGGTCATCCTCGCCCCCGCTACGGGACAGGCTCACCAAGAGATTTATCTCCACGAACACCCAGGCAAGGGACGGTCGGGCCCCCCTGCGGTACAACTCTGCCGTCGTGTCAGCTACGTGTCAGCAACATGGTTGCTGGCGCTACTGCACAAAACCCCGCCACTGATCACGATGTAGAGAAGTCGTTGAAACGCGTAGTGAGTTGGGTGTGTACGTAGATCTCAGCAACGCTTGACCGCACTCCTCGCAGGTCGTCCTCGAACGCCACGGCGCGACAGTCCATCTCGCCAACTCGCACCTTCGCCGCACAGAACAAACGGTAAACTGCCGCACCCTCTGCGTGCCGGTTCTTCCACCATTTGCGCGGGATATCGACCCCGCGCCTGTTGGCCTCCGTCTGCATCAGGCGATTGGCAAAGCCAGCCGCTCCGGGCGGCCTTCCGAGCTGCGTGTGCTGGTCGAATCGATAGCGAAAGCTCGTGATCGGCGGCTCGCCGCCGGCACGCGAACGAGCCGTGATGCCGGTGCGCCCAACGTACAAATGTCTCCCGCCCTCCGTGAACAGGTAAACGCCTCGCTGACCCTTCGGTGGACGCTTACTGATCCCGTACACATCGCTTGCCAGCAACTCAGCGAGCATTTCTGGCAGCCAGTCAGTGAGGTGCGCCCAAGCGGCTGCTGAGTCGATCGGCGCTCCGACGGCTCCAGCCGCAGCTCGCGCCAACGGCAAGTCATCGGGCAAATGTGGCTCAGCCATCCCGGTGTCTCGCTAGCTCTCCCGCGATCTGCACCTGATCCTGGGGAGGAAGTCGGTCGAACGCGTGGCGCCGCTTCTCAGGCTCAAGTGTGGCGAGTACGTCAAGGTTGATCGCGACTGGAGTGACGGTCGAGAGCTGCCGGCGTAGATCGTCAGCCGCGTGCCCCTTGGCGTTCAGGGACGCGAGCATGCCGGTCGCTGCGAAGGCGTAGTGCTCTGCCGGTAGGTCGGTAAACAGCTTTTGCATGAGGTTGCCGACAGGTCGCGCCTTCTCTCCAAAGTGCTGAACGAATTGGGGAATGAGGAGAGGGAGCCAGACGACGATCGCGTGAAGGAGCCTGCGGACGAACTCGAACTCGTCGTCCGTCGCTGAATCAAGCATGGCGCGCAGCTCGCCGGGAGGGCGGAAGCCTGCAAGGCGAAGGGTGTCCTCATCCAGCGGGATCGCCGCAGCCAAACCACCACCTCGCCCCGAGCGAAGCCCAAGCATTCGCTCAAAGAGAACCGCGTCAGCCCTTCGACGCACGATCTCCTCCTCGTCATTGAAGGCGAATGCGAGGGCGTATGCGCACGCACGTATCCGCTCGTCTGATGTCATGCGGACGATCCGTGGGAGCGCCGCCTTGCCGCGCTTGCCGGCGAACTTGCGAGCAAGCGCCTCAATCGCGCTGGATACGTCGCCGGCACCGTTTAGCTCGCGCGTTATTTCGTGCTCCCACGTATCGACGAATGTGCGGAGCGAGGCACGTGCGTCCGCGATGTCAATCTGGAATCCCTCAATCCAAAGCACAATCAAGATCACGTCGAGGCTGCGTGTCTTCCCTCGCCAATGCAACAGGCGCAGAAGCTGGCTCCCGCTCACTGGCGGATAGACCCACGCAGCCCGGCCGGTGCGCTGCTCCCCCCGCGGCAGAAGGCCCCGGTAGCGCCATAGCTCAAGCGAGCGAGCGCTTACCGGGTAGCCATGCTCAGCGGCCAATGCGATCAGGCGCCGAGCATCTACCCAGTCATCCTCCATTGCTCCCACTTTAGCAGCCAACAACTAGCACGTTGCGGGATCGGTCCCATTTTGACCCCCAACAACTCGCAAGTTGACATTTCTCTACCAAAAAGGCACTGATCCAGCGAAACGGTCGCAATGACCTGCTACAAAGGCAGGCTGTAAGCCCCATTGGGGAAGGTACTATCTGACGGAGAGTGACGATGACTGACCAGCAGCAACGTATAGCGAGCTATGTCTCGCGCAACCCAGCATTCAGCCCCTACTTGCGCCAGGGCCAGACGATGCCGCCGCCGTGCCCCTGGCTGGAGGCGATGGCGCGGCAGCTCCCGCCGCTTGAGCAGTTCCGCCGGGAACTACTCGAAGACGCCGAGTTTCAGGCTCTGAACCTCGGAAGCTGGCTCGGCACCACCGACGGGCAAATCATCGCCGACGCGGTGAGCACTGTCATCCCGCCCGTATACGGGCCGGCATACCAGCTAGCCGTCAAGGGGCTGACGCTTGCGGCAGAAGACCAAGCTCAAGAGGGAAGGAAGACCGCAGGGAAGATCGCGCTCGGCGTGATCTTCGTGGGAGGCGCGGTAGCCCTCGCCTCCGGAAGCGAGGCTTAGCTGACCTGCCCGCGCCGCCGGCCGTCAATCCGAGCCGTCAGCGTCCTTCCATTGCCACACGTTGCGCCGTCCTCTGACCTCATCGACATCGGCGCAATCGTCCCCCGGCTCGAGCCACTCCCGTAGGCAATACGTGGCGGACCCGAGTTGCCAGCACTCCGTTTTTAGACGTCCGGCGAGGTCGAACCAAGCACCCGACGGGACTTGATCGGCGTCGAGCAGCCGGTGGGCCTCGTCCAAGGCGACATGTACCCGCTGGCGAAACCCGTCGATGCGCTCGCCGGCAGCGCTACGTGCGTGACGCCACCGACGATGCTGCGGCGACTCCGGCAGCTCAACCGTCTCGGTTGCCGCGCGGGCCTGCGCAAGTGCTCGGCGTCCGGCGCTCGTGAGCCCCACGACATTGAGCCCTTGGCGACGCAGATCGCGCAGCAGTCCGGCAGCCCGTAGCGCGTCTAGCTGGGGGCGCAGTTGGCGAGTAGTCCAGCCGCTATGAAGGAACCCCAAGTGCTCGGCGAGGTCCGCCCGCAAGACGCCCTCGTCCTGCCGCTCGTTGTGGAGTTCGGCGCGCTCGACGGCAGCGAGGATTTGGGTGTCCGAGACGGGCTCGACCCGGCGAAGTTCGCCGGGCTCGAGCTCTCGGCGCCCCCGTGTCGCGCTGGCTCCTGTGCTTCCGGCGGATTGCTGTGCGTCTCTCGGCTTGGGCATCTCCGTCTCCTTGGCTTGGAGTGACGCCGAGGAGCGCGCACAAACGAGCACGACAGGCAGCCGCAGACAGCTACGGTTTGGCCGTGGCATCGAAGGGCATGATCCTTCGGCGCTACAGGCCGGGCGGGTGCGACAACACCCGTCCGGCCACTCAGTTGTCGATTGCGACGGATGGGGTAGCAGACCCCGGCCCGGATCGCAACTCGACGGAGAGACGGGCGCTGCGCAGCCCTATTGCCCATGCCTGCTGCGGAGCGGCATGCGCCCCACTCGGGGCTTCAACCGCTATTCGGTTGGGTTGAATCGTGGCCGTGACGATCGCAAACGTGCCCCGGCAAACGCCCGAACGTAAGCATCCGGATCGTTTATGAACCTAGTGAGCAGCGCTGTGCGTGCATCGAGCGCGAGCTGATCGGCGTTTGCCAGGATCGTCAGGCGCACGTTGACAGCCTCGTCGTCAACGAGTCGGCTTAGCACTGGCTCGGGCGGGGACATCTGATTGCGGTGCATCGAGGTGGACACGGCGGCAGCGCGGACCTGACTGTCCGGATGGGTCAAGCTCGCACCCACGGCCCCAGGCAGAGGAACGTGCGGCATACGCGTCAGCGCGTCGATGGCGGCTGCCATCACAAATGGGGCGCCTGCGGCTAGCGCGTCGGTGATCACTTTTTTGTCTCCGGGCTGATCGTCGTCCGCATCGTGCCGAAGGGCGCTCCAAGCGGCCAACGCGGAGCCTTGCAGATACCACGCGCCTGGTTGGTTCATCTGGAATCGCGAGAAAGCGTCAGCTTCATCCGGATAGTCCCAGTCGGATCGCTCTACCTCGCCGGCTACGATCGGCACCATCTCTCCAGCAAGTCGGCGCGCGGTCGCTGAGTCAAGCGCCGTCGCGACATTGAAGAGTGCACTTGCGGCAGACGCACGGTTCATCAGGGGTAGTTCGTTGTCGCCCGTGATCGCCGCCATCTTCTCCGCGAAGCCCACTCGCATCGGCTCGGGACAGAACTTCGCCAGTACTCCCGACATCTCATATCCGCCCATCCCCACGCGCCGGTAGCTACGGCCGTCCTCTTGGACTGTTTCCATCGGCTGGCTATCGATCACGATCTGAACGGAGTTGGCACACGCCGCGGCAAGCTCACCGTCGTGTTCGGGCAGTCCAGCACAGGCGGCGACCTCCAAAGCGTCCCTGGCCCCTGTCTTGGCTCTGGCCACGATTGCGTCGGCGGCGTCGGGATGGCTCGACAGTCGTCCGCCAAGCCATATCGGAGATATACCGCGCAATCCGGAATCGTCCAGGAATGCCTTGAGCAGCGTCTCGGTCTCATCGCTGACTTCCGCGTTCGTCAGCAAGATAAGCGCCTCTACCGCGGGTCGGGTAGTGCCGATGAACATATCCAGCGCCAGTTCCCGTAGTCTCCCGATCGCCTCATCCTGGACGTCGGGCTCCACGCCAAACACAATCGCGGCCAGTGCCTCTTGAGCGCGCACGATGGGTTCGGGCCCCACGAGCGACTGGACGTCGCGCTTTGCCTCGGCGATGATCGGCGCCTGGATCTTGAGCAGTATCTCGGGAGCCAGTTGCCGTCCCACCGCGGCGATCACCGAATAGCTGGCCGCCCGGCGCCATCGTGCATCTCCGACATCGAGCGCCGAACCTAGCTCGCCTACCGGTGCGGTTCGTGCCGCGTCGGCGGCCTCCTTCTCTCTGCCTGCCCGCACGTAAGCCCAGACGGCGTCACTGGGATGGTCGGCGGTCACGTTCAGCTCACCGAGCAATTCCATGCAGAACATTGCGCCGCGCAGGTTGCCGGCTCGGCGGTGCTCGGTGTAGGCCAGCCAGTACGAGCGCAGCGAATCGGGAAACTGCTTGTGGAGCCGATAGCTCATGCCGTGCTCCTCGAACCGGTCGGCTCGGCGCGCAGGGGTATCGGCATCGCCACGCAGATTGGCCGCCCACGGCCGGATCGCCTCGCCCTCGGTCGAGAACTCTCCGTTGAGACCGCCGGCAATCTGGGAGGCGAAATAGGCTTCACGCACCTGGTCGTCATAACCGCGCCGTTGGCGCCAGCGCTGCACCGCTCGGCGAAATGCCTCGCGTGCGTCGGAGACCCGGCCTCGGCCCGCGAGCGTGACACCCCGACGCTGCCATGCGATTGCGGCGGCATCAGACGCGTCGTCGCCTAGATCGTGGACGAACTCCCGTATCTGCTCCCAGCACATGTCCGCTCGATCAACTCCGTGGATTGCTTCCTCGGCATCCATGTAGTCCAGTGCGATCTGCAGCCGGTGGCCAATTGCAAGCGGCACATCGCGCACCTCATCCGCCGCCTGAAGAGCGTCGGCGAAACGTTCGCCTACGCAAAGAAGCTCTACAAGTCCAGCGGTAAATTGAAGTCGCTCGTCATCGTCGGGCGCGGTGCCGTCGGAGTCCAGCCTCTGGATAGCCACGGCCAGGTGGTCAGTCGCTTCCAAGAGGCCTCCCGGCCAGTCCGCCAGTGCCTCGAGTGCATGTGAGCGCCAGCGCTGATCCTCGGGCGTCAGCTCCAGCAGCCGGCGAGCCATATATGGCGCTCGCTCCGACATCGCCAGGACCGCGCGCCGTAGCGCATCCACAAGAACCTCGGCGGCCTTAGCGTTATCGCCGACTTGCTTGTACAGCGCACTGGCTCGGTCGCTGTAGATGTCGGCCAGCGGGGAGTAACCAGCACTTAGCAGACCGTGCGACACTTCGACGTACACTGCCGCGGCGCCTGCTGGATCGCTCTCCTCCAGATCCCGGGCTTCGCGCTCTTGCTCAGCCATGCCGCTGTCTTCGAGCGGCTCGGCCACAAGCGCCTCGTGCCAGTCCGCTGGCAACGGCTTGCTCGGCCTTTCCTGTGGGCGTTCGTCAGACTTCGGGGCACGCGGCGCCGAAGTGATCGGGCCGGTTCTTATGTCCTGGCTCGTGTTCCCGATCAGCCCCGTCTGGTTGGGGCCGAGGCTCATGAGCAGAGTCCCAACCAGCCTCTGAAAGGCGCGACGTAGCTTGTCCTCCAGGTCTTTGAGGTCGCCGAACTTTGCGATCAGTGCCTCTCGGTCGTCCTTGATTTCTGCTTTGAACTGGACGACTTGCTCATACTGGGCCCGATCAGCTACCGCATCTTCCTCAACCTCACTGAAAAACAACCAGAGGTCTGGGAAACCCTCACTGGAAGCCCGATATCGATCACGCGCGATCATGTACTCCTCCTCGAATCCAGAGCTGTATGCGCCTGTCTGTGAGCCCCATCGATCGGCTAGCAGCCCAGCGAAGACGGTGCAAACTCTCGCCATCGGATTCAGACGTTCCTGTGGGCGACCGGAGCCGGGCGGCTGGTCCTCCCAGCGCAGAGAGCGGAAGGCGAAGGGAGCTGTGATCGGCAGACTCTTCTCCGTCTCAATCATGAGCTTCTCGACTAGCGCACGCTCATCGTCAAGCCCACTAGGAGACGCTATGAGAACGCGGATGATCCGATCCTCAGCAGCCAATTTGCCCCCGAAGCCAGGTCATGCTCATGGGTTGATCGTACTGCTGGGACGGGAGCGTCGATTGAAGCGGATGAGGTGGCACGCCCGCCTCGGAGCGACGGTGCGCCCAGCTATATCTCGCCACCGTCGTTCCAGCCGCAACGATCTCCGCTACCCACGGCATTGCATTCTCGTTCAGGAGCCGTCCGTCGAGTATTCAGCACGGCGCGGAAACCACAGCCACGCGAGCCTGCCCTGTGCCTTGCGCTGGTTGCGGAGGATCTGCCGCTGACGCTCCTTCAGGTCAGTGAGACTCCACGTAAAGTCAAGCGACACCATCAACTCTGTGTCGCGTTCCGATGCAGTCTGCGCTTGACGCTCATCGGGAGTGATAGCGAGCTTCATTAGGCCAGCGACCTGATTCTCGCTGCGGCGATGAAGGTGCAACCTCCGGCCACCGTAGGAGAGAAACCAGATGCGAGGGTTGGGTGACACGAGTCCGACTAGGTACCACATGAATGCCCTGATGCGAATCCTTGGACCTGGCAGGAGCCGTGGACGGATCGGCGAGTTACCCTCAAGCACCGATGCACCGGACACAGTGCGCTTCAACCGTGGGTGAACGAGCCGTCGCGTCCCCTCTACCGTCTTCCAAGTCATGTCACTTATGCAGTGAATCGGCGTGACATCGTTGAAGTGCTGGCACGCGATCCCGATACGTAGGACGCGTCGACCCCACCGAGCATCAAGGCTTGCCTCCCACACAACGGGTTCAGTCGCCTTCGAGACTACAGCTAGCGATCGATGGAGTAGGCCCAGTGTCTGTCTGGCTGGATAGCTCCCCGTCTCATAATGAAATAGGAACGCATTTAGGTCGTGTGCGAGGTCATGTGCTGCCGTCAGCACCGCTTGGGGATAGCGCACACCGTTCAATTCCAAGATCCCGTCGGTACGCCACTGCCTGATCGTCTCGACAGTCCAGAGCATCGCCCTAAACTTAGCCTCGCAGTCGATGATCTCCCTCGCCGTCGTGAATGCGAAATCAAAGCGCATCCAGCTCTCGATCTGGGCCCGCACCTCATGTGCTCGATACCCGGCTTCGGTATTGCATTGCGGTTGTTCTGTTGCGGCGAGCACCCTCTGCTGCGCAGCTCTGAGCAGCGGCGGAAAATGCGGAACGGCTGCATCACGCGCGGGGCGCAACTCGACGTAATGCGTCGTCATAGCCTCGTATGTCTCACGTCTGCGCTCTCGGGCAATCGGACGAAACTGGGCGACCGCCCATGTGCCCGCAACAAGCGCGATCGCTATTGCGGATGAGGCGCCCGGGTCGTTGATCCACTGATGAAGCAGGCTCATGATCGCGCCAGTGTACGGGCAAGACGGGCGCTAACCGGAGGTCGAAGGTGCGGGACTCGTTGGTGCATTGAGACCCTCTTCGTCTCGTGGGCGGATCCGAGCGCCACCGCTGGGCGCGAAGCTCCGCTGCCCTGCCCCGTCGATCCGGGTCCGTTGATCCTGGGCGACATGGGAAGCTCTAGCCAGCGGCAACATCAGCAACTGTCTAGGGCGTGCAGGGTCGTCCTGGCGTGTGGGAGATGATGTGGGCGCATGACCTTCGAGTGCGGCGCAGAGGTTCGGGCGCCGAGTCAGCAGCACTCGATCTTCCGTCGTCCCTGGCGGAGGACCGGCGTCTGCGGCGGGGGCTATCCCGCGTCGTCCACCGCCATGCGTCCGCAGGAAAGCAGCGCAGAGCGGTTCGACTTCAGGTCGGCTGGCTCCATTTCGCCGGAGATTCTGGTTCTTGTGTGAACTCCAGCCGCGGATGCGTTGAAGCTTCAGGCTGGGGACGCAAATGCTGGTGTTGCACCGCGGTGCTACCATGAGCTCCGTGCCGACACGATTTGCCCGCATACCCGTCACGAAGGATCGAGCGCTAGCAGAGGCGCTGGACCGAGTGGTGTCCCTCGTTGAGCCTGAGCAACCGACTGCTTCGCTGGTACACGACCTTGCCATCCGCGGCGCCGAGGCAATGCTCGCCGAGCGCCAACAGGACGCCGAGCGCATTGAGCGCCTGATCGAGCGCTCGACATCGACAGATCCCGGGTTCGATGTCGACGTAGCACAGCGCATTGACGAGCTTGCCTGGGGCAAATGACAATGGAGGATGCGGCCCCGTTTGGGGGTCGAGTGCTGATTGCTGACACCTCCGTTTGGGCTCGTGCGTCACACCCACTCGTCCGAGATTTATGGGTCGCAGCGCTACGCGGTAGACAGATAGCAACCTGCTCGATCGTGACACTCGAGCTGCTGTACTCAGCACGGGATGCTCGGGAGTTCACGCTCGTTGAGGCGGATCAAGCTCTTCTACGCGATGTTCCAGTCTCAGCCTCGGCGCAGCGAGCCGCAATTGGAGCGCTGCGAGTTCTGACCTCCGATGGACCTGGGCAACATCGAGTTCCCCTCGCAGACGCATTGATCGCAGCCGCGGCACAAGACGCCGGCCTCGACGTATTGCACTACGACCGCCACTACGACCGCCTTGCACGAGCGCTTCACTTCACGAGCGTCTGGGTCGCACCCCCCGGTGCTCTCGAGCAACAGACACCTGGCTAACTCCCTACGCTACATCTCATGCCCACCTACGCAGAGTCGAAGCTTGCGCCTGAGCATTACGGATTTCCGATCTTCTACGAACTCCTTCCGCTGGATGCAGCCCTAGCCAAAGAGGCATCTGCGATCGAGTCCGACCGCGACGCCTTTGGCGAGGAATTTGACGCCTATCGAATTTCTCAACTCGACATGGTCCGCTCGGTATACGCGGCTGGATCGGCAGCAGGCACTGCATATTCTGTGCGTGCCCCTAACGGAGAGTGGAGCAGCGCAATCGCCTTGGCGGACCTAGCGCCGCTCAGCCCCGAGCAGTTCCAGGCCGCACGCACGAGCAGCTGGCTCACCCAGAACCCTTGAGATCGACAACCCCAACAAGAGCTCGCCGCAGAATCTCTACCCGCGCTCGACGGTTTAGTCTTTGCCCGCCCAAGTCCATGTAACCCGACTCAATGCGAACCGCAGGTAGCCCCGCCGTGACGGGGCCTTCGTGACGCGCCCGAGATAATTCGAACCTCTGACATTATCCCACCGAGCGCTAGTCAGCCCACCAGTCGCGCTGACCCTCCACGTCGTCGCGCGGGTTCTCGCCGAGGCTAGGTGCACCGAAGATGAGGATCTCGAGGCCGTCCGCCCCGCCCTCCTAGCCTCGCCACGTGCCGGGTGGGACGCGAACCACGTCGCACTCCTTGACCTCGACGATCTCGTCGTCGAGCTTCATCCGCCCGCTCCCGCGCACGACCACGTAGATCTCCTCCTGCTCCTTATGCGTGTGGCCGTATGGGAAGCGATAGTCGGGCGGGATGCGCTAGTAGCAAAGCCCGCACTGCTCGAGCTTGAGCGCCTTGCTTGCGTGGCGAAACTCCAGGTCCGGCTCGCCGTCGAAGTTGGACCCGAGATCCTCCAGATCCTCCTTGAGGTTCCTGAGTGTGAACGGCACGGCCGCGATCCTACTATTCATCTCCGTCCCGCTTGCGGGGCGCGGTTGATCGCCGCGAGTATCTGTGCGCCGAGACTGGCTCAACTCGGCTGCGGTCCGAGCGGTACAGTTCGTGGAATCGTCGGCCGACTCCGGTAGCTCTATGTCGTCCGTCGTGCTCATCGCGGCTCCTTTCGAGCACCGAACAGCACACGCACAGCGAGTCGCAGGACCGTCTCCGCAGACAGCTACGGTGGCCCAGTGGCATCGAAGGCGTAATCTTCGGTGCCACTCGGTTGTCTTGACTTGGCCGCGATCAGAGCAGAGCCGGCGGCGGAACTTTTTGCTTGCCTACGGCTTCTCGGTTGTCTTGGCTGGCGCTATCAGAACAGAACTCGTGCGTGATCTCAAGACCCCGCAGCCGCTACGGGGTCAGTCAGTACACGGAAGCGCTCAGACGCCGTTAGCTTTATCCGCTTCGTCAAGCGACATTTGCCAGTGAGCGACGCAAAGCGGTTCGCATTGAGTCGGGTTGGCTCCATGACCAAACGCCAGCTCGCGTAGGTGTCTCCTGACATGATTCGGCCGGTGCTCAGGCGTGTCGCTCTCCTGCTTGTCTTGGTCGTGCTCGCTGATGGCGGCGTGACGATCGCGCTTGCCCGCTCTGGCAGCGGGAGCACATCGATCACGAAGACGGAGGCGGATGCGTTCGCTCAGTCCGTCAACCTGCGAGTGAGCGATCTTCCTGGAGCCACAGCCCTTCACGGCGCCATCTTCGGTCCAGAAGCCGTCCAATACGAAGCTCTGAGGTGTGGCCGGCAAGGCAAGCTGGGCGTTGATCTGGTCGGGGGCGGCGAAGCGTGGCTCACCGACAGCCAGAGGACCGTGGCCTCCATCGTCGCGGTTGCACCGAGCCAGCGCGTCGCCAAAACCGCACTCGCCGCGCTTGGATCACGGCGTGGTCGCACTTGCCTCACACGCGCTCTTGGCCGCGCCCTGACCTTCGAACGGCACCACGAACTTGAGCGCTCGCACGCCGTGAAGGTCACCTTCGTTCCCGTCGCCAAGCTCATCGGTGGAAGGACCGTCGCAATCCACGTCCTTGCGAAGCTGCCTCCGATCGAAGAAGAAAACCTGCCTCCGAAGCCGAACGCGAGATACATCGACATCGATGCAGCATTCTTTCGCATCGGTCCTGCCGAGGTTGCCTTTCTTGCGCTCGGCGCGACCCAGTTCCCACCCGCGACCGAAGTCCACCTGCTCGCGCTCCTGCACAGCCGCGCCGAGGCGCACAAGCTCTAGGGTCCTCAGATCGCCATATGCACCGCCATCAGGAAACGAGCTCTACCTCGATCGCTGCCGTTAGCTCCTGCGACTCCGGCTTGACCGTCGGGTGAAAGCGCGCCACCGGGCGTCCGTCGGCGGAGACGAGGAACTTCTCGAAGTTCCACTGCACATCGCCAGCGTCGCCCTTCTGGTCAGTAGGCACTGAGGTTCTTGAAGATCGCCATCGCGCCTATCCTAGGCCAGCGCCGACGCGGGGCTGCGCTTGGCCCAACCCTGGCGCAGCAGATCGAGTAGCGCGTCCGGCGGTTGCGCACCGGAGGCACCCAGCTTACGATCGACCACAAATGTCGGCACCCCGCTGATCCGCAACTCACCTGCGGTGCGCTCGTCGGCGCGAACCTCATCCGCGTAGCGACCTCCCGCGAGCAACTCGCGCACCTCCTGCTCGTCGAGCCTAACCTCAGCGGCCAGGCGCACAAGCGTGTCGTGGTCTGACATCAGCTCGCCTTCGGTGAAGTACGCGCGCAGCAGGCGCTCCTTCATCGCATCCTGCAGACCGTGGGTCTCTGCAAAGTGCACAAGACGGTGGGCGTCAAAGGTGGTCCCGCTGCGGGCGATGTCGAAGCGGAAGGGAAGGCCATCGCCCGCCGCCACGCCCGTAAGCTGCTGCTCGGCCTCGCGGGCTTGCTCGACGGTCATGCCGTACTTCTCCGCCAGGCGCTCCGCGCGATCGCCCGTGCGCTCATGAGGCGCACCGGGGTCGAGCTCGAAACTCCGCCAGGTCACATTGACGTCGTCGCGGTGCTCGAACTGCTCGAGCGCAGCCTCGAAGCGGCGCTTGCCGATGTAGCACCACGGGCACGCGATGTCAGACCAGATCTCGACGTCCACAGCAGGCTCCTTTGTTAAGCAGAGAACCCACCCCACTATAGGATCATCGCCTTGTTGGCTCGTCGTGCTCGCTGCTATCCAGTCAGGAAGGCCAAGCTGGCGCAACAGCGGCGGGAACAGGCGATTACTGAACCGCTGCGAGCGACATTCGGCCGCCACAAAGCCGCGCAAAGCGATTCGTATTGACTTCGGTTGGCTCCACTCGCAGAAGTTAACGCAAACCACCGGATGCATAAAGCGTCAGGTTGGTCTGAGGCTCGCAGTGTGAGACACAAATATGGCAGCTAGGCAACGTTGGTGTCGTAGCATCTGGAGATGGCTCAGGTCCTCCGCAGCACGGATTGGCAGGTCGATATCATGCTCGCCAACCCACCGTTTGGGCGAGGCCACCTGCTGCCACAGCCGGCAGCATCGTCTGTGGGGGAGCTGGCGTATCTCGAATTGTCGATGGCCATACTCAAGCCGCGTGGGCGCTGTGCCGTCGTCGTTCCCGACGGCATCCTCTTTCGTGATGAAGGTCCCTTCCGCAGGGCTCGCGAACGGTTGCTAACCGAGTTCGCGGTGGTCGGTGTTGTTCGACTACCCGTGGGCACCTTCGCATCTGCCCCAACCATCCGCACCAACGTGCTCATCTTTGAGCGGGACTCGGAGCAGCCAGATGTGATCCGGTACTACCAAGTGCAGTCGACAGGCAGTCCGCCCACGCGGCCCCCTCTGGAGTCCGACGCTCTCGCTGGTGCTGTCGCGTGGCTTTGCCACGGTAAACCAGATCGGTACTCCTGGGAGGTTCGTGCCCAAGACGTCAGGTGTGGTGACTGGAGTCTCGATATTCCTTGGCCCGGTACCGAAGGAGACAATCAGGCACCCGCCGGCCAATTGCATCTCCTCCCAGATAAGCCGAACGCGCCTAATAACCAGGCGACCGTACAGCTTGGGGCTTGGATAGAAAAACGCGGTATGACCGCAGGCAGCCAGACTGTCGAGAGGTTCCTTGGGGTGTCAAAGCACGGATTTGCCCCGTTTAAGGGCAAGCCCGCGTCCGACACACGTCGCTATCGCCGTGTGGAGACTGGCGACTTGGCGTACAATCCTATGAGGGCGGCTCTGGGTGCGATCGCCCTGTGTCAAAGTCCTCACGAAGCGGGGTGGGTTAGTCCTGCGTACGTCGTTTTCAGGCCGAAGGATGGCGCTCCCTTTAGTGGGACGAATCTACTGCGGTTTCTCAGGAGTCCTGCCGGTATGATTGAGACTGACAGGCATAGCCATGGCTCGGTGCGTCGCCGTCTCCGATATAAGGATCTCGGGCAGATGGCTGTACCAGTCCAGCTATATGACAGTGTGTGATATTCCGATCGTCCGAAACTGGCGTAGCTAGCCCACGCCGCGGTCTAGCATGCGGCGGGCGGGTCATTTCTTTCGTTCTCCCGCTATTGTTCTGCGATGGCCACAGCTAGGCAAGATCTCGGTAAGCGAGGGGAGGTGGCCGTATGCAAGCATGTCGGGTGCCCTCGATGCAACAGAGTTCGCCATTTTAAGCAACTGCCAGTCAATTTTGAGTGCGCCGACATCATCTGTAAGTTTTGCGGTTTTCTCGCCCAGGTCAAGACAGCAAGGCTGAGTGACGGGACAACGGACTTCCCAGACCGCATCATGGGCGCCGCATGGGGACCGCAGCAAGCCCGGATCCTTGCGGGGATTTATCATGGGCTGTACCTCGTCGGCTATCAGCAGGATGGTAAAACGCTTGTACGCATCGACTTTGTGCCCCCTCACATAATCGAAACCACGCCGAGCGTATTCGAGCCACGAAAGCCTTTGAGCAATACAGCCAAGCGAGCTGGCTGGAGGGGCTATCTACTGAATATCTCGGCATTGCCCAAGATCGGCATGTGCCGCGTGTATCCCAAGAGTTGATCTGCGCCCAGATCAAGCACCACGATACGCGCGTAGAGCTGTGCATTTCGCAACGTCTGCCCAAGTTGCCGCGGTCACGAGATCCAGCGCCTCTCCGGCCGTGGAGGTCCTGGCCTTCATCTCAACCATCATGTTGGTCCCGACGTCGAGATCGAGCTGTTCATGCTCACATCCCCCACCGTGTAAATATCCCGAGGCCATTCGCGAACCCGCCGAAAGCGCAATGCTGCATTTTTTCTGCACGCTTTATATAGGAGGTTGATTGGTGGGCCCTTGGTAACTCATACCGAAGGTGCATCGTGCCTAAATCTTCACGTTGACCTAATGCCGGCTCTACGGCACAGCTATCGAACCATGTGGCCACCGAGCGCGCGTCACACCGCGTCGAGATCGTCGAGTCGCGCGCTGGAGAGTATTACTCTCTCACCGACGAAGGGGACCGCCTCCGCTTCCAGCAGGCGCCGCTGGCGGGGTCCCTTTGCGAGCGAACCGTCGGCGCGAGCAACACGATGCCATGGTGCCTCATGTGCCTCGCTGTGGCTCAGCACGTATCCCGCCAGCCGTGGCGCGCCAGGCGAAACGTCGCCGTAGGTGCGGACGTAGCCTGGTGGAATGGCGCACACCCGCCGCAGAATCGCGGTTTGAACGTCAGTGCTCGCCTGTCGTGCCACGCGCCGGATGGTGCCACAGTTCTCGAGCGAGTTCGATCTCTACGTGAGGCTTAGTTGCCAGGAGACGCCCAACCGGTCGGTGAGCCGCCCGACAAACGGCGAATGTATCCTGAATGTCGGTCTCGGTCTCGGTCTCGGTCTCGGTCTCGGTCTCGCACTCGACGACCGCCTGGATCCGCGAGTCATCGAAGACCTCGGTATAGAAACGTATGGCCTCTTCGACCTGACCGTCAAACATCGGCAATGTGGTGATCCTGGACTGCATGATCAGACAGTCCCTCTTGCCGGGCGGCCAGACGCCGGAATCGCCTCAGCCAGGCTGGCTTGCAGATCGCGCCAGCGCCAGCGCCTGCGCCCACCACACCAGGTCAGTGGCCGCGGTATCCAGACGTTGGTCAAGGGAGGCGAAGATCTGAGGGTCGATCGGTTGCTCAGCTTCATCGCCTCGATCATCACTACCGGCAGGATGTGCCCGGCGTGGCGCAACGGTGCCATCTCGAGCTCCACGGTAACGAGGCGCAACTGCTCGATAGCCCGGGCGCCGCCGGGGTTGCCGTATCCGACAAACGTGACCGGCTTTCGGTTCAGCTCGGGGAAGATCTGGTCGAGGGCGTTCTTCAAATCGCCGGGTAGCCGTGGTTGTACTCAGCCGTGACGATGATGTAGCCGTCTGCCTCCTCGACCTTTCCCGCCCAGCGCGCCACGTCCTCGGGGTAGTCGCGATGACCGTAGGTAGGCGCAACCGTCTGCTCGAAGAATGGCATCGGATAGTCGCGCAGGTCACCAGCTCGGCCCGAAGATCCTCCCGGGCGCTGAGCCGATCCATGACCCATGCGGCGGCCTTCTCACCGAAGCGTCCATCCCGAGAGCTACCGAGAATCACCTGTATATGGGGAGAGGACTCTGCTTGTAACGGCCACTGCCGCGGATGAGGGCACGCTAGCAAGTTGCGTCGCGTTGCCCTCCAGCGGACGCGCAAAATGGGCACTGCTCTCAGAAGAGAATCGCTGTAGAGGTGGGCGTTTCGTGCGACTCGCTGCGACTCGCTGCGCGTCGCTACTGATTGAGCCCGAGGTCTTCGAGCGCCTGGTCCCAATCGTTGAAGCCGACGACGGTTTCTATATGTTCGAGCTGTGTTTCCAGACGTGTCGTTGTGGCCAGAATAGCCTTGTCTGCCGGCTGCTCGTAGCGAGTCAACAGCGATGGTGGGATCGTTTTTGCTTCGATCCCTTCGACGCGGCGATCGAGCTGGATGGTGGTGGCCGGGACCGCCTTGAAGCCATTGGCTTTCCAAGCGGTTACGTCGCTACAGATGTTGGGGGTCTGCAGAGTGGCTAGCGCCTGCAGGCTCGTCGCATAGCGCTGCGCCATGTGCGTGAGCTTTGGGTTGCTCCAGCGCAGTCTCCGTACGGCGTTTGCGAAAGTGTGGATCGGGCCGGCGTCGGTGGTATAGGAGGCCGACCACAGTGCTACCACCACCTCGTAGCTCAGATGCTGGGATTCTTCGTTCTGGGGTGAGCCGGCGCCTACGTTTGGGCATTCTTGGCCGAGCTTGTGGGTGATGGCCTCGATGTTCGCCTGCGCGGCTTTGACCTTCGCCTTGGTGGCGCGGGTGAACGCATAGTTGGCACGAATGTAAGCGTGCGTGGATGCGACGTCATGAGATGTCGCCAGCGCCGTGGCCGGAGCCAACCCCATAACGAGCATCGTGACAATCATCATCATGCGTCCCCTCATACCTAACTAAGGGTAGCCGGTTGATCGACCGGCTACGACCGGCTTCGATCACAGCCTCCGTGACCCTCAGGTCATGTCCGCCTGCAGCTCCCGTGGCACCGCCCCGAACGCGTTTCTCGCGGCGGCGCATGGCGCCGCGTTAGCTACGCTGGACGATCAACAGCCGGTTACCGTCCTGGTCGCGGAGGAAGAACATTGGCGGCACAGGGTCTCCCATGCGCATCACCGCGTCGTCGACGTCCACTCCCCGCGCCTGCAGATCCGCGTGGTCGGCGTCGATGTCCTCGGTTGTAAAGGCGATCCGGGTGTCGATGCCAGTGGCTTCCTCCTCGCGCGGGAGCAGGAGCGCGAGCGTAGTCGTGGCGCCGGGGGGCGCAACGTCCACCCAACGGTCGCCCCGCCCGAAGGGAATGTCAGTGCGTAGCTCGAAGCCGAGCTTGCCGACATAGAACTCGATCGCCTGGTCTTGATCGCTGACGGGAACCATCACGGTCCCCACCTGGGTGATGCGGGTGTTGGTAGTGGTCTCGCTCATTTTGGTCCTCCTGCTCGTCGCTTGGTCGGGCTTTCCCTATACAGACCGTCGCGGGCGGTGGAAACTCATCGGTCGCGGATCTATCTGTCCTGCAGCTTTGCGCGTGGCGCCGCTACTCGCAAGCAGGAGCGCCTTCTCATGGGCTGCGCTGCCCTCCGGCAAGGAAGCGCACCACGTCCTCGGCATCGTCAGCGAGCGCGGCGCGGTCCTCCCGGCCCAGACGAGCGAAGGGCTCCAACTCGATCTCGCCGCCGCGCATGCGCCATGTGGCCACGGCGCGGCCGCGGATGAGGGCAAAGGGGCGGAAGAGGCCGTTGACGGTGACCACGACCTGGTGGGCGCCGAGAATCGACTCGCGTGAGCGCCAGCCGAGCAGAACCGGATCGAATGAGCCGAGCAGACGCGGAGGTGGCAGCGCGGCTGGGGGCTCGCGCCCGGTGAGCTCGAGCAGCCCGTCCTCGCGCTCGGTGAGCTGGGAGGCGATCGCGCTCAGTCCGACGCGGACATCGCGCAGCGGCAGTCCCGACCACTTCGCGAGGTCGCGCTCGTCTGCCGGAGCGTGTCCGATCAGGTAGCGGCGGGCCAGCTCTGCGAGAGCGTGGTCCCGATCGACGGGAGCGCTCTCGCCAAGCCAATCGCGCACGAGTACGAAGGCATGCTGGCGCCCCACCATCGGTCCGCGAACGATCAGGCCGCGCAGCGACGCAAGCCCCAGCAGGTGGACGATCGCCTGACCCTCCGTGTGTACGCCCACAGCCGCTATCCGCTCGCGCAGCTGATGGCGCGTGAGCGGGCCCTCCTCGGCCAGAGCATGCTCGATCACCTTCACGCCGCGCTCGGCGTCTTCGGGCGGTACGCCCTCCTCGCCCAGTCTTCGCGCGGTGCTTGTGAGCAAGCCCGGCGTGGTCAGCGCGTGCAGCCAGGGATAGTCCTCGCTGCACACGAGGTGCAGCGTGCCGCGGTTGAGCGTCGTGATCACCAGTGTGCGCTCGTCACTCAGAGCACGATCGACGTCGGCGGCCGACAGCCCCGTGGTTCGCGAACGGATCGCCAGTCGTGCCCCGCGCGGATCCTGTCCCTGGACCGCCAGCAGCCGCTTGGCGACGGCAACCGGATCGCGGGCGGGCTCTCCGGCAAGCAGCTGTGCGGTGAGGCGCTCGGCGAGCATGGGATGAGCGTCAGTATGGCGATGAGGGGCCCCCATCTTTATGCGATCCCAGATCGCACTCCCCTGTGGGATCCTCGGGGATGGATGGTGAGCCTGAAGTCAAGCCGCGCTACTCTCTCGGCCCGGATCGAGCGGCTCGTGCGCGCCATCCAGGACGAAGACCAAGCGTTGGTTGAGAACATCGCTCGTCTGAGCCAATCACGGCGCCTATTCGCTCCGCTGGCCTTCACGGTGGGGGCGTTTGCGATGCTCTTCGATGGGCTCAAGCTGCTCTTGACCAACTGGCGGCTCACGCTCGTCCAGATCCTTCCGGCCGTGTGGATCTGGCTGGCGATGTTCGACCTCAAGGCGCGCGTGTTGCGCGACAAGTCCTTCCCCGGGGTGCGCGGCCCGATCCTCATCCCGATCGCGCTTGCGATCGTGGCGATCACCGGGGCGTGCTTCTTCCTCAACGCGCTGTTCGCGTTTGCAATCACCCGCGCCCGTCCTCCTGAGATCCGACCGGCCTACGCCGCGGCGCGGCTCCAGCTCGTCCCCATCCTCGCCTGGGGTGCGGCTGTCGGCGTGCTGCTCGCGATCGCGACGACCCTCGCCCCGCGCTGGGGCAGTCCGTGGTTCGCGCTGAGCCTGGGCAGCGTCATCGCGGTGATGATGATTTGTTATGTGGCCGTGCCCTCGCGGCTCGTCGGCATCAAGCCAGTGCGCTCTCGACGCGAGAAGCTGACGGCTACCGGGCTTGGAGCCGCGCTTGGCACGATCGTGTGCACGCCTCCATATCTACTCGGACGCCTAGGCATCCTGATGCTCGGATCCAAGCCGCTGCTGATCCCGGGCATTATCGCGCTGACGCTCGGCTTCACCCTTCAAGCAGGGGCCACGGGGGCGGTCAGAGCGATCAAGATGAGCCTCACCCTCACCGCCGGCAAGTCATCGAGCGCCGGTTCGCGGGAGCCAGAGTCCGCGCCATAGGACAGGGCGAGACTGGCAATCGATCCGGTCTTTTAGCCAGAGCCCTTCGAGTTCACGGCCTCGGGCTTGCGCTTGGCCGCCGCGAGCGCTTAAGATCGTGATCGCCGATGACCAACGCTGATGACATGCTCGCGGTCGCCCGATCGCGAGCCGAGCAGCTTGCCGCTCCTGGGTTGAGCCCAAGGCCGCGCCGCCGTGTGGCTGTCCTTGCCTGCATGGACACACGCATCGATCTCTTTCCGATGCTGGGTTTGGAGCGTGGCGACGCTCACGTCATTCGCAATGCCGGCGGCCTTGTGACCGACGACGCGGTGCGCTCGCTCAGCGTCTCCCAGCGCAAGCTCGGCACGGAGGAGATCGTGGTCGTGATGCACGACGGCTGTGGTCTGCACGGCGCCTCCGAGGACGAGTTCGCACAAGCGCTCGCCGCTGATGGCGTGCTGCCCACATGGCGACTCGGAGCTTTTGATGACGTGGAGGCGACTCTGCGCAGCAGTCTCCTGCGCTTGCGATCAAGCCCCGAGCTGCCGGCCCGAGATCGCATCAGAGGGTTCGTGTTCGACCCCGAGAGCGGCGCACTGCGCGAGGTTGACGCTTCCCCTATCGCCGATTGAAGCCGTGCGCCGGCTCAGTCCTCTGAGCAACCCGGTTAGTCCTCTTCCTCGCGCTTACCATCGCCGTTGGCTCGCATCCACAGTGCGTAAGTGCTGAATCCGTGACGCTCGTAGAAGCGGATCGCAGCTTCGTTCGTGGGCATCGCATGCAGCGAGAGTTCCTTGATGCCGAGCTCGCCGAGCTCGTCGCGCACAGCTTCGAGCAAGGCCGTCCCCGTGCCCTGGCCGCGCTCGCCCGCAAGCACCGAAAGTGTCTCGATCTCGCCCGCCCGCTCGCTCAATGGCCATGTCGGAGAGCCCTCCCTAACTTGGACCATGGCATAGCCCACGGACTCTCCGCCGCGCTCCGCAAGCAGCACGAACGCGTCCGGATTTGCCAGCCACTGCTCGTACTGGCGGCGTCTGCGCAGCCAGGACTCGCTGCGCGACCGCGGTGGCCCTAGCTTCGGTGTGATGTTCGAGTGGTGTTCGCGCAGCGCATTCCACAGCGGCTCGATTCGATCGAGCTCGTTCGCCGCGATTCGGCGTATGTCACAGTTCGGCATGCCCACAAAGAAATACCAGCACAAGCGCCCCCTACCTGTTTCTGATCGCTGAGCCCCTCTCACGCTTTTGCTGGGCTGCCTATACGTGCAGCTACATGCGGTGGCTCATCTAGCTCGGGGCTTGCTTTCCCAGCGGGGATCTCAACTGCTCTCCGCAGCGTCCGTGTGACGGTCGACGTAGTAGGATCATGGGCCTCAAGCGCCCGTAGCTCAGTGGTCAACGGTTCTCTTCGGGGAGCCAAAGAGCAGCGGTCTTTCAAACCGCAGGCCGCGGGTTCGATTCCCGCCGGGCGCACTTTGTTGTGTCTCGGGACATCCTGGACGGATGTCTCGGGAGATCGTAGACGGTGTTCAGGTTTGGGGTTGGTAGTCGCGGTTGGGGTCGAGGGTGAGTTGGCGTAGTAGTTCTCCGTTGTGGGGTCGATGATGGGGATGTCGC
>DATCDV010000019.1:0-2905 GCA_036510495.1 Solirubrobacteraceae bacterium
CGCGCCGATACAGACCCGGTCGAGAAACTCGAGGGTGACCGGGAGAACGCCGGAAGCGAGCACGCGCGACACCGCCCTTGCGGCGTCGGCGAGATCGGGGAAGTAGGCCATGCCGATGACGGATGCCTCAGGCGCGGGCACCAGCCGTAGCGTCAGCTCGGTCATCACCGCAAGGGTGCCCTCGCTACCGCAGAGTAGGCGCCCCAGGTCATAGCCGGCGACGTCCTTGACGAGCCGCCCGCCGCTGCGGATGATCTCCCCCGTCGGAAGCACCGCCTCGACGCCGAGCACGTAGTCGCGCGTGACCCCATACTTCAACGCGCGCAGGCCGCCCGAGCACTCCGCCACGTTCCCGCCGACGGTGGCGATCGTGTGGCTCCCGGGGTCGGGCGGGAAGAGGAGGCCCTTCGCGGCCGCCGCCTGCGCCAACTCGATCGTGCGCACCCCCGGCTCGCAGACCGCGACGAGCTCCGCGTCGCTGACCTCCTTGACCTCGTTCATCCGCGTCAGCACGAGCACGATACCGCCGCGGTGCGGGACCGTCCCGCCGCTGAGATTCGTGCCCGACCCACGCGGAACAACCGGGACCCCCCGCTCGTTGGCGATGCGCAGCACCCCGGCGACCTCCTCAGCCGTCGCCGGGAAGACAACCGCATCGGGACGACCGCGCACGAGCGGCGTCGCGTCAGTCGAGAACGTCACCAGCGCCCCCTCGTCAGTCCGCACATGCTCGCGCCCGACGACCCCCTCCAAACGCCTGCCCAGCCCGGTTGACGTGGCCGTGGCAGCCATGCTCAAACGCTCGGCGAGATTAGCGGTTGAGCCCAGCGCTTCACGGCCACATCCTCCCAACTACCGCCGCTCCACGCACGTCAACCCGCACCAGTCGTCGAAAAACATCCCTATCACCCGCGCGGTCCTGGTTTGCGTCTGAGTCAACGCCACAGATTCGGGTTTTGATTACGCAGCATCTGCGAGTCTTCCGGCATTACACGGAAGGGGTCTTTGATGACCGAGCCGGGACGTTTTTCAGGCGGCGCTGGAGGCGGGCGTCGACGCAAGCGGTTTCTCTCGCCTTCGCAGAAGTATGAGATCTGGATCGGGTTGCTGCGCCGCGAGTTCACGACACGGGAGGCGGCCGATCGGGCGGGGGTGGATCGCTCGACGATCATGCGGGTGCGTGAGGTCGCTAAGCAGGGCGCGCTCGACGCGCTCGCTTCGTCGCGGCCCGGGGTTCGCCAGGGCGCTGGGGATCCGGAGCTCGCCGAGGCCAAGGCGGAGATCGCTCGGCTCTCGGAGGCGATCAAGGAGATGGGCGTCCGCTTAATGTTGGCGGAGGGAAAAGAGCGCTGGGACTGAGTGGCCGGGTCCCTCGCCGTGTGGACGCGGCCACCAAGCACGAGCTGCTCTGCTTGATCGACCAGGCCGTCGCCGGCGGCTGGGAGCATCGCCGCGCGTGCTCGTATCTCGAGCTGGATGAGAGTCGCGCGTGGCGCTGGCGACGCCGGCGCGACGCCGGCTGCCTGACCGACGAGCGGCCCGGCGGGAACCCGGTTCATGGCCTGCGCCCCGAGGAGGTGACCGCGATCCTCGAGCTGTTCGAGACCTGGGGCGAGGTCGACCGTTCGCATCGAAAGCTCGCGCACCGCGGCAGCTACACGCACACGGTGTGGGTCTCGCCGGCCACCGTCCGCCGCGTTTTGGCTGCTCACGGGCTGGTTCTCAAGCGTCCCCGACGCGTTCGCGCTGAGCGCAAGCCGTTCCCTGAGTGGGCGGACTATCGCAAGAACTCGATCTACATCTACGACGTGACCCACTTCGCCGGCTGCCCGAAGCACGCCGTGTTCGCGGTGATGGACCTCGTGACGCGTAAATGGATCACCGAGCTCGTCTCGATCGAGGAGACCTCCATCCAGGTGCAGGTCGTGTTCCTCGACGCGTTAGAGAGCGAGGGGCTGCTCGAACTCGTCGAGGCCCGCCAGGACGCGGTGGCCGCCGCCTCCTTCCCCTTCGATGCCGCCGTTGACGAGCCCGAGCTGGCGCCGATCCTGCTCGCCGTCTCTGACAACGGACCGCAGATGACCTCGACCGACACCCGCGCGTTCATGGCGATGTGCGCGATCGCGCAGCACTTCGGCCGGCCCGGAACGCCGACCGATCAAGCCTGGATCGAAAGCCTGTTCTCACACGTCAAGGCCGACTGGCCGCACCTGGACCGCATCCGCGACCCCGAGGTCCTCCGGGCCGAGCTCGCGGCCGTCCGCCACGACTACAACACGGTCAGGCTGCACGCCGGGATCGGGTACGTCACCCCCGACGACGAGCACGAAGGACGCGGCCCCCGGATCCGCGCCGCGCGAAAACGCGGGCTACGACACGCCCGCTGGGACCGCATCATCTACCATCGAATCCAGCAATCCAAAGCCAACCGCCGGAGCCCCGCCGATGCGGCGTAATTCCCTCCCCGATCTGTGGCTTTGACTCAGAAACACCTCAGGAACGTTCCCCGCGAGGGGAATGATCTGGCAGTGGTTGCGGGCGGGAGTGGTCGAGAACGGTCGATTGCACCGCACCGAGGAGGGAACTCCCCAGGGCGGCGTGGTCAGCCCCGTGCTGCTCAACATCGCGCTTGACGGGATCGAGAAGGCCGCTGGAGTCCGATACCTATCGACGTGTTCGATCAGGGTCGACTCCCCAGCCGTGATCAGATACGCCGATGATCTCGTCGCGCTCTGCCACACCCGGCAGGACGCGCTGCAGATCAAAGCGCGGCTCGCCGCGTGGCTGACGCCAAGGGGTCTGGCATTCAACGAGGACAAGACGCGCGTCGAGCTGCGATCCCTACGGGGACACAACGCCGGCGCAGTGATCCGGCGGCTGAACCCGATCATTCGGGGATGGGCCG
>DATCDV010000020.1:0-153566 GCA_036510495.1 Solirubrobacteraceae bacterium
GCGACATCCCCATCATCGACCCCACAACGGAGAACTACTACGCCAACTCACCCTCGACCCCAACCGCGACTACCAACCCCAAACCTGAACACCGTCTACGATCTCCCGAGACATCCGTCCAGGATGTCCCGAGACACAACACGATGCGGCGGGTGGGAATCGAACCCACACGCCCTTACGGACAATGCCTTTTGAGAGCATCGCGTCTACCGTTCCGCCACCGCCGCAACAAGGCTCAATATACGCGTTGATGGCTCCCAAGGAGCCCTCACACACCTTTGAGCTTCCGTCCCGACGTAACGGAGCAAACGCTAGGCGGAGTGCGCCAGCATGTCCCGGTCGGCGTGCGGATCGAGCTGCTCGAGCTCAATGTTCCAGCCCTGCTGGAAGCCCCGCATCGCGAATGCGATGAGCAATAGCTGTACCGGGATGATCACGAGCGTCAGTACCCCGAGCAGGCCGGCGTTGAGCGACGGTTGGACGTAGCCGGCTTTGTCGCGCGCGAACCAGCTCGGCGCGGCGACGAGCGCGAACACGAGCAGCAGCAAGGCGAGCGCCGCCGCCATTGGCAGAACGCCGCGACTCCAACGCCCTGCGAAGAACGCCATCAGCAGGTAGATAATGGCCCACGCCAACAGGATCGGGATGCCTCCTTCGAGCATTCCCCACCCGCCGATCGTCACGATCAGGATGAGCGCGGTGGACACGAGCAGCAGCAGCACGACCGTCGCACGGGTCGCGCGAGCGACCGGCTTACCCCGGTTGGGGTGTGTCACGATCACGCCGGTTTGGGCGCTTGTACCCGAAGTTGAAGCCATCGCACCAATGACCATACAATCTGGAGCGGTCCTCACGCAACCCCGCGGGCGTGGTGGAACTGGTAGACACGCTGGCCTTAGGAGCCAGTGGGCTTACGCCCTTGGGGGTTCGAGTCCCTCCGCCCGCACTTTTTCAGCCGGCAATCAGCACCGCGGGCTGCGCGAGCGCCTCTTCGGCCGCGCGCACCGACTCGACGAAGATCTCGACTCCGGTGAGCAGTAGCTCGCGCGTGATCACCAGCGGCGGCAGGAAACGCGCGACATTGCCGAAGTGCCCGCCCACCTCGATGATCACACCCTTACGAAAGCACTCCGTGCGGACCTGCGCGGCCATCTCGGGCCACGGCTCCTTGGTGTCACGGTCCTTGACGAGCTCGATACCGATCATCAGGCCACGCCCGCGTACGTCGCCGATGGACGGCAGGGTGTCCTGCGCTTCGCGCAACAGCCCGAGCGTCAGCTCGCCGAGTGCGGCGGCATGGCTGGGCAGGTCAACCTCCTGCATGAACTCGATCGCGGCGAAACCGGCCGCCATCGCCACCTGATGACCTCGGAAGGTGCCGATGTGAGCACCCTGCTTCCACGTGTCAAGCGCGGAGTCATAGGCAATGCAGGAGATCGGATAGCCAATGCCCCCGAGTGCCTTCGAGAGGGTCATCACATCGGGTTGCACCCCATCGTGCTCGCACGCGAACATCGTGCCAGTCCTTGCAAAGCCAGTCTGGATCTCGTCGCAGATGAGCGGCACGTCGTGCTTGCGGGTGATCGCGCGCACCTTGGCTAGATAGCCGTCCGGCGGCACGATCGTGCCGCCCTCGCCCTGGATCGGCTCGATCAGAACCGCCGCCGGATGAGGGATGCCACTGTGCGGATCTTCAAGCGAGCTGTCGAGCAGGTTTGCGCACGCCATCTCACACGACTCGGGCTTCAAGCCAAGCGGGCAGCGGTAACAGTAGGGGTAGGGCATGAAGTGCGCGGGCGAGGAGGTGGGACCGCCGAAGGAGACGTCGCTCGTGACCGACAGGGCCCCAGTGGTCATGCCGTGGTAGGAGCCCTGAAAGGCGATCACCGCGTCGCGGCCCGTGTGGTTGCGGGTCAGCTTCAGTGCGGCCTCGATCGCATCAGAGCCGGTGGGACCGCCAAAATGAAAGCGGGCGCTCTCGCGCAGGCGTCCCGGGAGTAGCGTCTTGAGCTTGCGCATCAGACGCAGCTTTGGCCTGGTCGGGAAGTCGAGCGCGTGCACAAGCTTCTCTTGCTGCTCGCTTGCCGCCCTGGCAACCGCCGGATGGCTGTGGCCGACGTTGAGCACGCCGGCGCCGCCAAAGAAGTCGATGAACGTGTTGCCGTCGACGTCGCGCATCGTCGCGCCGCGACCCTCTTCGATCGCCACAGGCACGCTGCGCGGGTAGGAGCGTGCGCTTGACTCGAGCTCGTCCTGTTCGGCGAGCATCTCGCGCGAGCGGGGTCCGGGCACCTCTCCCGAGAGCGCGGGAGCGGGCTCGAAGTGCAGCTCCTCGAAGTTTTGCTCCCCTTGGCTCATCACTCAGGTTCTCGGGCGACTATAGCCATCCGACGACTGCACCTACTCGGCGTCTGGGGCCGGCTGGCTTCGAATCTCGCGCATCACCGGGAACGGGACCACCTCACGCAGCGTCTCGTGCCCGGTGAGGATCATCAGCAGGCGGTCCACTCCCATGCCGCCGCTGGCGGATGGCGCGAGCCCGTACTCCAGCGCGCGCACGTACTCCTCGTCGTGGGGGTGTGGCGCGTCGTCGTCGTCTGCGCTGCGCTGCTTGCGCTGCTCGACGAAGCGCTGGTACTGCTCGACTGGGTCGTTCACCTCCGAGTCGCCGCTGACCAGCTCGATGCCGCCGATCACGGCGTCGAAGTGCTCGGCGAGCCTGGTATCTCCAGCGTGTGCCTTGGTGATCGGAAAGGACTCCAGCGGGAAGTCATACACGTGCGTTGGCTGATTGAGCGTCGGCTCGACGAGCTTCGAGTAGACCGCTTGCACCGCCTGCGCCCAGCTTGCGTCTGGGTGAATCTTGCCGTCCAGCAGAGCCATCAGCTCGTCGCGCTCGGTGGCCAGGAAGTCAATACCGCAAACGCGCTGGATCTCGGCCTGCATCGTGGTGTTGCGCCACGGCTTGCCCAGATCAATCTGCTCGTCGCCGCGCTCGATCACCGTCGTACCGAGCACGCGCTGTGCGACATAGGCCACCATCTCCTCGGTAAAGCGCGCCACATCGGTGTGGTCGGAATAGCTCATCAGCCACTCGAGCATCGTGAACTCGGGGCTGTGCCGGTAGGAGATGCCCTCGTTGCGGAAGCACTTGCCGAGGTCGTACACGTTCTCAAGGCCCCCGATCAGGCAGCGATTGAGATAGAGCTCAACGGAGATGCGCAGCGACATCTCCTGGTCGAGCGCGTTGTGATGAGTCAGAAACGGTCGCGCCGATGCTCCGCCCGCCAGCGCCTGCAGGACGGGCGTTTCCACCTCGATGAAGCCTCGCTCCGCCATGAACGCGCGCAGCGCGTCGATCGTCTTGGCACGAGTCACGAACAGCTCGCGTGTGGTCTCGTTCGCGAGCAGGTCGAGCTCGCGATAGCGGTAGCGGGTGCCCGTGTCGCCGAGACCGTGGTACTTGGCGGGTGGGGGGCGCAGCGCCTTGGTTAGCAGTGCGCAGCGATGGACGCTGAGCGCAAGCTGGCCGCGCTGGGTGACGTAGATGCAGCCCTCGGCTTCCACGATGTCGCCCACGTCGAGATCCACGATGCGCTCATACGCCTGCTCGCCGAGCGTGTCGTGGCGCACCGCCAACTGGATCTCACCTGTGTAGTCGCGCAGGTCGATGAATGTGGTCTTGCCGTGGCCGCGCCGTGAGATGACGCGTCCGGCGAGGCGATAGACGAAGTTGGGATGCTCGCCGGCCTTTAGCTCCGACGGGTCGTGTGCGGCGTGCAACGTGGCGATCTCCGTCCGCTCGCCAGCGGGTATGTGTGGGAAGGGCTCGATCCCCTCTGTCCGCAGGCGGTCGGCCTTGGCCAGCCGTTCGTGCGTGACGGAGTCATCAAGCGCGTTATCGAACATGCGGGATCACCACAGGAAGGTACCATCGGGCCACGCAGTCAATCGGTGTCCCACCGAAGAAGGTCTGCCCTTGCGGACCGTCGCCATCCTCGACTCCGCGCTCGGCTAGCGAGTGTCCATGCATGAGGTCGTCACTCCCAGAGACTTGCTTGTGTTTTCACAGTGGTGTTTCTGTAGGCGAGCGTAGATGATGAGCCGATGAGGCACACAAAGGACCCCGAGATCGACGAGCAGGTGCGCGCGTTCGGAGAGAACATGCGTGCCACGCGACTCAATGCAGACATGTCCCAGGTCGGGCTTTCAGAGGCCACGCGGCTCGACCGGGCCGCGATCAGCTTTCTCGAGCGCGCTGAGCGCGCGCCCGATCTCTCGACGCTCGTGCGCGTAGCTCGCGCCCTCGCCGTGAAGCCCGCCGACCTACTCGACGGCGTTGGTCTCCGCGATCCGCTGGCGTTCGAGTCCCCCCCAGGGCAGGAGCATCTTCCTACCGAGCCCGGATTGCGCTTCGGTGCGAACCTGCGCGCGGCGCGCAAGCGAGCAGGGCTTTCCCAGGAGACGCTTGCCTACGATGCGCAGGTCGATCGGGCGGCGATCAGCGTGTATGAGCGCGGCGGGCGCGAACCGAACCTGCGCACGATCCTGAAGCTCGCGCGGGCTCTCCGGCTCAGCCCGGTGGCGTTGCTCGACGGCGTGGAATAGGTCTCGCTCAGAAGCTCAGCTCGGCGGCGCGGATCGCTGCTCGGGTCGGCCGGTAGAGGTCGTCCTCGCGCTTGGCAAGGTCGTCGTTGAGCAGGATCCGCAGGGCGCCCTCGATCTCCTCAATATCGGCCGAATCGCTTGGATCGCGCTCGCAGGCGACGGCCATCGCCGCGGCGCCCATACCGTCGCGGCCCCTGCTCACCAGCGTGTGCAGCACGACGGCCGCCAGTAGGTCCGGGTGTTGGGAGGGGGCGTTGTCTTGCGAATTCGCCACATTTTGAAATTACACGACGCATCGGTCGCACGTGCCGGTGCGATGGAAGGCAAATGCCCGTGTGCTCGGGCTGTCGGGACTAAAGCAACGTCGCCCACATGCCGAAATGCGTATCGAGGACAAGTATTCGGCGCTAGTGATGATCCGCACAATTCTCCATCGGCCAAAGCAAAGCACCCGGCGAACGGCTTCGGGGATCTCGGCGGGTACCCCGGCGCACCCCCCGGTCCGGGCTCGGTTGACGGCTTCGGCGGCAAGCCGCATCCCCGCACCGGGTTCCGAGGGCGGGGACACGCTGATCGAGGTGGTCATCAGCGCGGCTCTGATCTCGCTCGTGGTGGTTGCGGTCCTCTTTGGGCTCAACAGCACCAATCGCGCCACGGCGAACAGTCGGGCGCGCTCGCAAGCGGACGTGCTGGCGCAGCAGGACGAGGAGCGGCTGCGCAGCGAACCCATCAAGAAGCTCAACGAAATAGAACGCAAAGAAACGGTGAAATTGGGCGCCACCACGTACACGATCACGACCACCTCCAAATACATTGCCGACGCGACAAGTACCGCGAGCTGTACGTCAAGCGTCGCGAAAGCCGACTATCTGAAGACCATCTCGACGGTTACCTGGCCGTCGATGGGCCCCAGCGGAGGCGTGATCGAGACGGGCGTCATCAGCCCTCCCGCCGACTCCGCCCTGATCGTGCAGGTCGAGGAATCCGGAACGCCGCTGGCGGGAGCCACGGTTGTCGCCACCGGCCCAGCGCCCTCGGCGAGCAAATACGAACTCGAAACCTCGACCAACGGCTGTGCGATCCTCGCGCTCTCACCCGGGGAATACGCCATCAACGTCAGCAAGACGGGCTATGTGGATCCTAACGGCTACGCGAACACCAGGGAAGACCTGAGCGTTACGCGCACCGTCTACCTCCCCGCTGAGACCACCTCGAAGGAGGGCTACAACCTTGGCTTGGCGGGCAAGCTGCAGGTCAGCTTCACAGAAGCCACGACACCGCCCCCCACCCCAGAAGGCGACTCCTTCGTCGTCTACAACACGGGTATGGCGGAGCCCGCCACGTTCCCCGAACCCGCCACTATTGGGACGTACAAACAAAAGATCGAAACTCCGAGCACGATCTTCCCGTTTACCACCAAGTACACGGTCTACGCTGGAACGTGCGAAGCTGATCTGCCGACGAGAAACGGCCAAAGCTCCAACCCGGAAGTTCTCGTTGCGCCCGGCAAACTGGCTGAAGTCACAGTGGGACTAGCGCCCGTGAATATGAAGGTGATGAGCGGCACGGGCCCCGGTGTATCCACAGAAGGCTCGCTCGTAACGACGGGCAGCGGCAATACCATTGACACGGGCTGCAATACCAAGCGCGTGTTCACAAGCACGCCCCTCGGGGCTTTGCCAAAACCCGGGCTGCCCTATGGCAGTTACAGCATGTGTGTGGCTAACGGCACCAGGAGATGGCAAGGCTCATTCTCCAATAACACCCCCACCGGCCCATCGACGAGCTGGACTAACGGTGGCACCAGCGGGGGGATAGCCACCATCTACTTGGGTACCAGCCCAAGCGGTAGCCCAAGCGGAACCGAAACCGGATCGTGTCCGTGAGCCGCCTCCGCATCACCTTGAAAGCATTGCGCGACGAGCGTGGCTTGACGCTGATCGAGCTCCTGGTGGCGATGTCGCTGGGGATCATCGTGACGGGAATCGCGTTCTCGCTGCTCAACTTCACGACGGCAGACGTCACGCGCATCAGCGAACGAGTGCACGTGGATCAGACAGGACGTGTGGCACTTGAGAAGCTGATGCTCGCGCTGCACTCTTCGTGCGTGGCCACAAAAGCGGAACCCATCAGGTTCGGCAGCAGCGAAAAGATACTCAGGTTCGTGAGCGAAACCAGCGGCGAAAACGCGCATGGCGAACCCACCTCGTCGCTTCCCACGATAAGGCTGCGCGAAGTCATCTATACGGAAGCGTCCGGCAAAAAAGAAGGCACCCTCACCGAAAACTCGTGGCCGAGTACGGGCGTCCCGCCGAAATATGAATTCAATGAAGCGGAAACTCCCACCAAACGAACGCTCCTAACAGGTATAAAGCGGACTGAAGGCGAAAAAAAAGAACTCATAAAAATCTTCCGGTATTATCGCTACTACAAGACGACCGATACTAAACCGACGCTTGGCGAACTGGATCCGACTGAACTCGTCATCAATAGCAAAGCATCAACATCGGTGCAGAAGGAAGAAGCCGCGCAGATAGCGAAGGTGGCGGTGAGCTTCACGGCCGTTCCCGAAGGTAAAGAAAACAAAGAAGACACGTCACTAGGCAACGGTCGTCCGGTCGCACTTGAAGATTCGGCGATCCTACGCTTGTCTCCATCCTCAGAAGAATCCAACAACCTCCCCTGTGCAGAACTGTAATGACTTCCCTTCCCAACAAACTACGTAGGTCCCTGACGATGCTTCGTAGTCAGGAGGGCATCACGATGATCATCGCGATCGGTGTGATGTTCGTAACTTCGCTACTACTTGTCGCAACGTTTACGGCGGCCAACGGTGAGATACATCTGAGCGGCACCGATACCTCACAGAAGAAGGCCTACTACGCCGCGCTGGCGGGAATCGAGAACTACGAGAACCACCTCACCGAGGACGGCAACTACCTGACATACTGCACCAATCCGCCCGCTGCGAACGCGGCCTTGAACCAGGTTGGAGAAACCACTCACCGGGCCAAGATCCTGAGCGAAAGCGGAGAATTCCTCGACGAGGAATACGCGATCCAGCTGCTTCCCGCCGAAAGCGCGCCGGAAAACGATCGCAAGTGCGATCCCAGCAATCTGGTGGGAACAATGCTCGAAGAGAAGTCGCCTGGGGCTGTTGGCACCTTCCGCATCGAGTCCACCGGGTACTCTGGCAACGCGAGGCGCACGCTTGTCGCGAATTTCCGCAACGCAAACTTCGTCAGCTTTGTTTGGTATACGAAGTTTGAAACCGGCGACCCCGCCATCTACGGCGAACCGCTCAAAGAAAAATTGTCGTCCACCTATTACACGGAATGCTCGAAGTTCTACGGCGAACGTCCGGCGGACGGAGGCACCCCACGGCGCTGTATCAATAACTTCTTCATCAACGGAGAATCGGTCAACGGACCGATGCACACGGAGGACCATGCCGGCGTGTGCGGCTCACCGGTCTTTGGGCGCACCGAAAACGATCGCATCGAATTCGGCCACGCCTACGGAAAACCCGAAGACGAAGGCTACTCGGGCGAGGGAGTCTGCTCAGAAGTAAATCCAGTCTTCAAGGGCAAGCACGTGCTTCCCAAGGAAGTCGTCTCGATCGAGCCGCCGCCCGGCGATGAAGAACTAAAGCACATCGTTGAACCCGCATACGAATACACAGGTAAGACGGAAATCGCTCTTGAAGACGGCACGATGACCGTGACAAAATGGGAAGAAGTAGAAGAAAAAGGCGTAAAGAAATGGATCACGAAGACAGCGTCCGGTGTGGCTTATCCGCCCAACGGCGTGATCTTTGTAAAGCAGGAAAGTTGCCCGGAAGCGTATTCACCATATGGGCCGAAGCCGAAGTACACGGAAGATGACAAGTGTGGGAATGTATACGTGCATGGGGAATACACCAGCTCACTGACGATCGCTTCCGAAAACGACATCGTCATCAACGGCAACATCACCACACCCACCACCGCCGGGGTGCCGAACAGCAACGCCCTGCTTGGGCTAATCGCAAACAACTTCGTGCGCATTTACCATCCCGTCGTAGAAACATATGAAGGATCCGGCACCAAAAAGGAAACGTGCAAAACAAATGGGCAGAAAGAAGTCGAGAAATACAACTCTTCGCTGAAACTGTGTGAATACACCGATGACGCGGCCGAATGCGACGCTCCCAATGCCTCGACGGACCTGAAAAACCCAACCATTTACGCGGCGATGCTGGCAGTCAAACACGCCGTGATCGTGGACAACTACATCTGCGGTGAAGCCTCGCTCGGGAACCTGAACATCTACGGAGCGGTCGCCGGCCTCTACACCAACGGCTTCACCGGCGAGTTCTCGGGAAGCTCGATCATCCACGGATATCCCTATGACGCAAACTACGACGACCGCCTGCAGGTCGAGGAGCCGCCCCACTTCCTCAACCCAATCGAGGCCTCGTGGTTCGTGCAGCGCGAGACACTCGCGCCCAATCCGAAAGAAGAAGGATGATCGGAAGCGCGCCTCGCGGTCAGCGGCGCAGCGGGCTACTGGTTTAGCCCGAGCGTTTCAAGCGCGGTGTTCCAGTCCACCTGACCGCGCTTGAATTCAAGTTCTTCGAACTGGGTGGCGAGATGTAGAGTCTGCGCCAGGAGGCCCCTGTCGGCCGGCGGTAGGAATGGGAGGAGCAACCGTCTGGGGACTTCAATGACTTCGATCGCTTCCACGCGACGGTCGTATAGCTGTGTGTCGGCAGGCACCGCCTTGAAGCCGCCCGCGATCCATGAGCGCACGTCCGCGCACAAGTTGGGCACGGTCAGAGCCGTCATGTCCTGGAGGCCCCTCGTGAACTTACGCGCGCTGCGCGTGATCGCCGGGTTGGACCATTGCAGCGGGCTCACCGCCTTTACGAATGCTCGGACGACGCTCGCCTCCGTGTGGTAGCCGGTCGCCCACAGCGCTCCAGCGACCTCGTAGCTCAGCTTCTGCTCTTCTTCGCTTTGCGGGGAGCCGGCGCCGACGTCAGGGCATTCGCTGTGGAAGCGAACGTCAAGCTGGCGGATGCCGGCTTCGACGGACGCCCATTTGCTGACGACCGCATGCAACGCCGTGTGGGCGGCCACAAGATAGGCGTGTGTCGAGGCCACGTCCCGTGGCGCTCCAGACGCGCCAGCGGGAGCCGCCCCCATCGCGAGCGCCGTAAGCCCTATGGCAACCCATCTCAACATCCCCACTCAAGGGTATCCTACAAGCGGAGCAACCTGGCGCCGGTAGGGGATGTCGCCCTGGCTAGCTGGCGTATAAAGTCTGACGAGCGCTCCGCACGAAGCAGAATAGCCTGCAAGTTAGGCGTTTCTGGGGGACTGGTGTAACGGTAACATGGGGGTCTCCAAAACCCTTGCTCGAGGTTCGATTCCTCGGTCCCCCGTTGGTGGATCTGGGCGGAATGCCTGGAAAACGCTGGTTTTGCGGGGTTTGGGGCGGAGGCCCGAAAGCCCACCGAGACGCACTGGAACGCACTGAGCCGTGCAGAAAGTGCAACCAGATGGTGGAGAGGGTATGCGGGCCCGAGGTCGGCCTCGGGCCGGTCTCGTGGGTCCCGAGGATCTGGAGGGCGTGGAGGAGACGCTTGCGATCATGTCCAACCCTGCGCTGATGGCTCAGATCGGGGAGAGCGGCCAGGCGGTAGCCGATGGCGAGCCCGGGAGGACGCTTACGGAGGTCCGTGAGTACGAGCGTCGCCGTAACGCCCCGGAGTAAGCGATGCTCCGTGGCAGATGCGCGTGATTGCGCCCACGCGCCGTCAGCTCGATCGGTTGCCGGTGTCGGTCGCGGCGGCCGTGCTCGAGACGTTTGAGGCGATCGCTTCCAATCCCCATCGGCTTGGCAAACCGCTTCGCTTGAGCTGGAGGGATGCTGATCGGCGTGCAGGGCCTTACCGGGTGGTGTATCGCATCGACGATGAGGCTCGGGTCGTGTCGTGCTTGCCGTAGCGCACCGGGTCGATGTGTATCGGCAGTGATGGGCGATCGTTCCAACCACCGGGCATCTTGTGCGTCTGATGATCCGCTTGCCCGACCCGGCACACGCTGAAGCCGAAGATCCCAGAGCTTGAGCGCGAATTCGAGGCGGACGGGGGTCGTCCGTGTTCGTCTCTGGGACGCAGTGGAGTTCGTGTTTTGCTAACAGTCGGAACAGTCCACTATGAGGTAGGGTCCCGTTCTTGGCGTATGAGAGGACCAAGCGGGGCGCTGGGCCAGTCGTAGGCGGGCGCTCTATGCGCTCGTGTCAGTGTGCCGTCCACACGATGATCGGAGAGTGTCTATGAGCTACGGGCGGCAGCCGCGCAGAGTGTGCTGAAGGTGGTCATCACTACTCTCCCACGCGCTCGTCGCGTGGTCGTAGCCGTGATCGCCGCGCTGGCCGCGCTTGGAATCGGGAGCGCCGCGAGCAGCGCCGGTGCATCCACGTTGGGGATGTCGCTCCTCGAACTGCGCTTGCCCCGATCGTTGCCGCTCATCGATGACGCCCAGGCCGTGCAGGACCTCAACGAGCAACGCGCAGCCAACGGCATCTCCGGGCAGGTGCCCCTGCGGGCGTCGTTGTCTTCTGCCCCACGGCTGGCGGTGGCCAGATCGCGTACAGAATCTGTCGCGGCCGCTCACCGTGCAAAGGATGCAACGCTGCGTATCGTTGTGCGCGCGTTGCCGCGATCGCTCTCAGCGAAGATCGTGCTCGCCGGTCCTCTCCACCTGCACAGGCGCGTGGCGCACAGCATCTCGCTGAAGCTACCCGCGGGGGTGTACACGCTCTCAGTCGGTCCGGTGAAGGCGACGGCGGGCGCCTACTATGCGACAGCACTGCACGAGCGTCCGCGACTGCGGACTGGCAAGGTCACGACGGTCATGGTCTCCTACGCGACGTTGGTTCCCAAGACGACTGTGGTCGTACCGGCCGGCGCCACCTCTTCCCTGACTGGTGATCCTTCGGGTCCGCGCGTGCTCACGATCACGGGGGCCGCGGCCAGGGCCGTGAGGGTTGGCGACTCGCTCTCCTCTGGGGTCACGAGCGCGGCGCCGTACGGCTACCTAGTGAAGGTCACGAAGATTGTCCACAAAGCTGGCTCGTCGGCGACCCTAGACGTTGAAAACACGACCTTGCTCGCGGCCCTCCCAACCGGGGAAATCAACGCTGGACAGGCGTTGGAACCGACCGCTGAAGCGGCTTCAGCGGGTGATCTGAGACGAGTCAACCTGACGTTGGGCCGGCGCATCGGTGGCGCCCAGGCTCGAGCGGCGGGCTTCACGATCAACACTGAGAACCTGGAATGTGAATCGTCGGCTGGCGTCCATTTGGGTAGGCCGACCTTGACGTTCTCGCCCTCGATGGCTGTCCACGCGAGCTGGGGCTTTTTCAAACTGGACTCGGCCTCGATCAGTGTTACCGTGGCGGAGAGCTTGTCGTTTGGAGCGACGGCTGACGCGGGCGCGCATTGCTCGACGAGCTCGCCAGGGATTGGCTTGTTCCCTCACCCGATCACGCTCGGGACGTTCGATATTCAGGTCGGGCCGGTTCCGGTCACGGTCACGCCGAAGCTGCAGGTCTATCTTTCGGGCCAGGCGACGATCGAGGCCAAGGCCACGTTCTCGTTGGAACAGCGCGCGAGCGTCACGGTGGGCGCGTCCTACGAACACGGCTCGTTCCATCCGATCAGCTCCTTGAGCCAACACTTCACGCCCGCCTTCACGGCGGAAGGAGACGCGAGTGGCGAACTCGCGCTGACGCCGACCGTGGACACGCTCATTTATGACGTTGCTGGCCCGAGCTTCGACGTTGGCGCCGTGGCGAAGCTAAATGCAAACGTGAAAGAGTCGCCTTGGTGGACGCTTCAAGGCTGCCTGCAGGCGGGCCTCGGCTTCGTGATCTCTCCCCTGGGATTGAACTGGAGCGATCCTCACCTGATCGAGCTCTGTAAAACGCTGCTCAGCGCAACCAGTGGCTCACCATCAAGCGGTGGTGCATCAGGTGGAGGGGGCAGCGGAGGTAATGGTGAATCGGGCGGCGGCGGATCCAGCCCGCCGGGTGGTGACGGTCCGGGCAGCGGCACTGTCCCGACGACAGCGAAGGCCATCACAGCCGGCTATAACACGTGTGCGCTCCTGTCGGGCGGCAGTGTCGACTGCTGGGGAAACAACGAATTCGGCGAGCTCGGCGATGGCACGAATCCAGGTACGGAAACCCAATCCTGCAACGAAGGGGACGGTTCCTGCAGCACCATTCCGGTGGCGGTTAGCGGTATCGCTGGGGCGACACAGGTTAGTGCGGGCCCAACCGGCACCACGTGCGCGCTGCTGTCTGGCGGCAGTGTGGACTGCTGGGGGCGCGCTAGTGAGGGCGAGTTGGGTGATGGCACGAATACGGGCCCTGATAGCTGTGTGGGGGGTGAAGTCTGTAGTACAACGCCTGTGGCGGTACGTGGCATCACCGATGCGACCTACGTCAGCGTCGGCAGCCAACATACCTGCGCATTGCTGTCTGGTGGGGAGGTCGAATGTTGGGGGTTCAGCGAGTGGCTCGGAGACGGCGATGTGGGCTCGGAAAGCTGTCCTACGGTAGATAGTGAAGAATGCAGCACCACACCTAAGCCAGTGAACGGGATCGTCGACGCGACACAGATCGGTACGGCCGGCGATCAGACCTGCGCGTTGCTGTCTAACGGCCACGTTGACTGCTGGGGCTCTAACGTGGACGGCGAACTGGGGGACGGAACAACACTCAACGCCGAAGTACCAGTGGCGGTGAGCGGGATCACGGATGCGACTCAAATCACTGCTGGCCTCTTTCAAACCTGCGCGCTCCTGTCTGGCGGTGGCGTTGACTGTTGGGGCGATAACGCGTATGGGGAGCTTGGGATCGGAACGACCACCGGGCCGGAAACGTGTGAGAACGAGGTCGAGCCCTGCAGCAAGACGTCGGTCCCCGTGAGCGGGCTCACCCACGCGACCCAGATCAGCTCGGGCGGCGATCACACTTGCGCGCTTCTGTCGGGCGGCAGTATTGATTGCTGGGGCCAAAACGAGTACGGCGAGCTGGGGAACGGCACAAATACCGGCCCCGAATCCTGTTACACCCTTTTCTGTAGTTCGAGGCCAATGGCGGTGAACGGGATCACCGCCGCGAGGCAGATCACCGCCGGCGACGATCAGACCTGCGCGCTGCTAGCGGAAGGCGGCCTCGACTGCTGGGGCTACAACGGGGACGGGGAGCTGGGGGACGGCACAACGACTGATAGTGATGTGCCGGTCTCGGTAAGCGGGCTCGAATGACGAGGTGGTCAACTGTCATCCACTTGGCCGTTGAGCGCTTGATGCGTGGCCGTCTCTTGATCGGCGTGACGTGTGGCTGTGTGCTGTTGCTGGCGTGGGCAGCGCCAGGCTGGGCACGGTCTGCGCCGGCTGGCGAGAGTGCCGCTGCGTCTGGCTCCTTGAGCGTCCGCATCGTCGGGCTGCCGTCAGGCCAGGCCGGACGTGGAATCTTGCGAGGACCCAACGGATTGAGACGGTCCGTCTCGGCGGCGGGTCTGACGATCCTGAAGGCCAGAGCGGGCGTGTATCGGCTCACGCTGCACGCGGTGACGATCAGTAGCGCCCACGGACATATCGAGAAGGGTGCTCGCGCGCAGCCGGTGCCAGGGACCACCACCGTCCGCGTCCGCGCGGGACACCGCTCGAGTCTGGTGGGGACCTATGCCTCCATCATCAACCCTGGGGTCAAGACGCTCCAGGGCGGAGTCGTCTCGGTCACGGGCCTCCCGAAGATCCGACGTCGGTTGTCTTGAGCGGACATCAGACCTTTGCGCCTCGCGCGATCATCTCAATGCCACCCAGTTCTCAGTTGCCCCGTGGTCTGCTCTCTCACGTCGTCGCTGTCTCGTATCGCGCTGGTGACACAGTGCTCTCGCTCACCGCCGCGAGCATCTACGAAGTCGCTCCCAACTTCCAGTTCGATGTCCCGCTACAGCAAGCGCCAGAGGCCTCCTCGGCGGATTTCTCAGGCGGCTGTGTTCTGCCGTCAGGCCTACCCTCTGGGCTCTCACCCTACCGGCGGATCAAGAGCGTCTCGTTCGTCGGTGGGTGGTCCACGGTAGATGTCCTCGGAGAGCACATCACGGACGGCGTTCGCGCCGCCGTCCATTTCACCGTCGAAGCGGGTCTCGAAGTGTTCTCTGGCGCCGGCGTCTCGTGCTCCCTCACCTCGGCCTTCTACGCCAGCGGTATGGCGGGCCCGATCCCGATGACGGCAGGCATCGAAGGCGAACTGACCGGTTCTGCGGCTGTGGGAGGAGTGCTCGACTCGGGCGGCTCCATTGAAGTGAGCGCCGGTGGCCATACCGTCGGCTTCCCGCCGGCGATGCTCTTGATCCCCGACGTGTCGTTCGGCAACCCGCATTTTACACTGACGGCAAAGCAGTTTGCGCAGGCCACGGCGGGGATTGGGCTAACCGTGAAGGCGGGGGTCGGGGCTGGCGGCCTCGCGAGCCTCACCTTGAACGTCGGTACCAGCCTTGACTTCACCGCCCAGCCGGCGTCCTGCGTATGGGACGCGAAGTTTGGGCAGTTCTCCGCAGAGGGCGAGCTTCTTGAGTGGCACCTGAGCACGCCCCAAACACCCGCACTTTTCACCCAGCAACTCGGAGGCAACTTCTGCGCGACGAGGGGCTCAGGCGGAGGCAGCGGGGGGAGCGGCGGCTCCGGCTCCGGCGGCGATTCGGCCCCGCCTGGTGGTGGGTCGAACCCCCCTGGTGGCGGGGGCACCGGCGCGGGCTGGACGCTCCAACCTATCCCCGGTGTCTCCGGTGCGAAGTCCAGCGGACTCGGAGGCGTCTCGTGCGCATCGGAGACGTGGTGTCTCGCCATCGGTGGGGCCGAAGAAACGATGCTGACCGAGATCTGGAACGGCAGTAGCTGGGTTCTCCAATCCAGCGGCCCGAGCGTCGGCACCGTCTCAAGCGCCTCATGCACCTCCACCACTTGGTGCATGGCCGTGGGGAATCAAGACGCGGCGACCTGGAATGGCAGCTCCTGGCAACCTGTCGCCGTGCCAGGGGTGGCGGGCGCGGAATCGACCGAGCTAGTCTCTGTCTCGTGCGGCTCGTCTAGTTCCTGCATCGCCGTTGGTCGGGCGAACTTTAGTGGCGGCGAATTCGGTCCACTCTCCGAGCAGTGGAACGGGACGAACTGGTCGCTCTTGTCCACGCCCACTCCGAGCGGCTCTTACGACACCGAACTCGCCTCCGTGTCCTGCCCTGCGGCCAACAGCTGCACTGCGGTCGGCGGCTACGACGGCTCCGATAACGTCGTCGGCGTCGGCGAGGCGTTTGCGGAGTACTGGAACGGGTCTGCGTGGATGATCCAGATGACGCCAAATCCCGGCGGCGGGGTTTGGAGTGGGCTCGCTGGAGTCTCATGCGCGACGACGACCTCATGCGTAGCCGTCGGCTACTACGACGACGGCCTTGGCACGTCCCTTGTGCCACTCGCAGAGGGCTGGAACGGCGGCTCGTGGTCGAGTACCGGTGCGATCAATCCGCCTGGCAGTGAAGGGGCGGAGACGGCCCAAATCTCGTGCTCCTCCGCATCCTCGTGTACCGCCGTCGGTCAGGCCTACGCGGGAAGCGGCGCTATTAGTCTCGCCGAGGCTTGGAACGGCAGCTCCTGGAGCGTCCAGACCACCCCGAATCCAACGGGATCAACCTATACGTTCTTCAACAGCGTGGCCTGCCCGTCGGCGACCGCGTGCGTTGCCACGGGCAGCGGAAACACTTCTCCATCAACGGCGTTTGCAGAGAGTTACTCCGGTTAATGAGAGCCAGACGGCGACCAGAGGACCCAACAAACAAGAAGGCACAGTGGCAAAATGACTAGGTCAAACAAGAATGCCGACATCAGCCATGTTGACTTCTCCCGCTTTCGTGGACAGTGTGATCTGATCGGGGGAAGTCCAGGGTTCTACTTAGTCAACGGTCCCTCCATCCGCATGGGGTACGATCCGTGGTCAAGATCAGCTTCAGGGCAACCGACACTGCCCCGATGAGCACATCCCCGCCAGGAGACGACCAGTCAGGACCGGACGAGCCGGAGCGCAATCCACACCGTCCGCTCCGGTGGCTAATCGCTGCCGTTGCGATCGTCGGGTTGGCCGCGGGAGTCGCTGCGATCGTTGGACCAGGGTCAGGTTCCGCGAAGACTTCGTACACCGCCGGCGAAAGCTGCACTTCTGCAGATGTAGAAGCGAACGTGCGTCTGACGGTGTATGGCAGCGCGGGGCGTTCGGCCTGCGAAGGGATCGATCGTGCATTGGGTCGCCAGGGCTCATACTGGCGGGTCCAGCCATCAGCCGCCGAACTCGAAGGCGAACTGGTCTGCTCGCTGGCGAAGGAACGCACTTTGGTCGAAGTGCGCGACACGGGCGGCCACTTCTACGGCAACCATTTTTGCGCGTTCTTCACAGGCAAGGGCTGGACCGAACAAGAAGGTCCGGGCAGTCAGATCGAACGCGAACGCGCCCAGCACGAATCCGAAGTAAAGGAAGCGCGAGAACGTCGCGAACACGAAGAAGGGGCCGAACGCCAGCGCACGGAGACCATAGAACAGCGCAAGGAGGAAGGACAGGAGAAGGCCGAACAGGTCAAGGAGGCGGGCGAACGCAAGAAGGAAGAAGCGCAGCAGGCCGCCCAGGAGGCTAAAGAACAAGAAGAACATAAGGCCGAAGAAGCCAAAGAGCAGGCCGAACGGCACGTTGAACAGCAGAAGCTGGGACGCGAAGAAACACAGCGCAAAGAACAGGAAGCGCGGGAACGCAAGAAAGAAGCGGTCGAACGCGAAGCTGAACAGCACAAAACTGAAGAAGAAAGCAAACAAGCAGAACGGGAAGCGTCGCGCGAATAACGGGTGATGCGAGTTCGACGTCGTTCACCGTCGCCGCAACCGGTACCAGAGCCGCGGGACACGTCGCATTGGCCCGGGCGGGTCGGGCCCGCTGTCGCTCTGTACCGAGATGAGATCCCAGTGCTCCCCGAAGCGTCGCTCTATCTCTTCCTCGGAGGCCCCGCTGGGAGCGCCGAGCCGACGGGCGCCGGGCACGAACGCCATCAGGAGCATTGTGGCACCGGGAGCGGCGAGCGAGCTGACACCGCGGACATACCCGTCGCGCACGTTGGCGGGCAGGTCGTGAAAGCAACCGCGGTCGTGGAGCAGCCCGAATCCGCCGTCGAGCCCGAGCTCGTCCAGCGCGCCGACATCGGCCACCAACCACCGGACGCTCATTCCTGCCGCTGCGGCGCGTTGTTGCGCCTGCGCGAGCGCGCGCGGGACCGCGTCGACTCCTGTGACCTGCCACCCCCGCTGGGCAAGGTAGACCGACTGGGTGCCGGTGCCGCAACCGATATCGAGCGCAAGTCCCGCCGTCGGCGCCGTTGGTCCTTCGACGAGCGCGGCCAGCTCACCGGGAACGTGCTCCTGGTCCCAGGGCGTGATGCCCAGTCGGTAGAGCAGTCGGTAGCGCAGGCTCATGCGGCCAACCCTCTCATAAGCGCCCGAGGACCGTCTCGCGCTGGCATGTCGTGCCGGCAGGAGTAAGGGGATGGGTAGTGGCACCGTTGGCGCCGTGCCGAAGCTATTCACGCGGGCTGTCGCCCGCTAGGTAACCACCCGCTGGCGCAGGCTCCTGCCTGCCGTCGTGCCCGCGTCGAAAGAGTCACTACGGCCCGCTTGCCGAGAGCGAACCGGCCTTCAAGCGCCGCGCAGGACCGCATACCCACTTCCTTCCAGCGGGCCGTAGCGACCAGCCCACCGTCCAGAGAACGCAAGTGGCAAGAGAACGCCCGAGCAACCCAGCAACGGCAGTTGCTCCTATGTCAAGTTCTGTCGAGCGCGCGCCTGCAGGCCACCGTTCCGAAGCATGTGGCGGGCCCGGTTTACATCACCGTGCGTACCAGGAAAGGCTCGGCGGGTGAGTTCCGAGAACGTCGAGGGGCTCATAGACGGCTTTCGCGTATCTGGGAGACTCGACAGCCACATGCAGGCAGCTCGGTCCTCTGTAGAACACACTCAGCCTTTACTATTAGGTGCAGTGTCAATCGAAGATTCCACTGTTCATGGACCACGTTCCCTGTTGATAGACGTCACCTCTGGTGAGGCGACGCGCATGGAGGAGGTCACATTGGCGTCTGCCGGGTTCAAGGAGCGAGATGATCTCCAGCGGTGGATCACGGCTCACCCAGATCTCATCGCACCCGACCTTCTGCTGATCACCACCGAGTTCGACGGCTGGGAGATGCGACATCACAAGGTTGCCGATCGGCTGGATGTTCTCTTCCTTGACTCGTCGGGCGCGCCGGTCGTCGTTGAGCTTAAGCGCGACAAGGCGACTGATACCGTCGAGCTGCAGGCGCTCAAGTATGCGGCCTACTGTTCTCAGCTGACGCTGGATGAGCTTGCCGAGGAGTTCGCGTCTACACACGAGATATCCCCTGACGAGAGTCGACAGCGGTTGATCGATCATGCGCCGCCGCTCGAGGACGGAGTCCTCCGCTCAGTCAAGATTTGGCTTGTTGCGGGAAGTTTTGGTCCTGCGGTTACATCAGTTGTGCTCTGGTTGCGCGAATATGAACTTGACATCGGTTGTGTCGAACTCTCGACAACTGCCTTGCCAGATAAAAAGCAAACGGTTATCACGGCCCGTCAGCTATTGCCTCTCCCGGAGGCCGAGGACTATCTCGTCCGGCGGCGCCGCAAGGAGCAAGAGGAGGATCGGGCGCGCCGCGAACCGGCCGAGGGTAGTTGGGATATCTATAAAGCACACCTCTCCGATGGGAATCTCGCTGTGGCACGGCGCCTATTTGACGATCTCACCGGCTACGTGCGCGAGCAGGAGCTTGCCTGGGCACCCGCGCTTCGCTCATGGTGGCTTGGTTTCAAGCGACCCGGAGGCTATTACGTTCCCGTGGTCGTTTTGAATCGCCAAAAGCCGATTGAGTTTGCCGTCAAGCTGCCCGACAGTCCTGAATCTCTCGGTTTGCAGGATCCCTATCCGCATCTAAAGAGCAGCTGGGATGCTCCGCGCCGTCAATGGACGTGGGCGATCCCAACGCTTGAGGACGTGCCGAACGTACGACTCGCGATTGAGCTTTCGCGTCCCTATCAGCCCGAAACAGGTCCAATGCAGCGATCGTAGGAGTTGACGCCCGCACGCGAAGCCCCGAGCGGCAGTTGCCGATTAGCTGACAGCAAAGCTCTGGGGAAGCCCAAGGACTGTTGCAGCGTAGATCTCGAATACGACGGCGAGCTTGTTGTCGTTGATTTCGACGACGCGCACGCCTATCGCGGACGAGACTGCACTGGCGGCGGAACTCCGCCATGAACGTAGGGTCGTCACAGTTCCCTTGCCGGGTGGTGGCGAGTTGTCCTCCTTGCGAGCGGAAGTTCTCACACGCCTTGGCGTAAGCGCAAGTTCCGCTGTTGTGATTGGCGACAGCATGACTCCGAACCCGCGTGCGGAAGCTAGAATCGTTTCCCGGCGCGCTGGGAGTGGTCTGTGAGCCCAACCCTGCCGACGTACTGCGTCGAGTCGGCATCCTTGATGAGGAGATAGATACCGTGCTGCTCCGGTGGCAGCGGGCGGTCGCTTGTCAGACCGTAGACCGGCGAGTCGAGGAGTTGCCTGAGAAGGTCTGGCAATGCTCTGGTGACCTCGCGGTCCTAAGTCTTCTGACGATGGACTACAGCAGAGCCCTGCTCAGGGAGTTGAACCTCCGACTCGTTGGGCTGCTCCATACGATTCATCTTCCATTATGCGGCGCCGGTGCTGTGGCGTGCGTTTTGAGGCCGGCCGGCGAGGATCGCAGCTTGATCGTGATTGCTCTGGGTATTGAGAAGCTCTGCGAAGCTGATTATGCTGCTTACGCTATAATTGCGGCTATGCAAAGTAGCGACCTTCTTCTAGCGGGACGCAAGCGCGCGGGGCTCTCCCAGACGCAGCTCGCCGAGCGTCTCGGGCGCCCACAGGCAACGATCGCGCGCTGGGAGAAGGGCAGGCAGCATCCGCCGCTTGAGACCGTGGTCGAGGTGCTGCACGCTTGCGGGCTGGAGCTGACGGTGGGCATGGCTCGCTACGACGACTCCTATCAGTCCCAGATCGTGCGTCAGCTGAGGCTTGATCCGCCCGAGCGTGTGCGGCGTCTTGCGCCGTCCTGGGCCGCAGAGGGCTTTGACCCGCTTGGCGTGCTCAAGGAGCTAGCGGGGCGGGCACGATTCGTGGTAGTCGGCGATGTTGCCGGTGTGCTGAACGGGTGGCCTGTGATGCTTGGCTCGCGCACCGTTCAGATCGTGCCAGCGGGCAGCACAACGCATCGCATCGAGCAGGTCGTCCGGCGGCTCGGCGCCGAGTGTATCGACGAGAACTCCGATGAACAGACGTGCTGGCGTCTGTCCGATGGGGGGGAGTTGCGAGTCACTCCCGATGTGGCCGGCACAGGTGGTTATCGCGACTTGACGCGCGACGCCCAACCGACGCAAATCGCCCCCGGTATGGTAGTCAGGGTAGCGTCGTTGATCGACCTCATTCGTGTTGCCGAGGCTTCACCTGATCCCGATGGCCGCGTCCACGTTCCCGCGTTGTGGGCGACGCTCGCGGAGCGACGCCGACGCGATACGGCAGCGGTGGCCGCGTGAGGGAAACCCAACCCATCGATCCTGGTCGCCAAGCATCCTTGAGGCGCTTGAGCGTCATGCAGTGCGTTACGTCGTGATCAGGGGACCGCGGCGCAGGCTCGGGGATGGTCTGAGCCGACAGACGACATCGACGTGACCCCGGAGCGATCCGAGGCCAATCTCGCGCGACTCGCCAACGTTCTCCACGAGCTCGCCGCGGGCTTTCGCGTCGATCCCGACCGCTATCCCGATGTTTCCGGCCACCAGGCGGGTTTGACTCGCGCACGTTTCGCAACCAGGTCTCGGTCGCTTTCACGTGCGGCCATGGTGACTTCGATGTCGTGCTGATCCCAGACGGAACCACCGGCTACGAGGAGATCGTCCAGGCGGTGGCCCAGGAGACGCTACCCGGCACGCGGATTGTCGTGGCGGTGGCGTCCACCGACACGATCCTCCATTCAAGGCGACGGCCGACCGGGCGAAGGACCGCGCTGTGCTCGACCGGATGCGAAGGGTTCTCCTACGCTCAGACGGCGCGGAGCGGGACGCTGGGTAGCGCGGGTCAGCGACTGGGAAGCGCTTGCGCGGAGAGGGGGCACAGGGCCTGCGCGACGCCCCTAACGCGCAACCTGCCGACAAAAAGTGCAACCAAAAAAACGGAAGTCGCATGCCTACAGGCCAAACGACCCTATATCACCGGGTCTCCAAAACCCTTGCTCGAGGTTCGATTCCTCGGTCCCCCGCTTCCCGAGGCGGCGCGTGCATGCCATGTTGAGCGATGGGAGATCATTGGTCGACGATGCTGGCATGTGGGAGCAATGCTGCGAATACCACCCGCTTGGCAAGGGAGGCTGGTCGGGCCGTGGTGCGTGGATCGAGGCTGTGTTGAGCGAAGCTGACGGTTCCCCACGAGCACTGAGAGTCACCGGTGAGCTGACGATCCCGCTCTCGGAGGTCACGTTGCGCGCAAGTCGCTCATCTGGCCCCGGGGGGCAGCATGCCAACGTCACTGCCTCCCGTGTAGAAGCGAGCTTCGACGTGCTCGCCTCGCTCACGCTGACCGATGCACAGCGGGACCGAGTGCTGGCACGCGTTGGGCCGCGAGTGGTGGCGATTGCACAGGACGAGCGATCGCAAGCCCGCAACCGCGAGTTGGCTCTGGCTCGCTTGAGCGAGCGGCTCGCGACGGCGCTCGCGGTTCCCAAGCGTCGACGCGCCACCCGTCCCACCGCAGCGTCGCGCGAGCGGCGCCTTCAAGTCAAGCGCCGGGGAACCGAGCGCAAGCGCGAGCGCCGACCGCCTGAGGAGTAGTCGAGACATCTCACGGCGCAGTCGGACGCCGGGGTCCCCTATGTGCTTACTCTATGGCGTCATGGAGCATGCGTCCCCGACCCTCATCGAGTTCCCCGCCGACGATCCCGAGCGCGCCCGGCGATTCTGGGCTGAGCTTCTCGGGGTCGAGCTGAGGGTCCGTCAGGGCGCGGAAGGAGAAGGCTGGCAAACGCGCTCAGGAGGGCCCGCGGTCGGAGTTCATGCCCGCGGACGTGGCCCAGGCGACTCATTTTCGCTGCCCTACTTCTCCGTGAGCGACATGACCGAGGCGCTTGAGAGGGTCGAGACGCTCGGGGGAAGCGTGATCCATCCGGGCGAGAAGTGGGCTGTCTGCAAGGACTCGGAGGGAAGCCCCTTCGGGCTAACCCACAACGACGAGATATAAGGTAAATGACGATGGAGCTGATGAGCGAGCATGTGGACTACGACAGTCCTTCTGGAGCCGTCTCTGCGTATCTCGTGCGCCCGGTCGCCGCGAGCGGGCCGCTGCCAGGCGTAGTGGTGATCCAGGAGATATGGGGTGTCGATAACCACATAGAGGACGTGGCCGATCGCTTTGCCGGCGCCGGCTATGTGGCTGTCGCACCAGACCTGTACTCAGCCGGCGGGGGCCGGCCCCCCGTCCTGGCCACCGACCGGGTTGATTCCGCCAAGGCATTCCTCAACTCGATCCCACCGGGGCAGTGGATGGCCGTGCTCAGCGATGACGCCCAGCGGGCCGAGGCACTCTCAACGCTCCCCGGCGAGGAAGCTCGAAATGTGGGCGAGACCCTCGGAGCGCTATTTGGTGGGGCAGGTGGGGACTCCGATCGTCATGTGAGCGTGCTGCGCGCCGCTATCGCCTTCTTGCGCGCTCATCCTGCGTGCGCGGGACGGGCGGTCGGGTCGGTCGGCTTTTGCCTGGGCGGTGGTCTCTCGGCATTGCTGGCCTGCGAGGAGCCCCAGCTTGGCGCGGCCGTGATCTACTACGGCTCCTCCCCGGCCGAGGAGCGGGTTGGCTCGATCCATTGCCCGGTGCGCGGCTTCTACGGACAGGACGACCCACGCATCGTCGGCGGGCTGCCCGCCTTCGACGCCGCGCTCAGCGACACGGGTGTGGACCACGAGTTGCGGATCTACCCCGACACTGGTCACGCGTTCTTCAACGACACCCGTCCCAGTTACCGTCCTGAGGCTGCCCGGGACGCGTGGAGTCGGACTCTTGCCTTCTTCGCCCAGACACTAGCGCCGGTGCCCACGGTTGCGGTGGAGGCCGGGAGCGCCACCTCCTTGTAGAGCTCTATGCGAGCGTGGCTTCGCGAGGCCGGACCGACGAGCTCGCAGTCACTGGGGAGGAAGCCGTAAACGCCGGCACGGTCTCGGTCTCGCCACGCAGACGACGGTACGGCCACACCACGTTGCAGTAGGAGAGCACACGTCGCCGATCGCTCTCCTCGCAACCAACTATCGCAGCGCCGATGCGCCACTCCTGCCCGTGCGCCAGACATGAGCGCACCGCCACTTCGAGCCGTGTCGGCAACGGTTTCCCGCCAACATCCGGAAGCTGGACTGTGAGGCTCGCAAGGGTCCCGGGGGAGATAGGACGTGAGAGCTCGAAGCCGACTCCGCTAGTGGTGATGTCGCATATGCGCCCGAGTAGCGAGGGACCGTCATCGATGAGATCACCGCTCGGTACGATCACGGCCGCGGCTGTGAGTGGGGTCCGATACTCGCCACGCAGTTGTCGCCGACGCCCCACGAACGCGAGCGTACGTGTGAGCCGGCGCAACTCGAACGCGCCGAGCAGTGGCACGAACCAGGCCGCGAAGCCGTGCATCATCGGCAGTGGACCGACACCCGCGTCCTCGGCGATTCGCAGCATAAGGCCCATGGCGAGCAACGCTGTGAGCACGAGCAACACGCGGAACTGGCGCACTGCCTCCCAGCCTCCGCGGTCGATCCCCTCCTTCGGTGTCACCCGAAAGCTGGCACGGCCAGGTCGAATGACACAGCGCAGTGCGCGCGCAAATATCTCCGCGGTGCAAAGTTCGTAGTGGGTCGCCTCGCCGCTGCTCTGCTGGCCTCGGCAGAGGGCCGAGCCGGCCAGCACCATCAGCAGGGTGGCGGGAGCCCACAGCGTTACAAGTGCCACGGGCGCGATCCGCAGTGGGAGCGCCCCCGTCCACAGCACCGCCGCCAGGACCAGCGCCATCAGCAGACGCATGGGCCCCGCGAAATATGAGAGCAGACTCGCCAGGTAGCTCATCCGCTGGCTCAAACTCAGCTCCCGTGCGCGCAACGGGCTCTCCGGCGTAGTGAACACGGCCAGATTGCCGCGAGCCCAACGGTCGCGCTGGAGCAGGTAGGCGGCGAGGTCATGGGGAGCACGTCCCTGCGCGATGATGCGGTCGTCGTAGTGGGTCTGCCAGCCACGCCGGTGGAGCTTGATGGTCGTGTGGAAGTCCTCCGCGATCGTGTCGGTGGCCACACCGCCGATCGAGAGCAGCGCCTCACGTCGGATCAGCGCGCACGAGCCGCACCAGAAGGCGGCGTTGTGGTGATCCTTGCCGACGCAGATGGCCGAGAAGAACACCGACTGCTCGTGTCGGCCGAGGTCATAGTGCTGGATCGAGTCGTGATTCGAGAAGTCGTGGGGAGTCTGCACGAGCGCCACTTCGTGGTCCTCGAAGTAACCGACCATGGTGTCCAGGGCATCGGGCAGCGGCACATGATCAGCGTCGAGCACCAGCACCAATTCACCCTCAGTGCGTGGCAGCGCGTGATTGATGTTGCCTGCCTTGGCATGATGTTTGTCGGGGCGAGTCATGTAGCGCACACCCCATTCGCCAGCAAGCTCGGCGATCTCAGGACGGGCGCCGTCGTCAAGGAGCCAGGTCGTATGCGGATAGCTCACGAGCGCACAGCCCGCAAGCGTCGCCTCGAGTACGGCGGGTGCCTCGTCATAGGTGCAGATGTACACGTCAACGCTTCTCCCAGGCAACGAACGCGGTCGCTCGTGGGGCGTCACATCCCAGGTAAGCCACGCAAGCGCCGCGAGGTTCCAGAGGCCGTAGCACTCGGCCAGCAGCAGGCAAGCCCACAGCACGGGATTGGAGCGATGCCAACTCCACCCGATTCTCCAAGCGAGATATGTCGTCGACCAGCAGAGCGCCACCGCTACGAGCAGGCGCAGCAGATGCGGATGGCGCGCCCACCAGGATCCCCAACTTCTTGCGACCGTCGCGGTATCGGAAGGACGCTCAGAGAGCTTGCGGGGCATAGGCAGACCAAACAGCGCCCAACCGAGCACGCCGAGCACCATGCGCGGCCGTGGCAAGTGCGGTCGCGCCACGCGCCAGCGCCCCACGGGTCTATGGCCCTCACGCGTTCGCGGCATTCGGCGTCGGGGTGGCCGACTGAGTTGATGCTCCGCAATGCTAGGCATGTCCAGCTCATCGGCTCTCTGTGCGTCCCGGTTGAGCTGGCAGGGTCATCGTGAACGGCGATTTGCGAGCCTTAGCTGCATGTATCACGTCGAGCTGCGCCAGTTTCCCCACAACTTCTGCCGTTTCAATCTCACCGAGCGAGAACTGCGCGAGGCGATCCTCGACTCATGGGCACAGGGTGAGTGGATCGACTTTGGGGAACGCAAGTGGAACCCTCACCAGGCCCAGCTGACGGTGCTCGAGGGTCCTCAACTGCCGCTCGAGCAGCTCTCGATGGGACGAGGCTGGCGTGCCGCTGCACGTGAGGGGCGGGATGTCACCGAGCAACTACTCGCGGCCGTCCGCGCCGACACCGACTCCTCTAGGGCAGCGGATGGGAGAGACAGGAGCTCCGCTGGCGCTGAAGCGGGGCGGAACGCCACAGACTGGAAGGGCACGTTCGACACGGCGGCAGCCGGACCAGCTGGGCCCGATATGCGCCTGCTTGCCGACTCTCTTAGCCTCGAGGTGCTCGCCAAGCTCAGCGGCGAGCCTGCGCCCCTAACGATCGTGTGGCAGCTCGCTCGTGAGCGTCACCCCGAGTGGCCTGCGAGCGACAGCCTGAAGCTCGCTGAACACGCTGTTCGATCTCTCACTGGGTCTCGACTGGCGGTGGTGCTGGTAGGGGATCATGGCGCCGAGCGGGTGTCCTGCACCCAGGAGGAGCAGATCGACGCGGCTCTCAGGGAAATCGACAACTGGTCGAACGCCGCCAGCTCGGCGTCAGCCTCGATCCGTAGAGCCTGATCGCCTCCGACCCCGTGATGAGCTCCTTGACGGCAAACCGGAGAGGGGTCGCGCCAACGACCACAGCAGACGCTGGTCACGCGTCGCTAGACTCCCGACTACCAACTTGGTGGGCGTAGCTCAGTTGGTAGAGCTCCGGGTTGTGGTCTCGGCGGTCGCGGGTTCGAATCCCGTCGCTCACCCTCAAGAATCCCTGTAAAAGCTAGGTTTGTGTCCGCGGGAGTCTAGCAAGTTTTGTTCCGTGCGGAACAATTTCGGGGCTGGTTTGCGCTTGTTTGGCTCGGCGCGCCATCCGGTTAGGCTGCGAGTAGGACGGCGATTCGCGCTTCACTGCGGCGTCTTGGGTCGATCTTCAGCGGAGCCACTGGATCGAAGCTCCTCAAAGTAATCCAGCAACCGCCGGGACATTTTTGACGCCGCGGGGTTATGGCACTCGCCAGATCGGTAGCGCAGTCCTCGAATCTGGTCACTCGTCGGAAATCGGCGAGCACCTATGTGATTGTCTCGTGCGCATCGCCGCTCGCTCATACACCGCTCCGGACAGCACGTCGTGCATCTGAGCATTGCGGCGCTGGAAAGAGGATGATCTCTCGGTAGAGTGCTTGCGCCCGACCCTTGTTCCTTGCTTGATACCGTTGCGAGCGACCAGCAAGTCCGCTTTCTTGATCTCTCGAAGGACCACGATGGGCAGGGTGGGGCCATGACGGATGCGTCACGTTGTGAGGCGCGACTTGCCCTAACGCTAGAGGCGCACGGAATTTTGGCCCCTGAGCTCACTCGCCCCCGATGGGGTGACGCGATGGACGGCGATGGTCAAGTGTGGGACTTCAAGGCACCCCGCTCTCGCGAAGCCATCATCCAGGGCATCGTCACGAAGGCCGCAGTCGGGGGTCGACCGGCACCCTCAGTCGTTGCCGGTGCGTTGCCGGGTGAGTTCGAGGTAAGGACAATGGTCAAGGTGGCGATTGCTGAACAGCTGGTAGGGAAGGGCGTTGTGTTCGATCTACGGCGCTTGACGATCGACCAAGCTCGTACACTGATCAGCGCTACAGCAGCGGAGCCAAGCATCGACCCGTTGCTCGTTAGGTACTTCCCCAAGACCGAAGATCTTGTGACGCTCGAACTCGGAGGTCAAGGTGGCGTCTGAGCTACGCAATCCGGACGGGGACCTGTCAGAGCGGCTCGCCGCAAGTCGGGAATATTGGAAAACTGAGGGTCGCGTAGGCGCTCCCCTGGTAATGCCCGGTGCCGACTTGACCAGGCTCGATCTTAGCGAGCAGGTATTCGTCGAAGCCCAGTTGCAAGGTGCCGACTTTCGCGGCTCGCGACTTGACAGCGCACAGCTTATGCGAGCAGCGCTGGATGGAGCTCAAATGGGAGGCGCCTCCCTTTTCAAGGCAAACGCCTCGAAGGCGAGCCTAACTGACGTGCAGATGGCTGGCGCTCAGGCACCTCTGAGCGTATGGAACCGGTCGACGCTCACTCGCTCCGACTTCACCGGAGCACGTCTCGACAAATCTGACTTTTCTGGAGCTGACTTGATCGATGTGATTTTTGATCGGGCGTTGGTGCAGAGCGCGAGATTTGAGCGTGCATTGCTCCTCGGTGCATCATTCAAGGGAGCCGATGTGACAAATGCTCTAATTAACGGCGCAGCGATTGAATCCCGCACGTTTACCGGGGCCGTAGGTTTGCCGGTCGGCGAGGCGGTGCTACGCCCGCCGGTCGTGCGTCGGCCTCAGAACGCGGACGAGCGCGCTTTTGAAGAGCGGGTCGTCGCAGTCCTTCGGGAACGCGGCATTGATGATGTCATGGTGGGTTTCGATGGGGGTCCGGATATCGTCATACAGCTTCCCGGGGATTGGTTTGCGGCCGTTGAAACTAGCGCTACCGACAACCGCCAGCGCCTGTTTCAGATGGCCGACCGTAGCGACCTAATCGTTGTGCCCGATCATCTGGATGTTCGTAGCGCGATGAATAACACCCCCGTCGCTCGGCTGCGGATGCTAGAGCAGGCAATTTATGAACTGGCCCCATCGCGCCTGAAGCCATACGGTGCGTCTGCGGTTGCAACTCGCGAGGCGGCGCGGCTACAGCCCTACGTGGCGCTGGCACAACGCGCTAGGGAGGATCCGTCATTTATCTCTCGACTGTCGGTCTATCTAGATACGAAAGACCAGTATCTTCTCGGCGAGGGTGATCGGAGACTCGCTAAGAATCTACCAGCGCATCTGGGAGGAAACATGGCTGCTAGAGGGGCGTCGTGGGCTGAGCGGCACAGTGAGGAGCTTCGCGACGTAATTTCGCAAGCCGCTCGAATCCGACAAGGAGCCCAGATGAGGACCGAGGCAGCTACCGAGCTTGCGAGACGTGGATGGCGTCTGGAGAAGGAGCTGGCGGAGGCGACACGTCCCGAGAATTGAGCCTTGCTCCGCGAGGCCATCCCTTGCGAACTCGACCAAGTTCCGTGCTCCTCCGGAAGTAGCCGCTAGACGTACCTAATGGGCCGTTGTATAAAGCAAAGAATCCGAGCCTACGCCGCGATGCGCAAGAACTCTGAATCCCGCGGGCCATCGTACTGGTCGACAATCGGACCGTCCGGACCCCATGTGCTGAGCTCAATCACACGCGTGCGCTGGCTGTCACTGACTGGCCGCAGCTTGCGTGCCAGCAGGCGACCGAAACGTAGATCGTGCGTCGAGACCAGGAGCTGTCGTTGGTCCTTTGAGCGCCGGAGCAGATCGATGAGTCCGAGCAGGTTGACGTCATCGAGGCTTTGGAGCGGATCATCGAGCATTACTGCTTGCATCGGAAGTGTCGATACAGCAAAGTTGAGAGCGAGGAATAGGGATACCGCGAGAGCGTTCATCTGAGAACTTGACAGCACTGTCTCTGGAGACTCAGAGCTGAGTTCTGCATGCGGATCAAAGACTGCAGCGTTCAGGCGTCCACGACCGCGTGCGATCTTGGTCAGCAGCCGGACGACGCGAAATGATGGATGCGGATCAGCAGTCGCATATATTCGTTGTAGCAATGGGTCGAGTTTCTCAAGCTGTGCAGCAACAACGTCAGAGGCGGCGCTTCGCAGCCCATCAAGCATGGTGCCAGCCAAGGCACCTGTCAGTTCGCGCGAGTTAACCATCTCCTTTAGCTTTGCCGTCTCGGCGCTGAGACGCTCGACCTGTTGTTCAAGTTCTCGCCGTCGCGCTGCTTCACTTATGCGTGTAATAGCTAGAGCCAACTGCTCTCCGTCGGCTCGATGCTGGTCAAGTTCCCCAAGCCGCTTGCGCGTGTCTCCCAACGCCTTTTGGACCCGCAACGTCAGCTCGGGTTGGTCGGTTGGCCCCAAATCTAGCTCGCTTATCCGGCGGCCACGCTCGTGTGTTCGCCGCGCTCGCTCACGTTCGCTCAATTCGGCGTCATGAAGCGCCGCGATGGCACCGGAGTGAGCCATCTCGCAATTCTCGAGGGTTGCGGCGAGGGCGGAGACACGAGCGGCTTGAGGCTCGTTGCCAGGGCGCGCGGAAGCGTCAACGCCCTCGTTTACAAGCGCCTCGAGTCGTCGCCGAGTGGCTACCTCGTCGTACTCCTGAGCGCAAACAGGACACGTTGCTCCAAGGTGACGCAACGCAAGCTCAGCAAACGTCCGGAGCTCGGCCTGCGCTTCTCCGAGTTCGAGTTGCAGACGACGCTGGGCCGCAGCCTCACCCTGGACTTGCTCAAGCGCCTTACGTGCCGACTCTAGTTCGGCCGCCGCATTGGCGACAGCCTGCTTCAGCCCAGCAGTGTCCGCCACCGGGTCGTGTTGCCCAGTCTCATTCTCGAGCTCATCGAGCAATTCGTCCACCAGTTCCACCCGGCGCTCCAAGCTGCGACGCTGTGCATCGATCAGCTTGACTGCATTGTCCAGAGCGTGGGGCGCCTCTGAGGACTGCGCTGGTGGCGACGTCAACGGCGACTGTGTGAGCTCGGTTGTGCGTTGCCACCATGCATTCCAAGTAGGCTCAAGTTCAGCGTCAACCTGAGTCTGCCGTGTGAGTGACGACAGTTGGCCCTGGAATGTATTGAGCTGGCGTTCGGCGCCTTCCAGATCTTTTGCACGGGTATTGGTTGCCCGGCTCCAGGCTGTCTTGGCTCGCTCCAGGGCGAGACTCAGCTCCGTGACACGACCTGCACCAACGATCTCAGAGACCGCTTCAAATCTTTGTTGGTCATTATCCGCTTCGATGAACTCGCGGACAAGATCCTGTTGGAGGTACACGCTTCGAGTTAGGGCTGAGGTTAGTGCCGCCAGACCGTCGGGCGCAAACGCGGCCTCTGGCCAAAGAACCTCTATGATCTTCACGCGCGCCGCGTCGTCGACGCTTACCTGGCCGGAATGCTCAAGCCGCAGTCTCGGCTTCTCGCCGTCAAAGCTGCGGGTAATCGTAAGAGGCTCACCCGAGCCCGACCGCAGTTCTACTTCAACTCTGGCTTCACCCGACGGCGAGTACATGGATACGAGCCGGTCGTCTTCACCTAGACGCGGGATATTGCCTGTCACCCCCCACAGTACGCCGTCGAATAGCGATGTCTTTCCCTGGCCGTTGACACCGACAACCACTACGGCGTCGGCGTCGAGATCGAACGACTGGGGTATGGGAAAACCTCGAAACCCGCTCAGGGACAGGCGTGTGAGCCTCATGCCCGCGACCGGTACATGTCTAGAGCCTCAACCAGTGGTTTCTGCGCAATGAATGCGTCGATGACTGCCCTGACGGCAGGCTCCTCGATTTGCTCGCCTCCCGCCAGCAGCTCGGGCAGGAGGTCCAGAACGGATCCTGCGTCACCGGTGGTCTGCAGGGGCTGCAGGGGCAGCAGGGGCAGCAGGGTCCGCTCGACATCGCTGATTTGCTTCAGCTCGTTGCCGGTGGCCACGAGCTTGCGGACTCGCGAGATGTCGTAGCGGATCGACGAAACGGTTTGCGTGTCCTCGCTCCCAGCGGTCAAGCCCGGAGTCAACAACACCAGATATCCCTCCCATGCCTTGGGATCGTCGCTGCTCATGTGAGCGGACATCAGCTCGACGAGGCCGCCTTGTGCGTTGGTCCATCGCGACTCCAACTCGGGCCACGTCTCGCACACAATCAACGTCACAACGCTGTAAGGATCCTCATACACACGCGCGTCGGAGATCGCTGATCCTAGCGTCGTTGCATCGATGCGCACGTAGCCACTGTTCTCAAGAATCTCCGACGCTGCGGCGATGAGATCGGTCGATGTGAGCCCAGCCGCTGACACTAGGCGGCGATCTCCTGAGCGAGGCAGGGAGCGGCCCGAAGTTCCTCGACGCTAACCAAGCGCAGCGGTGTCTCTCCGTCAACGATGCTGGTCGGCGGTGCGACGTTGGCCGGTTCACTGGCCAGCGCCATGTTTGTGGCCTGTTTGTCAAGCACTATGCTGATTGGAGGTGCGACGCTAACTGGCTTGGGACCCTCGACAGCGCTCACCAATCCGGTCCTCACCGACTCGATGCGCCGACGGCGACGGTGTACGTGTCGGCCGAACTCTGCTTCCATGGCAGCCCATCGCTTAGTGCCTCTACCGGAGGCCACGGCGATGGATGCGACGATTTCGTTTCCTCGCCGCAGCTCGACGATTCCATCGGTGTCAAAGATCGCTTGGACGCCTGCGGCATTCTCTACCAATCCAACAGCGAGAAGTAGATCCGCAACGAGTGCGACATCGACGATGTGACGGGGAGCATATGGCGAGGGGTCCAGCATCCATCGTGCCCGCAATTCACCGAGGCCGATAAGACCGAGGTTGGAGAGTCTCTCGCATAGCCCGCTCGGATCTGCATCCTGCCAGTCAGATTCGCTGATAAGCGTGCGACATGCCACGCCGAGTTCGTGGCGGTGCTCCTCAAGGAGACGAGCGCCGAGTTGTCTCGCGAAGAAGCACCAACCCATCTCGAGATAAGCCTCGTCGGGCAACTCAAGATCAGCGAAAAATTCAGAGTCCTCACGTTTCCCGGGGTCGACCTGAAAAGCTTGCGTACCATCGGGGATGGCTTTCCGTATACGGCTTATCGTTTCCGACAGGACCGCAGCCGCGCTTCCCAAGCCTGCGAACACCGTCACCGGAGCGGCCATGACGCGGGTTGCGATGACTTCCTCCCATCTGTCATGCCAGTCGTCATTCAGAGCGCTGCTGCGCAAGATCCAAGCATCAGGTGGTGAGTTGACGTTGCGATGCAAGTAGATCAGGTTCACAAGGCCGAGCCGGTGATGCTCGTCTGGGCCAGAGACAACGCCAACGTCGTCTCTGGCCCCGAGTTGCACCAAGGCTGCCGACATGCCGAGGTCAAAGTTCAACGTCATGACGGATCCGATTGCGCGCTCGCGCAGGAGACAAGCGGCCATTAAGTATCCCTCATTGGGCTCCGCCGAACGAAAGCTCGCTATCGGCAAGCACTCGACGAGCGCGCGCTGATTCCCCGTTGCTTCTACCACGGCATCAGCGACGCAGGTGAGATCGCCGGGATTTGTGCAGCTATCACCGGAAAGGACTCCGTTAGCCACGAGCTGCCTAAACGCCTCGGCTGCACATGCGCGCGACAACGGCAGGTTCGTGGGTGCCTCAAAGGATGCGCCAGCTCCCACAACCAGAACGACACACCCGCCTGCTTCATTGGCGACGGCGCTGAGAATGGCGGACGGAACGGTCATGTGGTCGCGAATCCGGCCTCGTGCCACCACATTTCGTTTGGACCACCCTTCGTTCGACCGCGACTGTCTAACGGCGCGGGTCGTTCGCATATCCACGAAGCTCTCACGCTCGCCTGGTGACTAAGAATACCCGTATCCGGGATTTTGGCGCCGCTGCCAATGTCATCGCGTTCGTCGAGCGGCTCATCGGGCTGCGCTCGCTTTTGCGTGAAAGAGAGCGCGTAGATGGGCACGTTGCAGACGCCCCCGGACGACAAGTAGGTCGATCGGTTTGGCGCATCGACAACCGCGCGTTGGACGAGAAGCGGTTGAGTCAGGGAGAGTGTCGCGAGCCTGCTTTGCGACTAGAGTGGTGCGGATTCGGCGATGCGTCACATGTTTATGAGGCGACGAGCGTTGCTGGCGAACACCGCCGCACCAGCACGCTGGATCGCGTCAAGCAACTCATCGATGGACCGACCGCCGCCCCAGGCTTCGGCTTGGGCTTGGATCGCGCCGATGATCGCGTCGGGGTTGTCCTGGAGGGTCGTGTCGAGAAATGCGTCGGGTGTGAGGACCCGGATACCACGCTCGGCGAGGGACTCACTGATGTATCCCTGATCGAAGGTTAGGAGCAGGTCTGCGTGGCCGGCAATGGCGAGTGCGCAAACGTGATGATCGCCCGGGTCGGCGGTCAGTGTGGCGAGGTCCACGTCGGCGGGCAACTGGTCGATCCGGATGCGCTGGTCGGGGAACGCTTGGCGCATGTAGTTCACCCAGCGCTCGGCGACTTGCTGTGACACCGGCTTGCCTGTTATGAGTGTTCGCCGGGCCTCGCTGAGGAGCTCGTCGCTCCAGATCAGCGTGAGTAGCCGCTCTTGGTATGCGAGTCGTCCGATGAGCTCGTGCAGTACGCGCGAGTAGATGACGTCTGTGTCGAGGACGGCGCGGGGCGGCCGGGTGGCGTCACTCAAGCGGCGCGCCCAGCTTGTCCAGTTCGCGTGAGAACGCGTCTGAGATCTCTCGTGCGTGTTCGCGGCGCTGCTCGAAGTCGAGCATCGACCCGAGCGGGATCTGCCAGTAGCTCGAGCTTGGGAGCTTTCGTGCCTTGATCTCGCCGGCGTTGATGAGCCGCACGACGTGCTGGCGAGAGAACCCGAGACGCTCGGCGGCTTGTTGGGGGGAGAGCAGCTCTTGCTCTTCGGCGACGGTCACGGTGATGCTCTTGCCCTCGCCGAGCAACCGGTCGATCTCCTCGGTCACCCGTGCGGTCTGGTCGGGGGTATTGGGGTCCAGGTGCAAGGTCTTCACCCCACCATCCTATCAAAACCTGTCCCACCTGCACATACTAGGCGGTGGCAGTTGCCTTGGGACCACCGTCGCCTCTTGACACGGGTCTTCAGTTCGGGGGTGGGGGTGGGGGACCTGATCCTGTCCCGGGCGAATCCTCGAAAGTGGTGTGTTCTGCTTCGGGTGCGAACGCGTCGTCGACGAGCTGAATCTCGTGCTCGGAGCGCGCGTAATGCACGTAGATTTGGGTTGTCTTGGTGTCGGCGTGGCCCATGAACTCTTGAATGGTTCGTAGCGGAACGCCGCTCGCCGCGAGGCGCGTACCGAAAGTGTGGCGGAGGTCGTGGAAGCGGATCACGGGCACGTTCGCGTCCCTGCAGGCGGCCTTGAAGCGCTTGAGCACCTTCGAACGATCCAAGGGTTTCCGGGTCTGCGGGTGAGCGAATACGAGATCGAGATCGCCGTTGAAGACGGTCCGCTTAGACCAGCCATCGAGTAGGCCCGCGAGAAGCGTCGTCATCGGGACCGAGCGCTTCGTTGAGAGCTCGGACTTCCCCTCTGCGTCGTGCTCGCGTCGAACATAGGTGTTGCGCACTCGGATTCGTTGGGCTGCCCAGTCGATGTCTCGCCAGCGAAGACCGCGCAACTCCGACATCCGCAAGCCCGTCATCGCCGCCGTGAGGACGATCACCCTCAACACAGGGCCAAGCACATCGGGCGACGGTGGGGGAGAGGGACCATCGCGTCCTTTGCGGGTCGGTTTCGCCTTGCGGATCACGATCTCATCGGGGATCTCGCGTATCACCGCTTCAAGCTGGCTCACGGTCAAGAACCGGATGTCCTGGTTGGCACCTGATTTCTTGCCGCCGGGCTTCTCGGCGTGACGCACAGGATTGTCCCGGATCAACTTCAGAGCGATCGCGTGCTCGAAGACCTGGTGCAGGAACCCCAACATGTTGCGAACAGTCTTCGCCGCCAACCCCTTTTTGAGCAGAGCGGCCGAGAAAGCTTCGATGTCATCGGTATCGATCGCAGTAACCGGTCGCGACCCGAGCAGAGGCGATACGTGCATGCGTTGGATCGACTCGTAGCTCTCAAGCGATGACGGCCTGAGGCCGCGCACCCGCAGGCGCTGGCGCAACGACTTGGCCACCTCGTCCACGGTCGGGACATCGGGTCCGCGCGCCAACCGGGGGGCGAGCTCCTCCTCATGCTGCATCTGTCGCAGCCGGCGCTCGGCCTGCGGAGCCGTCAGACCGTCAGGATGCCCAGGCCCACGCATCGAACCCACCTTACGGTTCAGGTTCTTCCCGTCGGCGGTCCGCCAGCGCCCGTACCACGCCCCGCGTGAGGTGTAGAGGTGACCGGTGCCATACACCCGCTTGGACATGCACAAATTCTAAAGCCGTCCCCGAGCGTGCGCTAGGGGGTGCGGAACAATTTGCGGAACAAACTGAGGCAAACTCATACGCACTCAGCCACACAAAAACCCAATAAGAACGGGCGCCTAGAACTAAGCGACACCCCATCTATCATGTTGTGGTCTCGGCGGTCGCGGGTTCGAATCCCGTCGCTCACCCTCTTAAAAAGGTCTGTAGATATGCGCTTTTCGGGTCACGCGCTATAGACGTTGTGCGATGCCGACTGAAAACGAGCTCAGCACCGCGCGGCTGCGGCTGCGCCGTTGGCGCGAGGCCGACCGCGAGCCCTTTGCCGAGCTGAATGCCGATCCGTATGTCATGGAGTACTTTCCTACTCGCCTCACCGAGGTCGATAGCAATCGTCTGATCGCCAGGATCGAGACTGGATTTGATCAGTGTGGCTACGGGCTCTGGGCGCTGGAGCTACGAGCGACCGGCGAGTTCGTGGGCTTTACAGGCCTGGACGTGCCCTCGTTCGAGGCGCACTTCACCCCGGCAGTCGAGATTGGCTGGCGCCTAACGCGATCCGCTTGGGATCAGGGTTATGCGACCGAGGCCGCTCAAGCATCACTCGCGTTCGGGTTTGAAGACGCCCGCTTCGGTGAGATCGTGTCGTTCGCCAGCACTGCGAACCTGCGGTCTCAGGCGGTTATGGAGCGGATTGGGATGACCCACGATACGGCGGATGACTTCGATCACCCAGAACTGGAAGATGGGGATCCTTTGCGCCGACACGTCTTGTATCGGATATCGGTTCACGATTGGTCTTGCTAACCGCTGTCTCCCGCGAGCGCCGCCGCGAGATGGAGTGGCTCGGCGAGGAGGATTTCGTATGGTCCGTGGCCAACGACCACGCATAGAACCTCGCAGATGGAAGCCTGCATCCCGTGGCTTGCGTTGCAGATCCTCTCGGTGGGCTTCTTTCAGCGCCGCAGCGACGGCTGCGGCTCGCCCGAATGCTCGTCTCAGATGGGCTTGGACACTTGCGTCCTTGCAACTGACCACAGTCAACAACTCTGGTCAGAGACATTTCAAGCGAGGTCGAAGCCCACGATTGCGGGTTTTGTATGGCTGTGCTGTGGTCTGGTTGCAGGCGGCGGTGAAGATCGTCAGAGTCGCCGCGCAAAGCCCGATGGGCAGGATTGGCGGTGTGACTGGCGTTTCGCGATAGTGGGGGCAACCAGCGAGGGAGTAGGAGACACGGCTCGACTTGAGCGGTCGAACCCGTGAACCTCTGTGTGTGACGTACGGCCGAGGCAGGGTGTGCGGAGGGCGTCGCGCTTGCGACCGAGTGCCGCGCCCGTGGGACGTGGGCTCGGGTCAACGTTGAACAGCACCGACCAGGTAGGGAAACATGGCTTCAATCAATCAGACGCGCTCTAATGCGCGGGCGTTGCGCCCCGAAGACGACGGACTGCCGCGTGGTCACGTAACCGAGATCCAACGCGCCAGGATGCTGAGCGCAGCCGTCGAGGCGATCGAGGAGAATGGCTACGCACGCCTCACGGTCGCGCAGGTGATCAGCCGAGCAAAAGTGTCTCGCAAGACGTTCTATGACCTGTTCGTCGATCGCGAGGACTGCTTCCTGGCGGTGTTCGAGCGGACCCTCGAGCAGATGAGAGCGAGGGTCATAGAAGCATTCGAGCAGGAGTCTTCGTGGCGAGAGAGCGTGCGCGCGGGGCTTGCCGCGCTGCTCGTGTTCATCGATGAGGAGCCCGAGCTCGCTCGGCTGTGTGTCGTCGACGCGCTTGGCGGCGGTCCTCGAGTGCTCGAGGAGCGGGCGCGGGTGCTCGTGCAGCTGCGCAAGATCATCGACAGAGGCCGCACTGCTGCCACCGTTAGGCGTGAGCCACCTAGCGTTACGGCGGAAGGCGTAATAGGTGCGGTCTTCGCAGTCATCCACACGCGTTTGCTCGAACGCAGCCCAAAGCCCTACATCGGACTGCATGGCTCGCTCATGAGCATGATCGTGCTCCCGTATCTGGGTGTGCGAGCCGCAAGTCGCGAACTATCCCGTCAACCGCCCGAGGTCCGACGGCGTGGCAAGTCCGATCCAGGGGTGGGAAAGGACCCGATGGCGGGGCTCGACATGCGCTTGACCTACAGGACGGTGCGCGTACTTACGGCGATCAGGGAGCATCCGGGCGCCAGCAACCGTGAAGTGGCAGATGGAGCTGGCATCGCCGACCAAGGCCAAATCTCGAAGCTGCTCTCGCGCCTTGAGCGACTGCACCTGATCGAAAACGTCGATCATGCGCAGTCGAAGGGTGCTCCGAACGAATGGTGCCTGACTGACCGTGGCGAGCGTGTGGAGCGAGCAACCAGACCGATGTGAGCGAGGCCTGTGTGGGCTCGGGCATTGGCGTACGGCTCGCGGCAGCGGTAACTCGGTGGCACGGCAGACGGGTGGCGGGCTATGGCGATTCGGGTTGCTCTACCTTGGGAGTGGGGGATGCTTTGGAACCGGGGTGAAGGTCGGTGCTGAGGACGGGATGGAGCAAGCGTCGTAGGGCTGTTGAGGCGCGGGAGTTGCTGGTGGCTGCCGGCGGCATCTTCGACCGCTCGCTTGACCCGGGTCAGACAATGCGAGCGATAGCAGACGTGGCGGTACCGAGGCTCGCGGAGATGTGCGTCATCGATCTATTGGGCGACGACGGGATGCCCAGTGACACGGTGGTTGTGGCAGAGCAGGAAAGGCAGGTCATCCACCTCGAAGCATCGCGGATCGAGCATCCGCTCGACCTTGACGGTGAGCACCCGGTTGCTCGCGCGATCCGCTCGCGCGAACCTGTGGTGGCACACGAATCGGTCAATGCACAGGCTCCTCCTCGCATCGCGTCAGAGCCCGAGGCACGCGAGCTCAGAGGTTTTCGCTCAGTGGTCGCTGTGCCGTTGATTGCGCGAGGCCGTCTGCTGGGCGTCTTGTCGTGTTTCTACTCACAGGAGAATTGCCCACGTGACACTGAGCATCTCTCCTTGATGCGCGCTGTCGCCGACCGTGCCGCGATGGCATTGGACAACGCGAGCATGTACGCGGCACGCACCCACCTGGCCCGCACGCTGCAACGTAGCCTGCTGCCCGAGACGCTGCCTCAACTCGAGAGACTGACGCTGTCATCGGCTTACCACCCTGTCGGTGAGGGCAACGAGGTGGGCGGCGACTTCTATGACGTATTCATCACCCCGCTTGGTTGCTGGCTGGCTGTAGGCGACGTGTGCGGTAAGGGCCCTGAGGCGGCTGCGGTGACGGCGCTCGTGCGTCATAGCATCCGTGCATTCGCCTTCGTGCGATCGAGTCCGGCGCAGGTGCTCGGTGCGGTCAACGAGGTGATGCTCGGGCATGAGCTTTTTCATCGGTTCGCGACAGTCGTACTGGCGCGCTTGGACTTGACGGGCCAACCAGCTACAGCCGTCATCGCGGGGGCGGGGCATCCGCCGCCCGTGCTGTTGGCGAGCAGCGGATCCGCCAGCTGTCTCGGCCTGAGGGGAACGATGCTCGGTGTGCGTCCCGGATGCGATGTGCTTGATTTCGAGCTTGAGCTCGAGCCCGGGGCCACGCTAGTGCTCTACACGGACGGTCTGCTGGACGCCGGGGCTCCGCGAAGCAGCTTGACGGCGCTTGAGCTATCTCGTCTACTTGCTGAACATGTCGGGGCCGCGCCTTCAGTGATAGTCCAGCAACTTGAGCGACTTGCGCTGTCGAGTGGCGCTGGCCGCCTGCGCGACGACGTGGCGATCGTGGCGGCACGAGTCGACGGCTGACGCCCTTGATAGCGGGGTTCGTGGATCAGACGGACCGCGTACTCGTCCCGTCGGGTGCGGTCGGTCGGATCAGAGTAGGAGTTGCCACCCTGTGCGATCCTCCCCAAGCTCCCGCCTACCGCAGCTACGGCTGTGGGTGTGACGGCGATCGTCGTCACATCGTGTGGGTTGGCGGTGCTCGTCTCCCGTGTTCGCGCTCGCCGACGACGACAATATGTACGTCTGAGAGTCATGCCCTACCGTGGGGATGATCCGCCAGCTGAGGCAATCGTGCACATGTTCGACGCGCTCCACAAGCGTTTGCTGCGCCGCTGGTGGCGACGTCTTCTCTACGGACAGCCGTCAGTCGGTCTGGAGATCCATTGCAACGGCGAGGCCTGGATGTCCCTTACCTGTCCGGTGGGCCTCGAATCGCTCGTCGAGGCCGCATTGCGCAGCGCCTACCCCAACTGCCATCTCCAGGACGTGGCGCTCACCCCTGGCGCGCCTCCTTGTGTCGTTCGCCTGAAGAAGCACAGCCCGTTCATCAAGCGGGCCAAGCTCATCGACCATTTCGAGCACGATCATGCGCCAGCGGTAAATCGTCTGCTCACGACGATGGCTGCCTGTCGAGCGCCCGCGTTTGTGCAGCTGGCGTTGACACCTACTCCCGGTTTGTTTGACGGGCACTCAAAGCGCACATACAAGCGACACGAGCACCACCTATCGCGCCAACGCAAGCTGCGATTGCCCCCACTCGACCGCTCGATGGTGGAGGACGAGGAGTTGAAGGGCGGTCTCGAGATCCAGCATCGTCCGCTGTTCTTCGGTGAGTTGCGTGTGGTAGGACCGAACCGGGGTGTGTGCGAGCGAATCGCCTCGCAGCTGCGCGCAGAGGAGGCAGAGAATCGGTTGGTGGAGCGCGGTACGACCCTGCGGCACGGCTGGTTGGGCTTCTATACGCGGCGGGTCCTGCGCGGGGAGGGTAATCCCTTGCCGTCGATCCGTAAGGGCGTGTTTGCCGCAACGGAGCTCGCGAGCGTATGGCACATGCCCTCGGTGGACTATTCCACCGTCCCGTTTGCTCGCGATCCTCTTCCAATTGCGCCCGCTCCGCCCGGGATCCTTCGTACTCGCGCGGGCATGGGCACGCTGCGCGATGCCCGTGGACCAGTGTCTATCCATACAGAGTTGCGCCGCCAGAATACCGCCGTGCCGGGCACTGTGGAGCAGGGTAAGTCGAGCTATCTGGTGGCCACCGTCGCCGAGGATCTTAGGCGCGAGCGCTGCGCGGTGATTGTGCTCGACCCCAAGGGCGACGCCGCCGAGGCGGCGGTTAGTCTCGTTCCATCGCAGCGTGCTTGCACGCTGCTCGACTTCGCTCGCCCGACCTGTGGCTTCAACCCCCTTGCGGTGGACGCGCCGGCCGATACGATCGCCGATTACGTCGTCTCGGCCTTGAAGAACCTTTTTACAGATGGCGATATCCGAGCGTCATCGGACCGCTATCTGCGCAACGCGATTATCGCCGTGCTCGCATATGACCGCGAGAGCACGCTGTGGGACGCGGCACGACTCCTGTCCGTCGGTGAGGAAGGCTATGCCTACCGCTCACGCGTCGCCGGTCGGCTGCGTGCACAACCGGAGTTCAAGGAGATCTCGGAGTTTTTTACAGGCGAGCTCTCGGCCCAGCTCGCGGACGCTCGCGGCACCACGACAGCGAAGCTTGACGCACCGGTGAACAAGCTCGCGCGGCTGCTCAACTCGCCGTCGATCAAGCGGGTCCTGCTGAACGATTCGTTGATGGTGAGCTTTGACGAGGTGATCGAGAACGGAGAGGTGCTGGTCGTCAAGGGCGCACTTGGTGGCATGGGCGCGGGCAACACGAGCGTGCTTATGCAATTGCTTATCGGGATGCTCGACGCTGCGCTCGCGCGACGCCAGGATGGAGTGGCAGCGGGGCAGCGCACCGCAGTGGCCCTAAAGGTGGATGAGGCTCCGCTCGTGCTGAACCGCGGCTTCGCTGAGACGATGGCGCTGAAGCGCTCCGCCGGTCTTGAGACGGTTGCCTGTTGGCAGACAGACTCGCAGTGGATCGATCGCGATGTGCGAGCCCAGCTCGATGCATTGTTCGCTCATCGCGTCTATTTCGCCACGGCATCTGTGGAGGATGCACGCGACGCCGCCAGCCTGATGATGGCGGAGTTCTCAGACACGGTGCGTCCTGGTATTCGCAATCTGTCCGCGCTGGGGCGCCCCAATGTGCGTTTGCACCTGCCCCGACACTCCGCAATCGCGAGCTGGGTCACGCTCGAGGGTCGCCAGGCGCCGTTCATCGCGCAGACGCTCCCGCTGCGCGTGGACGAGCAGCGCTTGGCGCTGCATGCCACCAGGCAGGCCGAGCGCGGAGGGCGCTATCTCGAGGATCTTAGCCAGCCGCACTGGGAGCGCAGCGTGCGCGAGCGGGCCGACGGTGAATCTACTCAGAATGCCGTCAACCAATTATCCGCCAGCGCGCCGGCAAGCTCGACTTACGCTGAGACTACCGCGGGCGTAGCTAATCCTACGGACGCCGCGATCGCTACAGAGGCTGCGATGGCTGCGACCACCGCAGAGAACGCGACCAGCGCAGAGGTCGAGGCGCCGGCAGGCACACCGGCGGAGAGCTACAGCGAGCTGGTCGACTTGAGTGCCGCCCACAGCGTTCGCTGGGCAAAGTCTGCGATCTCGCCCATCGCACTGGACCCAGAGCCGCTGGACGTAGAGATTCTGGCGCTAATTGCATCGATGAAACACGTGCTCAGCAGCCAGATCCATCGCCGCTTCAACGAGGATCGCGCCACCACGACCACTCAGCGTCGCTTGAAGCGCTTGTCAGACGCGGGCCTTGTGGCGCGCTTTCAGTTTCACCGCCGCGACGGGGGAGGCATACCGATGTGCTATTCGATCACGCCTGCGGGTCTTCACGTCTCACGTAAGCACCGCGACTCGCTAGTTGGCGCAGTCCTCAGCGAAGGTGCTCACGGGAACGACCCACCGATCCTCTCGTCCAGTGGAGCTACCGGTATTCGATTGCTTGGACAGGCCCGCCACGATGTTCGCGTCGCCGGATGGGCGCTGGCTACCGAGCGTGCCCTCAACGACGGGCTGCTCGCCTTGAGGGGATCAACGGAGTCGGTCATATCTCCGCCGTCGCGTTCGAAGTCGGGCAGCGGACAGATGCTCACCCCAGCCGATCTGCGCCTTCCAGGAGGTCGTACCCCACACGACTTTCTGCGCACTATCGAGAAGGACACACGGGTTGAAGTTGAGTGCTTTCAGAGTGTCCGGCCCGATGCATCACTTCTTCCAAAGAAGCGATGCGAGCTGCTCGTCGAGCTCGACGACCGCCTGCCGGAGGGTGCCGCCGCGGCGAAGCTGGAGCGCTACGACCATTTTCTCGCAGGCTGGTCGAGCCACGTTCGGCGCTATTCCCGTCCTGGCGGAGAGCCGCCACTCGTTGTGTTTGTCTGTCGGGATCGCTCTCGCGCTCGCGAGTGCGCCCGTCGAGCGGATCGAGTGTTGACAGCATGCAGGGCCTATGCGGGCGAGTATCCACACGACTGGGAATACCCGGGCCGCGAGCGCATCATGTTCGTCGCGGAGCGTGACGCCCACGAAGGGCAACTACGCGCCTGGAGTGTCCCCCGTCTACCCCCGAAGGTGCGAGTAGCGGAAACCAGAGGCGATCCTCGCGGACGCGACCCGCTCGTCGAGCAGTGTGAGATCTACGCAGTAAGAGATTCCGGATCGAGTAAAAGCCATATTCCAAAGCAATAGCATTTTTCAACCAACGACCGATCCGGTCTGTGTCGGCTATCTACTTGATTTGACTCACTGAGAGTTATGGTCTGTCGTCAGAAACAATTCCCGAGGACTTCGCTCGTTCTCTTGACTCTCACGATCTGAGTGGCCAACAATGCTCGCCAGGCCCGCTCAGCGGGTCTGAACGACACGGAACCGGGGCCTCTCTGACCAGAGAACGGGCGTCCTGGTCCTGGGCCAACCACCCCTGGAGGGCCGGCTGGCGTGGTCGCACCACCGGTGGAAAGCGTCCCGGCTCGGTTCGGCCCCAGTCGGTCCTCCTCATTTGTTAGGGCCAATCCTTCCTGGCCGGAGCATGTCCTATCGCTGACTGCGCCTAGGAGGTCTCGCTTCCGGCCCATGCGTCAAGTGAGAAACAACAACACAGAACTATCTCTGAAGATTTGACAAGGTAGGCGATGCCGAGCATGATTTGGACGGTCGTCAGAGCGCAGGCGGCAAGGTCTGACCTGGACGTCTTGCGGACTATCGTCTCAGGGCCGGCCTATCCTCACTGAGGGCCGGTCGGGGCGCGACTGCAAGAGCCGGTGGAGGCCTCCCGGCCGCGGTTGCCGACCCGACCGGTCCTCGTGCAGGTGTGCCTTGATGAAGATGCAAATACTTCTTGACACCTCGCCGCCGTTGTGCGACTATCACGCCTGATCTGAGATTCGGAATGATTCTTAGATCGGTACGCGTGGCTGGGTACTGCGACGCGGAGCCGTATCACTGTCAGGGAGTTCATCTCATCTAGGTGGAGGAGCACAGACTTCCCGGGAACCGAATGGGCGGACAAGGGAAGAGGGTTCAGATGGCCGTGGATACCCCCTCCACGACCATTGAACGAGCTTCGACGCGGTATTTCCTCTCCTAGCGTCGGGGCACTGGGTCCGCGCGGCGTGCATGGTCTGACCTGAACCATGCGCCGCGCGGGACCCCCTATAGAGGCTGGTTGACGACGGGGCCCAGCGGTTGGGCCGCCGCCCCGATGCCTTCCAATAGGAAGTCTGGTCGAATATCGAGCTTGAGGGCCAGCTTCAATACCGTGCGCAAGTTCGGCTCGCGTCCCCCATTCTCATATACGCTGATCGCCGCCCGATCGACCTTGGCATCGAGCGCAAGCCGCTCTTGGGAAATCCCAGCCCTGCTGCGAGCCCACTTCAGGTTGGCACCAAACTGTGCCCCAGGCTCGGTCTCCGTTTGCGTTGGAGTGCGCCGTAAAGAGGCGCCAGGACCGATGCCACTCAAAAGATCTTGTGGGAGGATCCCAAGTGCCGCGCAGATACGCAGCAACGTCGCTAGGTCTGGGGCTCGCTCGCCGCACTCGAGTCGGCTGATAGCGGCGCGGTCAAGCGGAGCGGCGACGGAGAGCTGCGCCTGCGTATAGCCGGCTTGCCCGCGCGCGCGGCGCAGGTTCTCGCCGAACATCTGGATCTGCTCAGCGATCTCCGGTTGGTCGGTCTTGGCCATGCCTCCATCATTCACGGCTGATTACAAAAGAGCCACTGAATAAACACAACAATCGCCAAGCGCCCGCCAATTCCGTGCCAGTCGGTGTTTGCTCACGACACGCTCGCACCTACGAATGGGCGCAGTGCGACCTCGCCGGCGAACTCGGTCAAGCCGGGCAACTCCCGTGTCCTCTCGCTGGCCACGTACACAAAGCACAGCTCGAGCAGCATCCCCGCCGTAGCCTCCATTGCGATCGCCGGGGGAGCCTGGCCGTTCACTTTGGATTGCAAACCAGGCTCGAGCATGACCGCATAGGCGTTCATTCCCTGATGCGCCACCGTAGCCGCCTTGGGGCTCGCCGTTAGGGCATCGATCAAGGCAAGATGCGCATAGGCGGGCTCGGAGGCGAGGAACTCCAGTAGCACCGCGATTCCAGCGCGCACGGCGGCGGGCCACTCCTTCTGCGATTCATAAGACCGCTCCACGATCGCAAGTGCCTTGCGGTGACCGATCTCATACGCCACTAGAAATGCATCCTCCTTGCCCGAGAAGTGCTCGTAGAAAGCCTGCACCGACACGGCCGCCTCCTGGACGATCGACGGGATCGTCGTTGCCGCGAAGCCCTTTGCGGCCGCCAGGTTTGCGAGCGCATCGAGGATTCGCTCGCGCTGATTGTGGATGACGAAGCTGCGCGACACGTTGCCCTCGCCACGCGGCAGGCCGCGACGCTCGATGACACGCGAGCGGAGCGAGAGAGTCCCCGGGGCGCGACCGCCCACCGGGACCGCGGCGATCGCATCCCCGGAGGAGGGTGGGGCTACGCTGGCGTTCCGTCTCCCCAGGTAACACGAAGCCCATGCGGCAACGTCTGGCGCAAGTGCAAGGAAGTCGCCGCGGCGTGGACGACGCACTCGTGCGCCGCGACGTGCCCTCGAGTACAGGATGCGCAAGATCGCCCCGAGGATGCTTCTCGCCAACAGGTCGACATCTGGGGAGTCTCCACCGAGCGAGTCTCGCAGCGGTTGCGCCAGTCGATCGAGTGCTCGCTCTCGGCGCTCTATGCCCGCGCGTCCCGCGGCCGTCAACTCGACGGCGAGCACTCTGAGCGCGGCGGGACTCTCGAGTGCGAGTGCGAACAACTCGTTGACGAGTGTGTCGATCGCCTCATGCTCGTCGTCCCGTTCGTCCTCTGCCTCCTCCACTCGCGCGATCCACTCGCCGCACACCTCGTCGCTCATCGCGAAGAAGCATGTTTGCTTGTCCTCGAAGTGCTCGTAGAAGGTCTTACGTGATGCCACGGCCTTGGCGATCACGTCCGCCACGACGGTCGTCGCGTAGCCCTGCTCGCCGATGCTCGCAAGCATCGCCTCGACCATTCTGGCTCGAGGATCGGCGGCGGCTCGGGTGCCCTTTCGGGTCTTGCGGGCAGGTGTTCGACCAGCCGGCGGAGGGTTCGCTCTGCGTCCGTAGCGCTTGTCCACTAACCGACATTGTGACTACGCCGACCGATTCATGCGAACTGCTCACTCTTGCGTCTAACTCTTGTCAGGCGATGGCGGCACTGAACCTGGCTTGGGAGCGCTCGCGCATATACCCGTTCTTGTGGGCAGCTGCGTTCCTTTCGCGCGCCGTTGCCCATGGTGCACAAAGCGTTTCGCCGCAGTTGCCCTGACGCAGAACGCTCGCGTAAATGCGCCAAAGTAGCTGCATTCGTGCCGTGCTTGCTGGAGTTGGCACCGTGCAGCCGCCCCGATTGGCGAGCCTCGCCGTCGCGAAGGCCGCCTGGCCCTAGGGCTCGGGCGGCGGGCGGCTAATCTGCGGATCTCCTTTCCCTTGCATCCATGAGCCGTTCGGCCGCTACAGGCCTTTCAACCTCGCTCTCGCGAGAGTCAGAGACAACCAGCCCTCCTCTCGGGCTTTGGGGGTTTGGTGTTTATCACTTGCCCATCAAGGCGCGACCGTGAGCGTTTCTCGGCCAGCATGTGGCGCGGATCTGTGCCGAACGGGTCCCTTCCGAGACCCCCTTTAGGGGGCCTCGGAGCTCCAAGCACGCTCGCTTCCATCCGTGCTTTCTGACTTGACGATCTCCTGAGCGGGCTCTACAAGCGCTCGACACCCAGCGAATCCAGCCACCCCCAACATGGTGTGGCCTTGACCCTCAGGAGCTCAGCCCATGTCACTCGTCCTCTCCACTGCGCCGCCGATCCTCCCTCCGCCGTCGCGACGCCGTTCGCGCACACACCCGCCCCTGCTCAGCTTGCGCACGTCCCGTCGCGGCGAGACAGGCTTCGCGAGGGCTCCGCTCGCCAGCTACCTCGACGCCGATGGCCGCGTCCGCGAGGTACTTGCGCTGCCCGGTCACGCGGGCAGCGTGCTCGTGCTTGATCGCGATGCGGCCACGCTGTGCGATCGCAGACTCGTTGCGCACCTGGCTTCGGACGAGCCACCGGAGAACGCGATGCTGGTCTGCCGCCACTACCTCGAGGATCCGAACAGACACTGGTGTCGACGCGTGCGACCGGAGGATCTCGAAATTGCTCCACTCGCCCACGACGCCGACCCTGGGGATGATCTCCATACGCCGGACGCTTGCGTAGAAGATCGCGATCGCAATGCCTACCGCCTCGTCCTGCTCCCAGGCCAGGGCTCTGTCGCCCAGCTGCGCTGGTGTCGGCGAGCCGAGCAGACAGCGCTCCCCGAGTGGGAGCAGACCAGCCTGCGTGAGGTTGTTGGAGCAGTCCAGTGCTACGAGCCGATGCGTACGCTCACTAAGCAAGCCATCGCACTTCACAGCGAGGATTCGAGTGTCGCGGTGACCCGCCTGTGCTGCGAATTCGACCGCCTCTGCGCGAGTCCGGTTGTGCTCAACCGTGGTCTTCGTGAAGCGGTGCTCGACGCAGTCCATCGGCGCGGGACCACCATGAGCGAGATCGCATTGCGCTGTGGAGTCGTAAAGCGCGACCGGCGTGGCAACTCCAGTGGTGAGACGAGCTGGCTCGCGCGGCGCATCGGGATCATGCCCGAAGGAGGAGAGAAGAAGATCACGCCATGGATCCACAGTGACGTCCTCGCCACGATTGCCCGCAAGGGTTTGGGCATCAGTCCGCGTGAGGTCGAACTTCAGTGAGCGCTCTCCAGATTCGATCGTCGCCCTTCCCCGGCCTCGGAGACGACCGGCGCGAGGGCCCAATCCTACTCGTCGAGTCCAACGCAGACGTCGGGAGTGAGCTCGTCGAGCAGCTGCGAGCCGACAGCCTTCGCGCTGTACAGGCCCACACCGCGGAACACGCTCGCGCGCTTGCTCGTGCGCAGGCGCTCCGCGCCATTGTCCTCGGTCAGCTCGAGTCTCCCCGCGGCGCGCTCGATCTCCTTGAGGAGGTTCGCCGTGGTGGTGTCGAGCTCGTGGGTCGTTCGGCTTGGGACGAGCGTCTGCCAGCAATAGTGCTCAGTCCTGGAGACGCACAACTCGAGCTGCTCCGTGCCTTCGAGGCTGGCGCTGACGACTTCATCTCACGCCCCGTCTCCTATCTCGAGCTGCGTGCGCGCTTGAAGGCGCTCTTGCGCCGTGCTGAGACTCTTCCTGGCGTGCGGGTGCTACGCGTCGGCTTACTCGAGATCGACACGGGCGCACATGCGGTGCGTTTCGGAGCGGTACCGGTCGAGCTGTGTCGCTTGGAGTACGAGCTGCTCGTCCATCTGGCTCGCAACCCGACTGCTGTCTGCTCAAAGCAGGAGTTGCTGCGCGCGATCTGGAAGCGACGCACGAGCGACGGCGCGCGGACCGTCGATAGCCACGCCAGTCGCTTGCGCCGCAAGCTCGACGCGGTCGGAGCTGGTGGCTTCGTCGTGAACGTATGGGGCGTCGGCTACCGCCTCATCTAGATCCTGAACCCATCTTGACGGGCGCTTGAGCCCGCCATGCAGCACATCAAAACGGCGAGCCAATGGCTCGCCGTTTTCTCGTTAACCACGACCAGCGAAAGCCGGTCCACAGCAAGGAGTCGCTCATGCAACCCTCCCAGTACACCAGCGAAGTCCCTGTAAATCCACTCGAGCCGCTTACCGAATTGCTCGGTTGGCTCACATCTACCACGCTGCACGTCGCTATCGGAGTCATCCTCGGGTTGACCGCTGCGCGCGTTATGCGCCAGCGTCACCTGCGCTGGACGTGGGCGGCCTCGGCGTTTGCCGTCGCTCTCCTTGCCCACTCCCTATTCGGGACCTGGGCCAGCACGCTCGGCACCGCCGCTCTGTGCGCAACCGCGCGCGGGCGTCACTGGCACAACGAAGACATCATGGCTGGTGGGGACCTGGCCGAGATCGCCGCTGAGCGACACGGTCCAGTCCACGTGCTGCGCGCGCTCTCACGGCGGGTCTCCGAGCGCCTTGGTCTCTCGCCGGCGCTGACCGCCTTGCGCGATGAGCGCATGCCCGTCGGACGTGCCAATACCGGTGAGACCGTCTCGATTCCCATTGGAGCTGACGGTGGCGGTAGGCACACACTGATCGTTGGCGCCACCGGCTCCGGTAAGACGGTCACCGAGACCTGGATTGCCGCTCGAGCGATCGAGGCGGGGCTCGGCGCGGTCGTGCTCGACCCCAAGGGAGATACGCGTATGCGCGAGCATCTCGTAGAGGCGGCTGGCTCCTGTGGACGTCGGTTCGTCGAGTGGACTCCGCTCGGCCCGTCGGTATACAACCCGTTTGGTCACGGTGGCGCCAGCGAGATCGCCGACAAGGCGCTCGCGGGCGAGCGTTTTACCGAGCCCCACTACCAGCGCCAGGCTCAGCGCTACCTCGGCCACGCCGTGCGCGCGCTGCGCGGCGCGGGCGTCCCGGTGAGCCTGACCGCACTCGTCCAGCAGCTGGACCCCATCCAGTTGGAGGTGCTTGCCAGAAGGTTGCCGGAGCAACAGGCAGATGTCACCTTTGAGTACCTCGATTCGCTCACCCCACGTCAGCGCACGGATCTGGTGGGCGTGCGCGACAGGCTGGCGATCATGGCTGAGTCGGACGTCGCGCCTTGGCTCGACCCTGCGAGGCCCGGAGCGCAGACGTTTGATCTGCTCAGTGCCGTTCGCGAGCGGGCGGTCGTCTATTTCGATCTGAAAGCCGACGCACTGCCGCTGCTCGCCCACATGCTCGGCGTGGCCATCGTGCAGGACCTGCAAACGACGATGGCCGCGCTGCAGGGCTCTCCGATCCCCACCATGGTGGTGATCGACGAGTTCGCCGCGATCGCCGCTGAGCAGGTCGTGCACCTGTTCGGGAGGGCCCGATCGGCGGGCCTCAACCTGGTCCTCGGAACCCAGGAGCTCTCCGACCTACGCCTGGATGGACGCAAGCAGCTGCTGGAGCAGGTGCTCGGCAACCTCTCGGCGATCGTCGCCCACCGTCAGGTCGTGCCCGAGTCGGCCGAGTTGATTGGGCGGCTGGCAGGCAGCCGCGGAGTGTGGCGCGCCTCACACGCGAGCGATGGGCGGTGGACGCGCACACGGTCGACCATGCCATTGCTGGGATCGGAGGACATTCGCGGCCTGTCACCAGGCTGGGCAGCGGTGATCGAGCTTGGCGGGGATGCCTCCGCGCGTTTCGTCGAGGTCTTCTCCTCGATCGACCGTCCTGTCTCGCGTGCCTCGATCGCCTCGCGCGTCATCTCACGCTTGGAGCCTCTTATGGCCTCAGCACGACACGCCCAGCGCTGAACAGCCATTGCACAGCTCTCGCTGGCCGGCGTCGCGGTCGGTCAGCGCTTTGCCGGTTTCCCCCACGGGATAGACCCCATCTCCCCCAAAACACAAACCAGGAGAACCCCCATGAGACAACAGGATCGACCACCAACGCTCGAGCAGATTGAGATTGCTCGCTGGACAGCATCGCTTGGCGCCGTCACCGCCGAGGCCCTGGCCCACCGAACGGGAGTGAGCGTCCGCTCGGCGCGCGGAAAGCTGATTGCCGCGGAACGGCGCAAGCTCGTATCACGTGTGCGCCCGTTCGCGGGACGGCCCTCGTTGTTCACGATCACCACAGCCGGTTTGCGCGCGTGCGATGCACGGGGCATTAAAAGATGTGAAGTGAGTGACAAAAACGCAAACCACTTGATCATGTGCGCCGCGGCGGCCGCGGCGCTCGAACGCTGTTATCCCCACCATCGACTCGTGGGCGAGCTCGAGTTGCGTAGGGACGAACGGGAGCAGGGACGTCCGCTCGCATGCGCGCGGCTCGGCGCATCGCAAGGGGTAAAGAGTGGCCTTCATTGCCCCGATCTCGTCCTGTGGCCGAGATCGTCCGAGGGCGGCTTGCCGGTTGCCGTGGAGGTCGAGCTCACGACCAAGGCTCACCGGCGACTGGCCGGGATATGTCGCGCCTGGGCGCGCTGCCGGGTCGTTGCGGGAGTGCTCTATTTCGCGCCGCCCGACGTCGAACGCGCACTCCTACGCACTGTCGCCGAGGTGCGTGCATCCGAGCAGGTGGTCGTCATGCCGCTGGATTCGCTGCTGGGCGCCCCCCGCGCCGGTGGCGAGTGAGCCGGTTGGTAGCGGGGACAGTCCAAACGGGGCAGTCCAAACGGGGACAGTCCAATGACAACTACGCAGCGGGAATTTAGCCCGTCAAATAGGGCTAAACCCCGGTTTTGGGCGCTCCGCGCCGAGAACCGTCCCAAGCGCCGCCTACCTTAATCAACGGGGCGAGCCAACAGCAAAGGAGAACACCATGTCCTACTCGAACATCAACCGCGTCGTGCTCATCGGCCGTCTCACCAATGACCCGGAGTTGCGGGCGCTCCCCTCAGGTACGAACGTCTGTGGGTTGCGCATCGCCTGCAACGCCACTCGCAAGAACATCGAAGGCGAGTACACGGAGAAGCCCAACTTCTTCAACGTCAGTGTCTTTGGCGCCGCGGGCGAGTCGGTCCACCGCTACATGGGCCGCGGTCGTCGCGTCGCCATCGACGGGCGCCTGGATTGGCGCGAGTGGGAGACCTCAGAGGGCACCAAGCGCCAGGCGGTGGAGATCGTCGCCGAGAGCGTCCAATTCCTCGACGGTCGTGGTGAGAACGGTGGCAGCGACGGGTCCTCTGACGACGAGGGATCCCTCGACGGCGCTCCGGATGGCGAGGAGCGTGAGCTCGTCGGCGTCGGCTCCGGGATCGAGGACGACCTCGTCTTCTAGCTCTAGCTCGATAACGCCTTCAGCGCGGCGGGATGTCAACAGCGACATCTCGCCGCAAGGCGCCCCGGGGCGCCTTTTTGCGTTTAAGGAGCCTAGTATGCGGCAACCCGACAAAGCCGACAAGGAGTCCTCCCCGGTGCCAGTCAACACCAAAGCGATTGGAAAGAAATACGAGCCCACCACCTATGCGGTGGGTCGAGAGAAGATCAAGGAGTATGCCCGCGCGGTCGAGGAGACCAATCCCCTGCACCTTGACGAGAAAGCCGCGCGCGATGCCGGCTACGCAGATGTGGTCGCCCCGCCGATGTTCGCGGTCGTCTACAGCTCCCAGTCCGTGGCGCCGTCGCTGTTCGACCCGGAGGTCGAATTGAACTTCGCGATGATGGTCCACGGCGGCCAGGAGTTCGAGTGGGGTCCGCTCGTCGTCGCGGGCGATGAGATCACCACCACCGCGACGGTCAAGGACATCTCAGAACGCGACGGCCGCGGCTACTACGTGTTCGAGTCCGTCTCCGTCAACCAGCGCGGCGAGCAGGTCTGCCGTGGAACCTGGACCAACATCGTCCGAGGAGTTTGAGTTATGACCGATCTTTCAGTTGGAGCTCAGATTCCCGAGGTGCGCGTTACGCCTGACAAGTACCTCACCGCACGCTATGCGGGCGCGTCAGGCGACTTTAACCCGATCCACATCGACGAGGAGTTCGCGCGCGCTGTCGGGCTGCCGGGACGCATCCTGCACGGATTGTGGTCGATGGCGCAGGTCGCTCGTGCCCAGACCGAGGCCGCCGGTGGGCCAGCCGCGCTCAAGCGGCTGTCGGTCCAGTTTCGTGGCATGGGCGTGCCCGAGCAAGAGGTTGTCGTGACCGGAACCGTGCGCGAGGCATCCGATGGCCGCGTGATCGTTGACACGGTCGCCGAGCAGGCGGGCAATCAGATCATTCGCAACGCCGAGGCCGAGCTGCAGGTCTGAGATCGAGGGCGCCGCTCTGCACCCCGGGGCGGCGCCTACAATCGGACGATGCTCACCCCCCGACAGGAACTGATCCTGTGCAAGGTGGTGGAGGACTATCTGCACAGTGGCCAGCCGGTGGCCTCCAAGACGATCGCCGCCGACCCCAGCCTCGACTGCGGGCCCTCCACCGTCCGCAACGAGCTTGCCCTGCTCGAGGAGCACGATCTGCTTGCTCACCCCCACACATCCGCGGGCCGGGTGCCCACCGAGGCCGGGCACCGCTACGTCGTGGATCGGCTACTCCACACCGGCCAAAGCCTCGTACCTGCCCGTCCGCTCGCGCTATCGCTCACCCGCCGTGAGGTCGAGGACGCGATGCGGCTCACGAGCGTCGCCATCTCCCAGGTCACGAGCCTGCTGGCCGTAGTCTCAGCGCCGTCGCTCAACACCGCCACGATCCGTCACGTCGAGGTGCTCTCCTTGCAGCCACAGGTGGTGGTCGTCGTCGTCATCACCTCGACCGGGGGGGTCTCCAAGCTGCTCACCACGTTCGATCGGCCTGTTGACCCGGGGCTCGTGGGCTGGGCTGGCGAATACCTCAACGAGCGGCTTGTCGGGCTCGGGCTCGGCGCCAGGATGCTCTCCAAGCATCTGGAGGATCCCAGTCTCGGCATCAGCGAGCGCGCATTCGTCGACCGGCTCGCGCCCGCCTTTGGCGGCATCGCATCCGAGACCGAGGACACGCTCTACGTGGATGGCACCGCCCACCTGCTCTCCAGTCGAGCCATCGGCGACATCACCGAGATGAACGAGCTCATGAGCATGCTCGAGCGCCGCGCCGCTCTGCTACGCGTACTGCGCGTGGCCCTCGACGAGTCCGACGTGTATGTGCGCATCGGCCGAGAGAATGAGATTCCCGCGATGCGCTCGCTGGCGCTCGTCGCGGCCGGCTATGGTCTGGCGCGACGCAAGCTGGGGGCGGTCTCGGTGATAGGCCCCGTTCACATGGACTACGCGAGTGCCATCGCCACGGTGCGTGAGGCCGCTCACGAGCTATCGCGCTTCGTCGAAGACGCCTACGCTGAGCACTGATGAGCGTGACAACGACCCGATGAGCGCCACCACCCCTCGTGACCCATATGAGGTGCTCGGCGTCTCTCGCGACGCCAGCGAGCAGGACGTCAAGAAGGCGTTTCGACGCCTTGCGCGAGAGCTCCATCCCGACGTCAACGCTCACGACCCTCAAGCCGAGGACAAGTTCAAGGAGGCTGCCGAGGCTTATGAGATCCTCTCCGACCCCGAGCGTCGTGCCACATTCGACCGCTACGGTCACGAAGGCCTTCGCTCGGGCGGCTACGCCCCGAACTTCGACGGTTTTGGCTCGATCGGCGACCTGTTCAACGCCTTCTTCGGTGGCGGCTCCCAGTTTGGAGCGAGCTCAGGCGCTGCCCTCGGCGGTGACATCGCCGTTGCCGTCGAGATGACGCTCCGCGAAGCTTCCACCGGTGCCACGCTCGATGTCTCGTTCGAGGCGATAGATCGTTGCGAGCACTGTCACGGCAATGGCGCCGAGCCCGGTACGCCAATCGAGCGCTGCTCTCGCTGCGAGGGCGCCGGCCAGGTTCAGAGCGTCGTGCGCACTCCGTTTGGGCAAATGATGCGCGCGAGTATTTGCGAGGCCTGCCACGGCGATGGACGTGTCCCAACAACCCCATGTGGCGAGTGCCGTGGTCGCGGACAGAAGGTAGTCAAGCGCAGTGAGCAGGTCACGGTCCCGGCAGGCATCGCCGACTCTCAGCGCATCCGCGTGAGCGGTCGTGGCCACGCCGGCGAGCGTGGCGCTCCTCCGGGCGACCTGTACGTGCTCGTGCGGGTCCACCCCGACGAGCGCTTCATACGCGACGGCGACGACCTCGTCACGGCACTCGATGTTCCCGCGCCATTGGCCGCACTCGGCGCCACCCTTGAGGTACCGACACTAGAGGGGTCGGTGTCCATCGAGGTGAGCGCCGGCACGCAGCCCGGTGAGGTCCTCGCCGTTCGTGGCCAGGGGATGCCCGCGTTGCGGAGTGGGCGCCGTGGCAATCTGCGGGTGGTCGTCAACGTCGTCATCCCCCGCCGGCTCAACGATGCCCAGCGGGAGCTGCTTGGTCAGCTGAGCGACACGCTCACCGAGGAGAACCTGCGCTCCGACGAGTCGGTGCTCGCAAAGCTACGCCGCGTTCTGCGCCACCAGGCAGCGTGACCGGCCCCGGGCGCTGCAGGCGGGCCGCGTGATCCGGCTTGCGCTGCGCGTTCAGCGTGCCGACGCGGAGGTCGTGCTTGCCGACCTGCTCGAGCTTGCGCCCAGCGGGGTCGAGGAGATCGAGTTGCCGGCACCCGATGGGGGAGGGGACGTCATCGAATATGCCGTCTACGGAGCTCCCGGGGAGCTGCCCGACTTGCCCGACCTGCAGGCCGCCGCCGGTGGCGCCCTGGTCGAGATCTCAACGAGCGAGGTCCCCGACGATTGGGCCGAGCGCTGGAAGCAGTTTCACCAACCTGTGCTCATCGAGGCGCCGGACCTCGGTGAGGGGAGCGGTGTGTGCGCCGACGCCGATGCCCGCACGGATGGTGCCCCCCGCGCGCGCGGAGGGGAGTGCCTTTTCGTAAGGCCGCCATGGGAGGCGCCCAGCGAGCGCGCCGACGCGCTCGAGATCGTGATCGATCCCGCTCAGGCGTTTGGCACCGGGGCGCACGCGACCACTCGGCTGTGCCTGGAACTGCTCTTGGAGCTCGCGGCATCCGATTCGGTGCGCGGCGCCGTGCTCGATGTCGGCTGCGGCTCGGGCGTGCTCGCGATCGCGGCCGTCAAGCTTGGCTACGGGCCGGTTCTCGCGCTCGACAATGATCGTGAGAGCGTGCTCGCGACAGCCGCCAACGCGGCTGTCAACGACGTGGAGATCGAGGCTCGTCGCTTCGACTTGCGCGGCGAGGCATTGCCATTGCTTGCTCGGGATGGGGATGGCGTTCCCGTGATGCCGAGCGCCGCCGCCAACAGCGATCCCCCGGCGTACGAGGCTGGGCGGACCGTGGTGCTCGCCAACCTACTGCGACCCCTGTTGCTGGAGCTGGCCGACACTATGCCGGCCTCGCCGCGGCACCTGATCGCGAGTGGGCTGTTGCGCGAGCAAGCCGACGAGGTGACAGGCGCGTTCGCTAAGCGCCTTGGGCTGAGCGAGCGAGGCCGACGCGAGCGAGGGGAGTGGGCTGCCCTGTGGCTGACCCAAGATCGGGCAACTCCGTAGCCGCGCGCGCCACAGCCCTGAACAGGAGATCGAGCGCCGGTCGCATGGCGCCCTCGGCATCGAGCAGCGCTCGCGCCGCGCGCAGCGCCGCCCCGATCGCGTCCAATGCCTCGCCGGCTTCACCCGGGTGGGGGTCGCGACACACCGCGATCGCGAGGTCCAGCATTCCCTGAGCCTGCTCCACCGCGCCGGCGAACATGGCCGGACCGGCGAGACTCGCGTACCCGTAGGCGCGGGCCAGGCGACCTGGCAGCGTTATCTGCGTAGCCCCGCGCGGAGCGGACACGGGCGGCAGGCCTCGACCATCGACGAGCCCCGCCATCGTCTCACCGATCACGCCGCCGATCGCCTGCTCGTCGAGCCCGGCGTGGGCGGCGACGCGCAGCGCGAGGTACAGGCCGCTGGAGGTGAGCCCGTAGGGAGGATCGGAGGCGAACACGATCCGCTCTGCCGGTACGCGCGCGAACAGCTCGATCAAGTCGAGCGGGAAGAAGCACGATGTGTCGTAGAGAACACCGGGATGGTCGGCCAGGCGCGAGGTCAGGATCCCCTGATCGCAGATAGCCCCGTGGGCGAGTATCAGCACGACGTCGGGGTAGCGCAGCGCGAGGTCCGCCAGGCCATCGGCGATCGGGGGCATCCCGCGTCCCGCGTGAATCAGGATCGGCACGGTCGCTTCCTCGGCCAGCTTGAAGATGGCGTCCATCTCGGGGCCGTCGAACGCGAATGCCTGCGCGCGTGGATGCAGCTTGATGCCGCGGGCGCCCTTCGCGATGCACCGCTCTCCCTCGCTGACGGGCGCTTCGGCTGGATCGAGCCGGCAGAACGGGATCAGCCTTCCCTCGCTTTCGCCTGTCCACGTGAGCACGCGGTCGTTGGGGAGGCTGTAGGAGGGCTTGCGCTCCGGATCGTGCAATGGAAAAACGCATGCTCTACGTGCATGTGCCTGGTCAAGCTGTAAGAGCAGCGTATCCAGGTCAAGCGAACGACCGTCCTCGTCTAGGCCAAGATGCGTGTGCGCGTCGAACACTTCCGCTCCCGCCGGTCGCAGGCGCTCGCCTTCGGAGAGGAATGGGGCAAGTGCGTCGGCGTATAGAGATGTGCTCACAGCCACTCATTCTGCCGATCCCGCGCGCCCGGCGGCGGCCGCAGCGATTACGAGGAGCTATTCAGTCGCCGAGTGGCAGCTTGTAACACGCTTGTGACATTGGTCTCGATGGGGGGTGTGGGTCTAGTGTGGATATCGATGATCTCACGCATCCTCATCGCCGGCGGCGGTTTCGGCGGCTTCTATGCCGCCCGCTCGCTCGAGCGCATCGCCACGGTTCGCGGCGCCAGTGTCACGCTCGTCAACGATGCCAACTTCATGCTCTATACCCCGTTGTTGCCCGGCGCCGCGGGCGCGGCGCTCGATCCGCGCCACGTGGTCGTTCCGCTGCGCTCGCAACTGAAGCGCACAGAGCTCGTCATCGGGAAAGTCACGAGCGCTGACCCGACGCGTCGCGTGCTCGCGGTGCGTCGCATCGATGGAGAGGAGATCGAGCTCGGCTATGACCACCTGCTGGTCGCGCTCGGATCGATCTCGCGTACCTTGCCGATTCCGGGGCTCGCCGAGCACGCGATCGGACTGAAGTCGTTGTCGGACGCCACGGCGCTGCGCAACCGGGTGCTCACGTGCTTCGACATCGCCGAGTCGCTCGAGGATCCCGCGTTGCGCGCCGAGTATCTCGGCTTCGTGTTCGTTGGCGCCGGCTACGCTGGACTCGAGGGGCTGGCCGAGTTGCAGGACTTCGCCACGCAGGCAATCCAGCTCTATCCCCGCTGCCGCGCCGAGGGCATGCACTGGGTGTTGGTGGAGGCCCGCAAACGGATCATGCCCGAGGTGCCCCCGAGTCTGTCCGCGTTTGCCGCGCGCGAGCTCGTGGGGCGGGGGATCGAGATCAACACGAACACGACGCTGGCAACCCTCACCGCCCGTGGCGTGACGCTTGCTGGTGGCGAGCGGATCGCCGCTCGCACCGTGGTATGGACTGCGGGGGTGCGGCCCAGTCCTGTCGTGTCTTCGCTTGGCTTGCCCCTCGACCAAGGCGGAAGGATCCTCGTCGACAGCGAGATGCGCGTCTCCGGTCGGCCCGGCGTGTGGGCGATCGGGGACTGTGCGGCCGTACCTGATCCGGCACGGCGCGGAGAGGCATGCCCGCCGACCGCTCAGCACGCCATCCGCCAAGGACGACTCGTGGCGCGCAACATCGCGGCTACAGTCGAACATAGGCCAGCGCGGCCATTCCGCTACCGCACTGCAGGCGTGGTTGCCGAGCTCGGTCACAACAAGGCCGTGGCGATCACGCTCGGTGTGCGCTGGCGCGGTCTGCCGGCATGGTTGATCGTGCGCACTTACCACTTGTTGTTGATGCCGGGATGGGGGCGCAAGTTGCGTCTGCTGTTGGACTGGAATGTGGCGTTGCTGTTCGGGCGCGACGCCTCCTCGCCAGGGTCTCTAGGTAACGCAACGCCCTTGCATCCACCCGAAAGCGATGAATCGACACAAAAGTCTCGCCCCGTCGGCGTATCCTGAGCGGAGGATGGCGATTCTCGACGAGGTGAAGCAGGACCTGACGAGCGCGATGCGCGCGGGTGAAAAGCAGCGCGTGGGCGCGCTTCGCATGATCCTCTCCGAGCTGCAGAAGGCTGAGAAGCTGGGCTCCGAGGATGAGCTCACCGTGCTGCGGCGTGAGCGCAAGCGGCGCTTGGAGGCCGCCAAGGCGTTCCGGGACGGGGGTCGCGAGGATCTTGCGACCGGCGAGGAGGCCGAGGGTGAGCTGATCGGCGCCTACCTGCCGGCCGAGCTCTCCGAGGGCGAGCTCCAGGAGATCGTCGAGCGAGCGCTGGCCGCTAGCGGCGCGGAGTCGCCCAAGGACATGGGCCTTGCCATGAAGAGCGCGATGGCGGCCGTGGACGGGCGTGCCGATGGCAGGCGGGTCTCGGGCCTGGTCAAGGCGGCGCTCGGAGGATGAGGACGCAGATCGAGCTGCCCAACGAGGTCGCCGCGGAGCTTGCGGGAACTCAAGACGCGGTGCTCCGCGCCCTGGAGGGCCACCTCGAGTGCAACGTATTCCTGCGTGGCAATCTGCTCACGCTAGACGGCTCGGAAGAGGGCACGCGCATGGGGGAGAGGGTCGTGCACGAGATCTCCGAGCTGATCGGCCGCGGGCACCAGGTCGCTCCAGGCACGATCGCCGCGGTGACGGGCGCGCTCGACGCGCACGAATCGCCGGCCCGCGTGCTCGAGGACGTCGTCTGGAGGCATCGCAGCCTGAGCGTCGCTCCCAAGACCGTCAATCAAAAGCGCTACGTGGACTCGATCCGCTCCAGTACGGTCACTTTTGGCGTCGGCCCGGCCGGTACCGGCAAGACGTTCCTGGCCGTCGCGATGGCCGCGGCCGCGCTTTCGCGCCACGAGGTCAACCGGATAATCCTCACGCGCCCGGCCGTTGAGGCGGGCGAGCGCCTGGGCTTCCTGCCCGGGGACCTGATGGCGAAGGTCGACCCCTACCTGCGCCCGCTGTTCGATGCCCTGCACGACATGCTCGACCCGGAGAAGGTCTCCCAGCACCTCGAGCGAGGCGTGATCGAGATCGCTCCGCTCGCGTTCATGCGTGGGCGTACGCTCAACGACTCGTTCGTGATCCTCGACGAGGCGCAGAACACGACGCCTGAGCAGATGAAGATGTTTCTCACCCGTCTCGGCTTCGGCTCGAGGATGGTCATCACCGGCGATATCACCCAGGTGGATCTGCCACGCGAGCAACGCTCTGGGCTCGTGGTCGTGGGGGACGTGCTCGACGCGATCGAGGGCATCGAGTTTGTGCGCTTCGGTGGCGAGGACGTGGTGCGCCATAAGCTCGTGCAACGCATCGTCGAGGCCTATGACGCGCACGGCAGGAGCGATGCTTCTGACCGATCGAAGGCAGACACCCCTGGCGAACCGCGGGATCCGGCGGAGCCGATGGTGGTCCAGCGTCTGGCCGAGCGTCGAGCCTGAGTCGCAGTCGATGCTCGAAGTCGAGGTCTTTGGCGCACAGCTGCTTGCTGGTCCGCTGCCGCAGTGGCGAGTCGAGCGTCTGTGTGCGCTCGCGCTCGCGTCAGCCGGTGTCGATGAGGGCCATCTTGCCGTCGAGTTCGTCGATGCTGGGCGCATCGCTGAGCTCAACGGCGAGCATCGCGGCAAGGATGGCCCCACGGATGTCCTCTCTTTCCCGGTCGATGGAGCGGAGCTGAGCGCACCCGGGGAGGGGGTTCCACGTGAGCTTGGCGACATCGTGATCTGCCCTGCGCACACGATCGACGTGAGTGAGGCGATCGTGCACGGGACGCTGCACCTGCTCGGCATGGACCACGAGACCGATGAAGGGGAGATGCTGGCGTTGCAAGCTGAGATCGTGCGCTGGGGCAGCACATGAGCGATTCCGTGGATATTGATCTGACGGCTGTGTCGGAGGTACCCGTGACAGAGGTACCCGGGACGCGCAGCGGCTTCGTCGCGCTCGCCGGTCGCCCGAACGTGGGCAAGTCGACGCTCGTCAACGCGATCGTGGGCGGGAAGGTGGCGATCGTCTCCGACCGCCCTCAAACGACGCGGCGGGCAATCCGCGGAGTTCACACCGACAAGCAGCGCCAGCTCGTGCTCGTGGACCTGCCCGGCGTGCAACGGCCCCGGGACACGCTCACCGAGCGGATGGCGGGGCGGGTGCGCCTGGAGCTTGAGGGCTCCGATGCCGCGCTGCTCGTGCTCAACGGCGAGCAGGGCGTTGGTCCTGGCGATCGCTATATCGCCCAGACGCTCGCGAATGCAAGTCCGCCGGTCGCGATCGCGGTCAACAAGGTCGATCGGCTCAACCGGGCCGCCACGGTGGCGATGCTCACCGCCGCGGTTGAGCTCGAGGTCGGTGAGGAGATCTTTCCGATCTCCGCTCGCACCGGCAAGGGTGTACCCGAGCTCGTGGAGCACCTTGCCGAGCTCATGCCGGCGGGCCCGTTCATGTTCCCCGCTGAGTCGATCTCTGACCAGCCGCTCCCGGTGCTGTTGGCAGAGCTGGTGCGTGAGGCGGCGATCAGGCGCACCTTTCAGGAGTTGCCCCATGCCGTTGAGGCGATTGTCGAAGAGATCGAACGTCCACGTGAGGGACTGGTGCGAGTCAGGGCTCTCATCTGGGTGGAGAGCGAGTCCCAGAAGGGCATCGTCGTCGGTGCGGGCGGGCGGATGATCAAGGCGATCGGCTCTGCCGCGCGCAAGGAGATCGAGCGTGAGCTCGAATGTCACGTTCATCTCGATCTGTCGGTGCGCGTGCGGCGCGACTGGCGCGGCGATGAGGGTTTGCTCGACCGGCTTGGGATCACCTGAAAGCCCTCTTGAGGCATTCGGCGCGCGAAATACGTCCCGGGACACGACGCTCTACAGCTTGCGCTCCAGGCTCACCGAGGCCTCTCGCACTCCGCGCAGGTCAAGCTCTGGCGTGAAGAGGAGAGGCAGGGTCACGATGCTCGGTGGCATTCCCTGCGCGAAGCGTTGACGGCGCAAGCGTGCGATCTGGCTCTGCTGAACACGCGTGCGTTCGTACACTGCCCGTGCCATTCGCACGGAGCTCATGACGACATCCGTTTGGTCGCCGATCTCGGAGATCCGCTCCAACTCCTCGCTCGTGAAGCGACGCGGCATCGTGCCGTTGACGACGACCGTGTCGAGATCGCGGTCGAGCTGCCGGCGCAATCCTTGCTCGAGCTCGAGCGTCTCGGTGACCGCCATCTCCGCCGCGTGTGCCACCGCCACATAACCGGTGCGCTGGGGGTCCTCCAGTAGTGCACGCACCTTCTGCGCCTGCTCGGCCAGTGGTCCGACACGCACTATCGCCGCGAATGTCTGCGGGGAGCGGAGCATCGCCAGCGCGTGCCCGGTGGCGGGAGCGTCGAGCACCACCAGGTCGTACGGGGCCGGGTTTGAGCGTCCGCCCCCGTGGGGGGCGATACGGTCGACACGATCACGAGCGACGTCCTTGCGCGAACCTGAGCCTTCGCATAGCTCGCGCACCTTGACCATGCTCACCAGCTCCTTTGCGCCCGGGGCAGCGGCAGCGAAGTAGTGGAAGGTGCTGCTTGCCGCGAGCATCCGTACCGAAAGGCGTCCGCCGAGTGTGCGCAGCCACTCGATCAGGGCCTTGTCGGGATCGATCGAGGTGCTCCACAAGCCGGGCTCAAGCTCCACCTCCTCGCCCGACTCGGGCGTGTGGGCGTGCCCGAACAGCGCGGGCAGTCGGTGCTGGTCGCCGAGCTCGGCGACGATCGTGCGTAGACCGCGCCGGGCGGCGATGAGACCGAGCGCGCACGCCACGGTGCTCTTGCCGGTACCGCCCTTGCCCGTGACGACGATCAATTGGCGCTCCAGCAAAGATGCCATTACCCATGCAACCTACAATTCCGTTGATGAGCACACCTACAGGGAGTCCCGTCGAGCAGCTTCTCGCCTACGACGAGCGAGGTCTCGTACCGTGCGTGGTCCAGGATTGGGCCAGCGGCGAGGTGCTGACGCTTGCGTACATGAACGAGCTTGCGCTCGAGCGCACCCGCGCTACCGGGGAGCTGCATCTGTGGAGCCGATCGCGGGATGAGCTGTGGCACAAGGGCGCCACCAGCGGTAACACTCAGGCGGTTCGCTCACTGCGCGTGGATTGCGACGGCGATGCGCTGCTCGCACTCGTCGAGCCGGCTGGTCCCGCTTGTCATACAGGCGAGCGAACCTGTTTTCATCGGGGTGAATTCGAGCCACCCGCCCCGCACGAGACGTTGCCGGCGCTCGAGCGCACGCTGAGGGAGCGAGCGAGCGAGCGGCCCGAGGGCTCCTACACGGTGGAGTTGCTCGATGACCCGCGGCGCATCGGCGAGAAGGTGATGGAGGAGGCCGAGGAGGTCGCGCGCGCGACGCGCGAGGAGACGGACGAGCGCGTTGCCGAAGAGGCGGCCGATCTTGTCTATCACCTGCTCGTGCTGCTTCACAGCCGGGGTCTTGCACTATCGGACGCGGAGGGCGTGCTCGATGCGCGCCGTCGCTAGCTCGCCCGTGGTGCGCTGGATGCGCGGCACGATCGGCGCTTCGGCCGACTGGGCGGTGAGGGCTCCGGCTCGAGCGCGCGGGTGTGCTCGATGAGTGCTGGGGGCAGCGTTGGCGTGACTGCGGAGACGCCTCAGCGCGCTCACAACCTGATCCCGCTTCGCGAGACGTTCATCGCCGATTGCGAGACGCCGGTATCCGCGTTTCTGAAGCTGCGCGAGCTCGCTCCGGGCAAGCCTGCCTTCCTGCTCGAGTCAGCCGAGCAGGGTCAGCGAATGGGTCGCTATTCGTTCATTGGCTTTCGCCCACGCTCGGTACTGCGCTGGTCGCTCGGCGATCCGGGCGATCCGTATGCGCTGGCCGCCGCCGCGGTGGCGGGCTGTCGGCAGGCTCCGCTGCTCGACTGGGTGGGTGGGTCGCCATTCACGGGCGGGGCGGTTGGCTTCTTCGGGTACGACTTGGTGAGAACGGTCGAGCCGCTTGCTGAGGCCAAGAGTGGGCGGGACGCGGATCCGATTGGGCTGCCGGACATGGCGCTGATGCTCACCGATGCGCTCGTCGTCTTCGACCACCTCAAGCACACCATCACGATCCTCGCGAACGCCGACCTCGATGCACAGCCCGACCTGGAGCGTGCCCGGGAGGCGGCCGGCCACACGATCGCCGAAGTGCGGGCGTGCCTCGCCGGGCCCGTTCCGCGGAGGGCTGGCGCTGCCGGGACGGGCGACTTGGGGGCGCAAGCCCACGTTGCTCTTGCGGGAGCGCGAGAGCGTGAGGCCCCGCGCTTTGAGTCGAACGTGACACGAGAGCACTTTGAAGCGATGGTGGCGCGGATCGTGCAGTACATCCACGCGGGCGACGCCTTCCAGGTGGTGCCCTCCCAGCGCTGGTCAGCTCAGGTACCGGTGGAGGCGTTCTCTATATACAGAGGGTTGCGCACCGTCAACCCGAGCCCGTATATGTACTTCTTGGACTTCGGCGACTTTCAGGTCGCGGGCGCAAGCCCCGAGCCGTTGCTCACCGTCACCGGCCGCCACGTGTCCACACGTCCGATCGCGGGGACGCGTCCGCGCGGTGCGAGCCCCGAGGAGGACCGGCGTATCGCGGGTGAGCTGCTCGAAGACGAGAAGGAGCGGTCCGAGCATGTGATGTTGGTGGACCTCGGGCGCAACGATCTCGGACGGGTGTGCGAGTACGGCAGCGTCACCGTGGACGAGCTGATGGAGATCGAGACATACAGCCACGTGATGCACATCGTGTCTTCTGTGTCGGGCACGCTGCGCGAGGATGTTGGCGCGATGGATGCGCTGCGCTCGGTGCTGCCCCCAGGCACGCTCTCGGGGGCGCCCAAGGTGCGCGCGATGCAGATAATCGACGAGCTGGAGCCCACCAAGCGGGGTGGGTACGGCGGAGCGATCGGCTATCTCAGCTATACCGGCGACCTCGATACCGCGATTCACATCCGCACCGTCGTCGTCAAGGACGGTGTCGCGCACGTGCAGGCCGGGGGTGGGACGGTCGCCGACGCCAAGCCCGAGTATGAGTACGAGGAGTCGGTGAACAAGAGCAAGGCCGTGCTGCGCGCCGTCGAGCTTGCCTGCGAGCAGCCGGATTGGGCGTGAGCATGTGCGCGTGTGAGGCCAGGCGCGGTATGACGACGCGAGTGCTCAGGGCAACGCGGGTCTAGCGATGCGGGTGTTGGTCATCGACAACTACGACTCGTTCACCTACAACCTTGTCCAGTATCTCGGCGAGCTGGGTGCTGAGGTGTGTGCGGTGCGCAATGACATGGCCACGGTCGAGCAACTGCTCGGCGACGGGTATCGACGCTGCGTGATCTCGCCGGGGCCGTGTACCCCCAACGAGGCGGGCATCTCGCTCGATGTGGCGCGGCGGATGCCCGAAGCGGGCATCCCAACTCTGGGCGTGTGTCTGGGCCATCAGTCGATGGCTCAGGTGTTTGGTGGAGTCGTCAAGCTGCACGAGCCCGTTCACGGCAAGGCCACGACGATCGAGCACGACGGGCGCACGATCTTCAAGGGGCTCTCCTCGCCACTGAAGGTGGGGCGCTATCACTCACTTGTCGTCGACGACAAGTTGCCCGATTGCCTTGAAGCGACCGCGCGCGGCGGCGGAGTGCTGATGGGCCTACGCCACCGCGAGCTACCCGCCGAGGGTGTCCAGTTCCATCCCGAGTCGGTGCTCACGGACGAGGGCAAGCCGTTGCTCGAGAACTTCCTCGAAGCCCGTTGGATCGCGCCAGGGCCCAGAGACGCAGGCGAGTAATGCCCAACCCGGTTCTCACACGTGCGATCGACGCCGTCGCCTCGCGACGCGACCTGAGCGAGCAGGAAGCCTCAGAGGTGCTTGCCCAGATCATGCACGGTGACGTATCGGAGACCCAGATCGCGGCGTTTCTGATCGCGTTGCGAACGAAGGGGGAGACGGTCGACGAGCTCGCTGGGCTTGCCCGCACGATGCGCGAGCTGGCGGCACACGTCCCGACCGAGCGAGAGGACCTGCTCGATACGGCCGGCACGGGCGGCGGGCGACGCACGTTCAACGTGTCCACCACGGCCGCGCTCGTGGCCGCGGGCGCCGGGTGCGCCGTTGCCAAGCATGGCAATCGCTCGGCGACCAGCTCCTCTGGCTCGGCGGATCTGTTGGAGGCGCTTGGCGCGCGCATCGATCTTGGCCCGGCGGGCGTTGCGCACTGCATAGAGGAGGCTGGCTTTGGCTTCATGTTCGCGCCCGCCCACCATCAGGCGACGCGCTTCGTGGTGCCGGTGAGGGGCGAGCTGGCTGTGCGAACCATCTTCAACTTCCTCGGGCCGCTCACCAACCCGGCAGGTGCCACACGCCAGCTGATTGGCGTCGCCGACGCCAGCTTCCTGGAGACGGTCGCGGGTGCACTGGCGCGCCTGGGGGTGCGGCGCGCGCTCGTGGTCTCAAGCGAGGATGGGCTCGATGAGCTCTCCACCTCCGCGGTCACGCAGGTGGTGGAGGTCAACGGCGAGGAGATTTCGCGCTACACGCTCACCCCGGGCGACGTGGGCATCGAGCTTGCCGACCCATCCGATCCGCTGCTGGGCGGCGGCTCGCCTCTGGAGAACGCCGAGGTGGCACGCGCGGTGCTCAACGGCGAGCAGAGCGTGCGTGCCGATCTCGTGCTGATCAATGCGGGCGCCGCGATCTACGCGGCCGGCGCCGCCGACTCCATCGCAAGGGGTGTCGAGGCGGCGCGCGAGGCGATTGCCTGCGGCGCGGCCGCTGCCGCGCTCGAGCGGTATGTGCAAGCGAGTCGCAGGCATGCGCCCGCTGAGGTGGTGCGATGACGGTGCTGGAGCGAATCCTGGCCGAAACTCGCGAGGAGGTCGAGCGTCGCAAGCGGGACACGCCGATCGAGACAGATCCGCCTCGCTCCCGGCCGGGCGGCTTCCGCGAGGCGCTAGCGGGCCCTGGGATCGCGGTGATCGCCGAGTTCAAGCGTCGCTCCCCCTCGGCGGGGCCGTTGCGCGAGCAGGCCGTCGATGTCGCGGAGATCGTCAGTGCTTACGAGAGCGGCGGGGCGAGCGCGCTGTCGGTGCTGACGGAGGGTCCCAACTTCGAAGGGTCGCTGGCGGACGTGCGCGTGGCGCGCGAAGCATGTGGGCTGCCGATCTTGCGCAAGGACTTCATCGTCGATCCCTACCAGCTGTACGAGGCGCAGGCGGCGGGTGCCGATGCGGTGCTGCTGATCGTGGCGGCGCTCGAGCAGGAGGAGCTGGCCTCCTTGCACGATCTCGCGCGGACGCTGGGTCTGGACGTGCTCGTGGAGGTGCACGATCGCGAGGAGCTGGCGCGCGCGGCGCGGATCGGGGCGCGGCTGATCGGCGTGAACAACCGCGATCTGCGCGACTTCAGCGTGGACGTGCGACGTACGGAGCGTTTGCTGGCGGAGATGCCCGCGGGGACGACGGTGGTGTCGGAGTCGGGGATCTCCACTCCGGAGCAGCTGGAGCAGCTGGAGCGAGAGGGCGTGGCGGCCGTGCTCGTGGGCGAGTCACTGATGCGCGCGTCCGACCCGAGAGGGGCGCTCGCCGCGCTGCTGAGGGGCTCCTCCAGATCCAATCTTGCGGTCGGGACCAATGACGGGGTGGAGATCAGCAAGGGATGACCTCAGCGAGTCCATCCCGACGGAGGTTCCAATCTTTTATAAAGTCGCATGGTCCTCTTTAGACCACGTTGATCGCAACCGTTCATCCTGACTGCCATGAAGCGCTTCGCCATCCCACTCGTCTCGGCCCTCATCGGAGGTGGGCTGGTCGTCGCCGTGGTCGCGGCCGCCGGCGGACTTAGCTCATCGCAGAAGACCGTCACCGTGGTGCAGCAGGCCTCGACCCCGATCGCGCCCTCTAATGCCTCGCAGCAGAGCAGCGGGTTGACCCCGCACCAGATCTACGAGAGAGACGCCCCAGGCGTGGCACTCGTCACCTCGACGATCGTGCGTCAGGCCGAATCGCCGTTTAGTCTCGGCGGCGAAAGCAGCCAGGAGCAGGGCACGGCTACGGGATCGGGATTCGTGATCAACAGCAATGGGACGATCCTGACCAACTACCACGTGGTCGAGAACGCGGTCAAGGTCGAGGTCAGCTTCGAACACGGCAAGACTGTCGAAGCGAAAGTGATCGGCAAGGATCCGTCCAACGATCTCGCGGTGTTGAAGATCCCAACCGAAGGCATAACGATGCACGTGCTCACGCTTGGGGACTCTGGCAAGGCTGAGGTCGGTGATCCGGTGCTCGCAATCGGCAATCCATTCGGCTATGACCGCACGCTTACGACCGGAGTCGTGTCGGCTCTGCAACGTCAGATCACCTCACCCAACGGCTTCTCGATCGACAACGTGCTTCAGACCGACGCGCCGATCAACCCGGGCAACTCCGGGGGGCCGCTGCTCAACGAGAAGGGCGAAGTGATCGGCATCAACTCCCAGATTGAGACGGGTGGGAGCGGCGATGGCAGTGTGGGCATCGGCTTCTCCATCCCGATCAACACCGCTAAGTCGGAGCTTCCACAGCTCGAGAAGGGCGGGACCGTCAGCGGCGCTTATCTCGGCGTGAGCACGATCAGCGTGGATGGCTCGCTCTCGGCATTGAACCTGCCGGTCAAGAGCGGGGCGATGGTGGAGACCGTGGAAGCGGGCACACCGGCCGCCAAGGCGGGCCTGCGGGGGGGCAACCTTGAAGCGCAGCTCCCCGGCGGGAAGGTGGCGGTTGGCGGCGACATCATCGTCGGCGTGGATGGCAAGCCCATCAACAGCGCCGAAGACCTTTCAAGCCTGATTGGATCGAAGAAGCCGGGCAACACGATCTCGGTGGAAGTGCGACGCGCGTCGGGCAGCGGCACATATGAAAAGAAGACGATCAAAGTGACGCTCACCGCCCGACCGAACTCGATCAAGAGCGCCAACACGCCCGAAGGGTAGGCGCGCCCGCCGCAAACCGCGGCGCAGGACGCAAGGCCCGGTCGGGCCGCTACCGTGGGGACATGTCCGACGGCGCCACACAGGTGAAGATCTGCGGGATCACGCGGCTCGAGGACGCTGAGCTGGCGGTCGAGCTTGGCGCTTGGGCGGTCGGCATGGTCTTCTTCGATGCAAGCCCGCGCAGCTGCTCGCTTGCCGAAGGGCAGCGCATCACCGCGGCTCTGCGCCGCAAGGTCGAGCTGTGTGGGGTGTTCGTGAACCCACACATGGAGGAGATCATCGCTGTCAGCGAGCAACTGGGTTTGACGTTGCTGCAGCTCCACGGCGATGAGGGCCCATCGTTCTGTGGTGAGGCTGCCAGGCGCACCGGGGCGCGTGTGATCAAGGCACTGCAGGTGTCCGGTATGGCGGACATCCAGGATGCGTCTCGTTTTCATACCGACTTCCATCTGCTCGACGCACGCTCGACGGTGCCCGGAGAGGAGCAGTTGCGTGGCGGCACGGGGGAGACGTTTGACTGGAAGCTGCTCGCGGGACGGCGCTCGAAAGTGCCGCTGATCCTAAGCGGTGGCCTGGAGCCCGCCAATGTGGGCGAGGCGATCGAGCGCGTGCGCCCGTTCGCGGTGGACAGTGCCAGTGGCACTGAGAGCGCACCGGGGATCAAGGACCCGGTGAGGTTGCGCGACTTCTTCGCCGCGGTGGATCGCGCCGCGTTCAGTCCGCCCGCCGAGGTCGCGGTGCAGACCGGCGCATCCAGCGAGCACTCTCTAGCCGAGTCGTATGAGACGGTCGCATCCGCCGAGCCCTCCGGGGAGGCGACGCCGCCGGTAGGCTCGCCTTCGTGAGCGCCGTCGAGCACCGTTTTGGCCCGTATGGGGGCCAGTATGTCCCCGAGACGCTGATGCCCGCACTGGCGGAGCTGGAGCAGGCCTGGGTGGAGGCGCGCGAGGATCCCACATACCGAGCAGAGCTCGAGCTGCTGTTGCGCGACTTCGCGGGGCGCCCGACGCCGCTGTATCACGCGGAGCGGCTTTCCGAGCGGGTCGGAAGGCCGGTATATCTCAAGCGGGAGGACCTTAATCACACGGGGTCGCACAAGCTCAACAATGCGCTCGGGCAGGCGTTGCTGGCCAAGCGTATGGGTAAGCACAGGATCATCGCCGAGACAGGCGCGGGCCAGCACGGGGTGGCGACGGCCACCGTGTGCGCGCTACTGGATCTGGAGTGCGTGATCTACATGGGCACCGAGGACACGCGTCGCCAGGCGCCCAACGTGCAGCGCATGGAACTGCTCGGTGCGCGCGTGCAGCCGGTGGATGCGGGTGCGCGCACGCTGAAGGAGGCCACCTCGGCGGCGATCCGCGACTGGGTGACCAACGTGGCGGACACCCACTACGTGATCGGGTCGGTGGTCGGTCCCGCTCCCTACCCCGCACTGGTGCGCGACCTGCAACGCGTGATCGGCGACGAGGCGCGGGCGCAGATGCTCGAGCGCGAGGGACGTCTGCCCGCGCGCGTCGTGGCGTGCGTCGGCGGGGGCTCCAACGCGCTTGGCATCTTCACGGCGTTCCTCGAGGACGAGGCGGTTGAGCTGGTCGGGGTAGAGGCGGGGGGCGACGGAATCGACACCGAGCGCCACGGCGCCCCGCTGACCGTGGCTGGTCGGGCGGGGGTGCTGCACGGGGCGCTGTCGGCGGTGATGCAGGACGAGGAGGGTCAGATCATCGAGGCGCATTCGATCTCGGCGGGTCTCGACTACCCGGGCACCGGTCCGCAACATGCGCATCTGCGCGACAGCGGCAGGGCGCGCTATGACGCGGTCACCGATCGTCAGGCGCTGGACGCGTTTCGGGTGCTTGCGCGCTTGGAGGGCATCATCCCGGCGCTTGAGACCGCGCACGCGCTGGCTTGGACGCTCGCTCAATCTGACGGCGAGCTGGATCTCGTGTGTCTGTCCGGGCGTGGGGACAAGGACCTCGCCGAGGTGCTCGATGCCGGCTGAGAGTTTTTTTGGGAGACAAGATTCGCTTGCGGCTTTGAGTGCTCTGGTGAGGCCGGTCGCCGCGCCTCGCGCACGCCCGGCGGCTTTTTTTGTCGGGGGAGGGGAGCTGTGAGCGCGACTGTGACCACGGGCGTCGACAGGATCGCTGCGGCGTTTGCGGGCAGCGGCAAGCAGGCCGCGCTGATGCCCTACCTGATGGGGGGTTTCCCGTCGCTCGCGGAGTCGGCAAAGATCGGCGAAGCGTGCGTGCAGGCAGGCGCCGACCTGCTCGAGCTCGGTGTGCCCTATTCCGACCCGCTCGCCGACGGGCCCGTGATCCATGAGGCGGGAACGCGCGCTCTCGCGGCGGGCGCCAGCCTGGCTGGGGTGCTCGAGGTCGCGCGGGCACTGGCCCCGAGCATGCCGGTCGTGCTCATGTGCTACGCCAACATGGTGCTCGCACCTGGGCCCGACGCGTTCGTGGAGCGGCTCGCGCGCAGCGGTGCGAGCGGGCTGATCGTGCCCGATCTGCCCTTGGAGGAGGCGCAGGAGGTGCTGGGCGCATGCGACGACCGCGGTGTCGCGCTGGTGCCGCTCGTGGCGCCCACCACGCCGCCTGAGCGCCTTGCTCTGATCGGGGGTCGCGCGCGCGGCTTTCTGTACACGGTCTCGGTGGTGGGCACGACGGGCGAGCGCGGGGCTCTATCGGACCGGTTCGCCGAGGTCGTGGCGCGCGCGAAGGCGAGCACGACGGCTCCGGTGGCGCTCGGCTTTGGCATCTCCACACCCGAGCATGCGCTTCAGGCGGCACGGGCAGGTGCGGACGGTGTGATCGTGGGCACCCGCTTGGTGCGCGCGGCCAACGAGTCTGAGGATCCCGCGGGTGCGGTCGGTGAGCTGGTGGCGGATCTCGCGAGTGCCCTGGCAGAGTAGGGGATCCTAAGAACCTGGTGGCGGCGTCTCACTCGGGCAGGCTGTTATAGGATTCGCCCGCAATGGGACTGGTACTCACCGTAACCGCTGGCTTGATCATCTGGATCGTGCTGTGGGCGCTGGGCGCGAAGGGCTTTGACTCCTTCATGCTCGCCACGCTGATCATCGTCGTCGGCGCCACCGTGAAGATCCTCTCCGGCTACCTTCCAGGCCGCCGCGACTAGCCGTCGCGTGCGCGCACGCTGGCTCGGCCTCCTCGCCGTACTCGCCCTGGTGCCGGCGTTGGCCGGGTGTGGCGGTGTAAGCAGCTCGACGGCCGCAAGCAACATCGGCGAGCAGCTGACGGTCTATTCGAGTCTGCCGCTGCAGGGTCCCTCGGCGGCCATATCCCAGCAGATCGTCGGCGGTGAGAAGCTGGCTCTCGCCGACGCGCAGGGTCATGTGGGTAGGTTCACGATCAGCTACGTATCGCTGGACGACTCGAGCCCTACGAGCGGCGAGTGGGACCCGGGAGTGACCGCGGCCAACGCGAAGGCCGCGGCCCAGGATCCCACCACGATCGCCTATCTCGGTGACTTCAATTCTGGCGCGACCGCTGTCTCGCTGCCGCTCACCAATGCCGCCGGGATCTTGCAGGTCAGCCCGGCAAGCCCGTATGTGGGGCTGACATCATCGTTTGACGCGAACGAGGGCGAGCCGGAACGCTTTTATCTCACCGGCAAGCGCACGTTCGGGCGCGTCGCCCCCGGTGACACGGTGCAGGCGGCCACGCAGGTGGCACTGCTGGATCGACTTGGTGTGCGCAAGTTGTATGTGGTCGCCGACCAAGATCCATTTGACACTCCGCTGGCGCAGATAGTCGAGGGCGATGCCGAACATGCGGGGATCAAGGTGGTGGATGAGGACACGGTCACGATCGGTCCTGGCGCGAGCTTCACCGGCGAGGTCAAGAAGATCGCGGAAAGCGGTGCCCAGGCGGTGTTCGTCAGCGCGACCGCCACGAGTGAAGCGGCGCAGTTCTGGCGCGAAGTGCATACTGGCGCACCGCACCTGTCGCTGCTTGCGTCGGCCACGATGCTCAACAGTGTGTTCACTTCGCACCTGGGGGCCGCCGAAAGTGCCACATTCGTGGGCTCGCCCACGCTTGCCACGCGGTTCTATCCCGCTTCAGCCCAGCACGTGCTCTCCGAGTACAAGCAACGTTTTGCCTCAGTGGGCGAACCGTATGCGCTGTATGGCTTTGAGGCGATGAGCGTCGTGCTCGCCTCGATTCGTGCCGCCGGCAACAGCGGGGACGATCGTCAGGCGGTGATCGACAAGTTCCTCGCTACGCATGATCGTCGCTCCGTGCTGGGTGTTTATTCGATGGGGCCGAGCGGCGAAACCACCTTGTCTAGCTACGCGATCGACCGCTTGGTCAAGGGCTCGCCAGTGTTCTGGCGCGCGTTCGACACCTCAGGCTGATTAGCCGAGTGCGGCGCGCAGAGCCGAGTCCAGCCGCGGGTAGCGAAACTCGTAGCCGAGCACGAGCGCCTTCGCGGGCAAGACGCGCGCGCCGGTGGTCACGATCTCGGACATCTCGCCATACAGGAGCTTGAGCGCCGCCCCCGGCACGGGCAGTAGCGCGGGGCGGTGCAGCGCCGCACCAAGCGCCTTGGAGAAGTCGCGGTTGCGCTGTGGCTCAGGCGCGGTGGCGTTGATCGGTCCTCGCCACTGCTCACTGTCGATCGCCGCGAGCACGATCTCCACGAGGTCTTCCGGATGGACCCAGGAGATGTATTGGAGACCGCCTGCCACCGGGCCGCCCACGCCGAGCTTGAAGGGGGGGAGCATCTTCGCGAGCGCTCCACCGTCGCGGTCGAGCACAACACCCGTGCGCACTCTCACCACGCGCAGCCCGTGCTGTTCGGCCGCTTCGGCCTCGGCCTCCCAGGCGCTGCAGGTCTGAGCCAGGAAATCCCCGCCGGCGGGAGCCTCCTCGTCGATCGGCTCGTCGCCGTGCGCCCCGTAGTAGCCGATCGCGGAGCCGCTCACGAGTACCCGCGGCTGCTCGCCGGTGCCTAGCGCGCCCAGTCCTTGCACGAGCTGTCTCGTTCCGGTCACACGGCTCTCGCGGATGGCCTGCTTGGCGTCGGTGCTCCACCGTTGCGCGATGTTCTCGCCCGCGAGGTGCACAACCGCGTCGCGCCCGGCGAGCGCCGCCGTGGGGGCAGGTTCGCGCGAGGGGTCCCAGCGCTGCGCGTCGAGGGTTCCCGCGGAATCGTTTTGTGCGGTGGCGGAGCCGCTCGGACTATCGGCGGGATCGCTCGGCGTGGCGGGTGATTGTGTCGAGCGCTCCAGCTTCTCGCGGGCCTGGCGCGGATTGCGCGAGAGCACGGTCACGTCGTCGCCGCGTGCCCTCAGTGAGGCCACGACCCGCGGTCCGATGAGTCCTGTCGCTCCCGTGACCGTCACTCGCATGGTTCGGTCCGCTTGGTCGTCAACCGCATTACCGCGGCGCTTCTGCCGTCAGCCGCATAGCCGACCACTTCGCCTGTCAGCCGTTTGTGTGAACGTGCTGCTCGCCCATGCCAGTCAGGGTATCGCCCTGCGCGAAGCCGACCTCTTGGCCGGCGAGCGCGTTGCCGCTCGCGCGAGCCTGCTCGGCGACGGCGGCTGCCACCGCGGGGGCGACATCGCGGTTGAACACCGACGGGATGATGTAGTCGTCGCGCAGCTCCTCCTCGGCGACGATCGCCGCGATCGCTCGGGCGGCGGCCATCTTCATTTCCTCGGTGATCGACTGTGCGCGGACGTCGAGTGCGCCACGGAAGATGCCGGGGAAGCACAGCACGTTGTTGATCTGGTTGGGGTAATCGGAGCGGCCGGTGGCCATGATGCGCACGTAGGGAGCGGCCTCCTCGGGGATTACCTCGGGGTTGGGGTTGGCCATCGCGAACACCATCGCGTCGTCGTTCATCTTGGCAAGGGCCTCCACCGGGAGGGCGCGTGCGCCTGAGAGGCCCACAAGCAGGTCAGCGCCATCGATTACCTCAGCGGGAGCGCCGGTTCGGCGCTCCTGATTAGTGGACTCGGCATACCAGCGCTTCACGGAGCTCATCGTCCCGTCCTGGTAGTCCTCGCGTGTGGTGCTGAGCGCTCCGCGCGAGTCGGCGCCGATGATGTCTCGTACGCCCGCCTCGAGCAGGATCTTTGTGACGGCGACGCCGGCGGCGCCGAGGCCGATCACGAGCACTTTCAACTCGGCGAGGCTGCGGCCGGTCAGCTTGACCGCATTGAGCAGTGCCGCCATGACCACCACGGCGGTGCCGTGCTGATCGTCGTGGAATACCGGTATGTCGAGGTCGCGCTTGAGTCGCTCCTCGATGTCAAAGCAGCGCGGCGCCGAGATGTCCTCCAGATTGATTCCGCCGAACCCCGGAGCGATCAAGGTGACCGCTCGTACGATCTCATCGGTGTCCTTCGTGTCGAGGCAGATCGGGAAGGCGTCTACGCCGGCAAACTCCTTGAACAGGCACGCCTTGCCCTCCATCACCGGCATCGCCGCCGCCGGGCCGATGTCGCCGAGGCCGAGCACGGCGGTGCCATCGCTCACGACCGCCACGGTGTTGCGCTTGATCGTGTATTGGAACGCCTTGTCGGGATCGTCCTTGATCGCCGTGCACACTCGGGCCACGCCCGGGGTGTAGGCCATCGAGAGGTCGTCGCGCGTCTTCAGCGGGTGCTTGTTGTGCTGTTCGATCTTGCCGCCCACGTGCAGCAGGAAGGTACGGTCGGTCGTGTCGATCACCTCGACCCCGGCGAGCAATCCGATCGCCGAGAGGATGCGGTTCCAGTGGTCGCGGTTGGACGCGTCAACGACGATGTCGCGCACGCTGTGACCGGCGTCGGCCTCGACGAGGTCGACGCCGACCACCATTGCGCCCTGCTCGCCGATCATGTCGGTGACCTGGCCGAGCATGCCCTGCTGCTCGTCGATCTTGACGCGGATGGTGAGGCGGTACTGCGCGCTGGGGGTGACGCTCACGGGATGAAGCTCCTCGAGTAGCCGGCGCGGTGGCCGGGCGGTCCGGCATGTTATTTGCTTGGGCGTTCCGGGCCCCCATACCCCCGAAGGTCCCGCCGCGGGAGACGCTAATAGAGTGGTCGGCGTGGAGCGCCGCCTGTTTCTGATCGACGGTCCGAGTCTTGTCTATCGGGCCTTCTACGCGCTGCCGGAGTCGATCGCGACGTCCACCGGCGAGCCTACGAACGCGATTTTCGGGTTTGCCTCGATGCTCGTGAAGATCGTCACCGACCATGGGGTGCAGCCCACGATGGTCGCGTGGGACGCGGGCAGCTCAGGTCGTACTGAGCTGTTCGCCGAGTACAAGGCCGGGCGTCGCTCCCGCCCGGACCTGCTCAAGATGCAGTGGCCCGCGATGGAACCGCTCGTCGAGGCGTTTGGGTATCGCAACGTGAAGCTCGAGGGGTTCGAGGCCGACGACGTGATCGCCTCGCTTGCCGAGCAGGCCCGTAATGCCGGCGTGCCGGTGACGATCGTGACCGGCGACCGCGATGTCTTCCAGCTGATCGACGAGCAGGGCCTTGTGCAAGTGATGGCTACCGCCCGCGGCATCACCGAGACCAAGCTCTACGACCACCAGGCCGTGATCGACCGCTATGGCATCCCACCTGAGCTGATCCCCGACTTCTATGGATTGAAGGGCGATACTTCCGACAACATCCCCGGCATCCCAGGTATCGGCGAGAAGACTGCCAGCGAGCTGATCAAGCGCTTCGGCTCGTTGGAGGGCGTGCTCTCGCATGTGCGCGACATCGGCGGCCCCAAGCGCAAGCAGAGCTTGATCGATCATGCCGAGGACGCGCGCATGTCCAAGAATCTCGCCACTGTGCAGCGCGACCTGGCCGTCGATTTCGATTTGAAGAGCGAGGCGGCGCGCGAGCCGGATCGCTCGCAGCTGCGCGAGGTGTTTCGTCGGTGGGAGCTACGCGATCCGTTGCGTCGGGTCGAAGAGGCGCTTGGGGAGGTCGAGCTCGCAAAGACGGCCTCCTCGGATGAGGTGACGCTCGCGGGGCGCGTGCGCAAGGGGGTCGTAGCCGACATCGCGAGCTTGAAGACGGCAAGCGGCACCGCGGCGGAGGAGTTGTTCGTGGTCGTCACCTCGAGCGAGGCGCCGGAGGGCGAGCTGTTCGCGGAAGGCTCTGGGTGGCGCTTTGGCGTGAGCGCCGAGCCACCGCCCGCCGGCGTTGCCCAGGGCAAGAAGGCGGCCGCGCGTGCCTCGCGCGCAACCGTGCTTGTCGGGGATTGCGCCGGACCCGAGGAGGTCGTGGCGGCGTGTGGCGAGCTTGCTGTGGTTGCCCATGATGCGAAGGCACTCGGTGTGGTGCCGTCCGGCCTCGCGCACGACACGCTGCTCGGTGCCTACCTGCTTGAGCCGGCTCGTCGCGGCTATCCGCTCGCGGAGCTGTGCGAGGAGCGTGGACTGGTCGCGGATATCGAGGATCCGCTCGCGGGCGAGGTGCTGCTGCTCGGTGCGCTCGCCGCATGGCAGCGTGAACAGATCGTCGAGCGCGAGCTGGATGGAGTGATGCGCGATATCGAGCTGCCGCTCGTGTCGGTGCTGCGCGAGATGGAGGTGCTTGGCGTGCGGCTGAATGTCGAGCGCCTGCACGAGATCACCGCGCGCGTGCGGGAGGAGATCGACGGGCTTGAACGTCGCGTCTTCGAGCTGGCCGGCGAGGAGTTCACGATCGGCTCTCCTCAGCAGCTTGGGGAGATCCTGTTCGTCAAGCTGGGACTGTCGCGCAAGCGTCGCGGCAAGACGGGCTTCTCCACCGACGCACGGGTGCTCCAGGCGATCCGCGAGGAGCACGAGATCGTGCCCTGTATCGAGCGCTGGCGCGAGCTGTCCACGCTGATCAAGACCTACCTGGACGTGCTTCCTCAGGTCGTGGACGAGCGCTCGCGCATCCATACAACCTTCCTGCAGACGGTCGCCCAGACAGGCCGACTCTCGAGTACCAACCCGAACATGCAGAACGTGCCGATCCGCACGCCGCTGGGGCGCGAGATTCGCGGTTGCTTCGAGGCCGAGGACGGGCATGTGCTGATCTCCGTCGACTACTCTCAGATCGAGCTGCGCGTGCTTGCGCACATCGCCCAGGAGCCTGTCTTGGTGGAGATCTTCAAGCGTGGCGAGGACGTGCACACGGCGACGGCCTCACAGGTGTTCGAGGTGGCCCCGGAGCAGATCGACCACGGGATGCGCGCAAAGGCGAAGATGATCAACTACGGGATCGTCTACGGGCTCTCCGATTATGGTCTGGCAGACCGCCTGAACATTCCGCTGGAGGAGGCCAAAGCGTTCATCGATGCTTACCTCGAGCGCTTCCCGCGCGTGGCACAGTTCATCGCCGATACGATCGAGTCGGCCAAGGAGGAGGGTCACGTCAAGACGCTGTGGGGTCGCCGTCGCCAGATTCCGGAGCTGCGTGCGCGCAATTACCAGGTGCGCACGCTTGGGGAGCGACTGGCCGTCAACACCGTCATCCAGGGTACCGCTGCCGACATCATCAAGCTGGCGATGGTGCGCTGCCACGAGGCGCTCCACGATGCGGGCCTTGCCACCAAGCAGATCCTCACGATCCACGACGAGCTGCTGTTCGAAGCTCCCCCCGCCGAGGTCGATGCGGCGCGTGAGCTGATCGAGCGGGAGATGGTCGGTGTGTGGGATCACTCTCCACCGCTCGCCGTGGACGTCGGCGTGGGCCGTAACTGGCTCGAGGCCAAGTGATGCGTGCGGGCTGTTCAACGTCGTGCGCCCGGTGTTGGCGGGGATGGGAGGTGGAGGCGAGGTGACTCGCACGCTGGCGGTGCTGCTCGCTGCGGTTGCCGGTGTGCTGGTGGGGATGCAGGCACCGGTCAATTCGCGCCTCGGTCGCGAGCTCGGCAGCGTGCAGGCTGCGACCTTCTCGTTCATGGTCGGCACCGTTGCGCTGGTACTGGTCGCGCTGCTGTTCTACGGCGGGCTTGGCAGCTTCTCCAACGTCGGGAAAGCGCCCACGTGGGCGCTCGTCGGGGGCCTGCTCGGCGCGGTCTATGTGACCGTGGCGATCCTCACGGTGCGCACGTTGGGCGTCAGTGGCCTGACCGCGATAGTGATCTCCGGTCAGCTCGCGGCAGCCGTCGTGATCGACCGTTTCGGCCTGCTTGGAATCGCCAAGCAGCCGATCCATCCGGCGCGCATCGTTGGGCTGGGGTTGCTCGTCGTCGGTGTCTTGTTGGTTGTGCGCCGCTGACTTGAGCGAATTCCCCTCCGGCCAGCACACGCGATGTCCCGCCCGCGCCTGGCCTTTCACGGCGAGGCCGGTGAGGTGACGCTCTCACGGCGAGGCTACGACGGTCGTGCTACGACGGTCGTGCTACGACGGTCGCATTTGCTCGAACGCCTCGCCGAGCAGGCGCACGCCTTGCTCGATCGCGGGCTCGGAGAGGTTGCCGTAGCCGAGCAGCACCCCTGGGGCGCCGTCAGGGGCGAAGCGGTGAAGGGCAAGCCCCTCGGCGCCCACGCCGCGCTTGGCGGCCGCCCGCAGCAGCAGTGACTCGTCTGTCTGCTCGGGCAGCATCACGAGCTCGAAGAGGCCGGCGTCGGCACCGCTCACACTCACGTCGGGAAGCCATCGGTCAAGCGCTCGCAGCAGCGCCTCCCGGCGTCGCTGGTAGCGCAGGCGCATGCGGCGCACGTGACGGTCGAGCTCGCCCCGGGCGATGAAGTCGCGCAGCGCGAGCTGGCCGATGACCTCCGAGCCGCAGTCCTCGATCGTCTTTGAGGCTGTGAGCTCCCAGGTCAACCACGAGGGCAGCAGCATCCAGCCCAGGCGCATTCCGGGTGCCAGGCGCTTGCTCGCCGAGCCGATGTAGACGATCTGCTCTGGGGCCAGGCCCTGAAGGGCGCCTACCGCCACCCGGTCATAGCGGTACTCGGAGTCGTAGTCATCCTCGACGATCAGCCGCTCGTCCTCCGCCCACTCGATCAGCGCCGCGCGCCGCTCAGGTGCTAGCACCGCGCCTGTGGGGAACTGGTGGGCAGGTGTGAGCAGGACAGCTGAGGCGTCCGTCGCCGCGAGCAGATCGACGCGCAGGCCTTCCTCATCCACCGGGATCGGCACGACCCGCAGGCCGGCCTGCTCGACGATCAGGCGATGCAGATGCCAGCCGGGATCCTCGAGTGCCACCTGCTCCACTCCGCGGCTGCGCAACGCGCGGCACAGCAGCGAGAAGCCCTGCATGAAGCCCGTGCACACGAGCATGTGCTCGGGGTCGGCGTCGGCACCGCGCACCCGGCCCAGGTACCCGGCGAGCGCTTCGCGTAGCTCAGGCGCGCCGCGTGGGTCGCCATAGCTGAGCGAATCCAGCGGCGAGTCGCGCAGGGCGGCGCGCAGCGAGCGCAACCATGCCTCGCGGGGAAAGTCGATGAGGTCGGGCAGGCCCGGGTGGAAGTTATAGGCGAAGCTCTGTAGGAGGGAGCGCGCGGGTGGACGCTCGGTTGCTGCGCGTACCGCCTTGGCGACTCGCACGGGCGCGCCTTGGCTGGTCGTGAGGTAGCCCTCGGCGGCGAGTTGACCATAGGCCTCGGTCACGACGCCGCGGGAGATACCGAGCTCCTCCGCCAGGCCGCGGGTGGAGGGCAGCCGGGCCTCGGCCGGCAGGCGTCCCGAGCGGATCTGCTCGCGCAATGAGCGCTCGACCTGCTCGTGCAGCGGCAGCTCGCCGTCGCGGTCGAGCTCAACGAGCAGTTCCGGCCCTCCAACTGGCCCTCTTTTGTTTGCCACTACTGGAACTGTAATGCAGGCCAGTGGCAGCGTAACTTGATCTTCGAGCAACGTCACTCCCCAACCGACGCCATTTTGATCTCGTCCCGCTGGCCGGCTGACCTATAGGCCGTCCTGGACGGTGGGATCGGATGGTGGGATCTTCTTTCAAGGAGGCAGCGACCATGAGCGCGAGCAAGCACACCGCAAGTAAGCCGGAGATCACGATCGTCGGGGCCGGCATCGCCGGCTTGGTGGCCGCGATCGCCTGCGCTGAGGAGGGAGCGAGTGTGCGCCTGGTCGAGGCTCACGAGAGCGTTGGAGGGCGGGGGCGCAGCAGCGAGGGGCCCTACAAGGCGAATCTCGGCCCCCATGCGATGTACCACGATGGTCCGTTCTGGAAGTGGATGCGTGAGCGCGATGTGCTCCCGGCCAATGCCAGCCCGCGGTTGACCGGGATCAGGCTCCGCCTGGGCGGAGCGCTGCGCCGCACGCCGCCGCTTGGCGCGCTGCCCGCGGTGCTGCGGCTGCGTGGTCGCGAAGCCCCTGTCAACATCGACTTTCGCACGTGGGTGGCGAGCCACACCGACGAGGCCACCGCGGAGATGCTCTCGGCGGGGGCGGGTGTCTTCACGTTCCACCACGACCCGGGCGAGCTGTCCGCGGCGTTCGTGTGGCCGCGCATGGTACGTCTGCTGCTGACCGTTCCCTCGATCGTGCGCTATCCGGTTGGGGGCTGGAGCTCACTGATCGACTCGCTCGAGCACCGTGTGCGCGAGCTGGGAGTCGCGTTGGAGACCGGCACGCGTATCGACGCTTTGCCTGAGGCGCCGGTGATCGTGGCCACCGAGCTCGACCAGGCACGTGAGTTGCTCGGCGATGACAGTCTGCGGTGGAACAGCGGACGCACGGTCTGCCTGGACCTGGGCGTGCGCTATCGCCGTGGCGATCCGACGGTCGTGTCGGACATGGACGAGGCAGGCTGGATCGGGCGCTACTCCGCCGCCAACCCGTCGATCGCGCCGGATGGCGAGGAGCTGATCCAGGCGCAGATGCCGATTCGCCCTGGGGAGAGCACCGACCAAGCGGCGTTGCGCTTGGAGCGCCTGTTGGACGTGGGCGTGGATGAGTGGCGAGCACGCGAGACTTGGCGCCGGCGTCAGGTGATGGATGGACGCTCGGGGGCACTGGACATGCCCGGCACCAGCTGGCGCGAGCGCCCCGCTGTCGATCGTGGCGATGGAGTGTTCCTTGTCGGCGACACTGTCGCTGCGCCTGGGATGCTCGCCGAGGTCTCGTGGGCGAGCGCCATCGAGGCAAGTCGCCTCGCGCTTCAGGCGCTGAGTGCGACGCGTCCGCGGTTGCGAGAGGTAGCCTGACCTCGATTCGGCTGTCCGGCGCGCGTGGAGCACCGATTTGCGTGGAATATCCGGGCTGCCCACTGACGCACCCGTTTGCGGCGGTCGTACTTCAGGCGGCTGCCGGCACCGATGCACGCGGCACCGCCGCAGCACGACCGTGCTTTGCCACCGCAAACGAGGGCGGGGCGATCTCCAGGTAGTGGTTGAAGGCCCAAGCGCACGCACGCTCCGAGGCGAGCGTGCGCGCCATCACGGTGATAGCGCGACTCGGGGTAAGGCGCCCGACCGCGTGCTGAGTGTTCAGCAGCCAGCGGTACTTGCGCTCGTGCGAGTCCGAGAAGGCGCCGTAGCGAGCCAGCGCGTGCTCGCGAGTGGTCTGACCTTCGAGTACGGGGACCAGCTCGCGAGCGCAGGCGAGACCGAAGTAGAGCGCCGTACGAATCCCCTCCGCGGTGAGTGGCAGGCAATGTCCCGCCGAGTCGCCGACGAAGAACACCCCATCCTCGATCGCTGGGCGCAGTTCGTGGGGTATCCAATTCCCTTGATAGTCCTCGGCCGGCAGGTCCAAGTCACTTGCGAGGCGCACCGTGGGCTCCTTGACGTGGTGGGCCGGCCAGAACGATCCAACCCCCACGCGCAGCTCGTCGCCCGCGGGAAAGCTCCACGAGTAGCCGGCGCGGATGTACTTGGGGTCGATCCACAGCTCCAGCTCATTGCCCGCGCCGTGCGGATGGACCTCTAGGCCGCGGGAAAGGCGTGCGTTCGGGGGCTGGATCGCAGCCCCGTTGGAGAGGACCCGACGCCAGCCGAGCGCGTCGATGATCAGTGGCGCCGTCAAGTCCCCTCGATCGGTGTGAACGGTGTGCCCGTCGCGGCCGGTCACCGTTGCCGTCTCAAACTCGGCGTCGGTCGGATGAGACTGGTCCCAGAGCAGCGCGCACAGCTCGCGATAGTCGAACGTCGAGAACGTCCACGGCAGCTGCCAGTGGGCGGTCGTCCACGGTGTGTGCACCACGAGCTCGTCGAAGGTCTGGCGCAGTGAGCCTTCCAGGTTGAGTGCTTCAAGCCATCCGGTGGGGATGCCGCAGGCAGATGTCTGGCGCTCGCCGATCTCATAACGGTCGAGCACGAGCACACGTGCCCCCGTGTCGGCCAACTCGCGTGCTACCGCGAGCCCGGCGAAGGAGGCCCCGCATACGAGCACGTCGCAATCGTGCCGCAGGGGTGTTCGATCCGCTCCGCGCTTGGTCGCTCTAACCGGCATACGACTGCCAATGATATGTGCCCGATCGGTTCCAGACCGACCCGCTCGATGGCGCGGGGTCAGTATCCAGGTGGTACCCCCGTCGATTCCCATGGACCTCACACGGGTAGTACGGGGTCCATGCCCCGCTTGGCGTCGCTGCGCTAGGCTTCGACCGGTGCAAACACTGATCGAGAATCCCCAGGCCCACGTGGTCGAGGGGTCAAACGGACTGCTGCTTGAAATCGACGGGCAGATAGTCCCCAACTACGACGCCACGATGCAGCCCTTCGAGGAGGGCGAGGTCGTGACGGGCAATGTCGTGCGCATCGACAAGGACGAGGTTCTCGTCGACATCGGCTACAAGTCCGAGGGGGTCATCCCCGCGAATGAGCTTTCGATCCGCAAGTCTGTGGATCCGCGTGAGGAGGTGTCGCTCGGCGAGGAGGTCGACGCGATGGTCCTCACCAAGGAGGACCAGGACGGACGCCTGATCATGTCCAAGAAGCGTGCTCGCTTCGAGAAGGCATGGCGCCGCATCGAGGCCGCCGCCGAGTCGGGCGAGCCGGTGATGGGCTCGGTGATCGAGGTCGTCAAGGGCGGTCTGATCATCGACCTCGGGGTGCGTGGCTTCCTGCCCGCCTCGCTGGTGGATATCAGGCGCGTGCCGAACCTCGACGAGTACATGGGAACGCAGATCGAGACGAAGGTGATCGAGCTCAACCGCTCGCGCAACAACGTTGTGCTCTCGCGTCGCGCGGTACTGGAGGAGGAGCGCAAGGAGGTTCGCCAGCAGATCCTCGACCGTCTTCAGCCCGGGCTTGTCGTGGAGGGGCAGATTTCGAACATTGTGGACTTCGGCGCGTTTGTGGACCTCGACGGGATCGACGGCCTGATCCACATCTCAGAGCTGTCCTGGTCGCATGTGAACCATCCGAGCGAGATCCTCAACATCGGTGACACGGTGCAGGTTAAGGTGCTCGACATCGACCGGGACCGTCAGCGCATCTCTCTCGGTCTCAAGCAGACCCAGGAAGACCCGTGGCAGCGGATCGTCGACACTTACAACGTCAATGACGAGCTTGCCGGCAAGGTCACGAAGGTGGTCACATTCGGGGCGTTCGTGGAGGTGCTTGACGGCGTCGAGGGGCTTGTGCATATTTCTGAGCTCGCCGGCCACCATGTCGAGAGCCCACGCGAGATCGTCCATCCGGGCGATGAGATTCGCGTGAAGATCCTCGAGATCGATTCCGAGCGCCGGCGTCTGTCGCTGTCGGCGAAGCGGGTCGAGGACCAGCTCCTGCCGCTGCCCCGGCCCGACGCGCCCGCTGCATCACCGGCCGAGCCGGAGGCTATAGCCGATGAACAGGTTGTGCTCGAGGATTCGCTCGACGTAAGCGTCGGAGAGGATGCCGGCGAGCTCGCCGCCGAGCAGGCTTTCGTCGATGCGCCTGCTGTGGAGGCCCCGGCCGCGGAGGAGGAGTCTTCCGCCGAGGCTCTTGTGGAGGTGCCCGACGTGGAGGAGGTTGCTGGCGATGAGCCTGCTGTTGAGGCGCCTGCGGCCGATGAGCAGACCGCCGATGAGCCCGCGATAGCGGAGGTTGCTGCGCCAGAGGAGCCCGCTACGGAGGAGCCCGCTACGGAGGCTCCTGTCGCTGAGGCTGTCGTGGAGGAGCCTGCCGTGGAGGAGCCTGCCGTGGAGGAGCCCACCGCGGAGGTCGTCTCTGAGGAGCAGCCGGCCGTCGAGGCCGAGCAGCCCGTGGACGAGCAGCCCGCCGGCGAGCAAGCACAAGACTGACGAGTTCGTGCCGGTGCAGCCGGTGACGCCGTTTGTTGGACTCACCGGGGGTATGGGCGCGGGTAAGTCGACCGCTCTGAAGACGCTCGGAGAGCTTGGCGCGCAGGTGCTGTCGACTGATGCCGTGGTACACCAGCTGTACGGCGAGGAGCGGGTGAGGGACGCCGTCGTAGAGCGGTGGGGCCCAGAGGTGGCACCGGGTGGTGTTGTCGATCGCGCGGCCGTGGCCGCCAGAGCGTTCGCGGGCGGGGGTGAGGACCGAGGCTGGCTGGAGAGCCTCTTGTGGCCACTCGTCGGCGCGCATATCGCCGCATGGCTCGAGTCCGTGCGCGCGCTGCGACCCGCGCCGAGGGCGGCCGTGGTCGAGGTGCCGTTGCTGTTCGAGGCCGGTATGGAGAGCGGCTTCGACGCGACTATCGCGGTGATCGCACAGGAGGACACGCGCCGCGAGCGCGCTGCCGGTCGCGGTCACGTGCTCGCCGAGGAGCGCGCCACGAGACAGCTCTCACAGCAGCAGAAGGCTGAGCGTGCGAGCTTCGTGATCCACAACGACGGCACCGAAGGAGACCTGCGGCGCGAACTGGCCGACGTACTTGCCAAGCTGTTGGGATGAGCACACAGCGGTTCCCTGCGACTACGCGTGGCCGGAGCGGGCGCAATGCGTACACGTCGAGTAGACGCTCCGCGGCGACGCGGCGCTCGCGCGGCAGGCGGCGCTCGCGGCGGCCGATGGATGGCGCCCGCGCGCTTGTGCGCATGCTGCTCGCGCTCGCGATCACCGTGGCGCTTGTGGCGGTGATCGTCTCACGAATTCAACATGTCGCCGGAAACGGTGGACTTCCGCTTAGCAACGCGTCGGTGATTCGAGAACAAGCGGCCGACAAGCATCTCGACCCGGCGCTGATCGCGGGGGTGATCTACGCGGAGACGAAGTTCGACCCGCGCACCTCATCAGCTGGAGCGCTGGGACTCATGCAGCTGTTGCCGGCCACAGCGCAATACATCGCCCATCTGTCCGGGGGTGTGCGCTTCAGCACGAGCGATCTGGCTACCCCGAGGATCAACGTGGCCTATGGGAGCTGGTATCTGCGCTATTTGCTCGATCATTACGAAGGTGATGAGATGCTTGCGGTGGCTGCCTATAACGGTGGGCTCGCTAACGTCGACGCGTGGGTGGCGAAGGCCCATCAAGAAGGCAAGACATTGAGTGTCGCTGAAATCCCATTCCCCGAGACGCAGGCCTACGTACAGAGGGTGATGCGGGCTCAGGCGGAATATCGGGCCACCTACCCACACCAGCTCGGGCTAACGTAGGACTGTGCCCGAGTTCAGACTCGATCCAGTGTTCACGCCGACGGCCGACCAGCCGAAGGCGATTGCCTCCCTGTCCGAGGGGGTGCGCGAGGGCGATCGCTTCCAGACACTGCTCGGGGCCACTGGCACCGGCAAGACCATGACCATGGCCGGTGTGATCCAGGAGGTGCAGAAGCCGGCACTCGTGATCGCCCACAACAAGACGCTGGCGGCGCAGCTGTGCAACGAGTTCCGCACCTTCTTTCCCGAGAACGCGGTGGAGTACTTCGTGTCCTACTACGACTACTACCAGCCCGAGGCGTACGTTCCGAGCAGGGACCTGTACATCGAGAAGGACTCGGCCATCAACCAGGAGGTGGACCGTCTCAGACACGCCGCGACGGCAGCCGTGTTCGCCAGGCGCGACGTGATCGTGGTGGCCTCCGTGTCGTGTATCTACGGTCTCGGCTCACCCGAGACATATGAGATGAACATGCAGATACTGCGTCGGGGCGAGGAGATCGATCGCGAGAAGCTGTTGCGCAAGCTCGTGTCAATCCAGTACACACGCAACGACACTGTGCTGTCTCGTGGCACCTTCAGGGTGAAGGGGGAGACGCTTGAGGTGTTTCCGGCATACGCGGAGACGGCGTTCAGGGCGACGCTGTTCGGCGACGAAGTGGAGCGCCTGCAGCACTTCGACCCGCTCACGGGCGAGCTGATCGCCGACGACCTCGAGCACGTGGCGATCTGGCCGGCGACTCACTACAACGTCAAGGAGGGCACGATCGACGATGGCGTGGCGGAGATCGGCCGGGAGCTGAATGAGCGCTGCGAGCAGTTGGAGGCGGATGGCAAGCAGCTCGAGTCCCACAGGTTGCGCCAGCGCACCCAGTACGACATGGAGATGCTGCGCGAGATGGGCTTCTGCTCGGGGATCGAGAACTATTCGCGGATCCTCGATGGGCGCAAGCCGGGCGAGCGGCCGTACTGCCTGATCGACTATTTCCCCAAGGACTTCGTGTGCTTCATCGACGAGTCCCACCAGACGGTGCCGCAGATCGGAGGCATGTTCGAGGGGGACCGTTCGCGCAAGCGCACGCTCGTGGACTACGGCTTCAGGCTGCCGAGTGCGATGGACAACCGTCCGCAGACGTTTGAGGAGTTCCTATCGATCACGCCGCAGCTCGTGTTCCTGTCCGCCACGCCCAGCGAATACGAGCGCACCCGCTCACAGCGGATCGTGGAGCAGATCGTCAGGCCCACCGGAGTCGTGGATCCGGAGATAGATGTGCGTGAGACCCGCAACCAGATCGACGATCTGATGAACGAGATTCGCAAGCGGGTGGACGTGAACGATCGCGTGCTCGTCACGACGCTCACGAAGAAGATGAGCGAGGACCTCTCGCAGTACCTGATCGAGATGGGCTTCAAGGTGCGCTACCTGCACTCGGAGATCGACACGCTCGAGCGCATCCAGATCATCAGGGATCTGCGGCTCGGTGAGTACGACGTGCTCGTTGGTGTGAACCTGCTGCGCGAGGGTCTAGACCTGCCTGAGGTGTCGCTCGTGGCGATCCTCGACGCAGACAAGGAGGGCTTCTTGCGTGGGGAGACCTCGCTGATCCAGACGATCGGCAGGGCGGCGCGTAACGTGAATGGCAAGGTGTTGATGTACGCCGACAAGGAGACCAAGGCGATGAAGGCGGCGATTGAGGAGACCGACCGTAGACGCGAGATCCAGGTGGCCTACAACGAGGAGCACGGGATCACCGCGTCGAGCATTGTGAAGGGCATCTCCGACATTGCCGAGTTCCTGCAGGCCGAGTCAAAGGTGCCCAAGGGCAGGCGCCGCAAGAATGCGACGAGAGCCAAGGCGAAGGAGATGCCGCAGCACGAGCTGGAGCGGATGGTGGTGGAGATCGAGGAGGAGATGATCGCCGCCGCTGACGATCTGCGTTTCGAGTACGCCGCGCAGCTGCGCGATGAGATCAGGGAGCTGCGGCGCGAGCTGCGCGATGTGCACGCAAGCGAGGCGCCGGCGGAGCAGGCGGCGGCAAGCGAGGCCCCCGCGGGCGATGTCGCATAGGATGAGCGCCGTGGAATTGGATCGTCAGGGGATCGAGCGGCGCGACTTCCCGATCGTGCGACGCGGATATGACCCTGCGAGCGTGGATGCCCACCTGCGCGCGCTTGCCGCTGAAGTCGACGAGCTTCAGCGCGAAGCGACCAGTCGTGGGGGAGAGTCCCTTGCCTCGAGCGCCGGTACCCAGGTCCAGGGGATCCTCGAGGCGGCTCAGGCGACAGCGGAGACGATCGAGCGCCAGGCGGCAGAACAGGCCCACGAGGTCCGGGAGGCGGCCGATGAGGATGCGCGGCGCACGCGCGAGGAGGCTGTGGCGCACGCTCAGGAACACGTGGCGGCTGTGTCGCAGGCCACCGAGGCGCTGCTCGTGCACGTCGGCTCACTGGACGAGGAGACCCGGGCGCTGGTGGAGAGCATGCGCAGTGGCGCGGGACGCCTAGCCGGCGACCTGGCGGCGGTAGAGAGCGAGATGGAGGCGCTCTATGACGCCGCGTCTGGGCGTGCTGGCACGGGCCAGAGCGTGAGCGCGCAGAGAGGTTCGCACGGCAACGGTGCGCCCCATGCCTCCGTCGCCGCGCAGGTCGCTGCGACGGAAGAGGCTCGTGCGGAGCCCAACGCCCAAGCGTATGTCGACGAATTCTTCGAGCCGCAACCGGGCGAGCCCGCCTTTGACGAGCAGCCGCTGTTCCCAGACGAGCCTGTCGGCGAGCCGTCCTCTGGCAACGACGACCTAGACGGGGCGCGTCTCGTGGCGCTCAACATGGCCCTGAACGGCGATTCGCGTGAGGACACAGGGCAATATCTGCGAGAGAACTTCGAGGTCCCCGATCGCGAGCGACTGCTCGACGAGGTTTACGCGGCTATCGAAGGGTAGGGAGCTGGCGCGGCGAAGCCGCGAACCCATTTAGCCCCGCGCGATCGTTGGCTCGCCCGAATGCGGTTGTCCGGCGGCGGCTCGTAGCGCCATGTTCTGGTGCTTGGTGACATACCAGTAGTGGACGAACGCTGGGATGATCAGGATGCCACCGGGAAAGTAGAGCAGGAACGCGACCATCGGATTGATCTGCTCGTGCCGCTCGACGTCGGCGAGGCGTTGGGCGCGCTTGATGCGCTGCCCGTAGTTGTAGACGGAAAGTAGCGGTGGAACGATCAGCCAGCCGCCGATGAGCACAGCGAGAACGGATTGAGCGGGGCTCGATTGGGCGAGGTTTTGGTCGTCCTCGGCGATCCCAATGTCCTTGAGCTCGTCGTTGACGAAGTAGTACCAGCAGAAGTAATAGATCCCGAGTGTCAGAATCGCCAGCCCGAGGCCGACCCAGAAGCTCCTGATCTTCCCGGTTCCGCCTCGTCCGAACTCGACTTCTTGTGCCATCTTCTGTCTCCTTGCGCGTCACGGCTGGTCCGGTTGCCAGCTATTGGTTTACCGCTTGCGGCGATCTACGTCGGACGCGAGTGTATGCGATAAACATTCAGATTCGTCGCGTTGTTGGGATTTACTTCTCAGGGCAGCTAGGATCGATGATGAGCAGGCCCTCAAAATAACGTCGGTAGAATCCGCGGTCGCGAGTGAGCAGGCGGTCTGCTCGTTCGGTGGCATGAGCGCCGATCAGGAAGTCCGCGCCGATCAGGAAGTCCGCGCCGATCAGGAAATCCGCGCCGATCAGGAAATCCGCGATGACGCGCTCGCGGCTCTCTCTGGCCCGGCGTTAAGCCCGCCATGCCTGACCGGAGGTGCGTGTGGATTGTGCGACACGCCCAGCAATTCATTCGCTATGACGTAGCGCAACTCGCTTGTCTGAGGCAGGCTCAGTACTTGCCAGAGACCAGGTTCCAGGCGCGATGCAGCTTGTCCGAGAGCCCGGGGGCGCCCTCCGCCGGGTCGTCCTTCATGACCGCGGGATTCGCGCTTGGCTCCGGTAGCGAGTGACAGGCCGCGGCGTCGAGCTTGAGCGTGACCGCGTGCTCGTGGATCGAGCCAACGTCGTCGGCGTCGGCGAAGCGATGCCCGGGGGCGCCCTCGCGCCCGGCGATCACGATCCCGTCGAAGATGTCCTCCTCGGGCACGCTGAGCACGTGCGTGACCGTACCGATGAGCTCCCCGTCGCTGCTGTAGACCGGGGTGCCAGCGTCGAGTGCCGCGTATGAGGTTGGTAGCCCAGGATCGTCCACTTGGCGCAGCATATCGTCCCTGAGGTGACGCTCAGCCGTGAGCCGCGGTAGCTGACGCAACCGAACGTCTGTTCGCCCCAATACAATAGTCAGTAGATGGCCCAAAGCAACAAGATCGTCGTAAGTGGAGCGCGCGAGCACAACCTGAAGGACATCTCCCTGGAGCTGCCGCGGGACGCCCTCGTCGTAATCACAGGCCTATCCGGCTCGGGCAAGTCGAGTCTCGCGTTCGACACGATCTACGCAGAGGGCCAGCGGCGCTACGTGGAGTCGCTGTCCGCCTATGCGCGCCAGTTCCTCGGGCAGATGGACAAGCCTGACGTGGACTCGATCGAGGGATTGTCACCGGCCATCTCGATCGACCAGAAGACCACTTCGCGCAACCCACGCTCGACCGTGGGCACAGTCACAGAGATCTACGATTACCTGCGCCTGCTGTGGGCGCGCGTGGGCAAGCCGCACTGCCCGATCTGCGGACGCCCGATTGCCGGCCAGTCGGCGGAGCAGATCATCGACCAGACGATGGAGCTGGCGGAGGGCACACGCTTTATGGTGCTCGCGCCGGTGGTAAGGGGGCGCAAGGGCGAGTACGGCAAGCAGCTCGAGGAGATGCGTGCGGATGGCTTCGCGCGGGTGAAGATCGATGGGCGCATCAGGATGCTCGAGGAGTCGATCGTGCTCGACAAGCGCTACAAGCACGACGTGTCCGTCGTCGTCGATCGCCTTGCGATGCGCCACGATATCCGCAAGCGCCTTGCGGACTCGATCGAGACCGCGGTCGGTCTCGCGGATGGCCTGGTCGAGATCGAGATCGTCGCGGGGTCGACCGCTGGGGATGATGGGGATAGGGGTGGAAGCGGCGTTCGGGATGCAGGCACTGGCCGTGCGCATTCGTCGGGTGCTCTGGGGGTAAGGGCGGCCGCCTCCCAGATCGTCTCGGGCGAGAAGCCGGAGCCGGGCTCACTGTTCACCTTCTCTGAGAAGTTCGCGTGCCCTGAGCACGGGCCTTCGCTGGTCGAGCTGGAGCCAAGGATTTTCTCCTTCAACTCTCCCCACGGGGCGTGTGAGCGTTGTACTGGCCTCGGCTCGCAGATGGTCATCGACCCGGAGCTGGTGGTGCCCGATCCGAGCCTTTCGGTCGGCGAGGGCGCGATCGCCCCGTGGGCGAATAGCGCCTCCAACTACTACGAGCAGGTGACCGAGGCGATCGCCAAGCGCTATGACGTCGACCTGGACGCGCCGTGGGAGCAGCTGCCGCAAGAGCACCGCGACCTATTCCTCTCGGGAACGAACGGCGAGCCTCTGCAGATCACCTATCGCAACCGTTTTGGTCGCACTCGCTCTTACGGCACGCGTTTCGAGGGAGTGGTGTCGAACCTGCAGCGCCGCTACCGCGAGACCGACTCGGAGTTGACGCGCGAGAAGATCGAGGAGTTCATGTCGTTGCGGGCGTGCCCGGAGTGCGGTGGCGCTCGCTTGCGCCCGGAGTCCAGAGCGGTGCTTGTGGCAGGCACCCGCATCGAGGACTTCTGTGGGCTGTCGGCGCGCAGGGCGCTCGAGTGGCTAGCGGGGGTGGACCTCTCGGAGACCGACCGGCACGTGGCACGGCTGATCCTGCGCGAGATCTCCGAGCGTTTGCAGTTCTTGGAGAACGTGGGGATTGGCTACCTGTCGATGGATCGAGCGGCCTCGACGCTCTCCGGGGGTGAGGCACAGCGGATCCGGCTGGCGACACAGATCGGCTCCTCGCTTGTGGGGGTGCTGTACATCCTCGACGAGCCTTCGATCGGCTTGCACCAGCGTGACAACGAGAAGTTGATCGCAACGCTCGAGCGCTTGCGCGATCTCGGCAACACGGTGATCGTGGTGGAGCATGACGAGCAAACGATGCGCAGCGCTGATCATCTCGTTGACCTGGGACCAGGGGCCGGGGAGCATGGCGGCTGGATCGTGGCCCAGGGGACCGCGGCGCAGGTCCAGAAGGTGAAGCCGTCGCTGACCGGACAGTTCCTTGCGGGTACGAGGACGATCGCAGTACCGGAGAAGCGTCGCACGCCGATTGGATATGTCGAGATTCTCGGGGCGAGCCAGCACAACCTCAGGGACATCGATGTGCATGTGCCGCTGGGGACGCTCACCTGCGTTACGGGTGTGTCCGGGTCGGGCAAGTCGACGCTCGTCAACGAAGTGCTGTTCAAGGCGGTGGCCAACCGTCTGCACAGGGCTCGCCAACGACCCGGGACGCATCGCGCGATCCACGGTCTGGATCAGCTCGACAAGATCATTGCCGTCGACCAGTCGCCGATCGGGCGCACGCCGCGCTCCAACCCGGCCACGTATACCGGCCTGTTCGACGTGATCCGCGACCTGTTCTCAAAGACCCAGGAGGCCCGCGCGCGGGGTTACAAGCCGGGACGCTTCTCCTTCAACGTGAAGGGTGGGCGCTGCGAGGTGTGCCGCGGTGACGGGCAGATCAAGATCGAGATGCACTTCCTGCCCGACGTGTATGTGCCGTGTGAGCAGTGCGACGGCCGGCGCTACAACCGCGAGACGCTCGAGGTGAAGTTCAAGGGCAAGAGCATCGCCGAGGTGCTGGCGATGCCGGTGGAGGAGGCGCTGGGCTTCTTCGAGCACATCCCGAAGATCCGTCGGCGCCTGGAGACGCTCGACGCGGTGGGCCTCGGTTACATCCGGCTGGGACAGCCCGCGACGACCCTCTCTGGCGGCGAGGCTCAGCGCGTGAAGCTCGCCACCGAGCTCTCGAAGGTGGCGACCGGGCGCACGCTGTACATCCTCGACGAGCCCACCACGGGCTTGCACTTCGCCGACGTGCAACGGCTGCTAGAGGTGCTGCAGCGGCTCGTGGATGCCGGCAACAGCGTGGTGGTGATCGAGCACAACCTCGACGTCATCAAGTGCGCCGACCGGTTGATCGACATGGGCCCGGAGGGCGGCGAGGAGGGGGGCATGGTGATAGCCGCGGGCACCCCGGAGGAGGTGGCGGGCGAGCGCGCCTCGCACACCGGTGAGTTCTTGAGGGACATGCTCACGCCGAAGCCCGCATCAAATGGTCGCGCTCGCGCGGCAAAGACGCCAGCTGGGAAGGCTCGGGCCGAGACGGCCAAGAAGGCCAAGGCGGACGGCGCGAGCACCATCGGGTCGGCGAAAAAGACGGCCGCCCGCAGTGCGAGCACCAACGGGTTGGCGAAGAAGGCGGCCGCCCGCAGCACTAACGCGTCGGCGAAGGCCACCGTCCGCGGCGCGAGCACCAACAGATCGGCGAAGAAGGTGACCGCCCGCGACGCAAGCACCAACGGGTCTACCGGCACAAAGCGCAGGGCCCAGTCGGCGGGACGGGCGTGAGCGATCTGGGCCGCAAGGCTCGGGTGTGGGCTACGAAGTGGCGCTGGTATGAGCGCAACTCGCTGCCTTGGAATCGGGTGGCGATCCATCGCGAGCTCATGCGCCGCGAAGCGTTCGCGCGCTGGCCGCTCCACGGCAATGTGCTAGAGGCGCTACGCGAGGAACGCCTGGAGATCGGGGCGCACACGCTCTTCGAGCCGGGCGTGTGGATCACGATGCCGGGCAGCGCGCGCGTTCGCATCGGCAGCGGCACCTTCCTGAACATGGGCGTGATGGTGGCCGCCGATCAGCTCGTGGAGATCGGCGATCACTGCATGCTTGCCAACGGTTGCTTCGTCACCGATTCGAGCCACCGCTTCGACGATCCCGACAAGCCGATCACGTGGCAGGGGTTTGAGAGCAAGGGCCCGACCACGATCGGCGACAACTGCTGGCTTGGGGCCAACGTGGTCGTCACGAGCGGCGTGAGCATCGGCAAGCGTTGTGTGATCGGCGCCAACAGCGTCGTCACCAAAAACGTGGAGCCGTTCTCGATCATCGCCGGAGCGCCCGCCAAGCTGATCCGCACGATCGACTACGGGCGTCCTACGCCCGCTTGAACGAGCGCAGGAACACCACCAAGCACGCCCGCGATGGGACCTGGGGATCGATGCCGTAGCTGGCACCCTCACACCATGGGAACGCCCAAATCCCAATCAGGCAAGCAGCGTGTGCAGCTCCGCGAGCTCGCCGGCGTCGATCGAGTAGCCGTGCTCCGGTCCGGGGTAGCGCCCACTGCGCACATCCTCGGCATAGGCGCTGACACCCGCATTCATCTCCTGCTGAATGTTCGCGTAACGCTTGACGAAGCGCGGCCCGAGGCCGTCACGGATGCCGAGCAGATCATGAAAGACGAGCACCTGACCGTCGGTGTTGGGGCCCGCGCCGATACCGATCACCGGCACCTCCACATGAGGCATGAGCTCCTTGGTGACGGCGCTCGGGATCGCCTCGAACACGATCGCAAAGCAACCGCTGCCCTGTAGCGCCAAGGCCTCCGAGGCAATCCGCGAAGCCGCCTGAGCGGTGCGGCCCTGAGCCTTCCACCCGCCGAGCGCGGTGGAGCTTTGCGGCGTGAGCCCGACGTGGCCCATCACCGGGATGCCGGCGCCGATGATCGCGCGCGCCCGGCTGGCTGATGCTGGGCCGCCCCCCTCGAGCTTCACCGCGTCGCAACCGGCCTCCTTGACCATCCGGATGGCGCTCGCGACCGCTTGCTCGTCACTGATCTCATACGAGCCAAATGGGAGGTCGCCGATCATCAAAGGGGTGCTCAAACCGCGGCGCACGGCTCGAGCGAGTACGAGCATGTCATTGAGATCCACCGGTGTGGTGGAGTTGTACCCGAGGATCGTGGTGGCGGCGGAGTCGCCGACGAGTACCAGATCGACGCCCCCGGCCTCGGCGGCGCGGGCGCTCGGATAGTCATACGCGGTGACCATCACCACCGGCTCGCCGAGGCGCTTCTTCTCTGCGAGCAGCGGTAGCGTCATCGGCAAGCGGCCGGGATCGGATGGCACGCTTACGCTGGCCTGGCCACGCACTGTGCCCGTTTGCCGGCCGGACATCGGATTGCTGGGGTGACTTGACATGGAGATTCCTCTCTGAACGGTTGACGCCCTACGCGAGCAGGGTCGCCACCGCGTCGTCGACGGTGATGATGCGGTTGGTTTGGGCCTCCACGTGAACGACGCGAGGCTCATAGTGCTCCATCTCGGCACGGTCGTACTGCCCGTAGGAGATGACGATGATGGTGTCGCCATAGTGCACGAGGCGCGCGGCGGCTCCGTTGACCTTGATGTCACCTGAGCCGCGCTCTCCGGCGATCGTGTACGTCTCGAAGCGGGCGCCATTGTCGACGTCCACCACGTGCACCTGCTCGTGCTCGAGAATGTCCGCCGCCTCGAGCAGATCGGGATCGACAGTGATCGAGCCGACATAGTGCAGGTCGCAGTCGGTCACGGTGGCCCGGTGGATCTTTGACTTGAGCATCACGCGCTGCATATGGCTGTGGTCTCCCTGGGGGTCGGTTGCTGAGGGTTGGAGGGCACGGTGGGATACAAGGTCACGTTGTCGATCAACCGCGTGGCGCCGACCCGAGCCGCTACCGCGAATAGCGCCGGCTGCTCCAGGCGCGTGACGGACTCGAGCGTGTCGGGGCTCACGAGCGCGAGGTACTCAGGCTCGACGTCGAACGCGATCATGGCTTGGCGGGCGGCTCCTACCAGCGCATCGGCGGAGCGCTCGCCGCCTGAGACAGCTGCACCAGCGGCTGCAAGCGCGCTGGGCATGGCAAGCGCACGAGCGCGCTCCTCGGGGCTTAGGTTGGCGTTGCGGCTCGACATCGCGAGGCCGTCAGACTCGCGCACGGTGGGGCACGCCTCGACGCGCACCGCCATGTTCAGATCCTCAACGAGACGGCGGATCACGATCACCTGCTGGGCATCCTTCTGGCCGAAGTAGGCGACATCGGGCGAGGCGATATTCAGGAGCTTTGTCACGACAGTCGTGACTCCGCGGAAGTGGGCGGAGCCGCGCACCGCGCCCTCCAGGCGGTCGGTCAGCCCGACCACCTCGACCGCGGTGGAGAAGCCGGCGGGATAGATCTCCTGCGCTGAGGGCGCGAATAGGAGATCAGCCTGGGCCTGCTCGGCGAGCTGGCGGTCTCGTTCCTCCTGGCGTGGATAGTGGTCGAGGTCGGAGCCCTCGTTGAACTGCGCGGGGTTCACGAACAGCGACACCACCACCACGTCGCACTGGGCGCGCGCCCAGGCGATCAGAGAGAGGTGCCCATTGTGCAAGGCGCCCATGGTCGGCACCAAGCCGATCGAGCGGCCCGCTCGGCGGAGCGGCTGGAGCGCCGTCCGCATCTCGCCCACGGTGCGCAAGACCCTCATGGGCAGATCGATGTGGAGATCGAAAGGTTCATCTGACTCGGTCCAGTTCCCTTGGGGATACCGGTCGCGACTAGCTTAAGCATACCGCCTGAGAGCGTCGATGGCTACCATCCGCAGCGGTGTCTTCGGCGGAGATCAATCAGCGGCGCGAGGCCCTCAAGGAGGTGTTCGTCCAAGCGCAGGGATGCGTTCGCTGCCAGGAGCTTGCCGCCACGCGCAAGAACGTGGTGTTTGGCGCCGGCAACGCGGATGCCGAGCTGATGTTCATAGGTGAGGCCCCGGGCGCCAGTGAGGATGAGCAGGGACTGCCTTTCGTCGGTCGCGCCGGCAAGCTGCTCGAGACGCTGCTCAAAGAGATCGGCATGGAGCGCAAGGACGTGTTCATCGCGAACGTGCTCAAGTGTCGGCCTCCCGGCAACCGCGACCCGATGCCGGTGGAGATAGAGAACTGCAGGGAATACCTCTACCGTCAGGTCGAGTTGATCCAGCCACGCGTGATCTGCTCGCTTGGCAACTTCTCGACAAAGCTGCTCAGAGAGGATCCGACCGGGATCACCCGGTTGCACGGGCGGCCCGAGGAGTTGACGCTCGGCCGGCGCACGGTACGGCTCTACCCGATCTTCCATCCCGCGGCGGCGCTGTACACGCCGCGAATGCTCGAGACCCTGCGTGAGGACTTCTCACGGTTGCCTGAGCTATTGGCGCTCCCCGAGCCCCCCCAGCCTTCCGCGGAGGAGGCTGTCCTCACGCCGCCGGCCGCCGCGGGTGCGACGTCGGCGGGTGGGACCTCGGCGGATGCAACGTCGACCGATGTGACGTCGGCAGGCGTGGGCCCCGCCGGGGGAGACGAGCAGGCTGGCACCGTGGACCAGCTCGGTCTTTTTTGAGCAAGACGCATCCAAATCGGCGTCTCGTCCGTATATGGGGGTTGAAAGCTCTCGTGCCGCCGCTAAAGCTGGTGGGGCGCCACGTCGATACCAAAGCTGACTCCATCCTCCCAAGCACCACGGCCGGCTCGCGCTTCCTCTCCTGCGAGCCGGCCGTTTTTTTGCCGCGTCGTGGGCACTGCGTCGGCTTGGACTAGTCTTCTCTCGTGACGACACGCATCGTCGAGACCTCGGAGCCGCGTCAAACCGAAGCGCTGGGCGCCGAGCTGGCCTCATGGTTGCGGCCAGGGGACATCGTGCTCGTGCGTGGCGATCTGGGAGCCGGCAAGACCACGCTTGTGCGCGGCGCCGCCAGGGCGCTGGGTGTCACGGATGCGGTGACGAGCCCCACGTTCTCCATCGGACACCGCTACCGCGCCTCGGATGTGACGGTGTCGCATTTGGATCTCTACCGGTTGGGCGGTCTCCACGAGGAGGAGCCGGACCTGCTCGATGACTATTTGGGTCCAGAGAGGATCGCGTTCGTGGAGTGGCCGCAGGAGAGGAGCATCGAGCTGCGCGATGCGCGCATCGTCGTGACGCTTACCCACCAGGGTTCTGACGAGCGGCGCATAGAAGTTGTGGAGCGTGGCGAACGGGCGGAGGGGAGCGAGCTTGCGGAGTCCGGCGGGCACCACGCGTCGTCCGTGCTCTCCCCCGCCGAGCAAAATAGGTCTGGGGGCCCGCTCTCCACGCAGGCGCCGCGATGATCGTGCTCGGCATGGATACCTCCACGCCCGCGACCGTGGTCGGCTTGAGACTGGATGACGGGCGCACCTTCGAGGCGCGAGACGATCCCACCGCTGAGCAGCGTCCGGGCCACGCCACGCGGCTGCTCCCGCTATCGCACGGATTGCTCGAGGAGGCGAGCCTGGGCTGGAAGCAGTTGGGGCGGATCGCGGTGGGAGTTGGCCCAGGGACGTTCACGGGCCTGCGCATCGGGGTGGCCACGGCAAGGGGTCTCGCCCAATCGCTCGCCGTGGAGCTCGTCGGCATCTCGAGCCTGCGGGCGCTCGCGCACGCCGCATACGAGCGGCGACCCGATTGGCCACATGACGCGGAGCACGGTGGGAGGGAGGGGGACTGGTCGGGGGTCGTTGACCCACCCCGGTCCTCGATTGACGGCTCGGTCGCCGATGAGAGAGTCGGTGTGCTGGCCGTCATCGACGCACGACGCGGGGAGGCCTTTGTGGCGGCCTACGACAATGAGATCGAGCTCATTGCCCCCCACGCCATCGCGCCGGCCGATATAGATGAGCTACTCGAGCGGGTCATGATCGGCACGAGCATCAAGCGCTGGGTCGCGCTGGGGGATGGCGCCGTGCGCTATCGCGACGCGCTGAAGCATCCGAGTGTGCTCGTGCCTGATCCTCATTCTGCTCTGCACCGCATCCAGGCGTCCGCGATCTGTGCGCTCGGCGCACTCGCACCAGCCGACGACGCGCCAGTGTTGCCCGACTACCGCCGCCGTCCCGATGCCGAGATCGCGCTCGAGGGAGCCGCTTCCTAGTGGGCTCCTCGATGGTTGAGATCGCCGCCGAGGGATCGTTCTCCGTGGAGGTCAGGGGCTTGACGTACACCGACCTGCCGCGGGTGATCGCGATCGAGCGTCGTGCCTTCCCCACCCCGTGGTCGCTTGCGATGTTTGTGCTGGAGCTCTCCAAGTCCTCAGGTGTCTGTCTGGCGGCGCTCCACGAAGGGCGCCTCGTGGGCTATCTCATCTGCTCGCGCTATGACACGGTGTGGCATGTGATGAATGTGGCGGTGGATGTTGAGCACCAGCACAAGGGCGTCGCCTCGGCGCTGCTAACGCAGCTGTACGCGCGGGTGGATGACGAGGGCGCGCGTTTTACGCTGGAGGTGCGTCGCTCCAACGACGTCGCGATTCACCTCTACGAACGCGAAGGCTTCCGCGCCGCGGGATTGCGCAGGCGCTACTACCAGGACAATGGTGAGGATGCGCTCGTGATGTGGCGCACCCCGGCAACGCTCGCGGGCTCTTTCGATGACGTCCCCAATCCTGGGCCGGTATGACGATCCTGGCGCTTGAGACGAGCTGTGACGACACGTGCGCGGCGGTCATAGGCGAGGGTGGGGAGATCCGCTCGAACGTGATCTCCTCCCAGCGGGCCCACGATCGCTTCGGGGGCGTGGTGCCCGAGATCGCCTCCCGGCATCATCTGGAGCTCGTCAACCTCGTTGTCGAGCAGTCGCTGATCGACGCGGGCGCGACGCTTGAGGAAGTCGATCGTGTAGCGGTCACGCAGGGGCCTGGACTTGTGGGAGCACTGCTAGTCGGCCTCTCGACGGCAAAGGGGCTTGCGGCGGCCCGCGAGCTGCCGCTCTCCCCGATCGATCATCTGCAGGGCCATGTCGCCGCCAATTTTCTGGTGCTCGACGGTGGTGAGGCGCGCAAGGGTGGCGACGTGTCCGGGGGCGTGGGCGACGGCGGTGGCCGTCCCGAGAACGGTGGCGCGCGCGAGGGCAACGAGCAGCTCGGGCCCTTCGAGCCGCCCTTTCTGTGTCTAATCGCCAGCGGCGGCCACACGCTGCTGGCACATGTGCGCGAGCACACCGGCTTTGACACGCTCGGTCGCACGCTCGACGACGCCGCCGGCGAGGCCTTCGACAAGGGCGCGAGGATGCTCGGTCTCGGTTACCCCGGCGGCCCCGCGCTCGAGCGCCTCGCCGTCGAGGGGGATCCTGAGGCGTTCGAGTTCCCGGCATCCGGGTCGCGCTCGCGCGGCGGCCGGGGCGCCACACGTGCCTTCGGACGCGGCCTCGACTTCTCCTTCGCGGGTTTGAAGACGTCGCTTCTCTACAAGGTGCGCGAGCTTTCACAGGAGCAGCTACGCCAGCGGAGCGCTGACCTGGCGGCCTCCTATCAGGCGGCAATCGTCGATCACCTGATGCTGCGCGCCGAGCAGGCGCTCGAGCTGACTGGGCTCGACCGTCTCGCAGTCGGCGGGGGCGTGGCGGCCAACGGCGAGCTGCGACGGCGCCTGCACAGGCTCGGTGCGAGCGTACACGTGCCCCCGAGCGTGCTGTGCACCGATAACGCCGCGATGATCGGCGGCGCGGCCCGCTTTGCGCCGGCCGTGCCCTATCCCGACTATCTCGGGCTGGATGCCTACGCGACAGGCGAGCGTCCCCGGTGAGTTCGCGGTGAATCCATGGTGAGCCCGCAGGGGCAGCCTCGTGTGCGCGCCGGGCTCACCACGTCCCATCCGGCGTTCGAGGTGGGCCCGCCGCGTACCCTTTGTGCACGGTTCCCGTGATCGCGATGACAGTGATAACGCTCTACTCCAAGCCCGATTGTCACCTCTGCGTGGAGGCCCGTGCGGCGCTGATGGGGATGCAGCCAGAGTTGGGGTTCACCATGTCTGAGGTTGACATAACAACTGACGAGCGACTGCACCGCGCCTACTTCGAGCGCATCCCGGTCGTCGCCTTGGGCGACGAGGAGCTGTTCGAATACTTCGTCGATGAGGACGCTCTACGGGAGCGTCTCCAGGCCATCCTCTAGAGTCAGGACGGATGGCTTACAACGAGTTGACAACCTCGGTGAGCTCGATTCACGACGGCGAATCGCTGGTCGGCGAGCGCCTCTCCCTTGGCGTGGCCGCGCGGCTGTCGCGCTATCTGCAGGTATTGACCCAAGCCAAGAAGATGGGCAAGGAGACGATCTCCTCGCAGGAGCTCTCCGATTACACCCACGTCAACTCCACTCAGATCCGTCGCGACCTGTCGGGCTTTGGAAAGTTCGGAAAGCGCGGCGTTGGTTACAACGTCGAGTCGCTTGTCTCCCAGATTCGCAAGATCCTGCGAACCGCCGGTCAGCACAACATCGCACTACTCGGCGCTGGGCATCTTGGCAAGGCGATCGCCTCCTCCGACATCTTTGCCGACCACGGCTTCAGGGTCGTGGCGATCTTCGATGTCGATGACGCCAAGGTCGGCACTGAGGTGGGCAACCAGACCGTGCGCAACACAAGCGAGCTCCACCATGTGGTCGAGGAAGAAGACATCGTGGTTGGCGTGCTTGCCGTGCCCACTCGGGCTGCCCAGGGTCTCGCCGACGAGCTGGTGGCGGCCGGCGTGAAGATCATCTTCAATTATTCGGAGTCGCTGCTGGCAGTTCCTCCGGAGGTGACCGTCCACACTTCGAGCCCCGCCGTCGATCTGCTGTACGCGCTCTACTTCTACCTGACCTGACCCGCCTCGCCTTCCACCTGGCTCGATCCCGCTCGCCGGCGGACCGCCAAGGTTCCTAAGCTGGGGTCACCGCGGCTCCGGTGGGAGTGGTGGCAACACCGATTGAACCGCACGACATGACCAGCCTAGACCTCGATAAGGCAGTTGACACGTTTGCGCAAGCAACCGACCTCACGGTCGGCTTGGAGGAGGAGTTCGCGATCCTCGATCCCACCACGCTCGAGCTCGTGCCTCGCTTCGAGGAGTTGCGCGCCGGTGCGATCCAGCGCGACGCGCTACTCGCCGCTTCGATCACCGGCGAGTTGATCTCCTCAGAGATCGAGATCGTCTCCGGTCCCGGAGCCAGCTTCACTGACGCGCTCGTCCGCCAGCGCGAGCGACGCTTGCGCCTGTTCGCTCTCGCGAGCTGGCACAACGCTGCGCTGGCGGCCACAGGCACACATCCGTGGGCCGACTATCGCGAGCAGCCGATCATCGACACCGAGCACTACCGCCGCGTCGAGCAGGGCCTGAAGTACGTCGCGTGGCGCAACAACACGTTCAGCCTGCACGTGCACGTCGGGATCAAAGACATCGATCGGGCGGTGCGCGTGTGCGACCGCCTACGCCCGGTCTTGCCGCTGCTGCTCGCCGTCTCGGCCAACTCTCCCTACCTCGATGGTCGTGACTCCGGGCTTCACTCGGCGCGCACCCAGAGCTTCACGAGGAACTTCCCGCGCTGCGGCGTGCCCGACGCGTTCGGCGGCTGGAGCGGCTACCGCGAATACATTGAGTTTTTGCTCCGTACCCGCTCGATCGTCGAGTTCACGCAGGTGTGGTGGTCGGTGCGTCCTCATTTCAGGTTCGGAACCGTCGAGGTGCGGATTTGCGACGCGCAGAGCACGACCGGCGAGTCCGAGTCACTCGCGGGCTTGATCGTGGCGTGTGTCGCGCAGGCCGCGCGCGACGTCGACGAAGGCCTCCCGTTCTCTGGCCCTGCCCCGCGCTTGGTCGAGGAGAACATGTGGCGCGCGATTCGCTACGGGCTCGACGGCAAGATGGTCGACCTCGAGCGCGCCGAGGAGTACCCGGCCGGTGAGATCGTGGAGCGACTTGCCGCCTGGACCGAGCCCGTGCGCGGCGAGCTCGGCGTGGAGCTCACCTTTCCCGAGCGCAACGGCGCTCAGCGACAACGAAGGATGATCGAGGCGGGAGCAAGCCCCGAGGAGGTGTTCGCGGCCTCAGTGCGCGAGACACAGCAAACCTATTCCCAGGAGGTGACGGTGTAATGGCCGATGCACATGAGCAGGCCGGTGCGGCCGCGACGGCGACCCAGGCTCAGCCGAGCGATGAGGAGATGCGCGCCGTCTACGAGGCCGAGCTGAACCGCATCACGAGCTCGGAGATGATTATTCAGACGGCGGTCTCGCTGATCAACATCGGCGGTCGTCGCCTCGGGCTTGCTCCGTCCGCCTCCCCGGGCGACCCGTCCGCCGCGGGCAGTGGCGAGCGTGACCTGGAGCAGGTGCGCGACGCGATAGATGGCGCGAGTGCGCTGCTGCCAATCCTCGAGCGACGCATGCCAGGCGAGCTCCGTCCTTTGCGCGACGCGATCGCCCAGCTGCAGGTCGCCTATGCGCGCGAGGCTCAGGGCTCCACCAGCACGACGTCCGCGACGCCGTCACCGCCGCAGGCAACGCAGACGAAGGCTGCCAAGGAGCCCGAGAAGCCGCCGGAGACAGACCAGCAGCAGGGTCAGGGGCCGGCCCAAGCGAGTGGCCGGCTGTGGGTGCCCGGGCGCTGAAGTCGCGTCGCACGCCTTCTGGCCGCTGCGCACGATAGACTGCGCCCGCCTTTACGCCGGGTGGTGCGCTCGTAGGGAGTGGCCCGTGCGATCAACGTGCGCGCGAATGTCCTCGCGCGGCACCTAACCAGACCGCGGAGGATTTCTGTTGAGTAGCTTTCTGACGAACCATGGGGTCGTCGTTGCCCTTGTGTGCGCCGCCTGTGCTGTGGCATACGGCCTCGTGACCACCCGCACTCTGCTCGCGCTTTCGCCGGGCAACGAGCGGATGCAAAGCATCTCGCGGGCTGTCCAAGAAGGCGCCCGTGCCTATCTGAACCGTCAGTACACGACGATCGCGGTCGTGGGCGTCGTGATGTTCGTGGCGCTGATCTTCATTCAGAACATCGCCGTTGCCTGTGGCTTCGCGATCGGCGGCATCCTTTCCGGCTCGGCCGGCTACATCGGCATGAACGTGTCGGTGCGCGCCAACTCGCGCGTGGCCGAGGCCGCGCGCGGCGGGGTATCGCCCGCGCTGCGCGTCGCCTTCCAGGGCGGCGCCATCACGGGCATGCTCGTGGCGGGTCTCGCACTGCTCGGCCTCGCCGGCTACTACGGTCTGCTCACGGCGGTCTTCAACGACAGCCAGAAGACGGCCGTGAACGCGCTCATCGGGCTCGGCTTCGGAGGGTCCTTGATCTCCGTGTTCGCTCGTCTCGGCGGCGGTATCTTCACGAAGGCCGCCGATGTGGGAGCCGACATCGTCGGCAAGATCGAGGCGGGCATCCCCGAGGACGATCCACGCAACCCGGCGGTGATCGCCGACAACGTGGGCGACAACGTAGGCGATTGCGCCGGCATGGCCGCCGACCTGTTCGAGACCTACGCGGTCACCGCGGTCGCCGTGATGCTGCTCGGAGTGCTCACCTTCCACGAGTCCACGCGCGTCGTCATGTTCCCGCTGATCCTCGGCGGCGTGGCGATCATCGCCTCGATCATCGGCACGTTCGCCGTGCGCTCGAAGGCCGGCAACGTCGAGCGGGCCCTCTATCAGGGCCTGATCCTCTCCGGAGTCATTGCCGCGGCGGCGTTTGCGCCCGTCACGTACTGGCTGATGCGCGGCTTGACCTTCAGCCAGGTCGGCAACGTCGTCAACCCACCGTCATGGGGCAAGTTCTATTTGTGCGCGCTGATCGGCATCGCCGTCACCGCGTTCTTGTTCGTGATCACCGACTACTACACCTCGACGCGCTTCTCGCCGGTCAAGAAGACCGCCAAGGCGTCGGTCACCGGGCACGCCACGAATATCATCCAGGGCTTCGGCTCGGGCCTTCAGGCGACGGCGCTCCCCGCAATCGTGCTCGTGCTCGGCATCCTCGGCGCGTGGAAGCTCGCCGGTGGTGGCACCACGGGCATCTACGGCATCGGTGTGGCGGTCATGGGCCAGCTATCCCTAACTGGCTTGATCGTGGCGCTCGATGCGTTCGGCCCGATCACCGACAACGCCGGTGGTATCGCCGAGATGGCCGAGCTGCCCGAGGAGGTGCGCAACGTCACCGATCCGCTCGACGCTGTGGGCAACACCACGAAGGCGGTAACCAAGGGCTATGCGATCGGCTCAGCGGTGCTCGCCGCGATCGTTCTGTTCGCTGGTTTCCAACAAGAGCTGGCGGAAAAGTCGAAAGGCAGCTTCATCGCCTTCGGCATCAACGAACCGCCCGTCCTGATCGGGCTGCTGCTCGGGGGCATGATGGTGTGCCTGTTCGCCTCGCTCTCGATGGAGGCCGTCGGTCGCGCCGGCGGCGCCGTCGTCGAGGAGGTCCGCCGCCAGTTCCGCGAGCACCCGGGGATCATGGAGGGGACAGAAGAGCCCGACTACGCCACGTGCGTGGACATCGTCACGCGCACCGCCCAGCGCGAGATGATCCTGCCCGCGCTGCTGCCGATCGGACTGCCGGTGATCGTTGGCCTGATCGATCAGAAGGCGCTCGGCGGCCTGTTGATCGGCGTGATCGTCGTGGGCTTCTTCTTCGCGGTCATGATGACCGCGGGCGGTGGCGCCTGGGACAACGCGAAGAAGCTGATCGAGGACGGCGCGTTCGGCGGCAAGGGCTCTGAGGCACACGCGGCCTCGATCACCGGCGATACCGTCGGGGATCCCTTCAAGGACACGGCGGGGCCGGCGATCAACCCGATGATCAAGGTGGCGAACATCGTCGCGATCCTGATCATCCCGCTGATCACCTGATACTCCCGACGCTCCGGTCGCGGGGCACTGTGCGGGCCGCTCAGGCGCTCACGCGCCCCGCGGCCTGCACTAGATGCCTCGATAGGGCCTAAGCTCACAAGAGAGAGACATGACCGGCAGGCAGGTTCATCGCACGGGCACCACTGTGCTGTCGCTGGCGATGGTCGCGATCGGCATCGCGCTCGCGGTTGAGGCGATCGCCGGCGAAGGCGTGCTCTCGATTCGCCTGTTGCTCGGGTTCCTATTCGTCGTGGCCGGCTCGGGGCGCATGTACGTCGATATCAGAAGGGGTCGCGGAGCATGAGCACGCCCGATGGGCGCGACCCCGGCGCGCCGGTGCCAGACGGCGACGGCGCATCGCAGGAGGGCTCGCGAGCTTCGCATGGGCATGCGGCGCACATGCGCGCCGTGGAGCTCGGCGCGGGCGCACGCACGACGTTGCGCCACAGCCTCGGCTCTCCGATCCTGTTTGCGATCGTCTACACGTCGCTGGCAAGCGCCGTGTTCTTCTCGCTCGGGGTTGTGACCGACCATGCGGCCGGTCTGACGCCGGTCGTGTTTCTGATCGCCGCGATCATGTTCGGGCTGACGGCGATGACCTATGTGGAGGGCGCGTCGCTGCACCAGGAACCGGGTGGCTCGACCGTATTCGCTCGCTACGCCTTCAATGAGCTGGTGAGCTTCATCGCGGGCTGGGCGATGCTGCTTGACTACGTCATCCTGATCGCGGTCACCGCGTTTGCGGCGACCCAGTACCTGCGCGTGTTCTGGGCGCCGCTCGGACACCACACGGAGGCCTTGCTGCTGGCCTTGGCGATCATCGCGTTCGTGGTGTTCACAAACGTGCGCGGCTTTCACTGGCGTCGCGAATACCGTATCGGCGTGGTCGTGCTCGGGGCGCTCGCGCTTGAGCTCATAACGATCGTGATCGGGCTCGTCAGCTTCCTCGATCCACACCGACTCATCGCTCAGATCCACCTTGGGAGCGCACCGACGTGGACAGGCCTGGTCTTTGGCCTGACGATCACTACGATCGCCTTCACGTGCGTGGAGTCCGCGTCCGGTCTGGCGGGCGAGGTGAAAGCCGGGCGGGGCGCCCTGCGGCGATTGATCGCAAGCGGCACGGTGACCGTCGTGGTCGCCTATGTGGGGGTGGCGATCGTGGCCGTCTCAGCCTTCCCGCTGGCGCGCGGCGGCGTGCCAGGACACCATTTCTCGGCGGCTCCGGTACTTGACCTCTTCACGCGGGTGCATCCGCATTGGCTCTCGCAGACGCTCATCTATTCGATCGGGGCGATTGCCGCGCTTACGCTCGTAGCGGCTGCGGACTCGGCGATGCTGGGGCTCTCCCGCCTGGCCTATTCGTTGTCGGTCAATCGTCAGATCCCGAGCGGGCTCGGACGCTTGCACGCACAGCGCTCCACCCCCTATGTGCTGATCCTGCTCGCCGGCGTGATCGCGGCGGGGCTCGTGATTCCCGAGAGCCTCACCTTCCTGGTCGGAACCTATGCGTTTGGGGCGATGCTGGCGTTCACGATCGCTCATGCGTCGGTCGTCAAGATGCGCTACAGCGAGCCTGACAGGGCGCGTCCGTACCGCACCCCGTTCTCGGTGCGGGTGCGCGGCGGGGAACTGCCATTGCTGGCCGTGATCGGCGCGATCGTGTGCTCGCTGGGCTGGGTAGCCACGATCGCGGTGCATCACACCGCTCGTTATGTGGGACTCGGCTGGATGGTCGCGGGAATCCTTCTGTATGTCATCTATCGGCGAGCTGACGAAACCTCGCTGCTGCGGCGCGTGACGGTCTCAGCGGAGGCACTGCGCGCCGAGCACCTGCCGGAGCGCGACTACGGATCGATCCTGGTCCCGCTGAGCGGTACCCGCTTGGATGAGGACATCATCCAGACGGCGGCGCTGCTCGTCGGCGGCAAGCCGACTGACGCCGCGGAGATCGACGCATCGACGATCGAGGCGGTGTGGATCTTCGAGATGCCGATGTCGCTGCCGCTCGACGCGCGCCTGCCCGATGCTCAGGTAAAGCATGCTCGCCAAGCACTCGCGCGGGCCAAGGCGGTGGGGGAGGAGTACGCGGGCGTGCAGGTTGCCACCGCCACGATCAGGGCGCGACGAGTGGGCCACGCGATCCTGGAGGAGGCCCGCAGGCGTGGCGTGGAGGCGATCGTGCTTGGGGCGGAGGAGCCCTCTCGGATTCGCGGCGGGTCGCGTCTGGGGGGGCGCGGAGGGCCACTCGAGAATTTTGTCGGTGACGTCACGAAGTACGTCGTGCGCAAGGCCAACTGCCGGGTGATCGTCACGGCGCCCTCTGAGCGCGACTACGAGGTGCTGGCTTCTGAGGAGCCGGCTCCGCTTGCCATTGAGGGCGCCCCAGGCGCCCCGGTCGCCGAGCCGAGTGGCGGACCCATCGTCTAATCTCACACCTTGCTCGCGACCCCGCCATCGACCTTGCCCGCCACGTCGCCACCCACTGTGCACCCGCTCCCATCACCCACCTCGACGCCACGCTTGCCATGTTCGTGCTGATCGTTGGCGCGGGCCGCGTCGGCTCGGCGGTGGCCAAGTCCGCTTTGGCGGCTGGCCATGAGGTGTCGGTGCTCGATGAGGACCCGCTTTCCCATGAGCGCCTCGATGCCGGCCAGAGCCGTAGCTGGGAGGAATCCGACGGTCAGTTCACGGTGGGGACCGCGCTTGAGACCGACGCGCTCATCCAGGCTGGGATCGAGCGCGCGGATGTGTTCATCGCCTCCACCGATGGCGATAACACGAACGTGATCATTGCCCAGATAGCCCAGCGCAGGTTCGGCGTGGAGAAGGTGCTTGTTCGCGTGATGGACCCCGCCCGCGCGGATTGGTATGGCGAACAGGGTCTGCACACGATCTCTCCCACGAAGCACGCGATCGAAATGTTCGAGAGCGCCCTCGCTGCCGAGTCCGCCTAGGCAAGCCAGATGCTCTGGAGCAAGCCATGTACGTGATCATCGTCGGCGCCGGCAAGGTCGGGCGCAACCTCGCTCGTGAGCTGATCCTCAAGGGCAACGAGGTCACCCTAATCGAGTCCTCGCGCCCTCGCTATCTGTTGATCGAGGAAGAGTACGAGCATGCGGTTCAGTACGGCGACGCCACCGAGCTGTGGGTGCTCGAGCGCGCTGGTATCCAGCGAGCCGACCTTGTGATCGCGGTGACCGGCGACGACGAGGACAACATGCTCGTGTGTCAGGTCGCCAAGGAGAAGTATCTGTGCGAGCGCATCATCGCGCGCGTGAACAACCCGCGCAACTACGACCACTTCAAGCTGCTCGGCATCCAGCCCGCGGTATCCGCCACCGATCTGATCCTGCGCCTGATCGAGCACGAGGTCCCGCGCTACGGGCTTGTCCACCTGCTCGCGCTGGAAGAGGAGCGCCTGGAGATCATCGAGCTCGAGGTCAGCGCAGGCGCTCCCGTGGTCGGCGAAAGCGTCTCGGACATCGCGTTGCCGGAAGGCAGCCTGATCATCTCAGTCCTACGTGCCGGGGGTGGCTTCGTGCCCAAGGCGGACACTGTCATCGAAGCCGGCGATGAGGTGCTGCTCGTGCTCGACCCGGGCCTTGAGGAAGCGATCACGGCGTTCTTCGCGCCGAGCGGGAGCCACGCCGGGGCCTAGCGTCGTGCAAAGGCCACGCCGCGTGAAGCCGCGTGAGGAGGCGCTATATTCTTTGCCGCGACACGCACTGTCCGGGATAGTCCAATTGGCAGTGACGCCCGGTTCTGGTCCGGGAGATTGGGGTTCGAGTCCCTGTCCCGGAGTTTTGAAGAGGTTCTACGCCGCGGTGTGCATCGCCCAGTCGCGGTATAGGTCGTAGTAGCGGCCCTCCGCCGCGATCAGCTCGTCGTGGGTGCCCTGCTCGGCGATCTTGCCGTGCTCCAGCACGACGATCCTGCCTGCGCCGCGGATCGTGGAGAGGCGGTGGGCGATCACGATCGATGTGCGCCCCGCCAGCAGGCGTCGCAGGCCCTGCTCGATGCGCGCCTCGGTGTGCAGGTCCACGTTGGAGGTCGCCTCGTCGAGGATCAGGATGCGCGGGTCGGCGATCAGCGCGCGCGCGAAGGCGATCAACTGGCGCTGACCCGCCGATAGCTGGGCGCCACGCTCACCGACCTCGGTGTCGTAGCCCTGGGGCAGCTCAGCGATGAACTCCTCGGCTCCCACTGCGGCGGCGGCCCGGCGGATCTGCTCCTGCTCGGCTTCGGGTCGGCCGAAGGCGATGTTCTCGGCGATCGAGCCGGAGAACAGGAATGCCTCCTGGGGCACGATCCCCATCTGTGAGCGCAGCGACGTGCTTGAGACCTCGCGCAGGTCGTGGCCGTCCACGAGCACGCGCCCTTCGGTGGGGTCGTAGAAGCGCGCGACGAGCTTTGCCATCGTGGACTTGCCCGCGCCCGTAGCGCCGACCAAGGCCACGGTCTGACCGGGCGGGATGAGCAGGTCGATGTGCTCGAGTGCCAGCACCTCCTCTGCTTCAAGCGGCGCGGGCAGCCCGGCCTCCATGGGCGCGCTGACTGACTTGTCCACGTTCTTGCGCGCACGCCGCGGCCGGTAGGCGAAGGTGACGTCCTCGAAGCTGACCTCGCCGCGGATGCGCTCCAAGGCCGGCGCCCCCGGCTTGTCGGTCAGTTCCGGCTCGACGTCGAGCAGCTGGAAGATCTTCTCCAATGCCGCCATGCCCGACTGGTAGGTGGTGTACAGCTGGGAGAGCTGCTGGATCGGTTCGATCAGGTATGCGAGTGTCGCCACGAACGCGACGACCGTGCCGGCGGTGATGTTGCCTGAGATCGCCTGGTAGCCGCCGTAGAGCACGATCCCCGCAATCGCTATCCCGGAGAGCATTTCCACGGCTGGGAAGTAGGCGGCGTTGAGCCTGACGGTGACCATATTGGCGTCACAGTTGTCCTCGTTGAGCTCGGCAAAACGCGCCAGGTGGCGTGGCTCCTGGCCAAAGCTGCGCACCACGCGGATGCCTGAGAGCGTCTCTTGCAGGTAGGCGGTGATCGAGCCGATCGTCTCGCGCGTGCGCCGGAACGCGCCGGCCGAGGTCAGCCGAAACCAGAAGCTGCCGGCGGCGATGAACGGCAGGATGCAGAACGTGAGCAGCGCCAGTTTCACGTCCAGGTAGAGCAGCACCGCCACCGCCCCGATCAATGTGAGCCCCGATTGGAACAGCGTCACCACCGAGTCGGTCACAAGGCTTTCCAGCGCCTCGACATCGTTGGTGATGCGCGAGATCAACACGCCCGCCGGGCGGCTCTCGTAGAAGCCGATCGGCTGGCTCTGCAGGTGCGTGAACAGACGGATGCGCAGGTCGGCAAGCGTGCGCTGGCCGACCCAGCCAACTAGATACGTCTGCACGTAGGTCATCAGCCACACGAGCACCGCGGCAACGACGAACGCGATCACGACCAGCACGAGCGTTTTGAAATCGTGGCGATCGATGCCTTCGTCGATCGCGGCCTTGGCCAGCAGCGGCGGCGCGAGCGAAGCGGCAGTACCGAGCACCAACGCCGTCAACATCCCGGCCACGCGTAGGCGATAGGGCTTCAGCAGCGCCAGTAGCCCGCGCAGGTTGCGCCCACGGCTCTCACGGCTGGCGCGCGAGCCGTCCCACTGCGCGCCGCCGCGGCCCATGCCGGGGCCGCCGCGCCCGCCACCACCGCCTCGGCCTCCCACTCCCATGCCGCCGCGACCGCCGTGTGCGCTCATATGCCGCTCACCTCGCGCTCGCGCGTCTCGGTTGTGAGGAAGATCTGCTCCGGCAGGCCGCGTTCCACGATCTCGCGGTACAGCTCGGAGGCATCGAGCAGCTGCTCGTGATTGCCCTGAGCCACGATGCGCCCGTGGTCGAGCACGACGATCTCATCCGCCAAGGCGATCGTGGAGAGGCGATGGGCGATCACGAACGTGGTGCGTCCCGCCATCGCCTCGGCGAGCGCGAGCTTGATCGACTGCTCGGTGGACGCGTCGACCGAGGAGGTGGCGTCGTCGAGGATCAGGACGCGCGGGTTGGCAAGCAATGCGCGCGCGATCGCCAGGCGCTGGCGCTGGCCGCCGGAGAGCGATAGGCCGCGCTCGCCGATCTCTGTGTCATAGCCCTGGGGCAGTCGCAACACGAAGTCGTGTGCCTGCGCGCGCTGAGCGGCTTCTTCGATCTCCGCGCTTGAAGCATCGGGCCTGGCATAGGCGATGTTCTCGGCGACGCTCGCCGAGAAGAGGAAGGGATCGTCGCTGACGACCGCCACAGCCGAGCGCAGCGATTGCAAGCCGACGGAGCGCACATCGGCTCCGTCGAGCAGAACTTCGCCCTCGACCGGGTCATACAGTCGTGAGATCAGCGCGACGAGGCTGGTCTTGCCCGAGCCGGTGGCGCCAACGAGCGCGACCGTGCGTCCCGCGCGGACGTCGAGGTCGAGCTGGTGCAGCACTGTGCGCCTGGCGGCGGCGTGCTCCGTCTGCTTGGCGTGGGCATAGGTGCCGACATTGAGCTCGTCGTGCGGGTCGCTGTAGCGCAGCGTGACTCCGCGCAGCTGCACATGACCACTGCCCGCGGGCAGTGGGGGGGCGCTGGGTGGATCGGCGATCGTGGGCTCGCGGTCGAGCACCTGGAATATGCGCGCGCCGGAGGCGGTTGCGCGCTGGGCGAGGTTCAACGTCACTCCGAGCGAGCGCAGCGGGCCCACGAGCATGTTGAGCAGCAGGTAGAAGGTGGTGAACTGGCCGAGCGTGAGGTGGGCGTGGATGACCGCGTTGCCGCCGAGCAGCAGGACGGCGGCGATGCCGAGCTGGGGGAGGAAGCCGATCGCGGGGTTGTAGGTGGCTTCAAGGCGCGTGGCGACCATCGCCTGCTCGAACGTCCGTCCGACACTGCGGCGGAAGCGCTCGAGCTGGCGGGGCTCGCGCGCGAATGACTTGACGATGCGCACGCCGGAGATGTTCTCCTCGGCGTCTGCCGTCAGTTCGGCGATGCGCTGTTGCACCTCCTGGATTGCGGGGCGTGCGCGGCGGCCATAACGGTAGGAGATGAGTACCACGAACGGCGCGGGCGCCAACGAGATCAGCCCGAGCCACGGATTGATCACGATCATCACGATGCCCGCCAGCACGATCGTGAGTGCGAACTGCAAGATGAACACGAGGCCATAGCCAAGGAAGAAGCGCACGGCGGGCAGATCGACCGTCGCGCGCGACATCAGCTGGCCGGTCTGCTGGTGGTCGAAGAAGCCTAGCTCCAACCGCTGCAGCTGCCTGTAGAGGCGCTCACGCAGGTCGTATTCGACGCCGAGGGAGACACGGCCGGCGATCATGCGCCGCCAGTAGGTGAAGCCCCAGCGGGCCACAACCACCGCGACGATTGCCAATGCGAACAGGAGCAACGTGTGGCGGTCGTGTGAGCGCAGCCCGAGTTCGTGGCGGCGCGCATGGCGAGCACCGGCGCTGATCGTTTCCACCGCTTCGCCGGTGAGAAGAGGGAGCAGCACGCTCATCGCCATCGCGAAGCTGGCAAGGATCCAGGATACGATCACGCCGCGCTTATAGGGACGGAGAAAGCCGAGTAGTCGGTAGAAGATGGTCATAGTTGTTTAGTCAACGATTATTGCACTCGGCTCGATGTTGTGGCTCGCGCGCCGTTCCAGTCGTTGTCGTCCTGCTCGATTCGGGCTCGGACAGGGCGCACTACCCTTCCCGCATGTCCCGTGATCCAGCACCTCCAACCGGTCGCCGCGGCCCGAGTGCAGGACTGTGCCAGACCTGCCAGCACCGCCAGGTCGTTCCCAACACGCGCGGCTCGGTGTTCTGGTTGTGCACACGCTCGCGCACGGACCCAGCCTACCCCCGCTATCCGCGACTACCGGTCCTGTCCTGCCCCGGCTACGAGCGGCGTGCGTCGTGAGGGCGCGCTCGCGGCCGGCTGAGCCTCATCTTCTTGAGCGGTCGAGGTGACGAAATCGCGCTGGCGCACCAGCACCAACGCCAGCACCGCGCCCACCAGCGCAATGGCTGCGGCGATCAGCAAGATTTTGTCGAAGGCTTGGGTGAAGCCAAGGCGATAGGAGTGCTTGAGCGCCAGCTGCGCGGCGGGGGAGAGGGCGTGGAACACCTGTTTGACTTCGCCTGACTCAAGCAGCGTGCCGAGCTGCCCGTGGGCGGCGGCCTGGACCGGCTGAAGCTGCCCGCCGAGAGCCTTTGTGGTCGTACTCAGCACGTCGTGCTGGAAGACGGCGCCGAGGCCGGCGATACCCGTGGCGATGCCGACCTGGCGGAAAGTGCTGTTGATGCCTGAGGCCATGCCGCTGCGCGAGTGGTGCACGACGCCGATTGCCGTCGAGGCCAGCGGGGGGTTGATCAGGCCGATGCCCACGCCTGTCACAGCGAAGCCGGGGATCAACGTGGTCCAGCCAGAGGTCGCGTCGATCGCCGTCATCGCGAGCAGGCCGGCGCCGACGAGCAGGAGCCCGCCGCCGAGCAGGTAGCGCACGGGCATGCGCACGCTGAGTCGGCCCGCGATCGGGGCGGCGACGAATGACAGCAGCGTGATCGGCAGGAAGCGCAGGCCGGCCTGGAGCGCGGTGTAGCCGAGCACGTCCTGGATGTAGAGCGTCAGGTACAGGAACATCGCGAAGATCGAGGCCGACACGGAGAACGCGACGATGCTTGCGCCGGTGAAGGCGGGCAGGCGAAACAGCGAGAGGTCGAGCATTGGCCGCTCCTGCTTGAGCTCGGCTGTTATGAAGGCTACGAACAGCAGCAGAGACCCAAGCAGCAGCGCAACGATCCGCGTCGAGCCCCAGCCGTCTCCGTTGCCCTCGATCAACGCGAATACGAGCATGAACAGGGCGCCGGAGAAAGTGACAAGGCCGATCCAGTCGACGCGGCGCGCGTTGGGGTCGCGCGACTCCACGACGCGCGACAACGTGATCGCTACGGCGGCGATCCCGATCGGGACGTTGATGAAGAAGATCCATTCCCAGCCGATGCCGGAGGTGATGATCCCGCCGACGACCGGGCCGATCGCGACGGCGGCGCCGGTGACGGCGCCGAACACGCCGAAGGCGGTCCCGCGCTCACGCCCGTGGAAGGCCTGGGCCAGCAGGGCGAGCGAGGTGGCGTACATCATCGCCCCGCCCACACCCTGTACGGCGCGGGCGAGGTTCAGCATCAGCGGTGTGGTCGAGAGCCCGCACACGGCCGAGGAGGCCGTGAACACGATCAGCCCGAGCACGAATACGCGCCTGCGGCCGATCAGGTCGGCGACCGAGCCTGCCGTCAGCAGGAAGGCGGCGAGCGTGAGCGCGTAGGCGTTGACGACCCACTGCAGATCGGAGAACGAGGATTTCAGCGATGACTGGATCGAGGGCAGCGCGACGTTCACAACCGTGATGTCCAGCAACAGCATGAAGATCGCCACCGAGACGGCGATCAATGTCCACCACTTGCGCTCCACGGCTGGCTCCCTTCGTCGCGTCTTCAGGACGCTGGATTCATCTCACTGTAGGACGCGATCTCCTCGAGGCGGCCGAGCACTGTATTGCGCGTGCTCGTGAGCTCGCGACGCAGCTTGGAGAGCTCCGACGCACGGTGCTCGACGAGCTCGAGCTGGCGGTCGAGGTGGCCAAGGGCCTCTTGCAGCAGCTCGCGGCGGCGCTCAGGATGGACGTCCTCGCGACGCAGCTGTGCGCGCACGGCCGCGCGTGCCTCCTCCGCGGTGAGCAGGTCCTTGAGCTCATCCAGCGTGACGCCGAGCAGCTGCTTGAGGCGAATGACCTCGCGCAGGCGCTCGACCTCGGCGGCGGTGTAGAGGCGGTGCCCGCCGGAGGGTCGCTCAGGTGCGCCTGAGAGCAGGCCCAGCTCCTCGTAGTAGCGGATCGTGCGGGGAGTGGTGCCGGCGAGCTTGGCGACGTCACCGATGCGCAGCGGCGCCTCAACGCTGCTCACGTGCGCACTTTGGTCCGCGGTGGGGCTGTTCACGCGTGCGCTCCAACCCGCCGACTTGCGATGGGCCTGCTCACGCGCGCACTCCTGCTCGTATCGCTGGGCGCCCTTCATGCGAGGCATGCTCCTCACCGGCGCGCTCGAGCTCTCGCTCGTGCTCCTGAAGCTCCTGCTCCTCAGCCTCGAGCGTCGCGTGAGAGGGGCGCAATAGACACACGAACCCGCCGATCACCGATGTAGCGACGAGCACCCACAGGGCGACGTGCATGTTGGCGATGAACGGGTCGAGCTTTTGCGTGGAGAGCCCGCGTGTGACACCGGAGAAGACAGCGAACAGCGTGGCCTTGGGTACTGCCGAGGTGACTATGGCGAGCACGAAAGCGATCGACAGGACGGCGCCAGTGTTCTGCAGGAGCGTGCGCGCGCCCGCCGCTATGCCGCGGCGTTGGGCCGGCACGGTGCCCATCATGGCGGCTGTGTTGGGGCTGTTGAACATGCCCGAGCCGATGCCTACGAGCGCGAGCCAGATCATGCTCTGCCAGTAGGGGGAGTGCACCTGCAATGTGGTCATCCCAGCCAGGCCGGCGGCGCTGACGAACATGCCGAGGGAGGCGAGCATGCGCGAGCCGTGGCGGTCGGCGTAGATGCCCGCGAGGGGGGAGGCGACGAGCATGCCGAGCGCGAGCGGAATCAGCTTGATGCCCGCTTCGATCGGGCTGTTGGATTGGGCTCCTTGGTAGTAGAAGACGAACAGGAACATGAGCGCGAAGCGCGCTAGCCCGTTGATGAAGGAGGCGGCGGAGGCTGCCGCGAACAGACGGTTGTTGAAGATCGATAGGTCGAGCATGGGCGCGCGGGTGTGTCGCTCTATGAACACCCACAACGGCAGGAACACCGCGGCACAAGCCAGTCCGATGATCACGACCGGGTTGCCCCAGCCGGAGAGGCCGCCCTTGGAGACGCCGAGCACGAGCCCGGTGAGCCCGACGATGAAGGTGAGGGTGCCAGGCGTGTCAAAGCCGCGGACCTTGTCCGGCTTGGCGAGCTCGCGCAGGATCAGCGCGCCCCACGCCGCGCCGGCGAGGGCTAGCGGGACGTTGAACCAGAAGACCCAGTGCCAGGAGATCTCAACGAGCGCGCCGCCGAGCACCGGGCCGAGCACGAGCCCGATGGCGGCGACCATCGTGTTGGCGCCCATCGCCAGTCCGAGCTGCTGCTTGGGAAAGGCATCGGTGACCAGCGCGGCGGCGTTGGCGAACAGGAAAGCGGAGCCGATGCCCTGAAGGACGCGCCAGCAGATGAGCATCGTGGCGCCGGTGGAGAAGCCGGCGCCGAGCGAGGCGAAGGCGAACAGCAGGAAGCCGCCGACGTAGGCCCGCTTGCGCCCGAACAGGTCGCTGAGACGCCCCGCCGTGAGCACGAGCACGGTGGCGGCGATCAGGTAGGCGAGAATCACCCAGACGAGCGCGAGCAGGCTCGTGTGCAGCGAGCGCTCGAGGGCTGGCAGCGCGATGATCAGCGTGCCCGAGTTGGTGGCGGCGAGCAACATGCCGAGGCTCGTGCATGAGAGCGCCCACCACTTGTAGTGCTCGTGGTCGGCGCCTACGCCGAAGCGGGATGTAGAAGTTGACGTGAACGTAAAGATAAGGATAGCAGTCATGGGCGATCGTCCCGGTAGGGGATTGGGGGCGAGCCTGCGCGGGGCTGGGAACCGAGCAGGCGACCGCTCCCAACCGCGGGCGCTCGAACGCGACCGCCGTACCGCGCGGGGTACGTATCTCACGTGCAAGCGCCTCACCTTGCTGCTAGAACGTCATTGATGAGCGACGCGCATGTGGAGAAGTCAGAGCAGCAGTGGCGCGAGGAGTTGACGCCCGAGCAGTACGAGGTGCTGCGCCGCGCGGGCACAGAGACGCCGTTCACCGGCGAGTATGTTTACAACAAGGACTCCGGTATGTATCGCTGCGCCGGATGCGGCAGCGACCTGTTCAGCTCGGACACCAAGTTCGAGTCGGGCACGGGCTGGCCGAGCTTCACCGAGCCGGCGGTCGCGGAGACCGTTGAGCTGCGCCCCGATAACGGCCTGTTCATGCGTCGCACAGAGGTTGTGTGCCGTAGTTGTGGAGGCCATCTGGGCCATGTCTTTGACGACGGCCCCGGCCCGGGCGGGCAGCGCTACTGCATCAACTCGGCCGCGTTGTCCTTCGCGCCAGCGTCCGACGAACAGCCCTAGACTGGGCGCGACATGATCATGGAGAACCGCTCCAAGCGGCTGTCTGAGCCCCTGCGCTGGGGGCGGCGCGAGAAGACGATTGTGGCGGTGCTACTGAGCTGCCTGTTGCTCGTTGCGGTCGGGCTCGGAGCATTTGCCCTGACCAGTGGGTCGCGTGAGCCCGCCGATTGCATCGACCTGACGTTCGCCAGCACGTTGGGGGCCGCGCATATCCACGCCTGCGGCGGCCATGCCAAGTCTCTGTGCGCCTCGCCTGGTGCATCCAAGGAGATCGCCGACTCGTTGAGAGAGGCGTGCCGTCGCGCCGGCTACCCGTTTGAGTGACGTGCTCCGCGCGAGCGTGATTGCTCAAAAGCCTTGGCACGTCGCGAAGCCCGTTCCAGAGAGGTCGTCCCGGAGACCGCGCCAACGCGCATCGAGCCGTGTGAGGATTGTCCAGCGGCCCGCTTTTACGGGCCGTCTATACAAATGTCGAAACGCACCGGTCAACTGTTGGCCACCGTGTCCCTAGCCGCGCCCCGGCTCTCCCGGTTTCATAAGCGGAGCTAAAGAGGCGTGTCGTCACCGCGGGTGCTGGCGACGACTCGCGGTATCTACAACGGTAGGAAACGGAGGCACATGACCTGGCTGTCATATCCATCCTGGCTCAACGCCGGCGACAACGCGTGGCAGATGACCGCGGCGACGTTCGTCGGGCTGATGAGCCTCCCCGGTCTCGCCATCCTGTATGGCGGGGTCATGCAGAAGCGCTGGTCGGTCAACAGCATGATGCTCACGTTCGTGGCCTTTTGCCTGGTGCTCGTGGCGTGGTGCTTGTGGGCCTTCAAGATGGGCTTTGGCAGCCCTATCGCGCATAGCGGTGGGGGTATCTTCGGCACCAAAGGCTTTCTGGGCACCGCATGGGGTGAGCCGGGGGCCGTGCTGGGACATGTCGCGGAGGAGGGCCAAGCGGCGATCCCGTCGATTACGACGGGGCCACCGCTCCACTTCCCCCAGTCATCGCTCGTGTACTTCCAGTTCGTGTTCGCGGCGATCACACCGATCCTGATGCTCGGCTCGGTGCTTGGACGGATCAGCTTCAAGGCATGGATCCCGTTCGTGCTGCTGTGGATCACGTTCGTGTACACGATCAACGCGTTCCTGATCTGGGGCGGTGGCTACTTCGCGGCTCATGGCGCGCTCGACTATTCGGGCGGTTACGTCATCCACCTCTCGGCCGGAATCTCGGGTTTCGTGGCGGCGGCTGTGATCGGACCACGATTGCAACGAGATCGAGAGGTCGACGCTCCGAACAACCTGCTGATGGTTGCCGCGGGCGCCGGTCTGCTGTGGCTCGGTTGGAATGGCTTCAACGGAGGAGACTCCTACTACGCGGGCGCCAACGCCTCCGCGGCGGTTCTGAACACGAACCTGTGCACCGCGGTGGCGATGCTCGTGTGGATCGCGTGGGACTACATCTTCCGCGACAAGCCCTCGCTGCTTGGGTCCGTTAACGGCATGATCACGGGGCTGGTGGGCATCACGCCCGCCGCAGGCTTTGTGAACGGGTACGGGGCGATCATCATCGGCGTGGTCGCGTCCACGATCGTGTGGATGTCGATTCGCTTCCTCTCGCGTGCGCCCGTGTTCCGACACGTGGATGACACGCTGGGGGTGATCTATACCCACGGCATAGCTGGCCTGTGTGGTGGTCTGTTGGTGGGGCTGCTGGCGAACTCGAACATCGTCGAGTACGCCGGCGTGGCAAGCACTGGTGCCACCAACCTGCCGGGTGTGTCAGGCCTGCTTGTGAACGGCAGCTGGACGCTGTTGCGTTGGCAGGCTGAGGCGGGTATATGGGTGATCCTGTTTAGCGGGATCATGACGTTCATCCTGCTGAAGCTCGTCGGGATATTCATCCCGTTGCGACTCTCCGACGAAGAGCTGGAGATCGGCGATCACGCGATTCACGGCAACGAGGTGTACCCCTCGGACGTGCCCACCCTAGGGGGACCGCACGCGCCTACCTGGACTCCGGCGCCGGCGGGCAGCGCCGCATAAGCGGTCGATCGGGTTGGGCGCGTCCTCTGTACGCGCCTGCCCGATCTTTTGGTCGGTCAGTCACGATAAAACGATTTGCGGCCCCGCCAACCGGTGGGGCCGCAAATCGTGTCAGCTTGTAGCTAGCCCGATTGGGCAGGCAACGCCTGTGCCGCCAAGCCCGCAGTACCCGCCGGGGTTCTTTGCGAGATATTGCTGATGATGGTCCTCGGCGTAATAAAAGGGGTGCGTCGTGCCGCCTTGCTCGATCTCGGTGGTGATGAGGCCGTGGCCGCTTGCGGATAGCACACTCTGGTAGGCGTCGAGCGAGGCTTGCAGGGTCTCGCGCTGAGCCTCGTCCTGCCAGAGCACGATCGAGCGGTACTGCGTGCCCACATCGTTGCCCTGGCGCATGCCTTGCGTAGGATCGTGCCCCTCCCAGAAAAGTCTCAGCATCTCTTGGTAGCTGGTGGCGGCTGCGTCGAAGGCGACAAGCACCACCTCGGAGTGACCCGTCTGTCCGCTGCACACCTCCTCGTAGGTGGGGTTGGGGGTGATCCCGCCGGCATAGCCCACGGCGGTGGTGTACACGCCGGCGGCCTGCCAGAAGATGCGCTCGGCGCCCCAGAAGCAGCCCATGCCGAAGACAGCCTGGTCAATCCCCTCGGGGAAGGGAGCCTTTATGGAGGTGCCAAGCACAAAGTGGCGCTCGGCGAGCGTCATGGGCTGCTCGCGACCAGGAAGAGCACGGTCTCTTTGGACCATGTTGGCCTGGGGTGCTTTGAACAGCAGCATCAATGCTCAGCCTAGCGCGCGCTTGAATGCTTGCCGCACTGGTGCGCCAGTGGTGGGCCGGTAGGACACCGTGCATGCCGCTCTGTTGCGGCGCAAGGTTCGTTGTCGGTCGATCGGTGCGCTCAAGGGTGTGCTGATCGGGTCCGAAGAGATGAGCAAGCGATGTCAACACGCCCACCACAGTCGCTCTTGCCGGGCGCAGGCCCGGTCGAGGCTCGGTTGCCGCTCGGGCAGAGCGGGCCGGCGGTGCTGCGCTCATTTGCGCGGCGCATCGCCGCTCGCCGCCCGGCGCTGGCCTGGTCGCTGGCGCTGCTCTTCCTGTTCAAGGGGATCGTGTGTCTGGCGGTGATCCTCTTCCCGATCAGCGCCGTCGAGCCGGTTGCCATGATTGCCGTCGCCGGCACGATTGCGGTGTTGGGAGCTTGCGTTGTGTGGCTCCTCGCGCGGCGTATCCCGATCGTCGGCTTCGAGCTGCTGGCAGCGGCGGGCTCAATCGTGACGAGTGTCCTCGTTGCTCAGGCGACCACGCACGGAGGCATGATGATCGCGGCCTTCAGCTACCCGTGGATCGCCATCTACTCGGCCCACTTCTTCCCGCGGCGGGTGGTGATCATGCAGGGCATTCTGATCTCGATCGGCTTCGGTGTGGGTCTGCTGGTGGGTGGCCTGCCGGACGTTGCCATCTACTGGGTGGTCGTGACCGTCACGATCTGGTCGATCTGCATCGTGCTGGGTGAGCTCAGCGAAAGCTTGCGCCGTCAGGCCGACACCGACCCGCTCACGGGCCTGCTCAACCGCAATGGCTTCATGGCGGCGGCGATTCGCGAGCACGCGATTGCCCAGCGCAGCGGCAATCGCCTAACGCTTGCGCTACTCGACCTCGACGGCTTCAAGCAGGTCAACGACCAGCGTGGTCATGTGGCCGGGGATGGGGTTCTTGCAGAGCTCGGGCGAGCGTGGCGCGAGCGCCTGCGCACCGGCGACATCCTCGCTCGTCATGGCGGTGACGAGTTCGTCCTGCTGCTGCCCGCAACCGCGCCGGAGGGTGCCACAGCGGTGCTCGATCGCCTGCGCGTCGAGGATCTGCCGGTCACATGGTCGGTGGGGATTGGCGAGTGGCTGGCAGGGGAGAGCCTTGGCGAATGCCTCGCGCGCGCTGACACCCACCTGTACAGCGTCAAGAACACTTTGCGTGTGCGCGATGCGCGGGCGCATGCACTGCGCTCTTAGGGCCTGTCTTAGCCGGCTGAGCAGCTGACGTGCTGCCTGGTGTTTGACATCGGCCGCTTCGGGCAACACTCACCTTGAGGGCATCGTTCCTCCCTCATTCCCTCCCCGGATCGGCCCGCCTGCGAGCGGGTCGATCTGAGAGTGCGACGCCGGCGTCGGCAAAGAGCTTCCGTGAGGAGGAGTTCTGCCGGTGACGCTTGTAGGGCTTGGACCGGTGGTGTGCCGGGGGCTCGTGCGGTAATGCTCGGGAGGCTTGAGTCGGCACTGTGCTGTGGGTTCGTACGGGGAGGCTTGACTCGGCACTGCGCTGTGGGTTCGTACGGGGAGGCTTGACTCGGCACTGCGCGGGCTGGCGGGTGATAGGTTCGCGACCGATGCCCCGCCCTCGAATATCGCTGCGCACATTGCTCACCGGCGCTGGTGTTGTGACGGCACTGGTCGCTTTCGTCGTGTTCGGGCTGGCCGGCAGCAGCGGGCGCGACGGTCGTCCCGCGCCGTCTCTGCCGCTTGAACATCTCTCCGGCCCGTCTGTCACGCTGGCGGCGTTGCGGGGGCACCCTGTGCTCGTTGCCTTTTGGGCGAGTTGGTGCGAACCGTGCGAACACGAGGCGCCTGTGCTCGAGCGCTTCTCGCGGGGGCTGCACGGCCGTGCCACGGTCGTGGGGGTGAACTGGGAGGATCTATCGCTTACCAATGCGCGCTCCTTCATCCGACGCTATGGCTGGACGTTCCCAAACGTGCGCGATCCGGATGGCACCGTGGGGCGAGACTACGGACTGACCGGACCGCCCACGACATTCGTGATTGACAGCGCCGGGCGTGTGCGAGCGGCCCTGCGCGGTCCGCAGACCCAGCAGACGCTCACCACGGCGCTTGCGAGCGTGAGTGGCTGACAGCCTCGCGGAGTGCCGGCGGGCGCGCAGGCAGCAGGTAGGCTTATCGCCGTAAATTGGCGTATTGGAATCGGAGCGTGATCCTCTTGGGTGCTAGCGGATGAGCCGGGCCAACGGTTGGCGCGTGATCGTCGCCTATGGACTGGTGTGCGCCGCAACCCAGGTGCTGTGGTTGACCTACGCGGCGATCACGACTGAGACGGCTCGACACTATGGAGTGTCGGTTGGTGCGGTGGGCTGGCTGGCTGAGATCTTTCCGTTGCTGTACGTGGTGCTGGCGATCCCTGCGGGGATTCTGCTCGATCGCTGGTTTCGTCCGGTCCTGGCTGGTGGTGGAATCTTGGTTGCCGCGGGCGGCCTGATCCGGCTGGGGGGCGACACGTTCGCGTGGGCGATGGCGGGGCAGGTGGCGGTGGCCGTCGCCCAGCCGGTGGTGCTGAGCGCGGTGAGCAAGGTGGCGGGGGAGTACCTGCCCGTGGAGCAACGTGCGGCGGGCATCTCAGTGGGCTCAGCCGGTGGTTTCGTGGGGATGCTCATAGCGCTGCTGCTCGGGCCCACCCTGGGCGGGCATGGACACATCGAGCGATTGCTGGTGGTGGAGGCAGTGCTGGCTGGGCTGCCCGCCATCGCGCTGGTCCTCGCGCTTCGTCGGCCGGGACAGGAGAGCACCGAGCACGCGGCGATTGCCGGCAATGCCGCGCGGGCACTGTGGGCATTGCCCTCAATGCGCATCTTGTGTGGGCTGGTGTTCGTGGGCTTTGGCATCTTCGTGGCACTCGCCACCTGGCTGCAGACGCTGCTTCAGCCGGCCGGCGTGTCGGAAACGGCGGCCGGTGCGCTGCTCGTCGGAATGGTGATCTCTGGCGTGGTGGGCTGCGCGGTTTTGCCTGCGCTAGTCGCGCGCAGGGGAGCTGAGCGGGCCTTCATGCAAGTCGCTGTGATCGTTGGCTGTGTGGGCTGCTTCGCACTCGGCGTGCTTCCAGGGCTCGCGGGCCGCGCTGCAGTGATAGTGGTCATGGGGCTCTTCCTGCTGCCCGCCCTGCCGGTGATCCTCACGTCGACCGAGCGTCTCGCGGGCTCGGCTGCGGGCACGGCCGGGGCGATCGTGTGGATGGCGGGCAACCTTGGCGGCCTGGTGGTCGCGCTGCTTGTGCAGGTGTTGATTCATCACTCGCTCGCGGCATTTCTCGCGATGGCGGCGGTATCGCTGCTCGGGCTGCCGCTCGCTGCCCGCCTGAGGCCGGTGGTGGGCGAGGAGCTGGGCGCCGAGCGCTTGCCGGTTGCGGCAGGTTGATGGGTGAGGAGCTGGGCGTCTAGGCCCTGCCGGGTTGCGGCCGGCCGATGGATGGGTTGTGGATGTTGAACCCTGCCGGCTCAGCGCTCGTCGCCGCTTAGCTCGCTGCTGCGCTCCTGATCGGCTTGGGCATCCTCCCGACTGAGGTTCTCCTCCTCGGCGCGGCCCTGGTCGTGAAGGATCGTGTGAGCCGGCTGCTGGTCTCCGTGGGAGGCATGATCGATCAAGGCGGCCTCGGTCTGCTCGAATCCCTCCGCCTCCCCTCCGCCGGCCTCGCTCACCGGGCGCTGGGCGGGATCGAGATCCTCGGCGCCTGTCCGTCCGCCGATCCCCGCGGCTTCGCTTGCGGCCAGATCGGTCTCCTCCTGCTCGTATGAACGGTCGACGCTCATGGCTTGCCTCTCTCTCGTCATGTCTAGTCTAAGTTTCAGCCGCGCGAGAGACGAAGTCGCTCAAGCATGCGTGGCCTCCGTCGCGGATTGGCTCACTGTGGGCGAACAGCAGCGTGTCGAAGTCCTCGTCGAGCATTCGACGCAAGTTGCGCAGCAGGCCTGCGCGAACCCCGTGAGGGTCGTCGCCAAGCAGCGAATCAGGCATGAAGGCGAGGGATCCGTGGTCGTCGCGAGTGAGCCCGTCGCCGAACGATAGGGCGCCCGCGTGTGCTTCCAACAGCAACGTCGTCTCCTCAGCACAGATCGATCCGAGCTCCAGGGCCCGAATGCCGGCGGTGAGCTGTTCATCGAATAAGAATCCTTGCACGGGCCGATCTTCTCCGAAGTGAGTGAGGCCGGCCTTGTGACAGAGCACCGGGCAGTCGAAGCGTTCCAGATAAGGCGTGCTGTGGCGATAGTGATGACGGTTGCTCAGCACGATGCGTTGCGGGGCGGCGAGGTCCGCAATTGCCTCCAAGCCCTCCTCGGGCTCCATCGGATCGATCAAGGTTCCCGAGCTCGCTTCGAAGCTGCTGTGAACGGTATGGCCGATGCCCTCGTGAAATGCACTCCAGTGGAAGAGGCCGGGCAGGATTTCTTCGATCATGGTCTCGAAGGTTGCCCCGTGAGGCCGTTGCCTAATCCCCGAGGACAGTCCGGCGTTACGGGTGACGTCCTGAGGGTAATCCCCGACTTAGGAGCGCCGACCAATTCCGGAGGTGAGCAGATGCCACCACGTGGCGTAAAGAAGGGCGGTAAGCGGGAGCGCCAGTATGAGCACATCAAGGACAGTGAGCGCAAACAGGGAGTTTCAGAGAGTCGCGCGGAGGAGATCGCGGCGCGTACCGTCAATAAGGAGCGTGCACGCAGTGGGGAATCGCGCAGCAGCTCACGCTCATCGACCCAGGACATGTCCTCTGGGCGGCGAGGTGGGCTTCGCTCCGGCAAACCAGGACCGCGGGGACGTACACGCGAGCAGCTGTATCAGGAGGCGCGCAAGCTCGGGGTCGAGGGTCGCTCGGGCATGGACAAGGCGCAACTTCAGCGAGCTGTGGATAACAAGAAGCGGTGAGCGCGGACGCTCGGCTGGACGCGCGACTCAGGTGGGACGCGCGAGCAGGTAATTCCGAGATGCCGCTAGGCGCGAGGTGATCCCGTTAGGACCTGTCGAGCTCGAACCACACGCGGGTTCCACCGACTCGGTCTACTCCCCAGCGCCGTGCCGCCTTATCCACCAGGTAGAGGCCATAGCCGCCTTGAGCGGCGCTGGGCTCACGGGGCATGGGAGTGAAGCCATCGCCGGTATCGATCACGGTGACGCGGATTGAATCTTCGGTGACGCTGGTGGTGAGGATGATCGGGGTGTCATGCGGCGCGTTGGAATGGCGGACCGCGTTGGTGACGACCTCGGATACGAGTAGCACCAGTGTGTCGCACAGCGAATCGCTGAGATCGAGCCCGCGACAGCGCCCCGTAGCTGCGGCACGAGCAACCGAAGGTGCTTGGAGGTCGCGCTTTAGCTTCAGCAGAAGCGTTGCCGGCAGCATGGTTACCGCCTGTTGAGTCTGTTGGTCGAGGGCGTCGTTCATTTCGAGTCGGGGTCGATGTTCATCCGGGCGCCGCCATCGGTCAACTCGCTACGGATCTCAATCTGCGAAGGCACGAACATGGCGTGCATTGGATCTACCCGCCTGTGCGCAGACCAACCCGCTTCTGTTCGGGGGCCTGCTCGGGGTGGCTCTTCCTCGGCGAGGCGTCAACGAGCACGAGAGCCGGTGCGCTCCAGAAGGGTGAGCTTGACTGGGCTTATTGGGAGTCGCTATCGGGAGATCGCGGTCCGCCTTGACGTGAGCTGGACGTGTTCTGATGACACGCTTGCCGTGAGTGAGCAACTCGGAGCCCTCGAGCGTGAGGGAGCCGGCGATCAGCTCTATGGTGGCTGGATGATGATTCTCTCGACGCTGAAGACGTTGCTCGAGACCGGTGAGTCGCTCGACACTTCCGGTTCGCTCATGGCCGGGGACGCCCGTTGAAGCTGTGGCTCAAGGATCGCTCGCTCGAGCTGCCGGCCGGGGCGCCCCTGATCATGGGGATAGTGAACATCGGCAAGGACTCGGTTGCCGATCCGCTGATGCTCGATAGGCTGGACGCGCAGCTCGAGTTCGCGCTGACCCAGAGCAGGCGAGGCGCGGACATCATCGACATCGGTGTGCAGTCGGGAAGGACCGACACGCCGACGCTCACCGAAAAAGACGAGATCGAGCGATTGTTGCCGCTGGTGAGCGCCCTCGCCGAGCGGGGGATCGTCGTCTCTGTGGACACTTGGCGAGCGGGGGTGGCGCAGGCCGTTGTCGAGGTGGGCGCCGCGCTCATAAACGACGTGGGGGGGCTGGTGGACGAGGCGATCGCCGAGGTGGCCGCCGCGTCCGGGGCGGGGCTCGTCGTGATGCACACGCGGGCGGCGCCCAAGGAGGTGAACTTCCCGCGCTATGAGGACGCAATGGCCGACATCGTCGCTTTTGTCGAGGAGCGCGTGGAGTTGGCCGTCGCGCGAGGCGTCGCTCGCGAGCAGATCGTGATCGATCCAGGTCTCGACTACGCAAAGACGCCGCACGAGTCGATCGAGGCGTTGAAGCGCCTAGGTGAGCTACACGATTTGGATCGACCGATCTTGCTCGCGGTTTCGCGCAAGTACTTCATTGGGATGCTCACCGGGAGCCCACCGCACGAGCGTCTGGCCGGCACGCTCGCGGCAGTCGAGTTCGGCGTGGGGGCGGGCGCTCACATCGTCCGCGTTCACGACGTGGGGGAGGTGGCTGAGTTCTTGCGGGTTCGCGGTGCGTTGCACGGCGATGGCGTCCCGGAGCTAAACGGCCACCCCGACGATGAGAGCCTCAAGTGGCTGGCGCCTAAGCAAGCTTGAGGAACCGGAGGATCTACCCAGCGTCCGAGTCGCGGTGACATTGGGTGCGGGAGGTACCGGGTTGGCGGGAACGAGATCCCCGGACGCCCGCCAGTGAGACACCGGCGGTGTAACTCGAGCGCGTGCGTTGCTCACCCGGCTTTGAAGCGAGCCACCTCGTGCGCTCCGCCGGTGGTGTCGCCCGCGCTGTAGGAGTGCACGCCGGCGCCGGCGAGCCGTGCAGCGCATCGCGCAACGCCTCCTCGCACTCACCCTCGCAATCCACATAAACACCCTCACCGGACGCCCACCCCGAGCCCTCGCCGCCTACGACGGACGGTAAACCCGCATCAAGCCTCTAGCTGTCCCACCAAGGGATCTGCTCCGCTCAGAGCGCTTGCGCGCCTATTTGTCTTTGACCTTGATCAGGAAGACAGCGCCGCATGCGGCGCTGTCCCGGACCGTACATGTACGGTCCGGCCACTCGGCGCATGCGCCGAGTGGAACAACTTCAAAGTGTTCCGAGTGGGCTGAAGCGCTGAGGCGCCTGATCCTCGCAGGTGGCCCACGAGCAGTCGGATTAGCGACGGCGCCCCCGAGGACCCCGTAGTCGTGACGGCGGACGGGCGTCGAGAGTGTGCTTATCGCGTTTGCGTCGCCGCTCAGCCTCCCGTGCGAGCTCTCGTTCTTCGGAGAGGCCGACTTCGAGAAAGATCAACAGCAGACCTCCCCCCAGTCCTGCCGAGATGAGGATGATCGTGAGGACTTCGCCCACCACTCCGCTGAGCAAGGCGGCGCACACACCGCCCGCGAGGACGAGCGTGGCGGCCAGCCCAAACGCCAGGACGCGGGAACGAGAGGTCACAGTTCAAACGTTAGTGAAAGCGACGACCGGAATCGAACCGGTGCAGTTGCCGTCTCGGCCTGATGCAGGGCTTCCGCTGCCTCCTCTTTGGGGGCGGGGGTGGCTACCGGTCAGCCGGATCTAGCCCGAGTCGAACATGCGTGCGCCGCTCGGACGGGGAGCAAGGCGCGTCGGCGCAGCAGTGCGCCGGATGCCGTTGGTGCGGTTGTTCGGGGCTGCCGTAGCTGTGGTCGCCCGCTATTCGGGCGCGGGAACGTGTGCCGCTGTCGGCGCTGTCCCGAGTACAGCCATGTGTGGGCGGGCGATCAGCGCCAGAAGCTTTTCCGCAACTTGGAGGTCTTGCCGGGTGACATTTTGCTAAGCGCGGTCACGGCTCCGGGTGCTGAGTGCTTGCCGTGGGATGAGCGGGTGTGCGCGGGCCTCGGGGAGCACAAGCATTCGGGGAAGCTCGGATGTCGTGTGATGGAGACGGCGGCTAATCGCTGGAATCGTGAGGCCCCGGGTCGGTGGCGACGGCTTCACCGGCGGGCCTATCAGGACACAGTGAAGGGGCTCGGGCGAGGATCGGTGTTCTTGGTGGCGCGTGTGTGGGAGGTACAGGCTCGCGGGGTGCTGCACGTTCATCCGGTGCTCGCGTACGGGACGGCTCGACAGATGGCGGGCGCGCGCGCGTACTTGGAGCGGTTGGCGGAGCTTGCGCCGCAGTATGGGTTTGGGTTGTCGAGCGCAAGGTGAAGCCGCAACAGGCGGTGAACGCGGCGGCGTACCTGTCGTCGTATTTCGTAAAGGGCAAGCGTGGCAAGCAGGCGTTGTGGGAGTCGGTGCAGTCGCCTGCGATGCCGCGCTCGATCATTCACGTCTCGACTCGGCTAACGCAGGAGACCGGCTGCACGATGCGCACGCTGCGGCTCAGGCGCGCCGTCTTCTACGTCTGGAGGGCTGATCTGCCGCTCAAGGAGGTTCGGGCTCTCGCCACGATCTTGCAGGCATTCCCCGGCGCGGAACTCATCGCGCCAGGCAGTCCGGATCGGGCACCGCCACAGGGAGCGTGAGCAAGCGCGCCGGGCTCGTGCTCGTCGCGGATCAATCAAACAAAGCGCCCCGGCGCGGCGGCAACCGCCCGGGGCCGGCACAGGAGGTAAGTCCTATGCAGGATCAGCCTAACGAGACGGTCGAAGAGCAGGGTCGTCGCACCGAGCAAACCATTCTCACGCTCGTGTTGAGCGATGGTCAGCGCATTTGGTCGGTAGAGGAGTTGGTCTCAGAGATCGGTCGCAGGCTCGAAGTGATCGACTCGCTCGCCGCCCTCCAAGCAGCGGGTCTTGTCCATCGTTGTCATGACTTCGTGTTCGCGACGCGCGCCGCACTGCGCTTCGACGAACTGGACCTTTGAGCCACAGTTGGCTCTCGCAAGCAAGGTGGGAGCGCCGGACTGTCTGAGCACGGACGCACGGAGGCGGGCGGACGCGAACGGCCGGAAGGCCGCCGCGCCCGCCTCCGCCGCGCGCTCGCGCGCGGTCAGAACATCGCATGCGGCCTCGGTCGATGCCGGGCATCACGATAAGTTTCATACATGGCCAAGCCACGCAGTAGTGGAAGAAGAGTCGGTACGCCTTCAACGCGCGGAATACCCTCGCGCGCAGGGGTACAGGTAGAATGCTTGCGTCCCGCGACACGGACGCTGAGTGACGTGCTCGCCGAACGCGGTCCCTTGACCGGGCCGATCACCGACGCGGGTACAAAGGCGCTCCTAGTCATGCGTGGTGAGGACTCCAACGGCTTGCATGGCGGGCTCTGAGCAGCCCAAGCGGCGCTCAAGGCAAGGGGTGGTCAAGCGCTTTCGGCTTTGTGTCGTTGATCGGCGATTTCGTAGACGCTCGGCTTGCTCGCCGCGGGATGGCGGACACCGTAAGCGAAGGCGCGCAAGGCGAGGGGCCTCGTGGGATGGGCAACTGGAAGCAGGACCAGGCCGAAGCGTCCGGTTGGCCACGGAACATAGGTCTTCACGCAGCCCGCGAGGCGGGTGCCGTCGCGGCCTTCCTCATCACAGCGCTTGAGGCGTGAGAAGGACAGTCCGCCGTCGCGATCGACTTCGCGCCGGAACAAGTCGAGGGCCTTACGAGCGACGGGCGGGTGGTACGTCAGGTCCTTGGCGATTGCGTCCTCGTTGAACTGCACCGGCACGATCGGTGCGGCCGGGGTGTCGGCCACCGATTAGCCCTCGCCATCTGTGGGGAGCTGCCCGAAGTGTTGCTCGAACTCCTCGGGGGTCAGCTTACGCTCCCCGTGGTGAGCGAGCATCGCCTTCACACTCAGGTCAGGTCGCAAGAGGACGCGGCCGTCGGGACGACGATCCTCGACCACATAGTCCCCAGACAGATCGCCGGTGAGCGTAACGTGAGCAGGCTCCATCCTTTGTAGTGTCGCACGAGCAGGGGACTGATCCAAGTCACGCTGTCCCCGAGTGGCTACCAGTCGACTCGATTCTGTAGATCACGGCTGTTATCGGATGAGGACATCGGCCTGTCCCGTAGGCGAGATCGTTATCTTCGGGGGGGCGATGTCAGATGACGGTCAGCAAAGGTTCGGCGACGAGGCGCTCCAAGAGCTATTCGCGGAGTTTCGTGGCCGGCTGGTGTCGCCTGGTGGTGCAGCAGCATTGCTAGGTGTCAAACGCGAGACGATCCATACGTTGGGCAAGCGCGGGCGTTTGCGCATATTCAGGGGACACGATGTAAAGCACCTCAAGGGGATTATCAACGAGGGGCCTCGGTGGGCGTATGTACCGCTCGATGATGTCGAACAATATGCGGAGGAAGTAGGGAGACCGTTTTCCAGGCGACTCGCATAGTTGTCTCATAATTGTGATACGGTCCTGTCGTGAAGTTCGATACAGCCATCGACCGATACATCCAGGACATGCAGGCGCAGGGCCGATTGACCTCATCGTCGTCCGAGCGGGGGTACCGCTCGACGCTGCGCGCTCATGCCGAGGACGTTCAGAATCGTGACCCGGCTTACACCGGCCGGGAGGACGTAAAGCGCACGCTCCGCCGGTGGCCCCACCCGAACACCCAAGGCACCAACCGCTCGAAGCTTGTGAGCTTCTACGCCTGGGCGATGGAAGAGGGTCTGCGCAAGGACAACCCAGCGCTTCAGACTCGGCGCCCCCGGCGACGCCCTAAGGGCAAGTATCGGCTCACCGAGGGTGAGGTGATCGCAATGCTGCGGGCGGCAAGCGGAGTCCGCGAGCGCCGCGTCATCTTTCTTGGACTGTGCGCTGGTTTGCGCAACGCCGAGCTTCGCGGACTACAGGGACGGCACTTTGCCAGAGACGGCTTCCTGTGGGTGTCGGCCGACATCGCCAAGGGCGGCCGTGAGCGCTGGGTGCCGGTGATCTCCGACCTAGCGCTGATAGTCGCTGAGATACGAGCCGACGTGCTGCTTGACGAGTATGTTGTGCCTGCTCAACGCTTCCGCAACCCGCCATTCAACACTGATCGCCGCGACCTGCGGCATCGTTCATCCTCTAGCCAGGCGCTGCGCCAACTGGTGATCCGCGTCACCAAACGCGCCGGAATCGCGGCCCATGTGAGCCCGCACGACATGAGGCATGCCTACGCGGAGCACATCGCGCGCAAGACAGATACACGGATCGCTCAGCACCTGCTCGGGCACGCTCCCCTTGGAACGACAGACACCTATCTCGGCCGTCCACGCCTCGATGACATGGTGGCGGCGGTGCGAGGGGTGACCTACGGCGTGCGAACAAACGTTCTAGGGGTCGCGGAAGACCTCCAGATCGGGCTTAAGGCGACGACCGGAATCGAACCGGTGTAGACGGCTTTGCAGGCCGCTGCGTAGCCACTCCGCCACGTCGCCAGGGCAACCCGTAGCGTAGCGGCCGCGAGGCATTCGGGCGACCTGGCCGGCAGCCCCTGTCTGGCCGTGGTTTCGGTGCTTATCCGTGGCTTGGGGTCCCGTTATCAAGATTTTCTGGTCTCGTTAGGAGCACTTTCGAGATGCGTTAGCGCTCGCACATGACCAGTGTGCACACTGAGATCCCGAACCGGAGGTATCTCATGAAGCGCGTATTTTTTCCCATGATGGCGGCGGCACTCGTAGGTGGAGCTGTCGCAAGCGTGTTCTTCTTGGCCTCCGGTGGGTCAGGCCGGGGTGCGGTCGCCCGCACGATCGTCACCCCGGCAACTAGCTCGACGGGGGGCGTCACGAAGGAGGTGTCCTCAACGACGCCCACCGCCACTCAGATCTACCAGCGCGGCTCCTCGGGCGTGGTCTCGATCAAGGCTGTCACCGCCGATGGAGGGGATAGCGGAACGGGGATCGTGCTCAACGACGAAGGCCTGATCCTCACCAATAACCACGTGATCTCCGGAGGTACGAGCATTACAGTGAGTCCCGGAAAGTCCTCGAGCGTGACCCGTGCTGCGACTGTGGTGGGCACCGATCCCAACAGCGACCTTGCGCTCATCAAGGTAGACCCGTCGGGTCTCGGGCTGCAACCGCTGAAGCTAGTCAGCTCGAGCTCCGTGCAGGTCGGGGACCCGGTATATGCACTCGGTAACCCCTACGGCCTCGACGAGACCTTTACGAAGGGCATCGTGTCTGCGCTTGAGCGCGAAATCGCGGCTCCCAACGGAGCGGCCATCAAGGGCGTGATCCAAACTGATGCTCCACTGAACCCAGGCAACTCCGGCGGTCCGCTGCTCAACGCCCAAGGCGACGTGATCGGAGTCAACTCGCAGATCGCAAGCGACGCCGCGCAGACCGAAGGATCTCAGCCCGGCAGTACTGGGGTGGGTTTCGCGATCTCCTCGAATACCGTCTCCGAAGTGGTCAAGACGATCGAGTCGGGCGGTGGAGCGACCACTCAGGAGACCGAACCCGAATCGGGAGTGGAGCGTTCCAGGACCGAATCGTCGCCTTATGGCGGCACGGAATCTCCCCGCCCGACAGAAGGACCATCGACGACGCAGGGCACTGAAGGCGAAGAAAGCCGCGAAGCGAGCCCGTACGATTACGAATCGAATGCCGGTGGCACTGGAGGGGCCGGCGAAGTAGGTTCAACCGGCGCGGAAGCAGGTGGTGTGGAATCGAGCGGCGGGGGAGGCGAAGGCCAGGTCGTGATCGTGCCGTGACCTGCGGTACCTGGAGAGGTTCCCACGCGATCCTGGGGGCTGCGCGTTGATAGGCTAAAGCGGTTCCCAGGGCGATTAGCTCAGCTGGGAGAGCGCCGCCTCGACAAGGCGGAGGTCACTGGTTCGAGCCCAGTATCGCCCATTGAAGTACCGAGTACAGCAAAACGCCCGCGACTGCGGGCGTTTTGGCGTTTAGGAGGAGAGTTGGAACCACCGTCCGCCGGCCCTCAGTTTTGTGCTTGGCGCACATCTGGCGCACACCTCATCTGCTCGTGGGCACTGCGGATGACCTCAGCAGCCGGTTTCTGCGGGTGCCCTACGAGCTCGCGGAGCACCCCAGCCCACAGCAACAGCAGACACCGACGATCCAGGGAGCTGGTAGGGGGCGCGCATGTCGCCGGTCACCGCCTGCACCACGGGTGCCTTCTACCGTGGGCTCGTGACGAGTGCCGCGGAGAAGACACGACACGCTGTACAGATGGCGCTCGTGGCGCGTGCCCTCGTTCGGGAGGCTCAAGACGGTCACCGCAAGAGAGTGCTCGGGCGCTACGTCTTCGTCTACCTGCACGATGTCGTGCGTTTCGGCCCCGCGTGGCGCAACGAAGTTCGGGCTCGCGGAGGGGCCGCGTGCACGGCCGCCGCGGCCGCTGCCCAGCCTGCACTCGAGCGACTGCGACACGACTGGGAGCATTACCAGGACGTCCGGCACTACATCGGCGCTAAGCGCCAGCCGCGCGATCCCAAAAACCCCGCCGTCGACGAGTTCGAGTCGTTCCGCCTATGGGCGCAGATAGGTGAGCTCTCGGTCGAGACCCTCGTGGATGACGCAGTTGAGTTCTTCTCGCAGCTCGCAGCGGTCTCGGCTTTGCTCCCAATCGAGTACGAGCCGAAGCTGCCGGATGCGGCGAAGGCGGCACTTGCGGATCTAGACCCCGTCGGCGAGGAGGGTCGCCTCGAGGCTGCGACCACGAGCTTCGGCGCCACAAGGGCAAACGCCTACACAATCCGCATGGGAGGCGAGGCGGGACGCATCGTGCCGCTGATCAACGACATCGCAGAGAACCTACAGACGCTACGAGCACTCGTCTCCGTCGTCGCGGAGCTGAGCGTGTTCGACCGCTTCCTACGATGCCAGCTCCCGGCGGAGCTCGACGAGCTCCTGCGTCTATCGGTTGGCTCGCCGAACCAGCAGGCGGACGCGCATCCCGTGCTGCTAAGGATGTATTCCGAGCCCAAGACGGCTGCCGGCACGGAGCTCGAAGGTCTCCGGGATAGCGTCTCGGAGGAGACTCGCCTCAGCCTCCGCGATTGGCGCGACCGACTCGGCGCGCACATCGACGCCGAGACTCCGTGGCCCGAGCTCGAGGAAGGGATCGAGCATCTCGATCTCGACGCGATCCTTGGGTTGCTCGACAACACGTGCCTGTGGCTCGAATCGGCGGCCTGCCAGCCGGGCGGGCCACTACCGCTTCTACTCCCGGCGAGATACATCGAGGGAGCGGTGACGGGCGAGGTTGTGCCCCGCCCGTCATTGGGGTACGACGATGTCGACGCGCCGGACAGCGTCGGCGCGTGGCCGACCGCTCGCCCCCCTGCTGAGCTCGACTCGGCGTCCGCGGTCTACGTCAGGGGACCCCAGGGCCACTTCCTCAGCGCTGCGGTGGCCGGCATCGCGGCCGGGCGCGCGCGGGATCTTCGCGAGCGCCTCGAGGCGCTGAACCGAAGGCGGTGAAAATCGCGTCCACCGGCTCACGGGACAAACGGGCTGGGGTCCGCTCCAGATCATCGCCTACCGGCAGGCGATTACGCCTCCGCGGCCTGTCTGCGAGGTTCGCCAGAATCTCCTCATGCCGCTGCAGATCGTGTTTCAACAGATCCCGCCACTGAGCGAGTTTGGGCTGACTACGCGGGCGCTCGTTGAGAAAGGCGTGCTGATCCAGCGCGAGCTGATCACTCCGAGCGCGTTTGAGACTCAAGCACGGGAGCGCGGCATCGGCCTGAACCAATCTCTTTTGGAGGCTTGGGACCGTGATGGTGTCTTGTCGCCGCTTGCCTTCTCCACCGGGCCGTGGACGAACTGGCGGACCACCGCTCCATATCCCACCGACGGCATCATCTTCCGAGAAGAGGTGCAATTTCGTCCGTGGAACGAGTACGCGTTTCAGCAGCACGGCTACCCCGTCGTCAACGCGCTGTATTCAGAGTGGCAATTGCTTTACGCCGCATTGGCTCGCGAAGGCGAGACGCTTGAGGTGCCCTTGGAGACGTTCGGGCTCGGATCGGATGCCGTCGCCACATTCGCCACGAACCATCAGCCCTTCATCGACGCCCATCTCGTATACCGACAGGGGCTGCACCTGCAGTGGCTGGCGACGATCCGTCTCCTGCTTCGCCTCCAAGCACGCTACTGGCCATTTGTGCACGGGCGATCCGTGATCCTTTGGGACGATCAGAACCAAGTAGACGCGCTTGACATCGAGTACGACGGCATCGACATCGAGCAGCTGCGAGCAGAACTCGAGCTTGAGCCGGAGGTCCTCGAAGGCAGCTATCGCTGGCTGGCAGAGCGCGCCAGAAACCTCGACCCGCTACCCCAGCTCCAGGACATCAGGCGGTTCGAGGCGCGTCGCGAGCGCGAGCGCGATCGTGGACCTGTCCGCAACGCGCTCGACTTCTACGACGCGGCAGAGGTCCTGCGTCGCGCCTATCGGGAACTAACCGGCGAGCTTCTGCCCGATGCTGATCAGATTCGCGACCCGGATCTGTCGCCACGCCCGCTTGGGCGCCACCCCGATCAGCTCGGCGAGGCGCTTCGCAATCATCAGCTCTACCCACATCGACTGCATATGGTCGTCGAGGGGGAGACTGAGGTTCGCCTCATCAAGCGGCTGTTCGAGGCGTTTAGTGCACATAGCTGGGATGGCGCTGGGCTCCTCATCACCGACCTCGGCGGGGACAAGCTAAAGGGCTCTCGCACAATGCTGGAAGGCTTCGCAGAATATGCCGATGCGGTTGCATTGCTCTTGGACGATGAGAACGATGCGAAGCGCGTGACGCGTCGGTTCAGTCAGGATGGGGTTCTTCGCGACGAACACGTGAAGCTGTGGGAGAGGAGTCTGGAGGAGGACAACTTCACGCCCCAAGAGCTCTTGGAGTTCGTAGCCGAGATCGGTGCAGAGAGCGGGGCGGTGCTCACCCTCAATGAAGACACGCTGCTCGCGGGTCAGGAGTCCCGCAATCAAGCCCAGGGTCCCCGCAAGGGGCTGGCATCCGTCCTGCAGGAACTGTCGCGGCGGACTGAGTACGGCGCAATCGCATTCGGAAAGCCGCAGCTCGCCGACAAGATGGCCGACCGATTGTTGCGCGAGATCGAGGATGCCGGCGGCGCGCACGACGAGGTCGCCGAGCGCCGGCCGATCGTCGGCTGGGTCCTTCGCTATCCACTGCGGAGCTTCCGCGAATCCGCGCGCTAGTCGGAGGCACGGGCCGAGGGAACGGGGGGTCATGGGTCTCTTTGTGCCCGTGGTCGGTCGCGCGCCCCGTTCGCGGCACATGCTCTAGCGATCTCGATCCAGGAGCGGCACTCGAGCGCGCTCCGGCAGTCACGGAGGTAAGCGAGGACGTCCGCTCTCGCCGTCCAAGACGCAACGGTACGCCGGTCGACGAGCAGGCGGCTCTGGGCACCCCGATACCGTTGGGTAGGGTCTCTGTATGACGGGGGAGTTCACGGCGGTGATATTCACCGCTCTCGCCTTGGAGACAGAGGCAGTCATTGCCCACCTGGACGGAATCACCGCGGTGCGAAGCGGGGAGTCCGTGTATCAGCTGGGCACGTTCCCCAGCGGAATTGGCTGGCGCGTCTACGTGGTCGAGACCGGTCCGGAGAACCAGGTCGCGGCGACGGCAGTCGAGTCGGCGCTCCAGACGCTCCTGCCAGCCGCCGCGATCTTCGTTGGGGTTGCAGGCGGATTCGCGGAGAAGGGCGTCAAGCCGCTGGACATCGTGGTTCCGCTCTCCGTTGAGTACTACCAGGCCGGGAAGGCAGGCGATGAGTTCACTCCGCGACATCGGCCGAAGGGCCCGTCGCGGTACTTCCTCGAAGCAGGACGTCAGATCGCACGAGAGGCAACGTGGAGCTCACGGGTCGCGGACGCCGACGCGGCGGACAGTGATGTCTGGTTTGACCCGCTAGCGAGCGGTGACCACGTCGTGAAGTCGCTTGATTCGGACACCTACAAGTACATCCGGCGGGTCTACGACAAGGTCGTCGCGGTCGATATGGAGGCTAGTGGATTTCTCACGGCTGCAGGTCTCCACGAAGGCATGCAAAGACTCGTGGTGCGTGGGATTTCGGACTTGCTTTCGGACAAGAGCTTGGAGCGCGACTCGACTTTGCAGCCCGCCGCTGCGAGACGCGCGGCGGCGTTCGCGTTCGAGGTGCTCGCGACTACGCCGCCCGATGTCCTGAAGGCCTCAGTCCGGTTCGGCGGACTGGTCCCGTGGGGAGCCCAGGGTGTCGCGAGCGAGTCGGCACTGGCAGGTGACGGGCGCGACGGCGCGCGGCAGTCAATCAGGGACTCGACCGTCGCAGGACTGGGCCAAGAGCTGGCCAACATCCTTGAGTTGAATCGATGGCATCACGCGACTGCGGGCATCTTCTTCGGCTCGCCACCCGACATCGCGGCTCGCTTCGACGGGTGTCTGCTCGAAGCCGTGGCATGGATTGAGAGCCGTGTCTCCATTGCCGGGTCCGACCGCGTGCTCGAGGCGATGCGCAACCTAGCGTCGGTGATACGAGACTTCCGTGACGTCTTCCACGCGAGGGTCGAACTCACAAATAGTGGCGCGATCTATCGAATGGAACAGTTCTACAGGCAGTACGACCAGCCTGTATCCGTGCGCGAGCAGCTACTGAGAGATTTTAGCGAGCAGGTGCTGCTGATCAAGGATCTTGGCGCCGAGATGACACGGGCGGCGAACCTCGTCAGTGAGCGGATCCGCAGCGACCATGACCCTACCTACCGTGTACGAGAGGGTGCCGCGGGGATCTTCGCCGGCGCTGACGAATCGTTCCTCGTCGTCACCTACACCGACGATGAGCGAGGCGAAGCCTGTCCATACCCAGGACTCCACGCGTTTTCGGAGGTTCTACCCGGTCGCGACGGCTCCTTTGGGCCCTATCGGCCCCCGGAGGAAGACTGGCCCGAGACGGCGCTGGAGTTGCTCGCCCGATCCGTCGCGTCCGGGGACGCCCGCGCAGCAAGTGCGGCGGCGTTCCGCTTTGCGGCTCTCGTAGCTGACGCCCTAGCAGTCGGCGACGAGCTCGTTGTTCCGGCCGGCCAAGGGCGCGGGCACCAAGTGCAACTACGCGCAGTCACAGTGCGCTGGAGGTCGGCCGACGGTCAACATGTAGGGGAACCAGTCAGGCACCTGCTCAGGACCTACCTCACGCGCCGCGGACCCCACATCGAGCGCCAGCGGCTCGTCGGGCGACTCGATCAGGGAACGGTCGGCGAAGTGATGTCGTCCAACGGCTCCAGGCTCGTCGACTGCACAGCTGATCGCGATCTCGGCTTGTTGGTTAGTGAGGGTAAGTCGGCGCTCGAGTTGCTGGCTCGCCGCGACCCCTAGGGCCGGCGATGGAGCCTGGCTGGACCGGCACCAGACGACACGCTGACGGCGAGAGTAAAACGCGAGCCCAAGAGCGCCCGCCAACGCGGGGACAAACCGGCTAACCCGACACGCGCTCGGACAAGTCGCGGTTTGGCGTCCAGGCGCGGCGCTCTGACCGTCATCCGCCGATCCTCACTTTTGCGCTTGGCGCACATCTGGCGCACACCTCACCTGCTCACGGGCACTGCGGATCGCCTCGGCGGCTGGTGTCCGCGGCTTATCTTCGAGCTCGCGCAGCACGCCGGCGTAGTGCTTGGCGAGGGTGGCAACCGAGTGCCCAGCCTGCTCGGCGACGTAGGTCAGTGACCGTCCCTCCCACAGCAGCAACGACACGAACGATCCTCGGAGCCGATACGGACGCATGTCGCCGGTCACTCCTGCAGCCTTGGCCGCGGGCTGGTAGATCCGCCGCCGCCAGTTCTGCCAGTCGTGCAGTTGCCACTCCTTGCCACCCTGGCGCGGGAAGATGAGGGCCTTGCCAGCTGGACGCCCCTGCGCGAGTCTCCATTCCGCCAAGTCCTGAACGAGCGGTGCGAGAACGTCCACCACTCGATCCCTCTCGGTCTTCCCGGCGTGCGCGTGAAGGATGCGCTCCCCGAGATCATCCCAATGGGCACTCGTCGCTTCCTCGGGACGCAGGCCCCCGTATGCGAGCAGCGATGTCAGGGTGGCGTCGCGCAACGACATTCCCGCGCGCATCGTCTCGATCGTCAGCGGCCCGAGCGGCTGCGGACGTTTCGTCGGGGGCTGGCGCGGCTTGTCCACGACGCTCACAGGGTTGCTGGGGATGAGACCGCGCACGACGGCGCGACGCAGAATGCCCTGCAGCAGCATCACCGCCTTGCGCTGCGTCTGCACGCCGACCTTCGCCGCGCGAAACTGGCTACACAGATCCTCAACCAAGGCAGGGGTGATCTCGCGCAGTTGGTAGTCGCCGATGCGCGGCAGAAGGTGAGTGCCCCAAACCTCGAGGTAGCGGCGGCGCGTTGACGGCTTGAGATTCGGCACGGCATACCGTGGCCACCATTCATCCCTCACGTACTCAGCCAACGTCAGTCGGCTCTGGATCACTCCGGCCGCAAGTGGACCGAGCTGTCGGCGGCGCTTGACGTCGAGCTCGAACGCCTGGGCGTCGCCCTTCTTGCCGAACAATCGGGAGCGCTGCCGCCCACCCTCTCGCCAGCGCACCTCGTATTGCCCATCTCGATCATCGCGCTTTCGCACACTCATGCTCGCACCGCCTTTCGTTCAATCTCGCGCAGATCATCAACGCTACCGGGCCGTTGGGACCCCAGCATTGGGCGCCGGCGACTCGCGCCAGGGCGTAGGTTAGGAGCCGAGCCGGTCAGCGATACCGGCCGCCCTTCGATCCAGGCGCAGGCGTCGTCCTCGCGAATAAGCAGCTTGTTTGTGGGCTGAAAGGCGCGCAGTCTGCCCGCAGCGATAGCACGCCGCACCGACTTGTGCTCGCAGCGAGCCATCGTGGCGACCTCGCGCACGGTTAGGTAGGCAGTCATACGAATAAGTGACCCCAAACAGGGCAAAGCGGCCAACGAATTTGCCGATCGCCAGCTTGACCCCTCTGGGGCGACCGCCTCTGCGGCAAGCGCATCGCGCTGAGTACCCCCCAAGGCGCGGGAGCCGGCTTGCCCGGCCATTCTCGCATCCCCTCGGGGGATGCGGCCGGGGCTGCGACCGGCCCCGCATCGGGCGGGGCCAACCATCCAAAGGAGGGCGCTATGCCCACGCGCACCCGCTGGCCCGGAGACGAAGGTTACGAGCGGATGGAGTTCGCGCCCCGTCTCGGATGGGCTGCGATCTCGAGTTGGGGACTCAACGGTTGGGACCTCGGCAACTGGCCGTACGTCGTCGTCTATCACCGTGGCGAGGTCGAGCTCGCGGTCGATGTGGAAGGAGACATCGACATTGAGAAGTTCCCGACTCGTGAGGAGCGCGACCGCAGGACCGACGAGATCGCCTTCTTCTACTGGAAGCACCACGAGGAGGAGTGGGTCGACGCGATCGACTCACACGAGCAGATGCCCCCGAACCTGCGCGGCCCCTTCTCGTGGAATCGGCTCGAGGGCAGTGACAAGCCCAACGTCGAGGACACACATCAGTGAAGGAGCGCGCCGCTCTGCCGGTGCGGGAGCCCGCTTGCCCGGCCATTGTCGCATCCCCTCACGGGGATGCGGCCGGGGCTGCGACAGGCCCCGCACCGGGCGGAGCCACCCATCCAAAGGACGGCACAAAATGCCCGCTGGACTCACAGAATCAGACTCAATGTTCTCCGTGCGCGTCACTCCCTGGCACGGCTTGGGAGCCGTGCTCGATCAACCGCCCGCGACCATCGCCGAGGCGATCGAGGCATCCGGGCTCGACTGGAGCGTCGCGAAGGAGCCCATCGCGATCGACCGCGGCGAGACATCGGCCGCCGATTGGTCGGCCGCTCGCTGCGAGGAGATCCCCGGCTTCTACGCGACCGTCCGTCAGGACACCCGCGAGGTGCTTGGGATTGTCGGTGAGCGCTACCGCATCGTGCAGAACCACGAGGCGTTCGCGTTCGTCGACCAGCTGCTCGGGAGCTCGATCAACTTCGAGACGGCGGGAAGCCTGCACGGTGGACGCCGGGTATGGGTGCTCGCCACGCTGCCCGATCACGTCGAGGTCGGCGGCGACGCCGTGCGGCCCTACGTGCTGCTGATGAACAGCCACGACGGCTCGACGGCGGTGATCGCCGCCACCACCCCGATCCGCGTGGTCTGCCAGAACACGCTCAATTGGGGTCTCCAGAGCGCCCGCCAGAAGTTCTCGATCCGCCACACCGAAGCCGTCACGCAGCGCGTCCATGAGGCACGGCGAGTGCTGGACCTCTCCATCAACTACTACAAGCAGTTCAAGAGCTACGGCGACGAGCTCGCCTCGGAACGCTGCACCGAGCGCCAGCTCCGCGCTGTCCTCGAGGAGCTCTACCCGAACGGGACAAGCGACTCGATGAGCAGCCGCTCGCGCCGCTCGCGCCAGCAGACGAAGGACCGCATCGCCGAGCTATTCCTGCGCGGCGACACGCAAGGCAACGCACCCGGCTCGAAGTGGGCCGCCGTGAACGCGATCATCGAGTACGGCGACTGGATTCGCCCGCTGCGCTCAAACGGTCAGCGGTTCGCCCGAGCCCTCGACGACGGAGCCGAGAAGACCCGCGCATTGCAGCTGGTCGCGGCTGCCTGACGGCACCGCTAGGCCCGGCGGGCCTACGCCCGCCGGGCCTAGCGCGACGACCGATGGAAACCACCCGCATCCTTCCCTACTATGGATGGTCAAGGAACCGGCCCGCGCGGCCGACTCTTTCCAAGGAGCGTTTTGCAATGGCTACCAGAACCGACAACGAAATCCGTGAGCTGACCCCCGAGCAGGGCCAGCAGCTCCTCGACGACAAGGCTCGTCAGTACCTCGGGATCTCCGGGGAGGAGTTTCGCATCCGCTGGGAGGCCGGCGAGATAGACGCCGACGACGAGCCGGACGTGATGCGGGTCGCGATGCTGCTTCCCCTTGCCGGCTAGAACTCCCGCGGAGGCCGTACAGGCTTATCGCGCCCGCATCTCGCGCGTACTCTCCTGCCTCACGACTGCGCACGTCGACGTCGGAGGCGGCTACGCGCCGGCCGCTGCTCCGCACGCCCTCATTATGGCCGGCAACGATGCCGTGGCCCTGCGGGGAGCAAGTCGCCTGACGCTGGCGGTCAGCGAGCACTACACCATCACGGAGGACTCCGACGCAGGCTGGCAGGTCCACAGAGCCGCCTACTTCTATGCCATTGGCCTTCACGACACCGGCGAACTGCTCGCCTATCACTGGCATCCGCGCGGAAAGAGCCCGGTTGTTGACCCGCACCTACACGTCCGGGCCAACATCCAGCTCGGCGAGCGCTGGCTCGGCAAGGTCCACCTTCCTACGGGCGCGATTGAGCTAGAGGACATCGTGTCGTTGGCGGTCAACGAGCTCGCAGTAGAGCCACTACGCGAGGATTGGGAGCTGCTGCTCCACGAGAACCGGGCTTGATCGGGCATCAGCGCCCCCGCATCAAGAGCTACCGCTTCGGCTTGCTGTGATGCGATGTGCTGCGGCGGAGGGTGCTCGTGACCGCCAGCTCGTGATCGAGCTTCGCGCTGACGCGGATCAGCGCGTGCGCTGCAGTGCGAGGACCGAGCCTGAACACGACCGTCAGCCGCCCGCGCTTGAGCGCGACTGTCTTTGCGGCTGACGCGATGGTCCGGCCTCCCAGCCGGCCGGTGAAGCCCACACGGACCCTGCCGCTCGCGGGTCCGCTCACACGCACCACCAGCTCGCGTCCACGCAGCGTCTCCGTGACACGGATCGTCGGCTTGGTCCCTGCGCTGTGGCCGGTGCCCGTACCCGAGCCCGAGCCGCCTGGGCCAGACGGTGAGACGACGACGCTTGTGTGCGCCGCAGCGGCGGGGCTCGCGTTGCCTGCCGCGTTGGTGAGCCACACGGCGATGCTCCAGCTTCCAGGGCCGGGAACAGTCACAGTCGCCGGCCCGGCCGCTGGCGCCTGTGCGGGAGCGCTGCACGACCCCGAACCGCTCACCGGACAGACTTGGTAGAGAGCACCCGTGATCGGCGCGACCTGACCTGCCGGATCGGTCCAGGTAGCCGTGAACGTCGAGCCGCCCGCCTGCGTAGGACTTGCGGACAATCCCACTGGCGGCGGTGGCGCGCTGTTCTCCACCGTGATCTGCTCGGAGGCCACCGTCGATTGATTCCCGGCCGCGTCGGTCGCTACAAGCGCGAGCGTGTGAGTTCCATCAGAGAGACCCGTAGTGGGCAGCGTCAAGGTCTGCGTGCCCGTCGATGACGGGCAGGGCTGGGCGAAGGTGAAGTTGCACGGCGCCGTGTAGGTCTCCACTGGCCGTCCGTCCGCCGACAGGACGATGCTCGCTACGCCGCCTCCGACATCAGCTGCGGCGACGGCGACGCTTTCAGTGCCCTTGTGAAACCCGCTGGCTTCGCCTTCTCCCCAAAGGGCGCCCGACGGCGCGCTCAGAGTTGGCGGCGTGGGATCGGAAAGTGTGACCGTCGCGCCGTACATCGCAGCCCACGCTTTATGTTCGGTTGCGCCCGTCACGCATTCGTCGCCGGAGGGCGCCTGGCATACGAGGCCGACTGACAGTTCATGTGCTGAAAGACCTGTTACCGACGCCGGTTCGCCGCCCTCACCGGGCGGGCTACCGACGGAGCAAGTCTCACCGTTCTCGACTGTATCCAGGCAGGTTTCTCCCGGCACAATCGTCCCATTCGCGCGCAGAGCCGGCGACCAATCGTTGAACCCATCGAACTGATGTCCGATGAAGCGTTCATAGCTAATCCCTGTGATCGACGTACCCGCTGGCGCCGTGAAGGTCCAACCGGCGCTAGTTCCTGGCGCAGCTCCACTTGAGAGCCCAAGCGCGTCGGTTGTCGATAGGCCGCCTTCCTGGTCGGCGTTGCCGCCAGAGCCTCCAAGACGATCGGGGCAGTTGACGTGCTCGGCGTAGTGCGAGGGTTGCGAGGGATCGCTCGTCGCCCAACTCCAAGAGTTGTTGGCAGCTTCCGGCGCGAAGTTGCAAGCGCTCACCTGATAGCTGCCGGCGGCAAGCGCCGGGGACGGAGATGCCCCGGCTACGAGGGCAAGCAGGACTGCGATCGTCGTGCTCGACAGTCTCACCGTCCGCGCCGGTCCTTTCCTGCCGTGCTCGCTGATCCTGGTAGGCGAAGTGTCGTCCACTGGCTCGCTCGTTCCACGTCGTAGGGGTCGGTATAGCGCACGGATACCTCGACAACGCCGGAGGTCGGGAGCGTCAGGCTCGCAAAGACGCCGTGAAGTGTGCGCAGCACGCGCAGTTGGTGTGAGCGGCCTCGGTGGCCGAGGTAGCGCACTTGCACCTGAGCTTCGCCGGGGCGTCCCGAAAGCGCGAGGACGAGACGGTGCTTGACTCGCTTCAGTTTGACCCGCGGGCGTGCGAATGGGTGCGTCATCGAGGCCAATGGTGTCACCGGCTGGGGAGACGACGCTGGGGACGAGTTCGACTGTGCTCCTGGCTCGGCTGCTTCGCCGGCCGTCACGATCGCCCCGAGCCCGGCGTTGCGGAAGGTCTGCGCGATGTCGAGCACGCCATTGTCGGCTTCGGTCAGGTCTTTCTCGGCCCCTTCGGGCGACAAGCCTGGCTCGTAGGAGCCGAGTGCGTCGAGGGCTGCCGCGGCAATCGCGGACGCCTCGCTGGTGCCCTGCCAGTAGTTGTAGTTGGACGCGCCCGTCGTGGGTTCGGCGCCATCGAGGTCGCAGCCGGGCGCGAGCAGCCGCAGCCCTTCGCCGCGGTTCGAGAACGAGCAGAAGCCGCCGCCCTGCGTGTCAGTCGCGCCGACCGACAGAACTCCAGGATATGCGGCCGGGTACTCCACGCCGCCTCCGTCGTCGTTGCCCGCGGCTGCGACGACTGCAACGCCATAGTCGCCGGCTTCCTGCACCGCGTTGCCGAGCATTTCGTAGTCTCGACCTGATGGCGCTTCCGACGTACCGAGCGAGAGATTGATGACCCGCACGTCGTAGTGAGAACGCACACGGAGACAAGCGTCAATTCCCGTGGCATATGCGCTGAACGGGAACGTCGTCTGTCCCGGCTCAAGGATGCGCACGGAGACGATCTGAACAGCTCGGGGTGCGGTGCCAACCATGCCCCAGCCGTTCGCGGGTGCCCCCGCCATCATGGCAAGCACAGTCCCGTGCAGCGTGGGGGACACGTCTTCCCCCGAGCCGCCGTCGAGCGCGGTTCGTTCGACCACGACGCCTTCCGTATCCCGGTTGAGAGTCACACCCGTATCAACCAGGCAAAGGCCGGCAGGCTGCGCTGGTGGAGGGGCGTAGGGAAGAAAAGCGCCGTTATCCGCGACTGCCTGGGTGGTAGTGCCTGACTCGGCACCGGCCGCTGCCGGGAACAAGGCGAGCATTAGACATGCCGCGCCGATGTACCTCCGGCTACGCCGGGACATCAGCAACGCACACCGAGTCGCCTTAGTTTGTGCTGACATCTACCACCCGACTGTTGCCGTTGCCGAATGGCAACCCTGCTTGGCCCGCAGGGACTTCGGCCCGGAACGGAAAGCGGCCGACGCCGCCCTCGAAGTGATAGGCCACGCGGAAGCGGCCTTGGCTGTTGGTCCGCGGCGTCCTGAAGGGCTCCCAGCGGCCACGATAATGCACCAGCAGATCCACGATCGCGCCCTGCTGGGGGATCGGTCCCGAGACCTTGCCGCTGAGCGTGATCGTGCCTTCTGGACCCGTCCTGTTCGGGCTCACGCTGAGTTGCACGCCTGCGCCGACCGACTCCTGCACCTTGGCTTGAGCGGCGTAGCCCCGCTCACCTGAGAACGCACGGTAGGCCACCTCTATCAGTCGTGACGGTCCCGCCGGGACGCTGGCGATGAACGAGCCGTCCGCGCCGGTGCGTGCGTAGGCGACCAGTCGGCTGCCGCTGCTGCCCGCGATCTGCTGGAGGACTTCGAGTCTCGCACCCCCGATCGGCTGGCCGTGCGAGTCCACGAGCCGACCGGGAAGCCGCAGCGCCCGGTGTGCGAAGGCGCGCGAGACGTTCGGCCGGACTCCCAGGCTCAGATCGGCGCTTTCGCTCGCGCCAGTGCCATTGGGCGCTCCGGCGATCAGGGCTGAGGCTCCGGGGCCGGGCAGCGCGCCCAGCGATCCCACGCCGACGTTTTCCGTGGCCACCACCCGGTTGAGAACTTCCGACTGATTGCCGGCCGCGTCTTCGATGATGACCTGTACGTGATGCAGTCCGTTCGGCAGCCCCGCCGTGTTCAGCGAGTATGTGCGCCCCCCGACCGACGTTCTGCACGGCACCTGATACGCCCAGGTGTAGGCGTCGTGTCCAGAGACAGGAATGCAATGCCCGCCGTTGGTGTCGATGATCTGCGATTGGACGAGACTGCCGTCAACCAAGAGTTTCACGTAGGCGAGGCCCGGCCCTTCATCCGTGGCCGAGAACGTGATCGACTCCGTACTTCGGAGCGGATTTTCTGTTACTAGAGGACCGGAGATATTGCTTGCTTGCGGATCGTGCGGTGCGTTCAAGCTGATGTCGCCGCCAAAGACGCGGTATTCCCACTGGCCGGACGCGAGCGTGCAACTGCTGTTGTTATTCCCGTTCGGATCGCAGGTGGCATTGACATCCCAATGTCCACCGTCCGGGGAGATCGTCAGGTTCACGACGTTTTCGGGTGAGAACGGCGTGGCGGACATGCCTCGTGCTGCCACGTTGCCGACGAACCAATCGCCTTGGTCGCAGCAGTTACGCGGCAGCGAGTAGAGGACGTTGTATTCGCCGCCCTGCTGAATGATCCCCATGAAGCCGTCGTTAGGCCCTTCGGCCCGCTCAGATCGATAGATCGTGCCGCCGTTGATCGTCGCGCTCGGCGGTGCCTGGTAGAGCAGGGCGGACCAAGTACCTTGCGCGTAGGCGTTGGTTTGGCCTACCGACATCGGCACTCCTCTGCTGGCCGTCATGCGCCCGGTGCGACAATCAACCTCGGCTGCGGTCACTTGCCAAAGGTCGGTGCTCGCGGGGTTGCTGAGCCCTTCAGGCATCCCCGAAAGCCCAAGTCCTTCTCCTGTCGCGGGGTCCGCGCACAGAATCTGCGTGTAGTTACCGTTCCCATCCGGCGGCAGAGCCGCCGCCAGGTGAGGTGTCAGGAGTCCGAGAAGCAGCGCGCAGGTGAAGACGACCAGGGCTCCGGCGAGGACGTGTCGACGCCGCTCAGTTCGTGGTGACATCGACCGCCCTGCTTTCGCCGAGTGCGAATGGGAAGTCGCCTTGGCTCCCGAACACGACCGCCCGGAATGGGAATCGCCCGATGCCGCCCTGGAATTGGTAGGCGACGCGGAACCGCCCGTGCAAATCCGCGCGTGGATCGCGGAATGGCTCCCAATGGCCACGGTAATGAACCAGCAGCTCGACGACGACGCCCTGCGGCGGGACCGGACCGAGCACGCGCCCACTAAGAGTGATCGTGCCTTCCGAGCCCGTCCTGCGCGGCGTCACGGTGAGCTGCACCCCGGCGCGGACCGCCTCTACGAGCCTTGCCGTCGCCGAGTAGTCGGAGTCAGCCGAGAACGCGCGATAGCCGATCTCGACCATCCGTGACGGTCCGCCCGCCACGTGGGCTACGAAGGTCCCGTCGGTGCCTGATCGGACGTGGCCGATCAATTCGATGGTGGCGCCGGCGATCTTCTGCAGCACGTCCAGGGATGCACCCGCGACCGGCAGGCCCTGCGCGTTGAGCAGGCGGCCCGTGATCCGCACCGCTCGCCTGGCGTAGGTTCGGGAGATCGGCGAGCGCGTGCCGAGCTGCAGGTGCGCTCCCTCACTCGCGCCGGTGCCGTTCGGGCGACCAGCTCCGGTTGAGCCGGTGTGCGAGCTGGTCGTGCCGGGGCCGGGCAGCGCCCCCAAGGAGCTGACGGTGGCCACGGGGTTGCTGACCGTGACCGAGCCAAGCGCGTCGTTGGTGACGTTCCCGGCCGCGTCGGTGATCGCCAGGTTGGCCGCATAGGCTCCATCGGCGAGAGCATCCGTGTTGACCGCGAAGCCGCTCACCGTCTCCGTGAGCGGGCAGGCGTTCCACGAGTCGTAGGCGCATTCGCCAGAGAACGCGAAGGTGTGAACGTAGGGCGTTCCACCGCCCAGCGGACTGAGTGTCAATGTTGCCGCGCGGACGCCGCTGTTGGCGTCGCTGCCCGTAAAGCTGATCGGTTGCGAGCCAGCCACGGTCGCGTCGGCGGCTGCGGCTGCGGCGAGCGGCCCGCTCACGCCGCCTACCGTCGGCGGCGTGTCGTCTTCGAGGCTCAGCGTGATGTCGGTGAGCGCGGGCACGGCGATCGAGTCGGCGAAGTCGCACGTTGTCGAGCTGCGGTCGGTGCTGCAGTTGACGTATGCCTCGAAGTCGCGCGCCCCTTGCGGCAGGGTCCAGTTTTCGGTCGCGGTGTACGCGCTGTTGCCGCCGTAGGGCAGCTCCGCCCCGCCCGGAAGGGCTTGGCCGGCCGAGGCGAACCCGAGGAAGGCGTCATCGCCGGTGACGGCCGAGCCGATGACTTCGGCTTTGACCGCGTGGATCGTGACGCCGGGAGCGCTGTTCGGCACGTCGATCTGCAGGCCGACTTGACTTCCGCTTTTGCCGTTCTCGGTCACAGCGCCGGCTTGTTCGTCTGTGGAAACGGAGTCGCCGATACTGCCACCCGCCGAGCAGCCGTTAGAGATCAGCGTGATCGCGTTGGTGTTGTTGCCGAACACGCTCCAACCCGGCGACACGGCGGGTACACCTGGAGCACACTGATACATCGGGTATGTGCCAGCGCTTGCGCTCGGCGCGATCACCAGGCTTGCTGCAAGCAGCAAGGTTGCTGCGGCGATCAGAGTGCGGCCGGCGAACCGCTTGGCGAGTGTGTTATTCGGTGACAACATCGACCACCCCGCTGAATCCACGGCCGAACGCGAAGTCGGCCTGGCTTGGGGGGACTTCCGCGCGGAAGGGAAAACGCCCGCGCGCGCCCTCGAACTGATAGACGACGGTGAAGTGGCCCGCCGCGTCCGTCCTCGGTGTGCGAAACGGCTCCCAACGTCCGCGGTAGTGGACGAGCAGATCAACGCTCACACCCTGCGGTGGGACCGGCCCGAGCACGTGCCCAGTGAGCGTGATCGCGCCTTCGGAGCCGGTGCGCCGTGGGCTGATACCAAGTTGTATGCCAGCGTCCACCGACTCGATGATCCTGGCCGTCGCTGCGTAGGCGCCGTCGCCTGAGAACGCCCGGTATGCCACCGCGATCGTCCGCGAGGGCCCAGCCGGCACCCTCGCCACGAACGTCCCGGTGGCGCTCGTCTTCACATGACCGATCAACTTCAGGCCCGGCGAGTTCGCGGTCTGCTGCAGCAGCTCGAGCGTCGCGCCGCCGATCGGCTGGCCTTGCGCGCTCATCAAGCGGCCGGAGATTGGTAGCGCGCGCTTGGCGAAGCTGCGCGTCAACCGGCCGTGCTGACCGAGGCGCAGGCGCGCTCCCTCACTTGCCGCGATCCCATTCGGCTGCCCGAGTCCTCGCGCGAGGCCCGAAGCTGCGCTCGTGCCAGGACCGGGCAGCGCCCCGAGTGAGTTATTCGACGGCTGCTGTGTAGTGATCGGGCCGTCGTAGACCACGCTCGCGTTCTCGGCGGCGTCCTCGACTGTCACCTTCAAGGTGTGCTGGCCGTTGGCAAGCGCCGTCGTGTTGATCGGCAAGTCGACCGACTCGCTCGCGCGGCAGGGCTGGCTGTGATCGAACATCAGCGTGCCTCCGGCCTCGCCGATCGGGATGCACCGCCCTTCGTCGTTATCAGGCGTGCCCGAGTAGATCGTTTTGCCGTCGATTTGGGCGGTCACGAGATAGACGCCCGGACCGCCGGGGTCGCTTGCCAAGAAGGTCAGTTCCTGGGTGCCTTGAGCGTTTGGGCTCAGCAGCGTGCCACCGAATCCGCTCGCCGCCGGCGTTGCGCTGTTGGCGAGTGCGATGGCTGCGCTGCTGACGTACACGCCCGCGTCGATCCCTCCGGTTGCGGGGCACGACGTCGCCCCTTCGTAGGGGCCGACGCACACCGCCACGGCGTAAAGGCTGGTCCCGCCGAGATGCGTGATCGGGAACGCTCCGCTGAGCGTGCCGTCCTGGCCGCACGCGAGGTTGTACTGGCAGTTCGCCACCACGTCGGCGGAGTCGTAGCTCGCGCTCGGCGTCCCAAGCCATGCCTGGCCATGAGGAGAAGTCAACGTCGCGGTGATACTGCCACCCGCGATCGTCGAGCCGGCCGGCGCCGTGAACAGCCACTCAGGGCCTTCGTAGGCGCCCTGCGGTGCTTCACCGCTGGTCACGGCGCTCAGGTCTCCGCCTCCAGCGCACGTGTTGGTGTCGCCGCTGTCGGGGCCGACAGCCCCTGTCGCGCTCGTGCTCCACCCATCGGTCGGAGCGGGATGACCGTCAGGCTGAGTACACGAAACCAGCGTCCATGTGCCCGCCCGGCCGCTCGATGTGCAGACCGCGAGAATCAACACCACGCAGCCGAAGGCCGCGAGCCACAATCCGGTCATCCCACGCGGAGCGAGCGTGATCTCGGTGTCAGTTCGTGGTGACATCGACCGCCCTGCTTTCCCCGTGTGCGAATGGGAATCCGGTTTGCCCGCCGAGCACCGATGCCCGGAATGGGAAGTGCCCGATGCCGCCCTGGAACTGGTAGACGACCTCGAAGCGCCCGCGTGAATCTGTCTGCGGGACTCGGAAGGGCTCCCACCGTCCGCGGTAGTGGACAAGCAGCTCGACGGCGACCCCTTCGGCGGGGACCGGCCCGAGTACCTGCCCGCTCAGGGTGATGGTCCCTTCCGAGCCCGTCCTGTGCGGGCTCACGCTGAGCTTCACACCGGCCTTGACCGCCTCAGCGATCTTCGCCGTGGCGGCATAGCCCGCGTCCGTGGAGAACGCGCGATAGGCAATCTCGATCGTCCGGTTGGGGCCGCCGGGCACCGGCGCCGTGAACGTCCCATTCGCACGGGTCTTCGCGTGTCCGATGACCGCCAAGCTCGGCGAGCCGCTGATCTGCTGCAGCACGTCCAGCGCCGCACCCACGATCGGATGACCCTGGCCGTCGAGCAGGCGCCCCGTCGCTCGCAGCGCGCGGTGCGCGTAGGGGCGGGTGATCCTGCGCTTGACGCCAAGACTGAGCCGCGCCGTGTGGCTGGCCGTCGACCCGTTCGCTACAGCGACCGGCGTGGAGGCTGGCGAGCTTCCCGCAGTTGTGCCAAGACCGGGCAGCGCTCCGAGCGAGTCGTTCGACGGCTGCTTTGTCGAGATCGTGCCGTCGTAAACGACCGCTGAGTTGCCGGCCGCATCTTGCACCGAGACCTTCAAGGTGTGCTGGCCGTTGGGAAGCGAGGTCGTGTTGACCGGCAAGTCCACCGACTCGCTCGCCGGGCAAGGCTGGCTGTAGTCGAACATCAACGCGCCGCCGGTCGCGCCTACCGCTGCGCACTTTCCGCCGTTGCTGTTCGGTGTGCCCGAGTAGACGGTTTTGCCGTCGATCTGGACGATCACGAGATACACGCCTGGGCCGCCCGGATCGGCAGCGTTGAGCGTGAGTTCCGCCGTGCCTGCGACGTTTGGGCTCAGCAGCGTTCCGCCGACGCCGCTGGCGCTCGGCGTCGCTTCGTTGGCCAATAGGAGGTTCGCCCACCACAGCCGCACCAACGACCAGGCACCTTCGCTGCCGCCTTCGTTGCAGACCCTCCCGGCTTCGGGTTGTCCGCCGCATCCGGCGCTGAGGTAGAGGTTTCCGCCGCGCCCGCTCGGAAGCCCGAGAACGCCCGAGAAGTCATAGGTGCCATTGGCACAGGGAGGCAGCCCAGACGCACATTGGTAGAAGACGTTGGAGCCGTTGTAGGCGTATTCCGGCGAGTACGCGACCGCCGTGCCCGAGGCTCCATAGCCGTATCCGTCGGCGAAGAAGCTCACGTCCACCGAGCCGCCGATCAGCGTCGATCCTCCGGGCGGCGTGTATTGCAGGGTCTCATTCGCACCCACGCCTACGGCGGCATCCGTGCTGAGGATTGCGAACATC
>DATCDV010000021.1:0-10184 GCA_036510495.1 Solirubrobacteraceae bacterium
GCCGATGGGTCGCTGCAAGGAGGGGCGTGGGAGGAGATCGACGTCTCCCGCGCGTTCTCGGTGTGCATGCGCGGGATCCTGGCGGCGTTCTACTCGCACCCGTGGGCGTGGAATGAGATCGGCTACGGCGGACCAGCCTACCCGGAGGGCTACATGCGCCTCGGCCCGGTCGGCGTCCGCGAGCCGCACGAGCGTCCCGGCGCCACCGCCGAGGATCCCGTCCGTGTCGCCGGGGAGCTCGGGTCGTGACGGGCCGGCTGCGGGGGCTGCTCAAGGGCGCGGTCGGCCCCCGTGAAAACGACTCGCGCTACCTGCTGGACGTCCACCGCCGCGACCTGCCCGGCCAGGACACGATGGCGCGCTATCAGGAGTCTGATGAGGTCGACCTGTGCGTCGTCGGTGCCGGTGCGGGAGGGTCGGTGCTCGCTCAGCGCCTGGCGCGCCAGGGCTGGCGGGTCGTGATCATCGAGGCTGGCCCGTTCTGGCATCCCGACGAGGACTGGGTCTCCGACGAGGCGGGCTCCCATCAGCTCTACTGGACCCAGGAGCGCGTGATCGGCGGCGATGACCCGATCGAGCTGGGCAAGAACAACTCCGGGCGCGGCGTCGGCGGCTCGATGGTCCACTACGCCGGCTACACACCCCGCTTTCACCCCTCGGACTTCGAGACGTTCACCAGGGATGGTGTGGGTGCGGACTGGCCGATCTCCTACCCCGAGCTGAAGGCCCACTACGAGGAGCTCGAGCGGGAGCTGCCGGTCGCCGGCCAGGACTGGCCGTGGGGAGACCCCCACCGCTACCCGTTCTCCCCACACCCGATCAGCGGCGCCGCGGAAGTCCTATGGAAGGGCGCGATCGAGCAGGGCATCGAGATGCGCGTCGGACCGGTCGGGATCGTCAACGGCACGTTCGGCAACCGTCCGCACTGCATCTACCGCGGCTTCTGCCTGCAGGGCTGCAAGGTCAACGCCAAGGCCAGCCCCTACGTCACCCATCTCCCCGACGCGCTTGCCCACGGTGTCGAGATCCGCGCGAACAGCATGGCCGTGCGCGTCGAGATCGACGACGCCGACGGCCGCGCCACAGGTATCACCTATGTGCGTGAGGGCGAGAACACCGAGCGCCTCCAGCGCGCCGCCGCCGTGGCGGTCTGTGGCTATTCGATCGAGACGCCGCGGCTGCTTTTGCACTCGACGTCCAAGCGCTTCCCGAACGGGCTCGGCAACAACGAGGACCAAGTAGGGCGTTACGTGATGGTCCAGGGAGCGTCGCAGACCGCGGGACGTTTTCCTGAGGAGCAGCGCATGTATAAGGCGCCGCCGCCGGAGGTCTCCTCCGAGCAGTTCTACGAGACTGAGGAGTCGCGCGGCTTCGCGCGGGGCTTCTCTATCCAGACGGTCTCGCCGCAGCCGATCGGGTGGGCTGAGCACGTGCTCGCCGACGGCCACTGGGGCCGCGCGATGCGGGAGTACATGCGCGACTACAACCACTGGGTCACGATCGGGGTGCTCAACGAGCTGCTGCCCCATCCCGAGAACCGTGTGACGCTCGCCTCGGACACCGATCCTTACGGGATGCCGGTAGCGCGCTTTGACTACACCCGCTCGGAGAACGACAAGGCCAACATGGCCTACTCGACTGAGGTCCTGAAGGGCATCCTGCACGCCGCCGGAGCGCAGGACATTCTCACGATCCACCGCTACGCGCACCTCGTCGGCGGCGCGCGCATGGGACAGAGCCCCGAGGACAGTGTCGTCAATGCAGACCATCGCGTGTGGGAGGTCCCCAACCTGTACATGTGCGACGGCAGTGTCTGCCCTACCCAAGGCTCCGCCAACCCGGCGCTGACGATCATGGCGCTCGCCTCACGCCTGGCCGAACGCCTCGGCAGTGGGAGCACAGTGTGAGGACCCTCGATCCGACCTTCCCCATCCCCGTACAAGGAGCCAGCCGATGAGCGCGAAGAACAAGCCGGAGGTTGTCGTTGTCACGGGCTCCTCGGGCGGGGTAGGACGTGCGATCGCGCACGCGTTCGCCAAGCGAGGCGCGCACGTCGGGCTGCTCGCTCGAGGCCAGGAGGGCCTGGACGGCGCCAAGCGCGAGGTCGAGTCCCTCGGTGGGCAGGCGCTGGCGGTCCCGACGGACGTGTCCGAGCACGAGCAGGTCGAGGCGGCCGCGGTAGCGGTCGAAGAGCGCTTCGGCGAGATCGATGTGTGGGTCAACGACGCGATGGCGACCGTGTTCGCGCGCTTCATCGACACTGAGCCGGATGAGTTCAAGCGCGCGACAGAGGTGACCTATCTCGGCACGGTGTACGGCACGATGGTCGCGCTGAAACGGATGACAGCACGCGATCAAGGAAAGATCGTGCAGGTCGGCTCGGCGCTGTCCTACCGTGCGATCCCGTTGCAGGCCGCCTACTGCGGTGCGAAGTTCGGGATCCGCGGGTTCACCGACTCGATCCGCACCGAGCTGCGCCACGACAAGAGCAACGTGCAGATCACGATGGTGCAGCTGCCCGGGATCAACACGACGCAGTTCAGCTGGTGTCGCTCGAAGCTCCCCGATCACCCGATGCCCGTGCCCCCGATCTACCAGCCGGAGATACCCGCCGAGGCGGTCTACTGGGCCGCGCAGCATCGTCGCCGGGAGCTGTGGGTCGGCTACAGCGCGGTGGAGGCGATCCTGGGGAGCAGGTTCGCTCCGGGCGTGCTCGGCGACTGGTATCTGGCGAAGACCGGGATCTCCGGCCAACAGGTGAAGGACATGCCCCTCGACGGTGAGCGCGTGGGCAACCTGTTCGAGCCGGTGCAACGCGAGGCGGCGACGCACGGCATCTTCGACTCCAAAGCCAAAACCCGCAGTCCCCAGCTCTGGGCGGCCACCCACCGCGGTCTGCTCGCCGGCGGACTGGCTGGGGTTGGCGCCGCGGCGGCCGCTGTGAAAGGCCTCGTGCGTTGAGCGTGGCAGCGGGGGACGCGGTGCCGGGGATCGAGCGGCCTCACGTGCTGCGGGAGTATGCGTTGCTCGCCGACGGTGAGCGCGGCGTGCTCGTCGGCCCGCGCGGGGACTTCGTGTGGATGTGCTTTCCCCGCTGGGATTCTCCCGCGGTGTTCTCCTCGATCATCGGGGCCTCCGGCGGCTACGCGATCACCCCGCGGGAGCGTTGTGTTTGGGGCGGCTACTACGAGCCGGGGAGCCTGATCTGGCGCAGCCGCTGGGTGACAGGCGAAGCGGAGATCGAGTGCCGCGAAGCGCTCGCACTGCCCAGCGATCCGGGCCGGGCCGTGATCCTGCGGCGTGTCATCGCGCGCAAGGGCACCGCCCGCCTCGACATCGTCCTGAACCCTCGCAGTGACTTCGGTCAGAACCCCATCCGTAAGCTCTCACAGCGAGACGATGGAGCATGGACGGGCGAGCTCGCGGACACGCGCGCCTGTTGGATCGGAGGTCAGGACGCGGCCCCGCAGGCCGATGGGCACGGCGGCAAGGCACTGACCATGTCCCTGACAGTCCAGGAGGGCGACCATCACGATTTCGTCCTAGTCCTCGCCGACGGAGAGTGCGATGGCGAAGCCCCGGAGCCTGAGTGGGCGTGGCAGGGCGTCGAGAGTGAGTGGCGCAAGCGGGTACCCGAGCTGCAGCGCACGGTCGCCCAGCGCGATGCGCGTCACGCCTACGCGGTCCTCTCAGGGCTGACCAGCGCGGGTGGTGGCATGGTCGCCGCGGCCACCACTTCGCTGCCCGAGCGCGCGCGGCAGGGACGCAACTACGACTACCGGTACGTGTGGATCCGCGACCAGTGCTACACCGGCCAAGCGGTCGCCAAGGCCGGCCCGTACCCGCTGATGGACGACGCCGTGCGCTTCGTCACAGAACGCCTCCTGGCGGACGGTCCCAACCTCAAGCCGGCCTACACCACCACCGGCGGCCCGGTACCCGACGAGCATCAGCTCGAGCTGCCTGGTTATCCGGGCGGCACGGACATCGCCGGCAACTGGGTCAACCAGCAGTTCCAGCTCGACGCCTTCGGCGAGGCGCTGCTGCTGCTCGCCTCCGCCGCGGCTTATGATCATCTCGAGGCAGATGGCTGGCGTGCCGCGGAGATCGCGGTCGACGTGATCGCCAAACGCTGGCGCGAGCCCGACACGGACGCCGGGATCTGGGAGATCGACCCCGACGCGTGGACACACAGCCGGCTGATCTGCGCCGCCGGGCTCCGCCAGATCTCCCAGCATGGCCCCGCCGGTGAGCATGGCGCCCAATGGGTCTCCCTCGCCGATGAGATCGTCTCCGACACCGCCAAGCACGCGCTCCACCACTCCGGGCGCTGGCAGCGCTCACCGAGCGACCCGCGCCCAGACGCGGCCCTACTGCTGGCCGCGATCCGCGGTGCAATCCCCCCGTCTGACCCCCGCTCGATCGCCACCCTGCGCGCGATCGAGACAGAGCTCACCGAAGACGGCTACTGCTACCGCTACCGCCCCGACGAGCGCGCGCTCGGCGACGCCGAGGGCGCGTTTCTGCTGTGCGGGTTCTTCATGGCGCTCGCCTACAGCCAGCAAGGCGATCACGTCACTGCCGCAAGGTGGTTCGAGCGAAACCGTGCCGCCTGTGGTCCGCCAGGCCTGTGCTCGGAGGAGTTCGACGTCCGCCAGCGACAGCTGCGCGGAAACCTCCCACAAGCGTTCGTACACGCGCTGCTGCTCGAGTGCGCCGTCGAGCAATACTCCCCCAGCGAGCCCAAGTAGCCGGGGCGATCTCGCGGTGCACACCCACGTTCTGACTCCCAGCGAGCCGCCCTCGCTGCGCCTGCTGACCGTTGCACGCGCACTCTGGGGGGCCGCTTTGCTGATCGCGCCGGGAGCGGTCCTGGGCGACCTGCCCCATCAGCGACTCGATCGGCCGGCCCGTGCGTTCGCACGCGTACTCGGCGCGCGCCACATCATCCAGGCGGCCATCACCTCACGGCGCCACACGCGCAGCTGGATCCTGGCCGGCGCGGCGCTCGACGCAACCCACGCCGCCACGATGGCCGTCCTCGCCGGGCTCAGACCCGACCGGCGCAAGCTCGCCCTGAGCAACACTGCGGCGGCAAGCGTCTTCGCCGCCGCCGGAGTCGCTGAGAGCCGGCGCATCTGAAACGTGCATGCGCGCGTGTCACGCGTCCCGGCGACCCGGTTGACCACGCGGTGAAGGGTTCTTTCTAGCCCCGTTCTTACTCCTACCTCGTCGATCGAGACCCGCGCACATGCAAAGAGCACCGCCGAGCATCAAACGCGCAGCAAGCCACATCCACCTCAACACAGGCGGTGCCGTGATGGCTACCGCGATCGTTTCGGTTGCGCTTCGCTCGTCTGGCTACGAATGGCTGTGGCATGTATGCGGCGATGAGCTTCACGGTCGCGAGCGTCAACAAGATCGGCGAGATCGGTGACTTCGCGCGCGCATGGACATGGGTGGCCCTGGGTGTGTGGGCCGTCGTGGCCGCCGGAGTGCTGAAGCGACTTGCGTCCAGCGCGTAGCTTTCTCAGGGCGTTTATATGCCGTGTGGTTGGGGTATCTGGGTGACGAGGGCATGGCAGTGAGGTCGGTCCTGCGGGGCAGGCAACACCGGCTGACCTCCGAGGTTCGGCTGCGCAAAACAATCCGGAGGTCGCATGCCCCAAACGTCAATCGCTGCCGATTTGCCAGCAGCACGCCTGGAAGCTGTGGCACCCTCATGCCCGTGCCCGGGCCATGAGGGTGTGCCGCGGCGGCCGCTCGATGTCGAGTCCCAAGCATGGTGGGACCGTCTGCACGCGAGCGACCCGGTACGTTCCCGGGCGATCGCCGAGCTGCACCAGCGCCTGCGCCGCGAGGCGGCGTTCCATGTCCGTCATCACGTTCGGGCTCTGCCGCACTTTCCGAGAAGCGACATCGACGATCTCGCCACACAGGCCGCCAACGACGCGCTTATGGTGCTGCTGCGTAAGCTCGAGGACTACCGTGGCGAGAGCCAGTTCTGGACATGGGCGCGGAGGTTCGCCCAGCTCGAGGCGCCCGGGAGCGTTCGCCGGCGCCTCGGACATGACCAGGTTGGTATTTCGCCTGATCCCGAGCAGGCGCTGCTCGTCGCCGACCCTGGGTGCTCTCCACAGGATCTCGTGGAGATCCGCCATCTTCTACAGACCGTGAACAGCATCATGGATCATCTGAGCGCACGCCAGCGAACCATCCTGGTCGCGATCGCCATCAACGGCTCCCCGACCGAGACGCTCGCTCGCGAACTCGACAGCACCCCTGGGGCGATCTACAAGTCGCTGCACGATGCCCGAGCCAAGCTCAAGTTTCACCTGACAGCGGCTGCGTGCTAACGGCGCTCCACTCGTAAGCCGGATGGCTTCACAGGCGCCCGTCGCCTCGCGCAGCGTGCGGCCGACTGGCGCAGCACGACACGGTTTGCTTCTATCTGATCACTCATCTGGGGGCCTGGATTGGCACGCCAAGATCCTCCTGCGAGCTGGTAAGAAACTGACTGGAAAAGACGCTAGATAAAGTATGGAGAACGTCTCAGTCGCGTTTGAGAGCGGACGGCGGTCCTCATGGTGCCGGGTGCCGTCAGGATCCTCGACGCAGCTTGTGCGAGATGCGCAGCGGGAACACGGCGAGCAGGGGAGCCCGGCGCCCGAGCTCGTTGGCGCCCGCTATTGGGGCCCTGGAGTATTTTGCGACGCGCTGCGCCAAGCCCTCGCCGACGGAGACGTGCGCCGAACCTCCCGCAGCACCTACGCACCATCCGAGCACGATCAACACGCCAAGCAATGACCCTCGACGCGACCACCGTCGAACGGATCGACGTGCAGGCATACACGATCCCTACCGATCAGCCCGAGGGCGACGGAACCCTGCAATGGGACTCGACCACGATCGTCGTCGTCCACGCCCACGCCGGGGAGACGGCAGGGCTCGGCTACACCTACGCGGACGTCTCCACCGCGAAGCTGATCGAGACCAAGCTCGCCGGGGTCGTGGAAGGCATGCCCGCGAGCTCACCTCGCGCGTCGTGGGCAGCGATGGTCAAGGCCACACGCAACCTGGGCCGCCAAGGGATCACCTCAATGGCGATCGCGGCCGTGGATCTCGCCCTATGGGATCTGCACGCGCGGCTACTCGATACGCCGCTGTGCACCGTCCTTGGCATGGCGCACGATCACGTGCCCGTCTACGGCTCGGGCGGGTTCACTACCTACACCAACGACCGGCTGCAGGAACAGCTCGCTGGCTGGGCCGAGCAGGGCATTCCGCGGGTCAAGATGAAGATCGGCGCGCACCCCGATCAAGACTGTGAGCGCGTACGAGCAGCCCGCGAGGCGATCGGGCCAAGCGTCGAGTTGTTCGTCGACGCCAACGGCGCCTATGAACGCAAGCAAGCCCTCCAGTTCGCTGACGCCTTCCACGAGCAGTCCTCGGTCAGCTGGTTCGAGGAGCCCGTGAGCTCTGATGACCTCGAGGGCCTGCGGATCCTACGCGACCGTACCCCCGCCGGCATGGCGATCGCCGCCGGCGAGTACGGATACGACGCCGTCTACTTCAGGCGGATGCTCGACGCCGGCGCCGTCGACGTGCAACAGGCAGACGTCACACGCTGCGCCGGGATCACCGAGCTCCTACGCATCGCCGGTCTGTGCCGCGCACACTGCATACCCCTCTCCTGCCACTGCGGGCCGGCCATCCACGTCCATCCCGCGTGCGCGATCGACGGATTGATTCACCTGGAGTATTTCCATGACCACGTCCGTATCGAGGAGCTGCTCCTCGATGGGCTCCCCGAGCTACGCGACGGCGCGCTATGGCCAGACCTCAGCCGGCCCGGCAACGGACTATCCCTACGACACTCAAACGCCGCCCAATACTCCGTTTGACATGCCGGGTCAACGTGGCCGGAGCAGTCAGGATCCCACCGTGCACGAATTGCAGCTGGTCATCTTCGACTGCGATGGGGTCTTGGTCGACAGTGAGCGGATCTCAAACCGCGTGCTGGCCGAGATGCTCACCACGGAGGGCTTGCCCACCACCCTCCAGGAGGCGCTCGCGGAGTACAAGGGACTGCTGCTGAGCGACACGATCGCCCGTGCGGAAGCAAAGCTGGGACGTTCGCTGCCCGAGGGCTGGGTGGCGGAATACGAGCGTGACCGGATCGAGGCGTTTCGCAAGGAACTCGAGCCGATACCGGGGGCGGCTGCAGCGGTACAGGCGATCACCGCCGCCGGAATACCTGTCTGCGTCGCCTCACAGGGCAAGCTCTCAAAGACGCGACTCACGCTCGGGTTGACGGGCCTGCGGCCTCTCTTCCCTGGCGGGACGCTGTTCTCAGCGTGGTCTGTCCCTCGAGGCAAGCCACACCCCGACCTGTTCCTGCACGCAGCCGCTGTAATGGGATCGAAGCCCGCTCACTGCGTCGTCGTGGAGGACATGCCCTCCGGGGTGAGCGCCGCGGTGTCAGCGGGTATGCGCGTCCTCGGCTACACGGCCGACAGCGAGGAGGCGGCACTCCGGCAGGCCGGCGCGGAGGTCTTCAGGTCGCTGGACGAGCTGCCGTCGCTGCTGGGACTCGCCTGACGTCCGGGACGCCCGCGAGGATTGACCGATGCTGCTTGGAGTGCTGGGGTCTGCTGCCCGCGAGGTTCGTGACGTTCTCCGAGCGGCGACTGCCACGCACCGTCGGCTACGAGACCACCTCGTAGCGATCGTCGCGGCGACCCTCGGTGTCGACCTGCTCTGTGCGATCGCGGCATTCCTGCTCGAGCGCCATTCGCCGGAAACCGAGATCAAGACCTTCGGTAGCGCTTTCTTCTGGACGAGCACGCAGCTACTGACCGTCTCCTCGCAAATCAAGAACCCGATCTCAGTTGGTGGGCGGATCCTCGATGTCTTCATGGAGATCTGGGCGATCACCGTGATCGCGGCGCTCGCCGGCGCGTTCGGCAGCTTCCTTCAAAAGCGCGGCGAGGAGATCGAGAGCAAGCGCTGACGGGCGGGCTCAGCACTCACCTACTACCCAAGTATCGCGCGACCAATCGTCCTTGGGCAAGTCGCGCTTGTGCCCCTCGGTGACGCGCAGGATCTTGCCGGCGTACCGATCGGTGCGCGCGTACCAGCACTCGCTGCCCCAGGGCTTGGTCACCTCGCGCGGCAGATCCTCATTCATCACTGAGCAGAGGCGTACAGGCCCGTCTCGAAGTGGCTCACGCCCGCTTGTTGTCTCCCTTGCGGCCGGTAAGGGTGTCGGCGACCTTGTCCACGGTTTTCTTTGCGGAGCCCTTGGCTTGATCGACGCGTCCTTCGTTCTTCAGACGCCTGTCTCCGCTCAGCGCGCCGGCTGCCTCCTTCGCGCGGCCCTTTGCTTTGTCGACATTCTTGTTTGTCATGCGATCTCCTCATTTGAATAGGACGAGCGCCTACCTGGGCGGTCGCGGTAGGTCCTGCCGAGTAGCCGCACGATCAGCCCGCCCACGATCAGGTAGACGGCCGCGGCGATGCCCCAGTTGACAGCGATAGCGGTGTTGGCGCTGTGGAAGCTGAAGATGCCGTCAAACGGGCCGGCGAGCCAGCGCGCCCAGCTGTGGACTTCCGAGACAATGCTGTTGGCCGGGTTGGCCTTGAGCACCACCAGCAGAATCCCCGCGACGATGATCAACACGACGATGCTCACAACGAGCTGAACGACGCGCGCCAAGAAGCTCCCCACGTCCACCGCGAACTCGCGGGCCCCGGTCCCTTCACGACCACCCTGTCGGCGTGACACTCCGGCCGGTCTGCGATTCGGGTCGACTTCGGAGGCAGATCCTACGGGCCTCGTTCTGAACATCAGCGGAACCTCCTGTTGGCCTTCAATCCCTTCCGAGCCGAGGTCGGAAGGGCGCAAACGCGCAGAGGACCTATTCGCAGAAGGCGGTTCTATGCCGACGGAGCATTTCCCAGTCTGATGCGGCAGACGCACGCGAAACCTGCCTGCGTCAACCTGTCTCCAGCGCGTTCTGTACGATCCTACCCACCTGGAGGCAGGGTCAAACATGCTCGGTCTATGAGGTGAGCATGAATAGCTCGATCTCGATGTCGGGCCCGACGTGGCTGTTGGAGATGAACGCCAGGACGCCGCGGCCGGAGAGGCGCTGCACCTTCTCGATGAACTTGTGTTGCAT
>DATCDV010000022.1:0-4540 GCA_036510495.1 Solirubrobacteraceae bacterium
CTCCCCCGCAACGACCGCTGGCAGGCGCTGGCCCGAGCGGCGCTGCGCGACGACCTCTACGAGATGCACCGTGCGCTCACCCGCGACGTGCTCGCGCGCGGGACGAGTCTCGGGGCGCCGGCCGCGATCGACGCCTGGCTCGCCACCAACCGGGCGGCGGTGGAGCGCACGCAGAGCGTGCTCGCCGACGTCAAGTCGGCGCGCACCTATAACACGACGACGTTGCCGGTGGCGCTGCGCGAGCTCAAGAACCTGGTGCCCGAGGCGGGCTAGTACACCAGTGCCCACTGTGACCCCCGGCGGGACTCAGCTGACGGTCGCGATGCGGCTCTCGTAGGTGACGCTGCCCGGGCCCGACCAGCTGATGCGCAGGCCGCCGGCCGAGGGGAGCTGCACGTGGGTGGTGAAGAAGCCGTCGGGCGCTGAGCCGGTGACCGTGGCGACGTTGGCCCAACTGCCCGAGCCGCGCGCCTTGAACTGCAGGACGGCCTTGCGCTGGGCCGACGGGCGAATCTGGAACCTACTGACGTATCCGTGGGTTGTGTCACCGTCCTGGTAGGGGTGGGCAGAGGCCGCCGAGTGAGAGCATCGCGAGTGCGATCACGGCGTGTGGTGAGTGGTAGCCGAAGCCTCGTCGGATGATCAGCCGGATCTGGGTGTTGATCTGCTCGACCCGGGCGTTTGAGAGTCCATTCGTGAACGCCGCTTCGACCCTTTCTCGCTGTTCTGTGATCCGGCGCGCGAGCTTTCGGAACGGCTCCAGGCGAGATCGTCTGGCCCACTTCAGCCACGCTTCGAGCAGCACGAGCCCGTCCTGGGCGCTGACGCGGTAGATCTGTCGGAGCTGCTGGGCGAGGAGGTAGGCGCGATACAGGCGCCTGTTGGTCTGCTGGATGCTTGAGAGCTTGAGCTTCTGGCGGTCGGTGAGGTTGCCGGGGTTCTTCCAGAGCGCGAAGCGGGCGCCTTTGAGGTCCTTGGCGAGCTGCTTGTTAGCGACGCGGCGGGCTTCGTTTCAGATCTCGCGGCGGATCTCGTCCAACGCGTCGGTCGCGGCTTTGACGATATGAAACGGATCCAAGCAAACGATGGCGTTGGGGCAGCGCTCGGCGACCGGCCGCGTGATCCACTCGGCGTCATCACACGACACCAGCTCGATCTGCTCGCAGCGGTCTGTACCGAGCAGGTCCAGGAACTTCTCGACCGTTTTGCGGTCCCGGCCCGGGTGCGCCCACACCAGCCGGCCGGTGTGATGGTCGACCACGACCGTGAGATACCGCTGACCTTTGCGGACCGAGATCTCATCGAACCCCAGGCGCGTCAGGCCGGCGAACAGGTCGCGGCCTTCCTTCGCCTCGCTGCTGACCCGCTCGCAGATCCGCCCGACGGTGCGCCACGCGATCCGCACCAGCGCGCAGATCGCCGTCTTTGAAGTGTTCACCGCCAACCAAGCGACCTGGTCCTCAAACGCTCGAGTGAACCCCGCGTCGTGCCGCGCCCACGGGACCGCAGCGACGAGCACCCCGTGCTGCTTGCACTCGACCCTTGGCGAGTCCGCCTCGACGTAGGCGAGCGTCGTGCCGAGATCCAGCGCCCGCCACCGCCGGCGCCCGTCACCCAAGTCATAGCCCGGGCAGCGCCGCCGGCAGTGCGGGCAGCGATCCCGCTGGCTGTAGCGCGGGCGGACCGACACCACCACTCGGCCGTCCTCGTCGGCGTCGACCGCCTCGACGACCGACTTCTCCAACCCCAACCATCGAGCCCAGGCTCGTATCCCTACGCTTCTGCTGCGCACGCCGCGACCGCTCACTTTCAACGAGGTTCAGACCTTCAGACAGCCCGAACCTTAAGAGCGCCACGGCGTGCGCACCCCAAACGCCCACGAATCCGGGTGCCCCGCACCCGGACCTCACTGCCACACCAGCGCAACCGGCCGGCGGGTCAAGCGCCGCGAAAAGCGCTGCAAACCAACGCCACCGTGGCCCGCACAAGCACCCCGACCGAGGCGGCGCTTGACGCATAGCCAGACGGCGAAGCTACCCCGCCAGGTCCCTCACCTCACCCACGGAAGGAGCAGTAGCGCCGTCTTTGTCCCCGGCAGCACTGCGCGCTTGAGCGACCGCGTCGCCGATGCCGCTGGTGATGAACGTGTACGGAGGGTCGGCGTCGGGCACGTTGTCGGGCGGTTGGTGGGTCATGATGAACAGCGGCACTCCCGGCAGGGGGCCCTTCCCGTTCCATCCGCTCGTGATGTCGTAGGTGCGCCGGCCGGTGATGACCGAGCCAAAGCGCCCGGCGAAGTCGTCGAAGAACGCCGCGCTCTTTGCCGAGAGGCGGAATGACGGGTACCGCTGACTTGGCGTGTCGCCGTCTGAGTACCAGTCAAATAGCCGCTCTCCGCCGACGCCGAGGTTGCCCGGGCCGGTCGTCGGGGCCGGCGATGTAACCATCGGCAGAGACGGCAAGGCCGGTGACGATGCGCGTCATTGGTCAGTTTCCTCCTGAGATTTGGGACATTGGTGACCAGACCGGACCGCGGCTTGAGAATCATCGCCGTCGCGGCGGCTCAGGCCGGCGGCGCGAACGGCCGGCCCAGGTCCGGTGGCGGTCTTCCGGCCGGCCAGGGGCACCTCGGCGGTGTGCCGGCTGGTCGATCCACCTTTCGCCGCTGCGACAGCCTGCCGTGTTTCGCCCGGGCGGGGACGTCGCATGACGGCAGGAGCCGACTGGGAGCACCGGCGGTCTGGGATCGGCAACCGGCCAGGTTCAGATGCCCGTGGCCAGTAGACATGCTTTGACGGGGCTGTAGGATGACAAGGGCTTCGCTTTTACCCTCGGCGGGCATGCTCTTCCGGCTCTAAGGCTCGGCCGGCACAGGCGAGTTGACCTGACTGTCTGCCACAACGATGTTCGGAGCGAAGCCGAGTGCACGAATGACGAAGCACCCCGGGCAAGCCGGTGGCCCGTTCACCACGTTTGTGGTTGGCGTTGACGAGCGACAGGCAATCGCTGCCCGAAGACGAGCGCCCCATCGGTACGCGGCGGCTTCGGGATGTGGTGCAGCGTGAGGGCCAGCGGACCGGTGGCTCGCGACCGTACGGGTACGTTTCGCCCCGGTTCGTCGCGTGCTGGCGTCCCGGGCAAGCGTCGACCGTCGCGCGCGAAGGCTGGTTTGGCGTTCATCGGCGAGACAGCGGAGCTTGTGGGCCCGGTGGACCTGTCGGATGTCCTGAGTGAGTTTGCTCGGACGATGGTGACCGACTTTCCTGTCCAGGGGATCCTGGATCGTCTGGTGAAGCGCATCGTGGACGTGCTGCCGGTGACGGCCGCCGGGGTGACGCTGATCTCTGCGGACCTTGATCCTCGCTACGTCGCCGCCTCGAACGAGTCCGCGTTGCGTTTTGAGGAGCTCCAGGGCGAGCTGGGCGAGGGACCGTGCTTGGCCGCCTACCACACCGGCGAAGCGATCTCAGTCCCTGATCTCAGCGCTGGGGAGTGGTTTCCGACGTTCTCACCGCGAGCGTTGGATGCCGGGCTGGCGGCGGTGTTCTCGTTCCCGCTGCATCACACCGATCTTCAGCTTGGGGCGCTGGATCTCTACCGCGATAAGCCAGGGTCACTCTCGCCCGATTCTCTGGTCGCTGCCCAGACCCTCGCCGACATCGCTTCCGCGTACGTGATCAGCGCGCAGGCCCGCACGGACCTGCAGACCACCTCTGACCAGGCCCGTGAGGCGAGTCTGCACGATTCGCTGACCGGTCTGCCCAACCGTGCGTTGATGTTGGAGCGCCTCGAGCATGCTCGTGGTCGAGGGCGCCGTTCGTGCAAGACATCGGCCGTGTTCTTCCTGGATCTCGACCGCTTCAAGCTGGTCAACGACACCTACGGGCACCACGTCGGCAACAAGGTTCTCGTGGCGGTAGCGGAACGGTTGACCGCAGTGCTTCGCCCGGGCGACAGCCTGGCCCGTCTGGCCAGCGACGAGTTCGTGATCCTCTGCGAAGACCTCGACGACGCCACCCAAGCCACCGGGATGGCGGTGCGCTTTGACGCCGCGCTCGCCCTCCCATTCGTCGTGTCGGATGTCAAGCTGAACATGACTGCCAGCATCGGGATCGCGTTCACTCGTCGCGGCGCCGATTCTCCCGAGGATCTGCTGCACGACGCCGATCTTGCGATGTATCGCACGAAACGCCGACGCGGAGGTGAGCTCCCGGCCTTCGATCTCAGCGAGCTTTACCTCGTGAAGGACCAAGACCGCTTGGAGGACGCCCTGCCCGGCGCCGCGGACCGTGGAGAGCTACACCTCGCCTACCAGCCGATCGTGGCCGCCGCCGACGGACGACTGACCGGCGTCGAGGCCCTCCTCCGCTGGACGCACCCGGGGCGTGGCGCGATCCCCCCAGCCGTTCTGATCCCGCTCGCTGAGCGCTCCGGACAGATCATCGATATCGGAAGATGGGTGCTCGAACAGGCCTGGTCCGACCGCGACCGCTGGCAGAGCGATAACGGCGACGATCTCTCGGTATCGGTCAACGTGTCT
>DATCDV010000023.1:0-2175 GCA_036510495.1 Solirubrobacteraceae bacterium
GTACGCGCGGTGCCAGTCCGTGCCCGATGAAGCGGGCGAGGACTTCGCGTAGGCCACTCGTTCGTGGTCCCGCAGCGCCTGCAGCGCCATGACGAGCGACTCGTGTTCGTACCAGCACGCCGGCACGACGTAGCTGTCGAGGCCCTTGTAGCGATCCCGCAACTCGCCAACCCACTCAGAGAACTTGGGCCACTCGCGCTGCGCGTCCAGGACTGCGAGACTGGGCCAGTGGATGGGAGCTTCGACCTCTTCGCCGACACTCTCGCGCGTCGCCACTCGCTGGCGCTGCTCGAGGGAACGGCGCACGATGTCGTGTTGATGGGTCTCGGTAGCCATCACGTCTCTCTTCCGTGAGTGGTGACTACGTTGAACCGCTCGATGCCGACGCTGCGCTCACGCATGGATGCCCCCGCCCAGTAGTGGCGAATCGTGTAGTGCCCCGGTGCGCAACGACTCCTCCACGCTCTCGCGTTCGAGTTTCAGTTCCTTGGCGTCGCCGCGCGCCGTCCAGGGCTTCAGCGTCAACATGATTGGCTTGGCCGCGCGCAACATCAAAAGGCCGTGGCCCACCTTGATTGATCGGATCATGCTCGGGTCCAGGATGGAGCGTTGGCGCGTGGTCTGCGAGACGTTGCGCCCACCGCTGGCCTGGTGCGTGGTCGAGACCTCCTGAGCGTCGCGTTCGCCGATCAACTGGGCAATATCGCGCAGGTCGCTCGCGTTACTCGATCCACCAAGGATGACCTTCGCAATGGCCGAGTCCCAGATGGCCTGAGCCTGTTCGTGACCCCAACGATCCCGGGCTTGCGCCAGGGACTGCAGCACCGCGACCGTCGTGATGCCGGTACCGCCGCCCTCGCTCATCAGCGCACCGAGCGACGGGAGCGGGTAGTTCGCCGCCTCGTCCAGGATCAGCGCGAGCGGCGAGTCCAGCCGGGCGCCGGCCGAGCCGCCAGCCAACTGGCGCGCGGTCTCGACCACGTCCTCGATCAGCGCCGATACGAAGTTCGCGGTCGCCGACGCGCCCGAGCTCGTTCCGAGGAGATAGAGCGTGCCGTTCTCTCTAAGGAACGTCGCGGGGTGGAACTCCGCACCGAGTGCCGGGGTGAGTTGCTCGATGACCTGGGGACTCGCGAGCGGCGCGAACACCGTCGCCACCACCGACCAGATGTTGGCGCGCTGGCGCTCCTCGAGCCCGACGACCGATCCCAACGCGTGGCCCCACAGTGGCGTCGCGGCGATCGACGCCTTCAGTATCTCAACCGCCTCCTTGGCCTCGTCGGGCGACAGACTCCAGCGGTAGAGATCGCTCACGGTGCGGCCGTCCACCGCAGCCGCCTGCAGGAGGCAACGCACGACCACCTCGGTCTGCTGCTGCCAGAAGTTCGCCTCCCTAACCCCTGCGGCCGCACCGGCGCAGAGCGCACTCGCGCGCATCATGGCCGTTTGGGGGTGCTCGCATCCTCTTATTGGTGACCAACGCAGCCCGCCGGATACTCCTCTCGCGAGGCCCTGCGGGTCGAAGACCCCCACCGGACCACGCCTCGCGCGTGCAGTCATCGTCGCCGCCAGATTGTCCGGCCGGGTGCTGGTCGTCACCACCGCACCGGGCGCGTCGAGGATGAAGGGGATCACCAGGTTGAAACCCTTGCCGCTCCGCGGGGGTCCGAGGATCACCATCGAGTCCTCGACGCTGGCGTAGCAATCGACGCGGCGACTCGTCCCGAGATACAGTCCGAGATCGTTTGGTACCGGCTTTACCACCGACGGCCGCAGGACCGAGCCCCGGGCTACCAGGTGCTTCGCCCCGGCCGCAGCGACGACATCGTGTCGGTCGGCGAGGCCGAGCAGCTGCGTCGGGTCTTCGGTCTTCCGGCGTCCCTCGTGCTTCACGAACTGGACTGTGAATACGATGCCGACGCCACCGCCAATCATGGCAATCGTTGTCATCGTCCAGTACAGCCACGCGGGACCGACCGGCACCTTCCACGCGAACGACGGATCACCGACGTGCGCGAATGCGGTGATCGCTCCCCTGGCGAAGTGCATGGGGAACCCGTGGCCGGAGAGGAGCGCCGAGAGCAAGCCGCCAGCAACGAGAAACAAGAAGAAGGTGATGACACTGAAAATCAGTCCGAGGTACAGGTCGGTGCTGTCGCGTTGCGCGCTCATTGG
>DATCDV010000024.1:0-13681 GCA_036510495.1 Solirubrobacteraceae bacterium
GGGCGACGCTTTCGCCTGCTGCCCCGCACCACCACTGGCTGGCTGGCGGCAGCCGGTGTGATCGTGCTGGCGCTCGCCGCGGTCGCGCTAGCTGGATATCTCTACGAGAAACACCGCACCGGCAACATCTACCACCCGCACGCGCCGTTCGTGCCCCAGCCGGCGCCCGCGCTGCCCGTGAAGGGTCCAGAACGGTTCGCGTGGCCTTTGTACGGCTACACCAAGAACCACACCCGTTTTTTCCCCGCCTCCCCGCACATGGTCCCCCCGTTCAGGACCGTATGGACGCACAGCGGCAACGCGCTGCTCGAGTTCCCGCCCGTGATGAACGAAAACCGTCTCTTCCAACTCGCCGACGATGCGGTGATCCACGCGATCGACAAGTACACCGGCAAGGAAATGTGGAGCCGACGCCTCGGGGCCCTCTCAGCCTCCACACCCGCGGTATCCGGGAGCACAGTGTACGCAACGGTGCTCGCGCGCTCGTCCGGATCGCGCTCTGGTGCGGTGGTCGCCATGAATACCGCCAACGGCCACGTCCGCTGGACGCGAGACCTCTCGAGCCGTTGCGAGTCCTCTCCCCTGCTTGACAAAGGCAAGCTCTACTTCGGCAGCGAAAACGGCACCGTGTACGCCCTCAACGCCCGCAACGGCAAGGTGATCTGGACCTACCACGCGCCGGGCGCGGTGAAGGCCAGCCCCAGCCTCTCTGGCGGGGTGCTCTACTTCGGCGACTATTCGGGTGAGCTGCAGGCGGTGCGCGAGAGCAACGGACATCGCCTGTGGATCAGCGGGTCCGGTGGGACACTGCTGGGAAGCGGCAACTTCTACTCCACCCCCGCCGTGGAGTACGGACGCGTGTTCCTAGGCAACACCGACGGGCGTATATACGCATATGACGCATCGTCGGGCAAACTCGACTGGGCGGTGCAAACAGGCGCCTACGTGTACGCCTCCCCCGCCGTCGCCAACGCACCCGGCCTCGGCCCCACCATCTACCTGGGCTCCTACGACGGCACCTTCTACGCCATCGATGCCCGCTCGGGGCACATCGATTGGCGCTACCGCGCTGGAGGGCGCATCTCGGGCTCCGCGACCGTGATCGGGCGCATCGTGTATCTCGCCGACCTCGGCGCCCACCGCACCGTTGGCCTTGGAATCTCCACAGGCAAAGTGGTGTTCTCGTTCAACACGGGAACGTTTGACCCGGTGATAAGCGACGATCACTACCTCTACCTGACAGGCATCACTGGCCTGTATGCGCTTGCGCCCTACAGCCGGGCAGCGCACAAACCAGCCGCACCGGCCACTGCAAGGACGCGCACGAGAACTGCGACTCGGGTGGGCGCGGGGGCAGCTGCCGCGAAGCTCAACCGCAGCCGCCGGCGAGCCCGAGCCCACGCGCGAGCGAAAAGCGCGCCACGACACGTACGACGCCGGGGGACTTAACGCTTACCGCGGTCCACCCGCCGGCCGCAGGCGCCACGCAGCCGTGGCCACGCGTCGACGTCCAATAGCGGGTGTAGTGAAGTCGCACCACGGACCTCCCGGGCGCGGCGAAGCGCAGCGTGAACGAGTCGTGGTCGAGCCCCACGAGCACTCCCGGCGCCGAGGCGATCGGGGTGGGGTCGAGCACCGCGAACACGCGCCAATGGGTGCTCGAGAACACTTCGTGCAGATAAGGCACGCCGTGGCGGATCAGCGCGGCCTCTTCGTCGCTTGACCCATCCAGGCGCACGTCGGGCAGCGCGACATAGCTGACCGCCTCCTGCTCCAGCCACGCGCGATAGGCAGAGGCGGTGAGCTTCCCACCAAAGAACAATGGGTCGTACTTCGTATCGAGCTGGCGCTCCCACCCGCGTGCGAGCGAAAAACGTGGCGCAAGCAAGGCCGCCTCCCAGTGGGAGTGGGTGAACGGCACCTCCACCCGCACGAGCGGACCGCCGTGCGTATTGAGGAAGCGTTCCAGCGGCGTGTAATAGGCGGCGCTCGTCGAGGGGTCCCCGATCACCTCGACGCTCTCCCGCACCGGGCCCCACGCGGTCCACACGACGATCACCCCCACGGCGAGCACGATGCCCGCGAGCGGCCGACCCGGCCTGCTGAAACCGTCGCGTCCAAGCACGCACAATGCGAGCGGCCCCGCCAAGATCACGGCGTAGCGAGCGATGTTGCTGCCCATCGGCGTCGGCGCGATCGAGAGCAAAGTAACGCCCAAATAGACGAGCGCACCGATCCGCAAGAGCCGCTCCTCGCGCGGAACGGCATAGAGAAACGCCAAGATCACCGCCACTGTGGCGATCACCGAGCTTGCCGCAAACGGCTCCCAACCACCCTCGGGAAACAGGGCCTCCAAGGGCAAGACCACCAAGAAGGCAGGCGCCACCAACGTGAGCCCCGCAAGCACACGGCGGGTGACAAGCACGTGCGTGGCGCCCGCCAGCGCGAGCAACAGTCCCGCGACCGGGCTCGTGGCGGCGCACAATGCTGTCAGCACGACTGCCAGCCACGGCCGCTCGCGCACAAGCGCGAGCACCGCGAGCACCGCGAACGTGACGCCTAGCGCGAACGTCACTCGGCCGATCCACAGATCCCCGGCGACCGCCAACGCGAAGCATGCGGCGCCCCAGCGTGCCCGAGGCCCGTACACCGTGAGCGCGATGCGCTCGAACGCGAACGTGGATACGAGCACCCCACACGCACCAGCGAGTCTGATCCCCAATAGCAGCGCGAACCAGGGGAACACGAGGCTGTAGCCGGGCAGGTGATGACCGGCGTACCAGTTGTTGTCCCACACCGTGAACCCGGAGCTTTCAAACAACGTCGCGCGATAGGTCTGCGCGGCGAAGTCCGGCGAGCGCGGCGCGAGCACGAGCCACGTCCCCACGAGCACGATCGCCGTCGCCATCGCCGGCGAGACGCGCGCCTGTGCGAGCCATCCACGGGCCGACCCAAACCGGGACTGCCCCCCCACGAGTGCGTGACTATCGACGGAGGCCAAGCGGCTCAGTATGGCGAGACGGCTCGCTGCGCGACCCAGGTCAACATATCTGGCTGCTCGAGCAGGAGAGGCGAGACGAAGCGAGGTGAGACGAAGCGAGGTGAGTTGAGACGAGGCGAGGTGAGACGAGGCGAGGCGAGGCGAGGTGAGACGAGGCGAGGCGAGGTTAGGTGAGTTGAGACGACGTCAGACGAGACGAGACGACGTGAGACGAGGTGATCGATAAATTGGCTGAGGCTCGGCGTGCTACCCCGCCGAGCCTCAGCACACACGCGAGTCGATCTCAGATGGACGAGTCGCGCGCTTGTATCCGTATGAACAGACGGGGGCCCTGGAAGTCGCGTTGCGCACCGCAAACGCCAGTGGCCGATAATCAGCGCCGATGATCGCCTCTCCCAAGCGTGCCCGCCGAGGGCTTGCGCTCGCGCTGCTTGCCACCGTCGCGTTCGCGTCGGGTTGCGGCACCGTCCATCCGCCGGCGCTGAGCAGCACGGCGCTGGCCGAAGCGCAGACGTTCCCCTACTACAGGCTCTACTGGGTCGGATCGAGCTTCACCGGCCATCCCTTGGCCGCCGTCGACGGGCTCAAGAACTACAGCGCCGGGATCGGCGACAGCGTGTACTACGGCGACTGCGTCAACGGCAAGGGACTGCTCGGCGGCGGCGGTAGCTGCCTGCTGCCCTTGCAGGTCACCACGGTCATCTATGGCTTGCATTCCAACGCGCCCCTCGGCCCACAGCGCAACATCCTGATCAGAGGCGTGCCCGCGACGGTGTACAACGAAGAACGCTCGATCGAGCTCTACAGCGGCCGACTGACGATCGACGTCTTCTCAGACACGCTCGCCCACGCACAGCTCGCCGCCGGCGAGCTGCTGCCCGTCAACGCACCCGGTTCCGCAAGCGCCGACCTGCCGCCGCCCGTCTTCTGCCCTGGTCTTTCCGGTCCGATCTCGCCGGCTCTGAACACGGTCATGAACAGCCTCCCCGGCCGTCCCTGCCAGAAGGCTCAGGCCGCGATTCTCGCAAGCGAACGCCTGGCCAGCTCCCCTAGCACCCACTAGCCGCCTCGGACCCAGCCGTCACCGGCTCCCCGATCTCACCGCGCAGGCTGAAGAAGGCGGCCGAGCCGATCAAAGCCGGCAGCCATAGCGAGATCGCGCGGTAGGTGACCACAGCGGCCACCACGGCCGACACCGGTCGCACGTCGAACAGCACGAGCATCCCGATCAACCCGCCTTCGACCGCGACGAGGCCAGCCGGGATCGGGATCGAGTTTGCGAGCTGGCCGACGAGATAAGCCATCGCCACCACCCAGATCGTCGGTGAGTGACCGTAGGCAAGCAGGCAGACATACAGGACGAGCGTGTCAAACAACCAGTAGCCGATCGCGCCAAGCAGACGCCAGTCATGCCGGGAGATCAACCGCAGCGCACCCCGCACACCGTCGCTGACCGCCACCAGCGCGACGTGCGTGCGTCCGCTGCGCAGAGCGCCCCTTCCGGCAAGCCGGCCCGCGAGCACGGCAACGGCGAGCGTCCCAGCGATCGTCGCGATCGCGAGCATCGCAGGCAGCAGAGTGAGCAGCGCGTTCTGTGAGCCAGGCAGCAGTCCCAGCCACATGGGCAGGCCGATCAACGCCACCGCACTGACATTGACGGCGCTCGTCAGCACGAATATGAGCACCGAGCGCCTGGCGATGCGCTCAACCGCCACGCCCTTCGTGCGCAGCACCCATGCCCCGAGCGCGATTCCGCCGATACCGCCTGCCGAGACGACCGAGTTGACCCCGAGCTCTGAGAGCGCCAGCCGCCTGCTGAAACCACGCTCCATCTTGAACACGAGCTCGAACAGGACGACGTAGCCGGCACAGGAGAGCAGCTCGAAGCCGATGCCCGCGGCCACCCATCCAAGCTGGGCATGGGCGATGCGCTCACCGGCCGATTGCAGGCCCGGCACCGCGAGCAGCATGGCCGCCACGAGCACGAAGAACACCGCCAGGCTGATTAGACCGTTACGCAGCCGCCGCGACTGGCTTGACATCCCGCTGCTTGGGCTTGAAGAGGATCGATCGCTGCTGGGGGACGACGGCTCTACGCTTGCGGTCGGTCGATCTGTGTCCGCCGGCGCCCCATCCGCGCTCGAGCCCGATCGGTCTGCACGAATCGCCTCGGTCGTGTCCTCATCGACGATTCTTCGCATCCTCTTCAGCCTCGTTATTAGGTTCCTCTCGCTACCGTCACCATAGCCTCACTTCCGCGGTATCCATCTGCCCCAGGGACGTAGAAGCGAAACAGACATGGCAGAGCCATCGCGCATATTGGTCGTCGACGACGAGCCCGCCGTCCAGCACGCGCTGTCCCGAGCGCTCACGCTCGAACGCTATGAGGTTGCCCTATCCGGCGACGGCGGCGATGCGCTCGAGCGCCTCAGCGAAGGCTCCTACGACGCGGTGATCCTCGATGTCTCGATGCCCGTGCTCGACGGCCTTGAGGTATGCAGACGGGTGCGCGCGAGCGGCGACCGCACACCGGTGCTGATGCTCACCGCGCGCGAGCAGATCGACGATCGCGTCGCCGGCCTGGACGCTGGCGCGGACGATTATCTGATCAAGCCGTTCGCCCTGCGCGAGCTGATGGCGCGCATGCGCGCGCTACTCAGAAGGGCCGACGAGATCGACCAAGAGGAGACGCTGCGCTTCGAGGATCTGCACTTGGACCGACTCGCCCACGAGGCCTGGCGTGGTGAGCGTACGCTGAACCTGACCCGCACTGAGTTCCTGTTGCTCGAGCTGTTCCTGCGCCACCCCAAACAGGTGCTCACGCGCTCGATCATCTTCGAGGACGTGTGGGGCTATGACTTCGGCTCAAGCTCCAACTCGCTGGGCGTCTACATGGGCTACCTGCGCCGCAAGACCGAGGCCAGTGGAGAGCCGCGCCTGCTGCACACCGTGCGCGGCGTCGGCTACGTGCTGCGCGGATCATGAGCTTCCGACGGCGCATCACGCTCGTGTCGGCCGCCGCGGTGGCGATCGCGGTGGTGCTCGCCTCGGTGCTCACCTACCTGCTCGCCGCCCATCAGCTGCGCGACCAGGTCGACCAACAGCTGCGAGCCCGCTCGACAGGGTTGCGCCTAATCGCGAGCTCCACGCCCGGGCTGAGCGCTCGCGAGCAGCGCTATCTCGCGCGCGCCCTCATGCACTCAGGACGAGGCAAGCCGCCGGGAGGCGGCACGAAGGCAGGCTCACCGCTCGGACTGCTGCTCTCGCCCTCGCCGGCGGGCTTCTCCAGCGGTAAGCCGCCGGCCGGTGGATCGGCCGGGAGCGCGCCCGCGATCACGGCGTTGCGCAACCCGTTCGCGAACCTCTCCCCCCATCCCGACCAGGTACGCGGCTACCAGCAGCTGATCGACTCGAGCGGCAAGATCCTGTTCGACTCCTCGCCCAACGTGAAGCTGCCGATCGATGCACCGGCGCGCACACTCGCGGCAAAGGGCGGCAAATCTTTCTTCCGCGACGCCAACGCGGACGGCATCCACCTGCGCGTCCTCACCGAGGCTCTGTCTCACGGCTATGCCGCACAGCTCGCCCAACCGCTCACAGATGTAGACAGCGCACTCGCGCGCCTGCGCCTGATCCTCGTGCTGCTCGACGTCGGCGGGATCGCACTCGCCGCGCTGCTCGGACGGCTTGTCGCCGGCGCCGCTGTAGCGCCGGTGAAGCGGCTCACCGAGGCAACCGAGCATGTGACCCGCACCCAGGACCTCTCAAAGCGGATCCAACCCGCCGGGGAAGATGAGATCGGACGCCTGGCTGAGAGCTTCAACGCGATGCTCGACGCACTGCAGAGCTCGATGAGCGCACTCGACGCCTCCGTACACGCCCAACGCCAACTCGTGGCCGACGCCTCGCACGAGCTGCGCACCCCCGTCACCAGTCTGCGCACGAACATCGAAATCCTCAAGCAGGAGCCGCACATGGCGGTGGAGGAACGCCAACGGATGCTCGACGACGTGGTTGAGCAGGTCGAGGAGCTGACACTGCTCATGAACGACCTGATCGAGCTGGGCCGTGGAGAGCAGCCGCGCGCCGGCAACGAGGACGTGCGCCTTGACCTGATCGTCGAAGAGTCCGTCGACCGGGCTCGCCGCCACTCGCCCGAGACTCCGTTCCACGTCGAGCTGGACCCCGTAGTGCTCACCGGCGAGCCGGTGCGACTCGGGCGGGCGATCAACAACCTGATCGACAACGCCGTCAACTACAGCCCCAGTGGCAGACCGGTCGAGCTGGCATTGCACGGCGCCGAGCTCACCGTGCGAGACCACGGGCCGGGCATCTCAGCCGCCGATCTCCCCCACGTCTTCGACCGCTTCTACCGTGGTGCCGAGGCGCGCGGGCGCCCAGGCTCCGGCCTCGGCCTCGCGATCGTGCGTCAGGTCGCAGAACAGCACGGCGGCAACGTCAGCGCCCAACCAGCCCCGCAAGGGGGCACGCTGATGCTCCTGCGCCTACCGGGCGCCGAGCCCGTGGAGTCGCTTTCGGCGCTCGACACCGCGCTTCACGCGGCGCACTAAGGACCGTTCCGCGGAGCCTAAACGCACACAGGCCCTTGCTCCACACACGCGGCATCGTGGGCAGGCGACGCTACCTGCGCAGCTCGCACGCCCCTGGCATAAGCGCGCCCCTCGGCCCTAAAGTTTGCCGGGGTCAACCCGTACCGCTGGCGAAAGGCCTTGGCGAAATGCGGCGCCTGACGAAAGCCCACCAGCCGTGCCACGTCACGCACGGGGATCGCCGGCTGCTCGACCAACAGCTGAGCGGCGACGTTCAGGCGCCGCGTGAGCAGGTCCTCGCGGAAAGTCACCTCGCCGAACTGGGCATATACGCGGGTGAGCTGGCGCGGCGAGCTGGCGAGAGCGCGCGCGACCTCGTCGAGGGTCAGGGGACGCCGATAGTGACGCGCGATGACAACGCGCGCAAGCAGATACAGGCGGCGTCGCTGCTCGATCGTGGAAGCGCGCATGTCCCTTTATCCGACCGGCACCCCTCAACGGGACCACGCTCATCAAGCGGAGCACAATGAATGCCCAGCCCGCAGCCCTGACCGACACGCCGCCTATATTCTGACCGGCGCGCCGTCTCGCCCAAGCTCAGCGTCGTCCCGAGCGCTCAACCGGCGTAGCTGCTCGCCACCCGCTCCGCCTCGAAACGATAGGAGCCGCCGAACAGCACCGCATGCACCAGCAACGGCAGCAGTTGCCACAGACCGACGCGCTCCCGCCAACCGTCGGCCAGCGGGATCTCCTCCTCATAGGCTGCGAACACGCGCTCGGAGGGGGCGCCGAACAGGCGCAGCATCGCCAGATCGACCTCGCGGTGCCCGCCATACGCGGAGGGGTCGATCAGCCACGGGCGTCCCTGGGCGTCGGCGTGCACGTTGCCGCTCCACAGGTCGCCGTGCAGGCGCGCCGGTGGCTCGGCCGGCCCCGCCAGCCGGTCGAGTCGATCGCACACCCGTTCGACCGCCGCCACCCCCGAGTCAGACAGAGCGTCACGCTCGCGGGCGATTCGCGTGAGCGGCAACAGACGACGCTCGGCATAGAACGACACCCAGTCCTCGCTCGGCTCGTTGGGCAGGCGCAGCGAGCCGATACGCGCCTCCACGCCAAGCCGCTCGCCGAAGCCGGGATCGCCGAAGCACGGCGCACCCGCGGCGTGGATCGTGGCAAGACCGCGCCCAAGCTCCTCGGCGCCCTCGGCGCCTAGCCTTCCGGGCTCCACCCACTCGAGCGCCAGGTAATCATCTGAGATGTCGATCACCCCGGGCACCCGCAACGCTCCAGGCTCTCCCAGCCAACTCAACCCCGCCGCCTCGAGCGCGTACTCACCCTGTCCGGCGTCGGCCCGCGTCTTGACGAACGCCTCCCGTCCATCCAGCAGCACGTGCCACGCCTCGTTGATGTCACCGCCGCCCACCCGCCGTGGCTCGGCGGCTCCCGCCGGCAGCGTCATCGCGGCTCGGCCGCGCGCACCTGCTCGAGCAACCCGATGCACGCCGCCTGCACCTGGTCGAGCACGATCTCAAAGCCTCGCTGACTGTCGTAATACGGGTCGGGCACATCCAGATCGTGCAGGCCCGCGCTTGCGGGATCGAACTCGCGCAGCAACCGCACCTTCGCGCGCGCCGGCTCGTCAGGCGCCAGCTCGCGAAGCGCGTGCTGGTTGGAGCCGTCCATCGCGAGGATCAGGTCGAACTGCTCGAAGTCCTCGGAGCGCACACGCCGTGCGCTGCCCTCGAGCTCGATCCCCCTGCGCAGCGCCGCCTCGGTGGCCCGCTCATCCGGGGGCGCCCCCACATGCCATCCCCCCGTACCGGCGCTATCGAGCTCGATGCGGGTGGGTGGGCCATTCATCTCTGCTTCCGCGACGAGCTTGCGCATCACACCCTCCGCGGTCGGTGAGCGGCAAATGTTCCCCAAGCACACAAACAGGATGTTCACCGCGCGCGGTACCTCCTGGGAACGACCCCATATCCAAAAAACTCAGCGGCGCAGGCAAATCCCATATGACTCTGGGACCTAGGCAAGCTCACGTGTCTCACTCCTCCCCCAGCTCCAGCACCGCCAGGAACGCCTCCTGGGGCACCTCCACGCGACCCACCTGCTTCATGCGCTTCTTGCCCTCCTTCTGCTTGCTCAAGAGCTTCTTCTTGCGCGAGATGTCACCGCCATAGCACTTGGCGATCACGTCCTTGCGGAAGGCCTTGACTGTCTCCCTCGCGATTATGTGCGAGCCGATCGCGGCCTGGATCGGAACGTCGTACTGCTGGCGTGGAATCCGCTTGCGCAGCTTTTCCGTGAGCGTACGCCCCATGTCATAGGCCTTGTCCTTGTGCACCACCATCGAGAGCGCATCGACCGTATCGCCCGCGAGCAGCACGTCGAGCTTGACAAGGTTCGCGGGCGCCATCCCGCTCAGCTCATAGTCGAGCGACGCGTACCCGCGCGTACGCGACTTCAGCTGGTCGAAGAAGTCGAGCACGATTTCCGCGAGCGGCAAGTCATAGGTCATCTGGACACGCTCGGGCGATAGGTAATGCATGCCCGCTGGCTCCCCGCGACGTTCCTGACACAGCTCCATCACCGCCCCCACGTACTCGCGCGGAGCGATTACCTGCGCCTTGATGAACGGCTCGCGGATCTCCGCGATCGTGCCCGGGTCGGGCATGTCCGAGGGGTTGTGCACCTTGAACTCCTCCCCATTGGTCAGCGTCAGGTCGAACTCCACCGAGGGCATCGTTGCCAGCAGTTCGAGGTCGTACTCACGCTCCAGGCGCTCCCTCACGATGTCCATGTGCAGCAGGCCGAGGAAGCCGCAGCGGAAGCCGAAGCCGAGCGCGTCCGAGGTCTCCGGCTCCCACGACAGGGCCGCGTCGTTGAGCGTCAGCTTCTCGAGCGCGTCGCGCAGGTCCGGGTAGCGGTCCGAGTCGATCGGGAACAACCCGCAGAACACCATCGGCTTGACCTCCCTGTAGCCCGGCAGCGGCTCCGAGGTCCGCTTCTCGCCGTGTACCGTCGTTGTGAGCGTGTCACCCACGCGCAGGTGCGTCACGTCCTTGATGCCGGTGATCAGATATCCCACCTCACCTGCCGCCAGCTGCTTCACCGGCGTCATCGTCGGCGAGAAGAAGCCGATGTCGTCGATCTCCGCGTGCGTGCCCGCCGCCATCGCCCTGATCGCCTCGCCCTTGCGAAACACGCCATCCACCACGCGGATATAGGCGATCACGCCTCGGTACTGGTCGAACTCCGAGTCGAAGATCAGTGCGCGTGGGGGCGCGGTCGGGTCGCCCGAGGGCGGCGGCACGCGCCGCACCAGCTCGTCCAGCACCTCCGCCACACCCGCGCCCGTCTTGCCGCTGATCTCAAGGATCGCCTCCTCGGGCTCCCCGATCAGCTCGGCCACTTCCCCCGCCACCCGCTCTGGCTCCGCGCCGGGCAGGTCGATCTTGTTCAGGCATGGGATCAGCTCCAGGCCCGCCTCCACCGCCAGGTAGGTGTTCGCCACCGTCTGTGCCTCCACGCCTTGAGAAGCGTCCACGACCAGCAGCGCGCCCTCGCAAGCGGCCAGCGAGCGCGACACCTCATACGTGAAGTCCACGTGCCCGGGCGTGTCGATCAAGTGCAGTTGATAGGTCTCGCCGTCGGAGGCCGTATAGGCGACCTTCACCGCCTGCGCCTTGATCGTAATGCCCCGCTCGCGCTCCAGGTCCATCGAGTCGAGCACCTGGGCGCGCATCGAGCGCTCGTCCACCGCGTGCGTCAGCTCCAGAATGCGGTCCGCCAGCGTCGACTTGCCATGGTCGATGTGGGCGATGATCGAGAAGTTACGAATCTTGTCTTGTTGCATGCGGGTCCAAACTGTAGAGGCGATAGCCTTCATGGTCCGGCAGATCGCCCACTCGACCGGAGCCCTCGGGCTCAAACCGGGCAACGCGCCGGCCTTCGGGCCGGCGGCCAGTCCCGGTGGTTGGGAGTGTCATAGCCGCCCAGGCATAAGACACAAGTCCTGGGACGTAGTAGTTCAATGGTGATCTATGACCGGACCAGGGCCGGGTGAGCGAAATCTCATCCGGCCCTTCGTCTTCGCGTCGGCTTGGAGCACGGCCGCGAGAGCCCGGCCGCGATCAGACCTTGCCGGGGGCCCTCATGCCAGCGCCCTCATGATCAGGCCCGACCTAGCTGGGCCATGATCAGACGCTGCACCTGGTGAGCCTCGGGCACGCTCATGACGAGCACCGCACGGGAATACACCCACAGCCCGGCGAGCGCGGCAACTCCCACGCTCACGATCTGCGCCGGCAGCGACACGCCAAGCAGCGCGTCGAGCAGGTACCACACCGAGTAGGACACGCCCGCGAGCAGCGCGGAGGCCGTACACACACGAACGGTGATCATCGTCGTCCGCGCCCCTTCGAGGCGGCCGTTGAACCCGATCCGCACGCGGCGGGCCAGGAGCGCGGTCATCACCACATTGGCCACCAACGTCCCGATCACGAGCCCCGCGATCCCCAGGGGCTTGTACAGGCCGATGCTCACGATGATGTCCACGACGATGTTGATCCCGGCCAGGCGCGTGGGGATCCACGGCCGCTGCACCGCGAAGAAGGTACGCGTCAACAGCAGGTTCAGCCCACCGAACGGAAGGCTGAACGCGAACCAGAACAGCGCGATCGAGACTAGGTGGGTGGACTGCGACGTGAATTCGCCGCGCTGGAACAGCAAGCGCACGATCGGAGTCGCCAGTACGGCCATGAACGCCGCGGCCGGGATCAGCAGCAGGTTGATCTGGCGCATCCCGGAGCCAACCGTGCGGCGCATCGAGCCCACATCGCGACGAGCCGCCATCCGGCTCATCGTGGGGAACAGCACGGTCGCCACCGCCACGCTGAACATGCCCTGGGGCAGCATGTACACGCGGAATGCGTTTTCGATCGCACGTGGCGCTTCGTCGGACACGAGCGTGCCAAAGGCCGAGTTGATCAGCTGGTCGAGGTTGACGATCCCCAGGCCGATCGTCACGGGCATCATCAGCAGGAAGACCCGGCTCACGCGCGGGTCGTGCCAGTCGATCGTCATCTGCAATCGGAAGTCGATCCGCGCGAGCGCCCCCAGCGCCATCAGCATCTGCACGCCCGTGGCCACCAGCACGCCGATCGCGAACGCGTAGATGCCCGCTTCCCCGTGGAAGTGCGGGTGCAGCACGACGAGGAACACGATGATGATCACGTTCCACACCGCCGGGGAGATCGCCTGGAGCGTGAAGCGATCGTAGGACTGCAGGATGCCGAGCAGTAGCCCCGTGAGCCCCAACAGCAGCACGACCGGGAACAGCACCTGCGAGAGCCCCACAGTCAGCGAGACGGTGGAGGGAAGGAACGTGTGGCCCGCGAACAGCGGCATGATCGTGCCGGCCGCGAGGATGAAGAAGGCCGTGACCACACTGAGCACGATCAGCAGAATCCAGAACAGCGTCGAGGCCAAACGGAAGGCCTCCCGCTTCTTCCCCTGCTGGAGCAGGTCGGTGAACACGGGAACGAAGGCAGCTGACAGCGCCGCGTTGGCGAACAACTGGGCCACGAAGTTGGGGACGAGGAAGGCGATCGTGTAAGCCGACGCGGCCGCGCTCGTGCCGAAGTAGCTTGCGAACGCGATCTCGCGCAGGAGCCCCACGATCCGCGAGAAGCCCGTCACAACAGAGAACATCGCCGTGTTGCGCGCGACGCTATTGGGAGACTCAGGCCCCGTCGATCCCTCTGCCATCTCAGAGCTCACAGACACGGGGCGCTATAGTACGGCGCTGCGCGGCGCGCCCAGGCAGCCTGCTCGGGTCGCAAGCGTCTTTTCACATGGCCAACATCGCATCCCAAAAGAAGCGCATCCTCCGCTCTGAGCGCGAGCGTCTCGAGAACCGCCAGTACACCTCGGCGATCAAGACGCACTTCCGCCGCCTCGAGTCGCTCGTCAAAGACGGCGACGACGCAGCTGCCGACGCGACGCACCGCGATCTCGTCTCGACGATCGACAAGGCCGTCAAGCGTGGCGCGATTCACCGCAACAACGGCGCGCACAAGAAGTCCCGCGCTGCGCGCGTCCGCAGCAGCTCTTCCTCCTAGCCCCGCCG
>DATCDV010000025.1:0-16268 GCA_036510495.1 Solirubrobacteraceae bacterium
AGTCGCTCCGGCCCAGCCCCCCAGGCCACGCCTCCACGGCTAACACCACGAAAACGCTCAGCCCCACATGGGACCTATGTCCCGACTCACCAGAGACCCATCACCTGAGACACATGTCCTGAAACCACACAGCTATGCCGGAGGAGGGACTCGAACCCCCGACGCGCGGATTATGATTCGTCCCGAGGGGTGTTGTGGGGTGTGGCTCGGTCGGTGAGATTGGCTCTGTTGCTAGGGATTCGCGTCTAGGCTGTCGCGGCGTTTGTCGCTGAATGGTGTGGGGGATGTTTGCACTTTGTTTGCACTCGGAAAGCTCTGGCAGCGCCAAGTGGCCAGGTCAGGTGACGTCTATGCGGCTGGCCGCAGTTCTTGGGCTAGCGAACCTTTGATCTGGTTTAGCGAGGGGCTGGGCTCGCTGTGAGTGGTCGCTCGCACGTCGCGCGACGAGCCAGTACGCCACCAGCCCAGCACCAGCGAAAGGGGCGGAGCAGCTCACGCCGCTCAGTAGATCGGCAGTCGTAAGTCCCGTGCCCGTCGCCCGATACAAAGCGGCAGGGCCGCCGAAGCTGAACACGGCTGCGACGAACATGGCAGCGAACAGTCCTGTGCCGACGAGCGAGACCGTGGCACGGGTGATGCTTAGCGTGGCGAGCTTTGGCTGAATGCCGGTCTCCAGTTGCGCGACGCGAACGTGCAGCAGCTCAGGGTCTCCGATCGCCGCCACCCCCTCCAGCTCGCTCCAGTCCGGACCACGGACGACCTTCAGTAGAGCGCCGACGAGGGGCCGACGCCCACACGCTCTTACCGCTCGTCGGTCGGCGGCAAGCTCCCGGCCTGCGAGATAACGGGCGCGTAGAGAATCCAGCGCGGGCAAGAAGCAGAACGCGGCCGAGAGCACCTGCACCAATAGGACCTTCAGTGGGTCGAGGTTGCATACGTGGTAGCGCTCGTGCGCAAGGACCGCCCGCAGCTCATCATCGGAGACGCCCTCAAGGAGTCCGCGGCTGACCGCGACGTGGGGAGTCAGGACACCGTAGGCGAAGGAGAACCGCTCGGGCGCATCAAGGAGAACCACGCGCCCACCCAACCCGGCTGCTGATGCCGTAAGTGCCAGCTCGTCGGGCAGCTCAAGCGCCAGCCCACGAACACGGCGGGCAAGTCCTTGGGAGGCGACGATCTGACGGGCAACTGACCGGGCTCCGAACGCTAGACCAGCCGCTACCAGGGCAATGACGAGGAGGACAGGCAGCAACGAGTCGCCGCCGTCCAAGAGCCCAACTGTCCCCTCATGAGAAATCCGCGCCAAGACCAGCGGCACGAGCACGCTCCCCACGGCGCCACAGAGCACATACATACCCAGCAGCAGCGCCAGGGACATTAGGGCAAGGAAACTGCGGTTGGCGCTATCGAGCCTCATGTGTCCTCCGCGAGAAGACCACGCAGGCGGCGCAGCACGCCAGGATCGGCGCGCGCCTCGTCCACGAAATGAGCGACCGCCGCATCGCCATAGGTACGGATCACGTCCCGCACCGCGATCCCGGCGGCGTCCGGGGCCGTCGCCTCATACACGTAGCTTCGTCGCTCGCCCTGGCGCGTCAGGACGTTCTTCGCGGCGAGCCGGTTCATTACCGTCATTACGGTCGTGTAGGCCAAAGGCTCGGGCCGCCGCTCGTTGAGGGCATCCACGATTTCACGAACTGACACCGGCCGACTCGCGTCCCAGATCGCATCCATTACCTCGGACTCAAGGGGAGCAAACCCGCGGCTTGTGTTGCTCGACCTTCCTGCCATGAGCGGGACTCTACTACATTCTCGTCGTGTATGCTCGGGTTATGAGCCGTCGTGCCTACGGGCCGCTGCCACCGGGTCCTAGCGCCCCAGCATTCGTCAACACCGCCCGTCTTGTCCAACGACCGTTGCAGTCTTTGCTCGGTTGGCGTGAGCGCTACGGAGACGTTTTCACCGTGCCGCTCCTTGTCTTTGGCGTCGGCGTCTATGTCTCCGATCCGAGCGCGATCCGCGAGATGCTGACTGGCGAGCAATCCGATCTTCACGCTGGCGAGGCGAACGCGCCGCTGTCGGCGGTGCTCGGCGAACACTCGGTCCTGACCCTCGACGGGCGCGAGCACTTGCGCCAGCGAAAGCTGTTGCTACCGCCGTTTCAAGGATCGGCCATCCAGAACTTCCGCACGGTCATTCGCGATGTCGCCGCAGCCGACATCGGCAGCTGGAGGGAGGGCGAGCGTCTTGTCATGCGCGAGCGGATGCGGACGATCACCTTCGAGGTGATCGTCCGTGCCGTCTTTGGAGTCACTGACACAGACCGCATCGAGCGGCTGCGTAGCACTCTCGTGTCCGTGCTCGATATGCAGGCCGCGCTCTTTCTGCCGGACATGCTGCGCCGCGATCTCGGTCGCTTTAGCCCGTGGGGCCAGTTTCAACGTCGTTTGCAGGCCGCGGACGCCCTGATCTACGAAGAGGTCGCCCTTCGTCGCTCCGAGCCGGACCTCGAGGACCGCACCGATGTTCTCTCGTTGCTGCTGGGCGCCCGCGACGAGGACGATGAGCCGATGACCGATGTCGAGCTTCGTGACGAGCTGATGACACTATTGCTCGCCGGTCACGAGACGACCGCCACGGGCCTCGCTTTCGCCTTCGACCTGTTGCTGCGCAATCCCCGCGTGCTTACACGCTTGCGAGAAGAACTGACGGCCGGGGACGACACATACCTCGACGCCGTCGTGACAGAGACGCTACGGCTGCGGCCGGTGATCGACGCCAACGCTCGCACGCTCACCAAGCCCCGCACGATCGGCGGATGGGACCTCCCAGCAGGTATCCGCGTCTACCCGGCGATTGCCGTCGTTCATCTGCGCGAGGATCTCTACCCACAGCCTCACGAGTTTCGTCCAGAGCGGTTCATCGAAAGCGAAACGGAGTCCTACGCTTGGCTGCCGTTTGGTGGCGGCATCCGTCGCTGCATCGGCGCGTCGCTCGCCCAAGCCGAGATGGCCGAGGTAATCCGCACCGTCGTCTCAAGCGTCGATCTCCAACCGACACGGCCCGATCCCGAACCCGTGGTCATGCGCGGCATCACGCTCGTCCCACAGCACGGCACGCCGGTCGTCGTGGGACGTATCGACGGGAAGCAACCACGGGCTGTCACTGGGGAGTACCCCAACCGAAGGCCGCTTGGAGAGATCGTCAAGGGCTATGACCGAGTTGCCCGGCTCTACAGCACCTTGGAGCCGCTGTATCTGATCTTCCCGCCCGCCCGACGCAGGGCGGTCGCAGCACTCAGCCTGAAAGCCGGCGACGTTGTTCTTGAGATTGGAGCCGGCACCGGGCGCAACCTTCCCTACTTGGTCGATGCGGTTGGCCCGAATGGCACTGTCATTGCTGTCGATGCCTCCGAGGGGATGCTGGCCGAGGCGCGCAAGCTCATGGAGCGCCACGGCTGGTCAAACGTTCAACTGCTCCGCCAAGACGCCTCCCAACTGCGACTCGATGGCGACGTTGATGCGGTGCTTTTCAGCCTCAGCTACTCGGTCATACCCGAACCCAGCCCCGCTCTGGCACGGGCCTGGAAGCTGCTGCGTTCCTCCGCTCCGCTCGTCGTGATGGACATGGGACTAACCGACCCCAGACACCGCCGCGCGCTCGGTCTCATCGCCCGCCTTCTGGAAAAACTTGCGCCAGGCGACCCCTACTCCCGCCCGTGGGACGATCTCGCCATCTATGGGCCGGTAGCAACTGAGCGCTTCCTTCTGGGTCTCTACTACATCTGCACGGTCCAGAAGCCGGCGGAGTAATAGCCGACCCGCAAGTCTTTATCCCGGCCCGTATGACGGGCGCTTGCGCAAGCTCCGTATCCGCTTCTGCATCTGAGGCAGTCGTACAGTCCTGAACTTCTCGGGCAGCCGATCGTCATCGAGCACTGCGTCGAAGGTCTCGATGCTGCGGTCGGCTGCGAGCTTCGAGCATCGGTCCTCTTGTGCGAAGCGAAAGATGCGCTCGTTGAGCTTGAGCACGTCGCGGATGGCGGCCTCTCGGCGTGCGTCGAGCAACAGCTGGCTGAAGGCGCGAGCACAAGGGATTGAGGCTCGGAGCTGGCGCCATGCGAGGTCAGTCTGCTTTTTAGGCAGGACGCTGTTGTGGACGCGGCTCTCCATACAGCGCTCTGGATGCATGACCCACACACGGACCTGTCGATCCTTGCCGACGAGCAAATCCAGCTCGATTGCGGTCTTCTTAATGTCCTCCGAGTTCATTCCGTATGCGCTTTGAAGGAAATCGAGCCGACGTTCATGACCTTCGCTGTCGAGGAACATCGCGACGCCCGCAAGGGTGGTCCGGTCCTCCCATTTGGCCAGCCTGACTCGTCCGCCGAGCATTGTGGCTGCCCGCTGTGCGTCGTCCCCATTCCCCAGGAAGTCGATGTCGCCGCTGACGACATGCGCCGGAACCAGTCCGTCTGTGAGGCGACTTTGGAGGTATGCAGTCCAGATGGCTACGGCTTGCCCACCGATGAGAACGACGCTTCGCTCGCGTACAACGTCCTCGATGAGGGCGATGATCCGTTCGGCCTCGGCAAGGCTGAGCGGCAATGGCGCGGTGTCAGGTATGGCCGGCGGCTCGTCCACGTCCGCTGATGACCCCTCGTGGTTCAGGAGAGAGAGCGCGCCGAGTCTAGGTTGATCCGGATTCGATCGGGAGGAAGCGCAAAAAACGCGTTTTCGCGTTGTAGCTGCGCTTCGGTCTTTTCCCCGGACCGCAGTGCCTCGACATCGGCACGGCGAGCCTCCTCCTTCTCATCCCAGAGCTGTTGCGCATCGACATATTCGATTGGCAAGGTCATAGCTCTGTTGAGGATAACGCCTTCTCCGGAAGTTCTGTAGTCATTTCGCATCATTGTCGACAGTCTGAGGAATCCTCAATGGGTCCCCGAGGTCGCCGTCGAGTAGGTGGACGTAGGTTGCGAGCGTGAATGCTGCGGAGTGGTGGCCGAGCCAGCGCTGGACCTGAACGGCGTTGCGGCCTTCCGCGAACAAGATCGAGGCGCAAGTGTGGCGGAAGGCGGAAGCCGACCCACGGAAGGTCTGCGGCCTCCCGAGCGGGTTGGAGCACGCGCCGGAAACGTTGTTGGGCATGAGCGGCGATCCGTTCGCCGCCGGGAATACGGGGTCCTCATCACCTGGCCACTCCGTAGCCGCGTGATGCTCCTGGAGTGCCGTGGTGAGCAGCGGATCGAGTGGAATCTCGCGACGGCCGTAGAGGCTCTTGGGTGGTCCCATCCGGCCCTTCACGAGCGCTCGGCGGACCTTGAAGTGGGGGACGCGCGTCAAGTGCCAGATGCCGCCACTGGAGCGCGATGGCCTCGCTGCCTGGGTTTCCAAAATCCGACGTAATGAAATCAGCCTTCAAGTGTCCGCGAGCGAGCTGGGGGGCCAGATACAGACTGGCGCCATCATGGATTAGCGCCTTTACTCGGTCCGCTCTCTTTTGCCGGTGTGTCATCTCAGCGATGCCTACCACGGCCGGCAACACATGCGTTGCAAGCAGAATGGTTGGGATGCTTGTGGTAGGCGGTTCCGCTCGGTCAAGCGCGTCGCAAACATCTACCACGAGATCTTCCACAAAGCCCTCGAGATGAGCCGTCAGCAACACGACGGAAGCTCGATTGACAGCATCGGCGGCTGGGCTAGCAGTCGGTGGCGACACTCGGCGTTGTGGGCGGAGGCCCAGCAACTCCTTCACCTCGGGGAGCCGTCGTTGCCTTAGGACCAAAAGTGCCGGCGCTGCCATCGCCGGCCTTACTCCTGCGGTACCGCCTCGAGATACCGAGTTGGAATACCCAGCCGCTCGAGCATCGCGCTAAACGCCATGATCCGTCCAAACACCCGCACGCGGTCGGCAGTAGCCCTGCCGATCATGGCGTCAAAGTCTGGGTCGGCGAGCAAGTCTGGAAAGGCCGCTGTTATCTCTTCGCGCTTGGCTACAACAGCCTGGCGGTCGGCAAAATAGAGAGACAACATCACGGTGTCAAAGAGCGCCTTATTGACCGTCCGGCCCGCGCCACCAGTGCGGTTGACACGCCGAAAGGCGTCGCCACCGAAAAAGACCTCCTGAACAGTTTCGGCTGTATCGCGAAAAGCTCCAATTAGGGGCGCGATGGAAGAGACATCATTTCTATGCTCACGCATATACTCGCTAAGAAATTGGCGAAGCGGTGGCTTGTATGCTGTGAGTCGATCAGCCAGCGCAACGAACCTGAGTAAGCTCGGCGTCCTCCATACGACTTCCTAGCTGACCTCCAAGCGTCTGCTGGAACGGCGGAACTCAGCCGTCTCCTTTAGCATGTCGTTAAAGGAGCCCCTGTATATCGAGTTTCGTAGCTCTTGATTGCTAAGACGTACTGCACCTGTGTTCAATCACTCAAACACGTCGAACTTGATGTCCTCGTGGGAGTCCTCAGTTATGACGATGCAACGAATCGTGCGATTCTGGATACGCCGCTGATCACGATTGGATAGCTGGTCCCAGGTAGACTCGTTAAGCTCGCTCAGTACTGATAGTCCTCTCAATGTGAGGCGATCATCGTCATCGCAGTTCGGGCTTGTGAAGCGCCAAATCGACTGTAGCCGTTGCTGACCGTCAACCACCTCGAGCGTCCCGTCGTGGTTCTCGGAGAAATAACAGACAGGAATCGGTACGTTGAGCAGAAGCGACTCGATGAGGCGACTCGCCTTTGCATCGTCCCAGATATAGCTTCTCTGATACTCCATTCGGAGTAGGAGCTGCGACGCATCGATGTCATCGACCAGTGTGCTGACCGATAGGTCGTACGGCTGCGTGACGAGGCGACGTTCGTCCCCGGTCAAGTCGAGCGGTTCGTTACGCTCCGCCTCGACATCGGCTTCCGCGGCAAGATCTTGCTCTAGCTCGGCTTCGGTCGTTGAGGTGATCTCGTCCGTCATCTTCGGTCTCCCAAGTGCAAGAGCCCATCTTATTCGGAGGATTGCTTCTGTGGAGCCTAGTCCTGCTCCTTGGAACACTAGACGCATCAGCTATCGGGTCAGAAAAAGCGCATCGATTGATTAGTGATGCATTTCTTGCAAGCCGCGGTTCGGTACAGAGCGCTCTATCAATCTCGTAACCGATGTACTGCTCGAAGCGTCCGTATTGAGGAAAGCGTCCATCGCCTGCACCGAAATCAACAACCTTGCCAATCCGAGTTCTCGCTTCACGAACATGGCGCCAAGTAGCCTGTACGAGGCTATTTGGAGTCTCGACCTGGCAACGTTCCAGGTAGAGCGATACGGAGTCATAGCTTCCCCAGGTTCGGGTGAGGCGATTCAAGTGACGCTCGCGCTCACGCTCTCCATGGCGGGATGCTTGCGATCGGTCCCGCGATGGAGGTGTCGAGCGATTGTCCGATCCCCTGGCCCGGAGGGCGAGATCAGACCCCATCTGATGCCCTCGCGTGCGCGTCTTCCAGGCGATAGTCCATGGTTCGTAAGGTGCTGTGGCCCAAGCTGGCCAACCCGTACCGCTGGACTATGGCAATAAGTGGATCGACCCGCCGCGGGATGGCTTGGTGAGCGTGGCCGCGATCGGATGGTCGGCCCGATGGACTTCACGACCAACGACGAAATCGGTCTGCTGATCTCAGGCCACGAGCGTCCTCCGGTGATCCTCTGCCAATGGCATCACCCGTACTACCAACGGCTGCTTGAGCACGATCTCGGGATGGGCAAGGCGATGGACGTGTATATGTGGAGCCTGCACATCACCGGCCGCGAGAAAGTCCACCCCGCAATCTGGGAGGCCGCCGATCGACTCGAGGCCGAGCACGGAATCGTGCAGACCCTTCCGCAAGAAGGACCTGCACGCCGAGGTAGCGCGCTTCGTGAAGCTCTACAACACGGTGCTGGAACGCAACTGGGGGTTCGTCCCGCTTACTGAGGAGGAGGTCTACCACTACGCCAAGGACCTCAAGCCGATTCTCGATGAGAACTGGGCGATGTTCGCCGAACGCAAGGACACAGGCGAGATCGTCGGCGGCGCACTGACACTGCTGGACTACAACCAGGTGCTCGCCAAGCTGAACGGACGGCTGCTGCCGTTCGGCTGGATACGGGCGCGCTGCGTGAGCGCCGCCGAATCGACGCGGTTCGCGTGATCGTGCTCGGCGTGATACCCGACTACCGGCACACCGGGGTAGCCGCGAGGCTCTATCAAATGCACTTCGACGCAGCCGAACGCACGCCTCAGAAGGGCGGAGAGATGGGCTGGACACTCGAGGTCAACGAGGGGATGAATCGCGCGCTGGAAGGCATGGGAGGCGAGATCACGCGCCGATACCGCCTCTACGAACGCGCGCTCGCCTAAACGCGATAGCCGTCAAGCCCGGTTGGCCCGTTGTTCTTGTGGACGAATTGGCGCTTGGCGTCGGTGTACGCCTCTCGGTCATCGGCGAATCGACTGGCGAGCCGACGCTTGAGCATGGCGTATTCACGCGCGAGCACGGGGTCCGCGCGCAGCCTGTCGCGGAAGCAAAGACGACGGTCCAGCTCGTGCTGTTCATCGACAAGGTGCAGGTGGTGGGTACGATGCGACGCCGTTGGATAGCAGAGAAACCGACGGTGCGAGAGTGTCGCGTTATACGCGCGAGGGAACTGGTAGCCGGCGCGCTCGACCAGCACGGCGATTGGCGCGTCTATGTCGGGCATCAGGACCATCATGTCGATGACGGGCTTCGCGGCCAGGCCGGGTACGGCGGTCGAGCCGATGTGGTGACTATCAGTGCCGCCAAGCAGGGGTGTGAGTCGCCTGCGCTCGGTCTCAAAGGAAGCCGGCCAGGCAGGATCGTAGTCAACGACTTGCACCGGAGCGTCGGCTTCGCCAGCGCGCGCCAGGTCCACCGCGCCGGCTGCTCGGCGGTCAGCGAGTGCCATCGTCGTCTTGTAGGGCAGCGAGCCGCGCACGGACCTCGCTTGCGGAGGAGAGGAGTGCGGGGTCGTGAACCTCGTTGCGGTCGTGGTAGGCGAAGTAACGCGGCGCAAGACGTGAGCTGCCGTGACAAGCTGTCTTCTGCTCGAACTCCTGCCGCGAGCGGACGGCGTAGTGGTTGAGTCGCAGGCGCCCGACCGAAACCTGCTTGACCGAGGACTGGCGGATCGCATACGGGTCCGTCTCGATTAGCGGCAGCCGCGAGATGCCGCGCCGCATCCGTCGCGTCCACGGGTCGACGCTTATCACTGATACAGGCTCGTGGTCCTCTGTAATCGCGAGCGCTCCGTCGGCGTACTCGAAGAAGTGCGGCCCGATCGGCCGCACGGCGCGCGTCGGGTCCACAATGCTCTTGATGCGTCGGTTGCGGACCCATTGCATCCTCGCGCGCTTCACGAAGCTCTCAATCACCAGGCCGTCCGGCTTGGCGGTGTGTCCCGACGAGCCGTAGACCTGCCAGTTGACGACGACACCGGGATGCTCCTCATACTCCCGGAGCACGTCGGGCAGCGGCGTCGGCCCTGGCGAGAATAGGAACTCATCAAGGTCAATAAACGCAAGCCAGCGAGTGCGACCGCAGGCCCGCTCCAGAGCATCAGCGTAGGCCCAGCCCTGGCCGCCCTGTCCCAGCGGGATCGAACAGTCTGAGATCGACACGACGCCCGCGCGAATCCACGGCTCCAGAACCTCCCTGCCGCCATCGACGCTGAGGTTGTCGTACAGGAAGAACCGCTCGACGCCTACGAGCCGATGGAACTCGATCCACTCGGGCAGATACGGCGCCTCGTCCTTGAAGATGGCGCAGATCGAAAGGTAGGCCAGCTTCATCTGTGGACACGATACTTGGCGCCAATCGCTCGACATCGACAGCAGGACGGGCGAATAGGCCCTGGCAGCGGAGTGTGGGTTGCGTAACTGCCCAGGTGATCTATGCGCGATGGCCACCGAAGACTGCGAACCCACGCTGAGGGCCGACTTGCGCATCGGCGATGCCGGCGTCCGTCAGCCAGCGAACCAGGTCTTCGCGCGCTGGAGGCAGCGGATGGCCCTGGCGGGAGCCGATTCCGAATAGGGCTCGGGTACGCCGTGTCTCGCCGGCGAGGAATGTCGTGCCGATCAGGCGCCCGCCGGACTTGAGGCAGCGGGCGAACTCTCGTACTGCCTGCTCGGGGTCGTTGACCATGTGCAGGCCGCTGTAGGAGAGCATTAGGTCGACCTCGCCGTCATCAAATGGAAGTGCCAGCATGTCCGCTGCCACGAACTCCACCCTCGACAGTCCTCTGCGCGTGGCGCGGGCGCGCGCACGAGCGAGCATCTTCTCGTCAATGTCGATAGCTACATAACGCACGTCGCGCTCAGATGGCAGGGCACGAAACGCCACGCCGCCGCCGCACGGAACGTCCACCACCGTCTTGCCGTCGCCTATCCCGGCGAGCGGTTCCATGCTGTCGTACAGCACCGATGCGTCGATGCCCCATACCGTGCGGCCGATCGCCTTCATCAGCCACGGTCGCTCAATGTAGAAGTCGTACAGCGCCCCGAATGGCCCGGCGCATATGTTCGGTGTCCTGTCCACCGCTACCGAGTTCTATACGATCGAAGGGGCAGGTGGACTGACCGGCTGATCTGTGATGGTCGCTACCGGAAGCGCTCTTGGATGCGCGGCGCGGGGGCTCTCGCAGCGTGCGGGTCGGCGCTGGGCTTCCTCCGGGCGGATGGCTCTAGGTGCGCTGTATTGCGCAAGCCGACTGTCCTCACAGATCCGGTTACGGCGATTGTTTGAGTGGTCCAGGCCGACTGCGCCCGTCGCGTCAGGCCGCCTCTCACCGGCGATCCGCTTCCACGCGCTCGGAGTACGCCCGGTCGCCTCAGCGCGGCTCGGAGGGAGGGTCCTGCTCGACGCCGATCGCTCGCTGCATCCACGCGACATCGTGCCACGCGCCGAACTTCCAGCCGATCCGCCTGTAGACGCCGACCGGCTCGAAGCCCATCGCTCGGTGCAGGCCCGCGCTCGCCTCGTTCGGGAGCGTCATACCCGCGACTGTCATCAGGTAGCCGCGAGCCACGAGACGCTTGAACAGCGCCTCGTACAGTACGCGACCCGAGCCTGTTCGTCGCCGGCCCGGCTCTACGTAGACGCTGACCTCGCACGAGAAACGGTAGGCCGCTCGCTGCGCGTGCGGGCCGCCATACGCATAGCCGACGACGCGATCCTTGTCTTCGAGCACGACCCAGGCGTGCGTGCGCGTTGCCGCCGTAATGCGTTCGGCCATCTGCGCAGGCGTCGGGGGCTCGCTCTCGAAGCTGACGGCCGTCTCGCTCACATACGGCGCGTAGATCGCTGCGCACGCGGGCGCGTCATCCTCACTAGCATCTCTCACCGTTGCACCGGACACGTTCGGCCGTAGCATACGCGAGAGCGTGCGAGGCGTTCGCCTCTGAGCAGCCGAACGCAGGTCACGATCGAGCACGGCTGGCGGGGCAGCCAGGGCGGGCTGTAGAGTGCCCGATCCGCCATGCACGAGCTTGTGATCTTCGACTGCGACGGTGTGCTCGTTGACTCCGAGGTGATCTCCAACGAAGTGCTCGCCCGGATGCTCACCCGAGAGGGCCTGCCGACCACATTCGCCGAGGCCGCCGCGCCTGCCAAGGGCTCCTGCTCACCGATGTCCGCGACCGAGCCCAGGCCAAGCTCGGCCGACCTTTTCCCCCGGACTGGATCGCCGAATACGAACACGAGCGCAACGAGGCGTTCCACCGCGAACTCAAGCCGGTAAAGGGCGCAGCCGAGGCGGTACAGCGTGTCAAGGCAGCCGGACTGAAGGTCTGCGTTGCGTCTCAGGGCCAGTTGACCAAGACACGATTGACGCTCGGGCTAACCGGCCTGCGCGACCTGTTCCCGCCCGACGCGCTGTTCTCTGCCTACGACGTGCCACGCCCCAAACCCGACCCCGCGCTCTTTCAACACGCGGCCGCCACAATGAATGCCAAGCCATCGGCTTGCGTGGTCATCGAGGACACCCCCTCGGGAGTCGTGGCCGCCGTCGCCGCCGGGATGCGGGCTGTCGGCTACGCAGCCGACAGCGACGAGCGCGCCCTTCACAACGCTGGCGCCGAGATCGTCCGCTCCCTGGACGACCTCCCGAAGCTCTTGGACCTGCTCCCAATGTAAACCGTCGGCGCGGCAGCCTGCTCGGTCAGCAGTCGCGCGCTCAAGCCGTCTGGTCGCGGCGTTGACTTCGGTCACGTAGATTCCCGCTGATGGCATCCAGTCCAGAGGTCGTCTCGTTGGAGCGCGAGCATCTGCCTGGCGTCATCGAGCTGTTCTCCGGCGAGCGCTGGAGCTATGCCGAGGACGAGCAGAGGACGTGGCGGGCGCTCACTGCGCCGGGAACGTTGAGCGTTGTGGCGCTCTCGTCCGAGCAGACGGTCATCGGGATCGCGCAGGTTCTCAGCGACGGTGAGGTTCAGGCATTCCTCGCGGTCCTTGTGGTCGCCCGCGCGCACCGCCGTGAGGGTGTCGCGCGGTGCTTGGTCGAGGAGGCGCGTGCCCGCACACATGGTCTGCGGCTTGACGTGATCTCCTGCGCGGACCCGTTCTATGAACAGCTCGGCTTCCATCGCGTCTCGGGCTTTCGCTTGCCGCCGACTTAGGTCTGCGTGAGCGCGATGCCCGACGTGATCAACCCGCAGTTGGATGAGCAGCAGGACCGTCCGCCGTTTTCGTGGAGGCGGGCGCGGCTGGGACGCCAGGCCGGTGAATAAGCTGCTATTCGATGCTTGGCGATCGCATCTACGAGCGCGCCCGTCTCACGGGCGAGTTTCGGCTGCGCTCGGGCGCGACGAGCAGCGAATACTTCGACAAGTACCTGTTCGAGTCCGATCCTCGACTCCTGCGCGAGATCGCCGAGGAGCTGGTCCGGTTGGTACCCGCCGGGGTGGAACTGTTCGCTGGTCTTGAGCTTGGCGGCGTGCCCGTGGCCGTCGCTGTCTCCCAGGTGTCGGGGCTGCCCACCGTCTTCGTCCGCAAGGTCGCCAAGACCTACGGAACGTGCCGTTTGGCCGAGGGCGGCGAAGTCACCGAGCGCCGGATCGCGGTCATCGAGGACGTCGTGACCTCCGGCGGCCAGGTGATCGAGTCCTGTCGGCAGCTACGTGACCGCGGAGCCGATATCGCGGCGGTGCTGTGCGTGATCGACCGCGAGGCCGGCGGCCGTGAGAACCTCGCTGCCGAGGGTCTTGACCTGCGCGCGCTGTTCACGACGAGTCAGCTTCGAGAGAGTCGTGTGACCGATCCCGCCCGCTCGTGACCACGGACAGCGCTCACGCCTACGACCGCATTGGTGTCAGCTACAGCGACGTTCGGCGCGCCGACCCGCGGTTCGAGGCGACGATCTGGGAAGCGCTCGGTGACGCACAGACCGTCCTGAACATCGGAGCAGGCGCTGGTTCTTATGAGCCGAAGGATCGCGAAGTGATCGCGGTTGAGCCATCCCCGGTGATGATCGCCCAGCGCCGTGCGGACGCCGCTCCGGCGATCCAGGGAGTCGCCGAGGCCATCCCGCTCGATGACAAGAGCGTGGACGCGACGATGGGTGTCTTCACGATGCAGCACTGGGAAGATGTCGACCGTGGGCTCACCGAGGTGCTCCGCGTCACCCGCAAGCGGATCGTCTTCCTCACCCTCGACCTCGACGTGACCGCGCAGATGTGGTTCTGCCGCAACTACCTGCCCGAGATCATCGAGCACGACCGCAAGGTCTTCCCGACGATCGCGCACCTCCAAACCGTCCTTCGCAACATCGAGGTCGAGACGGTCCTTGTGCCCGCCGACTGCACCGATGGATTCCTCGTCGCGCTCTGGAGCCGGCCCGAGGCTCACCTCAACCCCAACGTCCGCCGCGCCTCATCCACCTGGCACCGACTGCAACCCGCAGCCATCCAGAACGGCTTGGACCGGCTACGCCACGACCTTGACAGCGGCGAGTGGGACCGCTGCTACGGACAACTACGCACGCTCGACACGCTCGACATGGGGCTGCGACTTGTCAAGGCAGAGCTGCACTAATCGGGCATACAGGGGTGGTCATCGCGATCACCGGACGATCTTGGCTGCGGACAAGGCTACGCTTCCCCACGGATCACTCGACGTTGCGCACAAACCGGGCTCGGTTCTGCTGGCGCTCGTATGCGGTCGCCGTCCAGAAGCTCATCGCATCGAGATCGTCGTCGGTGACTATCGCTGTGAACCTAGCGGCGCCGCGTGCCAACAGACGACGCTCACCCTCACGCAGCAGGGCGGTCGCGATCCCTTCTCGCCGCTGCTCGGGATGCACGGCAAGCCTGTAGAAGCTGCCCCGCCACCCATCCCACGCGGCGATCAATGACCCAACGATCTCACCGCCATCTGACTCCGCGACGAGCAGCGCCTCGGGATCAGCGTCGAGCAGCCCTAGCACGCCGTCGCGCGTGTCGGTCACGGTCTCAACGCTCCCTGCCGCATTCCACAACGCGAGGACTTGCTCGATGTCCCGGTCCGTCGCGCTGCGAAATACGAGACGAGTCACCGCTCGCCACTCAGACATGCTCGTGCGGTCAGCTCGGGAACGGATCTGCCTGCCGTCGCTGTCGAAGTTCTCGGCGGGCGAGAGCCAAGCCTGCACTCAGGTGGCTTGGCCGCAGTCCAATTGAGCGGCTCGCCGACGGGAAGATCGAACGGCACGGTCTGGATCGTATCTGCGGCACCGACGGTTCAGCGGGCGATCTCGGACTTCGGGACGGATAGCTTCCGCTTCCGCGCGACGTAGGCTGCGTGAACGATGGCCAATGTGTTTCAGCCAAACTGGGACGAGGAGCAGGATCGACCGCCGTTCTCATGGCGACGGGCACGGTTGGGACGCCAGGTCGGTGGGCACGCTCTTGGCGCGTCGCTGTTCGAGTTGCCGCCGGGCTCATCGAGCTTCCCGCTGCATATCCATCACGCCAACGAGGAGATGCTGATCGTTTTGGAAGGCTGTCCCACGCTACGTACGCTCGACGGCGATCGGGAGCTTGCAGAGGGAGAGCTGGTCGCCTGTCTGACCGGCCGTGCAGGCGCGCACCGGATCGACAACCGCAGCGACGCGCCGGTACGGCTGCTTGTGATCAGCACAATGCTCGCTCCCGAGATCAACGAGTACCCGGACAGCGGGAAGGTGTGGGCACGCACCTGGCCTCCCGGACAACCGCAGCCCGAGGATGCGGTGGACCTCCTCGTGCGCTCCGACCAGGAACCCGTGGACTATCTCGATGGCGAGAGCTGAGCGGGGATTGGCCGCGTGACGATCGTTCGGCAGCGTCGCAAGCAAGCCCTGATCGTGTTCGGGATCGCGACCGTCGTGTTCACGGTGCTCTTGGAACTGATCGACCCCTCGCACGTCTCGCACGGGCCGACGATCCTCGACTTCGAGTTCGCCGTGACCCGCTCGCGCGCCGCACAGATCATGGCTGAATGGGGGCCGAAAGGCCGCAGCGCTGCACACCTCTCGCTGCTGCTCGACTACGGCTACATGCTCTCCTACGGCCTGTTCTTCGCCCTCGCGGGATTCGCCGTGCGCGACACCGCGCGGGCGCGCGGCTGGCCCCGCCTCGCCGCCCTCGGCACCGTCGTCCCTTTCTTTGCGCTCGCCGCTGCCAGCTTCGACGCGAGCGAAAACGTCGCGCTCTTGCTCACGCTCGCCGGGAACGGCGGCAACTTTGCCCCGCCGTTCGCCGCGATCTGCTCGGCGATCAAGTTCACGCTCATAGGCATCGCCATCATCTACGCGCTCTGTGGCCTTGCGCTTCGGCTCAGGCCGCGGCTGCTGCAACCAGGCTGATCCCGTGAGCCCCGCCTCCTACCGCTGCGGCTGCTTGACGAGCCACTCGTCGAGCATCGGGCGCGTGAAGCGGATGTGCCTTCCGACCCGATGGCAGGGCAGGCGGCCAGCCCTCACGGCCTCGTAGATCCAGCTCGTCTTGACGTTGAGATACCAGGCGGCCTGCTCCGGGCGCAGGAGTCGGTCCTCGGTCAATGCGGCTGGGGGGTTTGCTGTTGATGGTGCTTGCATACCCCTTACAGACCACGAGCGCCTCCAACCGGCCATGTAGTTTGGTTTGGGCCTGCTGGGGCCCAGTGATGAGTGGGCTGGCCGTCGGTTAGCGGAGCCCGTTAGGGCGAGGTGCAGCGACGGTTAGGTAGTGGTGTCCGGTGCCCCGTGGAGGGTGTGGCAGGCGAC
>DATCDV010000026.1:0-68676 GCA_036510495.1 Solirubrobacteraceae bacterium
CGACCGTCTCACGGCGAAAGCGTGCGCTCTCGCGCTTGGTGAGGCCCGTCAAGTCCTGTCCGCCGAACGTAATTAAGCCTGCGTCGGGGCGCTTGATCGTCGCAGCCATCATCAGAAGCGTAGTCTTGCCGGAACCGCTCGCAAGAGAGTGGGGGTCAGACCCGCCCGCTAGCGCTATCACCGGGCTGCCACGTTGGAGATTCATTGCCCAGGTGACACACAAGGGCGAGCTGACACGTCCGTTCCTGTTCGCGGGCGAGTCGATCGAGGATTCCTTCGCGTCCTCGTATAAACCGGATGCTGTGACCGACATTCAGCCGACGATCGACGCTGCCTCGGGACGAAGAAACTCAGCGGAGACGATCGCCGAACTGGACACCCTGGACGAGCGGACCAAGCAGCACCTCGAAGGCAAGCGGGGACACACGACGCGCTCACGGCCCGACGCCGACGAGCCGTGGACAGCGCCCGCGCCGAAGGTGTCAACCTCGCCCGGCGCCGGTTCGTCCAGCACACCCGCAAGGCTTGACTGCCACGAGCAAGGTCGGCGGCACTCGGCGCCCAGCCACAGCGTTCACGCGATCGGCTCGCGAACCCGCGTGAGGGATGGCGAACGATGAGCACCCGCGCCTACAACGATCGTGCGCTGCCAGGCGTGGCGCCCGCGATGCTCGCCGGGCTTTATCAGCATCGGCTACTAACGACACTGCAACTTCACGCGCTCTACACACCACGCGCGAGGCTGCGATGGACGCGACGGGTCCTTGAATCACTGAGGATGCGCGGCCTTGTGGACCGTGCCCAAGGACCCCGAACGCTCTCGTGCTGGTTTGCGACCGAGGCTGGCGCAGTTGCCGTGGAGACTGCCGGTCCACGGGCCGAGCAACGCAGACGAGTGACCACCCAGGCCCAGGCTGAAGGACTCTTGCGCAGGCACACGATCCTGGTGAACGAGGTAGGGATCGCGTTCACTAATGCGGCGAATGACCGGGGAGATGAGTGCGGCCCGGACTCGTGGCGCCACGAGATCGCGCACCCAATATCGGCCGGCAGCGCGCGCAAGCCACCGCAGCTTGTGGTCGCCGACGCACTGCTCACCTATCTTCAGACCACAGCGGACGGCGCGCTCGCATTGCATCAACGTTTATCGAGCTGGATCGCGGCACCGAGCGCCCAGCCGAGCAGCTCGCGGCAAAGATCGCGCGCTACACGAGGCTGCGCTACTACACCCCAACCTCGGCCGACTCGCCAGCCGAGCCGCTGTGGCGCCGCTATTACCGATCGTGGCCGCACCTGCTCATCGTCCTCGCCGACCAATCCGAGAGGCGTATGCGGCAGCGCATACAGCGCACCCTCGCGCTGTACGAATCCGCTCCCGGCACAGACCACCGAATTGCCATCCCAGTTTCCTTTGTGGGACTGGACGATCTTCTAACCAGTGGACCATTTGCTCACATCTGTGTTAATGCCGACCAGCCCGACCGGCTGGTGAATTGGCTAGGGGAAGCCTCCGACGAACTAACGAAAGATAGACATGACACTGCCACTTAACACACGCCGCCGATGGGAAATTAGAAATGGAGACTGCCTAGCGGTAATCCCCAGGCTTGACCCTTCCACGATCGACGCGGTTATCACCGATCCACCTTACGGAATCCAAATTGAGAACTTGCGGTGGGATTCGCCTCGTCGGCTCGATCCCGCACCACCAGCAACATGCCGTCGCTCACGGACAAGCCCATCGGTGGCATTTCAACGATTCTGCACGGAGTGGGCGCGTCAGTGCCTACGGGTTCTTAAGCCGGGTGCTCACATCGCGGCGTTCTCGTCCACCCGGACTGTGCATCTTCTCGCGTGCGGCCTGGAAGATGCGGGGTTTGAGCTTCGCGACCTACTCGTTTGGCTATACGGCAACGGCTACCCCAGCGCACGACCCCTCGATGGCGGGCTAGCCACCGGCCTGCGACCGGCCATCGAGCCCATTCTGATCGCGCGCAAGCCACTCGAAGGCAAACTGGAATCGAATATCGCCACCTGGGGCACAGGTGCGCTCAATATCGACGCCGCCCGCATTGCGAACTGTGATCGGTCCTGCACAGAGCAAGGAAGATCACACCGCCACCGACGGCCCGCCAACCTCGCCTTGTCACATGGCCCACGATGCACCGCGACGCGATGCGAGCGCGATTGCCCAGTGGAGCGGCTTGGAGCGCGTCAACGATTCTTCTACTGCGCCAAGCCCACACGTAGCGAGCGCGAGACCGGATGCGAGCGCCTGCCGCGCAGCGCAATCCAGACCTATCAACCCTACAAGCGGCGCCGTCAGCTCGTAGCGAACACGCACCCAACGGTGAAGCCCCTCGACCTTATGCGCTGGCTCACGCGGCTACTCACCCCCCCACCACCCGAGGCAGGAGCGAAGGTATATCGGCCGATCGTGCTCGACCCATTCGCCGGCAGTGGCAGCACCGGCGCGGCAGCCGTGCTGGAGGGCGCTCGCTTCCTTGGCATCGAGCGCGAAGCCGCGTACCTCCCGATCGCGCGAGCCCGTATCGCCTATTGGGCGAGGCTGAAAGGAGCAGACAATGAGCAAAAGGCAAGCAACCACGCGGAATAAGAGCCCGCGAGGCCGGACCCGCTACGCCCTGCCCGCCCGTCGGTCGCTTCCAACGCTGGATCGAGATACCGTGTCGGTATCTAACCAAAGCGGCCGGGCAGCGTTGGAGCGCCCCCGGCCCGACACAGGAGGTACTAGCTCCCATGCCCCACAAACCTACCGCGACAGCCGCGACCTCGACAACTTCGCCAACTGGTTTGCTGACTGGTGGCTTCGACGCGGACGATACAGCCGCAGCCGTGGCGGCGATCGTGGCTAAGCGAGGCGCCGCCTATGTGCGGGAGTCAAGCGAGGAGCAGGGCGAAGGATTCTCTCCGGGCGCTCAGCGCCAGAAGATTTTCGAGTGGGCCGAGAGTGCCGGGATAGAAATAGTCGCTGAGTATTGCGACCTTCACTCCGCTTGGCGCAAATCAGAGGCGCGACCGGAGTTTCAGCGTCTCATGGGGGACGCGGCCGACGGCAAGTTCGATGTTGTGCTCGTTTTTCACACGTCGCGCTTCGCCCGCAATCAGGCCGAGGCACGCCGCTACAAGCAGCTCCTCCGGGAGCGCATGGATATCCAAGTTATCTCGGTGACCCAGCCGCTCGGCGACGACCCAAGCGAGCCGTCATCCTTCCTCGCAGAGTCAATCAACGAGATGTTTGACGAGTATTACAGCGTCTCGCTGTCGTTCTGGACACGGAGCGGACTTCACGAGAAGGCCCGGCAAGGTCACTTGGTGGGCCTTCTGCCGTGGGGCTACATACGCGACGCTGCGACCAAACTCGCGGTGCCCGACCCGAAGCGTGCGCCGCTAGTGCTCGGCATTTTCGCGCGCTACGACACCGGGCAAGAGTCTGACCGCTCGCTCGCGGCATGGCTCAACGCCAAAGGCGCACGCACCCGCAACGACCGAGAGTTCTGCGGGGACACCGTTAGGGACATGCTCCGCAACGCTGCCTATTGCGGCTACGTCTCCGGGATGCGGGATATCTCCAAGTCGATCAAGGGGCTTCACGAGCCGATCGTGCCCGAGGAGCTATTCGACAGCGTGCAGCGCCTCCGCTCGTACCGGGCAGCCGTCAAGCAGCCGAGCCCGCCATCGGATGAGTACCTACTACGCAAGATGCTCCGCTGCCAGAGCTGCGGAGCCCGGATGCAAGGCACGCGCGGATCGCGCCCGCCCGTCCGGCGCTACATGTGCTCGTCCCGCCGCCACGGGGCAGGATGCACCGAGCCAATAACCAAGGCCGAGCCGCTAGAGAATCAGCTCGTGGAGTGGCTGCGAGCATTCCAACCCGACGTAGCGCTCCGACAGCAGGTGCTCAACGCGATCGCCGCGCACGCCAACGAGCAAAACGACGGGCCGGACCGTCGCGCGGAGCTAGCCGAGCAGCTTCGCCGGATGCAAGACCTCTACGTGATGGGCGACCTCACGAAAGCCAGATACCTCATGCGCCGGCAAGCCATACAGGACGAGCTAGAGCGCCTAGCACCCCCAGCCGACCCGCAACTCACTGAAGCCGAGGAAGTCCTCGCCAACTTCGGGAGCTTTTGGGACCGCGAGCAGGCACCGGCCGAGCGCCACCGCCTGCTCAGCTCTCTCTTCGAGCACGTCTGGCAGGACAAAGGACGGATCGTATTCGTCAAACCACGATCCGCCTTCGTCCCCTACTTTCAAGCACTCATCGCCGAAACCATTGAATCGCAATCAGGATTAGACGGTGTAGGGAGCGGGAGCGACGGGGGTTGAACCCGCGATTGTCACCCCGTGGATTGAGATTCGACTGTAGGGCTCCCGGCTAGCTGGAGAATAGAGCGGGACGCGGCTAGCCGTGTTTGGAGCCTTGGCCTATTTCGGAGCGGGCTATTGCCCGGATGGGCGCCGCGCAGCTTCGACCTGTTTGATGCTTGCCGCAAGCGCGGCCACCGCCGGCTCGACGGCAGCGTCGGTGAGGTTGGCGTAACCGACGACGACCGCTGGGGCCTCGGTGCCGAGGCCCTCCAAGGCGATGCCCCGCGAGCGTGCGGCATTGAGTACAGCCTGCTCACTGAGACCGTCTGGGAGGTGCAGCACGACGTAAAGACCGGCGGCGGCGCCGTGGACGGTAACCTCGGGGAGCTTGGCGGTGATTGCGGCCAGCAGTTCGTCACGCTGGCGGTGGTAGCGGCGGCGCTGGCGGCGCAAATGACGGTCGAGTTCACCGCGCTCGATCAGATCAGCCAGCGCGAGCTGTCCGAGCGGCGCCGGCACTCCCCCACGCACTCGCTGACTGTCGGCGATTGGTTGCACGAGGTGTCGTGGGAGGGCCAGCCAGCCGAGGCGAACCGCTGGAGCCAGGGTCTTGCTCGCCGAGCCGCCGTACACGACGCGCTCAGGCGCGAGACCCTGTAGCGAGCCGATCGGCTGGCGGTCGTAGCGGTACTCGGCGTCGTAGTCATCCTCCACGATCAGCGCATCTCGCTGTTGCGCCCACGCGAGCAGCGCCGCCCGACGAGACGGGGAGAGAACCGCGCCGGTGGGGTACTGGTGGGCGGGTGCGATGGCTACCGCGTCGACATCCTCATGCTCCAAACGCTCGGCGATCAACCCATCCCCGTCAACCGGGAGCGCCACGACCTCCAGACCAGCGGCGCTTGCGGTCTCGCCTATTCCTCGCCAGCCTGGGTCCTCGGCGGCGATACGTCGAGCGCCGTTTGCGGCGAGAGCGGTCCACAAGAGGTCGATGCCCTGACGCAAACCGTTTGTCACCACGATCTGCTCGGGGTCGGCGCGTACGCCGCGGACTCGCCCGAGATAGGCGGCGAGCGTGATCCGCAGCTCAGGGACGCCAGCCGGATCTGGGTAGGCAAGGCGCTCATCCGGCACAGTGCGAAGCACCCGTGTCAAAGCAGAGGACCACGCCGTCCGGGGAAAGCGGCTCAGCGCCGGGCGGAACGGGCTCATGTCGTGGCGAACCAGCGGCGTTGGCGTGGCACCAGTCAGCGGTGCACGGTTCGGCGCGACCGTCGCGGCGACCGTCGTTCCCCCGCCGCGACGGGTGTGCAGGTAGCCTTCGGCCGCCAGCTGAGCGTATGCGTCCACGACCACGCCACGCGACACACCGAGTTCAGCGCAAAGCGAGCGTGTGGGGGGAAGCCTCGTGCCCGAAAGGAGACGTCCACTGTGTATGGAATCGCGCAGCGCGTCCTCCAGGCGGGCTCGCAGCGACCGCCCGGCTGCGTTAGCAAGATCGAGATGGAGGGTCATTGGCCTTAGATTTCGATATCGACTTGGCCCTGTTTGGCGGACCAACTCTGAAGTAGCGTATCGAGCGTGCCGTCTGACTTCTCCACTCGAACGCGAGCCCATCTTGTGTTTGCCGCATGTGCTGGACAGGCTGGATGTGGAACGGGATGAGTGCGCCTGTTGAGCTTCCGCTCGGCGAGAAGTTGGACTGGAAGCCGGTCCAACGACCGACATCCACGTCGCTGGGCGGCTCTCACGTCATGGTTCGTCCGGTCGACGCCAAGAACGACGCCGCGCCACTGTTCTCCGTCTCCCACCCGCCCGACGGCGACCCGGGGATCTGGACATATCTGCCTGACGGCCCCTACGAAAGCTCGGATCACCTGCGCCAGACGTTGACATGGGCCGAGACATCTGAGGACCGGCTCTATTTCACACTCGTACGTCTCGCCGACGAGCGGCCCCTCGGCCTCGCCTCCTACCTGCGTATCACCCCGGAGTTCGGAGCCATTGAGATCGGCCACATCTGGTTCGGCATGCCCTTGCAGCGCACGACAGCCGCCACCGAGGCGATCTACCTGCTGATGCGCCACGCATTCGACGACCTGGGTTATCGCCGTCTTGAGTGGAAGTGCAATGCGCTCAACGCCGCCTCTCGACGAGCCGCGGAGCGCTTCGGCTTCACCTTCGAGGGCGTTTTCCGCAAGCACCAAGTAGTCAAGGGCCGCAACCGCGACACCGCCTGGTACGCCATCACCGACGACGACTGGCCAGCGATCCAGCGCGGGTTTGATGCGTGGTTTGCTCCCGAAAATATGGACGACGAGGGCCGCCAGAGGCGGCCGCTCGGAAACCTGATCGAGGAAGCGCGTCGCTAATTCAGGACATGATGCCGCGATGTTCGACCTGGACGCCTACTTGGAGCGGATTGGCCTGCACGGGGGCCCGAGCATCGCGCAGGTGCATAGGGCGCACTTGACCTCGATCCCGTTTGAGAACCTCGACCCGCACCAGGGTCTGCCGGTGTCGCTGGAGGTAGAGGATCTTAAGCGCAAGCTCGTGACCGAACGCCGTGGCGGCTATTGCTTCGAGCAGAACCTGCTGCTGAAGGCATCCCTCGAAGCGCTCGGCGCGGAGGTGGACATGTTCCTGGCACGCATGCGCCTGGGCGCGAAGCCGGGCGTGGTGCGGCCCCGCAGTCACCTTTTCCTGCGCGTCAGGGAGAACGGTGCAAGTTGGCACGCCGACGTGGGGTTCCCTCGAGGCATGCTCGAGCCGATCCCATTCGGGCCCGGCTCGACGTATGAGCAGTCGGGCTGGAGCTTTCGCGTCATCGATGAAGGCCCCGAGCTCGTGCTCCAGAAGCTGGCGGGGGACGAATGGGCCGATGTTTACGGCTTTCTCCCGCAGCCGGTTCCGTTCATTGACGTCGAGACCAGCAATTGGTGGACCTCCACGCATCCAAGCTCGCCGTTCGTCACCGGCCTGATTGTGGGCATTCGCGGCGATGACGGCTCGGGCACGTTGCTGTACGACTGGAGTGAGCTATCCGTCAGCGAGGAGACGCCCGCGGGCATGAGCGTGGCGCGGATCGAGCGAGAGGCCATACCGGAGCTGCTTGCCACGCGCTTCTCGCTCCCGGGCTTTATGCTCGGCGCCGACGGGCGCGTCGTTCGTACCGACGACGATGCTCCCCGATCGTCAAGACGGGGCGCTCCGTCCCGGCGCTACCGCAAAGGGACGAGAAGCGAGTCATAGCCTCGCTGATACGCCATCTCGAACTGACTGGGCAGCGCACGAAAGGCCACAAATCGGAGCGGGGAATTGAAACCAAGGCTGTAGCGTTGCGTAACCTGAGCAACCTGGCGACACGCCAGATCACCTGCCATCATAGAGGCATGACCGAGCAGGCTCACGTTCAGCTCAGCGGCGATATCAGTGGCCGCTATGTCGTCACCGAGCGACGCCCCGGGGGCGAGTTGACGCTCGCGCCTGCCACCTCTTGGTCGGCCATCATGGAGCGCTCGGGCGGCCGAGAGCTAACTCCGGAGGAGTCTGTGGAGTTCCGAAACGAGTACGCCTCGCTCATGCTCCCGCCTGACGGCGAGCCGTAGGAAGTGGCCGACTCAGCGGCGCGCGGGTTCCCCGCACATTTCGATCCTGACGGATGGGAGGAAGACCTCGCGCGAACGACGACGGCTGGGCGTGAGGCCGCCGAGGCTGCCCGGCGAACCTACGAACAAGATGGGATTCCCTTCGACCATCTGCGCAGAGTCGAGGGCGAAGGACGTGACGGCACCGTGCTACCGGACTGCACGAAGGTCTACCTGCCTCAACCCGGCGGGGCACTTCGGCATGGTGTTCAGGGCCATCAAGATCGACGGACGCCTACATATGGCCTATCTCGCCTTCGGGGTGCGTCACCTACCAAAGGATTCGCGTCGTCCGACCGTCTACCAGCTCGCGCATCAGCACATCCACGGCCAGCCTCCGTCGCGTTCGCCGTCTTGGCTGGCGACTACGGCGCGCCGTTCAACTCCGCTACCGCCTGCGCCCTTGCACCGCCTCCGCCCGCCCAAGCACCTCCGAGGCCGGGCACCCAAGCGCCCCGGCGATCTTGACGATGTTGGCCAGCGACACGTTCCGCACGCCGCGCTCGACCCCGCTGTAGTAGCCGCGATTGAGGCCTGCCTCCAGCGCGACGGCTTCCTGGGACATGCCGCGCTCGGTGCGCAGTTCGCGTAGGGCGTCGCCGAACGCTGCGTGGATGGGGGAGATGGCGGGCAAGCCGCAAGGCTGGCGTCTTGACTGCTATGAGTCGCGCAACATACAAAGTTGGCCCCGCGCAGATTGTGGTCTGCCGGGGGCCGCGACATCAGGAGGTGAGTCCTGATGCAAGAACAGCCTAACCCAGCGATGGAGGCGAACAACATGCACGACTGGGGCGTGATGATCCGAATCCTCGACCCCGACGATCAGCGGTCGTGGTCTGTCGAGGAGATGGTCCGCGACCGCACAGACAGTTACGTCAGTCGCGAGGACACGACCGACGCGATCAGACGGCTACATGGGGTCGGCTTGATCCATCGCACCGCAGACGACCTCGTGTTCCCTACGCGGGCGGCACTCCATTACGACCAGATAGTCGCCTGAGCGGGCGCCCACTCTGCCCACCTAACACTCGCTGACCTGCTTCCGGGCCTGGCGGTGCTTAAGGGATGTGGAACAAACCGATCAGAGCACGAGAAGGCGTGCTCAGGGCTGTTGCGGGCGTTGCCGTTCGGTCGTTTGCGATCGGCAAGGCCCTGGCAACCCGATCCGGCCTGTCCATGCGGTTTCCGGGCGGTCGGCCCGAGCCCGACTCTTATCTCTGCCCTATCCGGTGACTCTATGAGCGAGACGCCTCCTTTGAATCCTTGTCTTCCAGTGGACCGGCGTCGGGTCGTGCGGCATCGTCGTTCGTCTGTCGATCCCGGCGGCGCGGCACTTGCCGGGCTCGACCGTCGCGTGCTGGAGGTGCTGTGCGAGCACCGCGTGATGACCCAAAATCAGCTTGCCCGCCTGTTCACCGATGTCCCAGAGCGCACCCTGCGCTACCGCACCAGGCGCCTGCGCGACCTCGGCTACGCGGGCCACACCCGGCCCTACCGCGAACGCGGCTCAGCGCCCAACCATCACTGGCCCACCCGGCGAGCCGACGCTCTCATCAGCGGCGCCCCATCGCCGCGCGGCGGCGAGCGCAAACAACCCAACCCTGTCTTCCTCACGCACGCCGCGTTGCTCAGCGAGCTGTACGTAACGCTCGTGACTCAAGGACGGCTCGATCGTCGCAGTCAAGCCACAAGCAGCCTTCGCGAAGTACTTCGTCGCGGCCAATGAGGCCCGCGCCAAACACCCCAAAGCAGACCGGAAAAGCGGGGTGACAAAAGCGGGAGCGACGGGGGTCTGGTCCGGAGCCCGCCCCCGGACGAATACGAGATCGAGATTTGGACGTAGCAGTTGGCTCGGGCGGTGCGCTCCGACAGCAACGCCAGGATGTCCTCACGCTCGACTTGACCGGCGGCGATCCCTTCGACCATCGGAACGTCGATATCGGGTTGAGCGCCACGGAGCGGCGAGCCGTTGGCCTGCAAGAAGAGACCCGTGAGGAAAAATGCGGCCCGCTTATTGCCGTCCGGCAGCGGATGATTCCGTGCGAGGTGTTCCACTAGCGTCGCAGCCTTCTCCAGGATCGTCGGGTAGGCCCTCGACATCACCGAACCCGGCCTGCGCCGCACAGGCGCGCCTTTGCCAGTGACCGGACCGGACAGCGGCGAGCCCGAGGTGCTGCGCCCGCTCCTGCTTGGTGGCCTTGCGGGGCGCCAGTCGCTGCTCGCGTGCCCGGGTCGCGGTCATCAGGCGCGCCTCCTCCCGCCGCGAAAGATCTCGGCTGTGCCGATCGCGCCCACCACAGGGAGCTTACGCCGGCACGGTCTGCCGTCAGGCATCCGCCCTCCGGCACAGGCAGTTGCTCACCGGCGCGACATCTTCTCTATGCGACCGCTGAGGGCTCCGTGCTGAAGCGGACTAAGGCAGGCTCGTGACTCGACCGTTGCGCGAGGAGAAGGTCCTGCGATAAGACCTTCTCCCTCGCGCTCCAACCCGCAGGATCAGCGCGCTGGATCGTCGCGGACCCAGCTTACGAATAACGCCGTGCGCTTACCCACCCGTCGCGTGACTTGAATCCATTTGCCGGCAGCGCTACCTTATTCCAAGCCTGCGTACGTTATTTCACCATCGGGGCCCACATTAACTAACCACTGTTTACCATATCCATAACAGAACCATTCTCCTTCTCCTAGTTTCTGTTTGCCAGAGTATGCACAGTGTTCTACGTCTCCGACATGCCAGTGAGCTTCGGCGTAGGTGTTTGAGATTGCCCCTGCTTCACTTTGGCTTACAGCGAACGCGGCAGGTGCCATGACTGCACAAACGGCCACGGCAAGCACGCCAACGATAATGCAGATCCTTCTCATGATAACCCTTCCTTAGATTGATCTTATTTTCTGAACTATTCGATCCTATAGACTACCAGTGGCACCAACCAGCGTCTAGTGTTGATGGTTAATTCTTTAATGATTTAGAATTGTCTAAACCGTAGGCTGCCATCCTGCGCGGCGATGATTCCGGTCCGCTCGGCTGGCGCCGCGAGAAGCCCACACCCGCCCCGGCGTCGGCCACGCTCGCGAGACCTGCTGACCGCCGAGGTGCTGGCTTCGCCCTGCTACTTCACGAGCGTGGAGGAGGCGCGATCGAGACGCCAAAAGGCGGTCTGAATAGGGGGTGATGTAAGCGGGAGCGACGGGGGTTCGGTCCGACCTTTGCCCCCGGATGGCGTAGAGATTGAGGTATGGGCCAATCCGCCAGCTCATTGAGGCGCAAGCGCGGACAGAGCCTTGCTTCGCCCATCGGCGCCCGGCCTATCTGAGGACATGGATCGGCCACGCGAGTGCAATCTCGTCTTCGCCTCAGGAGGTGCACAGCGCCTCAACTGGGGCGTAACCAGCGGGCACGGCGGGGTCAGGGCACATCCCCGACGAGACGGTCTGCGAGGACGAGGCCGTTCAGCTGCAGCCAGTGGCGTTCGCAATCGTCCCACGACATCTGTGCATGGCGTGCGGAAGTCCGAGCATCAGGAGCACATCTACGCCATCCTTGATGCGGGCATTGACGTCTCTGACGACGTCACTCCTGATCGTTTTCTGATCGGCTTCGTAGAAGCGGACATCGGCCACAGACAGGTTGGGGGCGGGATCGAGGTCCCGCACGTGCAGGCGGAGTTTTCCCCATCCGCCGACGATCAATGTGGGCGGCTCATAGGCTCGCACCACGGCCAGGGAGCGTTCGCCTGATCCGGCCTCGATGGCGTAGCCGCCTCTCACATTCTCGAGCGCGGGGCCGAAGGCCGTCTGGATGTCGGCGTCGCGCACCTGATCAAGCAGGTCTAGGAACTCCTGATCATCGAGATCCCTGACGTATTCGACATTGGCGGTCTGGAAGACATGGTCCTCGCTCTCGGGCGGCGAGGGCGCCGCAGTGACAGGCCCGATATCGACTAGCGCGCCCATGACGATCGGTCCCAGCTCCTCGCGCAGGAGAACTCTCGTGATCAGATCTGTCGGCGGGGTGGTAGGCCGAACATGTCGGTGGCTCTCGGGGTTGATGCCAGCAATGCAGATCCGAGGCACGCCCATACGGGGTGATGTGGTTGAAGACGAGCTGCATCGACTCACAGGTGGACGGCGTGAACGTCCGGCCAGCGGGTGGCGAGGTAGTCGCAGACTAGGCGCCGGTGGCAATGCTCGGGGCCCGCCTCGCTGCACAGCAGCGCGGTCGGCGTGTCAAAGTCCGAGCGGGTGAGGGCATCCTCGATATGGCGCTCGGTCATCAGCTTGAGGAACTGCGTTTCGTAGACGACCCAGTCGCCTTTCTGCTTCTTGTAGGAGTCCAGAAGCCGCTGAGTCGGCGCAAGCCGCGGGTCGTGCTCGTAGGTTGCGCCGACAAGCTCGTGCAGGAAGTACGGCAGATCCTTGGACTTCGCAAACCCGGCGAGTTGCGAGGAGTTGTTGAGGCGGACGTCAAGCAGTCGCCCCACGCAGGCAGTGGCTAGGCGGCCGAAGAAGTGCTCAGCTGTCGTCTGCGTGAAACCGATTGTGTAGATCTCCACGCATCGACCTCCTCTGCGAGCAGTGAACACTGCGCACTCTCTGATTGGAGCTTCACGGTGTCCTCGACCAGCACGGCGCCGTCGGGCATGATGTGGCGCAGATGCACCCCGTGCTCGGCTAGAACCTTGCCGACGAGCAGGCGACGGTGGCAGTGCTCGGGATTTGCCTCGCTGCACATCAGCGCCAAACGGTGCTGCCGAGAGCCCCTCATAAGGGCATGGATCGCGTCGGTAAATGGCTGCTGCTGCGACATCGCCCAATAGAGGGCGTGGCCGTCCCGGTCGTAGTGCTCCTCGCGCTCCGGGCGCCCGCCGAGCTGCACACCAAGGTAGACGTAATCGATCCCGAGTGTTGGAATCGAGGTCTGCAGTTCCTCGCGCCCATACTGCGGCGCATAGCGTGAGTATGGGTAGGACCGAACGTCGATGAGATACTCGACCTGCTCGCCCATGAGCAACTGAGCGAAGCGGTCGAACCGGTGGTTTGAATGGCCCACGGTCCAGATGGCAAGCGCCGACTGAGACATCTTGTAGGTCATGGTAGGTCCCGCACGGGACGGGAGAGTATCGGCGTGCCGAGAGCTTCCCGCGCCCAGGCTGATTCGAGCGAGGCGCAGGCGCGCCGTGCGCCGTTGAGCCCCGGACCGGATGGCCTTGTGCTGCCTCGGCGACTTCAACAGCGAGCGCCAGCGGCGAGGTTTGTTGACGCGGGCACGGGGCAGCCGATCGCACAGCGCGCGCCAGCCGGCAGGTCCCCTGCGTTACACCAGCCGGGCTCGCCTAGGCCGAACGGGAAGACGGTGATGCGCCGTGCGTGGTTGGGTTGCTCGGACTGGGTGAGCAGCGCACACCGACCGTACGCTCACGGCGTGGTTGAACGTAAGCGGACAGCGCACCGCCCGTGACCGTGCGTTCGGAATCGACACCGTGCGCGAGATGCTCTGCAACGCCGCCTACGCGGGCTACGTCTCCGGGCGCCGCGATAGGAGCAAGGCCATCAAGGGCCTGCACGAGCCAATCGTGGACGAGACCCTGTACGACCGGGTGCAACTGATGCGCCGCCAACGCGCCCGCACACTGAACCCCGGCCGCCCCTCGCCCAACTACCTGCTGCGCGGGCTCGCGCGCTGCAGGCGCTGCAACGCGCGCATGCAGGGCAGCACAGGTGGACGCGCCAACAAGCCGCGCTACTACTGCGCCAGCCGCCGCGCCAACCACTCCTGCGACCAGCCGATCATCCCCGCGGAGCAGGTCGAGCAGCAGCTCGCCACGTTCCTCACAGGCTTCGCCCCCAACCACGCGATCCGCAAGGAGATCCTCACCCGCCTGTCCACCAACACACCGGAGAGCAGAGACACCGCCGCGCGTCGCGCCGCGCTTGAACAGCGCCTCACCCGCGGCCACGACCTGTACGAGCTGGGCGACCTCGACCGCCCCGAGTACATCGCCCGCCGCGACGCGATCCACGCCGAGCTTGACGCGCTCGCGCCTGAGCCAACCGCGAACCTCGACCAAGCCTCCAAGGTGCTCGAGGACTTCGCCGTGTTCTGGTCCACCGAGACCGACCCCAACGCCAAGCGCCAGTTCCTCGGCCTCATCTTCGGCTGCGTGTGGCTCGACCAAGACCGCGTGGTGGCGGTCCAACCCAAGCCATCGTTCCTGGCGTTCTTCCAGCAACAGCGCCGCGAATCGGCGGGGGGAAATGACGGGAGCGACGGGACTCGAACCCGCGACCTCTGCCGTGACAGGGCAGCGCTCTAACCAACTGAGCTACGCCCCCGTGCCGATGCACGGGTACCGCAATGTGCGTAGCGGAGAGTATCGCAGGGTCAGTGGGAGCGCGGACCGAGCGCCAACTCATCACGGGGGTGCGCCCTGCTCGGGGCGAACCCCAGCGCACACAGATTCTCGGACACACATTCTCGGACACACACACACGCACGCGCGCGCAGGCGTCGCGCGGGAATGGCCCTTCCGACAAACACCACACCGCCCAGCCCAAGTTGGCCAGCCAGCCAAACCGCCCGCGGGTCCTCTACCCTTACGACATGCCCATCCTCGAGCCACCCCCGCTGCGCCACGAAAACCCGTTCAGGATCCTGGTGCAGGACATAGCGGACGAGCGTGGCGCCACGGTCCCCTACCCGCCCGGGGACAAGGGCTTCTCGATCGCGCGCACGAAGAAGTTCATCGAAGAGCCGCTGCCGCTGCTGCTCGACGGGTATGAGCGGTACGGGCCGATCTTCACGCTGAGGATCCTGCACAGCAACGTGGTGTTCATGCTGGGACCGGCCGCGAACCACTACATCACGGTGTCGCACGCACAGAACTTCCTGTGGAGGGAATCGCACTTCAGGGACCTGATCGGGGTGCTCGGCGACGGGCTGCTCACCACTGACGATCCGTACCACCGGCGTGCACGCCAGATCATGCTGCCGGCATTCCATCGCGAGCGGATCGCGGCGTCGATCGACGTAATGGTGGGAGAGACCGAACAGGCGTTGGAGCAGTGGAAGCCCGGCGCCCAGATCGACCTGTATGGGTGGACGCGGCGGCTGGCCACACGGATCGCGATGCGGGCGCTGTTCGGGATCGAGCCGGACGGGCCCGCGGCCCGCGAGATCGACGCGGCCGCGATGTTCGAGCAGGCGCTCGGCTTCTTCTCCTCCGGGTATCAGTTCCGCTTCATCCGCACACCGGGCTCCCCGTGGGCGCGACTGCAGGACGCGACGCGCAAGCTCAACCGGATGTTGTACAGCGAGATCAAAGGCCGCCGCGCGAGCGGAGAGCGAGGCGAGGACGTGCTCAGTCTGATGCTCGACGCGCAGGACGAGAATGGCGAGCAGTTGACCGACGGGCAGATCCGCGACGAGATGATGACGTTGCTGTTCGCCGGCCATGACACCACCACCTCGACAGTGTCGTTCATGTTCTACGAGCTCGCGCGGGCACCCCACCTGGCGGAGCGTGTTCTTGCAGAGCAAGAGGCGGTGCTCCACGACGGCGCACCCAACGCGGCCCAGCTGATGAGCGGCGAGCTGGCAGAGCTCGAGATGGTGCTGGAGGAGACATTGCGCAAGTACCCACCGGCGTGGATCGGGCCACGCAAGTCGGTCGAGCCGTTCGAGTTCGAAGGCCATACGGTGCCGGGCAACGCATATGTGAACTACAGCTCGTGGGCCTCTCACAACCTGCCCGACGTGTTCCCCGAGCCGGAGGCGTTTCGTCCCGAGCGGTTCGCCCCCGAGGCGAAGGGAGCGATCCCGAAGGGTGCGTACATCCCCTTTGGCGGCGGGTCGCGCACGTGCATCGGGATGCGCTTCGGCCAGCTTGAGGTGCGTACGATCGCCACGCTGATCGCAAGGAGGTTCACGCTTGAGCTACCGAGCGAGTACACCCTGACGTTCCGCCAGATGCCGACGATCAGCCCGCGCGAAGGGCTGCCGATGACCGTGCGCGAGCGCACACGCGGACACTCACTGGAGAGTGGCGGCGAGGGACAGCCCGTAGGCCAGCGGTTGGCTGCGGAGCACACGTACACCCACTGAGCGGACCTTCAGGTGGGGGTCGGAGAAGAGCGTGACGGTGGCGAGGCTCGCCAGCGGGAAGCCCTGCGGTTCGGCCACGAGGCGCCCTTCGAGTGGCTTGACGAGCACGGTGATGGATGCCTGCACACCAAACAGACCGCCGGAGGCGCGCGCTTGTACATCGCCGCCACCGCTCGCGATCGGTTCGATGCGAAAGCCGGTGGGGAGCGCTTCGTCGAGCTGTTGCTGAGTGAGCGTGGCGCTCGCATTGATCGCCGAGCCGTGCTTTTCCGTGCGCAGGTCGCTCACGGTGAGTCCACGTGCAAGGCTTGGTACGCCGGTCAGCGTGGCGGTGTCGGCGCTGAAGGTCATGGCGCCGACCGTGTGCGCTTCCCACAACAGCGAGGCGACCTTGCTGGCAGGTACCGAGAGCGCACCGGCGGTGACGCTCACCGAGTCGGCTTTCCCCCACAAGAGCTCGAAGGCGGGGAGGGCGCTTACGGAGACGGTCTTGACGGTGCCATAGCGCGCCACGCGAGCGCTCACGCGTTTGGCGGCGAGCGTCGGGAGAAACACCTGGGCGAGTACGACGGCCAGCGCCAGGGGTCCCCCGATGCCCAGAGCCACACGACTCGCACGCTGCGTCCTCACCCCAACAGACATGCCCACAGCTTGGCAGGCCGAGAGTGTCTAACGTTAAGCGTCCCCCGGGCGCGTAGCTCAGCTGGCCAGAGCACCTCGTTTACACCGAGGGGGTCGCCCGTTCGAGTCGGGCCGCGCCCATCCTCCATGACCGACACAACGATCCGCACAGTCCTCACCCGCCCATGACCGACGCACCAATCCGCATCGTCCTGGCCAGTCGCCGATGAATGACAATCCCATTCGCATAGCCGTGATCGGCTCGGGCCCCGCCGGGTTCTACACGGCCGGGCACCTGCTCAAGCAGTCCGGGGAGGGGAAGCAATCGCTCGAGGTCGACATGATCGAGCGGTTGCCCACCCCGTGGGGGCTGGTGCGCTCGGGCGTGGCGCCGGACCACCCGAAGATCAAGTCGGTGACGAGGATCTATGAGAAGACGGCCGCGCATCCGCGCTTCAAGTTCTTCGGGAACGTGGAGTTGGGACGCGACGTGACGCACGACGAGCTCGCCGAGCACTACCACGCGATCGTGTACGCGACCGGCTCACCGGCGGACCGGCCGCTGGGGATCCCCGGCGAGGAGCTGGAGGGCAGCCATCCGGCGACCGACTTCGTGGGCTGGTACAACGGCCATCCTGACTACTGCGACCACGACTTCGACCTGACGGCGAGAAGAGCGGTGGTGATCGGCAACGGCAACGTGGCGCTCGACGTGGCACGCATGTTGACGCTGACGCACGACGAGCTGGCGGTGACCGACATCGCCGATCACGCGCTCGAGCTGCTTGACGCGAGCAACGTGAGCGAGATCGTCGTGGTGGGCCGCCGCGGCCCGGCCCAGGCTGCGTTCACGAATCCGGAGCTGCTGGAGTTGGGGGAGCTAGAGGACGCCGACGTGATCGTGGACGCAGAGGAGCTCGAGCGCGCGCTGGCGGTGAGCGATCCCAACATGAATCCCACCTCGGAGCGCAATGTGTCTGTCTTGCGGGAGTACGCGCAGCGAACCGGGGAGGGCAAGAGCAAGCGGGTGGTCCTGCGCTTCCTGCTCTCACCGATCGAGTTGATTGGGGATGGGGATGGCGTTCGAGCCGTCGTCCTCGCGCGCAATGCACTTCAGGCCGGCAAGGACGGGGGGCTGCGTGCCGAGCCCACCGGTGAGACGGAGAGCATCGAGGCGGGGTTGGTGATGAGAGCGATCGGGTATCGCGGCAAGCCGCTGCCGGGCGTGCCGTTTGACGAGCGCAGCGCGACGATCCCCAATGAGGGGGGACGCGTGAGGGGCCCAGAGGGAGTGCTCCCCGGCGAGTACGCCGTCGGGTGGATCAAGCGTGGGCCGTCAGGAGTGATCGGGACGAACAAGAAGGACGCCCAGCAGACGGTGGACGCGCTGTTGGAGGACCTGGCGGCGGACAAGCACTTGGAGCCCTCCGACCCCGACCCGCAAGCAATCGAGCGCCTGCTGGGAGAGCGCGTGCCGGCACTGGTGACCTACGAGGGCTGGTCGGAGATAGACCGCCACGAGCAGTCGCTTGGCGAGCCCCACGGGCGCCCGCGCGTGAAGCTGACGCGCATCGAGGAGCTGCTGCGAGTGGCAGCAGGCGAAAGCCCCGAGGCCGAACCGGTGGACACGCTCGGGCGGCGCTGAATCGCGCCCGGGCACGCACTCGGGCCCCACCTCGACAGAACCCCCGCTTCAGAACCCGACCCAGCCGCCCATCTGGCACACTGGGTTGCTCGCGCGCCGTTAGCTCATCGGGTAGAGCTCCGGACTTTTAATCCGGCGGGGCGGGTTCGAGTCCCGCACGGCGCACCATTTTGGTCTTATTGAAACCCTGGTTCCGTTTTTCGGCGCCAGGGTTTCTTTGTCGGCCCGGCTCGCGCATTTTTTAAAGACCGTGCGCTTCTTGTTCAAACCCGAGCGGGACTCAGGTTGAGCAGAGACGCAAGACGGAGCACGTCATCCGCCCATGGAGCCTGTCGCTCCAACGTGTAGCGACCGTGGACACAGTCCGAAGCAGACGCAATACTGCGTCTTATGGAGCCCCGTGGCGCATACACCGCTGAGCGAGCAGCTGCGCTTTCAGGCGTGCCGAAGTCGACCGTCCACTATTGGGCAAGGCAGGACATCCTTGTCCCGAGTGTGTCTGCGGAGCGCGTGAAGCTGTGGTCCTACGGAGACCTGATGGCGCTGCGCACCATCTACTGGCTACGGCAGACCAAGCATGACGAGAGCGGGCGCGAGGTCCCAAGGACCGCGATGAAGGCCGTCCGGCGCGCGTTGCGGGAGATCGCAGCACTCGAGCTCGACCTTTGGAGCGAGGACGAGGCTCCACTCGTTGCCGTCGACCGCTCCGGTGGCATCGTCATCCAACACGACGGGGAAGCTCAGCGGCCTGGAGGCCAGAGGATTCTCGGGACCGGCATGCTCGACCTGCTCGCACCCTTTACCTCCCGCGAGGGGCTACGTGGCCCCAACCTGAGTGCTCCGCGCCCGCGACTGCGGATCGTGCCGGGCAAGCTCGGCGGCTCTCCCCACGTTCTCCACACCCGCCTGGAGTCTCAGGCCCTGGGTGCCCTCGCCGAGAGCGGTCTCGCGCAGGCGAAGATCTATCGGCTGTACCCGGACGTCGAGCCTGCGGCAATCGAGGACGCCCTCGACTTGGAGCGTCAGCTCGCACAGAACCTGCACCCGGCGCTGGCAGCATGAGAGGGCGCGCACATGCCGCGCCTGTTCGCCCTCGATAAGAACTTCCCGCAGCCCATCGTCAGCGTCCTGTCTGACTTCCAAGCCGACGCTATGCTTGTTCCGCTTGATCGGATCGACCCGCGCATGTCAACGCTCGATGATTGGGAACTGCTGCTCGCGCTGCACCATCACGCCGACCCGTGGGACGGTCTCATCACGACTGACACCAGCATGCTCGCCCAAGGACCCGAGCTTGCGGCGCTCATACAGACGAAGCTCACACTTGTCGTGGCTGTCGCCGCCGGGCACAATCCGGTCAAGGCATCTGGGCTCCTGTTCGCATACCTCGCTGGTATCTGCCAACGCACGACCCCTGACCGGGCGCAGGTGTGGCGTCTCAACGCCGCCAACCGCCCACCCGAGGAGCCGTGGGACTTCCTCAAGCGCTTTGCCGAACACAACGACCGCTCGGCCGATGAGGTTTGGGGTGAGTTCAAGCTGTCCGCCGCTGAGTTGGCGCACGATCCACTGAGTTGAGCCTCGCCGGTCACCCGCCACCTGTGCTGCGCGTGGGCCTAACTACTACGCCCCGATCACCCCAGCAGCTTCCGCCGCAGCCGCCGATCGACGGGATGCAGCAGCATCTCCACCAGACCCTCAACCCCCGCTGGACCGTTTGGATAACGTCTAGACTGGCGCACTTGTACGATGTCGGAACCGAGGTCCCCTGAAGCTGGACTCCTGATAGCTCACTGCCGTCGCGTCGCCAGTCCGTCTTCGGCGAGAGATCGCCGTACGCGAGAAAACTGATTCGCACGAGCTACTCGCGGGCTCCGGCTCCCGAGTAGCTTGACGAAATGTGCTTTCAGCCGCTTGTTGACCGACGCGCTACGCAGACCACAAAGTCCTCACTCTGTCCGGCAGTGCGGTGCTCGAGGATCTCGAATCCGGCTATTTCCACCGTGCGAAGAAGACCCTGTTCCGTGTAGTGGGTGATGTGCCCAAGCTGGACCTCGCTGTAGCGGCGGCCGCTGATCTGAATGTCTCCGTACGAAATCACATCCGTAGTCGCGTCGGGAATCTGGCTGATGCCTTCGGTCGTCGTGACAGTCATCCGCATCTCGTCGAACTGCAGCCCCAGCACCTCTAGGGGACGAAAGTAGAACTGCCTCCAACGGAGGTCGTTCGGTTCCAGGCTGCCGCCCGCGCCGATTGCCAGCGGCACCTCCAGCACAAGCAGATCATCGTCGCTCATCATCGTCTTGAGCTTCCGCAGGAGAGCAAGCTCCAGGCTGCCGAAACTGCCACCGAGTAGCGTCACGACCGTCGATCCCGGCCGCTCCGACAAAAGGTTGCCCATCATCTCCACCTGCTCGAAGTCAGCGATGATCGCCTTGGCCTGAAGCCGCCTGCTTGCAGAGAGCGGCGCCCCATCCAGGACCCGGTTCAACGCATGCTGGATCAGCACTGGGCTGATGTCGTAGGGGTAGTACGTAACGTCTGCGCCCTGTCGCAGCCAGTCGCGGAGCAGAAGCGCATCCTTGCTCCCGTCTCCGCAGCCCAGGCTCAGATGGGCCACATCCTCGTGCGCAATCCGGCGATAGACGAGATCGAGCAGCTCCTTGCCAGAGCCGCGCCAGAACTGGAGCGACTCGTTGTGGGCGCGGTTCCTCGGGTCGGCGCAAAGCCCAAGCCAATCGTTCGCACCAGCGTCCGTCGCATAGAGAAGGCGAGCAGGGATCGGGAGCCCAGCCTGGAGATGGCGCAGGATTTCGCTCGCCAAGTCCGCCGCGTAGCGGACCGGCGCACCGAGCAAGCCCTCGACAAAGGCATCCCCGCGAGTGGTGACCGTGGATGGGCGCTTAAAGCGTTCCCGCCGAGCCCGCACAGGCGGCGGCTCGTATGCCTCCGGCTCGATCACCGAGACAAGCCGCCTCACACCCTCCTCCCAACCCTCGTACAGTGGCACGTATTGGAGATGGCCCAGCGTTTCGCCGGCTCCGATTTCCCGCTCCGGCAACACGTCCGGATCGAAGAGAACCGACAGGAACCACGAGCGATCCGTCGGGCGCATTCGCATCTCGTCGATCGCGAGCACCAGCTCCTCGTTCATGTACGACCGCTCGCGCGCCGCCGAGTTCTCCGAGAAGCATGCCACGAAGAATGCACCTTCCCGGATCGCTTCGCGGATCACCTGCTGCCAGCGAGCGCCGGGCGCGATCCTGTCTCGGTCGCGCCATACCTCGACTCCCGCCCGCTCAAGCGCCGTCGCCAGCTTGTCTACCGAGTCGGCGTCCTCCCGCACATAGGAGATGAATACATGGCGGTGCTCTCGCTCATTTCCCGACGGCATTTGCGAGAGACTACGGCAGAGACGCGCACGCTCGGCGGGGATCCGGCCCTCAGCGTCGAAGCCGTCATGTTCGACGGCAATCCTGCATCCCATGGCGAACTCGAACCCCGCGCCTCATAGCTCAGCTATCGATCAGGCCGATCACCTTCTGCCGCTGCCTCCGCCCCACAGGCTCCAACAGCAACCGCACCAAAGCCTCGGCCTGTTCTTGACCGTTTCTTTGGGACTCCACCTGCCGCATCCGCGAGGACCGTCTGTTCTTCATTCAAACCGGGGGCAAGGCTCAATGGTTAGCAAAGATGCAGACGGCGAACACCACATCTGTCTATGGAGCCCGGTCGCCGGTAGATGGCGACTGACACCGTCCGAAACAGTCGCAGCCTCCGTGTGCGCAGAGGCCTGCCTATCTCATCTATTGCGGTGCGGCAGCCGATGAGTCCCGCGTATGACTACGAACGATGTCCTGGTCCTCGTCATCCTGGCGGTAGAGCTTCTAGGAGTGCTGTTTGTGCCAAACCTGCCGGTTTGGATGACGACCAGCCGATGGACGCATCGTCAAATATCGCGTCCACGCCTCGTGGCGATGGTGGCGGTGGTGCTGATCGCCGCGCTTCTTCGAGACTTGGCGTGACAGCCTCGGGCCACACGCCCTAAAAGATCCCAAGCCGGTCGGGCGGCCAGTAGGTAACGATCGCCCGCCCGATGACCCAGCCGGTGGGGACCGGACCCCAATATCGGCTGTCATCGGATTCGCCGCGGTTGTCGCCCATCATGAACCAGTGACCGGGCGGGATCTTGATCGGAGTGGGAAAGTTGCACTCTGCGCTTTCGCCGCAGGGCGCTATGTAGGAGTCTTTCTCTGCCACGAACCGGCTGGTGCCGGCGGCCTTGCGAAAGACGTGGCCCCCCCTGACGTAGATTTCGTCTCCGGGGCCTGCCACGAGTCGCTTGATGAAGTTGACGCTCGCCTCTTGAGGCTCAGGCGACGAGCATGCGGCGCCACCTGGCGTGACTGTGTGAGGAGTCGGCCCACACACTTCCTGTTCGGCATCCTTGGGAGGATGAAACACGTAGATCCCGCCAACGTGCGGTTCGCCGAAGTCCATGGCGATGCGGTTGACCAGCACACGCTGGCCAATAGCGAGCGTCGGTTCCATCGAGCCACTGGGAATCCTGTAGGGCTTGACCACAAACGCCTGGATGAGCAGCGCCAGGCCTACCGCCACAGCGACGGCCACGACAAGCTCCACGAACGAGCTCGTGCGCGATTTCGCTTGCTCCACAGCGGGTGTCGAGCCGGTCGTGCTCATCAGCCCCTCTTTAGTGCCTCGTCGCCGAACACGGCGTCCACAGCGAAGTGGAACACCCGCCAGTCCGCCCAACGGTCCACGATGGCACGCCGACGGGCACTGGAGAGCGTGTCGACATGCAGTCCTCGCAAGGGGCTGTCACAAAACCCATCGGTCGAGCAAAGCTGTTGTAGATGACAAGTCATGAAGAGAGCGAGGACGCTCGCCTGCTGGCGGCGGCAGCCGCCGGCGACGATGCGGCGTTCGGAACGCTATATGGTCGCTACCTCCCGGTCGTCGTGCGCTGGTGCCTACACGAGACGGCCAACCGCGAAGTGGCTGCGGATCTCGCGGCGGAGGTGTTCGCTGCCGTCCTGATTTCCGCGCGACGCTACCGCCCCGACCAGGGCCCGGTGGTGGCGTGGTTGCTCGGGATCGCACGCAACAAGCTGCGCGAAAGCCGGAGACACAAGCGCGTGGAGGACCGGGCCCGCCGCCGCCTGGGTCTCGATCCCGTCCCGATCTCCGATGAAGACGTGGAGCGCGTGGAGGAGCTGGCGAGCCTCGACGGGGAGATTCTCGCGCGCGTGGCGGAACTGCCTGTCGAGCAGCGCGACGCACTGGTCAGCAGGATCGTAGAGGAGCGCCCTTATGAGGAGATCGCGGCCGAGCTGCGTTGCTCGGAGTCAGTAGTGAGAAAGCGCGTGAGCCGCGGCCTAAAGACCTTGAAGTCACAGATGGAGGAGCGATGAACGACTACTTTGACGAGCTTGAGCGAGACTTGCGAGCGGCGGTGCGCCGCGAAGCACACCTGCCGTGGTACGTGCGCCTTGCGCGTCGTGGCCAACATGTCGGCCAACGGCCCCTGCTCGTGATGCTCACCGTGCTCGTGCTCGGGGGGTCGGCCACCGCCGCTGTGCTCTCGCTGAGCAAGTCGCGGCCACTGAGCGGCTCGCTGCCAGCCGGGTTCCTCTCAGTCCACACCACCGGCAAGACCCAGTACCGGGTCAGCCTGTTCCCCTATCTGTCGGTCGGCTGGAGCGGATGGTGCTCGAGCGTCAACTTCGCCATCGACTCACGCCCGCAGGCGACGTCCTACGGCTGCGCCCCCACCGAGGTGGCCGACCCTGTGGTGCTGACAAACAATGAGTTTGGCGACCAGGGGGGCACTTATCAGTACGCAATCTTCAGCGACCGCGTCGCCGAGGTTCGCTACGCGGATGGCGTGAGGATCAAGCCGATCGGCGACCCCCGCTTGCCGAGCTGGGTGCGAGCCGCGGTCCGGGTATATACGCCGCGCGAAGCAGCCAAGGCCGGCGGCGGACGACTTTTCATCCGCTCAGAATTGCTTGAAGCCAACGGCCACCAGGTCCCTGAGCATCCCATCCTGAGCGCAAATGCCGTCGAGCACCTGCCCCTGGCAGCACTCAATCCGAGTGACCCCGCGAACCTGCCATGCGCGGTTCACGCCCGGGCGACCCCAGGACTGCTCGCACTCTCCCAGACCGTTACGACACCCGTCCCCTGGCCACGCCACGCCCCGGGAGGATTCCTGGCATGCGCGAACGCGTCCTACAAGCTGGGCGCCACCAACCTGGGCGTCGCCGTGCTGGTCAATGCCGTCGATCCTGAGCAGAGCGCCGACCTGCTTCCCGGACTCAGCCGCGACCCGTCACACCCCGGGATCTTCCTCGGCAACGAACTCGGGACCATCGGCTACCCAGCTGGCTCAGGCGTATTCAGCTCCAACCCCACCTCCAGAGCCTTCGACAGCGTCGGACCTCACAAAAGGGGCCCGCTCGAGGAGCACAACTCTCGCGACCACAACATCAGCGCCAGACGCGCCGGGCGCGGATGGCTCATCGCCGAAGGCGGCACACCCGACCAACGAGCCGCCCTGCTCAACGCGCTCCAGACAGAAGCCTGATCGCAACCGGCAAGCCACGCGGGCGTGGCCACTGCGCATGCGTGACCACTGCGCGTGCGCGGTTACTACGCGTGCGTAACCACTCTCTTGCATCCGTCAAAACGCGAACCTACCGTCGGCCCTTGGTCAACCGCTCGAGCTCCCGCCCAAACGCGGCCTCAACCTCCTGGGACATCGTCAGCTGGTAGGAGGCCAGCAGCGCCCGGGAGGACACCGGTCGCAGCCGCTCGATCGACTCGGTCACCTCCGCCCAGCGCTCCTGGGGATAGCCGGCCGCGGCGAACGGCTTCCATAGATCCTCGAGAAACAGCTTCACGTACTCGCGCGCCACCACCTTGCACTGCTCGCGTACCTTGCCGGTGACGGTCAGCGCATGGGCGAGCGGCACACCGCGGCGCACCACCTCCTCGGCAGCGTCCAGCAGCGAGGGCATCGGTGCCTCATAGCGATCTTCGCCGAGCGCAACCAGCAGACCGATCCGCTCGGCACGCGCCAGCAGTCTCGTATCGACCTGGCCCCCACCGAAGCGCGTCTCGAGCTCAGCGAGCGTGAATACCTGAGGCTGCTCTGTCTCAAACGGCGCATGCACCGCTTCTCGTAGGCTGCGTAGCTGCTCGGGCTGGCCATGGGTCTCCTCAAGCAGCCGCTGGATCGCGCGCAGATTGAAACCATCGGCCTGCATCTCTTGAATTAGCTGTAGCCGCGCGAGGTGTTCGGCGCCGTAGTAGCCCACGCGCTCGCGCACCTCGGGGGCAGGCAGCAGACCGCGCGCACGGTGCGCGCGAATGTTGCGCACAGTCATTCCGCTTTGCGCCGACAGCTGCTCGATCGTGAGCGTGCTCTCCTCCGTCATCCGGCCAGCATACCCCCAAGCGATGTGTCGTTGAACCACGTGACATCATTTGGTGTAACATTGATCCATGTCCAACGTACCTTTATCCATGATCCCCACCACTATCACCCCCACGAACACCGGTTTGCCAGGCTCTGCCGGAGCAAGCACAGTCGCGGACGCAGCCCCCACGAGCCCGGTCCTCACGCGCTCCGGATCCAGGAGCACCACTGCCAAAAAACTCTCGCAAAGACACTCGCTCCCGCCGGGCCCGCGCACACCGTTGCCCGTGCAGAGCTATCTCACCTGGAACTGCACGATCCCCTTCTTTGCCGCCAATCGGCGCAAGTACGGTCCCGTGTTCACAATTCGCTCGCTCCCCTGGGGCCGCGCGGTCGTCGTCAACGACACGGCGCTCGTCAAGCAGATCTTCACCGGCGATCCCGCCGTGTATCACGCCGGCGATGGCAACTCGATGCTCGCGCCCGTGCTCGGCGAGCGCTCGGTTCTCGTCATCGACGAGGACCCTCACCTGCAGGCACGCAAGCGGCTGCTTCCTCCTTTCCACGGAGAGTCCGTACGCCGCTACGGCGAGATCGTCGAGCGGATCGTGCGCGAGGAGATCACCCGCTGGCCACTGAACGAGCCGTTCCCGCTTCACCCCCGCATGCAGGCGATCACGCTGGAGGTGATCCTCGAGGCTGTGATCGGAGTCACCGATCCGGTACGCCTGCGCGCGCTGCGCGAGACCCTACCCGCGGCCGTCCCCACGGATCCGACGCTGATGGCTTCGTGGATCGTGCCTGGACTCGAGCGCGTCGGGCGCTGGCGGCGCTTCCGGCGCACCGTCGAGGACGCCAACCGACTGCTGCGCGAGGAGATCGCCGCCCGGCGCCTTGACCCGACGCTCGCCGAGCGCGAGGACGTGCTCTCCCAACTGGTGCGTGCCGGAGAGACCGACGACGAGGAGTTGCGCGACCAGATCATGACGTTGCTGCTCGCCGGCCACGAGACCACCACGACTGGATTGGCCTGGGCGTTCGAGCGCCTGCTGCGCAACCCCGACGCGCTCGCCTGCGCGCGTGAAGGCGAGGACGCCTACCTCGACGCGGTCGTGCAGGAGACGCTGCGCATCCGTCCAGTGATCCCCGCCGTGCTGCGTCAGCTGCAGGCACCGGTTGAGCTCGGCGGCTGGCGGTTGCCCGCTGGAGTAACGGTGATGCCGGCGATCACGCTCATGCACGCCGACCCCACGCTGTTCCCCGAACCCGAGCGCTTCCGGCCAGAGCGCTTCCTTGAGGACGGCGCGGCATCCACCTACACGTGGATCCCGTTCGGGGGAGGACGGCGGCGCTGCCTCGGGGCGGCGTTTGCGAGCTTTGAGATGCGCGTCGCGTTGCGCACGATCTTGCAGAGCACCACGCTACGCGCCGAGCGGCCCCAGGACGAGCGGGCGCGCAACCACCACATCACGCTCGTGCCCGCGCACGGCGCGAGCGTCGTCAGAGAGGCATAGACAATGACGCTCGAATACGACAGCCACACAAGCGATGCCTCCAGCGCCATGCGAGTCCGCAACCTCGCGACGCCCAGTGTGACGCCAGTCTCCGACCGCGACACACCCCGTGCCACGCCCGTCCCCGATCCGACTGTTCGCGATCGGGGCAGCCACCACCGCATCGCGATCGTCGGCTCCGGCTTTGCCGGGCTCGGCATGGCGGTCAAGCTCAAGCAGGCCGGGATCGACGACTTTGTCGTGCTGGAGCGCAGCGGCGATGTCGGCGGCACGTGGCATGTCAACACCTATCCCGGCTGCCAGTGCGACATCCCCTCGCATCTTTACTCGTTCTCGTTCGCGCCCAACCCCAACTGGTCACGCACCTACTCGTTGCAACCGGAGATTTGGGAGTACCTGCGCAGCGTCTCACGCGAGCAGGCCATCGACGCGCACATCCGCTTCAACCATGAAGTCACCGACGCGAGCTGGGACGAGCAGACCGAGCGCTGGGTGGTTCAGACCAGCGCGGGCACCCTCACCGCGGACATCCTCGTTGCCGGGCCGGGCCCCTTGAGCGCTCCGAAGCTGCCTGACATCGAAGGCATCGAGAGCTTCCAGGGAGCCATCTTTCACTCGGCCGAGTGGAACCACGAGCACTCGCTCGACGGCGAGCGCGTGGCGGTGATCGGCACCGGCGCCTCCTCGATCCAGCTCGTGCCCCATCTCCAGCGTCGCGCTGCCAAGCTGCACCTATTCCAGCGCACCGCTCCGTGGGTGGTGCCACACCGCGACCGCAAGACCTCGCGCGCCGAGCGCGCGCTGTACCGCTTCTTCCCGCCGGCGCAGAAGCTCGTGCGGGCGCTCGTCTACTGGTCGCGTGAGCTGTTCGTGTTCACGCTGATGCACCCTCACGCCAAATCGTTGCCCGAGCGCGCCGCCGCCAAGCACCTGCGCGAACAGGTTCCCGATCCCAAGCTGCGCGCCAAGCTCACCCCCAACTACCGCATCGGCTGCAAGCGCACGCTCATCTCAAACGAGTACTACCCCGCTCTGCAACAGCCCAACGTGGAGGTCGTCACCGATTCGATCGCCGCAATCACACCGCGTGGAATCGTGACCGCCGACGGGACCGAGCGCGAGCTCGACGCGATCGTGCTCGGCACAGGCTTTCACGTCACCGACATGCCCGTGGCCGAGTGGGTCCGCGGCCGCGAAGGGCGCACGATGGAGCAGGTGTGGCAAGGCACAGCCCAGGCATACCTCGGCACGACCGTCGCGGGCTTTCCCAACCTGTTCATGCTCGTCGGCCCCAACACCGGCCTCGGGCACAACTCGATCGTGTTCATGATCGAGTCGCAGCTGGGCTACGTGATGGACTGCCTCGGCCACCTCGACCGGGAGGGCATCTCCACGTTCGAGGTGCGCGAGGACGTGCAGCGGCGCTTCAACGACAAGCTCCAGCAGCGGCTCGACGGCAGCGTGTGGACATCCGGCGGCTGTGCCAGCTGGTACATCGACGGGAATGGTCGCAACTCAACGATCTGGCCCGGTTTCACCTGGCCGTTTCGCCGCCGCACGCGCCACTTCAACCCCGAGGACTACGATCTGCGACAACCAGCGCCCAGCGAGCGCCAGCGGCCGGGCCCAACCGCGCAGCTGACCGCGACCACAGCTTGAGCGCTTGCCCAAACCCGCCCTATTGCAGCTACAGCGACACATGCGCTCGCCCAAACCCGACCAGATTCAGCCACAGCGCCAACGAGCGCCCACCCAACCAGACCAACTGCCAGGAGGCCAGCTTCCATGAGCCGCAACGCTTCGCCGCCCTACGACGTCAACGGACGCACCGTGTTCATCACCGGGGCCGCGCGCGGCATCGGTGCGGCGACCGCGCGGCGACTGCACAGCAAGGGCGCCAATGTCGCGCTCGTGGGCCTCGAGCCCGAGCGCCTGCAGGCACTGGCCGCCGAGCTGGGGGACCGCTCCGCGGCGTTTGAAGCGGATGTCACCGACTACGACGCATTGCAGCGCGCGGTGAGCGCTACCGTCGAGCGCTTCGGTGCGATCGACGTGGGCATCGCCAATGCCGGCATCGCCTTCACCGGGCCGCTCGCCACCGCCCCGATCGAGCAGGTCGAGCGCACGCTTGCGGTCAACTTTCTCGGTGTGTGGCGCACCGACCGGGCCCTGATCGGACAGATCGTCGAGCGCAAGGGCTACCTGCTCAATATCTCCTCGCTGTCGGCGATTGCGCACGCGCCGTTGATGGCCCCCTACACCTCCGCCAAGGCGGGCGTCGAGGCGCTGACCGACTCGCTGCGCATGGAGACCGCCCCGAGCGGCGCACGCGTCGGCTGTGCGTACTTCGGCTTTATCGACACCGACCTGGTGCGCGCGAGCTTCGCACAGCCTTCAACTCAAGGGATACGCAGCGGCACGCCCGGCTTCATCAGCAATCCCGCGCCGGTGTCAAAGGCAATCGACGCGATCGAGCGGGGCATAGAACGACGATCCGCGCGCCTGTGGGCACCGCGTTGGGTGGGCCCGATGATCGTGCTGCGCGGACTGATACAGCCGTTCACCGAACGTCAGCTACTCAAAGAACCCGATCGCCTGCGCGAGAGCATCCGCGCCGCCGAGACCTCCCAGGAGACAAGTACCCAGGACCCTCTCCTCGGCGTGGCGATGCAGGCTGTGTCAGACAAGTAAGCCTGGGCTACTCGACGCTTGAGAACTCAGCTATCGCGATCGCGAGCATCACAAGACCGATGACCGCGACCATCGCGGCCTCGAGCAGGCCCGGGACGCGCCAGCCCCACCAGGTGACGCCCGGGGCGAGCGCGTGGCGCACGAGCGGGCTGATCGGCAGGTGAGCGAAGACGGCTCGGCGCATCGGATCGACCGCGTAAGTGAGTGGATCCAGACGGTTGAGCACCCCCAGCCACGCGGGCAGGTTGTTGACCGGGAAGAGCGCCCCGGAGAGGAAGAACATCGGCATCATCGCCATCTGCATCAACGCCATGAACGACTGCATCTGCGTGATGCGCGCCGCGGCCATCATCCCGAACGCGGTGATCGAGAATGCGAGCAGCAGCTGGAGCGCGAAGATCTCAAGCGCCAGCACCACCGTGTAGTGGACGCCCACGAACGGGCCGATCGCCATCACGATCACACCTTGAAAGGCCGCCACGGTGGCACCGCCGACGCACTTGCCGAGCACGATCGAGGAGCGCCGCACGGGCGCCACCATCATCTCGCGCAGGAAGCCGAACTCACGGTCCCACACGATCGAAGCGGCGGAGAACATGGCGGTGAACATCACCGCCATGCACAGCACCCCCGGATAGATGAACGTGCGAAAGCTGACGCCGTGGGTGCTGCTCGACACGAGCGTCGAAAGCCCGGTGCCGAGCACGAACAGGAACAGGAACGGCTGCACGAGCGAAGTGAGGATGCGCAGGCGGTCACGGCTGAAGCGGATCAGCTCGCGCCGCCACACCGCCTTGATCGCCCGTAGCTCGCTGCGCAGGCTGCGTGCGGGCACGTGCAGGTTCGCGACCTCGTGCGACGGCGCAGCTCCGGACACGGACGCGGCCGACTTGGGTGGGGCCGTGCTCTTGGTGGCCATCAGCACACGTCCCGATAGACAAGCACGCGGGTAGAAGATGATTGCGCTCGGGGGGTCATCAGCGGCTCATCATCCGCGCCATGTTGCGCATCATGTCGGTGGAGCCCGCCTCGGCGTCGCGGATCGTGGAGCCCGTGTAGGACATGAACACGTCATCAAGCGACGGGCGGGAGACGCTCACCGAGCGGATCGGCTGCCCCAGCTCGGCGAATAGGCGCGGCACGAACTGCTCGCCGGAGGCGACCCCGAAGGTGACCTCCCCTTCGGCGATCTGCGCCTCGATGCCGAAACGCTCACCCAGCGCGAGAATCGCCGCCTGGTCATCGTCGGTCTGGAGCTGAACGCGATCCTTGCCCACGCTCGCCTTCAGCGCCTCGGGCGTGTCGAGCACGACGATCCGCCCCTGGTCCATGATCGCGATGCGGTCGCAGTACTCGGCCTCGTCCATATAGTGAGTGGTGAGGAAGATCGTGATTTCCTGCTCGTCTTCCAGTTTTGTGATGTAGCTCCAGATCGAGCTGCGCGTCTGCGGGTCCAGGCCGATCGTGGGCTCGTCAAGGAACAGCACCCGAGGTGAGTGGAGCAGGCCGCGCGCGATCTCCAGGCGCCGCTTCATGCCGCCCGAGAAGGTGCCCACCAAGCTCTCGCGCCGCTCCCACAGTTGCAGCATCTCGAGCACCGTCTTCATACGCGGCTCAATCGTCTCACGCGGCATCCCGTACAGCTCGGCATGCAAGCGCAGGTTCTGCTCGGCCGACAGGTAGTTGTCGAGCGTCGTGTCCTGGAAGACAAGGCCGATGTTGCGCCGCACGCTGTCGCGTTCTCCAACCACGTCCATACCCGCCACGCGGGCTGAGCCGCCCGTCGGGCGCGCGAGCGTGCACAGCATGGAGATCGTGGTCGACTTGCCCGCTCCGTTGGGGCCCAGAAAGCCAAAGGTTTCTCCGCGAGCCACCTCGAAGTCGATGCCGCGCACCGCTTCGATCTCGCCGTAGTTCTTCGTCAGGGCAGTGACGGAGATGGCGGGACCACCATCGGGGGACCCACCACCTCCGCGGGCTCCGTCAAGGGTGACGGAGCCCGACGGGGTGGTAACGCCATTGACGATCGAGGAGTCGGCTTGCCTCACTCGCTAGTCCTCTGCTCCCGAGCTCTTCGAATCACCATCAGCGAGGATACGGTAGAGGTCACGACGAGCCGCCGCAAGCACCTTGCGGGCCTCCCCGATCTGGGTCTCGCTGCCGGTGCGCATCACCTGCGTAAAGGCGGAGGCCACCTCGCGCATGAGTCCCGCCAGCTCGTATGCCTGGTCTGAGACGTTGTTGCTCATCTGCTCCCACGGGGCGGGGGCATCGCCGTCGCGCTCCTGTACGTGGGTCTTGCCGGCGTCGGTCAGCTCGAACACCTTGCCGGTACCGCCGCCACCCTCGCTCGAGCGGATCAGGCCCTCGTCCTCGAGCTGCTGCAGCGCCGGGTAGACCGAACCCGGGCTGGGACGCCACACCCCGTCGCTGCGCTCCTGCACCTCCTGCATGATCTGATAGCCGTTGCGGGGCTCCTCGGCCAGCAACAGCAGAGCGGCGGTGCGGATGTCTCCGCGGCGGGCCTTGCGCCCGCGACCGAAGCGACCGCCCCCAGAGCCGCCAAAGGGAAAGCCCTCGAAGCCGCCGCGCCCGCCGGGGCCGAAGTCCCGCGGTCCTCCTCCACGATGGTGGCCGTGGCGGTGTCCACCGCCTGACGGTCCACCGCCGCGCCCGGTCATCGCCCGCAAGTAGTCCCTCAGGTCGTGTCGGGAGCCGCCGTGCAGACAGCGAGGGTCATCGTGTGCGCAGCCCCCCTCATCGGTTGCATATATCGCGTGAGCGAGCATATCTATCTCCTATCGTGATCTATCAAAGTAAGCTCACGATATATCGTTACGAGGGGGTTGTCAAGTGCTTCTTTGTATGGCTGAGGTGAGCCGGCGCGACGGGGCGCTGGCCCGCAGGAGCTGAATCTCACCCACGTCCGTGGATGACGCCCCTTGAACGACTCCCTTGACCGACCTGCCCTGACCTACCCCCCGCGGCTCCCGTCGCCGAGTGCGATGTGGACGGCTTGGCCGCGGGTGGTTAGGCACCAGGCGTTGGGCTCGCCGGTGGGGTGTCCTTTGCCGTGGTTCTCGATCAGGCCGCTACGTTGCAGACGAGCCAGTAGCTTGGAGACCTGACCCTGGTCTTGTGCGCCGGCGCGGTCTCCGATCTTGCGGTTGCTGGCGCCGGGGTCCGCGGCAATGGTCGCCAGTACGCGTGCGGTGCGGTAGGTGACGCGGATCGGAAGGTCCTTGAACGGGTCCGCGGGGAGCCTTGGTTCGGTGAGGGGTCGCAATGGCGTGGAGCGCTCCAGCTCCTTTTGCGCGGCGGCCGGTCCGAGGTACGGTTGGACGATCATCGCCATCAGCGCTCCAGCGAGCTCTGCCAGGCGGAGAGCGTCCGCCGTGGGCGCGCCATTGGACACGCCCGAGTGGGCATCCGCATGTGGGCTTGAGAGCATACGAGCGTGGATGACCGCGAAGATCGCGCCGACGATGCCTTCGGCGGTCAGCGGTGGCGGTTGCCGTGTGACCTTTGTCTCGTTGCGGCCTTCGTCGATGACCGCGATCGGTCGTGCGAGCGCGTGCTGGCGGACCTTGAGTGTCTCTTCTCCCGCGCCGAGCGCGTCGACCACGAGCAGACGCGCGATCCCGGGCTCACGATCAAAGAACGCGAGCAACGCGCCCAATCCCACCCAGATCCGATCGCGCCAGCCCAGTGCCTTCTGGGTGCCCTCTGTGCCCTGGGTGCCCTGCGCCGCTTGACTATCGTGCGCCCCCTGGGTGCTGCACTCCCTTGAGGCCACCGCGCCGATCACCGCGTCTGTGGCCTGCATAACGCCGTCTTCGAACGTTGCCAACAGGCACTCCTCGCGGTCCTCGAACAGCTCGTAGAACGTCCTGCGCGACACGCGCGCACGGTCACAGATGATCGCTACGGTCAATCCTCCCGTCCTACGTTCGTAGACGAGTTCCACGACCGCGGTCAACAACCGCCGACGCTGCATCTCCACAACATGCGCGCCCTCGCGCGGCGGACGCTCACCCATTGCGCGTCCGCCGTCAAGCCCTATCGTTGCCGCGCGGGAATCGCGGGCATTCGGCTCGCCCCGCTTACGCGGAAGCTTTACCTCATCGCGAGCGCATTGTCGCTTGAGGGCCATGTCATTTCCGCTTGGTCTTTGTGGTCTTGTGGTGTGCTTTTGCCTTCTTGGTCTTGGTCTTCTTGCTCTTCGGGCAGCCTGTGACGGTGATCTTGGTCGACTCGTGGATTTCCGCTCCGTTTTGTGCGGTGAACGCTGTGGGCATCTTCAGCGTGCTCTTACACAGGTTGCCGTTGGCGGCCAAGGCGGAGTATTTGCCTTGGGGTAGTGTCAGCTGGAAACTACCGACGGGCGCGTCTGGGACCGTGTGGAACGTGCTGCTGGTGATGCCGGCTTTGTTGATGAATGTTTCCCCGTGCAGGTCGAGCGTGACGCCGTAGCCTTGGAGTGCGACGACTAGTTCGGGGAACTTCGTATCACCGTAAGAAACGAAGTATGCGGGTCCGGTCAACGGGACCGGGATCAGTGGCGTGACCGCGGTCGCGTGCCCCACTATCGACGCTGCCGGACAACCCGCGGGGTTAGCCCCGAACTGTGCCGCGGTACACGCCTTCTGTAGTGTCGTCAAGCGTGAGGGCAATTGCTTTGGCAGGTCCACCTTGACGCTCTTGATGTTCGCCTGACTCCCGAACGGTGCTTTGGGATAGGTGAGCTTGACGCTCAGGCTCGCCCCGTTAGCCCGCGATGTTTTGCCCGCGGTCGAGACCGCGAACCCTGGTTTGAAGCCCAATGTCGCGCAGTTGGTTACCTGGAAGGGGACCGACAACGCCCGGGAGGCCCCTTCGGTGCTCTGTAGGCTCCCGGTGATCGCCATCGGGTTGCAGTTGGTGGGGTTGAACGTGAAGCCTGGCCTGTTGATGTTCACGAACACGTGCTTGATCTGTAGCGGGATACCTTGGAGGATCGTCGGGATCTTGTACGGGCCCGAATCATCAGTTGAGATCGTGAGCGCTGCTGTGATCGGGTTGACTTCTATCTTCGCCCTGACCACGACCTGGCCAAGGTTGTATGGGCCTGCCTTGGCGGGGTTCACGATCGACAAGCCAAACGGAGCGCCATGGTAGGGACCGGTGATGTACACCTTTCCGCCAGTGACGCTGAAGGGGTCCCCGCCCAAGCCGACGCTGACGATCGTTTCGCCGATCTCACTTTCAGAACCGCACGTGCCCGCGTTCGCTTCGCTTTCGCCGCAGAGCTTCACACCGCTCAATAGGCCCGACAGGCCTGGCGGCATGTGCAGGACGATGCTTTGCAGGTTCTGGTTGCCGTCTTCGCGGCTCATCGTCGTCGTAAACGGTGTCAACGCGCCGGCCTGGATGTTCAGGCTTCCCGTCGTCAACGAGGGAGCGAACGGCAACGGGTCAGAGCAGGGAGTGTCGTTGGCTCCGGAGACGATCTGGAAAGTCGAGCTGGGCGTTGAGGAAGGGTTGCCGGACCACGCGTCGATCGAGCTCGTTGTCGTGTATTTGCCGCACAGCGGCGGGGTGACAAGCGGTGCGCGGGCGCCACCGAAGAAATGGATCTTGAAGTCTTCGAAGGGCAGCTGAGGCGTATTTTTGAAGCTCGAGACCAGCTGGCCGGTGACCGGATCCAACTGTACTTCGCCGGCCAGCTTGATCAATGTACCGGACACGGGATCCTGAACAACCACGTAAATCGCGACCAGTGAGCCGAACGGATTAGCGTTCTGCTGAGCCAGATAGGCCGCGCCGACCAGCGGATTGGGCAGCAGTGGAGAGGTGACTTCAACCGTCGCGACCTTAGACGCTTCCGGACAGTTGGAGAAACTGTCGGCTTCCAGTGCGACCTGCGCCTGCGAGCACGCCTGCAAACCATCGGCCGCCGCCGGATTCAGCGCCACGCCTTCAGGCAACGCCACAGTCGTGTTCCTCACATCGGCCTCCCCAAGACCTTCCCCATCCAGACTAACTTCCTGGGGCAAATGCACATCAACCGTCAGTCCAGTCGGCGTGCTCCCGGCTTCGCCATCCGGCGCGACACTCAACGACGGCGTGAACGGCAACCGGTTGCAACCATCGAGGGCGGGTAGCGCCACATCGGAGGGCGATACCGCGAAGCTTCCCTGCCGCTGCCAGGAATCGGCTTCCACGGTTGTCTGCAATTCCCCCGTGCACGAGGTCGGCAGCTCTAGCAGAGGCGGCGGGCGGTGCGCTTCGGGAGCATTACACGGTCCCTCGTAACTCGCTTCGCCGGTCTGCGCGTCCTGTATGCAATGCCAACCACGCATATAGTTGTGACGCGGATCGCCGGGCACGCCCCAGAAAGTGACCCGGCTTCCCACGAACGTGGCGGTCTGTGTGATGTCTCTGACGCTGACGGTCACGCCGTAGTCTCCGCCCGTACGCACCGAGGTGTCGAGAATCACCGGGACGCCCTCGGCGAGGAAGCCGAAGCGCGCGGGCTCCCCCACGGACGGGGTCAGATTGAATAGCGGCGAAGTGATATTCACATAACCGGTGAAATTCAACCGTATGGTCACATTTGCGACGCCGATGGCCGTGGCATCGTCACATTCGTCGGTGAAGCCGCTGGACTTCAAGAACTCGGCGAGGGTACACTGCGGAAATGGGGTGGGATTGCCGACCAGTCCCGGCGGAGCCTTGAAGTTGAGGTCCTTGCCCAATTCGGGTACGGTGACCAATCGCTCCCCCCCACACTGCACGTCTCCTTCTTGACATGCCGGTGTTTCGTAGTTGCGGTTGAGGTCGAGCGTGGTTGTCAGCTGGAACGGATGCGATCCAGCCTGCGTGTCGATCGATCCGTTCGCTTCTTCGGGGATCATTTCGTAGTCTTCGATCCCAAACGACGTCGGACCGTCGCCGACACTCAGAGCGTGCGCCACGCGCGCAGCGCGCGCGTTGCCACCGACGACCGTGAGTTCGTCGAGTTCGCCGGACGATTTGGCGTCCGAGTTCACGTTCACGTCGATGAACACCTGAATCTCCTGATCGGGCGCTACCCGTCCCGAGGATGTGCAGCTGAGCGCTTCCAGCGAGCATTCGAGCGCGCTGAATTCGATGAACCGGCTGTCAGCAATACCTTCGATCCCGACCGGCGTGAGACCGGGCGGTAGCTTGTCGGCGATCGTTATCGGCGTTTCGGCTCCCGAAAGGTCGGCGTAGCCCATATTGGCCAGCGTCAGGATCACCCGTCCGTCGGGTCTGCCCTGCGTGGTCTCCTTCACCGTGATTTCTTCTTTGCCGCCGCTCAGCAGGCTCACACTGAACAGGCGTTCGATCGGACGGTCAGCCAGGGCGCCCTTGAACATGACCTCATAGGATCCCCCCGCTTGCCCGTGCTGCCCGGGCAGCACTTCGACGGTGCCTTTGCCGAGTATTTCTTCAAGGCCTTCCCGCATTTCGCGGTCGGTCGCGTTCCAGGGGAATTCGTGGGCCGTGGAACCTGGACCGTTGCTGTAGAGAAAATACGTTCCCCCGCTCGCGCTGACGGTGATTTCCTGAACCTCGTCCTTGGCTTGCCCCGGCTGTAGGACCGTCGGAGCTGCCCCCACCGTCAGATTCCACCACGCCTGCTGGGAAGCTAGCGCCGGCGTCGCCCCTGCGAGCGCGAGGAGCATTACCAGGCCAAGCAGTCCGCTTAGGATCGTGAGCTTGCGCTGATGATTCATCGTCCGTTACCCTCCTCAGCACCCTGTCCGGCGGGACGGGGACGTGGTCTTGACTTGCGGGCCTTGCGTGCAACCCCGTAGCTCTTACGAGCCCGCCGTTGGCACGTCGATCGCCGGTGCTTGCCTTTTATGCGCCGGCAGGCGCGCAGTGCCCGCGCAAGCTTCTGGGCACGGGTGAGCGATCTTGGGCTTGCCGCCGGCTGAGACCCCTGTGCCGCCACATTGCCAACGCCGGAGAACGTCGCGCTGGGCGCCGGACCGAAGACCGTGGGCTGAGCGGACTGCGCCGGCTTACACGAATCTCCCGTGTCGCACGGCGGCGGCGGAACCGGGGGCGGCGCGACGCATGGCGACACAGCGTCGCATTCACGCGCGTCGTAAATGTCCGGCGCGTTGTCGACGTCCTGCGGCAGCAGTTTTGCGCTCGTCAGGAAGAACACGTCCCCGCCGGTTTCGCTCGCGTCGAGAAACGCCGATTCTTCACTTGAGGCACCGGAGGAGATCAGGCCCACGCACCCGTCCGAGCGTTTGCTGAAAGTCACGCTTTCCTCGCCGCACTCACGCTTGCCTTCCGCGTTTTCGTAATCATCGGGCTCGTACTCGTAGACGTCCTGGGTGCCGTTTACGTCCTGGGGCGCCAAGGCGTCGTTGCTGTCGAAGAGCAACCGCCCCGAATTCGAGAGATAGCGCGACTGGTAGAGCGCGGCGCCGAGCTTGTATTTGGTCCAAGGCGGCACGTTCGACGCGGCCCATGTTCCGCTGGCGATAAAGCCGGTAGCGCCGACAATCCCGGGGTTTTCGGTTGCTTCGACGCCCACCGGGCGCGCGCCCGTCGGATTGCACGACGCACAGACGAGCTTGTTGGAGCTTGCGTCGTAGAGGTACACCTCCTCGTCGGGATGGCCGCTGAACGCATCGGTTGTGTCATAGCCGGTCAGGTCCCGGTTTGACATAAACGCAAGCCAGCGGCCGTTGGGCGACACGCGCGCGCCCAAGTCTTCGAGACTTGTGCTCCAGTCCGGGTCTTCGAGGGACAATTCCGCGATGAACTCGACAATGCCGTCGTGGCTCACGTAGAGGTTCCTGCCCGGACTGGCGCCCTGCGCAAGCGCCCCACTCGCTACGAAGTAAACGTAGGACCCGTCTTCACTTGCGCCGATCACCATTTGGACTTCGGCTGGTCCCGGAGCGCTCTTGTCGACGCTCAGGTCGGTCAGCCTGCTGCCGGCCGGCGCGTTGAGGTTGTATTCGTAGAGGTCCGGGCCGCCCGTGGAGGATTCCGATGTAAGGCCGGGAGCGTCCAAAAAGAATATCCTCGACTCTTCGCTGCTGGCGGTCATGTAGCTGGCTTCGCCTTCGCCCTGCCCGGGCGGCACGTCGGCGTTGGGCGCGTCGATGCGGAGCGTCTTGCCGGTTGCCGTGTCGCGCATCAGCAGTCCCCTGAGCCCTTCCGAAGGTTCGTAGTAGCCGGCGGAGTTGTCGAAGATGACGCGCGTGCCGTCGTTGGATATCCCATGCCTCTGATCGGGTTTGCTCTCGCCTCCCCCCGTGCCGAGTTCCCCGGAGCCGATAAATGTCAGCTGACCGGCAGTCCACTCGTACAACCCGCCTTCGCTGCCGGACGTCAACGCCACCGGAGAGCTGAGCACGATATGGTCGAGATCGGGCGTGCCGTCGACGAATTCGGGGCCACACTCCACGCGTCCGCCTTCACATTCCCCTTTCGGATCTTCACCGAACTTCGTTTCAGATGGCACATTTGCCGCTGTCACGAGCGGCTGATAGCAGTCGCTCGTACACGGTCCGCTTGGATTGCCGTTCAGATAGTCGCTGCGCACGTACGCCGTCGGTTCGGTGGCTTCGGGCGAGAGCGCCATGAAACCGCCAAACGGTTTCAGCACGCTCTTGGAGAGGTCTTCCGAGAAGAACGGATACTCATTGCCCTGACCGATACTCACCCCCGTATCCTGGTTGTGGGGCGGCGTGATGACCCGCGAGGACCAGCCGTCCGGACCGCGACCGAAGAAGGTCGTGTCCAAGTTGTCCGAGCCTTCGGCTTTGCCGCTGGGCTGGAAGAACGTCCAATCGGTAAACGCCGTCCCGTTCGCGGAGGCCTGGATGATGTCTTCCAGTATCCAACCGAGCCGCGCGCCTTCCTTCTGGGGCGGTGAGACCATTTCCCACGCGCGCCCGTCGGGTAGCTGAAACGGCAGCCCGATCGACTGTGTCGTGAACACCTGGTCGGGGCCCGCGACCGTCCCGAGCGCGTTTGCCGCCACGACGTGGTAGTGGTAGGTCGTGTTCGCCAGCAGGCCCTGGGCGTGGGCTTCGGCGGTGACGGCGGCGTTGCCCGCACTGATGGTACCCGCGGGCAACGGTACGCTTGCTCCATAGGCGCTGCTTGTGCCGTATTCGAAGCTGTACGTCGTTTCCGCGCCGCCGGGATCGACCTGCGCCTGAAAGCTCGCGCCGCTCGCCGACACGTCGGAGACGGACTGTTCGCCGAGGACGGGTGACCCGAACGTCTCGTCGCCGCTGGTGCTCGATCCTTCGGTTGCGGCCTTCAGACGGTAGTGGTAGGTCGTGTTCGGCTGCAGGGCGGTCAGTTCCGCGGTGACCGTCACGGGGACGGTGCCCGCGCCAATATCTGCGGGGCTCTGCTCGCAGGGAGCAATCTGACCGTAGGAGGCGCTGGTTCCGTATTCGAACTCGCACGAGGTGACCTGAACGCCTTCTGGGTTGACCGTGCCGCTGACCGTGGCGGTCGTGTTGCTCACGCTGGTTGGAGGCCTGACGGTCGTGGCGGGGATCCTCGTGTCGGGACTGAAGACATCGACGACGCCATTCGAGTCGGCCACGTAAAGGTCCCCGCCGACGGGATTGACCGCGACGTCCTGGAGGTATCCGAAGGGAACGAGCGAGCCATTTTCGCCGGTGGGCGTGCCCGTCAACTGCTCGATGTATTCTTCGGAGGTAGACGAGTTGAACTCGTCTACAACGTCAGGACTCGTGGCCGCGACGTACACGTGACCTGTCGTGGGGTCCAGCCCCACATACACGTAACCGCTGCCGAAGGATCCGTACGGTGTGCTCGCGCCGTGCCATTCCGGTGGAATAAAGCTGTCCGTGGAGCCGAAGACATCCACGCAATCGCAGCTGGAATCCCCCACGTAGGCGGTTTCGGTCAGATCGTTGACCCCGATGGTTTCGCCATAGGCTCCCCCGAGGATACCCTGGCCAAACTGCGTCACATACGCCCCCGTGGAGCTGAACACATCGACGACTTCGCTGTGAGGATCCGTGACATACAGGTCGTGAGTCGACTGATCGACGGTCAGGCCACTGGGGTACTGGAAAGAACCCTGGACAGGGGCTCCGGAGCTCGCCGGGACTTCAGTGATTTGCGAGAGGTATTGGCCGGTTGAGCTAAAAACATCCACAATATGCCGTTCCGTGTCGGAGACATATATGTCGCCGCTTTCGTCGTTGACTGCGACCCCATCCGGGCTTTCGAAGGAGACCAGTGAGCCCCCGGCGCCGGTCGGGTCACCCGTCAGCTTTGACCCTTCGATGTAAGAGCCCGACGCAGAAAACGCAAGCGGAGCTCCCGTCGAGCTGAAGCGGTCAACAGTTTTGGCCCCATTGTCAACGACGTACACGTCGCCGGAGGCATCGAACGCGACCGCGGTCGGGTTCTCAAAACCTGTCAGCTGAGAGAGATATTCGTGAGTGTTCGCGGCCAGCGCGGAGACGCTGGCGAGCGTCAGTCCACCCACAACCACGCACAGGCATACCACGATCGACAGAGTCACACGGCGAGCAGCCATCAACACATCTCCCCCTCGAAGAAACCGACATGACGCCAATGCACGCGCGGGCAGCACCCGTAAGCCCCGCGGGCAGACAAAGCCACCGCGGACAAGCAACCCGCGGCGGCAAAAGAACAACAAGCTGAAAGTGCGCCAGCTGAAAGTGCGCCTATAGCGCACAAGTGCCCCCGAAGGCACGAGAATCCAGGCCGGGCCTTATGCCCGACGAGCCGCGCGGTCCTGCCGCGGCGAGTGGGACTAGCGGTTAGAGACCGGCGATCCCAGAGAGAGAGAGAGAGAGAGAGACGCGTCAGCGACGCTGACGCGTCCTATTACGCCAGTACCGTGAGCACACGGACTCTCAAGCACGTTATCCCCAAAAGAAACCACGCGAATACAACCCTTTCTCAAAGACGACCCGGTCCCTCTCCCAAGGGCCCTGCTGAAAAGTTCAGTGTCGACCACAGAGACCGACCCAAAACCTGACCTTATGTTTACGCCCGCACCTATTGAGGTACAGGAACGCTTGCCAACATACACAGTCTATGGCCCCCTGTCAAGTTTCAGTTCCTAAAAGTCTAAGACAACGGTAGCCGCAACCGTTTAGGCCCGGCTCTCATCAACGCCGGACGTCAAGCCAGACGCCAGGACGATCCGGAGGTCGTGAGCTAGTGGCGGAAGTGGCGCACGCCCGTAGCCACCATCGCCACGTTCGACGCATCGGTCGCCACCACGACCTCCTCGTCGCGCACGGAGCCGCCCGGCTGGACGATCGCCGTGACGCCCGCGTCGATCGCGAGCTGGGGTCCGTCAGCGAACGGGAAAAACGCATCGGAGGCAAGCGAGGAGCCGGCCAGCAAGTCCGGCTGGAAGGCGCGGGCCTTCTCGATCGCGATGTTGACCGCGTCCACGCGGCTCATCTGGCCGGCGCCGATCCCGATCGTCGCGCCGCCCGCGGCGATCACAATCGCGTTGGAGCGCACGTGGCGGCACACCTTCCACGCGAACAAGAGGTCGTCCCACTGCGTCTCCTCGGGCGCCTTGGCACCCATCACGCTCATCTGCTCGCGCGTCTCGCTCACGATGTCGCGGGTCTGGACCAGCACGCCGCCGATCACGGGCTTCTGCTCGACACCGCCGAATGTGGGTGCTCCGTCGACGGCCCCCGCGGGGCTCCCGTCGGTGTCGGTCGCAGCCGGCGGGGCAGGCCAACCGACAAGCTCCAACAGGCGCACGTTCTTCTTCTCCTTCAGCACCTCCAGCGCGTCGGCGTCGAAGCCCGGCGCGAGCAGCACCTCGATGAACTGCTTGGACAGCGCCTGCGCGCAGGCGAGGTCCACGCGGCGGTTGACCGCGATCACGCCGCCGTAGGCACTCGCGGGGTCGCACGCGAAGGCGCGCTCGTAGGCCTCCTGGCCGTTCTGCCCGATCGCACAGCCGCACGGGTTGTTGTGCTTGACGATCGCGCAAGCGGCCTCCGCGAAGTCCTCGACCAGCTCGCGCGCCGAGGACAGGTCGAGCAGGTTGTTGAACGACAGCTCCTTGCCGTGCAGCTGCTCCACACCCGCAAGCAGGTGCGTCGGCGCTCCCGCTTCGGAGTAGAAGGCGGCGCGCTGGTGCGGGTTCTCGCCGTAGCGCAGGTCCATCACCTTCTCGTAGCTGCTCGCCCAGCGCGGCGGGAAGCCCTCATAGGTACGCGCCGCGAACCAGCGTGAGATCGCGGCGTCGTAGCGGGCGGTACACGCGAACGCCACTGCCGCGAGACGCTGGCGCGTTGCGAGGGATAGCCGCCCCTCGGACTCGCTCAGCTCCCCGAGCACACCCTCATAGTCGGCGGGATCGACAACCACCGCCGCGAACGCGCTGTTCTTAGCGGCCGCGCGGATCATCGTGGGTCCGCCAATGTCGATGTTCTCCACGATCTCCCCAGCAGAGGCATCGCCGCGCGCGACGGTCTGCTCGAACGGGTACAGGTTCACGCACACGAGGTCCACCTGCTCGATCTCGTGCTCGGCCGCGGCCTTCAGGTGCTCCTCCTCGTTGCGCACCGCGAGCAGCCCCGCATACAAGCGCGGATGCAACGTCTTCACCCGCCCGTCCATCATCTCGGGGAAGCCCGTGAAATCCTCGATCGCCCGCACCGGCACACCGGCGTCCGCAAGCGCCCGTGCGGTACCCCCGGTCGAGACGATCTCCATTCCCAGCTCGACTAGGCCACGAGCGAAGTCGACCACGCCGGTCTTGTCGGAGACGGACAGCAATGCCCGGCGCACGCGCACCTCCCCCGGCTCGGCGCGCTCGATTTCGCTGTTCCCGCTCATACGCTCGGCAGCCTATCCAGGAATGTCTCGTGGGCTCGTCCCGATGCGCGAAGAGTAGATGCGCCAAAGACGGAGGACCCCGCCCACCCGCAAGACCACCCACCTGCGCGGCGTGCTGCACACATGCGCGACCGAGGACCGGGTATCGCTCAGCTACTCGGGCCGTCAAGACCCGTCGCGGGTTGCCCGCTACTCAGCCGTCAAGTCCGTCGCAGGTTGCCCGCTACTCGGCCGTCAAGTCCGTCGCAGGTTGCCCGCTACTCGGCCGTCACGACCCGCCGCGGGTTGCCCGGATCGAGACTCAGCGCCCCGCGCGCGAACAGGCGCACCGCCTCGGGCAGCAGCTCGTGCTCAATCGGTCGCAGCTCCACCAGCACCTCGTCAGGGTCGCGCGCGTGGGGCAGCTCCAGTGCCCGTTGCAAGATCACCGCACCGCTGTCTACGCCAGCGTCAACGAAGTGGACGGTCACACCAAACACCTTGACCCCGTACTTGAGTGCCTGCTCGATCGCGTGCAAGCCGGGGAACGCCGGCAGCAGCGAAGGGTGAACGTTGATGACAGCACTCGGGAAGCGCTCAAGGAAGGCAAAGGTGAGCAACTCCATATAGCCCGCGAGCACCACCAGGCGCGCGCCTCGCTCGACAAGCCAGCCGGCCATCGCCTCATCGCGCGCCTCGCGATCCTCGTAGGCAGAGCGCTCGAACACGGCGGTCGGCACACCGCTGGCGGCGGCCCGCTCCAAGGCGAGCGCACCGGGCGACCCAGACACGACCCCTACAACCTCAGCCTCGCGGCCGTGCACGCTGTCGAGCAGCGCTTGCAGGTTGGTGCCCGTGCCGGACACGAGTACCGCAATCGGCAGGGGCGTGGGCGCAGGCGTCATCGCCGCGCCACCTTAGCGGGCACCCCCTCGCGGTGTCAGAGCGCGCGCGAGGGCAGCGGGCTGGACTGCTGGCGGAAGTGATTCTCACTCGGGCGCACGCAAGTCGGTGCCGGGCCACGGTACAAGGCAATCTGTAGAGCAAAAGCCGCCGGGGTACCGTTGCCGACCTGCTCAGCCGCGAGGCGGAGCGTGTCCCCCGCCGGGATCAGGCTGGGATCGATCCTCATGCCCACCGTGCCGTCCACCTTGGTCGGATGAGCCACCCTGGGAAAGAGCTGGGGCGCCATGCGCGTCGAGTGGCGCCCCACAGCACAATCCGCCTTGACAGTGGCGACCGTCACCGGGACGCCCAGCTTGGCGAGCTTGGCATTGGCACCGCTGACGCCGACAAGCTGGCGGATCGTCACGGTGACGGTGCCATCCGCATTGGTCGTCACTGCATAGGCCTGTGTGGTCCTACCCCCGGCGGTGAAGATCAAGATGGCGGCGATCAGCGCGGCCGCGAGCGCAAGCGCGGCCGCCGCGAGCGGAGTTCTTGGTCTCCGCGCGCGCGGCACCCGCGGAGTCGCCATCGCAAGCTCGGATCCGTGCTCGCGCACGAGATCCGACCACAACCTATCCTCGAACTTGGGCATCTGTCCTGCACTCCTTTCGCAGTCGAGCTCGCGCCCGAGACAACCGCACGCGCAACGCACCTGGCGATACGCCCAGCGCCTTGGCGGCCTCTCTTGGGGTCAGTCCCACCAAATCCACCAGCTCCACCGCCGCGCGATCCACCTGCGACAGCCGGCCAAGCGCCTCGAGCAGCTTCCTGCCGGGCGCCTCGGCATCGATCCGCCCCACCAACTCTTCGATCTCCTCGGCATCGAGCGCCCGTCGGGCGCCGTTGCGCCGTGCCGCGTCGCTTCTGCGCGTGGCGCGCTCGCAATGCCTCGCGTACACGTGTCGCGCGATAGCGAACAGCCACGGTCGTACGCTCCCTCTGGCAGGATCGAACGACGCGAACGACCCCATCGCTTCCACGAACGTGTCCGCCGTGAGATCGGCCACGAGCTGGGGATCGCGAGTGCGCCTGGCGAAGAACGCCGTCACCGAGCTCACCTGAGAGCGGTACACGCTCTCAAACTCCGCAAGCCGGACTTGCGAGGACCCGTTCAGGCCCGGTGGCGCCACGGGGGCGGTCAGCTGGCTCACAGCCATTAGTTGGCGCGCGCCGCGAGAATCGTTACAGCCGCCCACGGGCGTCCGCGCGGGACGATCCCTTCCATGTCCGCATGGCAGGCCGCGGATTGTCGTCAGGAAGCGGCGATCTCCAGGGCGTACTTGCCCTGTGCCTCACCGCTGCCCTTGACGGGGTATTCGCCCGTGAAGCATGCGTCGCAGTGCGTGGCGCGGGTGGCGCCCACGGCCTCGTACACCCCGTCGAGCGACAGGTAGGCAAGCGAGTCGCAGCCAAGCTCCTCGGCGATCTCAGCCACCGTGCGCTCGTGGGCGATCATCTCCTCGCGTGTGGACATGTCGATCCCGTAGTGACAGGGATGCTTGATCGGCGGCGCGGATATGCGCATGTGCACCTCACGGGCGCCCGCGTCGCGCAGCATCTGCACGATCTGGCGCGTCGTGTTGCCGCGCACGATCGAGTCGTCCACGACCACCAGCCGCTTGCCACCCACGATCTCCGGCAACGGGTTGAACTTCAGGCGCAGCCCATGCTTGCGCAGCTCCTGGCCGGGCTGGATGAAGGTGCGCGCCACGTACCGGTTCTTGACGAACCCGTCGTCCTGGGGCAACCCGCTCGCGCGCGCGAATCCGCGCGCCGCCGCGTTGCCGGAGTCGGGCACCGGAATCACGAGATCGGCCTCGACCGGTGACTCGCGCGCCAGGATCTCGCCCATGCGCCCGCGCGCGACCTGCAGCACCTGGCCGTTCATGCGCGAGTCGGGCCGCGCGAAGTAGATGTACTCGAACACGCAGAACGCCTTGCGCGAATCGGGCATGACGCGCCGGCTCTCCAGGCCGTTCGCGCCGAGCGTCACTATCTCCCCGGGCTCCACGTCGCGCAGCAGCTTGGCGCCGATGATGTCAAACGCGCACGACTCGCTGGCAACGCAGTAACGCGCCGGCTCGGCGCCGTCCGCCGCGCCTCCATCGTCCTTGCCCGCTCCCCCTCCCGCGGGCTTGCCGGCCAGGCGTGTCCCCTCCGGGTAGACCCTGTCGTCAGTGCTCGGACCGGCGGGGGCCTCATTGGGGAGCACGCCGAGCGCGAGCGGGCGCAACCCGTGCGGGTCGCGGAAGGCCACCACGCGATCCTTGGTCATCACCACAATCGAGAACGCCCCGTTCAGTCGCGGCAGCACATCGGCGATCGCGTCCTCGATCTGCTCCGCGGGATGCGTGGCGAGCAGCGCCGCCACGATCTCCGAGTCCGAGGTCGAGCTGAAGGTGACGCCGCGCTCGGATAGCTCCTCGTGCAGCTCCAGCGCGTTGATCAGGTTGCCGTTGTGCGCGAGCGCCAGCTCGCGCCTGGACCCGTTCGTCCCCTCCGAGCGCTGCACCGGCTGCGAGTTCTCCCACGCGTTTGAGCCAGTGGTTGAGTAGCGCACGTGGCCGATCGCGAGCTCTCCACGCAGCGTGCGCAAGTCGTTCTCGCTGAACACCTGGCTCACGAGACCAAGCTCGCGGCGGGTCATGATGTTCCCGCCGCGGTCCGCCGCCGCGATCCCCGCCGACTCCTGTCCGCGGTGCTGGAGCGCGTACAACGCGAAGTACGACAGCCTCGACACCTCGTGTCCGGGCGCGTATATGCCAAACACACCGCACTCGTCGCGCGGTCCGTCGCGGTCCTCCGGACAGGGGCCCTCGATGGCCCTTCCATAAGGCATTGCCCGCATCACGCTAGCAGTGGCAGCATTTGCGGTCCTAGATACTCGATCGATCCACTCGCGGTGGGGCTCACGCGAACAACTCCGCGAGCGCGCCATGCGCTTGCGCCAGCTCGACCAATGTCAGCTCGATCAGCTCGGCGTCCCCGCCGGCGCCTACTGACGCGCCCACGCCCACACCCACGCCCACGCCGGTGCCGGTGCCAGCTGGCACGCCGGCACCCGGCAGCTCGATCCGCAACGCCTCACCGCCGATGCTGCCCACTACCCACACCGGCGTCTGCTCGGCAAGCGCACGCAGCTCCTGCTCGCCACCGCTTACCACGAATGCGCCCGACCCCTCGCCAAAGAGCGTGGTCGCGGACACGACAGAGATTCCGCTCCAGTCCAGCTCGCGTCCCGTCGCACCAGCCGGCTCAGCCCCAAACAGATCCGTCCCAAGCCGCACACGCGCCCCGAACCCGCCACCCAGACAGCACTCCGCAAGCGCTACCGCCAGCCCACCCTCAGCGATGTCGTGGGCGCTCGAGAGCGATCCTGACCTGACCGCCGCGCGGATCGCTGCCTGTGCGCCGGATACGGCGACGATGTCAATCGAGGACAGTCCGTCGGGTAGCTCCCATCCCCGCAGCTTCGCCAGCTCGCTTGCGGCAAGCGACGGCTCGAAGGGGCCGACGATCGCCACCGCGTCTCCCTCGCGCGCGAAACCGAGGCGGCCCGCGCGGCGAACGTCGGGCAGCTCGCCCACCATGCCGATCACCGGCGTCGGGTAGATCGGCCCGGCACTCGCGCCCTCGTTATACAGCGATACATTGCCCCCCACGATCGGTGCCTCAAGTGCCCGGCACGCGTCGCCGAGACCACGCACCGCCTCGGTCAACTGCCATGCGATGTGGCCCTTCTCAGGGTTGCCGAAATTGAGGTTGTTGGTCGTCCCAAGCGGCCGCGCGCCCACGCACGCGAGATTCGAGGCGCACTCGAGCACCGTCGCCACCGTGCCCGTGTAGGGATCGGCGGCCACGCGGCGGCCATTGCAGTCGATCGACACCGCGATCCCCGGCACCGGGTCGCCCGGAGAGCGTGAACCGCCCGCCGCACGCGATGAGGTGTTTAGCTCGCTCGCGGAGAGCGCCGGCGGCCCTTGCTCGCCGAGTGGTCGAATCGCCAGCACTGCCGCGTCCGCCTGCTCGGGTCGGCGCACCGTGCGCGACTGCACAACCGCGTCGTACTGCTCGAACAATGGCCTGCGCGAGGCGATGTTCGCGCAGGAGAGCAGCGCGCGCAGGGTCTCCGTGGGCGAGGTTTTTGGGGGGAGTAGCGCCTCCGGCGCTGGGTATGGCGTTCGGGTCGGCTTCACTGGCTCCAGGTCATAGAGCGGACAGTCATCGACGAGCGCCCGCACCGGCATCTCCCCGACCAGCTCGCCCGCCTCGAACACCCGCATTTGGCCCGTATCGGTGACGCTCCCAATCGGCGCGCCGCCGACCTCCCACTTCTCACACAGCTCGAGCACCGCGCCCACGTTGGCGGGCTCCACGACGCACAGCATCCGCTCCTGGGACTCGCTCACCATGATCTCAAACGGCTCCATGTCCCCCTCGCGCAGCGGCACCCGCGCCACGTCGATGTCGATCCCCACCTCACCCTTCGAGGCCATCTCAGACGCGGAAGAGGTCAGCCCGGCCGCGCCCAGATCCTGAAGGGAGACGAGCAGCCCGCGCTCCAGCAGCTCAAGCGAGCACTCCATCAGCTTCTTCTCCTCAAACGGGTCCCCCACCTGGACAGTCGGGCGCTTGTCGTCGTCCTCACCCAACTCGGCTGACGCGAGCACCGACGCGCCGCCGATGCCGTCCCTCCCCGTCGAGGCGCCGAACAGCACCACCGTGTTGCCGATTCCCACCGCCGCGCTCGTCACAAGCTGCTCGCGCCGCGCGATCCCGAGCGCCATCGCGTTCACCAAGCAGTTCTGCTCATACGGCCCCTCGAAGTAGACCTCTCCTCCGATCGTCGGCACCCCGATCGAGTTGCCGTAGTGGCCGATGCCGGCGACCGCGCGATCGAGCAGGTACCGAGCGCGCGACCCCGGGCCTCCAGTCCCACTTTGGGAAGACGTCAGATGAGGCTCGCCAAACCGCAGCGAGTCGAGCACGGCGATCGGGCGGGCCCCGATTGCGAAGATGTCGCGCAGGATTCCCCCCACGCCAGTGGCCGCGCCCTGGAACGGCTCGACCGCGCTGGGGTGGTTGTGCGACTCCACCTTGAACGCGCACACGAGCCCACCGCCCACGTCGACCGCGCCCGCGTTCTCACCCGGGCCCATCACCACGCTCGGGCCTTCGGTGGGCAACGTCCGCAGCAACTTCTTCGAATGCTTGTACGCGCAGTGCTCGCTCCACAGCAGCGAGTACATCGCGAGCTCTACCTGGTTAGGTGCACGCCCCTGCTTCTCGCGGATCAGCTCGTACTCGGCCTCCGTCAGCCCGAGCGCACGCGCGTCCGCGACGCTCGGCAGCGTCGCGGCCTCAGACATCGCCCACTCCCTGGGGTGGGGTGTGCTTGTTTTTGGCTGCCCCCCGCGACGGGCGCGCGCGTGTGCGTGTGTGTGCGTGTGTGCGTGCGGGGCACACCTTTTGCGCAACCTCACACACGGGCGCCCTCGACAGCCATCCGCATCGACGTGAAGATGCACAGGCCGTCAGCCGAGCCCGTCAGCTCGTCCACCGCGTGCTCGGGATGGGGCATCAATCCGAACACGTTCCCGTGCTCGTTGCGCACGCCCGCGATGTCCTGCACCGAACCGTTGAAATTCTCTCCAGGCCCGTACCGCAACACCACCTGACCGTTTTCCCTCATCGTCGCGAGCTGCCCCCCGTCGGCGTAGTAGCGACCCCACGAGTGCTTCGCCGGAATGCTCAAGATTGGGTGGCCGCCCACGCTTGAGTGGGGCGGGTCCGCACTTGATCCCCCACCCGATCCACACGCGCCCGTGAACGCCGTCTCACCCTCAACCACCTCCAGCTGCACCTGCCTGAAGGTGAAGCGCAGGTTCGCATTCGGCAGTAGCGCCCCGGGCAGCAGCCGCGCCTCGCACAACACCTGAAAGCCGTTGCATATCCCGAGCACCAGCCCACCGTCGTGTGCGAATGCGATCACCGACTCCATCACGGGCGAGAAGCGCGCGATCGCACCGGCGCGCAAGTAGTCGCCGTAGGAGAAGCCCCCCGGCACGACGATCGCATCGGCGCCCTTCAGGTCGCGCTCGCCGTGCCACAACAGCTCGGCGTCTCCCACCCGCCGCGCCGCGTACAGCGCATCCACCTCATCGCACGAGCCAGGGAACTGGAGGACGCCGAACTTCATCAGGTGTCGTTGAGGACGATCTCATAGTCCTCAACGAGCGGGTTGGCGAGCAGCTTCTCGCACATCGGCTCGAGCTGACTCGGATCGTCCACGTCGAGCTCCACCAGTCGCCCGACGTGCACGTTTGCCACACCCTCGAAGCCAAGCGCGGGCAGTGCGCGCTGCACAGCCTCGCCCTGCGGGTCGAGGATGCCCGCCTTCGGGCGGATCAGCACACGCGCCCGCACGCTCATCCCGCTGCCGCCGCGCCGCCGCCGCCGGCCTGCGAGCCCGTACGCTCGAGCCAAGCCGAGAACGGCTCTCCGGTGATCAGCTCATACGCCTCGACGTAGCGCGCACGGGTGCCTCCCACCACGTCATCCGGGATCGCCGGCGCCGGCGGCTTCTTGTCCCAGCCGCTGCCCGCCGCCCAATCGCGCACGTACTGCTTGTCAAAGCTCGGCTGCCCCTTGCCCACCTCGTATCCCTCGGTCGGCCAGTAGCGCGAGGAATCGGGCGTCAACACCTCATCGCCCACGACCAGCTCACCGTCCTCATCGAGCCCCAGCTCGAACTTCGTGTCGGCCAAGATCACCCCACGCTCGCGCGCGTGGGCCGCCGCGTAGGAGTACAGGTCGATCGAGATGTCCCTGACGCGTTCCATCAGGGCTCTATCGCCCACCAGCTCAGCGGCCCGCTCGAAGTCGATCGCCTCGTCATGGCCCACCTCGGCCTTCGTGCTCGGCGTGAAGATCGGCTCGGGTAGCTGCTCTGACTCGCCGAGTCCCGCCGGCAACTCGATCCCCGAGACCGCTCCGCTGGCCTGATAGTCCTTCCAGCCCGACCCGGTGATGTACCCGCGCACCACACACTCCACCGGCAGCATCTTCAGCTTGCGCACCACCAGCGCCCTCCCGCGTGCCTCCTGCGGCACGCCATCGGTCGCCGAGATCATGTGGTTGGCGACGATCTGCCGCGTCTTCTCAAACCAGAACGCCGACAATCCGGTCAGCACCTTGCCCTTGTCCGGAATCGGCGTCGGGTGGACCGCGTCGTAGGTGGAGATGCGGTCGCTCGCCACCATCAGCAGGCGGTCGCTCAGGTCGTACAGCTCGCGGACCTTTCCACTTGCGATCAGGGGCAGGTCGGCGAGAGCGGCGGTCACTTGGCGCGATGCTACCAATGGGCGCGGCAGGTTAGGCCGCGAGAATCTGCGCGGCCAGGATTGCCGCGTTGCGTGCATTGTCGAGTCCCACGCAGGCCACCGGCACTCCCGGTGGCATCTGCACGATCGAGAGGATCGCATCGAGGCCGCCGGCGGCCGTCAAGCGCCCTGAGAGCGGCACTCCGATCACGGGCAGGTCTGTGTGCGCGGCCACCGCGCCCGGCAGCGCGGCCGAGATACCGGCGCCCGCGATCACGACCCGCAGGCCGCGCGACTTGGCGCTCTTGGCGTACTCGGCGACCTTGTCGGCTTCGCGGTGAGCCGACATCACCTGCAGCTCGTGCGGGATGTTGCGCTTGCGCAGCTCGTCGGCGGCCTTCTCCATCGCCTCCATGTCGCTCTCAGAGCCCATCACGATGCCGACGAGCGCCCCGTCCACGTCGAACTCCTCGAGCTGCGCCTGCACCTCGGCTTGGGCGAGCTCGGTTCGTATCGGGGTCGGGGCGTCGGCGCTCATACCGCTGCCTTGGGCTCCCGCTCGGCGTTCGCGGCTATATCGCCCCGCACTTGCATTCCCTTGAAGCTAATCATCCGTGCGGCAGCATACGCCCCCTCGCGGGCCGATCCCACGCTGGGCCCGAGCGCGGTGACGTTAAGCACGCGCCCGCCAGCGGTGACTATCGCCTCGCCCCCAGCAACCGAGCCGCTTTGCCCGGAGTCGCTATGCCCGGAGTCGCCATGCCCGGAACCGCTGTCGCGGCGCGCCGTGCCGGCATGCGTCACCTCGATACCGGGCGGCACGTCGTCCAGCCCGCGAATCTCCTCGCCGCTGGAGGATGAGGCGGGATACCCCGCGGAGGCAAGCACGAGCGTCACGGCCCAGTCATCGCTCCAGGTCAGCTCCGCGCCCTCGAGGCCGCCGGGCCGCGTCGCCGCCAACAGCAGCTCGAGCAGGTCGGAGCGCAGACGCGGCAGCACCGCCTGCGTCTCCGGATCGCCGAAGCGCACGTTGAACTCGAGCACGCTCGGGCCGCTCTCGGTGAGCATCAGCCCGGCGTAGAGCACGCCGTGAAACGGAGTGCCCCGCGCGCGCATGAGGTCCACGACGGGCTGGTGCACCGCCGCCACCAGCTCACCCACTCGCGCCGCGTCAATCGCGGCGACCGGCGAGTAGGAGCCCATCCCGCCCGTGTTCGGTCCACGATCCCCGTCGAAGATGCGCTTGAAGTCGCGCGCGGGAGCCATCGGCACGGCCCGCACTCCGTCGCACAGGGCGAGCAGCGACAACTCCTCGCCGACCAGGCGCTCCTCGACGACCGCGCTGGGCCCCGCTACTCGGGCGTCGCTACCCGGTCCACGCGACCCGCTTGCCGCGACCCGCTCGCCACCGACAGAGGAAGGGACCGACTGGGTCGTCGCGCCCGCACCAAAGCGGTTCTCGACGAAGATCTCGCTCAACGCCGCGTGCGCCTGGGGCGCGTCATCGGCGACGGTCACGCCCTTGCCAGCGGCCAGCCCGTCGGCCTTGACGACCACGCCAGGCGCCGCCAGCTCGCGCACGGCCTCGATGCCTTGCTCGAGCGATTCCACGCGCCGCCAGCGCGCGGTGGGCACGCCCGCCTGCTCCATCGCCTGCTTCGCGAAGGCCTTGGACCCCTCGAGCTCCGCGGCGGCCGCGCTCGGGCCGAAGACAGCGTGGCCGCGTTTGGCCAGAGCATCCACCAGTCCAGCGACGAGCGGCACCTCGGGGCCCACCACTGTCAGCCCGACATGCTCGCGCTCCACAGCCGCCACCAGCCGCGGGATGTCGTCCACCGCGATGTCGAGCACCCGCGCGTCCCGGGCGATCCCAGCGTTGCCCGGGGCGCACAGCAACTCCGGCTCTTGGGGGGACCGCGCAAGAGCGCGCACGAGCGCGTGCTCGCGCCCACCGCTGCCAACAACTAGGACCTTCATCGCCTAGCTCACAGAGAGGCGATGAACTCGTCCACGGGGATCGCCGCAAGCGTCTCGTAGCGACCGGTGCCGCGCGAGCCCAGCTCGAGCGATACGCGCGCCATCGTCGTCTCGTCGGGTGCCTCCACCACGGATACGAAGTCAACCTTGCCGAGCGTGGCCCATTGCGCCTTGACGGTGGCGCCGAGCTGCTCGACCTCCTTGTTCACCTCACGGATGCGCTCCGGGTTGTTCTTGACCGTCTGCACGCCCTCCGGCGTCAACGTCGAGAGCATTATGTACGTGGGCATAGCTCCTCCGCCTGTTTGCGAGTTGGTTCGCGCTGCCTGCGCGCTCACTCTCGTTGTACAGGATCGGCAGGCGACGGGCTTGCCGATATGGGAGCGTGAGTGGTTTGTCCGTTTCGGAGGTGCCCGTGCGTGCGCGCGCGAAGTTAGCTTTCTTCGCGCGCCCGCGCGCGTGGCACCGATGGTCGCGCAACATACCGTCCCAAGCAATAAGCGATAATCCCCAGAGTGATCGCGCGCTATACCCGCCCCGAGCTGGGCGCACTGTGGACCGACGAGGCTCGCATGGAGACATGGCGCCGGGTCGAGCTCGCCGCCTGCGAGGAGCTACCCGGCCTGCTCGGGGACGGCGAGGGACCGACTCCCGCCGAGCTGGAGGCGATTCGCGCAGCGACGTTTACCGTGAATGCGGTCAACGAGCGCGAGCGCACCACCGACCACGACGTGGCCGCGTTTATCGACGTGCTCTCGGCGACGGCCGGTGAGGCCGGCCGTTGGATCCACTTCGGGCTGACATCCTCGGATGTGCTCGACACCGCGCTTGCCCTGCAACTGCGCGCGGCGGGCGAGGTGATCGTGGCGGGGGCACATGCGCTCGTGCAAGCGCTTGCCGCTTGCGCACGCGAGCAGGTCAGCACGCTGTGCGTGGGACGAACGCATGGGGTGCACGCCGAGCCCACCACCTTCGGCGTCAAGCTGGCGGGCTTTGCCTTCGAGGCCCACCGCAACGCTTCGCGGCTTCAGCGGGCCTTTGAGCAGGTGGCCGTCGGGGCGATCTCTGGCGCGGTGGGCACCTACGCGGCGACCAGCCCCGAGTTCGAGCGGCGCGTGCTCCAACGGCTCGGCTTGGCGCGCGAGGATGTCTCAACGCAGGTTGTCGCACGCGACCGCCATGCCGAGCTGCTGCAGGCGATCGCGCTTGCCGGCGCCGGCATCGAGCGATTGGCCACCGAGATCCGCCACCTGCAACGCACCGAGGTGCGCGAGGCGCAAGAGCCGTTCCGAGCAGGCCAGAAGGGCAGCTCAGCGATGCCCCACAAGCGCAACCCGATCAAGAGCGAGCAGCTCACGGGCCTCGCACGAGTGCTGCGCGGCAACGCACAGGCCGCCCTGGAGAACGTGGCGCTATGGCACGAGCGCGACATCTCTCACTCCTCGGTGGAGCGCGTCATCCTGCCCGACTCGACGATCCTAATCGACCACATGCAGCGCTCGACCACAGCGCTCGTGCAGGGATTGGTGGTGAACGAGCAACGTATGCTCACCAACCTGGAGCTCACCCATGGCGCGCTGTTCTCACAACGTGTGTTGCTGGCGCTCGTCGAGGGCGACGCAGGGCGCGGTCGTGCGCCGATGGTACGTGACGACGCCTACCGCATCGCCCAAGAGCTGGCTCAGCGTGCGTGGGACGAGGGCACACCGCTGCGAGACTTGCTCGCCACCGACGAGCGTGCTGCCGGCCTCGATCTCGATGGGATCTTTGACTACGGGCACTACACGCGCCACGCCCAGGAGATTGTGGCGCGACTGGACGAGATCGCCTGAGGGCAGTCCACTCGAGCGTTCCTCACCTAGTCACAAACCGAGCGCTCGCTTCCCAGCCTCGAAGGCGGCGTATCGCCGCTTGCCTTCCGCCTCATTGAGCGCTATCTCGGCATCGATCTCATCGCGATAGTCACCGTAGTAGGCAATTGAGGCCTCGACCAGCGCGGGCGCGATCTCCAAGTATGCGGCTGCCTCGTCAAGATCGTGATCGTTGTCACGGACGACCTCAATCACCTGCCAGACATCGAGCCCGCGATCGATCAGCGCCGCCCTTCGGCCGCTCGGGCCGTCTACGAAGCGGATCAGCGGGTGATCCTCTCGGCGCAAGCTCTCGTCGACGTAGCGCTGGGCAAGGGTCCGCGGAGCAAGAGCCGCTCGCTGACGCCGGGCCGAAGACGCAGCGTGAAGTGGTCGCTCACGCAGCCAGTCTATCACCTGGTGTCACGCTGTGACACCAGGTGATAGGAAGCTGGCCTTTCCCCTCGCCGAAGCGCGGGGACTACCTGCGTTTGCGTTTTACCGGCTCGCTGACCACAATGGACTTCTTCACTGTCGTCCCGCCTGTGACGGTCACTGTGGCCTTGCCAGACAGCCGGCCCTTGGTCGCAGCGAGCGCACTCTTGCCAGCCGCCGTCAAACGGACGGAGATCGTCGCTTTCTTACCCGCGGCAAGCGAGTATGAGCCCTTTGCGAGTATCACCGTCTTCTTTTTGGCTTTTCTGCCTTTGCCCTTGACCAGCCCGGTGAGTTCGATCGTTCCCGCGCAAGTCGCGTTCGTGCAGGCAAGCGGCACCCGCGCCGATCCGCCGGACGCGGCGATTTTCGAGCTCGACACCGTCACCACCGGCAGGAGAACCGTGACTGCGGCGCTCCTGGCGCTTACGTGTCCGGCGACGTTGGTCGCCGTGACTTCACACACCAGCCCATGACCCACGTCGGCCGCTTGTACCAAGTAGGCGGAGGAGGTGGCACCGGCAATCGCCGCGCCTTCGCGCAGCCACTGGTAGGTAAACGTCGAGGACAGGGGCCATCCAGCGGACAACGTTAGTTCCGGATCTCCGCTCCACGACCCATTTGAGCAGCTCAACACACTGCCGACCGTGGGCGTACCCGAGATCGCCGGCGCGGCCGTGTTGAACGGCGCGGAGGACACCATCGCCGCGTTGACCCCAGACGTTGTTGCGCCGGCAGTCGCGGTCACCGGGTTGGCGGTCACCGCCGACGGCTGGTTGCTGTACCACTGCGTGATATATGGCGCAGGACACTGCACAGCGTGCGCGCACGCCTTTTCTTCAGCTTCGGACTGTTCCCAGTAGAACTCAACCTTGTAAGGGCCGGCCGGCAACCCTGTCACCGTATATTCGCCCTTCGCGTTGGTGACCGTTGAGTTGGAGATGAATTCTTCTCCGGAGTTCGCGTTGACCGCATAAACTCCGATTTTCGCCAGCCCACCGCGGGTTGCGGCGCTGGTCACCATCCCCGAGATCTTCCCGCCTTCACGCAGCGTCACGTTGAGCGCGTCGACTTCAGGCGCTTCCTTGACCGTCGTCGCAACGCTCTGGTAGAGGTAGCCGGTGTTATTGCCGGGGTAGAATGAGACAGTGTATTCGCTGGGCGACAGACCTTCCACCGTGTATTCACCGTTCCCGCCGGTCGTGGTGGATCGCACAAATTCGCCGTTCATGCGGTCAATATCGATAGTGACGCCCGACAATCCCGTGCCCGAGACGTTGGTCACTTTGCCTTCGATCTTGCCGACCTTCTGCAGTTCGGCTTCGATCGTACGCGTTGCCCCTTCACCGAGGAAGAACGAAGTGGCGCCCCTAAACGACAGCTGTTTGTCGTAGTACTGCGTGACAAACGTAGGTTCGTCTGAGAACTCGACCTTGTAACTGCCTTCTGCCAGACCCGTAACTTTATATTCGCCGTTTGGGCCCGTAGACGTAGACCCCTTGACTTCGCCTTCGTTCAGGCCATAAACGGTGACAGTCACGTGTTCCAGGGTTTTGTGGGCGACGGCGGCTTCCTTCACGGTGCCTTCGATACTGCTGGTAGCCGCGAGAGCGGCTGGTGCGAGCGCGAGCGAGACCACTGCCCCGACCACCGCGGCGAACGCCCAATGACCGGTCCCCTTGCGCCATCTACCGCCGCGCATAGCGCGACTGGAAGCATCGTTCTCGGCGCTGCGACACGCCTCTGGCAAAGTCCTTCTCATAGAATTCTTCCTTTGTTTGATGTGCCTAACATGCAGCGCCCAGCGGTATTCCGGACGATCTGCGCGAGCCATTGCAACTTCCCAAACCCGCGATACCCCTCATGGGTGCGGCGGATCGTATTCAGAGACTGGCGTCCCGTCAAGACACGATCCCAATTAATCGTACCCTGCCGATAGTTGCGTGTCGCCGTGGACGGGCCGCAGGTCATGCCCCGGCGAGCACCGCTGGGGCATGCTCGAGCATAACCTGGCCATCGACTGCTTGGGCAAGCACGGCGTCCCCGGCGTGGAAACGCCCCTCCAGCAAGGCGAGCGCCAAGCGGTCGACCAACTGCTTCTGGATCACGCGCCGCAAAGGCCGCGCACCATAGACCGGATCATAGCCCATGTTGCCCAATAGCTCGCGCGCGGCTGGGGTGACCTCCAAGTGCACGCCCCGCTCTGCCACACGCTCGATCACTTGCTGCAACTGCAGGTCGACAATCTCGCCGATCTGCTCACGTGAGAGTGGGTCGAAGCGGACGATGTCGTCTAGGCGATTGATGAACTCGGGCTTGAAGTGCTGGGTCAGCTCCGAGCGCATGTCGTCGCCCGTCGCCGACACCGGAATATTGGAGGTCATGATCAGCACCGTGTTCTTGAAGTCGACCGTGCGTCCCTGGCCGTCGGTGAGGCGGCCGTCGTCCATCACCTGCAACAGCGTGTTGAACACGTCGGGGTGGGCCTTCTCTATCTCATCCAGCAGCACGACCGAGTACGGGCGGCGTCGCACCGCCTCGGTGAGCTGACCTCCCTCTTCGTAGCCAACGTAGCCGGGGGGCGCACCGACAAGGCGTGACACGGAATGCTTCTCCATGTACTCGCTCATGTCGATCCGCACCATCGCGTCCTGGGAGTCGAACATGAACTCGGCCAGTGCGCGCGCCAGCTCGGTCTTGCCGACCCCGGTGGGGCCGAGGAACAGGAACGTGCCGATCGGGCGGTTGGGGTCTTGAAGTCCCGCGCGCGAGCGACGCAGGGCGGTGGCCACCGCCTCGACCGCCTCATCCTGGCCGACGACGCGGTCGTGCAGGCGCTCCTCCATGTGGATCAGCTTCTCGACCTCACCCTCCAGCAGACGCGAGACCGGAATGCGGGTCCAGCGCGCCACTACCTCCGCGACGTCCTCGGCATCAACCTCCTCCTTGAGGAAGACCGGCCCACCTGTGGTCGCGCCATCGGCGGTCCCGCTCACCCCAACCTTGTCACGCTCTCGCTCGGTGGCTTCGAGTTCGGCGAGCTCGAGTTCGAGCTTCGGGATCTCCGAGTGGATCAGCTTTGCGGCCCGCTCGAGGTCCCCGTCGCGTGGGGCCCGCTCAGCCTCGATGCGCAACTGCTCAAGACGCTCCTTGATCTCCCGCACACCCTGAAGCGACTGCTTCTCCTTCTCCCATTGCGCCCTCATCTCATCCGAGCGAGCGCGTAGGCCAGCCAGCTCGGCCTCGATCGTCTCGCGGCGCTCTTGGGAGGCGTCGTCCTTCTCCTTGCGCAACGAGGTCAGCTCGATCTCCAATTGCATCACGCGCCGTTCGACCTCATCGATCTCCGTGGGCACGGAGTCGATCTCGATGCGGATCTTCGAAGCCGCCTCGTCGATCAGGTCGATCGCCTTGTCGGGCAGGAAGCGATCGGCGATGTAGCGATCGGAAAGCGTGGCGGCGGCAATCAGGGCGTTGTCCTGGATACGCACTCCGTGATGGGTCTCATAGCGCTCCTTGAGCCCGCGCAGGATCGCGATCGTATCCTGCACGCTCGGCTCGCCCACCATCACCGGCTGGAAGCGCCGCTCCAGGGCGGCGTCCTTCTCGATGTACTTGCGGTACTCATCGAGTGTGGTGGCGCCCACGCAGCGCAGCTCCCCGCGCGCGAGCATTGGCTTGAGCAAGTTCGCGGCATCGACTGCCCCTTGCGCCGCGCCGGCGCCAACAATCGTGTGCAGCTCATCGAGGAACAGGATCACGGTGCCCTGTGCCTCTGAGACTTCCTTGAGCACGCCCTTCAGACGCTCCTCGAACTCACCGCGATAGACGGCCCCCGCGATCAACGCGCCCATGTCCAGTGCGATCACACGTCGCTCGCGCAGCGACTCGGGCACGTCGCCGGAGACGACGCGTTGCGCCAGGCCCTCGACGATCGCGGTCTTGCCGACGCCGGGCTCACCGATCAGGACGGGGTTGTTCTTCGTGCGACGCGAAAGCACTTGGATCACACGGCGGATCTCCTCGTCGCGCCCGATGACGGGGTCGAGCTTGCCCTGCTCGGCAAGCTCTGTGAGGTCGCGCCCAAAGCGCTCCAGTGGCTTTTGCTCCTCCTCTGGGGGGGCCTGCATCGCGGGTCCGCCTTGCATCTGTCCGTCGGGCGGCGTCATCGCTCAGATGCCTCGCTCGCAGGGGAACGGCGTGTTCGATGGCGTTCGCTCACTACTTGTCGGCTTCCGCTCGTTTGGCCTTCCTGATCGGTACCCGAAAGGGCGAACGAGCATCCGCGGCGCGCACGAGATCCGTCCCCGGAGGTGCCCCCCGGAATGGGACGAGCTCGGCGCGAAAGGAGCGACGGACCTGCTCGAGCTCCTCGGCCAGTTCGACCTGGGCGTGCAGTGCCTGCAGCTCGAGCTCTTCAATGCGGGCGTGCATACCGTCGACTTCGGACTCGAGATCGAGCACGCGCTGCACACCGGCGAGGTTGAGGCCGAGCTCGCCGGTCATCTCGTGAATGCGACGCAGCTTCTCGACGTCATGCTGGGAGTAGAGGCGTGTGCCCTTGGGTGAGCGCTTGGGCTCGACAAGCCCGCGCGACTCGTACATGCGCAGCGTCTGCGGATGCATGTCGGCAAGCTCGGCGGCCACCGAGATCATGAACACCCCGCGGTCGGTCTCGACTTCGACGCGGGTGACACGTGTCGGCGCGGCGCGAGGCGCGCGCGGAGTGCCTCCGGAGCCCTCCGCGCGTCGGGCGGTCATCAATCCTCACCTGCCGCGGCTGCTTGTCCCGCGCCGGCGAACAACTTCGCGCGCGGGTCGCCGTCCATGACCTTCGCGAGCTCATCGACCGCGGCGCGCTGCTCGTCGCTGAGTTGCTCGGGGACGTCGAGCGTGAAGCGGTAGTGGATGTCCCCCCGACTCTTGCTACCGAGCTTGGGGGGACCCTCGCCGCGCAGACGTTGGAGGGCGCCATGCTGGGTGCCGGGCTTTACGCGCAGCGTCTTCGATCCGTCGAGCGTGGGTACGCGTACCTCGGCGCCGAGCAGGGCCTCGGGGATCGTGAGCGGGACCTCCGCCTCGAGATTGTCGCCCTTGCGCCTGAACGCGGGCGAGGGATCGACGTGTGTGACGACGTATAGATCGCCAGCTGGCCCCCCGCTCGCTCCGGCCTCGCCCTTGCCGGGCACGCGGATGCGCGAGCCCTCCTTTACACCAGCCGGGATGTTGACACGGAATTTCTTGACGGTTCGCAGGGCACCAGAGCCGTGACAGGTCGGACACGGGTCCTCGATAACGGTGCCGCTGCCACCGCACAGCGAGCAGGGCTGAGTAATCGAGAACATGCCCTGCCCCTGATTCTCGATCCCCCGTCCTTCGCAGCGCGGGCAGACCTTCGGCGTTGTGCCGGGCTTCGCGCCTGTGCCGTGACAGGTGGAGCAGATGCCGGTCGTAGGTACCGATAGCGGCACCTGGGCGCCCGAGATCGACTGGTCGAAGGAGATCCGCACCTCGGTCTCCAGGTCATGCCCGCGCTGTGGGCGCGAGCGTCCTCGCCGACCACCGGACGCGCCAGATCCACCGGCACCGGCAGCACCAGAACCACCGCCGAATAGGTTGGAGAGGATGTCGCCCATCGAGGAGGCGTCGAAGTCGAAGTTGCCAAAGCCACCGAAGCCCGGCCCTCCCGCAGCCCCACCCGCGAACTGGCCGGTGCCATTGTCGTACTGCTTGCGCTTCTCGGGGTCGCCGAGCACGTCATGGGCTTGGGAGATCTCCTTGAAGCGCTCCTCGGCCTGTTTGTCGTCTGGGTTGCGATCGGGGTGGTACTTGCGCGCGAGCTTGCGATAGGCCTTCTTGATCTCCTCGGCGTTTGCTTTCTTATCGACGCCAAGCGTCTTGTAGTAGTCGGGACGCGATGCCATTCAAGGCCTCCGACTACGCGGCCACCAGCACGCGGGCTGGTCGGATGATCGTCTCGCCCATGCGATAGCCATCCTGGTAAACCTCGGCGACGGTGCCGCTTGAGGCACCCTCGATTGGCTGCTGGGCCATCGCTTCCTGTTGGTTGGGGTCAAACAACTCCCCCAATGGTGCGAACGCCTCGATGCCAACGCGCGCGAGCGCGGCAGCTATCTCAGTGCGCACCAAACGCACCCCTGCGAGCAGCGGATCCTCAGCCTCGGCCGCCTCGATCGCGCGGTCGAGATTGTCGAGTGCCGGCAGTAGCTCCTTGGCGAGTTTGACCACACCACGGTCCTGAGCGAGCGCCGCATCGCGCGCAACGCGCTTACGGTAGTTCTCGAAGTCCGCCTGGGTGCGCTGGGCGAGCGCCAAGTACTGATCGCGCTCGGCCGCCGTCTTTACGAGCTCGTCGAGGTCCCCCTCGACCTCGACGGCATCGTCGTCCTCTACTTGCTCGGCCTCTACCTCCTCGGCCTCGACCTCCTCGATCTCCTGCTCTACCTCCTCCATCAGCTCTTGCCCTCGTCGACCACCTCGGCGTCGACAACGTCCTCCTCGGAGGCCGTGCCATCGCTCGAAGCCTCGCCGGCGCCACCATCGCCAGAAGCGGCCGCGTCGGCCTGAGCCTTTTGGTACATCGCCTCGGAGACCGCATGGAATGCGCTCTGCAGGGCCTCGGTGCGCGCATTGATCGCCGCGGGGTCCTCGGCCTCGAGCGACTCGCGCACCTCCTTGATCGCCTCCTCGATGCGACCCTTGGAGTCGGAGTCAACCTGGTCACCGAGATCGACCAGCTGGCGCTCGGCCTGATATGCGGCGTTCTCGCCGTTGTTGCGAGCCTCCGCCAGCTCACGCGCCTTGCGGTCCTCCTCAGCGTGGGACTCGGCGTCGGTGACCATCCGCTTGATCTCATCGTCAGAGAGACCGGAGCCTGCCTTGATCTCGATCTTCTGCTCCTTTTGAGTGCCGAGATCCTTGGCGGACACGTTGAGGATTCCATTGGCGTCAATGTCGAAGGCGACTTCGATCTGCGGGATACCGCGCGGGGCCGGCGGGATGCCAGTGAGCTGGAACTTACCCAGCGACTTGTTGTACTGAGCCATCTCGCGCTCGCCCTGCAGCACGTGGATCTCAACCGAGGGCTGATTGTCCTCCGCTGTGGAGAACACCTCGCCCTTACGTGTCGGGATCGTGGTGTTGCGCTCGATCAGCTTGGTCATCACGCCGCCCTTGGTCTCGATGCCAAGTGTGAGCGGGGTAACGTCGAGCAGCAGCACGTCCTTGACGTCGCCGGCGAGCACGCCGGCCTGGATGGCGGCGCCGACGGCGACCACCTCGTCGGGGTTCACACCACGATGGGGATCCTTGCCGGTGAGCTCCTTGACCTTCTCCTGTACAGCCGGCATACGCGTCATGCCACCGACGAGCACGATGTGGTCGATCTCCTTGACGCCCTTGTCTTTGGCGTCATCGATCGCCTGACGCACAGGTGCTACGACGCGGTCGAGCAGAGCGGAGGTGAGCTCGGCGAGCTTGGCGCGTGTGAGTCGAGTGTCGAGGTGCTTGGGCCCGGCGGAGTCGGCCGTGATGAACGGCAGGTTGATCTGCGTCTCCTGCGTGGTGGACAGCTCGATCTTGGCCTTCTCGGCGGCCTCGTAAAGGCGCTGCAAGGCCATCGGGTCGGCGGACAGATCAATTGCCTGGTCGCGCTTGAAGTCGGCCACGAGCCAGTCGACGATCGCCTTGTCGAAGTTATCCCCGCCGAGGTGGTTGTCGCCGGCGGTGGACTTGACCTCGAACACGCCGTCGCCGATCTCGAGCACGGACACGTCGAAGGTGCCACCGCCGAGATCGAACACAAGGATCGTCTGGTCGTTTTCCTTGTCCAGGCCGTACGCCAACGAGGCCGCGGTGGGCTCGTTGATGATGCGCTTGACCTCGAGGTTGGCGATCTTGCCGGCGTCCTTGGTCGCCTGGCGCTGGTCGTCGTTGAAGTAAGCGGGGACGGTGATCACGGCCGAATCGACCGTTTCGCCGAGGTACGCTTCTGCATCGGTCTTCAGCTTCTGCAAGATCATCGCGGAGATCTCAGGTGGCGAGTACTGCTCGCCGGCGGCTTCCACGCGCGCATCGCCGTTGGGACCGGATACGACCTTGTAGGGGACGATCGACTCCTCCTCGCGGACCTCGCCCTCCTTGCGGCCCATGAAGCGCTTGATCGAGAAGACGGTGTTCTGCGGGTTGGTGACGGCCTGGCGCTTGGCGACAGTGCCGACAAGCCGCTCACCGGAGGCGGTGAAGGCGACAACAGATGGGGTGGTGCGGCCGCCCTCGGCGTTCTCGATGACGGTGGGCTCGCCCCCCTCGAGCACGGCCATGCACGAGTTCGTGGTGCCGAGGTCGATTCCTATGGTCTTGCCCATGAGGTGATGCTCCTTGCGTTAGGCGTGGTTCAAAATCTAAGTGGGAATGTAGCAGATTATCTCCATAAGTCAAGTAGCGCGGGCTGCGCTGGCAGATCATTCAGTTTGCTTACCCAATGCTTCTTCGCGCCACTCACGCGACGTGCACGGCGAACGCCGAGCAAGAGCCGGTGCTGACCTTGCACTGATTGGTGCACGAGTGCCGAGCACACGCGGTAGCGTTTAGGCATGAACCTCCCTCGGCCACAGCTGGCTCTGCCGGCAGGACCGATCAAGCCGAAGCTGCGGGGCGTGTCGCATCAGTACGCGTTCTTCATATCGCTCGGCTGCGGCATGGCGCTGATCCTCGGTGCATCAGACGGGCGGGCGCGGCTTGCCGCAAGCATCTACGCGGCGGCGGTGTCGGCGCTGCTGGGCACCAGCGCGCTCTACCACCGGGTCACCTGGCGACCGCAAGCGCGGCGCTGGATGCGGCGCTTGGACCACTCGATGATCTTCGTGCTGATCGCGGGCACCTACACACCGGTGGCCCTGCTCGCTTTGAAAGGGTCGCTGGCAAGCACGATCCTGATCGTGCTGTGGGCTGGGACGCTCGGCGGGGTCGTGTTCAAGCTGCTGTGGATCGACGCGCCTAAGTGGCTGTTCGCCGGCGTGTACGTCGCGCTCGGGCTGGTCTCCGCGGCCGTGTTCGGCGAGCTGCCGGCGACGATCGGCTGGCTCGGCGTGGCGGGGCTTGCCACGGGTGGCCTGCTGTACGTGATTGGAGCGATCGTGTACGCGAGTGGCCGGCCGAACCCGTGGCCGAAGGTGTTTGGCTACCACGAGATATTCCACGCGCTCGTGATCGCCGCGGCGGCGCTGCAATACGCGGTGATCGCGTTTGCGGTGCTCCCCCATGGCTGATTGCACCGCCCAGAGGCACACGCGGAACCGACGCTTGGTGCCGACCCTCCTCAAGCCCGCGCGTTGCGTGGGGCTGCAACTTCTGCCGACGTGAACAATCCACGACTCGGGCACATGCGCGCCAGCGCGCATTCACCGCAAGCGGGCTTGCGGGCGTGGCAGGTGCGCCGCCCGTGGCGCAACAGATTCACGTGGAACTCGAGCTCGTCGCCCGCCGGTGTGAGCGCGAGCATCTGGTCGTGCAGCTCCTCGAAAGGGGCGCCCGGGCGGAATAGACCGAGGCGCGTGCCCACGCGCGAGACGTGCGTGTCAACCGGGATGTCGGGCAACCCGTAGGAAAACAGCAGCACGCAGGCGGCCGTCTTGCGCCCGACACCAGGCAACGCGCATAGGTAGGCCCGGCTCTGCTCGACCGGCGCGTCGCGTATCCACTCCAGCGACAGCGGCTCGCGAGGATCGCGCGCGGAGTCGGAGATCGCGGCGAGAATCGCCTGGATGCGGGCCGACTTGACCTTGGAGATGCCACCTGGGCGGATCGCCTCCTCGACCGCGGAGACGGGCGCGGCGAGCATCGCGGCGTAGTCGATTGGCCCGGTGGGCGGGCCTGAATCCCCGAAGCGCTCGCGCAGACGCAGGAAGGCGACGTCGCGGTTGCGGTCGTTCGTGCTTTGCGAGAGCACCGTGAGCACAAGCTCATCGAGCGGGCGCTCGTGGGGAGCCATGCGCGGGATGCCGTACACCTCGCGCAGGCGGTCGCGGACGCGCAGCACGCGCGCGCGGGTGGGTGGCTTCCAGGGATCGGGCACGAGCCCACGCTATATCCTCGCCCAGTGTCAGCAGAGATCAGCAAGCACACCGCCGAGCTCGATACCCCCCTCGCACCCCGCGATGCGGGCGGCCTGCCGCTGTTCTGGCGCAGCGCACCGTCAGACGGTGAGGTGGCGCCGGCGCTCTACCTGCACGGTGTGCCAAGCAATTCGGACGAGTGGATCCCGTTCCTGGAGCGCAGCGGTGGCCTTGCGCCGGACCTGCCCGGCTTCGGGCGCTCCGGCAAGCCCGAGTATCTGAGGTACACGATCGACGAGTACGCGGACTTCCTCGTGCGCTTCCTCGACATGCTCGAGGTCGAGCGCGTGCGGCTGTTCGTGCACGACTGGGGCGCGGTCGGACTCGCGTTCGCCCAGGCGCACCCGGAGCGGGTGGAGCGGCTTGTGGTGAGCAACGCCGTGCCACTCCTCCCCGGGTATGAGTGGCATCGCACCGCGCGCATGTGGCGCACGCCCATCATTGGAGAGATCGCCATGGGCGCCACCACGCGCCGCCTGTTGCGTCGCTCCACGCGCGAGGCGAACGTCACACCCGGGCCGCTGCCCGAGGCGTGGCTCGACTCCGTGCTCGACCACTTCGATCAGGGCACGCAGCGCGCGATCCTGCGCCTGTATCGCAGCTCGCCGAGCGAGGTGCTGGCCAAGGCGGGCGAGCACCTTTCGCGGCTGGAGATGCCGTCGCTCGTGCTGTGGGGTATGAAGGACCCCTACATTCCCGAGCGCTTCGCAACCGAGTACGCCCGTGCACTACCTAACAGCGAGCTGGTTGAGTTGCCGGACGCCGGCCATTGGTGGTGGCTGGATCGACCTGACGCAATCGAGCGCGTGACCGACTTTCTCACAGCGCCTTGAGGATGTTTAGGCGACGGGTGGGTCGATGGTGTGTTGTATCGCTCGACCGCGTTGGGTGAGTGTCCATGCGTTTGGTTCGCCCTTGGGGTGGCCTTCGCCTGTGTTGCTCGCCAGGCCAGAGCGCTCGAGGCGTCGCAGTAGCTTTGAGATTTGGCCTTGGTCTGTGACGCCGGCGGCGTCGCCGATCTCGCGGTTGCTCGAGCCCGGCTGCGCACCCATCACGGCCAGTACGCGTGCCGTACGGAACGTGATGCGGATCGGGAGATCCTTGAAAGGGTCCTGGACGTGTGCGGAAACACGACCGTTCTGTTTGGGAGCGAACGCCGGGGCGGGGTGCGCGAGCTCGCGCGCGGCGGCGGCGGATCCGAGGTAGGGGTGGACGATCATGCTCATCAATGGGTTGACCAGTGGGAGGAGAGGATCAGCGCCACTCTCCCTCAAGCGCGTGTGGATCACCGACAGGACACCGCCGACCGCACCCTCGGCCGTGAGCGGCGGCGGCCCTGAGCCCTTGCTCTCGCCGCTTCCCGTGTGCCCTTTGGCTTTGTCCTCGCGGGTGCGTCCCTCGTCAATCGCCGTGACAAGAGCCTGCACCACCGTCCATCGTCGCTCGAGCACGGCCGGTCCGCCCTTTAGCGTCTCGACGACGCACATGCGCGCCAATGGAGGCTCTTGATCGAACAGCTCGAGCAGGGTCGTCAGCGCGACGCGCACACGTTTCTGCCACTCGCCTTTGGACATGTACGCCGGGACGACGTGTGCCGCGATCCGTTCGAGCCCGAGCTCGAATGCTGCCAGGAAGCATCCTTCGCGGTCGAGGAACAGGTCATAGAACGTGCGTCGTGAGACACCCGCGCGTTTGCAGATACGGTCCACCGACGCGTCCTGCCACCCATGCTCGGCGAGCACTTCGGTATAAGCCAGCAAAAGGCGCCGTCGCTGCATCTCGAGCACATGGCCACCCTCGCGGGTAGCGGACTGCGTCTTTGTCTTTGTGCCCATCTCATTTCTTCCTGTGGGCGCTCCCCTTGTGAACCGCCGGCTTGTGCCTCTTCTTCGCCTTTGCCTTCTTCGCCTTTGAACAGTTTGTGACTGTGATTGGGGTGGATTGTTTGATGACCATCCCGTTTTGTGCGTCGAACAGGGTCGGCATGGTGAGTTTGGTCTTGCAGAGGTTCCCGTTTGCCGCCAGGGCGGAGTATTTGCCTTGTGGCAAGTTCAGTTCGAAGCTGCCGACGGGCGCGTCTGGGACGGTGTGGAAGGTGCTTGAGGTGATGCCGGCTTTGTTGATGAATGTTTCGCCGTGCAGGTCCAGGGTGACGCCGTAGC
>DATCDV010000027.1:0-70246 GCA_036510495.1 Solirubrobacteraceae bacterium
CGAGCCCACAAAGGCCGCACAATCAAGCTCCTCATCGCCGACCAAAACATCCGCGTCATCGACCTCCAAGGCCAACTAATCCGCGAACTCACACTCGACCCCACCCACAACTACCAACCCCTCACACCCACCTAACCCGTCTACCATCACCCGAGACATCAGTCTCCGATGTCCTGCGACACAACAAAGCGGAGGGGGAGGGATTCGAACCCTCGGACCAGGGGTTACCCGATCAACAGCTTTCAAGGCTGCCGCATTCAACCGCTCTGCCACCCCTCCTGGGCGACATCCTCAAGGCTAATAGATCAACGCCGTCCGAGGGACGCGGCTGAGCTGCCTGGCCGAGGGCTGGCGCGGTGCGCGCGGATCCCAGATAGGTCGCGAAGGAGGCCAGATGCAACATCTTTCGAGCAATCAGACGAGGTTGTCCCGTAGCTCGTAGAAGTTTGTAGTGGCGGTCCCTTTCGCCTCGTCCGGTCCCGTTGGGACCTTGGCGAGTGCGAAATCAGTCCATCGAGACGAAGGGAACCGCCATGAAGACCGTAATGCGGGAGCAGGACAGTCGCCCGGAGGGTTTGCCGCTGCGGGTGCAGGAGGCGCTCGGGGAGCTGGTCGGGGCCGCGAAGGAGGGGCTGCTCGCGTTGAGCGTGGGGGTCGGGCTGGGCGTGTTGAGCGAGATTGATGGAGGCCGAGCTCGATGAGGTCGTGGGGCCCAAGCACGCGACCGTGAAGGACCGCAGCGCTGTCCGTCACGGCCAGGAGGACGGAACGGTGACGCTCGGTGGCCGGCGGGTCGCTGTGAAGCATCCTCGTGCCCGCACGCCTGATGGGGAGCACGAGGTGCCGCTTGAGACGTATGCGTATTTCGCTGACCGTGACCCGTTGACGAAGGTGGTGTTGGAGCAGATGCTCGCGGGTGTTTCCACGCGCCGGTTCGCGAGGACCCGTGAGCCCGTCGGCGATGCCGTGAGCGTGGCGGAGCGCTGCACGTCGAAGTCGACGGTCAGCCGCGAGTTCGTCTCGCGCACCGGCGAGCATCTCGCGGCGCTATCGGCCCGTCCGCTCTCGGATGTCCGCCTGGCGGCGTTGATGCTCGACGGGATCGAGCTGAAGGGCCGCTGCTGTGTTGTGGCCTTGGGCGTGAGCACCGAGGGGGTCAAGATCCCGCTCGGGCTATGGGATGGCTCGACCGAGAACAAGACCGTCACCGTCCATTTGCTCGCTGACCTCGTTGGTCGTGGTCTGGATGTCGAGCAGGGTGTCCTGGTCGTCCTGGACGGCGGCAAGGCCCTCAGGGCCGCCGTCAACGAGGTCTTCGGGCCCGTCCCCGTGCAGCGGTGTGTCCGTCACAAGGAACGCAACGTGCTTGATCATCTCCCCGAACGCGACCGGCCGCTCGTGAAGACGAGGCTCAGGAAGGCGTGGGCGTCAGAGAACCATCAGCAAGCGCTCGACGCCCTGCAGCTGCTCGCCGGCGAGCTGGAGCGCTCCCACCCCGGCGCCGCCGCGTCGCTGCGGGAGGGCCTGGAGGAGACGCTGACCCTGACCCGCCTCGGGTCCGCGGCAAGCTCAAGACAACGCTCCAGAGCACGAACCCGATCGAGTCGATGATCGGCACCGTCCGGCGCACCAGCCGCAACGTCAAGCGCTGGCAAAGCGGTGACATGTGCCTGCGGTGGACCGCCGCCGGGATGCTCGAGGCCGAGACCCAGTTCCGCAAGATCATCGGCTACAGCGACCTCGCCAAGCTCGCCCTCGCCGTCGAAGCAGACCTCGCCGCCCAGCACACACCGATTCACACCGCGAGCAAGGAGGGCGCCCGCATACCCCTCACCGTGTAACCATCACACCGGAACCACCGCCGCGAACTTCCACGGCGAACGGGACAACCTCCGCTGGCAGCCGCCTGATGTCTTCCTTCTCAAGCCAAGACGTAGACGCGGCCAAGAGAGCGTCCCTCGTTATGTCATCAGCCGCGGCCAGCAAGCCCTTCGCGAACGAGCTCGGCGCGCCACTGATGTTCAGGGTCGCGAGGACCTCGCCGTCAATGTCGTATCCGCCAGCAAAACGCAAGCGCGAGCAGAGCTGCATGAAGGCGCCACCGAAGCCATGAGCAGCTGCGAAATCCGCGGCCCGCATCGCTCTCGGCCCGCCACTAGGCGATGACGGCGGCAGCTGGAAAGCCAAGCCGAGTTCAGTAGCACGCTTTTCACAGGCCTCCACGCCACTATCAAGACCACCGACGGAGCCGTTAGGAGCGGCCACGATCGCAGGCATCCATCGCAAGTCACGAGGCGCCGCTTTCAAGACACGATCAGCGACCAGGTACGTCTCCACGCGAGGTCGAACGCGAAGAAGTCGCGGGGAGCCGCAGACAATCCAAGACCCGTGGGACTGTTCAAGCGTTTCACGCGCAACCTAAGCATCAGGCTCCACACCCCCTTTCCGTATCGCGACGACGCGCGACCCAGATCATGCCAAGAGCCGAATCATGCGAGTACTCCCCCTCATCGGTCACCAGTCGGCCTCGTTTGAGAGGCTAGAATTTCAGCCTAGCATCCATTGGATGCGAATCGTCAACGCGCAGACTGCGTGAAACCAAGCTGGCCATGAGCAGCAAGCGACCGGGGCACGTCTGGGACACGAGAACAGTTCGGATCCAGCCGCACGAGCTGTCGGCCTCCGGGTCTGAGCGACGGCACAGTGAGGCAAAGCGGCGAGATCTACCGTTCGTCGCAGCTGGCGCTTTGGGCAACCCGGACGGCTGGGTACCTCGCGGCGGGAGACCCGTCACAATCTGCCTCCAGATGGCCGATCATGTCACGCGAGTTCTCGAGCAGGACCCTGAGCTGGGTGAGAACTTGGACCCTAAGCGTGTCGCTGCGGCCAGCGCTCACGCTCGCGCCGTGGTGATCGACGTGGAGTGCGGCGAGTGGGCCGAGCAGCAGTGGCCCAGGAACGTACGCGATGGGCTGGGGCTGCTCATTCTTGACGGCTTGCTACTCAGACATGTCGACCTCGACGGGCGGTTCGGCGGCGAGCTGCTCGCGGGGGGAGACCTGCTGCGCCCGTGGCATCGAGAGCACCTCGGAGCCACGGTTCCCCGGCGATTGGGCTGGCGGGTATTGCGGCATTGCCGCCTTGCACTGCTCGACCTCGACTTCGCCAAGCGGATTGCCGCCTATCCCGAGATTCACGGGCAGCTTCTGGACCGGGCGCTCAGGCGCTCGCGGTATCTGACGGTCAACATGGCGATCGTGCATCAGCCGAAGGTCGAGACGCGGCTGCACATGCTGCTGTGGCATCTAGCCGACCGTTGGGGAACGGTCCGCAAGGATGACGTGCTCGTCCCGGCCAAACTAACCCACTCGATCTTCGCGGCGCTTGTCGCCGCGCGTCGTCCCACCGTGAGCGCCGCTCTCAGCGTCCTTGAGCACAACGGGCAGATCGCTCGCTCACCCGACGGCTGGCTCCTCTACGGCGCACCACCCGGGGAGCTCCGGGCCATCAATATCCTCGACTGAGCACAGAGGCTAGTAGCGCTCCGGCGCTACCAGGTTCCGGTGGTCGTTTTGACGTTCTCGCAGCCACCGTGCGGGCTGCTGGCAGTCGGGATCTTGCAGGTGCGAGTCACGGTTCCATTGGCGGCCCGTGAGAGCGTGAACTGATCACTACTCGCAACCGAGGTCGCGGTCAGCTGGTAGGTCGTAGCGGTGCTTTTCGCAGCACTCAGATACGCGTCGGTGTGCGCTTTGGTGATAGCCAATGACGGTTCGTAGGTATGTAGCAGCGCGGTGGTCGTGTGTTCGTAGCTTCCGCTGTTGTCGAGGGCAAACGTCTCGGTGGTGACCCGTGCGCTGTGCAGCAGGGCCTTCGCGGAGACGTCGTTGGCCTTCCGGCCGATGTCAGAGAACGCCGGAAGGGCGATCGCGGCGAGGATGCCGATGATCAAGATCGTAACCAGCAGCTCGATCAGCGTAAAGCCCTCCTCCGCGTCCCGGCGGCGCATCGAGATAAGCATGCCCCCCTGTCGGTTCGTGATCAGCCACGCACAAGCCCGACTGTCAGATATCTGACATACCCTTCCCGGCGAACTCGCTTTACGCGGGTGTCAGATCGCAGAAGACGAAGCCGTCGCGCTGCACGACCTCGCCGGTCTCACACGCGATCGGCTCGCTGAAGATCGGGCCGCCATGGACGAAGGTGTGGAACTCGCCGTTCTCACCGCAGGGATCCACGCTCGCGGGCAGGTCGGCGAGCAGTTGCTCGTCATATGCTCGTCCCGCGAAGGAGGCGTCGAGCACTCGCGGGTCCAGACAGACGATAAACGCCTGGAAGCCGGCGGCGATGAACTCGCGTGCCAGGGCGCCGGTATCACGGCCCCACAGCGGGAAGAGACCGCGCCTGCCGGTTGCGCTGAGTCGCGTCTCGCGGTAGGCACGGACATCTTCGAGAAAGAGATCGCCGAAGGCAACAGCCTCGACACTCGACAGGGGCGCCGAGGCGAACGCCTCGGTCATGCGTGCTTCGTAGACATCGTTTACGCACGCCGCTGGAATGCGAACTTCAACCAGTGGGATGCCAACTACGTCAGCTTGCCTCCTGAGAAGCTCGCGGCGAACGCCGTGCATGCTGATGCGGTCATAAGCATCAGTGACGGTGGTAATCAGCGCCTCGGGCTCCACGCCCTGCAGGCGCAGGGTCCAGAGCGTCAGAGCCGAGTCCTTGCCACCACTCCAAGAGAGTGCGCACTCGACGAGTGGCGGCGAGCCACGCTCTGCCCGAGGCGCGCTCGAAGGCCGCGGACGCCCGGTCCGCTGGATCGTCTGTGCAGGCATGAGAGCTCCCTGTTGGTGGACGAGGAACACAGCATATCCTCGGTGAGATCTTCCATGGGCCGAGACAACTACCCGCGTTAGCGGCCCATCGGGGCGAGTCCTCAGCTTGCGGGCTCCAGCTCGAACTAGACGCGGGTTCCGCTGTGCTGCTCGACGCCCCAGCGGGTGGCCTGCGTCTCCAGGAGGTACAGGCCGTAGCCTGCGTCGCGTTGGCGTGGGTCGCGCGGGACTGGGGTAAAGCCGCTGCCTTGATCGGTGACCTCGACGCGTATTGCGTCCTCGGCTAGGTGGTGGGCGCAGAGCACGATCTCGCTCGCCGGGGGTGATTCTGGGTGAACCACTGCGTTTGTCACGACCTCTGAGACGAGCAGCGTGAGCGTGGCCAAGCTCGCCGGGGAGATCTCGCTGCTCTCGCAGAATCCCGTGATGGCGGCCCGAGCGAGCGAAGGGGCTTGAGGGTTACATTCGAGCTTGATCCGGAGGGTGGGGATGTCCACGGCGCCTCGGGGTGCTCCGGGACCCGTCGTCATCAGCTTGGGGGACCCTCGAACGGGAGTGCGGTGTCGGCTCCTGTCAGGCGGAAGACTGTGTTGGCCGCCTCGTGCTTCGAGGGTATGAGGGTGAGTTTCCATCCCTCTCTCCGGGAGCGGTTGTGGAGATCGATGAGCAGTCGCAGCCCGGTTGAGTCCATGAAGGTGAGATCGGTCAGATCGAGCGTCAGGGTCGTGGGGTTCTCGCCGAGCTTGGTATCGACGTGGCGTGCGAGCACCTTGATCGTGCTCAGGTCCAGTTCGCCGACGATCGACGATAGGTGGGTTTCCCCGTTTGTCTGTTCTGTAATCTCAAATGCGGTTGGTCTTACCATCCAATCCCCTTATGCCCGGCGTTGTGCCCGACGTCCGGCTTGTCCGTGACGATTGACCGATGCTGCTTGGAGTGCTGGGGTCCGCTGCCCGCGAGTTTCGTGACGTTCTCCGCGCGGCGACGCCCACGCACCGACGGCTGCGAGACCACCTCGTAACGATCATCGCGGTGACCGTCGGTATTGACCTGCTCTGTGCCATTGCGGCGTTCCTGCTCGAGCGCCACTCCCAGCAGACCGAGATCAACACATTCGGCAGCGCCGCGTTCTGGACGACGACTCAACTGCTGACCGTCTCCTCGCAAATCAAGAACCCGATCTCGGCGGGTGGACGAGTCCTCGATGTCTTCATGGAGATCTGGGCGATCACCGTGATCGCCGCGCTCGCCGGCGCGTTCGGCAGCTTCCTTCAAAAGCGCGGCCAGGAGATCGAGGACAAGCGCTGAGGATCCTGGTTTCCTGCTGGGCTTGGCACGAGGCTAATCACCGGACCACCGTGCTGCTCCCACGCGAGGCTTGAGAGCCGGCGGGCGTGGGTAAGAACAGCAGGCCAGGCGACGCTAGAGGGTCAGAGAGGCTCGGCCTCTCCGTCTCTGACGTGCCGCTTGAGACAACGCGCAACCTTTGGGAAGGCGGGCAGGATGAGCAAGACTGCGGCGGACAATCTCTGTGAGCGGCTGATCGCGTGGGACGTGAGCACGATTTACGGGTTCCCGGGAGATGGCATCAACGGGCTGCTTGGCGCGCTGCGTCGTCATCAGGATGAGTTGCGGTTCGTGCAGACCCGCCATGAGGAGATGGCTGCGTTCATGGCGTGCGGGCACGCCAAGTTCACCGGCGAGGTCGGGGTCTGTATGGCGACGTCGGGTCCCGGCGCGATTCATCTGCTCAACGGGTTGTATGACGCGAAGCTCGACCACCGGCCAGTGGTCGCGATCGTCGGGCAGACATTCGTGCGCGCGATCGGCGGCGACTTCCAGCAGGAGGTCAAGCTACTGCAGCTCTACAGCGACGTCGCCTCCGCGTTCTGCGAGCAGGTAAACGAGCCCTCGAGCGTCCGCCACCTGATCGACCGGGCGATGCGGATCGCCCAGACCGAGCGCACGGTGACGTGCGTGATCGTGCCGGCGGACGTGCAGGACATGGAAGCCGTCGAGGCCCAGCCGCACAAGACCCACACGGTTCATTCAGGGGTGGGGTACTGGCCCGGACGGCTGGTCCCTGCACGCGAGCAGCTCAAGCAGGCCGCCGACATCCTGAACGCGGGCGAGAAGGTAGCGATGCTCGTTGGCCAGGGCGCTCTGCATGCCACCGACGAGGTGATTGCCGTCGCCGATGCGCTGGGGGCCGGGGTCGCCAAGGCGCTGCTGGGTAAGGCAGCGGTGCCGGATGACGTGCCGTTCTGCACCGGCAGCATCGGCCTGTTGGGCACGAAGCCGAGCTGGGACATGATGCAGGGCGCCGACACGCTGTTGATGGTCGGCTCGAGCTTCCCTTACTCGGAGTTCCTGCCCAAGGAAGGACAGGTCAAAGCTGTGCAGATCGACCTGCTCGGTCGCATGCTGAGCATCCGCTATCCGATGGACCTCGCGCTCGAAGGAGACAGCAAGGAGAGCCTCGCGGAGCTGCTGCCGTTGCTGGCGCGTAAGGAGGACCGCTCCTGGCAGGAGCAGATCAAGAAGAACGTGACGGATTGGTGGCGGTTGATGGACGAACAGGGCGAGCCCGCCGACCGCGACGGACGCGTGCGCCCGCAGGGGCTCTTCACCGCCCTCTCTGCTCAGCTTCCAGAGAAGGCGATCCTCTCGAGCGACTCGGGCTCGGCGGCCAACTGGTACGCGCGTCACATCAGGATCCGGCGTGGCATGAAGGCGATGCTCTCCGGGAATCTGGCGACGATGGTGCCGGGCGTTCCTTACGCGATCGCGGCGAAGTTCGCCTACCCCGATCGTGTGTCGGTCGCGATGGTCGGTGATGGTGCGATGCAGATGGGTGGGATGGCTGAGATGTTGACCGCGGCGAAGTACTACAAGACCTGGGCCGACCCCCGCCTCGTCGTGCTCGTCCTCACCAACGAAGATCTCAACCAGGTGACCTGGGAGCAGCGGGTGATGGAGGGCGACCCCCAGTTTAAGGCCTCCCAGGAGATCCCCTACGTGGACTATGCCGCCTGGGCGCAGCTGATCGGACTGCACGGTATTACGATCAGCAAATCCAGCGAGATCGAGGATGCTTGGCGTGAGGCGCTCTCAGCGGATCGTCCCGTGATCATCAGTGCGCTCACTGACCCTAACGAGCCGCCGCTGCCGCCGCACATCACTTTCGAACAGGCCGAGGGGTTCGCCAAGTCGATCCTCGCAGACCCGCAGGGTGGACTTCCGGGAGCGGTCGAGGCTGTGCGCGAGAAGGTCCACGAGTTCCTCCCGGGCCGCTGAGATGCGGCTTGGCAGCAGATGTCGGCCAACGAAGTCCACCACTCATCGCATCGATCGTTGGGTCTCGAACGTCGAGCACGGGCGTTTTGAGCGCTCGCTGTCCGGGCTGACGGCATTTGCCGCGACGGTCACGACGGCAGAGGTCTACATCGAGCACTACCGTGCGAGCTTCGGGAACAAGATGATGTGGAGCCCGATCATCGTCACCCCGCCCGTGGTGGTGGCGGGTATCGCCGGTGTGTACAGCAAGCGTTGGGCCAAGACGGCGTTGCCGGTCGCCTCTGGTGTCTACATGCTCAACGGCCTGCTTGGCGAGTACTACCACGCGCGCGGTGTCGCACGCCGCCCTGGCGGGTTCAGTCAGGCCAGCTACAACATTCCGATGGGGCCGCCGATCATGGCACCCGGCCTGATGTCGATCGTCGGCGCGATGGGCCTGCTCGCCTCGCTGCTGCGCCGCGAGGACTAGATCGATGTCCGAGAAGCGAGGCCTGAGAGACCCGGGTCACCTGCCCAACCTGCGGCCCGACAAGCAGCCGCGAGACCCCTCTTGGCTGCCACGCCAACGGCGGGGCATCACGCCGCAGATGATCGGCCGCTACCCGGATTACGACGTGCTGGAGAACACGGAGAACTGGGACGAGGCCACCCGTCAGGTGGTGACTGCGCGCTTGGACCCGCCAGGTCCGCTTCGGTTCTTCACTGCACAGGAGGAGGCGACGCTGCGCGCGTTCTGTGACGTGCTGCTCGCCCAGGACTCTGAGCCGCGGGTGCCCGTGGTGGAGCTCGTCGATGAGAAGCTCGCCGCGGGACGCCTCGATGGCTATGAGTACGAGGACATGCCTGATGACCGGCAGACGTGGCGTCTGGTCCTTCAAGGGCTGGACGGCACCGCCCAGGAATGGCACGGCAAGGCATCCTTCGCGGACTGCGCCGCGGAGGATCAGCAGGGGATCGTCAACGCTTTCGCCGCTGGAAGTCTCGCCGGGGAGGCATGGGTGCAGCTGAATGTCTCCCACGCCTGGGAGGTGTGCACTCGGATGGCGCTCGAGGCGTTCTACTCCCATCCGTGGGCGTGGAATGAGATCGGCTTCGGTGGTCCTGCTTACCCGCAGGGGTATATGCGCCTCGGGCCGTTGAGCGTTCTGGAGCCGCACGAGCGTCCGGGCGCCACCGACGAGGACCCCGTTCTTCTCGCACCAGAGCTACAGGGATGATCGGGAACCTCCTGAAGGGCGCGCGGGGACCGAAGGCGAATGACTCGCGCTATCTGCTGGATGTCCACCGCCGCGACCTGCCCGGTCAGGACACGATGCGCCGCTACCCCGAGAGCGACGAGGTCGACCTGCTGATCGTCGGCGCCGGCGCGGGCGGCTCGGTGCTCGCGCAGCGCCTCGCGCGGAAGGGCTGGCGGATCGTGATCCTCGAGGCAGGCCCGTTCTGGCATCCCGACGAGGACTGGGTCTCTGATGAGGCCGGCTCGCACCGCCTGTACTGGAATCAGAAGCGGATCATCGGCGGGGAGGACCCGATCTCGCTGGGTAAGAACAACTCGGGTCGCGGCGTCGGCGGATCGATGGTGCACTACGCCGGCTACACCCCCCGTTTTCACCCCTCTGACTTCGAGACTCTCACCAAGGACGGGGTGGGCGCGGACTGGCCGATCTCCTACGGCGAGCTGAAGCCACATTACGAGGAGCTCGAGCGGGAGCTGCCGGTCGCCGGGCAGAACTGGCCGTGGGGAGACCCGCACTCCTATCCGTTCTCCCCGCACCCGGTCAGTGGTGCCGCGCAGGTGCTTTGGCGCGGCGCGATTGAGATGGGGATCGAGATGCGCGCCGGGCCGGTGGGGATCGTCAACGGCACATTTGGTAACCGTCCGCACTGCATCTACCGCGGGTATTGCCTGCAGGGCTGCAAGGTCAACGCGAAGGCCAGCCCGTACGTCACCCACTTGCCGGATGCGCTGGCGCATGGGGTCGAGATTCGCGCCGACAGCATGGCCGTGCGGGTAGAGCTCGACGACGCGGGCAAGGCGATCGGTGTCACCTACGTTCGCGAGGGCGAGGAGGTTGAGCGCTTTCAGCGCGCCGCCGTGGTAGCGGTCTGCGGCTACTCGATCGAGACGCCACGGCTGCTGCTGAACTCGACATCAGCTCGCTTCCCAAACGGTCTGGGTAACAACGAGGATCAGGTCGGTCGCTACGTGATGGTGCAGGGCGCCTCGCAGAGCGCGGGCCGCTTCCCGGATGAGCAGAGGATGTACAAGGCGCCGCCGCCGGAGGTGTCCTCTGAGCAGTTTTATGAGACCGACGAGGACCGCGGCTTTGCCCGGGGCTTCTCGATCCAGACGATCTCTCCGTTGCCGATCGGGTGGGCTGAGCACGTGATCGCAGAGGGTCACTTCGGTAGGGCCCTGCGCGAGTACATGCGCGACTACAACCACTGGACCACCATCGGTGTGCTGAACGAGCTGCTGCCCCAAGCCGAGAACCGTGTGACACTCGCCGAGGAGAAGGACCGCTACGGCGTCCCGGTCGCTCACTTCGCCCACTCGCGCTGCGAGAACGACAAGGCCAACATGGAGTACTCCAAGAAGATCCTGGCGAGCATCCTGCAGGCCGCCGGGGCGCAGGACACCCTCACGATCCAGCGCTACGCGCATCTGATCGGCGGAGCACGAATGGGCACCGGGCCAGAGAACAGTGTCGTTGACGCAGACCACCGCGTCTGGGGAGTACCGAATCTGTTCCTGGCCGACGGCAGCGTGTGTCCCACCCAGGGCAGCGCGAATCCGGCGCTGACGATCATGGCGCTCTCATCCCGGCTCGCCGAGCGGCTGGCCACCAAGCAGATCCGAGCCGCTGCAATGGAGCTGGCTCGGTGACGTCAAGGAGAGCACGATGACCGCGAACGGCAAGCCGCAGGTCGTGGTTATCACCGGAGCGTCGGGAGGGGTAGGGCGTGCGATCGCTCACTCATTCGCCAAGCGCGGCGCGCATGTCGGGCTACTCGCTCGCGGCCGAGAGGGGCTGGAGGACGCCGCTCGGGAGGTCGAGGCGCTGGGAGGCCAGGCGCTCGCGCTCCCGACCGACGTTGCAGATCACGAGCAGGTCGAGGCCGCAGCGGCAGCGGTCGAAGAGTGCTTCGGCGAGATCGACGTGTGGGTCAACGACGCGATGGCGACCGTGTTCGCACGCTTCCTCGATACTGAGCCCGAGGAGTTCAAGCGCGCCACCGAAGTGACCTACCTCGGCACGGTGTACGGCACGATGGTCGCGCTGAAGCGAATGACAGCACGTGACCGAGGCAAGATCGTGCAAGTCGGCTCGGCTCTGTCATACCGGGCGATCCCATTGCAGGCCGCGTACTGTGGCGCGAAGTTCGGGATCCGTGGGTTCACCGACTCGATCCGCACTGAGCTGCGCCACGACAAGAGCAAGGTGCAGATCACGATGGTGCAGCTGCCCGGGATCAACACGACACAGTTCAGCTGGTGTCGCTGCAAGCTTCCCGATCACCCGATGCCTGTGCCCCCGATCTACCAGCCGGAGATCCCGGCTGAGGCTGTCTACTGGGCTGCGCAACATCGTCGCCGGGAGCTGTGGGTCGGCTACAGCGCTGTGGAGGCGATTCTGGGGAGCAGGTTCGCGCCGGGCGTGCTCGGCGACTGGTATCTGGCGAAGACCGGGATCTCCGGCCAACAGGTGAAGGACATGCCGCTCGATGGTGAGCGCGTGGGCAACCTGTTCGAGCCGGTGCAACGCGAGGCGGCGACGCACGGCATCTTCGACTCGAAAGCCAAAACCCGTAGTCCCCAGCTATGGGCGGCCACCCACCGCGGTCTGCTCGCCGGCGGACTGGCTGGGGTTGCCGCCGTGGCGGCCGCTGTGAAAGGCCTCGTGCGTTGAGCGTGGCAGCGGGGGACGGGGTGCCGGGGATCGAGCGGCCTCACGTGCTGCGGGAGTATGCGCTGCTCGCCGACGGCGAGCGGGGGGTGCTCGTCGGCCCGCGCGGGGACTTCGTGTGGATGTGCTTTCCCCGCTGGGATTCTCCCGCGGTGTTCTCCTCGATCATCGGGGGCTCCGGCGGCTACGCGATCACCCCGCGGGAGCGTTGTGTTTGGGGTGGCTACTACGAGCCGGGGAGCCTGATCTGGCGCAGCCGCTGGGTGACAGGCGACGCGGAGATCGAGTGCCGCGAAGCGCTCGCGCTGCCCAGCGATCCGGGCCGGGCGGTGATCCTGCGGCGTGTCATCGCGCGCAAGGGCACCGCCCGCGTCGATGTCGTCCTGAACCCTCGCGGTGACTTCGGTCAGAACCCCATCCGTAGGCTCTCACAGCGAGACGATGGAGCGTGGAGGGGCGAGCTCGCGGACACGCGCGCCTGTTGGATTGGGGGTCAGGACGCTACCCCGCAGGCCGATGGGCACGGCGGCAAGGCACTGATCATGTCCCTGACAGTCCAGGAGGGCGACCATCATGATTTCGTCCTCGTACTCGCCGACGGAGAGTGCGACGGCGAAGCCCCGGAGCCTGAGTGGGCGTGGCAGGGCGTCGAGAGCGAGTGGCGCGAGCGGGTACCCGAGCTGCAGCGCACGGTCGCCCAGCGCGATGCGCGGCACGCCTACGCGGTCCTCTCAGGGCTGACCAGCGCGGGTGGTGGGATGGTCGCCGCGGCCACCACTTCGCTGCCCGAGCGAGCCCGTGGGGGCCGCAACTACGACTACCGGTACGTGTGGATCCGCGACCAGTGCTACACCGGCCAGGCGGTCGCAAAGGCCGGCCCGTACCCGCTGATGGACGACGCCGTGCGCTTCGTCACCGAGCGCCTGCTGGCGGACGGTCCCAACCTCAAGCCGGCCTACACCACCACCGGCGAGAGCGTGCCCCACGAGCATCAGCTCGACCTGCCGGGCTACCCGGGCGGGACGGACATCGCCGGCAACTGGGTCAACCAGCAGTTCCAGCTCGACGCCTTCGGCGAGGCGCTGCTGCTGCTCTCCTCTGCCGCGGCTCATGATCATCTCGAGGCAGATGGCTGGCGTGCCGCCGAGACCGCGGTCGACGCGATCGCCAAACGCTGGCGCGAGCCCGACACGGACGCCGGGATCTGGGAGATCGAACCGGACGCGTGGACGCACAGCCGGCTGATCTGTGCCGCCGGCCTACGTCAGATCGCCCAGCGCGGACCGGGCGGCGAGCAGGCCGCCCAATGGGTTTCCCTCGCTGATGAGATCGTCTCGGACACCGCCAAGCACGCGCTGCACCATTCCGGGCGCTGGCAGCGCTCACCGAGCGACCCGCGCCCGGACGCAGCCCTACTGCTGGCCGCGATCCGCGGTGCGATCCCCCCGTCTGACCCCCGCTCGATCGCCACCCTGCGCGCGATCGAGACGGAGCTCACCGAAGACGGCTACTGCTACCGCTACCGCCCCGACGAGCGCCCGCTGGGGGACGCTGAGGGCGCGTTTCTACTGTGCGGGTTCTTCATGGCGCTCGCCTACAGCCAGCAAGGCGATCACGTCACTGCCGCAAGGTGGTTCGAGCGAAACCGCGCCGCCTGCGGTCCGCCAGGCCTGTGCTCGGAGGAGTTCGACGTCCGCCAGCGACAGCTGCGCGGAAACCTCCCTCAAGCCTTCGTACACGCACTGCTGCTGGAGTGCGCCGTCGAGCAACACTCGCCCGCGCAGTCGACCCCGGCCTCTACCCTCTGGTGATCGACTCCACCGCGATCGCGCTCGATGCCTGCGTAGAGCTGATCGCGCTCACCGCAGGCCGACCGAGCCGGGCTTGATCACACGGAGAATCGCTCGGCGTCTGAGCGGCGCAGCGACAGCCCGTTCCCAGGCTGGTCGAGATCGGGCCAGAGGGCGCCTTCGCGCAGCTCGGGTAGACCGTCGAGGAGCATCTCCTCGATCCGGGTGTGGTCGTGAAAGTACTCCAGATGAATCAGCTCGTCGATCGCGCACGCGGGATGGACGTGGATCGCCGGCCCGCAGTGGCAGGAGAGAGGCAGGTTGTGCGCGCGGCACAGCCCGGCGATGCGCAGCAGCTCGGTGATCCCGGCGCAGCGTGTCACGTCTGCCTGGAGCACGTCGACGGCGCCCGCGTCCAGCATCCGCCTGAAGTAGACGGCGTCATAGCCGTACTCCCCCGCAGCGATTGCCATGCCGGCAGGCGCACGGTCCCGTATCAGCCGCAGACCCTGCAGGTCATCAGAGCTGACGGGCTCCTCAAACCAGCTGACCGAGGACTCCTCACGGAAGGTGTGGGCGAGTTGGAGGGCCTGCTTGCGCTGATAGGCGCCGTTGGCGTCGACGAACAGCTCAACATCGGGGCCGATCGCTTCGCGGGCGGCCCGTACACGCTCGGGGTCGTGGTTGGGGTGCGCGCCGATCTTCATCTTGACCCGCGCAATGCCCTGTCCGGACCACCCCGCGAGCTGCTCCTGTAGACGGTCGTTGGTGTAAGTCGTGAACCCGCCCGAGCCGTAGACCGGCACGTGATCGTGCGCCATGCCCAAAACCGTGCACAGCGGTGCGTCGAGCAGCCGCGCATGCAGATCCCACAGGGCGAGATCCACAGCGGCGATCGCCATCGAGGTGATCCCCGACCGGCCCAGGTTGCGTGTGGCCTTGACCATCGCCGCCCACGACGCGCGCGGTGATGCCACGGCCTGTCCCTTCACGACTTCGGCGAGCTTGCTCTCGATCAGCTTGGCGGTGGAGATGTCGGCGTAGGTGTAGCCGAGCCCTGTTCTGTCCGCGGCGTGAGCTTCCACGACGACGATCGTGGTCGAGTCCCACTGCAGCGTTCCATCGCCCTCGGGGGCATCGGTCGGGATCGTGTAAGCCAGCACGTCGATCCGCTCGACGGTGGCTGCACTGACGCTCACCGCTTGATCTTCGGGTCGCGGGACCTGCCCGCCCACGCCGCGGCAGCGGACCTCATCCTGGTTCGTCGAAGCTGCTGCGGCGGTTCGATGACGCGAAGGACACACCCGGTCGGCGGGTCGGCTCGAGGTCTGCGATCACCGCCGGGAGCAGACCTGCATCCGCAAGCAAGCCAGCGTCTGCGCTTGGCGGTCGGCGGGTGGGCGTGGCCCGCGCCAAGCGCCTGATCTCCCCGCATACCACCGCCTGCTGGTGGCGCAGCTGACGCGGATCGATCCGTTGCGCGGGACGCGCCGCCCCCTCGCGTGTTGCTCGATCAGTCACGATCGTTTCCTCCTCTGCAGCTCGGAGCTGCCAGACGACACGTCATACATGGACACGTTGCATCTGATACCCCACGACAGGGCCGCCCAAAACAGCAACGTCTGAGTTCTGACAGCACCCGATACGGTTTGGTGCGATGGGCCCGGGATCCGTGCTACACCCAGGCAGTGACCGTGACCAGCAGCTCCCCGGTGATCTACACGGTGGGGCATTCCACCGGCCCGTTTGACGAGCTCGCAAGGGTGCTTGAAGCCGTGAGGGTGCGTGAACTGGTGGACGTGCGCAGCGTCCCGCCGAGGGCGCCCTCGTGCAGATAGGCGATGTCACACGCCGGTAGCGAGCTGGCCAGCGCCTGGCTTGAGAACTGGGGGTGACGCCGCGAGCGCGGGTTTCGTCGTCCCCGGCCGGACTCGCCGAACACGGGCGGGAGCACCCGGCGTTCCGCAGCTACGCTGACCACATGCAAAGCGAGGAGTTCGTCAAGGCGGTGCAGCGTCTGCAGCTGCACGCCGCGGGACACCCGGTGTGTGTGATGTGTGCTGAGGCGCAGTGGTGGCGCTGCCATCGCCGGCTGATCTCAGACGCACTTACGATCCGCTGCTGGCGTGTCCTACACCTCGGGCTTGGATCCAAACCCGTCGAGCACGAGCTCACCCCCTTCGCGCTACCCGGCGAGGAATACACCGGAAGCCCTTGAAGAGTTCGAGTGGCGGCATGTCGGGCGCGCCCCCGAAATGGCCTACAAAGCCCGGGATCAAGCGGGTAGCCCCGCCGCGAAACCGATCGTCAACTCTGGCGATGCGCCTGAGAGCTTCGCCGGCTGAGTCCTCCGCTAAACACGACCTGCGAAGACCGGATTCAAGGACCAACAGATCGAGGACATGCCGATCGACGGCGAGCGCACCGGCAACCTGTTCGAGCCGGTGGTGCCATCATCGCTGGTCTTGGTGTAGATCGGCGGCCTGCTCGAGGAGGCCATCCGGCTCACACTCTCTCATCCGCGCATGGCGCTGCCCCGGACCACGGTTGTGGCTCGGTAAAGAACGGCTCGGTGTAGGTGTGTTCGCGCTTAGAGCCGAGTGCGTCGGCTGCGATCGCGCAGGCGCGCACGAACCCTGACGCACCCGCTATGAACACGTCGTGGCCAGACAGGTCCGGGCAGAGCTCAGGCAGGATGCCCGGGATGCGGCCGTGAGGATTGCCGCCAGGGCCACGTGTCAGCGTGCGGATGAGCCGGAAGTTCGGATGCGCAGCCTCCCAGCGGACGAACAGCTCCCGGTCAAGAACGTCGGCTTCGGTCCGAGCCGAGAAGATCAGCATCAGCGAGCGCTGCAGGCTGGTCTGCAGCGCAGCCTCCAGCAGCGCGCGCATCGGCGCGAGCCCAGATCCGCCGGCCAAATACAGGCACGGAGCGCTCGATGCTGGGTCCGCGACGAACGTGCCGTACGGTCCGGTCGGGATCACCTCGTCCCCTGCCCGCAAGCGCTCGTGGATCCAGTCACTGGCCTGACCTCCCTGAATCCGTGTGATCAACAACGAGATCTGACCATCTGAACGTTGAGCGTTGGCGATCGAGTAGGACCGTTGCTCGACCCGCCGATCACGGTCCTCCAGCAGCACGTATTCACCGGGGAGATACGGCATCGACGCGGCCAACGGCGCCAGCCACACCTCAACGATCGTCGGCGTGCGCCGTTGTATTTCCTGCACCCGGTAGGGAAGTTCGTCGCGCTCGAAGATGCGCGACTGTGTACGGAGGTCGAGGCGTGGATCTGGCTTGGGGGGACGGATTGCCACAGTCAAGTTATTCTTAGCGTGTGCCTGGCCGGTCTCGGCGTGCCCGTCGGCGGGAGGTGATGCGGTCGATCACCGCCATCGTGAGTGACTGGTCGGTCATCACGGCGGCGACCTCGGCCAGCACGATCGCGCTGGCGGTTAGGTGGACGGCGACGGCGAGCGCCAGCATCCACCAGCCCCCGACGGCCGCGAGCGCCCATACAGCTCCGACGACCACGAGGATCGCGGTGGTGAACAGGCCGATCAGGCCAATGATTTGATGGTCCCCGCTCGGGTGCCGGCTTAGGTGCTGCACAACGGTGCCACTGACCTGCGAGGCAGGGCCCTGATCGGTGCCGGTATTTGGCGCGCTGGTGGGCATCATGAGATGTTGACCGGCTCTCGAGCTGGCTCGTCGCGGTTGCTTTCAGACGCGCGCTCCCTTAGCCGCGTTCCTTGTTCTTCGCGGTCGAGAAGGTCCAAGAATACGATGATGAACGCGACGCCGAAGACGAGAAACTCGATCAGGCACATGCCGGCTCCGGCGATGTGCTGGTCGGTCAGCCCGGATATGCCGTAGCCGCGCGGCGCATCGGCGTAGCGTGAATAGAGCGTCCTGTCCAGCCACGTCAGCGGCAGACAGACAACGGCGGCCGCCGCGCGCGACGCTCCGAGGTACCCCAGACGCGACCACACCGCCCGACGGCCCTGGCCTGGCAGCGGGTCGACCACGACCATCCACAACAGCAGCCCGCTGCCCAGCAGGCTGAGATGCTCGACCGCGTGCAGCCACGGGTTCCCGGCGGCCGCGTCGAACACCACCGGGATGCTCCAGCCCCATTGCGTCGCGGCCCACAATCCAAGCGCGACGGGGGCGAACCAGCGGCTGCGTAGCAGCCTGCCGAGCCGCGCGCGAGGCGAGAGGGCACGCAACAGCTCTGGCGACAGGCCGTGTGCAAGCAGCGGTGGACCGACACCAAGCACGAGCAGCGCGGGGGCGATATCGGCCAGCAGCACGTGCTGGAGCATGTGCGCCGAGAGCAGCCAGCGGTCACCGATCGCGTCGAGCGGCGAGAGCAGCGCGAGCGTGACGAGACCCAGGCCGGTTGTGAACGCGAGCAGCTGGGAGACGTAGCGTCGCCCGGTGCGCCGGTGAGCGCGGCGATAACACGCACCGTAGGCCGCCGCCGTGAATACGATCGCGACGATTACCCCTGGGTCGGTGCTCCATGCTCCCCAACCTGGCACGCCACTAGACATGCTCACCTCCACTCACGGTACTGGACTGGACAGCGCCGGCGACACTCACAGGCGGCACACGGGCCGTGCGCGTGGCGTCGTCGTCGCGAGAGCGCTGCGCGATCTGGGCGCGCAGGTCCCTCATCGGTTCCACGGATGTGACCTTCGGGATCACGTCGAAGTTGTGCGCCGGCGGTGGCGAGGTGCTGAACCACTCAAGCGTATTCGCCTTCCACGGGTCCGGGCCCGCCGGAACCCCACGCTTGAGGCTCCGCACAACGTTCGCGACGGTCAAGAGGACGCCGGTGGCGAGGATGAACGCCCCGATCGTGGAGATCAGGTTGTCCGTGCCCCAGCCCGTGTCGGCGTTGTAGGTGTAGACGCGCCGTGGCATGCCTGACAGGCCGAGAGCGTGCTGGATCCCGAACGTGCCGAGGAAGCCGACGAACTGAAACCAGAAGGAGAGCTTGCCCAGTGGTTCTGAGAGCATGCGGCCCGTCATCTTCGGGAACCAGAAATACAGGGCGGACATGACCGCCGAGACCGCTCCCGCGACCAGCACGAAGTGGAAATGCGCGACGACGAAGTAGCTTCCGTGGAGCTGCCAGTCGATCGGGAAGATCGCGAGCATCACCCCGCTCAGCCCGCCCAAGGTGAACAGCACGAGAAACCCGCACGCGAAATACAACGGGGTTCTGAACAGGATCGATCCTCGCCACAGCGTCGCGACCCAGTTGATGACCTTCACGCCGGTCGGCACCGCGATAGCCATCGAGGAGATCATGAAGAAAGCGAGCACCACCAGCGGGATCGGAGCGGTGAACATGTGGTGCGCCCACACGAGCACCGACAGGAACGCGATGCCAACGGTGGACGCCGCGATCGCCTTGTAGCCAAAGATCGGCTTGCGGGCAAAGACGGGCAGCACCTCGGAGATCACCCCGAAGCCGGGGAGGATCATGATGTACACCTCGGGGTGCCCGAAGAACCAGAACAGGTGCTGCCACAAAAGCGGCGAGCCGCCGCAGCGCGGGTCGAAGTAGCACGTGTGAAAGTGGCGGTCGGTGAGCAGCATCGTGACGGCCGCGGCGATCACGGGGATCGCGACGATCAGCATGATCGCCTGGGTCAGCACACCCCAGCAAAACAGCGGTAGCCGCCCCCAGCCCATCCCCGGGGCGCGCATCGTCGCGATCGTCACGACGATGTTGATCGCGCCGATCGCGGATGCGAGGCCCGTGAGGTGAATCAGGTAGATCCAGGTGTCCTGCCCCGCGGTCGGGGAATAGGTGCCATTTGAGAGCGGCGTATAGGAGAACCAGCCCGCATCGGGTGGGTTCCAGAACACCGAGCTGTAGAACACCACGCCGCCGGCGACGAACAGCCAGTACGACAGTGCGTTCAGCCGCGGGAACGCCATGTCGCGCGCGCCGATCATCAACGGCACCATGTAGTTCGCGAATCCCGCCCACACGGGAATCACGAACAGAAAGATCATCGTCGTGCCGTGCATCGTGACCAGCTGGTTGTAATGCTCGGCGTTGATCAGAGTGTTTTCCGGGACGGCGAGCTGGCTGCGCATCAATAGCGCCTCGACGCCACCGACCATGAAAAACACAAAGCAGGTGACGAGGTAAAGAATCCCGATCCGCTTGTGATCGGTGGTCGTGACCCAGCTCGTCCAGCCGTGTGGCTCACGCTCTACACGATCGATAGCTATCTGCGGGGATGGGGCGAGGGAGGTGGCCATGTCGAGCTGGTCTCCTGGTGTCCTATGGGCTTTCGACCCGCGCCGCGCCCGTGTGGGAGTCGAGCTTGGCGCGCGCGAGGTGGTCCTCGGCGTTGGCTTCTGCGATCAGCTGCTTCTGACGGGTGACCCAGGTTTCCCAGGCCGCAAGGGGGATCGCGCGCACGGTGGCGATCATCTGGGCATGGTGCTGGCCGCAGAGCTCGGCGCACTGGCCTGTGAAAACGCCGGGCTTGGTGATCTTGAACCACGTGTGGTTGACATAGCCGGGGATCGCGTCGAACTTGCCGCCGAGCTTCGGCACCCACCAGGAGTGATTGACATCCAGCGAGTAGATGTCAACAATGACCGTCGTATCGATCGGAACCTCGAGTTCCTCGTATGAGTACGCGCCATTTGGGTAGTCAAAGCGCCACACGTACTGGCGGCCGGTGATCTTGATGTGCAGCGCGTGCCCACCCGGCGCCCGCGGTTGATCGACGGTCGCGAAGATCGCCCCGGCGTCATCCCCGGATGCCGCGGGTGTGACGATTCCGTGCAGCCGTGTGAACGTCAACACCGCCAGGACCACGAGGATCAGCGCCGCGGCGCCGGTCCAGGCGATCTCCAGGCGCGTGTTTCCCCGGACCTGCGAGGCGACGTGACCGGGACGTGCCCGGTAGCGCACCAGGAAGAACACGAGTGTGCCGGCGACCGCGCAGAAGATCACGGTCGCGATGATCAGCACGATCTTGTAGAGGCCCGCGATGCTGTCGGCATTCGAGGAGCCGCCCGATTCTGGAGTTATCACGCCGGCCCAAGCCGGGTGTGCACCGGCAAGCCCTCCGACCGCCAGGACGATGGTGAGGGCTATTGCGATCCTGGCTGTGCGCGGTCTCAGCTCACGACGACGCCGAGGCGATCTCGTGGCCGCGGTCACGAGAGATCGACAACGGCGTGGGGGGTGACGCGGCGCCGCTTAGCGGCGGCGGCGAGGTGCTCGAGGGAGGGCAGCACCTCATCCCACGCGCGGGTCTTCAGGCCGCAATCGGGGTTGACCCACAGCCGCTCGCGCGGGATCTGTCGCTCCGCGCTTGCCAGCAGCGCCTCGATCTCGCTGACGCTGGGCACGCGCGGCGAGTGGACGTCATAGACACCGGGCCCGACTTGGTTGGGGTACGCCGCGAAACGCTCCGGGACCGCACCGACCAGTACGCAGGTATCGAGTACGTGGTCATACAGGGAGAAGTCGTTGGATGGCAGACTGTCGATGCCGATGGCAGCCGCCCGTCTCAGATGCTGGTGGCGCAGATCGCTCGCCACCCGCTGGAGCTCACCGGCCGGGATCTGTCGATCCCAGTAGGACTCCAGCGCCGCCTTCAGCTCACGGTGTGGACCGATCCGCGGCAAGCCCAGTACCGCTGTCGTGAGCTCATGGTTTGCGGTTGGTTTCGCCGGTTGCGGCTGTGGCACGGGTTCCTCCGTAGCGCTCTCGTCGTGATTGGCATGTCGGCTTTCGGTGAGCATCGATCTCCCTATCCGGGCAGCGCCCCACCAAGTGAGCTGCCGACGAGCACGCTGATCGCGAGGAAGAGGAGCAAAGCGGCGTAGCAGCGCTCCAAGGCCACGACACGCCGATCGGCCTGACTCTGCAGGCGCGCGAGCCCCACGGCAAACAGCGCCAGATCGATCAGCAACAGAGCGCTGCCGAGCAGAAGCACGGTGCTTGCGCCGGCCAGGTCGCCGACTGCCACCGCTACGGAGCCGACGCTCCACAGCCCAAGCTCCGTTAGGAGCAGCGCGTTGGGCGGCGTTTGACTATGGGTGCGCTCGGCGAGCACGTCCTGCCCCGCACCGAGCAGCATCTGGGAGAGGCCGCCGACCAGGCTCAGGTATGCCACCAGCCACCAGCCGTGGTGAAACGAAGCGGCCGTGTTGACCACCGCGCTGAGAGCAGCGGCGAGCAAGAACACGCAACCAGCGGCTAGAAACGCCGCCCTGGCATTCTGAGCGGGATGCGTTGCTAGGTAGCGCCGGTTCTGGAGATGTCCCTTCGTGCCAATGTGGGGCTCATTGATCACGTAGGTCACGGGCCGACTCCCTTCCGGTCAGGTTTCTTCCATCGCCGCTGTAAGAAACCGTATCACGCATCGTCAGCTTCTCACAGCGCGCCTGTACAAAATGGCTGGCCGAACTGCTACCTAACCGTTGAACGCTTCTTACGCGCGCGCGGCTGTCCGTGACGGTGCATGCGCATGCGGATCGCTGGGCGCTCTGCGCCACCGTGATCGAGAAACGCCCGCGCATCAGTCAGCGACCGCTCGATCAGCTCGTCGGCATGCGCGAAGTCGATCGGCTGGATCCCGAGCGGGCATGGCGGCGGCAGCACGACGAGCTTCGCGTGATCGCGGTGCAGCTCGACGTCGGCGATCAGCCGGCTCTGTGTCAGCAGCGTCAGGGCATGTAGCGCCATGCCGAGTGCGCTCGAGGGGGGCTGCTCGAGCGCGCAGGAATGACCGCTCGGTAGCACATAGATCTCGCGTGCTCCGAGCTGGACGGCATGCGAGATCGGCGTGTTGTTGGCCACGCCCCCGTCCATCAGCGTGCGCCCTTCCCACGCGACCGGCGGCAGGACCGCTGGAATCGCCCCGCTGGCCAGCACGGCGTCTACCGTAGGACCGCGCGAGAGCAGCAGTTCTTCGCCGGTCACAACGTCCACTGCGACGACGTGAAACTCGATTGGCATCTGCTCGAGACGCGGATGCTGGCTGTGGTCGGCCACGAGCTTGCGTAGGCCCGAGGAGGGGATGAGATGATCGCGCGATCCGAGAAAGCCGAGCAGGCCACTCAAGGGATTTAGCGGAAAGATCTGCCCGCGGCGCACCGTGCGCCAGATACCTGCGAGCTCGTTCGCCGTCTGCACCGTCTGGGGGCGCGAGGCGATAAACGCTCCGTTGATGGCGCCTGCCGAGGTGCCGACGATGAGTTGCGGCGTGATATCTCGCTCGTAGAGCGCCTGGAGCATGCCGACCTGCACCGCACCCAGGCTTGCTCCGCCTGACAGGACGAAGGCTACGCCACCGGAACGTGAGCTCATGTCGGTTTGGTGTCGCCGTCGCGACGGTTCATACAGCCAGCGCACGATAGACGACGATCCGCTCAGACCGCCGCGGTAAGAGCTCGTCGGCTGGAGACACCAACGAGATCAATGGCCGACTATATCAGTTCTGTTATACTAAAGGCATGCGTGCACGCGACATCATCGTTATCGCCCGGCGCCGCGCGGGCCTCACTCAACACGAGCTCGGGCAGCGCCTCGGCGTCCCCCAGGTGACGGTCGCGCGGTGGGAGAGCGGCGCCACTGAGCCCAAGTTCCAGACCGTGGGAGAAGTGGCAGCGGCATGCGAGCTCGACCTGACGCTCGGACTTGCCACGGCGGACGAGGGATCGTGGACGTCTTTGATCTATGAGCAGCTCGGGCGCGAGCCCGCGGAGCGGGTCAGGCACCTGACCTACGACCGCTTCGATCGTGTCGCGGCGCTCAAGCTCGTCGGGACCGTTGGCGTGCGGACGATCGTGGTGGGAGAGGTCGCCGGCGCGCTGCACGGCTGGCCGCTGATCCTCAGCGAGCAGGGCACACTCGATCTCGTGGTGCACCCCAAGGATCGCGAGCTCGCAGAGGAGACGATCCTCGCCGCGTCCGCGCAGCCCGACCGTGTGCGCCTCCTCGATGCGCCCGCCGGCACATACGGATTCGCCGACCTCGCGCGCGCCGCGATCCAGGTCACGATCCAGCAGACCACGGTCGAGGTCGCCGGGCTCGTCGACCTGCTGCGGATCGCGCTCACCGACACCGAGCCATACAGCCGGCGATTCGCGCTCGCCCTCGACGCGACGCTGCAGCTCACCGCGCGCGACTCGAGCACCGGCGACGTGAGCTCGGCGCCGAGCAAACCACCAAGCGTGCGAGAGCGGCGCGCTCGCGCTGATCAATGGCTGACCAGACAGACCCGATAGATCACGGGCGCGAGACCCTGCTCGGAGCGCTGCGTGACGGCGACGTGCGATTCGTGGTCATCGGCGGCGCCGCGCTGCAGAGCCACGGAGAGCGCTACGAGACCGAGGACATCGACATCACACCCGACCGGGCGCAACAGAACCTCACGCGACTCGCTGAGGTGCTCAACCGTCTGGAGTGCCGCCTGGAGATCGACCCCTCCCATCCCGAGAACGCCGTGCTGCTCCCACCCGACTACTTCACCGCGAGCGTGCTCGCACAGGCCACAGTGTGGAACCTGCGTACCGCCCACGGCAAGCTCGACCTCACCCTCACGCCCAGCGGCTTCCCGCAGGGCTACACGCAACTCATCACCGACGCCCAACAGCGCCAAGTCGCAGCCACGACGATCACGGTCGCCGTCGCCAGCCTCTCCGACGTGGAGCACTCCAAGCGCACCGCCAATCGCGCCAAGGACCGCGCATACCTCGAGCAGGTCGGACGACTCGGGACGCCTGAAGCCAGCAGGACTAACCCGTCGCCGCGTGCAGAGTCGGTCGCGGATGAATTGCTGCGAGCTTACGCGCGCCGCGAGGAGCTGTGCACAGCGCGCGCCCAGATCCCCGATCCACAGACGACTCGGCGCGATCGTGCGCGCGCCCGCGCGTATGACCTCGGCCTGAAGACGATCGAGGAAGAGATAGCCACGCTGGAGCAGAGCAACGTCGGTCCTCTCACCACACGACAAAGCTCGTGATGCGGTCCACGCCATGCAACGCGCGACGATGCCCCAAACCACAGGGCGGTGACGGTCCGCTATATCGGATCACTTGACCGGTGCGTCGTGCGTGCTCACTGTGCCAGGGTCAAGCCCGAGCCACACGATCACCAAGGAGAGCAGGAAGATCGCTGCCTCCAGAGCGTGCATGGTGGGTCGGCGCATGTGCCAAACCACAAGGACCGTGACGAGTGCGACAAGCGCGAGCTTGACCCGCAGGGTGCCGTCATTCCAGAGGTCGTAGCGGGTGGCCATCGCGCTGCCCGTAGCCAGCAGCACGCCGATCGCAACCAAGGTTCCCCAGCCAAAGCGCCGGGCGATGGCCCGTAGCTGGAGGAGATCGCCAGACTGGCGTGCCACGGGCACGACAGCGACCGCGAGAAGCAGCTGACCACCTACGAAGAACGCCATCGCGATCACGTGCAGCCACAGCACACCCAGCCAAAAGTGACTCACCCCAGGGCCTCCAGCAACCGATCGCCGAGCATTGACAGGTCCGCGTCGGTGAGGCTCTCTTCGATCAGCGGGAACAGCTCGCGCTCCTCGAGATGCACGTGGGAGGCAAGTCGCTCCCCGAGCGCGTGCAGTCTCTGCAGAGGCACTTCTGTCGCGAGCAGCTCAGCGTCGCAGCGAATGCTCAGGTGGTCAACGAGCACTCTGAGGACGACGGGGTGGTTCCGGTCGCCGTGGGCGGCGTAGGCCGGCAGCAAGACCTCCTCCTCGACGCGGAAGTGAAGCTGCTCCTCAAGCCCCCAGACCGTGAGAAACGCCGCGACGGCTTGCTCGGCGGTCTCGGGCGTCGCGCGCCGTAGGCGCTGCGCGACGGCGAGGGTGTGCTGATGGTCGCGTGAGAGCGGCTGAAGCGCGGGGTGGCGCTTCACGATCGCGCTCCGACAGGCAACCGCAGGGCCCGTACCGCAAGCACAAGCACACGTACGCTGAGCAGCGCAAGCACCGCCAGCAGGATGATGCTCGCCGGCCCGCCCAGCGCATCGAGACTGGGCACGTGAGAGATCGCCAGGGCACTGACGCCGATACCCGCCGCGAGAGTCAGGGCGGGGTCGCGCACGGGTGCGGGGGTCGGCATCGCCCGGCTGAATGAGCGCACCCTGGCGAGTACCGCCAGCAGGTGCAGCAGCGCGCCGGATACCGTCAGCCCGATCCAACCGGCGAGCAGCAAAATCGCCAACACGTTGCGCTCATCGCCTAGCAACGCTTCGCGTGGGCTGTTGCTGATGGTGACGGCCAGCGCGAACAGAAGGCCAGCCGCGAGAAACGCTTGTGCCAGCGCGATCAGCTGCGCGGGCAGCGCCAACGGTCTCCGAGCAGCGTGTAGAGAGGCCCCGAGGTTGACGGCCAGCAGGCAGGCAGCGAGCGCGAGCGAAAGCCAGCCCGAGGCGACTAGGACCTGCGCGCCGAACGCGGCACCGAACGCCAGCTGTGCGACACCGAGCAGCCATAGGACGAACGTCGGGCCCTGCAGAACGGGGAACCGCAGCCGCGTTTGTGTCAGCGAGGGAAAGAAGGTGTGCAGCGTCCCGACGATCGCCATACCCAGCCAGCCACCCAGGTTGAGCGCCAGATGGGCGCCGAGCAGGCTCCCCGCCGACCACGGCGTTCCGCGCGCCAGCAGAACCCCGATCAACGCACCCAATCCCAGACACGCCGCACACGCCTGATACCAGCGCACCGCCCAGCGCGCGCGCTGAAGCGAGCGACGCTGCATGCCGTACAACGCGGCGGCGAACAGCAGGAGCCCGACCCCGATCAGCACTCCACCTACGTCGACGAGTGAGCCGGTCGCGGTTGGAACGCCCACGGCCACGAGCAGCGTCCCGGCGTTCCACGCCACCAGCTGCGCCGCGATCAGTCGGCGCGACGGCGGGTCGGTTGCCAGGAACGCGCACACGAAGAACTGTCCCGCGCCGAGTACGAGCTGTGAGACGCCACCGAGCAGCGCCAGGTGCAGCGCCAGCCAGTGCAGCCAGTCACGGCCAGTGATCACGTAAGCCAGGGCAGCGCCGGCGGCGGCGAGCAACAGAACGATCGCCGGCACAAAGAACGCGCTCACGAGGGCGCTGGGGCGAGGCGAGGAGGGATTGATGGTGCGGGGACGGCAGCGGCGCGTCGCCGGTCGCATGCTCTCAGGCGCCCGGTCCGCTGCGGCTGGGCTCACTTCTTGCTCTGGGGTGCCGCGATCCCGGTGAGCTCCAGCAGGCAGCCGGCGACATCGGGGTCGCGCGGCTCAAAGCCGGTGAGCTTGGCGGCGGGCGCCTGTACGTCGAGCAGCCCGCGTGTGATGCCTCTGTGCAGTGTGCAGATCACCGGCTGGTTCTCGCGAACGGCGTCCTGGTAGGGGCAGTTGCGAAGGGTGACCGTGATTTGCTTGTCCCCGCGGTCCTGTATCTGTGGCTGGAAGCCGAGCGCGGTCAGCGCTGCCTGGAATGCGTCTGCGCCGGTGTTGTCCTGGCGCGAGGCGAGCTCCCGGCCGATCTCCCGGCCGGTGGCCTCGACGCCACGCAGGCCGCGAGATCCCGACGATCCCATCGCACGAGCGAGCCAGCGAACGAGGTCTGTGTAGGCGCGCGGTGCGCGTCCGCCGGGATGCGCGTCGGGCGCGATCTGCCAGACGTCACGTGGTCGTCCACGCGGCTGGGGTTCGCTTGCGCGCAACAGCAGCCCATCGCGCTCCAAGCGCTCCAGGTGCATGCGCACCCCATTGGGGTGCAGGCCGAACTGCTCGGCGAGCTCGACGGTGCCGGCCGGCCGGCCAAGTTCGCCGAGGAGCGCGAACAGACGCGCCCGAGTGGGCTGGGAGAGCGCGTCCTCGGGGCCGATATCGAGCGGCGGGTCGATCATGATTAAACCATTTTACACAGGCACACTAGGAAAAGCCAACGATGCTGCTAGATTCGTTTCCCACTGTAGGTGTAAGAACAACGGAAGGCGCACGCGATGACCTACGTGATCACCGAGCCGTGCATCGGCACCAAGGACAACTCCTGTGTCGAGGTCTGCCCAGTCGACTGTATCCACCCGACACCGGACGAGCCCGGCTACGACGCGGCTGAGCTGCTCTACATCGATCCGGAGGAGTGCATCGACTGCGATGCCTGCGTCGAGGCGTGCCCGGTCGATGCGATCTTCGCGCAGGACCAGGTGCCGTCCGAGTGGGAGCAGTACATCGAGATCAACACCGCCTACTACCAGCAGACCCACACATGAGCGTCCACGGCGCCCCGTCACGTCATCTCCTCGATTGCCAATGACCGTAGAGCTGACCCGAATCAACTACCGAAGGGCTCCCCATGTCTGACTACGCGAAGGACGTGCTCGTCGACGCCAACTGGCTATCAGAGCATTTGAATGACGAGAGCATCCGGATCGTCGAGGTCGATGAGAATCCGGCGCTCTACGCAGAGGCCCATATCCCCGGCGCGATCGGCTTCGATTGGCAGAAGGATCTCCAAGACCCGGTCCGGCGCGACTTCCTGGACCCGCAGGCATTTGGCGAGCTGCTCGGCAGCCGCGGCATCTCGAACGAGCACACGATCGTGCTCTACGGCGATCGCAACAACTGGTTCGCTGCGTACACCTACTGGTACCTGAAGTACTACGGCCACGAGGAGGTACTGCTGCTGAACGGACCGCGCGAAAAGTGGATCGCCGACGGTCTGGCAACGAGTGCCGAGCTCCCCGGCTATGCGCCGGTGAGCTTCACCGCTCAGCCCGGCGAGGACGCGATCCGCGCGCGCCGCGAGGAGGTCCTCGAGGCGATCGACGCGCCCACGAGGCTCGTCGACGTGCGCTCTCCCGCAGAGTTCGCCGGCGAGATCATCTCGCCCTCGGGCTACGAGCAGGAGGGCGCCCAGCGCGGCGGGCACATCCCCGGCGCCGCCTCGGTCCCCTGGTCACAAGCGGTCAGACAGGACGGCACGTTCAAGTCCGCGCAGGAGCTACGCGAGCTGTATAGCTCCAAGGGCCTGCTGAACGGCGATCCCGTCATCGCGTACTGCCGCATCGGCGAGCGCTCGGCCCACACCTGGTTCGTGCTGCACGAGCTGCTCGGCCACGAGCACGTCAAGAACTACGACGGCTCCTGGACAGAGTGGGGCAGCCTCGTCGGTGTGCCTGTGGAGACCGGAGCCTAGAAGGGGCTTGATGTGGGTTAGCTAGTTGCGCTCGCGCGAGCGACGCAACGCGTCCTGACGCTCGGCCGGACGTAGTTGGTAACGACCACGAAGTATCGTCACCCGATATGGTTGTGGTGTGGCGAGCAATGGTCATGCCGAGCGGTTTCCCGCTGACGCGGTGATTCCCCCGGACTCGAGACCATCGGGTGCCGGGGACCGTGAGCTGGGCGACTTCACCACGACGCGGCCGGTTCTCGGGCTGGCGGCGGCGGCGCTGCTCGTGGGAGCGGTCGTCGCGCTCCTGGCGCTGGCGCTCCTGGACCTGATCGGCCTGATCACGCATCTCGTCTACACGGGGACGGTCAGTACCAGCCTGAGCAGCCCTGACATACACGTGTTGGGGGTGTGGAGTGTCTTGGTGCCGGTGGCCGGGGGGCTGATCGTGGGTGTGATGGCGCGGTTCGGCTCCGAGCGCATCCGCGGTCACGGGATCCCCGAGGCGATAGAAACGATCCTGTTGCGCGGCAGCCGGATGGAGCCGAGGCTGGCGGTGCTGAAGCCGATCTCGAGCGCCGTGAGCATCGGCACGGGCGGCCCGTTCGGCGCGGAGGGGCCGATCATCGTGACCGGCGGGGCGCTCGGGAGCATCGTCGGACAGCTCTTGCATCTCACCGCGGCGCAACGGCGAACGCTGCTCGTGGCCGGGGCGGCGGGTGGCATGACCGCCGTGTTCGCGACCCCCGTCGCGGCTGTGCTGCTGGCGGTGGAGCTGCTGCTGTTCGAGTGGCGGCCGCGCTCGATGATCCCCGTCGCGCTCGCCGCGTGCTCGGCCGAGGCGGTCCGTGAAGCGCTCGCGAGCGCCGGGCTGTTGCGGGCTGCTCCGCTGTTTGCGATGAGCGCGCACGGCACGCTGGGCGTGTCGGTGACGCTCGGCGCGGTGCTCGTGGGCCTAGCCTGTGGAGGACTCGCCTGGGTGATGACGCGCTGCGTGTATGGGGCGGAGGATCTGTTCGGGCGGCTGCCCTTTCACTGGTCGTGGTGGCCCGCAATCGGTGGCGTGTTCGTCGGCCTCGGCGGTTTGATCGATCCAAGGGTGCTCGGCGTGGGCTATGAAACGATCGGGGCGCAGCTCGCGGGGCAGCTTGCGCTCGGGGCGTTGGCGGTGCTGCTCGTGGTCAAGCTGGCAGTCTGGTCGATCGCGCTGGGGTCGAATACCAGCGGTGGGATCCTCGCCCCGCTGCTGATGCTCGGCGCCGCTCTCGGCGGACTGCTCGGCGCGATACTCCCAGGCGCCGGGGAGGGCACGTGGGCGCTGATCGGGATGGCCGCCGCGATGGCCGGCGTGATGCGCTCGCCGTTTACGAGCATCGTGTTCGCGCTCGAGCTGACGCATGACGTGAACGCGCTGTTGGCGCTGTTGGTCGCGTGTACGATCGCGCACCTCGTGAGTGTCCTGACCCTGAAGCGCTCGATTCTGACCGAGAAGATCGCCCGCCGTGGCTATCACATCACCCGCGAGTATGAGATCGACCCGCTGCACGCCCTGCTCGTCCGCGACGTGATGGCGACCGACGTGTTGACCGTGCAGCCACAGACGTCTACCGCGGAGCTGGACGAGCGCCTGCCGGAGGGCAGCGCTGATCGCCGCCAGCGCCTGTATCCGATACTCGACTCGAGCGACAGCCTCGTTGGTGTGCTGGCATTCTCTGATGTGCTCGCCGCGCGCCAGTCCTCGAGCGCGCCGTTGGCGAGCGATCTGGCACACCGGCCGATCCTCGCTTTCACCGATGAGACGCTGCGGGAGGTCGCCGACAGGATGCTCTCCAGCGGCCACGGCGTGCTGCCCGTCACAGACCGGGAGGACCCTCGGCGGCTGGTGGGGCTGATCAGCCAGTTCGACCTGCTGAAGGCTCACGAGCGGGTGCTGATCGAGGAGCGCCACCGCGAGCGTCCACTCGGGCCACGGCGACAGGTCTCGGGGCCCGGGAAGCTGCTCCCCGCCCGCCAGAGCACACCATGACCCGGCCCAGCCCGCCGGCCCCGCTGCTCGACGAGGACTACCAGCGCCTACGCGCGTTCCGCTCAGAGCTACGCGACTTCCTGCGCTGGAGCGAACAGACAGCCCACGACGCCGGTTTGACGCCCGCGCTGCACCAGCTGCTGTTGGTGATACGCGGGTTTCCCATCGCGTCCGGGCCGACGATCGGCGAAGCCGCGCAAGAGCTGCACATACGCCACCACAGCGCCGTCGAGCTCGCACAACGCGCCGAGGCCACCCGGCTGATCCGCCGCGAGCGCGACACCGACGACCACCGCCGCCTCCACCTCGAGCTCACCGAGGAGGGACGCGAGCGGCTGGAGACCCTCACCCGCGAGCACCTCACCCGCATCCAAACACTCGCGCACACCCTCGAACAAGTCCTACACCTACCCCAACACCCACACCCCTAAGCGCGGACAAACCGCGCCTGAATCGCGCGCGTTACACTGACGTGCTAATAATACGTTATGCGATCTATCGGCGAGCGATCTACGGATCCTGGTTTGCTCGTGTTGACGAGCTTGGCCGAGGGTCCCAAGCATGGCTATGCGATCACCCTTGACGTTGAGCGACTCTCGGGCGTGCGGCTCGGCCCCGGAACGCTCTACGGAGCATTGTCGCGACTCGAGGGGAGGGGCCTCATCGAGGCACTGCCGGCGGAAGATCGCCGACACCCGTACCGTCTGACCAGCGCCGGCAGCACGGCGCTCGCCGAGCAGCTGCAAACCCTCGAGCGCGTGGCGCGCAGCGGCCTTGATCGCCTGCGCGTGGCTGAGGCGACCAAATGACGCGGCGCCTGGCGCAGCTGGTACTGCTCCTCTACCCGCTGGGATTCCGGCGCCGTTACGGCCAGGAGATGCGTGCGTTGCTCGATCAGACTCCGACGCGGGCGCTGACGGTGCTCGATCTGTTGCGCGGGGCGCTGGCCGCTCATTTGCGGCCCTCGGTCGCTGTAGCCGGGCTGGTCGATTCCGCTGACCGCGTGCGCGCGAGTGCGAGCGCTCAGCTGGCGTGCTGGGTCGTGTTCGCGGCAGCCGGGTTCGGGTTCTACAAGACGACCGAGGACGCGCGATTCACGGCCGCCGGCCACGCGCATTCCTTGCTTGGTGGCACTCACGTCGCTGTCCAGGTGCTGGCGCTCGTGGCCTCAGCCGCCGTGCTGCTCGGCGCACTGCCGCTGATCATCGCGGTGCTCGCTCAAGCCCGCAGACAGCCAAGCTCGCGGCTCTTGGTGAGCGTGCCCGTGTTGGCGGTCCTCCTCTTCGCTGGTCTGACGGGGGTTTTGGTCTTGGTGGCTCATTCCGAGCATTCTCATCGGGCGACTACGGTCGCTGGCGGTGCGTTTATCGCCTGGGGGCTCGCAGGCCTGGTTTGCGGCGCCGTCTGCGTCGTCGCGTCGCGGAGGGCTCTGTTCGCCCTACCGCTGTCGCGTGGACGGCTGCTCACGGCGCTCACATGCGGAACGCTCGTGACCGCAGCGATGGCGATGATCGCGCTTGCCACTGCGCTGTACGCGATCGCGCTGCTGCTCGACTCAGCGAACCTTGCCGGCGCCTCGAACGGGCCGTTTCAAGCGATCAGCACGGGCGCCTCGCTCCTCGCGCAGCTGATTGTCATGGTCCTGGCCGCGACGCTCGCTTCGACCACTACGCGCCGAGGCTGGCGCGCAGTACACCAACTGAGCGCCTAGACAAAAGGCGCCATACGCGTCGGGGTCGTCGATCGAGGCGCATGTTGCTAGTTTGCTAGCATACGAGCATGAAGGGTGAGCGGACCGAAGAGAAGCAGCAGTTCAACGTCTATCTCCCGCCAGCGCTCATCCGTCGCGCGAAGCACGCTGCTGTCGATGAGGCTCTCTCGTTGTCACGGCTCGTCGAGGATGCGCTCCTTGCGCATCTCGCTCATCTGGAAGGAGGGCAGTCGCAATGAGGCTCAGGCCAATACATTTCGTCCCCGATGTGGATGAGGCGGTGCGTTTCTATGAGGCGCTCGGCCTTCAGCCGGAGATCCGTTCTCGCTCGGGACATTGGGTCGAGCTTCAGGCGAGCGGAGGTGAGCTCGGTCTGCACGACGCAGCGATCGCCGCCGACGGTGAGGGTCGCGAGGGCGTGGCCCTCAACTTCCTCGCTGAGGAACCCCTAGAGGAGGTCGAGCACCGGCTGCTGGCAGCTGGCTTTCCACCAGAGGGCACGATCGTTGATCACGAGTGGGGCCGAGCCCTTCGAGTAAGGGCGCCTGACGGAACCGTGGTTCAGATCGATGAGCGCGACCCTGAGCTCTACACATAAAAAGCAAGGGAGAAACACAATGGCCACCGTCAGTGTCCGGTACATCGTCAACGATGTCGACGCCGCGATCACCTTCTACACGCAGCATCTGGGCTTCCACGAGGATATGCATCCGGCGCCTACGTTCGCGATGCTCTCGCGGGGAGATCTGCGTCTCGTGCTGAGCGCCCCCAGTGGCGCGGGAGGTGGCGGACAGACCATGCCTGATGGCAGCAAGCCCGAGCCCGGAGGCTGGAACCGGTTCCAGCTCGAGGTCTCCGGCCTCCGTGGCATCGTTGAGGAGCTGCGCAAGACGGGAGTCCACTTTCGCAACGACATCGTCACCGGGGTCGGCGGCAACCAGATTCTGCTCGATGACCCGTCCGGCAACCCGATTGAGCTGTTCGAGCCGACCCGAGCCGAGGCTTCGCTGGCGCGGTGACTGACGAGGCCCTTAATGCCTCCAGGTTCTAGCTTCCCTCGACGAGCGCGGCTAGTTTCTCGAGTGCCATCCGTGTACCGATCTCGTTGTCTGTGCTCGACACGCCATCTGGTATCCCTTCGTGCACGAAGAGGACATCGGTCCCGTCGTCCGCATCCGCAAGCGTCGTGGTAATCGTCATCTCGCCTCGTAGCTTCGGGTCCGTTGTCTCGAACTCGCACACTTCGATTACTTGCTCGTTCGGCACGAGCTTCACGAATCGGCCGTGATAGGTGTCAGTGTGTCCGATCGTCTTGCCGGTTTCGCCGGGCGCGTCGTATGTGAGGGAGATACGGAAGTCGCCACCTTCGCGGGCGTCGAACTCGTGCACTTTGCTGCTCATGCCGGCCGGCGCCTTCCACTTCGCGACCGATTCCGCATCGAGAAGCGCTCGATAGACGGCTGCTCGCGGAGCCCTAATGTGACACACCGAACGGGTCGAACTCATGTCCATATCGTACCCGCGCAACTCGGGGGATTCATGCACGCCATTCTGGCTTGTCTATCCAGTAGAGGATCGCGTTTCACTTTCTGTGGCGCTGGCGGTCAGGACGCGCTAGCTGTGGCGGTAGCCTCCTAGAGTCATAGGGAGGGGCTGGCAGTGAACAGCGGGCGCCTCCGCGTACGCTGTTCGGGTGCGTCGAGGAGTTGTCTTTGTGGCTGTGGCGGTGTCTGTCGCGTTGTTGGGTTGTGGCGGCGCGAGCCGCTCGCGCCCAGCGAGCGGGAAGACGTTGTTCGCCGCGGATTGCAGTGCGTGCCACTCGCTGATCGGTGACGAGTCGCTGCGTCGCCAGGGCGGTGATTTGCTCGGCTATCGGTTCAGTCGTCGGGACTTGTTGGAGTTCGCGCGCGAGATGCCAGTTCGTCGTCCGCTCAGTCCGGCGCAGCTTGCGGCGATCGTCGGCTATGTGTCCGGTAGGGAGCGTTCAGCCGGTGGGCACTAGCTCGCCGACGGCCGCCTGCGTGCCTTCCGCGGTGCGCCCGCCCGTGACGAGGATCGCGTTGCCGACCGAGAGCACCCCGGCGTCGGATAGTGCTCGGGGCAGCCGGCCGGCAGCGTGGACGGCGCCGTTGGACGGGTTGATGGACCACACGCGGTCGGTTTGTGAGTCGAGGTTTTCACCACGGCCGCCGATCAGGAACACGCTCGAGCCAATTGTCGCGGCGCCAGCGTGGGTGATCGGCTGCGCAAGCCGGCCGATCTGGCGCACCGTTCCGGTGGAGGGATCGAAGCGGTAGATCGCGTCGCTCGTGCTGGTTGGCGTGGTACCGCCGATGATGAGAACCTTGCCGTTGACGGCCGCGACGGCGGCATAGCGTAGCCCCAGCGGCAAACGAGCGACCACTCGTGCCGTGCTTCCGGGCCGCCAGGCGAGGATCGTGTCGAGCCAGTTGGTCCCGTCGAAGCCGCCGATGATGTACGCGGTGTCGCCCGTCTGTGTGACGGCTACGTCGGATGCCGCTGTGGGCAGCACGCCGCCCGCGCTCACCGTGTTCCTCGACGGGTCGAAGCGCAGGATGTGGTCGTACTGGGTGAACTCGCCGCCGCCGAAGACGTAGACCGCTCCCGCGAGCGTGGCTGCCTGGGCGTCGTGTTGCGCGCCGGGCAGCGACCCGTTGCGCAGCGGTTCCCGTAGGTTCGCGACGAGCACCCCGGCCGTCGATGTGTCTGCGGCGTCCAGACCGCCGAGCAGCACGAAGCGATCGCCGGCGAGCCCGGCGATCGCGGGGTCCTGGAGCGGGGCGGGCAGCGAGAACAGCGGGCGGTAGGAAAGGCTCACGGCGAGCGGCTTGCTCGCGCGGGGGGCGTGGGAGGAATGCGCAGCGGGTCCTCCCACGGTTGTGGTTTTCGTGCCGGCACCGCACGCGCCGAGACCAAGGCAGAGCACGATTAGGCTTGTCAGAGCGGGCCGGCGGATGCGCGCGAGCGTAACCCATGGGGAGCTGTAGAGAGGGGTTTCGCGGTGAGGGTTTTCTCACCTGTAATTTAGGCTCGTTTCAGCGTGCGGGCTCAGGGTCGGTCCCTCGTGTTCAGGCCTACCGCGACCCTCTTGCTCCTTGGCCTGCTCGCGACCGGTTGCGGCTCGGCGAACCAGGCCACGCACCCCTCAACAGGCCAGCCATCCCGCTCTCACAGCCGGGGCGAGCATACGGCGAACGGCAACATCTACAGCGCCGATGCGGCGGGTGATCTGTCCCCGGTGGTGCGTCAGGACCCCGCGCTGGTGTACGTGCCCAACAGTCTGAGCAACACGGTTACCGTGATCAGCCAGCGGACACTGAAGGTCATCACGACGTTTCCAACGGGCGCGCTTCCCCAGCACGTGACCCCGTCCTATGACCTGAAAACCCTCTACGTCGATAACGATCTCGGTAACACCCTGACCCCGATCAACCCCCGCACCGGGACTCCCGGGACCCCGATCCCCGTCGAGGACCCCTACAACCTGTACTTCACACCGGACGGCCGCTACGCGATCGTCGTCGCCGAGCGCCTGCAACGCCTCGACTTCCGCGACCCGCACACGATGCGGCTGATCGACTCGCTGCCGGTACCGACGTGCCGCGGCGTCGACCACATGGACTTCTCCGCCGACGGCCGCTACGCGTTCGCGAGCTGCGAGTTCTCCGGGCGCATCATCGAGATCGACCTGCACAGCCTACGGGTCATCCACACGCTCGTACTCGGCAACGGGCTCACCAGCCCGCAGGACGTCAAGCTCTCACCCGACGGGCGCACCCTCTACACCGCAGATCAGCAAAGTGGTGGTGTCTGGGAGATCGATCCTTACACATTCCGCGTGAGCGGTTTCCTGCACACCGGCGCTGGCGCACACGGTCTCTACCCGAGCCGCGACGCGAGCGTGATGTATGTCTCCAACCGTATCGCCGGCACGATCTCCTCCGTCAGCTTCAAGACCCGTCGCGTGGTTGCGACGTGGCAGGTACCGCTGCCCGCGAGCCCCGACATGGGCGGCGTCTCCGCTGACGGAAACACGCTGTGGCTGAGCGGACGCTACAACGCCGAGGTATACGCGATCGACACACACACCGGGCGTCTGCGCGCCCGCATCCCGGTGGGTGAAGGCCCGCATGGCCTATGCGTATGGCCACAACCCGGCAACTACTCCCTCGGCCACACAGGCATCATGCGCTAAACGGACGGGTCCGCTGGATAGCGGCGGCCCAAGAGGATGCCACCTCTTCGCAAAGATCGCGCCTCGAAATGCGCCTTTCAACTCGCGTAGTGCGCTAGAATTATGTACATGCCGACGTTGCCTGTCGCTGAAGCCCGCGCCCAACTCTCGAGGCTTGTGGAGGAGGCGACAAACACCCATGAGCGTTTCGAGATCACTCGTAGTGGGCAGCGAGTCGCGGTTCTTCTCGGCGCGGATGATTACGACTCCCTGCGCGAGACGATCGCCGTGCTCGCCGACCCAGAGCTTCTGCGCGCTCACGCCGAGGGCATCGCAGCCCTCGGGGAGGGGGACAGCTTGGATGCTGACGGTCTCGGCCGAGCTATGCGCTCGGCCGGCCGATTGCCGCCGCTGGAGTGATCACTGAGTGCGCTACAGGCTCGAAATTGCCGGGCCGGCAACCCGAGCCTTGGCGGAGTCCCTACCTCCAAAGGTCGCCGCAGCCGCCTACGCCCTCATCACAGGGCCGCTGCTCGATGCCCCGAGACGGGTCGGCAAGCCGTTGGACGCTCCGCTTGCTCCAGCGTGGTCGGCGCGGCGCGGGGCATACCGAATTCTCTACCTGATCGACGACAAAACTCAGACCGTCAAGGTCACTGCCGTTCGGCACCGCAGCGATGCCTAGAGAAGTTAATCCTGTCCGCGTCCCGGAAGCTACTGGTCGTCGTGGCACACTCAGCACAAAATCCATCACACGAGTAATCATGACCCCTCGGCGCGCTGGACCCGCTCGAGAGTATCCGGCAACCGCACCTCCTCTAGGCTGCTACTCGCTTTGCGGTGCGTGGTAGTGCTCTTTCCAGATCAGCTTGTATATGGGGATGCGGCGGGGGAGGTCGCGCACGCCCGGGATGAACGGTATGCAGACGAGCGCGAGGCTGAGCAGGCCCATGATCAGCATCACCTGGATATCGGCGTTGGAGGAGGACTTGATGGGTTCCACCTGGTACCAGAGGGTGTATAGCCACAGCCACACCTGGCCCGGGTAGCTGCCGGTCTCGTTCATCATGCCCCACTGCTCGCCGAGCAGGTGGTCGCCTTCAGCGCGTTCGCCCAGCAGCCCGCCGTCGGCCATGAACAGCAGCGGCTTGGTGTAGTCGGTCTGGAAGAACTGGTTGCTGGTCAACAGGGCGCCATCGAGTCCGCCGCTCTGGGCGAGGCTCAGCAGCCCTCCCATCAGCGCGGGAACCGGTCCGGCTCCGCTCGCCTGCACCGTCACCGCGCCGCTCGAGGCGTCGAGGGCCACCGTCTTCGGCGGCGTCTTCTTTTCTTCCTGAGCCGTTTCATATTCTTCCAGCGGCTTGGCGTACGCTTCGCCCCACGCCTTCTGCGTCGCTGCGGGCGCCGCCCGATATTCGGCCAAGGCGCTCCGCAACGCCGGGTCTGCGGGAACCGTCTCGAGCGGGCCGATCACGTAGTCCTGGGCCGTGTCGATCGGATGGCTCACACCGAGCCAGCGCTGCGGGTGCAGGAACAGGAAATGCTGCACGCTGGCGCTGTTGTGGTTGTAGGGGGGACCATATTCGGCGGTGTCGCTGGTGCCGTCGAGCTCCTTCGCGGCCGTCGCGACGAAGTTGATCGGCATTTGGCGCGACCACTGGGCGACCGTGCTCGGCTTCTCATCGGGCGATGAGAACAGCACGGTCAGGACGATCGCCAGCAGCGCGACGATGCCGACGGCGATGCACAGCTCTTTGACGAGGTCATAGGAGGCGTAGGCGCCCTTCCACGGCCCGGTGTCGTCCTTGGAGCGAAGGAAGCTCACGACGCCACGCCCGTCGTAGCCGAAGGGGGCTTGCCGTCGGGGACCGAGGGTGGCGTCCCGCCGGCCCGCGGCGGGCGTGTGGCGAGGGCGGGCCTGTCTAGCTCGAAGGGTGGCACGACGCCGTGGCGGCGCACGAGCAGCACGTGCGCGGCGACGAGCCCGACGACGGCCAGCGGCAGCAGAAACACGTGGTAGCTGTACATCTGGCCGAAGTTCGTGACGTTGAAGAAGGCTCCCACGCCGACGGAGTTCAGGCCGTCCTTGGCCTGGGTTGCGATCCACTGCGCGTCGAAGTTCTGCTGAGAGACATATCCCGTCAAAGCGGTCGGGACCGCGACCAGGAACGTGACGGCGCCCGTGATCCACACGCGGGTGCGTCCGCCGCGCCAGGCGGCCATCCAGTACTTGCCCCACAGGTGGACGACCATCGCAAAGAAGAACAGCTCGACCGCCCATAGGTGGATGCTGTTGAAGAAGTGACCGATGCCCGTGTAGTGCCACCAGGCGGGGCCCTTCAGCGCCAGGATCGTGCCAGAGCCAATGATCACGATCAGCGCGGCGATACTGGCGACACCGAAGATGTAGATCCAGGAAGCAACATAGGTAGGCTGCCCATCGGGGAGCAGCTTCTCGGGCGGCAGCGCCTCTACGGCGGCTTCCCGCACGCGGCCGGTCCAGGTGCGCTTGGGGGCCTGGAAGGCGCTCACTCGGGTTCGCCCCCAGTCTGGCGGGCGATCGCGCGAGCACGCGCGCCGGGGAACGGCAGCGCGATCGCCAAGGCGAAGACCACGAGCATCAGCGCGATCACGATCAGGTTCGCGACGGACAGCTGAATGAAATGCCATTCCACGACACGCGCGGGATGGTTCAAGTTGAAGACGGCTGCCAGCACGATCATCACGTGGCGATGCTCCGTCGCGGGTCTGGCAGAGATGTGTGCGGCTGGGGCACTGTGACCTCCGGTCGCTCTACATGGCAGCGAAACCTCGGAAGTCACGTCATGTTGCCAGTCCCGCAAGGACCGACCGCACACCGATGCCCTCTCCCACTTAGTTTACTAGGCGCGCGGGCGATCCGCAAACACCCGACTGACCTCGCTGCTTGCGTCCCCGGTGGGGTCAGGCGGTAAGGCCCGATCCACCCGACGCGTCGCCCCACTCGTGCTCGTCGAGGAGATCGGTGGGCGCGAGGATGAAGACCTCGCACATCAGGTCTGGGTCCTGCTGGTTGCCGCTCATGAAGCCGATCACCCGCTTGCCCGCGGCGTCTTCGATGACCTTCGCGAACCGCTCGCGCATGACCTCCTGGAACTCCATGCGCTGCTGGATCACCGCGTGGCCGCGGCCACCCGCGAGCAGCGTCTCCTCGACACGCGAGAAGCCCCCTCGCAGCACGCACACCACCAGGTCGTCCTCGTAGTAGGACTTCGCGCGAGTCGGACCTCGCCCGTAGAACTCCTTGAGCAAAGCGACCATCCCGTCGGAGATGGCCGTGAGCACATCGCCGTGAGTGCTCGGGGTGCTCGTGCTGTTGTTGGGAGGGTTCATCGCGGTCCGGGGTGCCGTAGGGCGAAACGCCACTGAATGGTAGCCGCGATTGCGCCCGGATGAGAACCCCAAATTGGCGAACGCGACGTCTCTACTTGGTCAGCCCGGCGACCAGGTTGATCGTGGTCGCGATGATGAGCGTCCCAAACGCGTAGGAGAGCAGCGCGTGTCGCAGGGCCGTCCGACGGATGTTGGTGGTCTTCAGATTGGTGTCTGATACCTGAAAGGTCATCCCGATCGTCAGAGCGAGGTACGCGAAGTCGATGTAACAGGGCGCCCCCTGCGCGTTGAAGTCGACACCACCGGCTGTGCCTTCGTAGTAGAGCTTGGCGTAGCGCAGGCTGTAGACGGTGTGAACGACACTCCAAGCGAGGACGATGCTGGCGACGCTGAGGCCGACGAGCAGTCCCTTGCTCAGGCCACTGCTGTGACCGGCGCGCACGAGCACCAGACCCACCGCGATAAGGCTCGCAACGCTCGCGCTGAGCAGCAGCGCATCGGCCGCGGCGCGACGCGGATTCTCCCGCGTCGCCTGCTTAGCGGTGTCTGTCGCGTCCAAGGACCACAGGGAGTGCCACATCCAGCCCACAAAGACCAGCGCCGCCACATCCCAGCCGGAAAGGGGAATGAGCCACCACGGGCCCACGATCGCGACGACTAGCGCGCTAAGCGCACCCGCCCCCGCGGAGACGGCCAGGCGCACCCCCACCGAAGGGCCTCTCCGGCGACACTGGCTGTCGTCAGAGGAGTGCGACAGCGAACCCATCGATCTCCTGGTTCTAAATGCGACCTCGCCGACCACGGTAGGGACCCATGAACAGCAATACAACCACGACGAGCAGCAGAAAAACGAGCGGGCTTATGAAGGCGCCGCCGGCGATACTGAGAATGACCAACGCGATGATGAGAAGCAGTAGTAGATCCATAAAGGTCCTTTCAATTTTGACGTTCTACGGTTGTTTGCGAGCTAGCTGGCGTCCCTTTGGGGCTTTTGCAGGCCCAAGCGCATGCGGCCCTTACGGTCCCGGTCGGCAGGTCGAGTGCTGTGGTGGGCAGCGCTCATGCAGCAGCACGCCTTTGGCCGAGATGCAGCAGCGCCCGGGCGGGCGCCTCGCCGGTGTGAAGGTCGACGATCAATACCTCGCTGGGGACATCGGTCAGCGCCAGCAGGCGGCCGATGTGTGCGGGACCGCGCACGAGGATCAGCCGGCCGCTGGCTTGCCGAGCAGCACGGGCGGCGTCGAGGATCACATGAACGCCGGAGCTGTCCATGAACGTGAGCTCGCGTAGGTCAAGCACGACCACACGAGCGTAGAGCTGCGCATCGTGTACCGCCTGCTTGAGCCTGGGCGCGGTCACGAGGTCTAGTTCACCGGCGACGTGAACCCAGGCCGCACCAGAACCGCCTGTCTTCCACGTGCAGACGAACGGCGCTGGCTCTACGTGGCGGCTAGCTGCTGTTGTTGAGCTGCTAAGAACCGGGGCTTGGGACATATGAACCTTCCTCGCGGGGTTGCATGAGCGAACGCCGGAAGTCAGGTCGTGTTGCCCGTCCCCGCAGGGACCGACCGCAGTGATGCCCTCTGCCCAGCACGATAGCGCCGACCGGACGAAGACGCAACCGCTCCGGGCGCCCTCGCTTCAGCCGGCGGGAGCAGGCGTGCTTCGTCGTGCGGGGCTGCGTCCTGGGGGTTGCCGTGGCGCGTCGCTTGCGGCGATCTCGGGGATCGGGCAGCTCACGGGCTTTTGTGTCGTGATGTTGATCGTTTTGCCGTGGTGGGTGATCTTCAGCGGCGATCCCTGTAGGAGCGAGTAGTGGGCCTGCTCGTGGGTGACCTGCACCTTCAGGCGCCTGTCGCGGAAGCACATGCCGAAGGTCAGGCGTGTGAGTCGCTGTGGGAGGCGGGGTGTGAAGCTCAGGGTGCCGTCGTGGTCGCGCATGCCGCCGAAGCCGGCGACGGCGACGATCCACGCGCCCGCGAGCGATGCGATGTGCAGCCCGTCGCGGGTGTTGTGCTCCAGGTCCTCGAGATCCATCAGGGTGGCCTCCGCGAAATAGTCGTAGGCCAGCTCGAGGTGCCCTACCTCTGCTGCGATGACCGCCTGGGTGCAGGCCGATAGCGAGGAGTCACGCACTGTCAGCGCCTCGTAGTAGGCGAAGTTCCGGGCCTTCTCATCGGCGCTGAACGCGTCTCCGCGCAGGTGCAGGGCGAGCACGAGGTCGGCCTGCTTGAGGACCTGCTTGCGGTACAGGTCGAAGTAGGGGAAGTGCAGCAGCAGCGGGTACTGCTCGGGCGTGGTTTGATCGAAGTCCCACGGCTGGTGCTCGGTGAAGCCCTCGGCCTGGGGGTGGACGCCCAGCTGCTCGTCGAAGGGGATGAGGATCGCCGAAGCGGCGTCGCGCCAGGCCGCCGTCTCCTCCCGGTCGACGCCGAGCTCGGCGGCCCGCTCGCCGTGGCGTTCGACCGCGTCAGCTGCGAGGCGCAGGTTGCGCTGCGCCATGAGGTTGGTGTAAACGTTGTTATCGGCGACGGCGCTGTACTCATCGGGGCCGGTCACCCCGTCGATGCGAAACCGCCCGCCCGTGTCGTGGTGGCCCAGCGAGCGCCACAGCCGCGCCGTCTCGACTAGGAGCTCGAGGCCCGCCTCGCGCTCGAACGCTTCGTCGTCGCTGGCGGCCTGGTAGCGGCCGACGGCATCGGCGATGTCCGCGGCGATGTGAAACGCGGCCGTTCCCGCGGGCCAGTATCCCGAGCACTCCTGTCCGTCGATCGTGCGCCAGGGAAACGCCGCGCCCTTAAACCCCAAGAGCTGGGCGCGCTCGCGGGCCAATCCCAGGGTCGCGTGGCGCCAGCGCAGGGCATCGCGGGCAGCGTGCGGCGCGGTGTAGGTCAGGACCGGCAGCACGAACGTCTCGGTGTCCCAGAAGGTGTGCCCGTCATAGCCCGGGCCGGTCAGGCCCTTCGCGGCGATCGCCCTGCGCTCGCCCCTAGCGCCAGCCTGCAGCGTGTGAAAGAGCGCGAAGCGCACCGACTGCTGGAGCTCGGCGTCACCCTCAAGCTCCACATCGGCGCGCTCCCAGAAGTCATCCAGGTAGCCGCGCTGGCCGGCGAGCAGCCCGTCCCAGCCAGTGCGGCGCGCCCCGGCGAGCGCCGCGGCGACCTGGTCGCGCAGCGCCGCCGTCGAACGCTGACTCGACCAGCCGTACGCCAGCAGCTTGACGACCCGCAGCCGCTGGCCCGGCGCCACATCGGCGGTGATCGTCACGCGTGCGAGATCCTCGCCGCTCTCAGTTGACGTCTCAGTCCCGGGAGGTCCCTCGACGAAGTGGTCCATGCCGGCGGCCATCCGTAGCGAGCTCTGCTTCGTGACGTGCACGAGTACGGCGCGGGCGTCATGGTCTGAGAACTGCTCGCAGCGCAGCGGTGCGCCCAGGTTCGCAGCCGCCCGAGGGTCGACCTTTACGTCTGGCATCGGCTCGTTGGCTACGAGCTCTGACTGCACGACGAGCCGGACAGGATCATCGACCGCCTCGACTTCATACAGGACGGCGGCGACCGCTCGCTGCACCAACGAGACAAGGCGCACCGAGGAGACGCGTATCCGCCTGCCGGCCGGGGAGCGCCACTCGGCGCGGCGTTCAAGCACGCCGGCCCGGAAGTCCAGCACCCGCTCGTGGCTTTCCAGGTCGCCGAAGCGCACGTCGAACGGCTCGTCGTCGACCAGCAGGCGAATGATCTTGCCGTTGGTGACGTTGACCGCGGTCTGCCCCGCCTCGGGGTAGCCATAGCCAGCCTCGGCGTAGGGCAACGGGCGCTCCTCGTAGAAGCCGTTCAGGTAGGTGCCAGGCAGGCCGGGTGGCTCGCCCTCATCGAGGTTTCCCCGCAACCCGATGTGCCCGTTTGACAGCGCGAACACCGACCCCGCTTGGTCGATCACGTCCAGGTCAAGCTCGGTCTCGCGAACCGACCAGGGCTCGACCGCGTAGGCGGGATGGGAGATCACGTGTCGAGCAGCTCGGCGAGATCGCCGACGACGATGTCGGCGCCGTGCTCGCGCAGCTCCTCGGCCTGGCCGACCCGGTCGACTCCCACCACACAGGCAAAGCCACCGGCACGCCCGGCCTGTACGCCCACCAGCGCGTCCTCGAACACCGCCGCCTGACCCGGCTCGACTCCCAGTGCCCGCGCACCCGCCAGGAACGTGTCCGGTGCGGGCTTCCCCTGCAGATGCTCGCGCTCGGCGACCACGCCGTCGATGCGCTCCTCGAAGAGGTCCTCGATGCCCGCGGCGAGCAGCACATCACGGCAGTTCGTGCTCGAGGAAACCACCGCGCATGCCAAACCGCGCTCCCGGGCCGCGTGGACGTATCGCACCGACCCAACGTAAGCCGTCACGCCGTCATCCTCGATCATCCTCAGCACGATCTCGTTCTTGCGGTTACCGAGCCCATCGATCGTCTCAGTGTCAGCCGCGTCATCCTTCTCGCCCTGCGGCAGGTCGATGCCGCGCGAATCCAAGAACGAGCTGACGCCCTCATAACGAGGCTTACCATCAACGTACTCGTCATAGTCACCGACCGGGTCAAACGCCACGAACTCCTCGCCGCTGTGCGCCGCCCGTTCGCGCAGAAACGCGTCGAACATCTCCTTCCAGGCGGCCGCATGGACCTTCGCGGTTTCCGTGAGCACGCCGTCGAGGTCAAACAGGCACGCTCTCACACCATCAGGCAAACCGAGCATCCGCGAACCCTACACACCAGCACCAGGCTGCCGGCTCAGATCGGCCGAGAGCAAGTCTTTGCGATGGGTAAGAACGATCGCCGCCGCGACGCTAGAGAAACGTGTCAAGTCAGCTGATGGTGAGGTCTCCCGGCGGCGAATCGGCGGATGTGGTGCGCTCTGTTGGCGAGCAATCAATCTCGAGGAGGCTTCATGGCCGCGGATTCTGACGGTCCACTGCTCATCTGCTACGACGGGTCTGAAGACGCCAAGCACGCCATCGAGACTGCCGCCGGGCTGTTTGGTGGGAGGCGCGCGTTGGTGTTGACCGTCTGGCAGCCCACAGCCGGCCTCGGCGGCTTTGCGTGGTCGGGCGCGATGGCGCCGATGGTCGACTTCGTCGAGCTCGACCGGGCGGCCACCGAGGACGCTGGTCGCGTCGCCAGCGAGGGTGCCCGCATCGCGAAGGACGCTGGTCTGGACGCCGAGGCGGTAGCCGTCGAGGCGACCGAGGCCGTGTGGAGGACGATCGTCGAGGTCGCCGACAGTCACGACGCGGCGGCAATCGTTGTGGGCACGCGAGGACTCACGGGGGTGCACTCGGCGCTGCTGGGAAGCGTCTCGGGTGCTGTCGTGCATCACGCCGAGCGGCCCGTACTCGTCATCCATCGTCCCGACGACAACGGCCCGAACGCAGACTGACGACAGGGCCGTCCGCGCCCAGGGGGGATGTCAGGGAGAGGCTGTGTCATCGTCGGGGGCGGTTGACGGGTGCCCTTGTGGATCTATCGCGAACGTCGTCAGCGGCAGTCCGAAGCGTTCCTTGACGTGCTCGATCAGCCCTCGCTCCTGCCAATTGGTGTGCTCTGAGCTGCGCAGCGCGATCAAGATGTGATCGGGCTGGAAGGCCGCGATGGCATCGGCGATCGCGGTCAGGGTGCTGTCGTCGCCGGTCGTGCCGCTGGCGCGGGCGCCAATCGAGTGCATGTGGCCCAGCACGGCGTCGAGGCGCTCGTCGGCGGCATGTCGAGACTTGTTCAGATCAGAGGCCAGCCACGCAAGTCGTCCCGGCAGGCTGGGCGTGACGACGTGCACCTCGTCCGCCTCGTCGATCACGGCGCGTACCCGAGGCGGCAGCTCAGCCGCGTCGGCGACAGCGGCATCGGCGATCACCAGCAGCCGCTGGATCGGTGCTTTCAACATACGGGCTGTGGCAGGTGGTGCTTGAGCTTGGCGCGGGCGTCGTGCAGCGACTTGTAGATCGCGCCGGGGGTGCTGTGCAGCTCGCCGGCGATCGTCTCGGTTGGGGTGCCGTTGATCGCGACCGCGACCAGGACGGTTCGCTGGCGTGCGGTCAGCTGATCGGTGATGCAGTCGGTCACGTTCTGCAGGAGCTCGCGGGTCTCCACGCGATCTCGGGCAGAGCACCCGGGGTCCGCGACGAGCAGCGCTTGCTCGGGATCCCGCGAGATGCCGACGTGGTCGTGTCCGAGGCGACGGCGGATGCTCACGGGCGCCTCGAGCTGGGCGAACCGCCGCGCCCACGTCCAGAACTGGCTCTCGCCGCGGTAGTCATCGAGCTTGCGCAACAGCACCATCAGCGCGTCGCTGGCGGCCTGCGTGGCGAGATCGTCGATGTCGCTCCTGGGGAAGTCCGTCAAGCCTCCGACGCGATGACGGATGTGGAATGCCGCCTCGCGACGCAGGCGCTCGTGTAGCTCAGCGATCGCCCAGCCACGTACCGGCTGTGTCGCATGCAGACGCTCCCACCACGATCGGGACTCGAGGTCGAGCAGCCGCCGTGACACAGCCTCATCGCCGGGGCACACGCACGACGGCGCCGAGCCGCACGGGAGCGTTTCCGTCGGCTCGGTGTGAGATGAAGTCTGGGGCACATCGACCTCCCGGGTTGCGTTCTATCCACAAAACCTCAGAAGTCAGGCGGTGCTGCCCGCCCCCGCAGGGACCGACCTCACAGTGATGCCCTCCGCCCCGCAGACTACCACCGTAAGGTGCCCGCCAAGCTCCCCGGCGGTCCTTTCAGCCGGCTGCTCCCCCGGCCGGGTGTTCGCTTGAACCCGGAGGGTGATTGGCCACGGTCCAGGTATCGTGATGACAGCTCTCGAGGATGTGACTCGACGCGAAGCGTGACGCCGTGTCGCGCAGATGCTCCAGGCACAGCCCCGCGGTGCAGCTGCGGCACAGTGCGACCGCAGGCTGCTGGATTCCTTGCTCAGCGCAGGGATAGCAAAGCATGATCTAGGCCTCCTAGCTTCCGGTGGTGAGCTCGGCGATGAGCGACTCCAGTGGCGTGTCGGTGTCGGTCAGCGCGGCGACGTCGATCTGCTGGTTTGAGCGGATCAGCGCTTGGACGTGCTCGTTGACATCCCAGACGTTGACGTTCATGCCGGCAAGGACGCATCCGTCGCGCAGCCAGAACGCGATGAACTCGCCTTGGGCTGGGTCGCCGCGGAAGACGACCTCGTCCCACTTGGGTGCGTACCCGGAGTACTCCATCCCGACGTCGTACTGGTCGGAGTAGAAATACGGGATCTCCTCGTAGCTGACCGGCTCGCCGAGCATCGCGTGCGCCGCGGCGGGGCCCTGGTTGAGCGCGTTTGACCAGTGCTCGACACGGATCCGCTCACCGTAGAACGGGTGCATCGCGCGCGCGACGTCACCGGCCGCGAACACGTTTGGCGCTGAGCTCTGAAGCTTCTCGTCCACGAGGATGCCGTTGTCGATCTCAAGGCCCGCACCCCGTGCGAGCTCGACGCGCGGCGTCGCGCCGATGCCGACAACGACGAAGTCGCACTCGATCACCCGGCCTGTGGTGGTGCGCACGCGCTGCACGACACTGTCGCCCTCGAACGCCTCGACGCCTTCGCCGAGCATGAGCTCGACGCCGTGGTCGCGGTGCACGTCGCGGTAGAACGCGCCGATCTCCGCGCCGAAGATGTGCTCCAGCGGCAGCGAGCTTGGATCGACGACCGTGACGTGCAGTCCACGCTGGCGCGCCACGGCAGCGAACTCGCTGCCGATCCAGCCAGCGCCGACGACAAGCACCCGCCCGCCGGTCGCCAGCCGCTCGCGCAGCACGTCACAGTCAGCGAGCGTACGCAGATAGTGGACCCCGTCGAGCTCGGCGCCCCCGATCGACATCCGGTTCGGCTCGGCGCCCGTGACCAGCAGCAGCCGGTCGTAGCCAAACTCACGCCCGTCGGCGAGCGTGACGCGCGATCCGGCGGGGTCGATCGCGGTCACCGTGGCGTCGGTCTCGAGCTCGATCTGATGCTGCTCGTAGAAGCCCTTCTCGTGGACGTAGGCCTTCTCACGCGAAGCCTCGCCACGCAGGTAGTCCTTGCTCAGCGGAGGGCGTTCATACGGACGCTCGGACTCAGCGCCGATCAACAGCACGCGCCCATCGAACCCCGCGGTGCGAAGCTCCTCCGCTGCCCTGGCGCCCGCCAAGCTCGCGCCGACGATGATGAATGTCTGCTTGCTCATTTCGTTCTTCCTCCTGTCAGGCCGAGGAACTCAGCACTGATGCATGCCGCGACGGAAATTGTGTTCATGCCCCCTCAGCGTCACCGCAGCCGCAGGTCTTACCCCGCCCACAACACCTCGTACTCGGGTTCCCCGTCATCGCACGACCCGCTCCCGTTGGTTCGGCGTGGCCCACCCGCGCCCGTCTACGTGGCTGTACCGCAGGCCAAGGCCAGCAGGTGCGAAGCGAAGTTGCAGATCGCCCGGGACACGATCAGTCGGGTCACCGACGCGCGTGCTCGGCGCGATGCGACATGGCGCGGGTAAGAAGGGCGTCCGCGGGGACGCTAAAGAAGCGGGTCGGTCAGGCGAGGGCGAGGCCTCGTGACACATGGCTCCGATGGTGCTGTGCCGGTTCGTTGTCGTCCCCAAGCCAGGAAGGAGCTCGCGATGTTCAAGAATGTTCTCGTCGGTGTTGATGGCAGGGCTGGTGGGCGCGATGCCATTGCCCTCGCGGGCCGTCTGGTGGACGACCAAGGTCAGCTGGCCCTGGTTCATGTTCATCAAGAAACGACCGGCATCGTCGTTCACGACTTTGATTCCTCGGCACGCGATGAGGCTCAGCGGCTGCTGGAGGGAGAGCGAGACGCGGCTGGGGTGACGGCCAAGCTGGTCAGTACCGCGGCGCCGTCCGTGGGCTCCGGACTGCACCGCGTGGCCGAGGAGAGTGCTGCGGACCTACTCGTCGTGGGTACGTGTCGTCATGGGTTTGTCGGTCGGGTGCTGCTGAGTGATGACACGCGCGCTTCGCTCGAGGGCGCGCCCTGCGCGGTAGCCATTCCGCCCCTGGGATACGCCCAAAGATCGAAGCCGATCGGTGTCATTGGTGTGGGTTATGACCGTTCGCCTGAGAGTCATGCTGCCCTCGATCTGGCGCGCGTCCTGGCCGCTGAGGGCAACATCAAGATCAAGGTTCTGACCATCGTTTCGGCCCTCCCCTTCTCCTACGCCGGACTTGCGCCGATGGACCTCGGCTCCGAGATCGACGGGCTCATGAGCGAAGCCCGCGATCGTCTGAACGCACTCGATGACGTCGAAGGCCACGCAGTTTATGGCCTGCCAGGAGAGGAGCTTGCGGTGTTCGGCGACGACGTCGACGTGCTGCTCGTCGGCTCGCGCAGCTACGGGCCGCAACGACACCTGATGCTCGGCAGTACGTCTAAACATCTCGCTCGTGTCTCCCGCTGCCCGCTGCTGGTGCTTCCTCGTGCAAGCGCCCAAGAGATCATCGAGCCCGGCGGTGGGGCGATCAAAGCGGACGGGTCCGCCGGGCGCCCTGGATGAAACGGCCCCAAGCGGGCCACCTCATCGTGGTCTGCGCCGCCGTAGCAGGTGCCCTGGTGGCGGTGCGATCTCTGGCCGGCTTGGCGCTTGAGCGCGTGAGGGGACCGGCACGCTTGGGTCAAGCATGCGGGCGGCAGCGGCGGTGAGGACTTGCCATTCGTGGACAGTGTCTGGGGCGGGCTGGCCCCACGTGCGGCACTCGAGTACCCATTCACAGTCGCGTTTACCGCGGTGGAGAAACAGGCCGCTGTAGAAGTCAAGGCGAGCAAAGCCGAGCGGCGCCACAGCCGGGTGCAGCTTCGGGTGAAAGCAGGTCGTCATGTTCAGCTCGGCGGCGAGGTGAGCTATGTCAGCGTCGCTCATCGCGCTGTTGAACGGCACGCCGAACGGCGTGTGGCTATACGGCGCGTCCGGTCTAGCCGCCGTTCGATGCGCGGGATCAAGGCTGGCGGGTGTTCGCTGTGACACGGTGCCAGAGGGCGAGCTGGTCGTCGGTGGGCTCATGCGCCTCGCGTCGAGTAGTGCGTGCACGTCGTAGCTGGTGTCGCGCGCAAACGGCGTCGGCGTGCCGGGTGGGGAAGCCGCCGGCGCCAAGGCGATCGATCCGCCAGGCGAGCACGACTCGGCATCGTTTTATACATCGGGTCCCCGGTTGAACATTCGCATGGTCCTTAAGCGCCGGGCACGGGCTTTTTCTTACGCGGCTGGGGTGCTCCCCTTGCGCGCCCCGAGCGCTAGGGCGTGAACGCTGGTGTCCGACGCTACGCCACTGTGGCCAGCCCGGTTTGTAGCGGAGGGTAGGTGAGTGTGTGGTCTTCGCCTTGCATCGCGAAGGGTGTGAGCTCGTGCTCGACGGGCTGGGGGTGCAGCCCGAGGTGCAGAACACGCCAGCCGCGGATCACGAGCGCGTCGGAGATCAGTCGTCGGTGACAGCGCCACCAGAGCGCCTCGGCGCACATCACACAAATGGCGTGCCGCCGGCCGCGTGCCTGCAGACGGTCCAATGCGCCAAGGAACTCTTCGCTTGCCATGTAATCGGCGTAGCCGCGGAACGCCGGGTGCTCCCAGCCTGTGTTTGGTGAGTCCGGCTGTGTCCGGCGAAACCCGCCGAGCGCCCCGTCGTGCACATAGGCGATCCCATGGATGGGCAGCGAGCTCGCCAACGCCTCGCCCGCGAATTGAGGGTGGCGTCGCGATCGGGGAACACTTCGCACATCGGCCAGCTCGCGCACGTTCGAGGCTTCCAGCAGGCCGGTGAGCTCCTCAAGCGAACGTGTCGAGTGCCCAACCGTGTAGATGATCGGCGAGTCCATCAAGCGAGCGCTCAACAGACGGCCATTAGTCGCGGTCGGAGCGGTTGACACCTAGCTTCGTGGGCCCCACCTTCTATCCAGCCGCGTGTTCGGTCGCACCCGGAGGGTGGTTGGGCACGGCCCAGATGTCGTGATGACAACTAGCAAGGATGTTGTCCGACCCAAAGCGTGACGCCGTCTCACGCAGGTGCTCCATGCACAGCCCGGCACTGCAGCTGCGACACAGCGCGACCGCCGGTTGCTGGATCCCTTGCTCAACGCAGGAATAGCAAAGCATGATCTGGATCTCCTTTTCTCATGCCGTCGCATTCGCGACAGCAACCGGCCGGGGCGCTCGACGCCCTGCGCGGACATAGCCACAATGCTCTAGCGTCGCCTACCGCGCTCGTCTTACGTCGAGCCGGGGGTAAGAAGAGCAGGCGAGCCGACGCTAGAGAAACGTGACACGCAGTGAGCTACGCCGTTTGCTCCGATCCTGATGGCCGTTCTCGGAGTCAGGCGCGGTAGGCAGGATCTGTCCTGTCCCCCCGGGACCGGGTCCCTTCGCTCACTGCGTGTCACGCCATTTCCCCCTGGCGAGTCAAGGCGGAGCCAGGGCTGGGAGGAGGCTGGGTCATGACGGAGACGACGGCGCTCGCCTCGCAGCGTTGGCGGCGGCTGATGCCGCTGGTGTTCATCACCTACAGCTTCGCGTACCTGGATCGGTCGAATTACGCGATCGGTTCGGCGGGCGGCCTCAAGCATGCTTTGCAGCTCACGCCTGGTCAGGTGGGATTGCTCGGGGGTCTTTTCTTCATCGGCTATTTCATCTTCCAGGTGCCCGCGGCCATCTTCGCGGAGCGTCGCAGCGTCAAGCGGTTGATGTTCTGGTCGCTGATTGCCTGGGGGGTGTTTGCCTCGCTGCAGGGCGTGGTCAGCTCCTATCCATTGCTGCTCGTGGATCGTTTCCTGCTCGGGGTGGTCGAGGCGGCGGTGCTGCCTGCGATGCTGGTGTTCCTGACGCACTGGTTCAGCAGTCGCGAGCGTGGCCGTGCCGACACCTTCTTGATCCTGGGCAACCCGGTGACGCTGCTGTGGATGTCGGTGGTCTCGGGTTATCTGATCGCCGCGACGAGCTACCGCTGGATGTTCATCATCGAGGGCCTCCCGGCGATCGCATGGGCGTTCGCGTTCCGTGCTTTGAGCGCGGACCGTCCGCGCGACGCGAAATGGCTCGCGCCCTCTGAGCGCACGGAGATCGAGGAGCGGCTCGCCAGCGAGCAGGCCGGCGTGCCCAAGGTCGAGGGTTACCGTGAGGCGTTCAAGTCTTGGAACGTCCAGGTCTTGTCGGTCCAGTACGCGCTCTGGAGCGTCGGCGTGTATGGCTTTGTGTTCTGGCTGCCGACGATCGTCAAGTCGCTGTCGGGGCACGGGATCGGTTCGACCGGGGCGCTGTCGGCGATCCCGTATGCCCTCGCGGTCGTCCTGATGCTCGGCAACTCCTATGTATCGGACCGCGTTCACCAGCGCCGGCGACTATTCGTCTGGCCATTTTTGATAGTCGGCGCGGTGGCCTTCTACCTGTCCTACCGCGTCGGCACGGGCCACTTCGTCGAGTCGTTCGTGCTGCTGATCATCGCCGGCGGCGTGATGTATGCGCCGTACGGGCCGTACTTCGCGTTCATCCCCGAGTTCCTGCCGCAGAACGTATCCGGTGCGGCGATGGGTGTCATCAACGCCTTCGGCGCGCTCGGCGGGTTCGCCGGAGCGTACGTCGTCGGCGCGCTCGGTGGGGGAACCAAGTCGGGAGGGGCGTTCATCTTCATGGCCGCGTGTCTGCTTGCCGCGGGACTGCTGATGTTCCTCGTCAAGCGCCCGCGGGTCGTCGAGCAGGAGGAGCGGCCTCGAGGACCCCGGATGCGCTCCGCGGCTGCTGTGCTTGCGGCGCGGGCGGGCACTTCACCGGACCCGTTGGTCGGCGGATCATTGGAGTCGGCGTTGCACAGCGGCCGACGGAAGACCCATTGACATGGATCTGGTGAGAGTGGCTATCGCGACGCCGCTCGAGGCGGAGTTGGTGGCGTCGATCCGCGCCGTCGACGAGCGTTTGGAGGTGCTCTACGAGCCCGACCTGCTGCCCGCGACCCGCTACCCCGGCGACCACAAGGGGGTCGACGGGTTCAGTCGCGACGCTGAGGCCGAGCGCCGCTGGCAGGATCTGCTCGGGAAAGCCGAGGTGCTCTTCGGCCTGCCCGGTGACTCGCCGGCGGGCTTGGCCGCGGTGGTGCGCAGCAACCCCGAGCTACGGTGGGTGCAGGGGACCGCTGCCGGCACCGGCGAGCAGCTCGAGGCGGCCGAGTTGACCGAGGCGGAGCTCGAGCGCGTCGCGGTCACGAGCGCGAGCGGTGTCCACGTCGGCCCGCTGGCCGAATTCTGCCTGCTGGGGCTGCTGGCGTTCACCAAGGGGCTGCCGCGCCTGCAGGCGGATCAGCGGGCGGATCATTGGGACCACTACCCGGTGGCCGAGTTGCAAGGCGGCACGCTGCTGATTCTCGGATTGGGCGCGATCGGCACCGAGGTCGCCCGTCTGGCCAAGGCGTTCGGGATGCGCACGATCGGCATCAACCGCCGTGGCCGGAGTGACTCCCCGCACGTAGACGAGGCCCATGTGCCGAAGCACCTGCATGATCTCCTCGGGCGGGCCGATGCGCTGGCCGTGACACTGCCGCTGACCGAGGAGACCCGCGGGATGCTCGACGCGCCGGCGATCAGCCACATGAAGCCGGGTGCGATCTTGGTCAACATCGGCCGCGGCGAGCTCATCGATCAGCGGGCGCTCGTAGAGGCACTGCGCGAGCACCGACTGGCCGGTGCCGCGCTCGATGTGTTCGCCACCGAGCCCCTACCGACGGAGAGTCCGCTGTGGGATCTGGGAAACGTGCTGGTCAGCCCCCACACCGCCGCGCTCTCAATCCACGAGAACGAGCGCATCAGCGAGTTGTTCACCGAGAACCTACGCCGCTACCTCGCCGGTGAGGAATTGCTCAGCCGCGTCGACCCAAAGCTCTTCTACTGATAGGAGATCGAGATTCCCATGGCCACTCCTACCTCTCCCTCCACCGGCGCGTCGCTCACCGCCAGTCCGCTCAGAGATCTTCAGGCGCTCGGGCAGAGCGTGTGGTTTGACAACATGCGTCGCGCGCTGTTGACCTCGGGGGAGCTTGAGCGAATGGTGCGCGAGGACGGCCTGAGTGGCTTGACGTCTAACCCGTCGATCTTTGAGAAGGCGATCGTCGGCTCCACGGACTACGACGACGCGCTGGCAGAGCTTCGCGGGACGCCGGGGCTGGACGTCAAGAGCGTCTATGAGGGATTGGCGATAGCCGACCTGCGCGCCGCGGCCGATGTCTTTCGCCCGGCCTATGAGGACACCCGTGCCGGCGACGGGTACGTCAGCATGGAGGTCTCGCCCGACTTGGCGCACGACACCGACGGCACAGTCGCGGAGGCCCAGCGGCTGTGGAGGACCGTCGATCGGCCGAACCTGATGATCAAGGTCCCTGGGACCGAGGAGGGCATCCCGGCGATCCGTCAGCTGATCGCCGGAGGGATAAACGTCAACATCACACTGCTGTTCTCGACCAAGGTGTATGAACGGGTGGTAGAGGCCTACCTGGCCGGCCTGGAGCAACTGCTCAGCGACGGCGCGGACATCTCCCGTGTCACATCGGTGGCGAGCTTCTTCGTCAGCCGCATCGACGCGGCAATCGATCCGCGCGTCAGGGGCCCCCTCCAGGGCACGGTCGGGATCGCCAACGCAAAGGTGACCTACGCTCGTTTCCGGGAGCTGTTTAGCGGTCAGCGCTGGGATGCCCTGATCGCCCATGGGGCGCAGGTGCAGAAGGTGCTGTGGGCGTCGACCAGCACCAAGAACGCGGCCTACCGAGAGTTGATGTATGTCGAGTCGCTGATCGGCCCCGACACCGTCGACACGATCCCACCCGCGACCTACGAGGCATTCAAGGCCCACGGAACGGCCCGGGTGACGCTGACCGACGGCGTCGAGGAGGCACGAGGGATGCTCGAGTCCCTCGCAGAGGAGGGCGTCGACCTCGACGAGGTCACCGCGGCACTGCTGGATGAGGGCGTGGAGAAGTTCGAGCAGGCCTTCGCCAAGCTACTCGCCTCGATACAGGAGTCGATCACGGCACCATCGAGCGTCTCTGTCTCTACGCTTCACCGCTCGCTGCCGGACGAGCTCGCGGCCCAAGTGGACGCCGTGATCGAGCAGTGGAGCGCGGGCGGGAAGGTCGCCCGCCTGTGGGCGCACGACGCGACGCTGTGGACCGGCGCTGACGAGGGAGACTGGCTGGGTTGGCTTGGTGTAGCGATGGACCAGCTCACTCACGCGCACCGCTTCACGGCGCTGATAGACGACCTGCGTGCGGGTGGGTTCCAGGACGCGGTGCTGCTGGGGATGGGCGGGTCGAGCCTGTGCCCGGAGGTGCTCTCGCTGACGTTCTCCCCACAGACCGCGGGACTACCCCGGCTGCGGGTGCTGGACTCCACCGACCCGCAGCAGATAAAGACCCTGCAGGACGAGCTTGACCTCTCAAGGACGCTGTTCTTCGTCTCCTCCAAGTCGGGTACCACGCTCGAGCCCAACATCTTCGCGGCCTACTTCCACTCGCACGTGAGCGACCTGCTGGGCGCGGAGGAGGCTGGGCGGCGGTTCATCGCGATCACTGACCCCGGCTCGCCGCTGCAGGAGCTCGCCGAACGCGACGGCTACCGCGCCGTCTTTCACGGCCTATCCTCGATCGGTGGGCGCTACTCGGCGCTGTCCGACTTCGGGATGATCCCGGGCGCCGCGTGCGGCGTTGATGTCATGAGCCTGCTGGACAACGCCGAGCGGATGGCCCACGCGTGCGCGGCCTGTGTCCCCGCCGCCGAGAATCCCGGCGTTGCGCTCGGCGCGCTGATCGGAGTGTGCGCGAACGCTGGGCGCGACAAGCTGACGTTGGTCACCTCGTCCGGGATCCGCGACTTCGGGGCGTGGCTCGAGCAGCTCTTGGCCGAGTCGACCGGCAAGCAAGGCAAGGGAGTGATCCCCGTCGACCGCGAGCCGCTCGGCTCCCCCGACGTTTACGGCTCTGACCGGCTGTTCGTGTATCTGCGGCTCGCCTCAGAGCACGACGACCATCAGGACGCGCAGGTCACTGCGCTCGCGAATGCCGGTCATCCGGTCGTACGGATCGACGTCGACTCTGTCTATGAGCTGGGTGGCGAGTTCTTTCGCTGGGAGTTCGCGACGGCGGTCGCGGGCTCGATCATCGGCATCGACCCATTCGACCAGCCCGACGTGGAGGAAGCGAAGGTCGCCGCGCGCCAGCTGACCGACGCCTACGAGCAGGCCGGGTGGCTGCCCGACCTAGAGCCGTTCTACGAGGGCGAGGAATTCGCCCTGTTCGCCGACGAGGGTAATACCTCAGAGATCCGCAAGGCGGCGCATCAGGACGGCTCGTTCGATGGCTTCTTGCGCGCTCACCTGGGCCGCGTGCAGCCTGGCGACTACGTCGCGCTGTTGGCCTACCTGCCGATGACGCGTGAGAACGAGTGGCTGCTGAGCGAGATCCGCATTCTGATTCGCGACCACCTGCACGTGGCGACGTGCGTCGGCTTCGGACCCCGCTTTCAGCACTCCACCGGCCAGATCTACAAGGGTGGCCCGGACTCCGGGGTGTTCCTCCAGATCACCTGCCACGACAGCGTCGAGCTGACGGTTCCCGGACACAGCTACACGTTCGGGACAGTCAAGGAGGCCCAGGCGCGGGCCGACTTCGATGTGCTCGCCAAGCGCGAGCGTCGCGCGCTGCGCGCCCACCTTGCAACTGAGGCCACCGAGGGCCTTCACGCGCTGCGCGACGCGATCGCCCGAGTGCTGCCCTAACCACACCAACCGAACACAAAGCGAGAGGACCAAATGCAACTGGGAATGGTCGGGCTGGGCCGGATGGGATCAAACCTCGTGCGGCGTCTGCTGGCGGCCGGGCACGAGTGCGTCGTCTTCGACGTGAACGCCGACACCGTCAAGGACCTGGCAGGTGAGGGCGCCACCGGCGCCGCCTCGTTGGAGGATCTCATCGCGGCGCTCCAGAAGCCCCGCGCGGTGTGGGTGATGGTCCCCGCCGGGGAGATCACCGAAAAGACCGTCGGTGAGCTCGGCGATCGGATGGATCGCGGCGATGTGATCATCGACGGCGGCAACTCCTACTACCGCGACGACATCGCCCGCGCGGTGGCGCTCTCGCAGAAGGGGATTCATTACGTCGACGTCGGCACGAGCGGCGGCGTGTGGGGTTTGGAGCGCGGCTACTCGCTGATGATCGGCGGCGAGGATGAGGTCGTGCAACGGCTGACACCGTTGTTTCAGGCGATCGCACCGGGTGTGCAGGCGGCGCCGCGCACCCCGGGGCGTACCGGCGAGCCGAGCAGCGCCGAGCACGGCTACCTGCACTGCGGGCCGAACGGCGCCGGGCACTTCGTGAAGATGGTCCACAACGGCATCGAGTACGGCGCGATGGCCGCCTACGCCGAGGGCCTGAACATCCTCAAGCACGCCAACGCCGGCAACGAAACCCGCGAAGACGACGCGGAGACAGCGCCGCTCGAGCACCCCGAGGACTATCCCTATGACCTCGACCTCGCGGCTGTGACCGAGGTATGGCGACGCGGCAGCGTGATCGCGTCCTGGCTGCTGGACCTCACTGCCGCGTCACTCGTCAAGTCTCCGACGCTTGAGGACTTCTCCGGCCGGGTGTCCGACTCCGGAGAGGGACGCTGGACGGCGATCGCCGCGATCGAGGAGGGCGTCCCGGCGCCGGTGCTGTTGACGGCGTTGTTCTCCCGCTTTGACTCGCGGGATCTCGACCATTTCGCCAACCAGACGCTGTCGGCGATGCGCAGCCAGTTCGGTGGCCACGTCGAGAAGCCAGGCGCGTAAAGCGAGTTATTGGAGGTAGGACATGGCAGAGTCCCTCACAGCGATCCTGTTCGATATCGATGGCACGCTGATCATCACTGGCGGAGCCGGCGCGGCTTCGTGGCGGCTGGCGTTCGATGAGCTCTACGGCATCCCCGCCGACATCGGCGAGTTCACCGACACGGGCATGACCGACCCCGACGTGGGCCGCAAGACCTTCGAAGCGGTCTTGCATCGTGCGCCGGAGCGCAAGGAGTTCACACGGCTGCTCGAGCGGCGCCTTCACTACCTGCACCAGACCGTCGAGGAGTCTGAGGGCTACCGGGTGCTGGCCGGCGTAGAGGAGCTGCTGGAGAAGCTCGTCACCGACGGCTACCTGCTGGGGCTCGTGACCGGCAACCTGGAGGCCGCCGCCCACATCAAGCTGCACCGCGCGCGGTTGAATCGCTTCTTCTCCTTCGGCGGCTACGGCTCGGACTCCACCGACAGGGGCGAGCTGACCCGGATCGCGCTTCAGCGCGCCACGCTCGTCTACGGCGAGCCCCTTATGCCTGAGCAGGCGATCGTGGTCGGCGACACCCCCCACGACGTGCAGGGCGCGCACGCAGCGGGCATGAAGTGCGTGGGTGTTGCCAGCCACCACTTCACCATCGAGCAGCTGCGCGAGGCGGGCGCCGACTACGCAATCGTTTCGCTCGAGGAGGCGCTGCCACTATGAGTGCGCGCGCCGACCAGCGGCTCTACATCCTCTCCTTCGACCACCGCGGCTCCTTCAAGAAGGGGCTGATGGGAATCACAGGCGTTCCCACCGAGGGGGAGCGCCAGCGCATTTCGGAGCTGAAGACACTGATCTATGAAGGGTTCACGCGCGCGGTCGCCGACGGTGCGCGTCGCGCCGCCTGTGGGCTGCTGGTCGATGAGGAGTTCGGTGCTGACATCGCGCGATCGGCTCGGCGCGAGCACTTCACGCTGGCGATGCCTGTCGAGCGCTCCGGCCAGGACGAGTTCGACTTCGAGTTCGGGCAGGATTTCGGTGAGCACATCGAGGCATTTGACCCCGACTTCGCCAAGGTGCTCGTACGCTACAACCCCGACGGCGACACCGAACTCAACCACCGCCAGGCCGGAGCGCTCGCAAGGCTGTCCGGATGGCTGCGTGCGAACGATCGCAAGTTCCTGTTCGAGCTCCTGGTCCCGGCGACCGCGGGCCAGCTCGACCAAGTCGGCCGTGACCAGGATGCCTATGATCGCGACCTGCGGCCCGATCTCGTCGTGCGGACGCTGGCCGAGCTCCAGGACGCCGGTGTCGAGCCGGACATCTGGAAGATCGAAGGCCTGGAGGCCAGCGCTGACTGCGAGCGAGCGGTCACCCAGGCACGAGCGGGAGGACGAGATCACGTCACCTGCGTGGTGCTTGGGCGCGGTGCGAACCTCGATCGCGTCGCGCACTGGCTGACAGTGGCAGCCCCCGTTGAGGGCTATGTGGGGTTCGCGGTCGGCCGGACGATCTGGCTGGAAGCGCTGAGCGAGCACGTCGCCGGACGCCTTGAGCGTGACGCCGCGATCGAGCAGATCGCCGCCAACTACCGCCGGATGATCGACGTGTACGCCGGCGCTGCCGCTGGAACACCTCCCGAGATCCCCACGCCCGCAGAAGAGGGTACGCGGTGACGGGGAGCGCCGCCGCAGCCGGGCCTAGCGCGGCGCGGGCCGCGGTCCCGCAGGACCATGTGCTGGTTCTCTTCGGGGCGACCGGCGACTTGGCCAAGCGCAAGCTGCTTCCCGGCCTGTTCCATCTCGCGGTCGCGGGGATGATGCCCGAGCGCTACCGGATCGTCGGCTCCGGGCGTCCCGACGGGGCTCTGGACACCGAAGGCTTTCGCTCGCATGTGCGCGACGCGCTGAAAGAGTTCGGCCGCCATGAGCTCAGCGACGAGCACTGGGGGCCGTTCTCTGAATGCCTGTCCTTCGCACCGGCTTCCGCCGAGCATCCGGACGCGCTTCTGGACGCGGTTGCGGAAGCCGAACAGGACCTCGGGGCGGACGTTCGCAGGCTCATCTACCTCGCCGTCCCACCGCACGCGTTCGCGCCGATGGTCGGAATGCTCGGCGCCTGCGGTCTCACGGAGCGGGCCAGGGTGATCATCGAGAAGCCGTTCGGCAGCGACCTGGACTCCGCGCGCGCACTCAACCAGACACTGCACGCCGAGCTGGAGGAGTCACAGATCTTTCGCATCGACCACTTCCTCGGCAAGGAGGCCGTCCAGAACATCCTCGCGTTCCGCTTCGCCAATGGTCTGTTCGAGCCGGTCTGGAACCGCGAGCACGTCGACTACGTCCAGATCGACGTTCCCGAGCACCTCACGATCGAGGGCCGCGCCGCCTTCTTCGAGCAGACCGGCACGTTTCGCGACATGGTCGTGACGCATCTGGTGCACGTGCTCGGCTTCGTCGCGATGGAGCCCCCGAGCCGTCTGGACGCCCAGTCGCTGCGCGACGCGACCGGCAAGGTGTTCGACGCGATCAAGCCGCTTGACCCCGGCCGGGTGATCTTCGGCCAGTACGACGGCTACCGCGCAGAGCCCGGGGTGGCACCGGACTCGAACGTCGAGACGTTCGCCGCGCTGGAGGTCCAGGTCGACAATCGGCGCTGGGCGGGGGTGCCCTTCTACCTGCGCACCGGCAAGGCTCTGGCCGAGAGCCGCCACACCGTCACGCTCGGCTTCAAGGAGCCAGCCCAGGGGATGTTCGAGCCCCTCTCCGACTCGTCGGGTGTGAGCACGCGCCCCAACGAGCTGACCTTTGAGCTCTCAGATCCCGGTGTGATCTGGGTCGATTTCCTGGCCAAGGAACCCGGTGTGAAGATGAGTCTGGGCGCCGCGTCGCTGAGGTTCCGCTACAGCGACTCCTTCACCGTCTCCAACGAGCTCGAACCCTACGAGCGCCTGATCCACGACGCGATGCTCGGCGACCACACGCTCTTCACCCGCGCCGATGGGATCGAGCGACTCTGGGAGATCTCGAGAGCCTTGCTGCAGCAGCCCCCGAGACCGCTGCCCTACAGACGCGGATCCTGGGGTCCCGACGCCATCGACGGGCTCGTCGCTCCCCACCGCTGGCACCTGCCCTACGACGCCGGTAACGTTTAGCAATGCAAGACGGAGTCGACCCGGGCGAGGAGAACGGCTCCCCGGCCAGCGAGGCTGAGATTCAGGACGAGTTCCTGAAGGAGAAGCTGCTCAGTGAGCAGGGCGAGCATCCGCGAATGCGGCTCGCCAATGTGCATATCCGTCTAGGGCGCAGGTTCTTCTCGGTGTGGTGGCTAGGAGGGATCGCGGTCGCCGTGGCCATCCTCTTGGTGGTGGCCGCGAAGCTCTATTTCGCCAGCGGTGCCGGTCAAGGATTCCTGGCCCGGCACGCCTGCATCCCGCTCTCCCCGCCCGTGCCCGCGGGGGTCCCCGCGTTTGTCCGCTGGACACACCTGTTGAGCTTCTTCTTCCTCGTGATGATCGTCCGCTCAGGCCTGCAGGTGCTCGCTGACCATCCGCGCCTGTACACCAAGGTGCACTGCACGCCGGGGAGGGAGTGGCTGCGCTTCCGCGGGCCGGTGCCCACAGACCGCGTCTGGACGGCCAAGCAGGACACGATCACGCTGAGCCCAATGGTAGGACTGCCCGGCGGCCGGCACACGATCGGCGTCGCGCGTCACTGGCACTTCATCTCCGACATTCTGTTCGTGCTCACCGGCATCGTCTACGTCGCGTTCTTCTTTTCGACGCCCTGGCTGCACCGGCTGCTGCCCACTCATGCGTCGATCTTCCCCGCCGCCGCGTCCTGCGCCGTGACCTATCTGAGCCTGCATTTCCCCAGCGGCGTGAGCGGTTTCTTTCGCTACGACGCGTTGCAGCAGCTCACCTACTTCTCGGTCATCTTCATCCTCGCGCCGCTGGCGATCCTCACCGGCCTTGCGATGTCTCCGGCGCTGGACAACCGTTTCCGCTGGTACGCGCGCCTGTTCGGCAACCGCCAGATCGCACGCTCGATCCACTTCCTCGTGATGGTCTCCTTCGTCCTGTTCTTCGCCGGCCACATGGCCCTTGTCGCCCTGACCGGCCTCGCGCCCAACCTCAACGACATCACTCTCGGCAACAACAATCACAACCTCGACGGATTCGCGATCTGGCTGCTCGTGATCGCGCTGGTGATCGCGTTCAACGTGTGGGCGGTGCGCTTCTCCTGGACGCACACCCGTGTCCTGCAGCGTGTCTCAAACCTCACCGTCGGACGTGTCATGGACCTGCTCTTTGACCACACCGCACCCCGCGTGGAATACCACCGCAAGGACATCAGCCCCTACCTGTGGCCGAACCACGCGCGCCTGCCCGACTCAAGCCCCGAGTGGTGCGCGCTGCGCGATGAAGACTTCCGCGGCTACCGCCTGAAGGTGCACGGCCTCGTCGAGAACCCCGTCGAGCTATCCCTCGAGCAGCTCCAGGCGATGGGAAAGCAGGAGCAGATCACGCTGCACCACTGCATCCAGGGGTGGTCTGGCATCGCCGAGTGGGGCGGCCTGTCCTTCGCTGAGCTGATCGAGCTCGTGCGCCCGGAGCCCGCGGCCGAGTGGGTGATGTTCTACTCCTTCGCCGCCGGCGGGGAAGGAGGCGACCGCTACTACGACTCCCACTCAATCCACGACCTGCGCCACCCCCAAAGCCTGCTCGCCTACGAAATGAACGGTGAACGGCTTCCCATCCTGCACGGTCGTCCGCTACGGCTGCGGGTCGAGAACCAGCTGGGCTTCAAGCACGTCAAGTGGATCAGCGAGATCGAGTTCGTCCACCACTTCTCAGAACGCTACGCCGGACAGGGCGGCTACAACGAGGACCACGAGTTCTTCGGCTACCGCGACGAGATCTAACGACCAGCGCCAAGACCGAAAGGCTTGAGCGCTGGCGCCCGTCCGTAAGAACAACGGCCGAAGCGACGCTGAAGGAGTATCAGACAGTCGCGCCGCGATGTCAGGGGCCCTCTCTGGCACCGCTGTCTACCCCCGGAGGTCCAACATGTCCACGAACCCGACCCACGACGACGCTACAGACGTCGAGGAGGCGCGCAGCTTCGACCCTGAGCGCGGCTCGTTTGATCCGCCCAAGCACCCGTCGCTTACAGACCCCGAGGCCAACCCGCGCGGCGTCCGTCACATCGACGAGACCGCCCAGGATGAGATGGCGGTCAAAGACCGCCCGCGCTATCGGGCCGCGGAGGGCCGCCGCGCCCGCATGATCGCCGCAGCGGCCGCAACGAAACGACGCTTGCGAGGACTGCTCGGCAGCCGGACCGCACCGCCTCCCAGCAGCCCTCCCGAATCCGAGGCCTAGCCGCCTCAGCGCAGCAACATGCCCACCGTCCAAATGCCGCGACATCCCGATGACATCGACCTGACCTGGGAGCAGGTCTGCGACGCGCTCGCAACGCTACAGGGATCTCGCGTGACCGTGCGTGTCGTGGAGCGCAGCGACCCCGAGATGCTCCTAGCCGTCTTCCAAGGGAACTTGGGATCCTTGCGTAACGCAAAGCCTCCCGCGCTCTTCTGGCCTGTCTGCCCCTCCGGCGAGCAGGAACCCGCCGATGCCAAGGACACTGAGGTCCACTTCCAACGTGACCGTGACCACGTAGAGGATGTTGGCTTCTACCTGCGCCGCGATCGCTTCCAGGGAGGCGTGGGACGCGCCGGATCCACGATCCTTGCGATCATCCAGGGCCCCGTGCTCATCAACATCCGTCGTCGGTCCTAGCCTACGGCGTGCCGGGTCTCCTCCAAGCATCTCAAGGTCACGAACTCCTGATCGAGCCGTGCGCACCGTTTCGGCTGGACCTCACGGCCTGGGCGCTGCGTCGCCGCGCCCACAACACACTGGACCGCTGGCACGAATCCACCTATCAGCGTGTGGTGTTCATCGACGGCGGCCCCGTCGCGCTCGCGGTCGCCCAGCATGACGCGCTCGATGGGCCGCGCCTGTCGGTCCTGCTCACAGGCAGGCCCATCGATCAGCGTGTCGAGCTGCTCGCCCGCGACGTACTCAACAAGCTCTTGGGGCTAACCGTTGACCTCTCGGGTTTCACCGCGATGGCCGAGCGAGATCCCCTGCTGAGCCCGATCGCAGAGCGTATGCGTGGCGTGAAGCCCCCGCGCTTTCCCAGCGTCTTTGAGGCGCTCGTCAACGGCGTCGCCTGCCAGCAGCTCTCGCTCGCGGTTGGGATCCATCTGCTCAACCGCCTCACCGGAGCCCACGGTCGCCCGGTCTCCGAAGACCCCGACGGGCCACGCGCGTTTCCCGACCCCGAGCAGCTAGCAACCGTCCAGCCAGAGGAGCTCAAGCTGCACGGCTTCAGCTTGAGCAAGGCTCGCACGATCGTCGAGACCGCCCAGGCGATCGTCGCCGGCGACCTTGACCTGGAGGCCCTGGATCAGTTCGATGATCTAGCGGCGATCGAGCGTCTGAGGAGCCTGCGCGGTATTGGCCGCTGGACCGCGGAGTACGTGATGCTGCGCGGCCTGGGGCGCCTGCACATCTATCCCGGAGACGACGTCGGGGCACACAACAAGCTCAAACGCCTGTTCGACATCGACACCAAACTGGACTACGACACCGTCCAGGAGCTCGTTTCCCGCTGGCAGCCCTACGCGGGAATGGTCTACTTCCACCTGCTGCTGCAATCCCTGTCAGAAACCGGCCTCCTGAGCGAAGCGTGACGCGCCGGTCCGGTCGTAAGATCTGGCGCGCGAGGAACGCTAGGGGTATGTGAGCGGGCAGACCTTCGTGATTGTTGGCGCGAGCTTGGCGGGCGCTAAGGCAGTTGAGGCGTTGTGTGCCGTTGAGCTGCGCTGCGGCCGGGATGGGTCAGCTCGACCGTAACGCGCCGCATGAGACGCTCGAAGCGATCGGAGCCGAACGGCGCGGCCGGCGGGCGAGCACGGAACTAACATGCCAGGCGGCGAGCCGCAGCGTGCCAGGCGCCCGACCCGCGATAGCGAGGGGGTCCTGATTGTTTTGGCGGCCAGCGGCAGGGACATTCATCGGCGGGATAATGACGGCATGCCGGAGCTCCCAGAGGTCGAGACCGTCAGGCGCGGGTTGCTCGCGACCGTGCTCGGCCGGCCGGTCGAGTCCGTCGAGGTTCTGTCCCCGCAGTCGCTGCAAGCGTCCCAGCGGGCGCTCGAGCGCCTGCTGGTCGGGCATCGGTTCACCGGGATCGCCCGGCGGGGCAAGCTCCTCGTCATCGACCTGGACAGCGATGCGCACCTGCTGGTGCACCTGATGATGAGCGGCCAGCTCGTGGTGACCGAGGACGGCCGCACGCTGTTCGCCGGCGGGCATCCCTCGCGCAGCATGCTCGCGCCGATGCCGAACCTGACCACCCGCGTCATCTTTCGGTTCGGCGGCGGCAGGTCGCTGTTCTTCAACGACGGACGGAAGTTCGGCCGGATCAAGCTCGTCGACCGGGCGTCGCTCCAGGCGGATTCGTTCCTTACACGGCTCGGCCCGGAGCCGCTGGATGGCTCGTTCACGCTCGCCGGCTTTCGCTCGGGGCTCCAGCGACATCGCGGGGCCCCGGTCAAGGCCGTGATCCTCAACCAGTCGGTCCTCGCCGGTGTTGGCAACATCTACGCTGATGAGGCGCTCCATCTCGCCCGGGTTCACCCCCGGCGCCTGGCCGGCAGTCTCAGCATGGCCGAGTCGCGCAGGCTACGTGACGCCATCCGGACCGTTATCGGGCTCGCGATCGAGCACGGCGGCACGAGCTTCGCCGGCTACGTCAATGCTGCGCGCGGCCAGACGGGCTACCTCGAGCAGGCGCGCGTGTTCCGGCGCGAAGGCCAGCCCTGCCCGGTCTGCGCAACACCGATCGAGCGAATCAGCGTCGCTGGACGCGGCACCAACGTCTGCCCCCGCTGCCAGCCAGGTCCCTCAACGCCTGCCGGGAAGATCGCGCCGGCCGGGCGGCGAGTCTCGAGCTGGTCCCGTGTACCGGCAGGCAGCGACCCGCGCCCGGGGTAGGCATCCGTGACGGGGCAACGCGATCGGTCGAGCCGATCCGTCCCGCCGAGCCCTGAACGCTCAGGCGGTGAGGGCCGACCCGCCTGAGGCGTCCGGCACCTCGTGATCGTCGAGGAGGTCTGTGGGACCGAGGATGAACACCTCGCACATCAGATCAGGGTGCTGCTGGTTTCCGCTCATGAAGCCGATGACCGGCCGGCCGGTCGCGTTTTCGATCACGTCGGTGAAGCGATCGCGCATGACCTCCTGAAACTCCATGCGCTGCTGGATGACCGCGTGGCCGCGCCCGCCGTCGAGCAGTGTCTGCTCGACGCGCGAGAAGCCACCGCGCAGCACACATACCACGAGGTCGTCCTGGTAGTACGCCTTCGCGCGGGTCGGCCCATGCCCGTAGAACTCCTTGAGCAGTCCCACCAGCCCGTCAGAGATGGCCGTGAGCACATCGCCATGTGTCCTGGGCGAGTCGCTCGTGTGCTTGAGGAGATTCATTGTGGACCGGGGCTTTTCGGGGCGTGTGTCAGTTTATGGTAATCGCGGGGGGCACTTCTTCAGCGTCGCTTGGGCCGTTGTTCTTACGGGCGGGCACCGGTGTTCAAGCGCTCTGTGGTGGCGGTGGTGTCTTGGGGTTGCCGGTGATCAGCCTGGCGCCGCGTCCGCGGGTCACGAAGCTGAATGCCCAGCGGGTGAGTACGAGCAGCCGGTTCTGCAGTCCGATCAGGTAGAAGATGTGGACGCTCAGCCAGATCAGCCAGGCGAGCATGCCGCTGGTCTGGATGCCCTTGATTTCCGCGACGGCGCGGGCCCGGCCAATCGTCGCGAGGTTGCCCTTGTCGACGAAGTGGAAGGGCTGTGACGGCTTTCCCCGTGCACGCCTGCGGATGGACTTGGCGGCGTAGCGGCCCTGCTGCATCGCAGTTGAGGCGAGGCCGGGCAGCGCGACCTCGCTTCCGGCCGGGTCGTGCACGCTCACCATGTCGCCGAGCGCGATCACCTCTGGGCGCCCCTGGATCGTCAGATCAGCTCCGACCGCTACTCGTCCCGTGCGGTCGAGTGCTGCGCCACTCGCGGCGGCGAGCGCACCCGACAGTTCACCGGCGACCACACCGGCCGCCCAGACGATCGTTCGCGTCGCGACGTGCGTGCTTTTGCCGTCAGGGCCCTTACTCACCACCGACTCTCCGTCGAGATCGACGACCGACGTGTCGAGGAGCACTGTTACCCCGAGCTGCTGCAGCGTTTGGGCCGCTCGTCTCGAGAGTCGTGGCGGAAACGTTGGCAGGAGGCGCTCGGATGCCTCGACGAGCAGGATCCGGGCGCGACGCGGATCGACCGAATGGAAGTCGCGAGACAGCGTGTCACGCGCGAGCTCGGCGATCTGTCCCGCCATCTCGACCCCCGTCGGTCCGCCACCCACGACCACGAAGGTCAGCCACGCCTCGCGTCGCTCGGGATCCTGCTCGATCTCCGCGGCCTCGAACGCGGTGAAGATTCGTCGCCTGACGGCAAGGGCGCTCTCCAATGACTTGATCTCGAGCGCGAACGGCCGCCACTCGTCGTGCCCGAAGTAGGAATAGCGTGAACCGCCCGCAACGATCAACGTGTCGTAGGGGAGGATGAGGCCCGTATCGCCGTTCTCGGGCGCGTCGAGCACCAGGCACCGGCGATCGAGGTCAAAGGCGCGAACCTCACCCATCACCACGCGTGCGTTCTTCTAGCGCTTGAGGATGACGCGCAGCGGTGTCGAGATCTCCGCCGGCGAGAGCGCGCCAGTTGCGACTTGGTAGAGCAGCGGCTGGAACAGATGGAAGTTGCGGCGATCGACGAGCGTGACCTGCACCGGCGCGCGGCGGAGACTACGGACGGCCTGAAGTCCGCCGAAGCCGCCCCCTAGAACGACTACTCGATGTCGTCCACCAGGTTCGCTCACGCTTGCCCGTCGGGGGCCAGCACGCGCTAGCCCCACCGGTTGCGCCTCACGCCGGTTTCGAGTGTGTGGGCAGGAGCGTTCGGACCGTCTCGGCGATCTGGAGGCGGTCGATGCCGGCTTGGGCGAGCAGCTCGGCCGGTGTCCCCGAGGTCGGCATCACTCGCACGGCCAGCGTGAGGATCCGCGGCCGCGAGTCGGTGTTGGCGAACACCTCGAGCACGGCGTCCCCGATACCGCCCTCGGCGTGGTGGTCCTCGACGGTGACGAGTATGCCCGTCGCCTCGGCCGCTTCGATCAAGGTCTGCTCGTCGATCGGCTTGACGGAGTAGATGTCGACCACGCGCGCCGCCACTCCCTCGCCGGCCAGCTCCTCAGCCGCGGCAAGCGCCTCGTGAAGCGTGATCCCCGCCGCGATAATCGTGACCTCATCGTCCTCTGAGGAGCGTATGACGTGAGAGCCGCCGATCCTGAATTCCTCGTCCGGCGGGTAGAGCACGGGCGTCGACGCGCGCGTCGTTCGCAGGTAGGAGACCCCGGGCTGTTCGACCATCGCCTGAACGAGCTTCGCGGTCTGGTTCGCGCAGGATGGGTAGAGGACGGTGCTGCCGTGCACCGAGCGCAGCGCCGCGATGTCCTCGAGACCCATCTGCGACGGGCCGTCCTGGCCGATCGAGACGCCGCAGTGCGAGCCGACCAGCCGGATGTCGGCACGACTGACCGCCGCCATCCGGATGAAGTCATAAGCGCGGGAGAGGAACGCCGCGAAAGTGGCCGCGAACGGCACCCAGCCGCGCACCTGAAAGCCGACGGCGGTCGCGATCAGCTGCTGCTCGGCGATATACATCTCAAAGTACCGCTCCGGATGCGCGTCGGCGAAAAGCTCGGTGTAGGTCGAGTTGCCGACCTCGCCGTCGAGCGCGACAATCCGCCCGTCCGAGGCGCCAAGCGCGGCAAGCGCCTCGCCGAAACCCAGGCGGGTCGCCACCTCTTCCCCCACCTTCCAGCTCGCCGCGGGTGCTGGCCCGGTTGCGAACCGATGCGGCTGCGCGCCGTCGGCGGGAACGCTCGTGTGCACAGTCAGCTCGCGTAGTCCGCCGAGCTCTGCGATTGCCGCATCGGGGTCCTCGAGTGGCTTGCCGTGAAAGCCGTTGCGGTTCTCGACCGCGCTCACGCCCTTGCCCTTGACGGTCCGTGCGATGATCGCGACCGGCTGGCCATCGCCCGCCAGCGCCTGCTCGTAAGCCTGGTCGATCTCCTGGACGTCGTGGCCGTCGATCTCGAGCGCCCGCCAGCCAAACGCCTCGGCACGCCGCGCGTAGGCGGCCGTGTCCCAGCCCAGCATCGTCTCGCCACGCTGGCCGAGACGGTTCACGTCGATGATCGCGATGAGGTTGTCGAGCCCCTCATGGCTGGCGTGATCGAAGGCCTCCCAGATCGAACCCTCCGCCATCTCGCTATCGCCACAGAGCACCCAGACCCGGTAGGGCACGCGATCCAGGCGCTTGCCCGCTAGCGCGACCCCGACGGCACACGGCAGCCCCTGACCGAGCGATCCGGTTGCCACATCGACCCACGGGATCTGCGGCGTCGGATGACCCTGCAGGCGGCTCCCGAGCTTCCTGAAGCTCAGCAGCTCCTCGTCTGAGATGGCACCCGCGGCCTTGTACAGCGAGTAGAGCAGCGGCGACGCATGGCCCTTGGAGAAGATCAGATGGTCGTTCAGCGGCTCGGCCGGCCGATCGAAGTCATAACGCAAGTACTTCGCGAGCAGCACCGCCATCAGGTCGGCTGCTGACATCGACGAGGTCGGATGACCAGAACCCGCTGCGGCGGCTGCACGGATCGAGTCGACACGCAACTGCTGGCCCAGCTCTGAGAACCGCTCATACTCACTCACCAAACCGCCTCCTTCACCTCACGCGCTCGCAAACCCAAGACCGACCTTTTGCACCACTAGCGTCATCTCGGGCCCAGGTCTTACCGTCGGTCGCGCGTTTGCGGCGCAGAGGACCCTGGGGGACGCCTCAGTGGGGCGGCAGGTCAGACAGCTCGCCGAATGCGCTCTGCTTGTTCGGCGCCATGGGGTGCAGCACGGTCTCGATCGGGATCGCGTGCTCGCCTTGGGGCATAACG
>DATCDV010000028.1:0-19229 GCA_036510495.1 Solirubrobacteraceae bacterium
CGCCCATTTCAATCATCGCGGCTCGCTCGTGGGCGTGCTCGCCGACGCCGGCGTGGAGCTGCTGCCGAACACCGCCGGCTGCTTCACAGCGCGCGACGCGGTCCTCACCGCCAAGCTCGCGCGGGAGGCGTTTCAGACGGACTGGGTGAAGCTCGAGGTGATCGGCGACGAGGACACGCTGCTACCGGACGCCCCCGAGCTGTTGAAGGCCGCGGAGCTTCTGGTGGACGACGGCTTCGTGGTGCTCCCCTACACGACCGACGACCCCGTGCTCGCGCGCCGGCTCGTGGATGTGGGCTGCGCCGCCGTGATGCCGCTTGGCGCGCCGATCGGCAGCGGCATGGGAATCCGCAACCCCTACAACATCAGCTTGATTCGCGAAGCGGTGCAGGTGCCGGTGGTGCTGGACGCCGGCGTGGGCACCGCCTCCGATGCGACGCTCGCCATGGAGCTCGGCTGCGACGCGGTGATGGTGGCAAGCGCCGTCTCGCGCGCTGGAGACCCGGTGGCGATGGCGGGCGCGATGCGCTGCGCCGTGCAGGCCGGGCGACTGGCCAGTGGCGCCGGTCGCATCCCGCGGCGCACGTACGCCACCGCCTCGAGCCCACATGCGGGAGTCGCGGACTTCTCGTCCCCGGCATGAGGCGCCCCTCGTTCGAGCGACGCCTCATGGCCCGTGCTGTGACGTGAGAGGCCGTGCTGTGAGGTGAGAGGCCGTGCTGTGAGGTGAGAGGCCGTGCCGTAAGGCAAGGAGCGTGACCGTGTAGCGCGTCGCGGCCGTGCTGTAAGGCAAGGAGCGTGACCGTGCGCAGCCGCCCGGCGCTCCCCTATTCGACGACTTCGATCGTGCCGTTCATGGTCGTCGGATAGGACGTGCACTCGTAGTGGATCGCGCCAGCCTTGTCCAGCTTCAGTTCGAACGTCCCGCCTTCGCCGAAATCGCCGGAGGCGAACTTGTACGGCCCGCCCTCGCTTGTGACGTTGCACTTTTCGGAGTCGTTGTTGGTCCACTTGACCGTGCTCCCCACCTTGGCCTTGAGCGTGTCCGGTTCGATCGCGAATTCGTGGTAGGAGATCTCGATCAGCCCGCTCTGCACCGGAGCATTGGCGGGCGGGCTCGCGTAGTTGATCTTGCCGTCCGTCGTCAGACCGCCCTTCGGGGTCGCCGCCGTGCTCTTCGTGCCCGTGCCTGTGGTCGTGGTCGTGCTCGCGGTGCCGCTGGATTTGCTGGACCCGCACCCAGCTGTGAAAGTCAACATGGCGCAGGCGGCGAGGACAAGTGCGGCTCTCTTCATCGACGGTCCTTTCTAGGTCGGTGTCGCGGCTCAGCCTAACCCAGGGTGGGACCGCAATGGGAGAGTGGCCCGCGCGGCCTAGACTAATCCGTCCAATGAGCCCTCGCCATTTCCTCACAGGTGCCGAGCTGAGCGCCGCCGAGCTCGACGCGCTGCTCGACCGCGCGATCGAGCTGAAGGGCGCCCCGCTCTCCTCGCGTGCGCTCGCCGGGCGTGGGGTGGCACTGATCTTCGAGAAGCCCTCCACGCGCACACGCGTCTCCTTCGAGATGGGCGTGCACGAGCTCGGCGGTCACGCCGTCGTGTTGCGCTCGGAGGAGATGCAGCTCTCGCGTGGCGAGTCCCCGCGTGACACTGCCCTGGTGCTCTCGCGTCAGGTGGCGGCCGTCGGTATGCGCACGGGGCCGGACTCGCTGCTGGCTGAGCTCGCCGAGCACGCTCAGATCCCAGTGTTCAACATGCTCACCGCCCTGCACCACCCGTGTCAGGCGCTTGCCGACCTGATGACCGTGCGTGAGAGCTTTGGGAGCCTCGCGGGGCTGCGCCTCGCGTATGTCGGCGACGGCACGAACGTGGCTCGCTCGCTCGCGGTCCTGGGTACGCTCGCCGGCATGGACGTGGCGATCGCCTCACCGCCGGGCTATACGCTCGAGGACGATCTGCCGCTGCCCCCCGGCGCGGAGGGATCTCTGACCCTCTGCCACGACCCGCACGAGGCGGCGTCCGGTGCGCACGCGCTGTACACCGATGTGTGGGTGAGCATGGGCGACGAGGCGAGCGCGGGGGAGCGTCGCGCGGCGCTCGCCCCATATCGCATCGACGACGCGCTGCTCGACGTGGGGGCACCGGATGCGATAGCTCTGCACTGTCTGCCTGCCCACGTAGGCGAGGAGATCACTGCCGAGGTGCTGTACGGCCCCCGCCAGCGCATATGGGATCAGGCCGAGAACCGCCGCCACGCGCAGAAGGCACTACTCGAGCTCCTGATCGAGCAGCCCCCGCTATGAGGCCATCCCCGAGCGCGAGCGCCAACCATGAGCGCTAACGGGCAAGCCGCCGCCATGCTCGCCAGGAGCGCCTTGAACAGCGCGTTGGGATGACCGCACGCCTTGACAGCGAGCGCAAGCTCGCGATCAACGCGCTAGACGACGCGCCCTCCGCCCAGGCCGATCCTCAGGCCCGCCCTGCTCGCCCCGAGCGCGGGCAGGAGATCGAGCTTGAGATCGACTCGCTCGCCCACGGGGGCGAGGGCGTCGCGCGCTATGGCGATGGCGGCTACGTGGTGTTCGTCTCGGGCGCGATTCCCGGTGACCGCGTGCGCGCCGTGGTCGTCAAGCGCAAGCGCTCCTACGCCCATGCCCGCGCGCTTGAGATCCTCACGCCGAGCCCTGAGCGGATACCGCCCACGGCGTCGCATCCGGGCGTGCCGTGGCAGGTGTTGCCGTACGAGCGCCAGCTCGAGATCAAGCGCGAGCAAGTGGAGGACGCGCTGCGGCGTATCGGCAAGCTCGACGGCTTCGAGCTGGAGGAGATCGTGCCGGCGCTTGCGCAGTGGCGCTATCGCAACAAGCTCGAGTACTCGTTCGGGCAATCCGAGGAGACGGCCCCGTCTCCGGATGAGGATGCTCGGGGGGGTCAGAAGGCCGCCGGCACACAGCTCGTGTGCGGCTTTCACGCCTCCGCCGGTTGGAACAGAGTCGAGTCGATCGAGGATTGCCTACTCGCCTCCGAGCGTGGCAACCGCGCACGGGAGGCAGCGTTGCGCTGGTGTCGCGAGCAGGGACTGCGTGCGTGGAGCCGCGGCGGCCGGCCGGGTGGTGGCAGGGCTCGTCGCGGCGAGCACGAGCAGGGTTCCGGCCTCGCGGCCGATTCAGCCGGCGATGCTCCTCGGCAATCGCGTGAGGAGCGAACCGGTCCAGCGCCCGACGGCCGGCCGTTCTTGCGCAACCTCGTGGTGCGCGAAGGGCGCCACAGCGGCAAGCTCCAGGTTCGGCTCGTCACGACTGACGGCGAGCTGGAGGTCGGTCTGCTGGCCGCGGCGCTCGTGGCGGAGCTTGGCGAGGAGACGCTGAGCGGCGTGCTCTGGACGCGCTCCTCTTCGCTTGCGGAGACCACCATGGGTGGCGAGACCGAGCTCGTTTGGGGGGATGCCGAACTGCCCGAGCGCATCGGCGAGCTCGACCTGCGCATCTCCTCTGAAGCGTTCCTGCAGACCAACACCGAGATGGCCGAGCTGCTGTACGGGATCGTGGTTGACTACGCCGCCCTGGAGGGATGGGAGCGCGTATATGACCTCTACAGCGGCATCGGCACGATCGCGCTCACGCTTGCCCCGCGCGCGGGCGAGCTGTGGGGGATCGAGATCATCGAGCAGGCCGTCGCTGACGCGATCGCCGCCGCCAAGCGCAACGAGGTGACCAGCGCCCACTTCTTCGCCGGCGACGCGCGCCTCGCCCTGCCCGAGCTGATCGAGCGTGCCGGTAGACCGGACGTAGTAGTGGTCGATCCGCCGCGGGCGGGCCTCTCGCAAAAGGTGGTCCGTCGCATCATCGAAGCCTCGCCCAAGCGCATCGTGTACGTCTCCTGCAATCCCACCACGCTCGCCCCCAACGCCGCCCAGCTCGTTGAGGCCGGCTGGCGCCTGGTGAAGGTGCGTCCCGTGGACATGTTCCCGCAGACCCCCCACATCGAGTGCGTAGCCCTGCTTGAGCGGGCCGATGGCCGGCGCATATCTGCGTCCTCGCCCGCTCGCGTGCCGAGCACGCCACGCGGGCTGCGTCCTTGATCTGCTTGGCCCTCGGCCCGCTCAAGGGCTCAGGGTAGGATTCGCAAACGATGAGAGCAGCCACGATTCGCGAGGGTCAGATCCTCCTGGAGGAGCATCCCGACCCCGCTCCGGGGGACGGCGAGGTGCTTGTGCGCGTTCATGCCGCGGGGCTCAACGGGGCGGACATGATGCAGCGCCGCGGTCTCTACCCGGCGCCTCCCGGCTCGCCGCAGGACATTCCCGGCATGGAGCTTGCGGGCGAGGTGCACGCGCTCGGACATGGCGCCGAGCGCTTCGCGCTCGGCGAGCGTGTGATGGCAATCGTCGGCGGCGGCGCCCAGGCCGAGCTTGCGCTCGTGCACGAGCGTCAGCTGATGCCGGTGCCCGCAGCGCTTGACTGGCCTGCGGCGGGTGGGTTGCCCGAGGTATTCACCACAGCCCACGACGCGGTCTTCACGCAAGGCGAGTTGCGCCTCGGCGAGCGCCTGCTCGTGCACGGTGGCGCCGGCGGGGTGGGCACCGCCGCGATCCAACTCGCGCGGGCTGCCGGTGCGCGCGTCACCGCGACCGTGCGCAACGAGCAGCTGCGCGCGCAGGTGGCGGTGCTTGGCGCTGAGGCGATCGCTCCCGAGGGCTTTGCCGACCGGGGCCCATTCGACGTGATCCTCGAGCTCGTGGGAGCGCCCAACCTGGCCGACAACATGAGCGCGCTTGCCACCAGCGGGCGCATCTGCGTGATCGGTGTCTCAGCCGGCGTCAAGGGCGAGCTGAACCTGCTCGCGCTGATGGGCAAGCGCGCCCGCATCCACGGCTCCACGCTGCGCGCTCGCCCGCTTGAGGAGAAGGCGCTTGCCGCACGCTTGCTGGAGCGCGAGGTGCTGCCACTGTTTGACACGGGCGCGCTCACGGTCCCGGTTGCCGAGACCTTCCCCCTGGAGGAAGCCGCCGCCGCCTACGACCGCTTCGCAGCCGGCGGCAAGCTCGGCAAGATCGTCATCACACTCTGAGAAGAGGGTCGTTCAGTGCGGTTCGGCGTCCGGTGGGTGGCCGTGCCATACGGGTTCCATGTGTTGGCGGGACCGCGTGGGGCCGGTGCTCAGTAAGGCGGTTGCGCGGCGTGCCACTCGCCGAGCTTGCGAAACGCCGCCCAGAATGCTCGCTTGGAGTCCTGCTCATCAAGGGACTCGTCGATGTTCGGGACGTACAGCGCATCCATCATCGGCGTGAGCTGCTGGATCTCGCCGAGTCGCGGCTCGAGCGGTCGGGCAAGCGGGATGTCCAGATCGTTCAGTGCCGCCAGTGCCTCCGGGCCCATCACCACCACGATCCGCGGCTGCACGATCGCGATCTCCTCGACCACCCTCGCGACGCACTCCGGGTCCGCCATCGAGGCGTCGCCCAACGGGCACTTCACGCACAGCGTCCCGTACACGGTCAGCGGGTCGATCGTCAAGCGCTTGAACGACTTCATCAGCGCGCCCCCCGAGCGGCCGTAGAACGCGACCCCCTCCTCCACCTCGGAGGGCACCGGAGCGTGCTTGAGCAGCATGATGTCCGCCTGCGGGTGACCGGAGCCGAGCACCGGCATCAGCTGCCCACGCGGGCAGTGCGGGCAGCTCTGCAGCTCGCGCGTGAGCGTGTTCAGCTCCCTGATCGCCCGCTCCAAGTACTTCTCGCGGATCTCGTCATCTGTAGCGGGCATCGACGCGGAGGGATTTGACGGCGGCTCCGGTTGTCCTTGCCACTGCATCGCTACTTGCGCCGATGCCGCCGACTCATGTCCTGCCTCCGTCGCCCCGAGTTGCGCGTCTGACGCGTCGCTCGCGGCTCGCGCGGCGGGCTGCTGCTGGGGTCGCCTTCGTCTGGAGGAACTTCAGTGCCTGCACGTAGATCAGGCTAGACGGCTTGGTCATTATCTCCGCGTCGCTGAGCGACTGCAGGAACTCTTGCGGGCCGTCGAAGTCGCGCATGCGGATGCGCACCGAGCCGAGGCCTTGGGCGACGTGCGAGTCTGAGCCCGCCCCCGCCACGATCCGGTACTTGGCGGCGAACCTCACCGCCTCCTCGTTGAAGGCGCCGATCGCCACGCGCGGATTGAACACCTCGATCGCGTCGATCTCATCGAGGATCGCCGGCAGGTGCTCGTAGTCGGGCACGGCGTGCATGCGGTCGAACGGGTGTGGCACATACACCAGCCCGCCCTGGCGCTTGATCTCGGCCACCGTTTCCTGCATCGTCAAGCCGCGCGGGATCTTCTCCTCGATGAACAGCCCGATGACCTCGCCCTGCTCGGCGGTCTTGACCTCCTCGCCCACGATCACCTTCACGCCCGCCGCGGCCGCCTTCTCGCGTGCCTCCAGGGCTCCTGAGATCTCGTTGTGATCGGTCACCGCGATCGCTCCCAGTCCCGCCTCTTTCGCCGCCGCCAGCAGCACCTCCACCGGGGTTTCGCAGTCGCCCGAGTGGTCTGTGTGCATGTGCAGATCCACGTCGATCAGCCGGCGCCGCAGCAGGCGCCGGCCCAGCTCACCGTCGGCCGGCGGCTCATGGCGGCGCGCGGCCAGCCCGCCGTAGATCGACTCCACCTCGCTGACGGTGCGATCCCAGTCATCCCCTGTGAACGCCCCCCCATCCCCAACATCGGAAGGATCGGTCCTGCCGTCCGCGCTCGGTCCCGTCTCGGGCGCTTCGATCACCCGGTACTCCCCGGGGAAGTGGCGTCCCATCAGCTGCGCGGTCTCGCGCGAGCTTGCGATGCGCGCGTCGAGGCGCCCGAAGAAGCTCTCCACGAAACGGCGCGCCACGGTCGTCGAGAGCAGCCGCTCCGTCGGGGCGTGGAACGAGCCCACGTTCAAACCCCGCGAGTAGCGCAGCGCCGTGCTCGATGCGCTTGGCGCGAACGGCTCGTGCACGTGCACGAAATCGAGCGGTGTGCTGCCCAGCAGCTCCTCGAGCATGCGCGCCACGTCCACCGGCAATGCCCGTGGGCGGCGCCCGGCGGCGCCTGGCACGTCCAGCACCTCGCCGATCGCGATCACGCGCGGCTCGCCGCCGTCTGTGCCCTCCAGCAGCGATCCCGTCCCGCCCACCCTCGTCTTCGCCGCCCTCAGCTCGCGCCGCGACTCGCGCACTCGCTCCGGTGAGCGCGAAGGCGCGAGGATCAGCACGCGGTGTCCCTGCCGCGAGAGCTCGTTGGCGAGCTCTCGCACATACGCGTTGACCTGGTTTGCCTGGGACTCCCAGGGGTAGGGAGTCACTTGGGCGATCGCGAAGCGCTGCTGGGCCACGTATGCAGGATAGGCGTGCCCGGCAACAGTCGAGCCATCCATCGACCGGCGCTCCGCGTCGTCGTCCCCAGCTCCGCTCCCCACCCGCGGCGCGGAGCTGGCTTTTCGACTCAGCTCCGCTTAGCAGCTGCGGGCTTGGTCACGGCGCGAGCGGCCGTCTTAGCCTTAGCGGCGGCAGGCTTCGCTGTGGATCGGCGCGCGGCGGCCGGCTTGGGGGCGGTGCGCCCCTTTGGCTGCGTCGCTGGGCGTAGCGTGTGCTTGGCGATGAACTTCTCGGTCTCCTCGCGCGCGAGGTTGTCCGGGCGCTGGTTGTGCGGGCTCTTCATCAGGTAGCTGGAGGGGCCGTCGAGCTGGCCGCCCACGCCGTTGTTCAGCGCCAGCTTGCAGCACCGCACCGCGTCGATCACGATCCCCGCCGAGTTGGGCGAGTCCCACACCTCGAGCTTCATCTCCACGGTCAGGGGAACGTCCCCAAACGCCTGGCCCTCTACGCGAATGTGCGCCCACTTGCGGTCGGTCAGCCACGGCACGTAGTCCGACGGGCCGATGTACACGTCCTCGGGGGGCAGCTGCTCGTCCATGATCGAGGTCACCGCATTGGTCTTCGAGATCTTCTTCGACTCCAACCGCTCGCGCTCGAGCATGTTGAAGAAGTCCATGTTCCCGCCCACGTTCAGCTGGGAGGTCCTGAGCATCTTCACGCCGCGGTCGGCGAACAGGCGCGCGAGCGTGCGGTGCACGATCGTCGCCCCCACCTGCGACTTGATGTCGTCGCCGACGATCGGCAGTTTCGCCTTCTTGAAGCGATTGTTCCAATAGTCCTCACGCGCGATGAACACCGGGATGCAGTTCACAAAGCCACAGCCCGCCTCGAGGATCTGCTCGACATACCACTTGGTCGCGTCCTCGCTGCCCACCGGCAGATAGGACACGACCACATCGGTGTGCGTCTCCTTGAGGATGCGCACGATGTCGGCGGTCTCCCCCGGTGCCTTCTTGATCTTCTGCTTGAGGTACTTGCCAAGGCCGTCGTGAGTCATGCCGCGATACACGGGCACCCCGAGCTTCTTCGGCACCTTGGCGAACTTCATCGTGTTGTTCTGCCCCGCCCAGATCGCCTGGCCGAGGTCCTTGCCGACCTTGGTCGCGTCGATGTCAAACGCGGCCGTGAATTCGATGTCGCTGATGTGGTACCCGCCGAGGTCCACGTGCATCAGGCCCGGCACCAGCTCATTTGGGTTGGCGTCTTTGTAGTAGTGCACGCCCTGCACGAACGCCGAGGCGCAATTGCCCACGCCGATGATCGCGACGCGGACCTTGTCCTTTTGGTAGCGCGCCTTGCCGTTGCTGGAGGCGGTCTGCGCTCCGTTGCGGGCTGCGCCGTTGCTCTGTTGAATGCTCATCTAGTGAAGTTCCTTTGTGGAGGTCGGGGGAGAGTACCCCGCAGGGTGCCTCGGGTCACATCAACCCAACTCTTGCTTGACGTGCCAGATGCGCTGGGCCACCGTCACCACGCTCAACGCTGCCAATACGTATACCGCCGGCGCGAGCAGGCTGAAGTGCCCGAGCGAGGCGCCCTTGGCGAAGATCAACCCGATCGAGAGAATCACGACCCTCACCGGGCGTGTGGCTATTCCCACCTTGCACTCCACGCCCAGCGCCTCCGCCCGCGCTCGCGTATAGGACACCATCAGCGAAGCCAGTACCGCTATGACGACGGCCGCCGCCGCGCCCGAGCGTCCTTCGCGCGCGAAGTCCGCCGCCACCGCGGTCAGCACGATTCCCTCCTCGATGCGGTCCAGCGTCGAGTCGAGGAAGGCGCCGAACGGGCTGCCCTTGCCCGACATGCGCGAATACCGCCCGTCGAGCGTGTCCATCACCGAGCCCACGATGAAGGCGATCCCGCCAAGGAAGTAGAAGCGTTCCCACACCAGCACCGCCGCCACCACGTTCAGCGCGAGGCCCGTCATCGAGATCGCGTTGGGAGTCAACCGCGACTCGATCAAGCGGTCGCGCACGAGCTCGCGTCGCTGCGCTCCCGTGAGCGCCCCGCGCCCGCTGCGACGAGCACGGCCCGCACCGCCGCGTCCGCGGCGGCGCAGTGTTGGCTGCCTATGTGATGGTGGGGAGGGAGGCATCGAGTGTGGTCGTTATCCCCAGGCGTCCGTGGTGATGCGGAATGGCGCTCAAGGACACAGGGAGCCTATCCGGCTCCAGCGGGCTCCGGTCCAAAGCGCCACGCGCCCGGCCTGATCCGTGCCAGGCGCCGAGCGCCGAGCGCCGAGATGCCCGCGGTCACCGCCCCGAGGACCGCGTCCACGATGAAGTGGTTGGCAGTTGCGATGATCACAAATGCGATCAACAGCGGATACATGCGCCACAGTCCGCGCGCCACGCGCGTGCGCGACAGCGACGCCAGCGGCCACCCGATCATCAGCGCGAACGCCACGTGCATCGAGGGCACCGCCGCATACGGGTTGAACAGCGTGTTCATCGACGCGCTCGCGTGCGACACGTGCACGCCGGTGAGATCTGACACCGAGTCGATGAAGCCCCACTCAGGCAAGAAGCGCGGTGGTGCCGTCGGGAAGACGGCATATCCCACGAGCGCGATCAGCATCGCGATCGCGAACATGTTGCGCACGAAGTAGAACGAGCCGTTGTAGCGCACGTACAGGTAGATCAACGCCGCCAGTGTGATCGAAGTCTGCGCGTTCACGTACAGCCAGCTGGAGAAGTCCATCAGCAGATGACTGCTCGAAGCCCACGCCTGAATGCTCGGCTCGACGAACACGTGCAGCGAGCGCTCCACCCCGATCAAGTCGCGCGCGTGCTGGAAAGCGCTCGTGGTGTCTCCGGAGACAAGCCCACGCACAAGGCTGTACGCGCCGTATGCAATACCGACCAGCGCGATCTGACGCAGTACGTCGAGCCACCCATTCGGCATCACGCGCGCCTGCACGGTCCGCCAAGGTATCCGCCCGCTCCTTAGCCGCTCGACCATCGGGAAAGCCTAGCCCATCACCCGGTAGATGCGCCAGTGCTCGGAGTGCCACAGCTCCCGCAAATACGGCAGTCCCCTGGCGACCAGCTTGCCCTCCAGGCGCCCCGCTTTGTCCAATGGAGCGTCCGGCAGCGCCACGTACACCACCCTGTTCTCCGCGAGCCACGCGCGGTACGCGGAGGGGCTGAGCGTCTTGCGGTAGAAGATCGCCGCGTAGCGGGTGTCGAGCTGGCGCTCCCACCCGCGTGCGAGCTCCACGCCGTCGTGGCCCGCTAGATATGCGGATTCCCAGTGTGCCGCCGTCATCGGCACCTCTACGATCGTGGGCCTCCCACCGCGCAGCTTTCGCAGCTCGGCCAGCAGCGGGGCGTAGTAAGAGGCGTGCACCGACGGGTCGCCCTGGATCGAGCTGTAGTCGCGGATCGGGGTCGCTAGCTGCCAGTAGAGCAGCACCGGGGCGAGCACCAGCAGGAGGGCGCGGTGCTTTTCCCACAGGATGCCGGCGAGCAGCGGCGCCGCGAGCAAGGGTCCGAGGCGCGCGGCGTTGCCACCCACGGGCGTGTGGATCGCGTACGCGCCGATCAGCGCGAGCGCGTACAGCGCGGCGCCGACTCGCAGGGTGAGACGCCCGCGTCGTTTGAGCGGCCCCTGGGGCAAAAGCAGCGCGATCAGCAACACGCCCGCGAGCGCCGGCCAGAAAGCGGACGCGGCGAATGGCTCATACCCGCCGTCGGGGTAGGCGACTCCGAGGGCCAGGACGGGGATCAGCGCGGCGGCGCACAGCGCCGCACAGCGCCGCGCGTCTCCTGCCACCGACGATTTCGTCCGCGCATTGCGTTGGGTCTCTCCGCTTGCGGCTTGCTCTGCCGGTGCCCGTGCGCCGGCTCGGAGCTCAGCTAGCGCTATGGCCAATCCCGTGAGGCCCAGGAACGCTCCAGCCACGGGGCTGGCGATGCTTGTGAGCACGGCTAGCACTAGCGCCGCCGGCAGCGCGCCGATCGGGGATCGACGGGATCCCCGATCGGCCAGCAGCAGCGCGAGCACCGAGGCGAGCCCGAGCGCGAAGCCGAGGTCGTACGGCACACGTCCCGACAGCAGTCCCACGCAGAAGCCGAGCGCGAACCACGCCGCGGCGACGCGTGCCGCGGTCGTCCCGAACACACGTTCCGCGATCAGCGCGAACAGGGTGGAGGCCGCGACCGCCGATAGCGCCAGCAGCAGGCGCACCCCCAGCAGTGCCCCCAGCGCCGGTGAGAGCAATGAGTAGCTGGGCAGCCAGTAGCCGTGGGCCGCGTACCAGCCGGTGTCCCAGGTCGTGAGGCCCACGCGCGCGAACAGCTCGCTTCGGTAGGTGGCCGCGGCCAGGTCGCCCGCGGGCGGCGCCAGGATCAGGTAGGCGACCGCGAGCGGGATGGCCACCGCCAGCGCGAGCGCCCACGGCCGGCGCACGACCTTTATGAACATGGGCTTGACAATCTGCCAGGGGTCATATATGTTTACGAGTGTTCCATGTGCCCATAGGGGGTGCAGGGGCCTTACATAAGGTCGGGTCGTAGGGTCGGTCTTCGTGGTCGACACCAACAGTATTGACGGGGACCTTGGGAGAGGGACCTGCTCGTTTTTGAGAGGGAGTTGTTTTTCGCGTGGTTTCTTTGGGGAATAACGTGCTTGAGAGTCCGTGTGCTCTACACACGAGCGTAATAGGACGCGTCAGCGTCGCTGACGCGTCTCTCTCTCTCTCTCTCTCTCTGGCCGGGCCGGCTCACAGCTAGCACCCCGCCGGCCTTGGCACCGAGCCGGGTGGGTCACCCGGCTCGGTATTTCGCGCTCTCAAGGCGCTTCCATCTTGTCCAGTCACCGCCGGCGGTACGCGGTGGCTCGTCCTGCCCGGAGCTTGGGCGGAGTCCTGTCCGAGTGTGTGAAAGAGGGGTTGGTTAGATGAACGTTCGCAGGCTCATCATGATGCTGGTGGGGTCTTCCCTTCTCTGTGGCTTCTCATTCGCAGGTGGAGTCGCGCAGGCAGCAGTGATCCATAACTACCTCTCGCAGGAGTCTCCAGAAGCCTACAAACCCACCAACGAAGTTGGGCAGGTAGCGGTGGACGAATCCACCAGTCTCACCGATTGGGCTCGCGGCGACACCTACGAAGTAATCCCATCGGAAAACGTGGTCGATGTCTTCGAACCGGAAGCAGGTGGGAAACGCAAGCTCGTTGCCCAGCTGAAGGGCAACTCGCCAAGTGAACCTTTTGAATTCGTTATCAATGTCGCTGTCGACAGCGCCAATGGTTATGTCATCGTGGGCAGTCGCACAGGGGCACAACAAAGCATTTCGCTTTTCGAACCGACATTGCAAGGCGAGTACAACTTCGTCGGGAAGCTGGCCACTTTCGAACCAGGAAACGAATTCCTCGCAACGCTCTTTGCGGTAAATCAAAGCAACGGCGAGATTTACGGTGCTGAAGCCCATCGAGGGCAGTTCGACAAAGCTGTATCCGAGTACAGCTCCACCGGAGTCTACCTGGGGCGAATCCTGGGATTTGACACTCCGGGTAAAGATCTTCGGGCGATCTACTCGGTAACGGTCGATCCAACATCTCAAGACATCTACGTTCTCGATCAACGGGAATTTGGGGAACAGCCGGTGGTTGACATTTTCGGTCCGGATGTCACCGTTCCCGACGTAATCACCGGCCCCGTCACGGAAGCGACGCCAAGAAGCGCCACCCTGACCGGTACTGTAAATCCGGACAATCTGGGCGTCGCAAGCTGTCAGTTCGTATGGGGTGAAACCGTCGCGTTCGGACAGACCGCACCTTGCTCTGCCCCAATCTCCAACGGAGAAAGCCCGGTCCAGGTCCAAGCCCAGCTCACTGGCCTGGCGGCGGACACCACCTATTGCTACCGACTCCAAGCAACAAACGCGAAAGGCACAAATCCAGGGGAGGCGCTGCAGAACCAGTGCTTCACCACGCCTGGTCCCGCTTTGCTCAGCGAGTCAGTCTCAAACGTCACTGCGGAATCGGCGACGCTCGATGCGACCATTACTCCTCACGGCGTCCCTACCACTTATTATTTCCAGTACGGTACGACAGAAAACTACAGCGCCAGCATTCCCCTCCAACCGGGAGAAGCCATTGGCTCAGGTGCAGATGCTGTCGAAGTAAGCCAGCACCTCCAAAAATTGCCGGCCGGTACCACCTACCACTATCGTGTGGTTGCCGTCAGTGAACTCGCAGGCGAGCAAGAGGAGTTCGACGGGCAGGACAAGACCTTTATCACTCAGCCCCAAGGGCAAGTCTCCGCACTACTCGACGGACGCCAGTGGGAGATGGTGAGTCCGCCTCATAAGAACGGAGCGCTCTTCCTTGGTGCCGCCGGATTCAGTGGCGGCGGATTTCCGGTAAAGGCCGCGGCGAACGGTGACGCGTTTGTCGATCTGGCCAGTCAGCCTACCGAAGACAGCGCGGAAGGCAACTCCGGCTCGGTGGACGTGCTTATGACGAGGGGCTCTGAAGGTTGGACTTCTCAGGTGATCGCTCCGGCCCACGCGCAGGGGACGCTACAGACCGACGGCTCGGAATACAGCACTTTCTCCGAAGACCTTTCACACGCGCTGCTGCTCCCCTTCGGCCTGTTTACCGCGCTTTCACCGGAAGCCTCAGAAGCGACTCCGTATCTGCGTACAGACTATGTAGGTGGCGACGTCAATGCTCGCTGTGCGACCGGCTGCTATCAGCCGTTGGTTACAAAAAACAATACCGCGGCAGGGGTGGAATTCGGTGAATCCAAAGTCTGCATAGCCGTGATCTGTGGTCCCGCATTCGTTGCGGCTACGCCCGACCTGAGCCATGTGTTGATCGCGTCTAACGTGCAGCTGACCTCTGAACAAGCGCCACACGGAGGCGCCTATGAGTGGTCGAATGGGGTCCTGCGCCTGGTGAGCGGTGAACAGCCTGTGGCTGGCGGCAAACAAGCCCTTTTCAACGCGTCTGAACAGCGGTTTGGAATGCAGGCCATTTCGAGCGACGGCGAAAGGGTGATTCTCGGCGGCGCCGGTACAGGCGGGATCTACCTGCACGAAATGTCGACCGGGGTGAATACAAGGCTGGATGAACTGGAGGGGGGTGCAGGCCCGTCCGTATTGCCTCAGTTCGCGGGCGCCAGCAGTGACGCATCGAAGATATTCTTCATCGATGGCGGTCGTCTGACGGCTACGAGCTCTGCGAGTGGCGCCGACCTCTATGAATACGACATGGACAGGCCGGCCGGTGAAAGACTGACCGATCTCTCGGTAGACGCGAACTCGGGCGAAGCGGCCAATGTGCAGGCGGTCTTTGGCGAGAGCAAAGACGACTCCTACGTCTATTTTGTGGCCGCGGGTGTGCTGGCACCCGGTGCCTCGCCGGGCGAAAACATCTATGTGCGTCACGACGGTGTCACGAGCCTTGTCGCCGATGGATGGAATGGACATGTGGAATTCACTCGTGTGTCGTCCAATGGGCTTTGGCTGTCATTCACGTCGAGCAATGACCTTACGGGGTACGACACGCGCGATGTGATCACTGGACGACCCGATCAAGAGGTGTATCTCTACGATGCGCTCGGCAAACGCTTGATTTGCGCATCTTGCGATCCGACCGGAGCACGACCCGTAGGAGCGCCGCAGCCCGAATCCAACGAAGTCGCAGCCGCCAGCGTACCTGCCTGGCCCAGGGATTACCAAGAATTCGTTCTGCCTTATCAGTTGCGCTACTTGTCTGATAGTGGGCGCTTGTTCTTCAATAGCTATGACGCTTTGGTGCCGCAGGACGTAGATGGCACGGAGGACGTGTACGAGTTCGAGCCGCGGGGAGGCCGCTGCACCGCCGCTGTATCCACATATGTGGAAGCGATGGACGGGTGTCTGGGTTTGATCTCATCGGGAGCCTCCTCTGAAGGATCGTCGTTCGTGGATGCAAGCGAATCAGGCGGTGACGTGTTCTTCAGGACGGCTGCGAAACTACTTTCGCAGGATTTTGACAGCGCGATGGATATTTATGACGCGCGTGAATGCTCGGTTGCGCTGCCGTGTTTTCCCGCGGCGCCCGTGTCGCCTCCGATTTGTGCGACGGGGGATGCATGCAAGCCCGCTCCGACGCCCCAGCCAGGTCTGTTTGGTTCGGCGCCGAGCGCCACTTTCTCCGGTGTGGGCAACGTAAGTGCGACGGTTCCTGTGCCGGCGGTCAAACCGAAGTCGTTGACGAGGGCGCAGAAGCTCTCGCGGGCGTTGAAGTCCTGTCGCGTCAAGAGGTCGCGTCGGCGACGACGTTCCTGTGAAGCGGCGGCGAGGAAGCGTTATGGGTCCAGGGCGGGCAAAGCCAACTCCAAGAAGAAGGGCGGGCGATGATGATCGGCACTGTCAAGCGTGGTGTCACGGGGAGTCTCGTGGCTTGTGTGATCGTCGCCGGGATGGCTGCTTCGAGCGCATCGGCCGCCTCGCCCTGGTGGCATTTGACTACCAATCTGCGTTCTAGCAGCATTCAGCCGGGTCACGCCAAAGACGAGGTATTCCAGCTGACGGTCGAAGGCAGCGAAGGCCTCTATCTGCTCGAAGGCGAAGGCGAAGGCGAAGCCACGGCCATTGCCACAGTGGGCGCCACTAATCAGGAATTGCAGGAAAGGCTTGAAGAAATGTACGGCTCTGGCAATGTCGAAGTGACAGGTGGGCCTGGCGAAGAAGGGGGAGCCCCATATGAAATCAAGTTCATAGGCGGATTGGCGGATCTTCCTGTGAAGTTGACCGTGCCCGCATCTAGAGTGTTTCGCAAAAACGAAGAAGTAGGGCGGGTTGTGGTAAAAGAGCTTGCCAGAGGCGCATCCGACGGCGTGATCATGGTCACGGCCACAAACCTCGGCGACGCGGACGCCGAAGCACCTGTGACACTCAGGGACGTGCTCCCCCCCGGGTTGAAGCCCGTCTCGATCGAAGGCGCCGCAGACGAAGGATTGCAGGCTTTCTCCACGCAGAGCGCTACTCTCTTTTGCTCGCTTGGGTCGGTGAGCTGCACATTTACGGGAACAGAGGCCCCGGGGTCGCCTCCCCACGGTGGTGTCAACGATGGCTCTCGATATCCCACTTTTGTTCCGCCCTATTACCAGTTGCAGATGCGTATCAGGGTGGACTCAGTGGGGGCGAGCACTGGTGAAGTAAATGCGGCGAATATCACGGGTGGTGGCGCCCCGAACGCAAGTGTGAAGCGGCCGATCGTGGTCGGCGATGGCTCCCCGTTTGGTGTCGATACTTATGAAATCCGGCCGGAAGAAGAGGGTGGTGGTCTCGACACGCAGGCTGGTTCGCACCCGTTTCAGCTGACCACCACGCTGATGGTCAACGAAGACGAACAGGGCGATCCCCTGGCCATGACCAAGGATCTGCATTTCAAGCTACCACCAGGCTTGATCGGGAATCCCACCCCATTCGCACAATGCACACTGGCCGAGTTTCTATCCGGATCCTTCGGAGAATGCGCGCCGCAAACCATCGTTGGCGTCGCGCGAGCATACGTGAATTTGAGCGTCGGCGTAAGGGTGCCGTCCTTTGGTCGCGGCGGTTCGAGAGGCTTTGTATTCCCGATTGCTCAGTCGCTATATAATATTGAGCCATCCGCCGGCGAGCCGGCGAGATTTGGCTTTCGCGTCGACGGAATCCCGGTACTCCTGGATACTTCGGTGCGCACCGGCGACGATTACGGTGTCACGGTCGATGTCAAGAATATTTCCCAGGCTGCCGAATTCTTGGGTAGTGAAGTCACCTTCTGGGGTGTGCCGGGAGATACGCGCCACAATATCTCCAGGGGAGAAGAATGTTTGGGCAGCGAACTCTCCATTGCAGAACACGAACCTGGGGTCTTCGAGCCCGTGTGTCACCCATTTGAAGATGCGCATCCCGCTCCTCTATTGTCGCTGCCGACGTCTTGTACGGGTCCGTTGGCTTCGACGGTGGAAGGCGATTCGTGGAAGGAACCGAGTGTTGTGGCCTCTTCGCAGTTGACCTCGCCCATGCCTACATTGGATGGATGTAATCGTTTGCAGTTCGATCCGACCATAGAAGTGGCTCCGGATAGTCAGGCGGGTAGCACGCCGACGGGATTGGCCGTCAGTGTGCATGTTCCGCAGTCGGTGAGCTTGAACCCGACTGGGCTGTCAGAGGCCGACGTGAAGAACACTACAGTGGCTTTGCCCGCGGGCATCGCGGTCAATCCGTCCGGCGCCGATGGGCTGCAGGCTTGCTCTGAAGAACAGATCGCGTTGAAAGGCGCCGAACCACCGACGTGTCCGAATGCGTCGAAGGTCGGACTTGTGAAGATCAAGACACCGCTGCTACCCAATCCGTTGGAAGGTGCAGCTTATCTGGCAACCCAGAACTCCAACCCATTCGGTTCGCTGCTTGCTCTTTATGTGTTTGTCGAAGATCCGATATCGGGCTCGCGTGTCAAGCTCGCGGGTGAAGTCGTGCCGAATCCTGTGACAGGGCAGTTGGTCTCGACGTTCAAGAACACGCCGCAACTTCCGTTCGAAACATTCGAACTGCATTTCTTTGGTGGGGACAGGGCGCCACTGGCGAGCCCTGTCCGTTGCGGCGCGTACACGACGACCGCGGCGATCGAACCGTGGACGGGAACCGGCGAAGTCGATTCCAGCTCGACGTTCAACATCGCGAGCGGTCCCGCGAGCTTCAATGAACCAGCAGGCCAGGCCTGTCCCGGTGCGCGTCTGCCGTTCGCTCCGTCGTTGAGCGGTGGCGCCACGAACATCAACGCGGGCGCGTTCTCGCCGCTCACATTGACGTTCAGCCGCAAAGACGGCGAACAGAACATGCAGTCCGTCGAAGCGCACCTACCGCCCGGACTGTCGGGGATCCTCTCGAATATCGAATTGTGCCCCGAACCGCAGGCAAACCTGGGCGAGTGCGGCCCGAACAGCATGATCGGCGAAACCACAGTCTCTGTCGGGGTCGGTGGCGATCCGTTCACGGTCGGCGGCGGCAAGTTCTATCTCACGGGTCCGTATAACGGGAGCGGTAGCTGCACCGTCGGGACTCCAGGTTGCGCGCCGTTTGGGATCACCTTCGAGGTGCCGGCGAAGGCCGGCCCGTTCGATCTGAAGCGCAACACTCAGAACCCGGCCGGTGAGGACCCGTGTGATTGCGTGATCGTGCGCGGCAAGATCGAAGTCAACCCGATCACGGCCGCAATTACGATCAAGAGCGATCCTCCCGGTTCGCCGTATGCGATCCCGACGAGCATCGAAGGGATACCTCTGGAAATACAGCACGTCAACGCGACTACGACCCGCGGCAACTTCCAGTTCAACCCCACCAACTGCGAAAAGATGGCTGTCACAGGGACGATCCATTCCAGCGAAAACACCACCGATAACGTAAGCGTGCCGTTCCAAGTCACCAACTGTGCAGTGCTTGGATTCAAACCAGGGTTCAAAGTCTCGACCTCCGGGAAAACATCACGCGCAAACGGTGCCAGCTTGAAGGTGAAGCTCACGTATCCCAAAGCGCCGTTTGGGAGCCAGGCGAACGTCAAGAGCGTCAAGGTGGACCTGCCCAAGCAGCTCCCGTCGCGTTTGACGACATTGCAGAAGGCATGCACGGCCACGCAGTTCGAAGCGAACCCGGCTGGATGCCCAGCAGACTCGATCGTGGGTCACGGGACCGCGATCACTCCGTTGATCCCTGTCCCGCTCACCGGGCCAGCGTATTTCGTGTCCTATGGCGGCGCGAAGTTCCCCGAACTCGTGATCGCACTACAAGGCTACGGCGTCACCCTGGATCTGCACGGCGAAACATTCATCAACAAAGCCAGCATCACCTCAAGCACCTTC
>DATCDV010000029.1:0-12898 GCA_036510495.1 Solirubrobacteraceae bacterium
TCAGTTCCTGGGTGCCTTGAGCGTTTGGGCTCAGCAGCGTGCCACCGAATCCGCTCGCCGCCGGCGTTGCGCTGTTGGCGAGTGCGATGGCTGCGCTGCTGACGTACACGCCAGCGTCGATCCCTCCCGTGGCCGGGCACGACGTAGCCCCTTCGTAGGGGCCGACGCACACCGCCACGGCGTAGAGGCTGCTCCCGCCGAGGTGCGTGATCGGAAACGCTCCGCTGAGCGTGCCGTCCTGGCCGCACGCGAGGTTGTACTGGCAGTTGGCCACCACGTCGGCGGAGTCGTAGCTCGCGCTCGGCGTCCCTAGCCATGCCTGGCCATGTGGAGAAGTCAAGGTCGCAGTGATGCTGCCGCCCGCGATCGTCGAGCCGGCCGGCGCCGTGAACACCCACTCAGGGCCTTCGTAGGCGCCCTGCGGTGCTTCACCGCTCGTCACGGCGCTCAGGTCTCCGCCCTGAGCGCAAGTATTGGTGTCGCCGCTGTCGGGGCCGACGGCACCAGTCGCGCTCGTGCTCCATCCTTCGGTCGGGGCGGGCTGACCGTCAGGCTGGGTACACGACGCCAGCGTCCATGTGCCCGCCCGAGCGCTCGACGTGCAGAGCGCGAGGATCAACACCACGCACCCCAACGCCGCGAGCCACAGCCCGGCCACGCCTCGCGGAGCGAGTCTGATCTTGCTGTCAGTTCGTGGTGACATTGACCGCCCTGCTTTCGCCGTGTGCGAATGGGAATCCGGTTTGGCCACCGAGCACCAACGCCCGGAACGGGAAGTGCCCTACGCCGCCCTGGAACTGGTAGACGACCTCGAAGCGCCCACGCGAATCCGTCTGCGGTACTCGGAAGGGCTCCCATCGGCCGCGGTAATGGACAAGCAGCTCAACAGCGACCCCTTGTGCGGGGACCGGCCCGAGTACGTGCCCGCTGAGCGTGATGGTCCCTTCCGAGCCTGTCCTGCGCGGACTCACGCTGAGCTTCACACCGGCGTTGACCGCCTCCGCGATCTTCGCCGTGCTGGCATAGCTCGCGTCTGTGGAGAACGCGCGATAGGCGATCTCTACCGTCCGGCTGGGGCCGCCGGGCACCTCCGCTGCGAACGTCCCATTGGCACGGGTCTTGGCGTGCCCGATGACCGCCAAGCTCGGCGAGCCGTTGACCTGTTGCAGCACATCCAGCGTCGCGCCCGCGATCGGATGACCCTGGCCGTCGAGCAGGCGCCCCGCGGCTCGCAGCGCGCGGTGTGCGTAGGTGCGGGTGATCCTGTGCTTGACGCCGAGATTGAGCCGCGCCGTCCGGCTGGCCGTCGCTCCGTTCGCTACAGCGGCTGGGGTAGCTGGAGAGCTTCCCGCCGTCGTGCCAGGGCCGGGCAGCGCTCCGAGTGAGTTATTCGACGGCTGCTTTGTCGAGATCGAGACGTCGTAGACGACCGCGGAGTTGCCGGCCGCATCTTGCACCGAGACCTTCAAGGTGTGCTGACCGTTGGGAAGAGAGGTCGTGTTGATCGGCAAGTCGACAGACTCGCTCGCCGGGCAAGGTTGGCTGTAGTCGAACATCAGCGCGCCGCCGCTGCTGCCCACAGGGACGCACTTTCCGCCGTTGCTGTTGGGTGTGCCCGAGTAGACGGTTTTGCCGTCGATCTGCACGATCACGAGATACACGCCTGGGCCACCCGGATCGGCAGCGGCGAGTGTGAGTTCCGCCGTGCCTGCGACGTTTGGGCTCAGCAGCGTTCCGCCGACGCCACTGGCGCTCGGCGTCGCTTCATTGGACAGCAGGAGGTTCGCCCACCACAGCCGCACCAACGACCATGCGCCTTCGCTGCCTCCCTCAGCGCAGGCTTGGCCGGCATCGCCGCCGCACCCCGCGCTGAGGTAGAGGTTTCCGCCGCGACCGCCGGGAATCCCGAGCACGCCGGCGAAGTCGTTGGTGCCGTTCGCGCACGGCGTCAGCCCCGCGGCGCACTGAAAGAAGACGTTTGAGCCGTTGTAGGCGAATTCGGGCGAGTAAGCGACCGCCGTGCCCGAGGCGTCCTGGCCGAAACCGTCGGCATAAAGACTCACGTCCACGGAGCCTCCGATCAGCTTTGATCCGCCGGGCGGCGTGTATTGAAGGGTCTCGTTCGAGCCGACACCCACGGCCGCGTCGGTGCTGAGGATCGCGTACATGGGGCCGCCCGGCCCACAGCCGGTGCCGTTGTTCGACCCGAAGCCGCCGCCGCCAGCGAAGCTCGACCAGCCTTCGCTCGGCGCGGCGGACTGGCTCGGGTTTACGCAGGAGACCTCCATCCAGCTCCCCGCGTATGCGGAGCTCGCGGCCATCCATCCGCCAGCGACGGCCAGTGCGAGCGTCAAAGTGAGCAGCAGCGTGCGGCTGATCTGCCCGTAGTTGTGTTTGTTCATCGTCGCGTCCATTCCCTGTTCAGGCCCGTTTTGGTGGGGCTTCGCGGGTCTATGACCCCAACGGCCACGAACCGGCCAACAAATTTTCTGACCGGACTCATGGGCTGAATTGACCCCCGCCGCTCTGGTGCGCTGAGGTGCTCGCCGCCTGCGCTGACGTGCTGGGAGGGCTGGTGTTCGTGGGGACGCCGAGGTAGGCAAACCCGCCCGGTTCGTGCTGCCCGGTAGCGCTCGTGCTGTTCGTCCGCCGGGTGCTCGCAAGCACCCGACGGGAGCCGGAATGGTGCGGGCGCCTGGGGGTATGCACGCTGCGGTGGACGCTCGTGCTCAGCGACGCCGCTGGCGCCGCGCTCAGAAGCCGCCCCGCAGCCGGGGTTGCACGGGGCGCGGCTGCGGGGCTCCGCGCGACGTGGTGGCGGTGCGGTGAGGGGCTCTGCTCGAGGACGTGCGTGGCCACCGCTCCACCGGCGAGCACGCCAACGGTGACGACCCCGACGGCGACCTTCGCGCCGACGCCGCCACCCGCGAGCAGAGCGACCGCCCGTTCGCGCACGCCGCCCTGACCGACCGGCGCTGTGTCGATCCCGAGGCGGTGCAGCAGAAGCCTCGCTCGCAAGTCGAGTCTCGCCAGCCAGCCGAGATGACCGATGAACACCGGTGGGAGCAGAGCCGCCGCCTGGTCGCGGAAGCTGCGCCGCAGCCGCTTGGCGTTCGTCCGGTGCTCCAGCCGGCAGTGCCCGCAACTCTCAAGGTGCGCAAAGGCGCGCTCGGCGAGGACCTCGCTGGTCGCCTCCCCGTTTTGCAGCGCCAGGATCGTCTGTGCCCTGTACCCGCAGAGGCGGCCGGTGTCGTAGAGCAGCTGGAAGCGTTCGCGCTTTCGCTCACACGAGCGGGCGGTGTTGCGCGCCTCGTTGACCGGGATGTTGAGCACCGACGCGACAGCGCGGTACTGCAACCCCTCGACGAGCCAAGCAAAGACGCGCTGCTCGTCCTCGTCCAGTTCGGTCTTGAACTCCAAGGCGATCAGACGATCCTCCTTGGCGAGCACGGCAGGCTCGGGCGCGGTTTGTTCTTCTCGCGTCTCGGCCATGAGACGTAGGCCCGGAGCGCTGCGTGCCCGGATTTGGCCATGCCGGTGTTCGTCGCGGTGCAGGCGCAGAGCGCGCTTCTTGATCCCGTCCCGTAGCGCGTTGCGAAGGTGCTCCTCGCTGTCATACGGCCGGCTGTAGAGAGCGAGCGTCGTTTCCTGGTAGATGTCCTCGAGCTGCTCCTTGCTCAGTCCCCTGCACTCCACGAAGCCGCGGGCAACCCGCAGCTCCCGGCCCTGCCATTCCCCGAGGATCTGACCGACCCGCTCCGAGCCGAAGGGGCGCCGCCTACCCGAGCCCGGCGCGAGGGTGACTCCTTCCCCTGCTCCACCAGCCCAATTGGCTCCCGTGCCTCGCTCTCCCGCATCCATTCTCACCATCTCCAGGTCAGCCCTAACCCAGGCGAAAAGTCACCGCACTACAGGACGATTCCGTAAATCGCCATTTTACCTGCAAATGGCGATCTTGGGTCAGCCGGCCCTCCGATCCCGCGTGGCCAAACTCGCCCAGCATGGGCACATGGGCTTCTCGCCATCTCATCGGTGGGGCACCGCGACGGTCTCCAGGGCGCCAGAGCAGAGCAGAACGACCGCGATCAGCGCGAGCAGCCCGAGCCCCTCAGCGACGGTGAGCGCACGGCGCCGTTGCACGAGCCAGGTGCTCACGCCGAGCGCGAGCCCTCCCCACTCCACAGGCAGCTGGGGGAGATAGGGCAGCAACCGTGCGCCGTAGGCACCCAGCGCCGCGCCCACCTGCAGAGTGTTGACGATGATGCACGCCGTAAGCAGACCGTCCGCGACATGCTTTGCGAGCGGGTGGCGATGAGCTCCAATCAGCCCGAGCAGCAGAGGCCAAGCGACTATCGGGAGGTTGTGAGCCACAGAAAAGAGGACGTGCCCAATACCGGGAGGGGGATTGCGCTGCGCCGTGAGCGTCAGCCCAAGCACATGCCGCACAGGCCCCACCCACGGTCGCCCTACAAGCGCGACGAGCATGGCCGGCACCAACGTGGCAATCCACACCCCCGCATAGGCGTACAGCCACGCCACACCGAGACCCGCCGGCAGCCACCGGCGCTCCGTCCGCCGAGCGGGCGCGCTCAATTCGCGGGCGACCATTGGCTCACGGCGTAGCCGCCGGGGACATGCGCGAGCTGCGCGAGGGTGACGTGGTAGCTGGCCGGCAGCCCTTCGTACTGCGTGTCGCCGCCGGTCTGTTCACGGGTGACGATGACCCACGTACCGGGACGTGAGGCATCGGGAGCGATGCTGAGGATCTCACCGCTGTTGTAGATGTGCCCGCGGGTGATCGTCGTGTCCGCCCGGCTCGAAGCAGCGGCCTGCTGCTCAGCCAGTCGCGCAGCCGCCACCGACATCGCGGCGAGCTGTTGCTGATTGGAGCTCAGCGTGCGATACGTCCAGTTCGTGTAGAGCCCGCTGAAGGCGGCGAGAGCCTTCGTGGGTGTCGGCTGCACGCCGGCGGGCGCCTGAGCGGCAGGCGTCGGCGGCGCGGGTGCCGGAGGCTCGCCCGTGTTCTGCGGCGAGGCGGTGGACGTGCCCTGCACAGAGCCGGGCGCGTCGGGATTGGTGCAGCCCGTGAGCGCCACTGCGGCCAGCAGCACGCAGACGGGGATGAGTGCTTTTCCGGCGTACCTGCTCATAGGCCCGGTGGGTGACGGACGGTCCAGGTGGCCCAGCCAGGGACTGAGGTGGAGACGCGCCACTTCGGGCCGGGCTTGCCAGAGTTCGGGCCCGTGTCGTAGGCGGGCGCTTCCACGGTGTCGAAGCGCAGGCCGGCGACGTAGACGAAGGTGTGCCCGGCGTTCGCGTAGATCGAGACGTACCGGCCGGGACCGGGTTGCCCGTAGGACTCAAGCGCGGTCGAGTCCAGGGCGCTCGTGCCGAGCACGCCGCCCCAATGCAGCACGTAAGACACCGCCGATGAGCAGTCATAAGCCGGTTGCAGAGTGTCCAGCGACGTGCCATGCGCGCCGCCAAAGAGGTAGCTCGCGCCGAACAGCCGATTGCCCGCCGCGACCATCCTCTTGACCGCCAGGGGCGCTTCTTCCCCGGCGGCAGCCAGGCCACTCGGCAGGATCTTCGTCTGCGTGCCCGGCGTAAGCGGCAGCGGAATGCTGCCCGTGCCTTCGGACACCGGGCACGAGCTGGCTTCGCCGCCACCGCTCGCTTCGCTTGACCCAGGAAGCGCCCCGAGCGTCGGTGCTGAGCCCGTCGCCGGCGCGAGCGCCACCTTCACCGAGCTCTTGCTGATCCCGAGCGGCTGCGCGGCCTGCCACCACACATCCAGGCGGTAGGGCTGCCCGTTGGAGATGAACTGGCCGGGACCTTGCCCGTAGCCCGTGTCGCGCTTGGCCAGCAGCTCTTGACGGCCCGCGTGCTCCACGCGCAGCTGCGAGAGATACGGGAGGTTGTGGAGAGCGTTCGCGTCGCCGAACGTGAACGTCCCGCCGTTCGCCGGGTTGCTGTCGAGCACCGAGAGCTCGGCGAACGAGTTGGGATGCGCGGGGAGGTAGGCCTCGCCGGGGTTCGGGATCGAGCCGTAGTCACCGGAGGTCGGGTCGCCTGACCCGCCGTACTCGGTCGCGCCGACTTCATACCAACGGCCGGGCGTCAGTTCCAGCGGGGCGGCGTAGAGACCCTGGGCGAGCGCGCCACCGCCTGCGGGCGGGTTGATCGTGGTTTCGCTCCCGCCCCCGCAGGTGGCTTCCGCCTGCTGGTCGAACAGTCCCGCGACACCTGCCGCGACGAGCACGGGCATCAAGACGACCAGCAGCACGAGTGCCAGCAGCGCGCCTTGCACCTGGCGGTTGCGCAACAGGGCGATGGCGATCCTGGCCTGCATTACACGGCCAGCTCCAGCTCGGCGATCGCCGCTGCTCGCCAGCGCTCATCCGCGCACAACAGCAGGGCTTCCCAGCGCGCCTCCCAGTCCTCGCCACCAGTCACGCGCAGTGCGTAGCGACGCACAGGATCATCGCGCGCGGGGCTCGATGTCGCAATCCAATACTCCAGCTCGGCGACGATGATCTGGACGATCGCCTCGCCACGACTGCCGTTCTCGACATAGACGATCGCGTACTCGCCGGGGACAGTCCGCAGCTGCGCCATCGCAGTCTCGCGCTCCTCGGTGTTACCGAGCGCCTCGCGCATCTTCGCGAGCTCACGAGCCTCTTGGCGGCCCGTCACCCGCATCTTCGCGTTGGCCAGCAGCGCCTTGCCGTACTCGGTGTCGAAGTCGCTGATCTGCTGGGAGATCGCGATCAGCCACACCGCCCAATGGCGGCTCCTGCGGCAGAACTCGTTGAACCAGCGCCCCGTGGATGGTCGCTCGGTGAGCTTCCAGCACTCGTCGATCGCCAGGAAGGTGCGGCCCGCCCAAGCGTGCTTGGGGCTCCTGCCGGCCAGGTACTCGCGGCGTGTCTGCTCGATCCGTCGCTTGACGTGCTCACACAGCACGAACAGCACGGCGGCGGCCTTCGCCTCCGGCACGCTCTTGGTGTCAAAGACGATCAGCGGCGCGTCGGGGAGGATCGTGGTCGCGCGGTCTGTCAGATAGGCGTAGGGGCCATCGAGGACGTAGTTGTTCAGGCGCATCGAGAGGTTGCGCAAGGTCTCCGCGATCCCGATCGAGCCCTCGTTGCGCTCCCTGTGGTAGCGGCGCTCGAGCTCCTCTTGCAGCAGCAGCTCGCGCGGTTCCTCGCCCGTCAGCGCACAGCGCTCATACACCTCCGCGATGGCCAGCCCGAGGAGGTTGCTCTCCAGGTCGGTGAGCCCGTAGGAGTCCTGGCCGGGATGGTGCTCGCCGAGCAGCAGCGCGTGCAACGCGAGCAAGTAGTCGATCTTCTCCGGCGAGAGATTGGCCGGGTCCTCAACGTCCCACGAGTTGATCGCGTGGGCGTCCGCGCCGATCTCAGCCGACGCGGCTCCAGGGATCAAGGACGCCAGGAACGCGAAGTGGCCCGCCCGGTCGATGATGAACCCGGTGGCGCCCTGCGCGATGGCGCGGATCAGCAGGATGATCGTCGCCATCGTCTTCCCTGACCCCGTGATCCCCGCGATCAGCATCAGGTGGTTGGAGTGCGTGCTGTCAAACGGGTCCAGCCGCTCGAGCGTCCGTCCCGGCAGCGCGTAGCCAAGGGGGATGCCTTCGGGGCTTGAGCAGCTCGTGCCGACCAGGGAGAAGGTGTCCCCGACGTTGCGGCTGACGTACTTGCGCTTACGCCGCGCCACATCACGGCCGAGCGGAAGCGTTGACTGCCACAGCGGAGCTTGGGCGAACAGACCGTGGCCGATGCGCGCGTCGCTGGCCATAGTGACCTCCCGTGCGGTCGCCTGGCAAAGCTCCTGCAGCCGCTCAGGGTCCGCGTCGGGTGCTGGCTCGGAGATCGCCTCATAGATGCTCACGCGGTAGATGCCCGCGCCGACGCTCGTGGCGAGCTCGTCGACCAGCTCGGCCGCCTCCTGCTCCTGCACCCGCGCGTCGGGATCGAGCGGGCGGCCGTGCGCCTCGACACCACGATTCACCCCGTACAGGCGCTTGTAGCGGCGCTTCTGCGCCATCCGCTCGCGGTAGCGCTCGGTCGCCTCGATATGCACGCTCAACACGAACGGGCTCGGTGACTGCATCATGTGAAGCAGCCAGCCGAGCCATGTCTGCTCGGGTGGCAGGGAGACGTGGAAGACCTGCTCGAGGGACTCGCCGATCTTCAGACGGCTGCGATCGGACAGGTCGATCGCTGAGGTGCAGATCGCGTCCGCGAGTGCCTGCGCGCGAACGCTTGCCTGCTCGGCCGTCTCGCCTGCCACAAGCGGCTGAACGACCTCGGGCTGCATGAAGCTCGCGGGCAGGCCACCTGCCGTCTGAGCGTCAGGGTCAAAGCGACCGTGCAGCAGGTCGAGCACTTCATGGCCAGAAACTGACCGCGCCGATAGGCCCATCGCATCGAGGTCCGCGCGCATCCCTTCGCAGTGGCGCAACGAGTCACGGATCGCCCGTCGATGCACCGAGTCCTTGACGCGGCGCGCCCGACGCCCATGCGCTCGCCCAAAGACAGATCGTCCAGTTGGGCGCCAGGGACAGACCACGAAGTAGCGCAAGCGCAACGGCTTGACCGTCCGCGCGGTCTTTCGGATCGACTGCTCCTGGGCGATGCCCAGCCGGCGGATCGCGGTCGCACGGTCGTGCTCGCCGGCGTCCTCCGCGGCACCGGCCGCACGCTCGCAACGGTAGGTCTCCTCGGCGAGCAGCGCCTCCAGATCCAGCGTCGTGCCCTGCACGTACAGCTGGAGGGCCTGGCGGTCGGGGAGCCGTGCGGCGATCTGCGCGAACGCAGCGGAGATTCGCTCGCCCTCGGCCTGCTCGACAGCAAGCGGGTTGACGGTTCCCACCTCGAGATAGCGGACGTAGGTGCCGTCCTCTGCGATCAGCAGCCCGTCAGGCTCGATTGCGGCGACACCAAGCAGCTCCGAGACGCGGCGCTTGTGGCCCATCAGCCCCAGCGCTCCCACAACGCGGCGTCCTCGGCGTCGAGGGGCGGGCCCTGGCCGGGACGCTCATCGAGAGTCTCCTCGTCCTCCCCGAGAATCACCAGTCCACGCACAGCTCTGTCCTCTGGCGAGGCGACGGCCAGGATGTGCGTGCTCCAGCGCCAGCGCCACATTGCACGCAACAGCACGCTGAGCTGCAGACCACCGCTCTCAGACACGTAGGTCAGCGCCGCAGGCAGGCCGATGAGAAAGACGCACAGCGAGATCGCGGGCTTCGTCGGCACGTGCGCGAGGTGGATCACGCCGAGGACCGAGCCTGCGCCCAGGATCAGCGTCGCCCACTGCTTGATCGTGAAGCCGACGAGCTTCGGCGCGTCATCCAGCGATCTGAAGGTACGGTGGATCACGGCCCACTCCGGGGACGTGGCCTACGCCGCTTTGCAGGCGCAGGCGGAGCAGGCCCGTTCGGCTTCGGAGGCTGCGCCTTGGGATTCGTGTTTGCCCGTTTGGCGGGCGTCGCCGTTTCACGACGCGCGTTCGTTGTGACCTTCCGCCCTGGGTGTGTGCCACCCGCTGACCCTGACGCTGGCTTCCCGGCTTGCGCCGGCCCGGCCTGCGGCGGCCCGGCGTGTGGCTTTGCCACGATGTTCGGGGCCGCGCGTGCGGAGGACCCCGCTGAGGGTGCTCCGCTGCTCGCCGGCGCTCGCCCGCCAGCGCTCCGGCCGCGCGTGCCACCAGCGCCCACCTTCGCTGGAGTCTTGCCGGTCGCGCTGTTCGCGCCGGCTCTCTGAGACCCTCGTGCCGCGATACCGCGCGCTGGCCCTCGTGCGGCCTTACGGGAGCCGCCTGCCATCGCCGCCCGCGCGTCGCGCGGAGCGCTCGCGACGATCGTCCCGGCCCGCGAGATCCTCCCGCGCACCCCGCCACGCGCACCCTTGACAGCAGCGCCACCGACACCTGCCCCCGCGAGCGCGGCACCGGCGCCGGCCACACCAGGCATGAAGCCGCTGCGAGCAGCCGCGCCCGCCAAGCCACGGCGGGCAGCTCCAATAGGGCCGCCCGCGGGAGCTCCCAATGCGCCCGCAGCGCGCCCAGCGCTTCGCCCGAGCGAAGGGACTCCCTGATAGGCGGCGCTTTGCAGTCGGGCGTGCGCGGCTCGCATCCGCTGCGCGCCGGGCATCGCGGGCTGTCCCTGCGCGCCGCTCGAGCCGCCTCCGCCACGCAAGGCCGCGCCGCCGAGGATGTGGCGCAGCTCGCCGAACAGCATCAGCGGGAGCTTCACCGCGAGCACGAACGTGATGAGCCCCGCGAACGCCGCCTCTATATGACCGGGTACTCCGCCGCTGGCGCCGCCCGTGAAGCTCGTCGCATCCAGCGTCAACGCGCCCGCGACGGCGAACAGCAGCGTCCAGCCGATCGGGACGAGCACAATCGCCATCAGCGCGTGGCTCCAGACCCTCGCCAGATGGGAGAGCTCCGGTATCGGCGAGAGCGCGATGAACGGTGGTCCCGCACAGAACGCCAGCGCCAAGATGACGGTCAGCAGCTCCTTCGACGCGAACAGGGCAGCCGCAAACGCAACCCCGACGATCACCAAGAACGCACCGAAGACGCCGCCCGCGCCGAGCAGCAGCGCGCCGCCAAACAGCACGGTGATGATGCTCGCCAGTCCGTTCGCGACGACGGGGAAGCCGAGGATCGCGTGTGTGAGGGTGTTCGTCGCGGCGACCGTCTGCTCGACAAGCCAGCGGTAGATGACGAGCACTCCGGTCGCCCCAGCGCAGCGTGAGATCGCGCTCACAGGATGCGCCGCGCCGGTCAGGCCCACCATCCAGTAGCGCAGGGTGCAGACCGTCAACGTGACCGGCATCAGCGACATGCCGAGATAGGTCATGTCGCTCTCCAGTTCGCTGACATGACCCCAGCTCGCCGGGTCGGGCAGCGCGACGAGATACTGGATCGTGGCGACCGTGCCGTGCTTGAGAAAGCCAGGAACCAGCGCGCCAGCCAAAGCGGAGAAGAACCCCTTGGCGATCCCTTCGATGATGCTGTGCAGGGAAGGCAGGCCAAGGAACGCCAGTGGTGCGACGGTGGCTCCGCTGCTCGCCGCTGACGCCGCCGGCGCGAGGACGAGCCCGCAGGCGAGCGCGCCCACCATCACCGCCGGCAGCATCCACACGGTGGCACGGCGCATCGTCATGGCCCTACGCCACGATCCCGCTGATCGACGCGAGGATCGCGAGGCCGACGATCGTCTTGATCGCGACATCGTGAGCTCTCGAATGTCCGGCCATGAACATGATCGCCACGACCGCGATCACGAGACCCATCGCCGTGCTGCCCAGCCAAACGAGGCTGTCCTGCAGCTTGGAAACGAAGTTCTGCACACCGCTGATCGGCGTTCCGTGAAATGCACCGGCCGCGTTCAGCGCGTGCGGGTGCGCGTCGGGGAACACCACGACGACAGCCACTCCGATTACCAGCCCCATCAGTGCGCCGATGGCGAGGAGCCCGCGCCCTTTGCTTTTCGCGAGAAGGGCGCCAGTCTGTCTGAATGTGAGCGCCATCACTGGCCTCACCTCCTTTGGGTTGATTTGCAAGCTCACGGCGAGAACAGGCCCCCTTGCGTCTGCTGCGCTGGTGGTGCGGCCGGCGCGCTGGCGGGAGCTGGCGGAGCCGGGGGCGCCGCCGCCGGCGCCTGCACGGCCATCCGTTCGGGGTGTGCGGCGGCCTCGATGACGGGCGCTCGTTCTCGATCGAGATGCGGCGCCTCGCTATGCCTCGCAGCGCGCCGAAGCTGTGTAGGTCGAGCCGTCGGCCGGGCGCTCGCCGCGCTCGGGGCAGATACTGGGGGCCGCGCTTGCGTCGTGCGCGTTCGGGTAGGCCGGTGGCTGGGCGAGGCGAGGCTCGCCGTCGGGGTGCCTGCGTGCTGGCTATCCAGCGCGGACGCGAGCCCGACAAGAATCCACACAGCGAGCGCTGCGCCGACGGCCTTGGCGAGCAGTGAATGCTCACCGAGCCACACACGGATACCGCCGACGCTGGTAAGCGCGGCGAAGGTGCGTCTGCGCGGATAGACCCTGCGCCACGCGGGCGGCCTGTCGGTTCGGCCGCCAAGCACATCGTCCAGATGCACCACGAAGTCGTCATGCGAAAGCTCGGCGTCGCTTTGCTCCTCAAGACGGTCCTCGTCGAGCTCCTCGCCATCGGGAGAGCACCACTCCGGCGCGAGGGGAACCTCCTCCGCTGCTTCGCCCTCGAGCGGCATCGGAGTCGGCGGCGGATCAACGACACGTGTCGCTTGCCGAGCAAGGCCCGGCTTGCGTCGCCGCGTTCTCCTCGTCCTGTTCGCAGCGTCGGGGGGCTCGCTCTCGGCGAGCACCGCCGTGACAGTTGCCGGCGCTGGCGCTTCATCTACGGTCTCGGTCGCGGCGGGCTCCTCGTCCATCGGCCCGGCGCCGGGTGCCGCGACGTACAACGTCACCATGCCGTTGCGCGCGAGGTCGCTGCCCGCGGCGGGCTCCTGCGCGACGACCAGCCCGATCAGCTCCGCCGCGCAGCCGAACGAACGATCTAGGCCGGGGCACAGCCCGGCGCGGCGCACGGCTTGGGCCGCATCCCCGGCGGGCTGGCCGACATACTCGCCCACCACCTGGCGGCCCGCGGGGCCGCCTCGGCGGGTGCTTTTCGCGCGCTGAGTCCTGCGCGGCTGGACTGCGGTTCTGTCGTTCATCGCGGTTACTGACCACCAGCGACTCAGACCGGCCATGTAGTTTGGTTTGGGCCTGCTGGGGCCCAGTGATGAGTGGGCTGGCCGTCGGTTAGCGGAGCCCGTTAGGGCGAGGTGCAGCGACGGTTAGGTAGTGGTGTCCGGTGCCCCGTGGAGGGTGTGGCAGGCGAC
>DATCDV010000030.1:0-187445 GCA_036510495.1 Solirubrobacteraceae bacterium
CAAGCCGGCCCCTGTGGCCAGCGAGCCGCGCAGCACTGCCGCGGCGAGTGGGCCTAGCGCTTAGGCGCCGGCTGGCCCAGAGAGAGAGAGAGAGAGAGAGAGAGAGACGCGTCAGCGACGCTGACGCGTCCTATTACGGACCCGTCAATGACACACGGACTCTCAAACACGTTATTCCCCAAAGAAACCACGCGAAAAACAACTCCCTCTCAAAATTCGACCCGGTCCCTCTCCCAAGGTCCCCGTCAAAACAATGTTGGTGTCGACCACGAAGACCGACCCTACGACCCGACCTTATGTCCGCCCACAAACCCAAGGGAATGACAGGCGCTGGCGGCAACATACCACCAGCGATCCCACGTGTCAAGTCCCCTCGCTCGCGATAGCCGCTACCTCAAGGGTCTATCCCCCGAGCCCGGCGATCGACTCGTGCACCTGCCTACCCGCGACCGTAAGCATCCAGGCGTTGGGCTCGCCGCGAGCGGGATCTCCACCTCGGTTCTCGATCAAGCCGAGCTTGTGCAGGCGCGCGAGCAGCTTCGACGCTTGGCCTTGATCGCCGATGCCGGCGTGCTCGCCGACGGCGCGGTTTGACGGGTAGGAGCCTTTTCCGGCGAGCGCGGCGATGGATATGAGGACTCGCATGGTGCGGTAGGTGAAGCGCATCGGCAGGTCCTGGAGGGGATCCGCTCGAACGAGCGGCCTCTTCCCAGAGCGTTGCGGGGCGGGTTGCTCGATCTCCTTGCGTGCCGCGGCCGGCCCAAGATAGGGCAGCACGATCATGCCCATCAACGGGTTGACCAGCTCGAGCAAGCCCCCCGACCTGGGTTCGGTGAGGCGTGCGTGCAGGACCGATAGGACACCTCCCACGATCCCCTCCGCAGTCAACGCAGGCAGCTCGATGCCCCCCTTAGCTTCGCCCTCTCCCTGTCCGATCACGGGCACGATCTGTGCGAGCACGCTCTGGCGTCGCTCAAGCGCCCTGGGACCCGCGGCCAGACTCTCGACGACAAGCAGGCGTCCGGTCGCGCGGTCATAATCCAGCGACTCCAGCAATGCAGTGAGCGCAGAGCGGACTCTCGCCCGCCACGATCCGGAGTGCTCATAAGCTAGGAGAACGCCCGCTGCCACATGTGCGAGCGCATCGTCGAACGCAGCGAGGAAGCAGTCCTCGCGATCGTCGAAGATCTCATAGAACGTACGCCGCGACACCCCAGAGCGTGCCACGACATGCGCGACCGACACGTTCGCAGCGCCGCGCTCAGAGATCTCCTGCACCATCGCGGTCAACATCCGCGCACGCTGAATATCGGCAACCTGGCCACGACCCCCAACGTGCCCACGACCATTGGTCCCCGAAACAGAAACCTCTTTGCCAGTGGGCTCACGCCCATTGGATCCTGTGCGCTTTACCGGCGTCTTCGCCTTGCCAGCCATCTCATTTCTTCTTCCCGTGCGTTTTTCCCTTACCGCCTGCCTTCTTCTTTGCCTTCTTGGTTGCCTTATGCTTAGGGCATCCGGTGACCGTGATCGGGGTGGACTGCTTGATGGTCGCACCGTTTTGGGCAGTGAACGCGGTGGGCATCGCCAGTTTGATTTGGCAGAGCTTGCCGTTGGCGGCGAGCGCTGAGTATTTGCCCTCGGGCAGGTTCAGTTCGAAGCTGCCCACCGGGGCGTCAGGGACAGTGTGGAACGTGCTCGAGGTGATGCCGGCTTTGTTGATGAATGTTTCGCCGTGCAGGTCCAGGGTGACGCCGTAGCCCTGTAGCGCGATCACGAGTTCCGGGAACTTCGCTCCACCATAAGACACGAAGTACGCCGGACCGGTGAGCGGCACCGGGATCAACGGAGTGATCGCGGTGCCGTGACCCACGATCGAATCCGCCGGGCAGCCCGCCGGGTTCGCTTCGAACTGCGCGGCCGTGCACGCCTTCTGCAATGTCGTCAAGCGCGAGGGCAGTTGCTTGGGCAGATCGACCTTGACACTCTTGATATTCGCCTGCGACCCGAACGGTGCCTTGGGATACGTCAGCTTCACATTCAGGCTCGCACCGTTCTTCCTGGACGTCTTCCCAGAAGTCGAGACTTTGAACCCAGGTTTGAAGGCGAGGATCGCACAGTTGGTGACCTGAAACGGCACACTGACCGCAAAAGTCGTGCTTTCGCTCGAATGGATCGCCCCAGTGACCTGCATCTTTTCGCAGTTCGTCGGATTGAACTGGAAATTACCGCGAGTCGTAGTCGCGTTGATGTGCTGAATTTCCAGAGGGATACCGTCAATGCTTGTCGGGATCGCATACGGTGAACCGGGAGGATCGCTCTTGATCGTGATCGCGGCCGTGATCGGGTTGACTTCGATCTTACCCCGCACGATCACACAATCACAGGGATCCTCACCGGCAGGGTTCGCCGTGTTGCGCTTCAGATCGAACGGTCCAGCCTTCGCCGGCACATCGAAGGTGATCCCAAACGGAGCACAACCAGGGGTGCCGACGGTACAGCTGCCGGTCCCGTTATACGGGCCGGTGAGATAGAACTTGCCGCCACCAACCGTGAACGGATCGCCACCCACTCCCACAGAGACGGTAGTTTCGCCGATCAGACTGTTCGCAGGGCACTCTCCGAGGTTGGCTTGCGGTTCGGGGCACAGTTCGATGTTCGAAAGGATCCCCGAAAGTCCGGGTGGTAGGTGCGCTTCGGCGGACTGTATGTTCTGTTCGCCGTCTTTGCGACTGAACGTCAACGTCAGCGGCGAGAAGGCGCCGGCATCGATGTTCGTAGCGCCACCGGTCAGTGACGGATCGAACGGCAGATGACCATTGGGACACGCCCGGCCGGCTGGTTCGTCGAAGCTCGCTGGACCGCTCGTGATATCAAAAGTCGAGCTCGAATCGACTTCGCCCGATCCTGTCCACGGTTCGATAGCCGCCGTGCTCGTGTACGCGCCACAGTACGCTGGGCTCGCCAGCGGCGCCCTGTCCCCACCAAAGAAATGTAGTTCGAACGTTTCAAACGGTAGTTGGGGAGTGTTCTTGAACGTCGAGACCAACTGGCCCGTCACCGGGTTGGGCGCAACTTCACCCGCCAGCTTCACACGAGTGCCAGACACCGGATCTTCCACGTACACATACAACGCTACAAGCGACCCGAACGGGTTCGCGTTCTGCGCCGCCAAATACGCCGCGCCTTCCAGTTCGTTCGGTAGCAGAGGCGTCTTGATCTTTACGAGCCCCACCTTCGACGCACTCGGACACGTCGGTATTTCAGCGTTTTTCAAGCCTATCTGTTCTTCAGAACAAGCCTGCAGCCCATCGGCGCCAGCGGGATTGATCGCGACACCAGCAGGCAAAGCAACAGTCGTGTTCTTCACGTCTGCCTCTGCCAGCCCACCGGCATCCAGACTCACGTCCTGCGGCACGCTGACCTTGACCGCCAATCCCGTCGGGGTGCTGCCGGCCTGGCTGTCGGGCGCAACACTGACCGACGGTTCGAACTGCAAACGATTACACCCGTCCATCGCCGGCATCGCAAGCGTGTTTCCGAGCGTCTGTGTTGTGAATGGTTCCTGCCAGGAGTCCGCTTCAACCGACGTCTGCAAGGGTCCCGTGCAAGAGGTGGGCAACGACAGGAACGGCGGGGGATGCACCTCTTCCAACGGCTGACACCCGCCCGCGCGGTTGAGGCATTTCCATCCGCGTTGCGCATTGTGGCGTGGGTCGCCGGGAACCCCCCAGAAGGTCACTTCGCTTTCCAAGAACCCAGCCGTCTGTGTGATGTTGGTCACGCTGACCGTGACGCCATAGTCTCCGCCGGTACGTACGGCCGTATCGAGGATGACTGGAATGCCGTAGACGAGAAAGCCAAACCGTGCGGGCTCGCCTGTGGCGGGTTCGAGATTGAACAGCGGCACCGGGATCGGCGCGACTTTTCCTCCGGTCAGCCCAGGGACGTTCACTACCACCTTCGCAACCCCGATCGCCGCTTCCGCCATGCAATTGTCGCCGCCGTTGCTACTGGCCAAGAAGTTTGCGAGCGAGCACTTCGGGATCGGGCTCGGGTTCCCAACGAGTCCGGCCGGGAGCGCGAAATGCAGGTCCTTGGTCATGCCCGCCGGGCGTCCCAGGATCGGATTGCTGTTGAACGTTTCGTTGAACCTGACAGTTGTCGTCAGCTGGAAGGGATGCGAGCCGGCTTGGCTGTCGGTCGAGCCACCCTCTTCTTCGGGACGCATTTCGAGGTCGATCGCTTCGAAGGGCACCGGCTGATCGCTCACGACCAGCTTGCTTTCGGCCCGAGCCGGCGGCGCGTTACCCCCATTGATTTCAGCTTCATTCACTTCACCCGTCACGGCTCCAGCGGCGACCTTGACGTCGATGCGCATCTGCAGCTGTTCGAAGGGAGCCAGCTGGGCAACTTCGCTTACGCCTAGGTATTCGCAGCCGACGGTCGATTTGATCGCGCATTTGATAAAGTTTTCCGCCGCGGGAGCGGTCACCGTTTCGTCGATGAAGCCTTCGACGCCCACAGCTTCCAGTCCCTTCGGGAGGTGGTCCACGAGCTCCACCGGAGTAATCGCGGGGTTCACGTTGGCGTCGCCTATGTTTGATGCGGTGACGATGATCACGCCGTCCGGGCGGCCTTTGCGAACGTCCGTGACTGTGGCGGTTTCCTTGCCTCCGGTCAACCTCTCGCGAGGAACGCCCAAAAGTGCCTGAGATTGGTCGGCGAGCGCTCCGACGAATTCAATTTCGTAGACTTCGTTGAGGTTATAGCCTTCGCCGATGCTACTTGTCACTCGAACATTGCCTTTGCCATAGAGTTCTTCCAGCGTTTCCTGAACGAGCCCCGGTTCCTCGCCCACTTCGAGCAAAGCGGTTTCTCCTTCCGCCCCTTCCACCTGGCTCGGACGGTCCACCTGATATATGCCTTCAACCGCGCTGATCGTCAGGCGCTGGATCTCGTTCACCGCAGAGCCCGGCTTCAGATAGGAGGGACGCGACTTGCTACTCAAGTGCCACCAGGGCTCTTCCGCCCGCGCCGGCCCCGCAACCAAAAGCCCGACCGCCACCAGCGTCCCGGTCAGGACCGCAACCAACCTGCCAGTCATCCCACCGACAACGCTCATCGACCGCTCCTCCCTTTGACTTGCTTTCCCTTGGGACGCACGGGCCCATACCGCCCTCGCGCGACTCGTTCACACGCCGCCCGCCTTGCGCGCTTGCGATCCCGTTGGCACGTGCGCAGGGCCGCGGCCAGCTTTTGCGACCTGCTCAAGCGCTTCGGAGTCACTTTCGTCGCCGGTGCAGCAGACACATTGCCCACTCCGCTGAACGTGGCGCTCGACGGCTCGCCGAAGATCGACGGCTGCGGCGTCGGCGCCGCCTTGCACGCATCGCCGGTGTCGCACACCGGCGGCAATACAGGAGGCGCCGGGAAACATGGCGCCACGGCGCTGCACTCGTGCGCGTCGTACACGTCGATAGCTTGGTCGTAATCCTGCGCCACCAATTTCGCCAGCGTCAAGAAGAAGACGTCTTCGCCGCGGCCGCTGGCGTCCAGGAACGTCGATTCTTCCGGTGACGAGCCCGAGGAGATGAGACCCACACAGCCACCCGACCGCTGCCCGTAGGTCGCGCTAGCCTGGGTACAGTCGCCCACTCCGGGCGGCTCATACTCGTAGACGTCGATCGTGCCGTTCACGTCGTTTGGCACGAGCCCCTCGCTGCTGTTGAAGAACAGGCGCCCACTATCCGACAGGTAACGCGGCTGATACAGGGTCCCTTCTCCAGAGAAGCGCGTCCAGTGCGGAACCCCCGCCGCCACCCACCAAGAGCTCAGAGCATTGGATGAATCGCCGGCATTTTCGAAGGCTTCCTTGCCGTTGATATTTTCGGTGTTCAACCCCGCCGGTCGCGCACCAGTCGGATTGCATGATGCGCACACGAGCTTTTCCGCCGAGGCGTCGTAGAGGTACACCTCCTGGTCAAGATGCCCGCTTACCGCGTCGCGCGTGTCATACCCGGTCAGATCGCGATCTGACATGAAGGCGAGCCAATTACCGCCCGGCGACACCCGCGCGTCGAGGAGTTCGGCGCCTGCGGCTCCGATAAATCGCGTTACGCCGTCGTGGTAGACGTAGACGTTGCACGTCTGCATTTCGGTCTTGGTCGCTTTTGCCAAATAATATTCACACTTCGACGGTTCGGCATTCGCCGTCAGCGCCCCCGCCGCGTCGAAGTAAACGTACGATCCATTTTCGCTCACCCCGAGTACTCCTTCCGCTTGCGCCGCTTCACCCGCGTTAGGATCGACGGTAAGATCCTTCAAGTGAAATCCTTCGGGTTGGTTCGTGTCATATTCGTAGAGCTGAGGCTTACCGATCGCTTCTGCGTTAGCCGTGAGGCGCCCGCTGTCCAAGAAGAAGATCCGGCTGTCTTCAGTGTTCGCCGTCATATATATGGGCTTCACCGATGTGCCGCCCGCAACCTCCGGCTTGTCGATCCTCACCGTTTCTTCTTGCCGCATGTCGCGTAGATAGAGATCTTCGGGTTCGTTCTTTCCGGCGACCAGTACGACGTACCGACCGTCTGAGGAGATCGCGCGCCCGGTGCCTGTCTGTAGCGCAGCGGAATGGGCAAGGAAGATACCGGCCAGCCCAGCCGCGCGTTCTTCATCGGGCGGAAGGATGTTTGCGATTTGTAGTTTGCCTTCCGTCCACTCGTAAAGCCCCTCCGCCCCTTCAGACTGATCGATGATCGGCGTTTCTGTCAGTTGAACATATGACGACACCAGGATGTGCTTGAGATCCGGAGTAGCATCGAGAAAAAGCGGTCCGCAAATAACAACTTTGGGGCCACATTCTCCATTGACCTCTTTGGCGCCGTTGATCTTTTGCCCAAATTCGGTTCCCGGCGGCGTGTTCGAAGCGGTCACCAGCGGCTGATAGCAAGCCGATTTACAGTGCTGGGTCACGTCGCCGTTTGTGTAATTTGAGTGCAGGTAGGCCGTCGATTCGGTTGCTTGCGGCGACAGCGCCTTGAAGTTACCGAAGGGCTGCAGAACACCGGTGGAGAGATCTTCGGAGAAGAACCGGTACTCGTCACCTATCTCGCCCACATTGACCCCAGTCGCTTCGTCATGTGGCGGGGAAAGCACCTGCGAGGCCCATCCGCCTGCGCCCCTGGAGGAGAGAACCGACACTTCGTTGGAGGAACCTTCCGGGTCGGATTCGCTCGGCTGGCTCGCCACAGAGGCAATCGCGTTGCCGTCGACCGATGCCTGGATCTCGCCACGGATCGTGTCGTATCCGTAGAAGAGCGCCCCATGCTTGTCCGGCGGCGTGACCAGCTCCCACGAGCGCCCATCGGGGATAGCCGGAACGACTCCCACGCGCTGGGTCGTGAAGGTTTGATCGGGACCGTCGAACTCTTCGACCTTGCCGGGTTCGATTTCGCTCACCCTAACCACCCGGTAGTGGTAGATGGTGTTCGCCGTCAAGTTCTGCACATGCTCGCCGACTTCGACGTAGCCGTTGCCGGATCCAAGCGAGGAGCCAGGAGGCGACGGTATCGTCAACCCATACGCGGCGCTGGTCCCGTACTGGAAGTAGTAACGGGTGGGCGCTCCGTCAGGGTCGATCGTCGCATCGAATGTCGCCGATTCGGCGGTTATGAAAGAGATCGACTCCGTGCCCAAGCCGGGCCCGGGGGTTTTGAAGCACCGGTCTTCGAATGATTCTCCGGCATTCACCCCGTTTGCGTCCGAAGCCTCGAGACGGTAACAGTATTCGGTGTCGGGTTCCAGACCGCCGAGCGACGCCCGCACGGCGACTGCGCTTTCACCTTCGACGACGGGCCCCGAGCACTGAGCTACTTGCCCAAATTCGGTTGTCGTCCCCCAATCGAACTGACAAGTCGCCTCGCCCGCTTTATCGGGATTGACGGTCCCGTTGAGAGTGGCGCCAAGAGCTTTCAGTTCGGTCGCTGCTCTGGTGCTCACGTCCGGTATCACGAACCCGACGCCGAAGATCTTCACGGCCCTACCGCCCACGCTGCGGTTGTCGGCGACGTATACGTGGTGGGACACCGGATCGGCCGCAAGCGAGTAGACGTCTTCGATGTTCCCCCCCGGCGAATCGACTCCCGTGAAGCGACCGACGTACGCGCCTGCTGGACCGAACTCATCGATCGCCGTGGGGGCGAAGCCGTCGGTCACATAGATCTCGCCGTTGCCCTCATCAACGGCGACGTTATAGATACCGTGAAAGCCTCCGGGCCTGCTGAGCGTGCGGGCAAAGGTGTACTCGCCCAAAGCGCCTGGTTCGAACATATCCACGCTTTCCCGGTCACGGGCGACAACGTCGCCGTTGATCGAATCGACGGCGAGCTTGAAGGGGAACCCAAACGGTTCACTGGGTGAGATACCTGTCAATTGAGCGACATATTTCTCTTTGCCGTTTACTTCGGGATGGAACACGTCGATCACGCGACGTTCCGGCAGCGCGACGTATACATCGCCGGACGCTGTATCGGAGAGGCTGGTGGAGGCGTCCACCGCGACGTCGGTCGCTCCGAGTTCTGCGCCAAAGGAACCTTCCGGGGTGTCCGCTCCGGTCCACGTGGCCTGGAGCGTTCCAGCTTCGTCGAAGACCGCTATGGCGGCTTCCCCGGTTGAAGTGGTGGCTGTGACGTAGACCTCGGCTTCCCCGGTTGCGTGGCCGATGGCGATCCCCCCTTCCGATTTGAACGAGAGCGACGCAGGCAGGATGAATTGGGAGATGAAGGCGCCCGTGGAGTCGTTGAACTCGTCAACCCGTGAGGCGCCATTGAGCACTTCGGCGACCCACAGATGTCCGCTGTCGACCGTCATCGATTCCATCTTGCCGAGAGCACCTGGATCGGTAACGCCGGGTTCGTCCGGCACTTCCGTTATCTGTGACAGGTAGGCGTGAGTGACAGCCGCTTGCGCGCCCGTCGAGAGAACTAGCAGAAGCATGCACAGAGCGCATGCGGACACCAAACCGACCAGGCATGACTTGCGCCCTGTCAACGACATATACCCTCCTCACGAACCCGGACAAGCGTCCCACCCGATCTCGAGAGACATGGGCAGCACGACGCCGTCGCGGAACCCGCGACGGCAAGAGAACAAGCCGAACACACGCTTCTCGCGCGCGAACCGCCAAGCCGGCGAAACCTGCCGGCCTGCCGCGGGCGGAACCCGCGGCGAAGGGGACTAGCGGCTAGAGGCCGGCCGTCCCAGAGAGAGAGAGAGAGAGAGAGACGCGTCAGCGACGCTGACGCGTCCTATTACGGACCCGCCATTGCGACACGGACTCCCAAACACGTTATTCCCCAAAGAAACCACGCGAAAAACAACTCCCTCTCAAAATTCGACCCGGTCCCTCTCCCAAGGTCCCCGTCAAAACTGTGTTGGTGTCGACCACGAAGACCGACCCCGACCCGACCTTTATGTCCGCCCACAAACCCAAAGGAATGACAGGCGCTGGCGGCAACATACCACCAGCGATCCCACGTGTCAAGTCCCCCGTGGCGCGTCAGCCGGCGGCGCGTCAGTCAATCCCCGGTACAACTCGTTGGCGCTCACCCCGGTGAGCTTGGCGATCACGCCTGCCGCCGGCCGGGGACGCGCGCCCGCCTCGACAAGTGCGCGGAGTGAATTCAGAGCCTGTTCGCGGTCTGCGCTCATGCGTGCGGAACCCCCGACCACGAGCACAATCTCCCCGCGCGGGGGATGCTCGCTGTAGTGAGTGGCCAGCTCCCCGGCGGCGCCGCGTCGAACTTCCTCATGCAACTTGGTCAACTCGCGACACACGGCCACCGGTCGGACAGGATCGTGCTCGGCGAGAACACCCAAGGTTGCCGCGAGCCGCTGGGGAGACTCGAACGCGACAAGCGTCTCAAAAGCGCCAACCAGCACCCGCTCGAGCTCCGCGCGCTTGCGCGGGAGGAAGCCCACGAAGCGCCAGCGCTCCGAGGGCAATCCCGAGGCGACGATCGCCACGAGCACGCTGCTCGCGCCGGGCAGCACCTCGACACATAGCCCGGCCGCGATGCACGCCTGCACAAGCCTGTAGCCGGGGTCTGACACGAGCGGCATCCCGGCGTCGGACACCAGCGCGACCGCCGCACCCCCCTCGATGCGCGTCACCAGCTCGCCGGCACGCTCGCGCTCATTGTGCTCGTGATAGCTCACGAGCTTCCCCTCGATCTCGTAGCGGTCGAGCAGCACGCGCGTGCGCCGCGTGTCCTCACAAGCGATCGCGTCGGCCTCGCGCAGCGCCTCGAGCACGCGTAGAGTCACATCCCCCAGATTCCCGATCGGGGTGGGACAGACAACCAGTCGCCCTACTGCGTCATCCGGGGAAGGCATGCTTGAAATATAGGGTCCAACCATCAGGCCGGCGCGGACGATCGCCGGCGAGAACGCGCCGAATACCGCCCCAAGCACGCGCAACCCGAGCAAGGCAGGAGGGTATGTGTGAACCGCCTGCTCGAAGGCTCTCGGTGCTAGCCGTTGAGCGTGTCGGTGGCCCTCGCGGCGCTTGAGAGGATCGTCTGGGCGACCAGTCGCGGGTCATCGAGCATCGGGATGTGCCCGACGTCATCGAGCACGATGAAGTCCGCTCCCGGAATCAGCTCGCACGCACGTGAGCGGTAGGCCTCGAGCGGGAAGATCCGATCCCCGGCTGACCACGCCAGGGTGATCGGGCATGGCGCGGGGTCCAGAGAGGTTTGCCGTGCGTCGCTTGCGAACAGATCGCCGCTTATCTGACAGCCGATCACGTCGTCGATGAGCGACCGGAACTCGGTTGGACTGACTCGCTCCCCATGCAGGGCGCTGTTGCGCAAGGCAAAACGCCTGATGTGGCTGGAGTGAGCAACCAGCGGAGCGATTCTGCGTGAACGCTGGACGTCACGTACCGCCCTCTTGAGAGTCGCCCGGACGCGCTGCGCGTCGGTTTCACTGCCCCAAGCGCCCGCCGGAGAGAGCGCACAGACCGTGAGTGCCCGTCCGCGACGGGCAAGCTCGAGCGCCACCCAGCCTCCCAGAGAGTTGCCTGCCAGATGCGCCTTGGCGAGCCCCAACTCGTCCAGCAGCCGCTCGAGGTCGTCCACGAGATACTCGATGCTCGCCGGTCTACGGCTGGCGAGCGGACCGCCATTGTGTCCCAACATGGTCGGGACGATCACATCGTGCTGGCCTGAGAGCAGCCCCACAACATTGCCCCAAATACGCTCACTACAGAGAATGCCATGCAGCAGAACGAGTGGCTCACCTGACCCCTGACGCAGCACTCGCGGAGCATACTAGATGATTAATTCTGCGGGTTAGTAGTTGACGAGTGCGTGGCTTGGGCGGCCGAGTAGGACGCACAGATGGTGGACGACGACTTACGCTCGTGATCGAGCGAACACTCGACCCCTCCATCTGGTTGATCGTCACTGGTTGGCCCGCGACCCCCAACGAGCGTACACTGCTCAATGAATAGAACCATGGCCAAGAATCCCTGGACAGATCCCGATCCGCAGCCCGGCGATTTCGATGCCTACCTGGCCACGATCAATCCCGACGATGTCGATACCCACGCAGGCAACCCAAACGCACGGCTGACCGTCGTTGTCAAACTCACCGGCGAGGACGCCACACGGCTGGAGCGCATCGCCACACAGCGTGGACAAGACGTGAGCGAGGTCATTTCCGACTTGCTGCGCGACGCTGAGCGCCACGCGGCGTAGACAGCCTGGCGGTCGGTCCCCGCGGGGCCCGCGATAGCTCAGTGACCCCCGACCCCAACGACAAACCCAACTACAAGCGCTACCGCGCCGGCCCGCGCCTACCCGGTCGCCAAGATGACAAGACGCTGGTGCAAGGCCTCACGCCGAAGGCCCCGCGTAGCCCGCGCAAGCCCGGCGAAGCGGACCCCGGACGCGGCGGCGGCCCCCCAGGACGTCGCGGGTCGAGCAGCGGAAGCCCGGGACGAGGGGCCCCAGGGAGAGGGACCGGCAGTGCAGCCGCGAGCGGGCGTCCCTGGCGAGAACGAGTAACCCTCAAACGCGTAATCCTCGGCCTGCTGGGCCTGATCGTCGCGTGGCTGCTGCTCTCCCTAGTCCTCTTCCTAATCAGCGCCCACTTCGAGCGCACCTCACTGCCCTCGAATGTCGCGAGCGTGCTCGAACCCGCGGGGTACCCGCTCACCTCGGCCAACAACATCCTCGTGCTCGGCTCCGACCGCCGCCAGAAGGACAGCAAGGAACCGGACGCCGAAACCGTCGGGCCGGGACGCTCGGACACGATCATGCTGATCCGCACCGGCGGAGGGCACGCGGCACGCCTGTCGATCCCGCGCGACACGGTCGTCGAAATACCGGGCCACGGCCTGCAGAAGGTCAACGCCGCGCACGAGTTCGGCGGGCCGGCGCTGTCGGTATCGGTGATCAAACACTGGCTGCACATCCCGATCAACCACGTGGTCGAAGTCAACTTCGAAAACTTCCCGCAGCTGATCGACGCGATGGGGGGCGTCACCTACACGGGCGGGTGCATCGTGTCGAAGCTCGACGGGGGCGCGTCCAACGGCGGCTTCACCCTGCGCTTGAGCGCCGGCAGCCACCACATCGACGGCAAGCAGGCGCTGGCGCTGGCGCGCACGCGCGAGAACCTGTGCGCGCCGAACGAGACCGACATCCAGCGCGAGGAACACCAGCAGGCGCTGTTCAACGACATGAAGAGCCGGCTGCTCTCACCCTCGAGCTTCCTGCGCTTGCCGCTGATCGCTTGGAACGCACCGCCGGCGCTCATCTCCGACATGAGCGGCATCGAACTGGCCGGCATGTTCGCGGCGCTGGCCATCGGCGGCACGCCGTCGACGCATGTGCTCAAGCCGACCGGTCAGACGATCTTGCCCGGTGGCGGCGAAGGCCTCACCGTCTCAGAAGCGGCCCGCCGCGCCGACGTGGCGCGCTTCATGGCGGGCTGACCAAGGCGTCGCGCCACGGAGCGGTCGCCGCCAACTTCACGGCGGCGACCCCACGGGCGCGGGCGCGCCGAGCCGCCGCCTACTTCGCGGCCGCGACCGGCTTCGCGTCGCTTTTCTTCTCCGATTTGCCGCCCGACTCGCTTTTGGACTCGCTCTTCTTGCTCTCACCCTTACCGGCGGAGTCGCCTTTGGAGGAGGAGTCGCCCGTGGAAGAAGAGTCCGAGGAGCCCTCACTCGATGACGATTCGCCAGATGACGAGGAGTCGCTGGACGCGGCGGTCTCGCGCTGGCGCTTACGCGTGCCGTAATCGGTGTTGTAGAAGCCTTTGCCCTTGAAGTGCACCGCGGGCGCGTGCAGCACGCGCTCGACCGGCACCCCGGTGTCGGGGTCGGTTGTGAGCGAATCCTCGCTGAAGGCCTGGTGCACCTCGAAGGTGGTGCCGTCGGGCCGTCGGTACTCATAGATGGGCATACCGGCTGGATTATATGTGCGCCCACAAGCGGCCAGTGACAAGCCTCGTCGTGTGGAGCGAGGAAATGGGCGCTCCAGCGCCCGCGGCTCAGTCGGCCACGAGCGAGCGGGCGCACTCGATGCCCGCCGTGATGCTCGCGCTGAAGTCGCGATCGGGCTCTGAGATCATGCGCAGCGCGAAGCCGTCGCCGAGCGAGAAGAGGATGTCCGCGACGGCGTCCGGCTCGGCGTGCAGCCGCAGCACTCCCTCCTCCTGGGCCGCGGCCAGCATTCCCGCCAAGCGCTCGCGCGTGCGTCGCAACAGGCTGGCGTACTCGACCGCGATGTCGGCATTGCGCCGCGAGAGCGTGAACAGCTCGAACACGAGCGTCACGAAGTCCTGGTCCTCACTGATCGTCTCCTGCAGATTCTGCGCCAGCAGCGCGACGAAATCGTCAGCCGTCTGCGCGCCCGCCAAGCGCTTCTCCAACGCCTCGGTGCGCAGCTCGCAGTCGCGGCGCGCGGCCTCGACCAGCAGCTGCTCCTTGGTCCCGAAGTAGTAATGAAGTAGTCCGCGCGACACGCCGGCCTCGCGCGAGACGTGGTCGAAGGTGGAGCCGGCGGCGCCGCGGCGGGCCACGCTGTGGCGCATCGCCTCCACGATCCGCTGGGCCTTCTCGCCGGAGAGCGAGCGAGTCCGCGCGCCTGGCTCCCCCTCGCCACCCGCGGGCCGGGTCGTCGCGCGCTCGGCGAGCGACGACCCGTGAGTATCGGCGGTGGCGGTTTGCGTCATGTCAGAGAGCGAGAGCGTCCGTGCTCACGCGGCGGGCACGTCCGCTGGCGCGGGAGCGGCCTGAGCGGGCATCGTGGTGGAGCTGTAGTCGAACTCCTCCTCGGCGCCGAACAGCAGGTCGAGCACCTTCGAGCGCAGGTCCTCGCTGAGAGCCAGCGCCAGGACCGCGCCGACGACCAGTAGCAACAGCGCGCGCCCGAGGCCGCCTTTGCGCTTCGGCTTGGCGCCCGGTTGCTTGATCGCAAACGACGCGTCGCGCAGCGCACTCGCCGCTTCGGAGAGCTCCTTCTGGAGCTTGCGGTCTTCTAGCAGAGCCTTGCCCGCCGGCTTGCCGTTGCTCATGCGTCCGTAGGCGCTACGCCCGGCCGCGTATGCCGCAAGTAGGTTCTCGCGCAACTGCTCGTCTTCGACAAGACGTTTGAGGTAGTCGCTTGAGCGCACCGCGTCGCTTGCTTTGCCGATTCTGTCTTTTGCTGCCATTTGGCCACCGCCTCCACTGAGAGCTTTGAAGATCACGTCCAATATACCCCCGATGATCGGGGCCATACACTCCATCGTTGACGTACCCGGCGCATGAGAAGCTAAGCGCGTGCCCACTTTTCAGGCCACCGCCGCCTTCCTCGGTGGGCTGCTGATCGTCGGAGCACTCGCCTCGGGGCTTGCTCAGCGCTCATTCCTCTCGCTGGCGGCACTGTTCGTGCTCGCCGGGTTCGTGGTCGGAGACGGGGGGCTCGAACTGGTGAGCTTTCGCGCTCAATCCGGCTTTGTCGAGGATCTGGCGTTCGTGGCGCTGATCGTGATCCTGTTTCGCGACGGGTTGGAGGTCGAGGGCGAGATGTTGCAGCGCGCGTGGCATTTGCCGCTGCGCAAGCTCGCGATCGCGATGCCGATCACAGCGGGGATCGTCGCGGTGGCGGCGCACCTGCTCGTCAATTTGCCGTGGACCGAGTCGCTGCTGCTCGGCGCGCTGCTCTCTCCGACCGACCCGGTGCTCACCTCGAGCATCGTCACCAACCCGCGCGTCCCTCGACTCGTGCGCCATTCGCTGAACTTGGAGTCGGGTCTGAACGACGGCCTGGCGCTGCCCGCGGTACTCACATTCCTCGCCGCCCTCTCGAGCGAATCGCAGAACTTCGTGTGGTGGCACTTCGTACTGCAGGACGTGGGCCTTGGCTTGATCTTCGGCGTTGTGCTCGGGTATCTCGCCTCGCTGCTGATGCCGCGTGAGCACAAGCGGCCGCTCGAGCACCCGATCCCCGCCCACCAGAAGTCGCTGTACGCGCTCGGCGTCGCGTTTGCCACCTATGGAGTGACGGTGCTATCCCCGCGCGGCAACGGCTTCATTGCGGTGTTCGTCGCGGCGATCGTGCTCGGCGTGCGCCGCCCCGACCTGCGCCGCCACTTCGAGCAGCGTGCCGACGATCTCGTGGAGATCGTCAAGCTCGGGATCTTCGTCGTCTTCGGCTCACTGCTCACATTGCATGCGCTTGAGAGCAGCGGCTGGGCCGCGCTCGGCCTGGTGGCCGCCACGTTCCTGATCGCGCGCCCACTCGCCGTGTGGATCGCGCTCCTCGGCACAAGCACCGATAAGCAGACACGCCTGTTCATGGGTTGGTTCGGCCCCAAGGGGGTTGCGACCATGACCTTCTCGCTGCTGGTGCTGGACCAGCACATAGCGCACGGACAGCAGATCTTCGATCTGAGCGCGCTTGTCGTGTTCTGCTCGATCGTGGCGCACGGGCTCAGCGACACCCCCGGCGCGAACTGGATCGCGCGGCACGCGGAAAGAGCCCATCGATGAAATCCATCCATAAATCGGGAAGGGAGGGCCGCATGCGGCCCTCCCCGGGCCGCACATGTGCGGCCCGGCCGATCGGCGCATGCGCCGATCGGAACTAGGTCATAAAAGGTGCGTGCGCCGGCGCCGTGCGGCTATTCAGGCGTGAAGCGCTGCCTGTTCCTGCGCCGAGGGAAATGCCCACGCGGCGCGCGAGCGGCGCTCCTGGCGGAACACGAAGCGCATCTGCTGCGGAGGCGCGAGCTGTGCCTCGGCCGGGCGAAAGGTGGCGCAGGGCTCGGCGAGCTCCAGCGCACACAACAGATTGCGCCGAAAGTAGCAGTCGTCACATGTGACCTTGCGGGTGGCTCGCTTGCTCTGTGCTCTCGGCACTGACTCCCCTTTGACTCGCGGCTGAACTGAACGGAGGCAGGATCAAAGCAGCCACGGCACCCACCCTCAAGGGCAAGCAAAAGCCTTCTCCGCAAATCGCAGGGAAAATCGCTTCCTATCCGCAAACAGCCATGATCGAACCTCGATCTTGTGACGATCCTCGCGCGTATCACGCATTTTGCGGTGGTTTCCTCCCGCCCTCCGCAAGGAGCGTGAATTTTCGGGCGCACGCGCAAGCGCCTCGCCGAGCCGAGCGCGGGCGCGTTACGCAGGCGCGTCACGAGCGCGCCAATTGCCGGCCCCCACCGTGGGCGCGTCATGATGGTGGAGTGCGCATCCTTCTCACCGGCGTCAGCGGCTTCGCCGGCGCAGCGCTGCTTCCACGCCTACTCGAGCAGGAACACGAGGTACGCACGTTGGCACGCGACCGGGCTCGCGTCGAGAGCGCGCTCGGGCTGAGCGAGGATGTGAGCCTCGCGGACATCGAGCTGGTGATTGGCGACACGCTCAGCGGAGCGGGAGTGCTCGGCGCGATGCGCGGCGTCGATGTCGCTTATTACCTGATCCATTCGATGGAGCCCTCCTCGGGCGGGGCGGGTGGGATCTCCTTCCCCGCGCGCGAGCGAGTCTCGGCGGAAACCTTCGCACAGGCCGCGCGGGCGGCCGGGGTGGGCCGCATCGTGTATCTCGGGGGCCCACTCCCGCTCGCACAGCGAGCCTCGACTCACCTATCGAGCCGCTACGCGGTGGAGCGCATTTTGCTGGATGCCCTCCCCAACTCCGTTGCGCTGCGCGCCTCGATCGTGATCGGCGCGCGTTCACGCTCGTTTCGCTTCCTCGTGCGCCTCGTCGAGCGCCTGCCCGTGCTCGCGCTTCCTGCCTGGCGACACTTCCGCACGCAACCGATCGACGAGCGTGACATCATCGAGATGCTTGCCGCCTGTGCCAGCAACGAATCGGTGGCGGGACGATCGCTCAACGTCGGCGGCCCAGACGTGCTCGCTTATGGCGAGCTGGTGCAGCGCATCGCCGAGTTGATGATGGTGGGTCGTCCCAGCATTGGGCTCGGCGTAACTGTCACACCGATAGCAGCCCGGCTGGCCGCGGCACTCACCAACGAGCAACCCGAGCTCGTGCTCCCCCTGATGGAAGGCCTCACCTCTGACCTGCTGCCAGCCGACGATGATGCGCCCAGGCTGTTGAATGTCGAGCTGCACTCATTCGACAGGGCCGTCGAACACGCACTGTATGAGTGGGAAAAGGTTGAACCGCTCGCGGCACGCTGAGCGCTCCTCGGAAGGCGCGAGGGGTCAAACGCCGCGGCCGGCTACGGTTCGGGCTCAGCAATGAGCACCGTCTGCGCCTCGATCGAGATTCCCGCCACCCCGGCGCTTGTGTGGGACATCGTCATGGACCCGAAGCGACTCGGTGAGTGGGTCACCATTCACCGCAAGCTGCGCTATTCAGACGATGGGGCGCCCCGCGTCGGCTACCACATGGATCAGCAGATCCACTTGAGAGGAGTCAGCGTCGATGTTCATTGGATGCTGGTGCAGTGCGTACCCGGAGAGCGGGCAGTATGGGAGGGACGCGGCCCCGCCCGCTCGCGCGCGCGCACCGAGTATGCGTTGCACCCCATTTCAAATGACCGCACGCGCCTCGACTACCGCAACGAGTTCCAGGCGCCGCTCGGCCCGCTCGGCGCACTTGCGAGCCGGGCTCTCGTAGGGGGAATGCCCCAACGCGAGGCCACTCGCACGCTTGAGCGCCTGCGCGCGCTGCTCGAGCGTTGACACAGCTTCAAAGCACTGCGCGCACGTGGTAATTCGCTTGCAAGTGGATGACATGTGCACGAGCTGAGGGGCAACTTGTGTAGAGTTAAGCTCAATAGACCGTGCAACCCGACCTTCGAGTTGCATTCACACCCCAGTGAACAGGACAAATCGTGACTGACTTCCTTGACGAGAAGCGCCGTGAGATAAATGACCGACTGGCGGAGCTCAAGCCACTGATCGACGAGTACACCCGCCTCCAGGACGCAGCATCGGCCCTGGCCGGTGTCGGTGGATCGGCTCCTCGCGCCGCCGCCAGCACTCCTGCCGCTGCCGCTGCCGCGCCAGCTCGACGTGGACCGGGCCGCCCGCGCGGATCAAAGAGCCGTACGACAACCGCACGCCGTGGACGTCCGCCCAAGGCCGCAGCGGCCGCTCCGGCCTCCGAGGCGACCAGCACCACCACAGCTGCTGCAACGCCCCGCCGCCGCGCGGGTCGTCGCAAGGGCAGCGGCACCCGTGCCGCCCAGGCCCTGTCGTTCGTCACCGGACAGCCCGGGATCACGATCCCCGAGCTGGCCGCCAAGATGAACATCAAGCAGAACTACCTGTATCGCGTCCTGCCCGGTCTCGAGCAGGAAAAGAAGATAAAGAAGCAAGGAAGAGGCTGGCACCCAGCGTCCTAGTCTCGTCGTCCCTGGCGGCGTCCTCCCTCCCTTATGTGCGTCTAGCACACTGCGGTCGGTGCGTCCTTGCCAGGAACAACGATCCGTCGAACGACATTTGATGGACAGAACGGCCGGGGTCGCGCTGCGACACCCGGCCGTTTTGCGTTAAGAGGCGGTTTAGATAAGCCCCTGGCTCGAAACGGTGTCGCGCTCGTCGCTGAGCTCCGCCACCGACGCGTCGATCTTCGAGCGGGAGAAGGTGTCGATCTCCAGACCCTGCACGATCGACCACTCTCCACCCGAGCACGTGCACGGGAAGCCACTGATCAGTCCCTCCGGCACGCCGTAGGAGCCGTCTGAGGCCACGCCCATCGATACCCACTTGCTGGTACCGGCAACCCAGTCGTGCATGTGATCGATCGCGGCAGAGGCGGCAGAGGCGGCGCTTGAGGCGCCGCGCGCCTCAATGATCGCTGCGCCGCGCTTGCCGACGTTCGGCAGGAAGTCGTTTTCGATCCAGGCCTGATCGTCGACCACCTTGGCAGCCTGCTCACCCTTGACCTCGGCGTGAAACAGGTCGGGGTACATGGTGGGCGAGTGGTTGCCCCACACACCCATCTTGCTCACATCGGTGACGGACACGGCCACCTTGTTGGCAAGCTGCGCCACCGCGCGATTGTGGTCGAGGCGCATCATCGAGGTGAAGCGCTCGCGCGGGATGTCCGACGCATTGTTCATCGCGATCAGACAGTTCGTGTTGGCTGGGTTGCCGACCACGAGCACCCTCACATCGCTTGCCGCGCCCTCGTTCAGCGCTTTGCCCTGTCCCGTGAAGATCTTGCCGTTCTCGCTCAACAGCTCGGCGCGCTCCATGCCCTTGGTGCGCGGACGCGAGCCGACGAGCAGCGCGATGTTCACACCGTCGAAGCCGTCCTTGGGATTGTCGTGCAGGTCGAGGCCCGCAAGCAACGGGAAGGCGCAATCGACTATCTCCATCGCCACCCCCTCAAGCGCCCCCATCGCCGGGGGGATCTCCAGTAGCCGCAGATCGATCGGCTGGTCGGGGCCGAGCAGCTGCCCACTTGCTATGCGGAACACGAGGCTGTAGCCGATCTGGCCGGCGGCGCCTGTGACGGTGACTCGTACGGGATTGCTCACTTGTTCATCTCCTGCTTTAGGTTGTCGTCGATCGACGCGAGGAACTCCTGCGTGGTCTGCCATTGCTGATCGGGACCCACCAGTAGCGCGAGGTCCTTGGTCATCTTCCCTTCTTCCACCGTTTCCACGCACACGCGCTCGAGCGTGTCAGCGAACTCGCTCACCTGCGGTGTCGAGTCCATGCGCCCGCGGGCCGACAGCGCACGTGTCCACGCGAAGATGGAAGCGATCGGATTGGTGGAGGTGGGCTTACCCTGCTGGTGCTGGCGGTAGTGGCGCGTGACGGTGCCGTGCGCGGCCTCCGCCTCGACGGTCTTGCCGTCGGCGCTCATCAGCACGCTCGTCATCAGCCCGAGTGAGCCAAAGCCCTGGGCGACGGTGTCGGACTGTACATCGCCGTCGTAGTTCTTGCACGCCCACACATATCCCCCTTCCCACTTCAGCGCCGCCGCCACCATGTCGTCGATCAGGCGATGTTCGTAAGTGATGCCGGCGGTCTCGAACTCGCCCTTGAACTCATCCTCGTACACCTCCGCGAAGATGTCCTTGAAGCGCCCGTCGTAGCGCTTGAGGATCGTATTCTTGGTCGAGAGGTACACGGGATAGCCACGATCCAGCCCGTAGCGCATCGACGCGCGCGCGAAGTCGCGGATGGAGTCGTCGAGGTTGTACATCGCCATCGCGATGCCCCCACCGGGAAAGTCGTACACATCTAGCTCGATCGGCTCGCTGCCGTCCTTGGGCGTGAATGTGAGCGTTAGCGATCCGGCGCCCGGGATGACCATGTCGGTGGCGCGGTACTGGTCGCCGAAGGCATGACGGCCGATCACGATCGGCTTGGTCCAGCCGGGGACCAAGCGCGGGACGTTTGAGATGACGATCGGCTCGCGGAAGATGACCCCGCCGAGGATGTTGCGGATCGTGCCGTTGGGCGAGCGGTACATCTCCTTGAGACCGAACTCCTCCACGCGCGCCTCATCAGGGGTGATCGTGGCGCACTTCACACCAACGCCGTACTGCTTGATCGCGTTGGCGGCTTCGACTGTGATCGCATCCCCGGTCGCGTCGCGGCTCTCGATGCCGAGGTCGTAGTACTTCAGGTCGACATCCAGGTAGGGCAGGATCAGCTGCTCCTTGATGTGCGACCAGATGATGTGCGTCATCTCGTCGCCGTCGAGCTCTACAACGGGATTGTGCACCTTGATCTTGGCCATGTGTCGGTCCTCGGGTAGCTGGAGCTTGGGGAGGCCCATCCGCTTCGGACTCTGAGACGGATGGGCGCTACAGCGGAGATCTGGCCCGCCGGCGGGCGATGCTATCGCGGCTTGGGTCGCGCGAGGTCTATACGGGGGTAACCTTTGTCGCGATGGCCATATCCAATCCAGCGCGCGGCGGCGAGCAGTGGCAGACCCACACGGTCGCCAATCAGGTTCCGCCGCTGGAAGGCGTGGACGTCTTTTCCAGCAACACACCGCTTGTTGAGGCAACCAAGCGCGAGGGCGCCTCATGGGCGCTGCCGCGCGCCGCCCGGCTGGGCACGTTCGTCGGGGGCGAGCCTCAACAGCTGTGGGGACGCCTGGCGAACGAGAACAAGCCGGTGCTGCGCTCCCATGACCGCTACGGCCATCGCATCGACGAGGTCGAGTTCCACCCGGCGTGGCATCAGCTGATGAAGATGGGCGTCGAGCACGAGCTGCACTCGCTGCCGTGGACTAGCGCGGAGCCCTCGGCGCACGCCGCGCGCGCCGCCATGTACATGACAGCGATGCAGGCCGAGGCGGGCTTTGCCTGTCCGATCACGATGACCTTTGCGGTGCTGCCGGCGCTGCGCGCGCAGCCCGAGCTGCTGGCGGAGTGGGGACCGCTCGTCACAGCCACCACTTATGACCCGCGCCTGATCCCCGCGAGCGAAAAGGGCTCGGCGATCGCGGGCATGGCGATGACCGAGAAGCAGGGCGGCTCGGACGTGAAAGCCAACACAACCGTCGCCCGGCCCGTCAACGGCGGCGGACCGGGCGCGGAGTACGAGCTCACCGGGCACAAGTGGTTCTGCTCGGCGCCGATGTCAGACCTGTTCCTCGTGCTCGCCCAAACCGACGAGGGCCTGTCCTGCTTCCTGATGCCGCGCGTCCTGCCCGACGGTACTCGCAACGCCTTTCACATCCAGCGCCTGAAGGACAAGCTCGGCAACCACTCCAACGCCTCCAGCGAGGTCGAATTCCACAGCACGTGGGCGCGGATGGTGGGCGAGCCGGGACGCGGCGTGCCGACGATCATCGAGATGGTGGGTCACACCCGACTGGATTGCGTGATCGGCGGCGCCGCCGGTATGCGTGCGGGCGTGGTCAACGCCACTCACCACACCGCCCACCGCTCGGCGTTTGGCAAGCTGCTGATCGACCAGCCCCTGATGCGCAACGTGCTCGCCGACCTGTGCATCGAGTCCGAGGCCGCCACGGCGCTGGCGATGCGCCTCGCCCGCGCCTACGACGAAGCGGGCGCCGAGACGGGGTGGGTGGGATCCGATTCAGGCGAGGGGGAGCTCTCAGACGCACACCTCTTCAAGCGCCTGGCCACGGCGGTCGGCAAGTACTGGGTGTGCAAGCGCGCTCCCAACCACGCGTTCGAGTCGCTTGAGTGCTTCGGCGGCAACGGCTATGTCGAGGAGTCGGGCATGCCGCGCCTGTACCGCGAGGCGCCGCTCGCCTCGATCTGGGAGGGCTCGGGCAACGTGATGAGCCTCGACGTTTTGCGCGCGCTCGTGCGCACGCCGCGCACGCTCGAGGTATTCATGCACGAGCTGCGCCAGGCCGAGGGCGCCGACGCACGCCTGGACGAGCACGTGAAAAAGCTGGAGCGCCAGTTCTCAGACCCCGCGACGCTTGAGATGCGCGCGCGCAGGATCGTCGAGGGCATGGCCCTGGCGCTACAGGGATCGTTGCTCGTGCGCCATGGCTCCCCAGCCGTGGCAGACGCCTTCTGCGCCTCACGCCTCGGCGGCGATGGCGGCCTGGAGTACGGCACGCTGCCCGCCGGCAGTGACTTCGAGACGATCATCGAGCGCAACCGCCCCCGGGTCGAATAGGCGCCGAGCTAGCCTCATCCGAGCACGGCCCGCCCTCGCGAAGGGGTCGGGATGCTGGGAGATAGGCCCGGCACACAGCCTAAGATCAATTGATGGCCACAAGAGCACCGAGGCGCATGCCCGGCAACATCCAGGTGGCGCGCATCTTCGGAATCAGGGTGGGCGTCAGCATCAGCTGGTTCTTTGTCCTCTTCTTCCTGATCCTGTACCTGTCTCAGTACTTCCACGAAGTGCTGGGCGGCTCCACGAGTACCGCCTACGCGGTCGCCGTGGTCGGCGCGCTCGGGTATTTCGCCTCGCTGATCGTGCACGAGCTGGGGCACGCGCTCGTCTCGCGCCGCCTGGGGATCGCGGTGCTCGGCATCGATCTGTGGTTCTTCGGCGGCATGGCGCGCCCGGCGCGCGAACCGGAGACGGCGGGCGAGGAATTCAAGATCTCCGCGGCCGGCCCGGCGGGGACGCTGCTCGCGCTGCTCGTGTGCGCCGCAGCGACGCTCGCGCTCGCCCCGGGCGGGCACTTTTTCGACGCGTTGCTGCTGCGCGAAGGCTTCACGATCACGCCGGCACTAGCGCTGCTGGCGTGGCTCGTATTCATCAACGCGGCGCTGCTGCTCTTCAACCTCGTGCCCGCCTTTCCGCTCGACGGTGGACGCATCGCGCGCGCTGTGATCTGGTGGCGCACCGGCGACCGCCACCGCGGCACGCGCATCACTGGCCGCGCCGGCCAGGGCTTCGCGCTCATGCTGGGCCTCGTGGGCCTGCTCGCCCTGCTCGAGGGCAACAGCTTCGGGTTGTTCACGCTCGTGCTCGGCCTGATCCTCTACCAGGCCTCGGGGGGCGCGGTCATGCAGGGGTCCCTCGGCCAGCGCATGCAGCGTGTGACTGTGGCCGACATCATGGATCGCGAGCCCCCCACGATGCTCGCCGAGCTGAAGCTGCTCGACGCCCAGGAGCAGTTCTTCGCGCGCTACCGCAGCCCGTGGTTTGCCGTGGTCGATCACGCGCGCCACTTCCTCGGGGTGGTGCGCGAGGAGCGGATCGACGCGGAGATAGCGGCGGGACGCCCGGCGCTCGAGGTCGGCGATGTGCTCGAGCAGGACCTGCAAGTGGGCATCGACGAGCAGGAGCCGCTTGAGTCGCTGCTGCGCAACGAGGGCCTGGGCCGGCTCGGCGGAATGGTGGCGGTAGACGCCGATGGGGTGCTGCAAGGGGTCGTAACGGTCGCCCAGATACGCCGGGCGCTCAACCCCGCGAGCGGGGCCTAGCACCGCCCCGCGTTATAGAGTCTCGCCCGACACCCATCGTCCCTCTCCTTCGAGCCCCCAGGAATCCATGCCAGCACATGACGTATTGATCATCGGCGCAGGTCTCGCGGGCCAGCGCGCCGCACTTGCCGCCGCCCAGGCCGGCTCGAGCGTGGCGATCGTGAGCAAGGTCCACCCCGTGCGCTCCCACTCGGTGGCGGCCGCCGGTGGCATCAACGCGGCGATCAGTGTCGATGACGATTGGCGCTCGCACGCCTATGACACGGTCAAGGGCTCGGACTTCCTCGGCGACCAGGACGCGATCGAGATCATGTGCTCAGAGGCGCCCCACGAGGTGATGCACCTGGAGCACATCGGAGTCACCTTCCACCGCAACGACAATGGCGAGCTCGATCTGCGCGCCTTCGGTGGGGCCTCGATGAAGCGCACGGCCTATGTGGCAGACATCACCGGCCAGGCGATCCTGCACGTGCTGTACGAGCAGTTGATGAAGCACCACGAACAGGTGGAGCGCTACGAGGAGTGGTTCGTGACCTCGCTGCTGCAGGACGACTCGGGGCGCTGCTGCGGGGTCGTGGCGCGCGACGTGCGTTCGGGGCGCATGGAGGTCCTGAAAGCCAAGAACGTGATCCTCGCGTGCGGCGGAGCCGGCCAGGTGTACAGCCCGACCACCAATGCACTGATCGTGACCGGCGACGGGATCGCGCAGGCGTATCGCATCGGCGCGCCACTGATGGATATGGAGATGGTGCAGTACCACCCGACGACACTCGTGGAGAACGGCCTCCTGATCACAGAGGGCGCGCGCGGCGAGGGCGCCGTGCTGCTGAACTCGGAGGGCGAGCGCTTCATGGAGAAGTACGCGCCCAACAAGATGGAGCTCGCCTCGCGCGACGTGGTCTCAAGGGCCGAGCAGACCGAGATCCTCGAGGGCCGGGGCGTGGGCGCCCATGGCGAGGGCATCTACCTCGACATCACGAAGGTGCCGCGCAAGCGCACACTGGAGGCACTACGCGAGATCGTGAATATCGGCAAGGACTTCGCCGGCGTGGACATCACGCGCGAGCCGATCATGATCCGCCCGGGCCAGCACTACATCATGGGCGGCGTGAAGACGGACGTCAATGGCGCGACATCGGTCGAGGGCTTGTACGCCGCCGGCGAGGTGGCGTGCGTGTCGGTGCACGGCGGCAACCGCCTCGGCGCCAATTCCCTTCTGGACACGCTCATCTTCGGCCGGCGCGCCGGCGAGCACGCGGCGGCGCGCGCCGCGGGCATGGGCATGCCCGACACGACCGACGCCCAGTTGCGTGAGGACGTGGCGATGATCGACGCGATCATCGCCCGGCCGCGCACAGGCCGGCGCGTATCCGAGATCAAGCAGGAGCTGGGCGAGACGATGAACCAGTACGTGGCTGTGTACCGCGACCAGGAGGGCCTTGAGAAGGCCCACGGGATCGTCAAGCGCCTCAAGGAGGAGGCCGAGAGCGCCTACATCGATGACAAAGGCACCGTCTTCAACCAGGATGTGCTCGGAGCGATCGAGCTCGGGTACATGATCGACTGCGCCGAGACCACGGTGGTCGCGGCAATCGAGCGCAAGGAGTCGCGCGGCGCCCAGTTCCGCACCGACTTCCCCGAGCGCAACGACGAGCAGTGGCTCAAGCACATCGACATCAGCCTGAACGGGGACGGCCCAGAGGTGTCCTATTCGCCGGTGACGATGACCCAGTGGGAGCCGGAGGAAAGGAAATACTGATGGCCGGCCACTCAAAGCCACGGTGTGTGACCCCGGACGACAACCGGGCGGCCCAAGCCCTTCCACCCCATTCGACCGACAAGGAGCGCGCCTGATGGCCGAAACGCACAAGCCACCGGAGCAGTTCACGCTGCGCATGCGTCGCTATGACCCGGAGTCAGGCGAGGCGCCCTATTGGGACGAGCATACGATCGAGCTGGAGCCCCACCGCTCGGTGCTCGAGGGCATATTGCAGGCCAAGGCGAAGTTCGACGGCTCGATCGGGATTCGCTGCTCCTGCCGCGCGGCGATCTGCGGGTCGTGCGGGGTGCGCATCAACGGCGAACCGGGCTTGGCCTGCCACACCCATCTCGACCACGCACGCGCGTCGAGCAAGGACGGCGTGATCGAGGTCGAGCCGATGGGCAACATGCCCGTGATCAAGGACATGATCGTGGACATGGACGCGGTCCACTGGAAGAAGGTCCAGCGCGTGACCCCGTGGCTGATCGCCAAGCAGCCGGTGCCCGAGCGCGAGTACATCGTGGACCGCGAGTCGATGGTGGACATCACGCAGTCGATGGCGTGCATCCAGTGCGGGGCGTGCGTGTCGGATTGCCTGGCGATGGAGGTCGATCCTGGCTTCATCGGGCCGGCAGCGCTTGCGAAGGCCTACCGCTTCGTGGGCGACCCGCGCGACGACGAGCAGCGCGAGCGCTTGATCGACCTGTCTGAAGACCCACAGGGCATCTTCGACTGCACGCACTGCTTCAAGTGCGTGGAGGCCTGCCCCAAGGACGTCAACCCGATGGGGCAGATCATGCGGCTGCGGCGCATCGCCGGAGCCGACCAGCACATCAACGACCAGAACAACGGTCACCGCCACGAGGAAACCGTTGTGACGCTGATCAAGGACTACGGGCTGTTGCACGAGGCGGAGATGATTCCTCGCTCCTACGGCGGGAACTCTTGGTTTGGCAAGTTCCATCCCGCCGCCGGCAAGGAGCTGTTGAGCTCGTTGCCGGTCGCGGTAAGAGGCGTGATGAAACGCAAGATGAGCATCAAGATCGCGATCTTCGGCCACAAGATTCCCAAGCAGGACCTGAACGCGGTCAAGAAGATCTACGCGAAGGTGGAGGGCAAGCCCGAGCGCTACGAGCTGAACCTGTACATCTCCGGCGAGGATGAAGACATCGAGACCCCGGTCGCCGTCGCCGCGGGCGAGGCCACGTCCGCACCGCAGGCAAGCGCATGACCGCTTACGGCCGCACGACCGCTGACGCCCTCACGACCCGAGCACGCGAAGGGAGCACGACATGAAGGTCGCCTACTGGCCCGGCTGCGTCAGCCGCGGCTTCACTCCCGAGTTGCACGGCTCGATGGCAAGGGTGGCGCCGCTGCTCGACATCGAGCTGGTGGAACTCGACCGCGCCAACTGCTGTGGGGCGGGCGTGATCGCCGAGCACAACCAGGAGCTGGCCGACACGCTCAACGCGCGCACGTTCGCGCTCGCCCAGCAGGTCGATGGAGCGGAGCTGATGATGAACATCTGCTCGACCTGTCAGGGCGCACAGGGCGAGTGCCAAGAGCGACTGGACGCTAACGCCGAGTACAGGGCACACGTGAACGAGACCCTGTCCGACGAGGGCCTTACCTATGAAAAGGATCCCGCCCGCCCCCTCACCAACAAGAATTTTCTCTGGTTGCTGGTCGAGGAGATCGGCCTCGACAAGCTGCGCGGGATGGTCAAGCGCCCGCTCACGAACCTCAAGGTGGGCCCCTTCTACGGGTGCTACATCGTGCGTCCGCGCAATCGCCTGGGCATCGACGCGGAGCACCCTCGCGACCACTACCTGGAGCAGCTGATCGACACGCTCGGGGGAACCGTGATCGAGTACGCGGGCATGCGCAAGTGCTGCGGCTTCCCGATCATCACGATGAACAAGGAGGCCTCGCTCAAACAGGCGGGCCGCCACCTCGGCGACGCGGTGGACGCCGACGCCGACTGCCTGGTGACGCCGTGCCCGCTGTGCCACCTGAACCTCGACATGCAGCAGCCGCTGGCCGAGCAGGCGGTGGGCCGCGAGCTGAAGATGCCCGTCCTGCACCTACCGCAGTTGGTCGGGCTCGCGCTGGGCCTTGAGCCCAAGGAGCTCGGTCTCTCCCGCCACGTGGTCCGGCCGACGTCGGTGATCGACTGGTCCACGTCGGTCGTCGGCGCCGCGGCCTGAGGCCGGTTCACACTATCCGTCGGAAGTACGGCGATAGGCTTCTCGATGGGCAGCCAGCCCGCTGTGGGGCTGTCCAAAGAATCGCACCGTAGTCGCAAGCCCGGCGGGGGGCGGTCCGGTAGATATTGGCTGGGCAGCCATCGCGGAGGCAAGGGTCGCGTGACTGTTCCAAGGAATATTCACGCGCGGGCCAAAGATCGTCAGATTGATACTCCCCACGAGAGCTGCGGAGGGAGACAAAAGTGCCCTAACCCCCTGGCTCAGGAGCCACTGCGCCTCAGCCTGACAGCGCTCGTGATCGTCCTCCACCAGTGCCTCAGGTGGGAATCCAGCTGCCTGCGCCCTCTCGAAAGTGCTGTAGTCGACTACACATCCCTCATCGACGTGCATCTGCCCGAGGGTGGTCCTGTAGTGAGCGGCGAGGTCATCGGTACGCAGATCCTCGTGGCGCAGCATCTCCGCGATCGGCGCTTGCGCATCCAGAGACATGTACTGAGTGCATTCTCCACCGGCGAGATTCCAGCGCCCCGATCTGCGGTTCGGGTTGACCCAAAGCGGCACGTCGTAGGACGTCGCTCGATATGCGATTCCCGACCATGGTGCGATGGAGGGTCGTGCCCTACCCGGCATACTGGCTTCGACCCGATCGTGCCGCGCCTATGAGCAGAGGTTCTGCCGACGGGTCATCTAGCAGTGTCATGGGCTTACGCCCACCGAGTTCTCGTCGCGGACGTTGAAACCACTCGACCATCCCCTGCTCATCCCAGTTGTGCCGTAGGATCGCCACTAGACGAGCGAACACGCGAAGTCTCCGACTTGGCGGTCTGTCCGATTGATGCCGCCACCGTGAAAGGGTTCTGCGATCTACCCCGACGAGATCGGCTATTACTCGATCGGGTACGTGCGGTAGCCAGCGCTCGACATCCTCGAGTACGAGACTGAGATTGCCAGTGATGCCGCCAACGTGCTCGTCCAGCGCGTCTCGAACGACATGCCGAATACGCTCCAGCCTAACGAGCAGTTGATCGCAGACGTCGAGATCTCCGGATGTCCCGCCACGATCGACGAGCTCGCGTATCTCCAGCAGGGTGTCAAGCAGCAACACGATCTGATCCTTGTCGAAGTCATCGGGCTCGAGATCTGCGCGCACGCTCGTCAGCCGCTCACTCAACTCGTGCCAGCGCGCATCCCAGTCATCGCCCACCTGTGGTGTGCGCTGAAGGTGCTCGACGGCTTCGACGAATCCGCGCTTGAGATCCTCGAGATTACGATCAGCTCGCTCCAGGCGCTTCTCAGCTGTCAACTGCCCGCCCACGTGTCTCCTTAATGTCGCTTGCATGGGACATGATAGAGACATCATGCACGCCCCACAGGACATGTCCGAGTCCTTGCGGGTGGGATCCTCCGTTAGGCTGCGCCGGTGCGCATCCTCACCGTCGTCGGCAACCGACCGCAGTTCATCAAGGCGGCGGCCGTGTCCGGGCCGCTGCGGGCCGAGCACGAGGAGATCCTGGTGCACACGGGGCAGCACTACGACGACTCGCTGTCGGCGGTGTTCTTCGCGGAGCTCGGGCTGTCGGCTCCCGAGCGCGCACTGGGGATCGGCGACGGGTCGAACACGTCGCAGACGACGCGCATGCTGGCGGCGCTCGAGCCGCTGCTCACCGAGACGGAACCCGACGCGGTGCTCGTGTACGGCGACACCAACTCGACGCTCGCCGGCGCGCTCGCAAGCGCCCAGCGGGGTGTGCCGGTGGTGCACGTGGAGGCGGGAATGCGCTCCTTTGACCGCTCGATGCCCGAGGAGCTCAATCGCGTGCTGTGCGACCACATGAGCGCGCTCCTGTTGTGCGCCTCTGAGACGGCTGCCGAGAACCTGCGCAACGAGTCCGCGCACGGCAAGATCGAGGTGGTTGGGGATGTGATGATCGATGTTGCGTTCAAGTGGCACTCGGCGGCTCCCGCCAACAGCGAGGTTCTTGCCGGCTTTGACATCGAGCCCGGCGCCTACCTGCTGCTCACCGCTCACCGGGCCGGCAATGTCGATGATCCCGAGCGCTTGCGGGCGCTCGTAGATGTCGTTGCCGCGTTGTCCGAGCGCGTGATCTTCCCGGTGCACCCGCGCACGCGCGCGCGGCTGCGCGAAACGGGTCTGCTGGAGCGACTGGAAGCGCTCGAGGGGGTGACCCTGTACGAGCCGCTTGGCTATGTGCGCTTCAGCGCGCTCGTGCAGAACGCGCGCGCGGTGCTCACCGATTCGGGTGGCGTCCAGAAGGAGGCATACCTTGCCGGGGTGCCGTGCGTCACGCTGAGGTCCAACACCGAGTGGGTGGAGACGGTTGACACGGGGTGGAACACGCTCGTGGACCTTGATGGCGAACGCGTCCTTACGGCACTTGAACGACCCATTCCCCAAAACCATCCCCAGCTGTACGGGGACGGCAAAGCCGCGGAGCGTTGCGTGACCGCGATTGGGAGACTTGGCTCGTGAGCCGGGTGGAGGACCCAGTCGAGAGGCTTTCCCGGGCGTGTGTGGACATGCCACCGCTCGCTAACGCGGGAGTGTGGTCGTGAGCGCCAACCGGCCCGTCCCCATCGGCGTCGTCGGTCTCGGCTATTGGGGCCCTAACCTGGCACGCAACTTCGCCGCGATCGACGGGTGCGAGCTCGCGTGGGTGTGCGACGGCTCCGAGCAGGTCCGCGCCAAGCTCGCGGGGGCCTTCCCGGGCGTGCGTGCTACCGGCGAGATCGAGGACCTGCTGGCCGACCCGGAGCTCGACGCGGTGGTGCTCGCCACGCCCGTCCCCACACACGCCGAGCTGGCGATACGGGTCGCCCGCGCCGGCAAGCACTGCTTTGTGGAGAAGCCGCTCGCGACCACCGTGGCGGACGCCCAGCGGGCGGTGGACGCCGCCGAGCGGGCGGGGCGCATCCTGATGGTGGGCCATCTGCTCGAGTACCACCCCGCCGTCACGCGCCTGAAGGAGCTCGTCGACGGAGGTGAGCTCGGCTCGCTCTATTACGTGTACGGCAATCGTGTCAACCTCGGCAAGCTGCGCTCCGAGGAGAACGCGCTGTGGAGCCTGGGCGCGCACGACGTGTCGGTCGTGCTGCACCTGATCGGCGAGGAGCCGATCGAGTGCTCCGCCCACGGCGAGTCCTACGTGCGCGAGGGCGTTCAGGACGTCGTGTTCTGCTACCTGCGCTTCCCCTCGGGCCAGGTTGCCCACCTGCACCTGTCCTGGCTCGATCCCCACAAGGAGCGGCGCATCACGGTCGTCGGGTCCAAGCGCATGGCCACCTTTGACGACATGCAGATCCAGGGCAAGCTGACCGTGTATGACAAGGGCTTCGACGAGGACGCTTCCTCCTGGGGCGAGTACATCACGCGCGCCGGTGAGTCCTTCTCCCCCCGTCTCGCCAACGCCGAGCCGCTGCGCCTGGAGTGCGAGCATTTCGTGCAATGCATCCGCGATGGGCTCACTCCACGCTCGGATGGCCACAACGGCTTGCGCGTCGTGCGCGTGCTGGAGGCGTTGCAGCGCTCTCTGGAAAGTTGAGAGAGCGCTGCAGAGCTAAGAATCTACGAGCGGGAGTGCTTTTTGGAGGGCTTGCAGGTGTGGTAAGTGCGGATCGTGCGCAGCACCTGCCCGCGCGTGGTCGTCACGCGCACCTCGAATGTGAACGTGCCTGCTGGGAAGCCGCGCATGTCCACCCCCGCCTTGACCACGTGTGCAGCTGTTTTGGCGGTGAAGCTATGCACGGTGTGACCGTTGACGAGCTCCGCGATCGTGGCGACCTTTAGCCCTCGTGGAATTCGGAAGTGAATCGGGAACGAGCGGCGGCTGAGACATCCGCTCGCCGGCAGCTTGACAAGCGATGTGCCCCTAACTTCTCCTTTTCCGTTCGCGGCTGGGCTCACCGTCTGGTCTTCGATGGCAGCCGCACTGCCTTCACAGTTGATCGCCGAGCATTCCGCCGCCGTGAGCACTTTGATCATGAACACGCCGTAATCGTCTGCGACGGGTTCGTCCACGAACCTGAAGGACGCCGGCTGACCGGCCCCGGTGACGCCATATGTGTAGGTGTGATCGACCGTCGGCGTACTGCGCTCGCCGCCCAGCGGAGCCACGTGCGAGAAGCCCTTCGCTCCGCTGACGCTCACTTGGAATCCACCGGGAGAGTGCTTGGTGCTCTGGAAGGGGATCTGCGACGGTTCGCAAGAGAAGTTGTAGAAGTCGACACCCGGCGGAACCGCGAACACCGTCTCGGCGTCCCATCCCGTCGGTCCGTTAACCGTTTCGGGCGAGGGGAACATCGGCAGTTCTTCGGAGGCACCGCACTGAGTACCTGGCGCTGACCATTGAGACGCAGCCCATATCGACATCGTGCCAGCGACGATGACATCGTAATGCGCCCCGGCTACAAGCGGCGTCGCGGTGGACACCGGCCCAGCCGCGGCCGCTGAACCCGGCACATGCGTATCGAGCTTCACCGTCTGTTCTGCTTGCGCGATTGACGCGCCACACAAGCAAATGGCGCACGAAGCGACGATTGCCTTCCCTAGCTGTCTCATCCCTCTCCTTGGTCCTCGGGTCGGCGGATCATACTGATTTGGCGCGCAAATCGCCAATATGCTCAGTCCATTCGCTCGCAAGGAGGTTACGAACAAAATTCCGCTCGGTGCGGAGGCCTCGCGCACAGTCGGGTAACTCGTGTCAGTGTGCGAGAAAGTAAGAGCTGAGACCCTGCTCGAAGTGCTGTTCAAATGCAGCCGAGGACAGCGCCGATCCACCCTCAAGCCAGGTGGACATAAGCGAGATCTCCAGATCACATTGCTCAACGAGCAGATCCCACATCGCTCCCGGTCCAGACCCGTACTTCTCGGCAGCGCCACGCTCGTGCTCGAACAGAACCAAGGGTTTGCTCCTTCGTATCAAATCGACAGCGCCTCGCACGACGGCCTCCTCGCCCCCCTCCACGTCGATCTTGATCAGGGCGATCGGGAGCTCCGCGGGCACGATCTCGTTGAGCGTGCGAAGTGGAACAGTTATCTCTGCCACCTCCTCCTCTCCCGGATAGTCGCGCTTGCGAATGCCGCTATACGCTGGATTGGTGCGCACGTACTGGAAGGTTGTCTCGCCGGCGTGGTCGCTCAGCGCACACGAGATGACGGTGACGTCCGGGTAGCGACTACTCAGACGCGCGGCGAACTCAGGGAGGGGCTCGACGGCGAAGTGATGTCCGCGTGGAGCGAACCGTCGGATTTCCTGCAGCATCGCGCCTCGATGCGCTCCTACATCTATGCAGTTGGAGTCGTCCTGTAGGGCTCGCTTCATCACACGCAGCGCGAGCCGGTCGTCCTTCTCGGACGGGTTCAGGCGCGTATAGGCCCATAGCGCGGCCGGCTCCAGCCCAGAGCCGGCGAGCAGATCCTTGATGCGTGATCCCAGCGCCATCCGATGCTGAGTGTACGCACCTGACAATACGTGAGCGTCCGAGCGATTTGCGTGGGCTTTCTGTCCGCCTTGCCAGCCCGTGCCTCAAGGCCAGGCGGCTGCACGACGAGCAGATAAGCGGAGCGACGGCCGGCAACGGACGCGAGCACCACAAGCGCGACCACGCTACCTCACACGTCGCTCGCCCTGATTGGCTCGCGCATCGCAATGGCTTCTATCGTCAGATCCCCACGTGCCCCCCTTCCGGCTCGCGTGCGCTTGTTCGCCAGCGCGGCATTGGCAGGCACGCTCGCGCTCATCGCCCTCGCAAGCTGGGCTCCGACCGCTTGGGCTAGCGTCACTGCCTCCAGCATCACTTCGCCGGCAGGGCCGCTCTACACGCTCAACGACACGACGCTCTCGAACAGCCCTGCCGCGTTCACGGTCCAGGGTACGTTCAGCGGTTCCTCCTCCGCCCACCTGGCGATCAACTGCTACTACGCGGACGGCAGCCACGAGACCGTCGCAGAAGATGTAGAAGGCGTCGAGGGCTCCTTCTCGGTGCCGGTCTCCTCCTCATCGCTCGAGGGAGGCGCACCCTGCGTGTTGCGTGCGGTGCCCGCGGAAGACTACGGTTCCTATCCGCCTGGCTCGGAAGGCCCCTACCAGGGACTCACCCTCGCCTCATCGGAACTGTATGTCTCGACGTTTGCCGGCATCCCCTTCGACTATGACCTGACGAGTGTGACCCCGGGCGGCGGGCACGCATTCTCCTCCGCTGGCGCCTGTGGTCTGGGAAGCTCGGGGCTCTACTTGTCGAGCACGCTCAGCGAAGTAGCGAGTCCCCTCGACTGCGATGGCGCTCTCTACGCCGAAGAGCCGCTCGAAGCGAAGCAGGGCACTCAGTCGGAGATCCGCATCGATGGCATCAACGCATACGGGCCGTATGCCGCCGAGCACCTGTTCGGTCAGGAGCCCGGAGTTCCCGGCCTGAGCGTGAGCACGGAATTCGATGCCTCCAGCGGGCAGGTGGCAGTTCACGAGACAGATCCCATAGTGGTCTGCTCGCCCGACCCGACGACGTTTCCTCCGACAGCCCAGTCGTGCTCGAGCTTCCTCTCGGCCGGCGTCTCGCTCAAGCGGACCTGGCAAACAGAGGACTCAGGGGCAACCGTATCGCTGGAAGACTCGTGGACCTCGAGCGACGATGCCACCCATTCGTTGGTGGCGCTGTACGACAATCACCTGCAGAGTGCGGGAGCGCAAGCCGCCGGCTTCATGTTCCCCGGCTCGTCGAGCTTTTCCGACTTCGCCGACGAAGCGAAGACCACGCTTCCCGAAGGGCCAGGGACCATCTACTACACCGGGGACAACGGCGGGAGCACCGATGACGGCGAAGATCATCCGTATGCGGCGATCGGCTACGACACGCCCCCCGACGGAGCGGTCACGTTCACGCGCAGCGACATGAGTGCAGGAGGTGAAGGGTCGAGCTTTGTGATGCCCTACGAACGCACGATCCCGGCGGGCGGCGCATTCACGCTGCACCTGAGCTTTGCTCAAGCGCCCTCGCTGAGCGAAGTACGGGACCTGGTCGGGGGACCTGCGGCCCCACCCTCCGAAGGGCCCCCAGTGTCCGAGCCGCCCGTATCCGAATCCCCTCCGCCTGTGTTCGACCCTCCAGTGTCTGAACCGCCCGCGTCCAACCCCCCGCCTGCCGACCCGCCAGTCGTCGGACCCCCGTCCTCCGAGACATCCCCGCCGTTCGAAGAAAACCCAGGCTCCGAAACCACGCTCGTGGAACTACGGTTGCTGTCCGAACTGCTACCCAATGTCAAACCGTCCGCGAGTCCCTCTCGCACCTCAGATTTGTCAGGCGCGACGTCCACCCTCGCGAACGGCGCGCGGCCAGTCGTAACGAAAGCTAAGCATCGTCGCACTCGCGGGCGGATCCCGAAACACGCACCGAATCGCTCCAAGCGCCTACAGTGCCGATATGTTTCGGCCCACCCGGCAGCCCATCCGCGTATTGCTGGTCAGCGACTCCTTCCCGCCGCTAATCGGGGGCGCGGGGCGAGACACAGAGCTCCTCGCCGGCGCGCTGGTTGCCCGAGGGCACCGAGTGTGCCTGGCCACAAGCGCGCAGCCGGGGGCGCCCGCACGTGAGACGAGCCGCCACGGCTTCGAGATCCACCGTCTGCCCGGTCTCGCCACGCGGCTGCACTGGCTCTCGGCTAGCCGCGACAGACGCATTCCCCCGCCTGTCCCCGATCCCGAGACCGCGCTACGCCTGCGTCGTCTCATAGGGAGGTTTCGTCCGAGCGTCGTGCACTCATACGGCTGGATGACCTACTCCTGTCGGCTGGCGATGGCAGGTACGCGCACCCCGCTCGTCATCTCGGCACGAGACTATGGCCTGATCTGCTCCATGCGCACGCTCCTGAGAGATGGTCAGATATGCCCGGGTCCCGCGCTGGGACGTTGCGTCACGTGCGCCACATCCGAATACGGCGCCGCGAAGGGCCTGCTCGCGGTCACGGGAGTCGCATCGATGAAGCTCTCGCTGGCCAAACGCTGCTCGGCGCTGCACAGCGTAAGTCACTACGTGGACGCACGGATGCAGAGGCACTTCATCCCGTCCTCCCATCCGGTCATCACCCCTATGTCACGACAGGTCATACCCGGCTTCGCCGGTGAGGATGAGGAGGAGATCGACCACGACACGCTGGCACGCCTGCCTACTGGGCCGTTCATCCTGTACGTGGGCTCGCTACGTCTCTGCAAGGGAGTCGACATCCTGATGGCGGCCCACGATCGTCTGCGCGACGCGCCACCCCTCGTCCTACTCGGTCCACGCGCCACCGACACGCCAACTCGCTTTCCGCCCAGCGTCCATGTATTGGCGGCGACCAACCACGCGACGGTGATGATGGCCTGGCGCAAGGCTCTGATCGCAGTGGCGCCTTCGCGTCTGCCCGAGCCATTCGGCAATGTCGTCCACGAGGCTATGAGCTGCGGCAAGGCGGTGATCGGCACGATGCCTGGGGGCCACGAGGACATGATCGACTCGGGGCGAACCGGCCTACTCGTGCCAGCTGGCGACGAGGCGGCGCTGGCGGAGGCGATGCGCTGGCTGCTAGAGCATCCGGCCGAGCGCGAGCGCATCGGCAGGGCTGCCCGCGAGGAGTCCTCGCGCTTCTCAGAGGACCACGTCGTTCCCGCCTTTGAAGCCCTCTATACAGCAGCGCTGGCACGGCGCACGTAGGCCAAACACAACACGCGCTCCCCGTCTGGCAGGCGACACGTTGAAGCTCAGCTGCCGAGCTTGGACGTATCGTAGATCGCAATGTTGCCGCTGTCGAAGAGCTGGTCTATCCCGGGCACGTGCTCAAACTTGGCAAGCGCCGCCGGCGACAGCGGTTTGTAATATGGGCCACCATCGGAACGCTCGAAGAACAGATGCGTGGACGGGCTCTGCTCCTCAAGCCGCCTGTCGACAACTAGTAGCGAGATGTGATCGAGGCCGATCAACCTGGCGTCTTTTGCCGTAAACGTCGGAGTCAGGAATATTTCGGGCACGAGCTGATCGTCGACATAGCAGCACACCGTGTTCTCGCGGCCGTAGGAGGACATCAGCAGGCGGTTGACGATGTCGCTGAGCAGCGCCTGGTGGTGGGCAAGATGGCCGTCGGCCCACCGTGCCGCGGCGATGCTCTCCGCGTCTTCGCCGGCCCGCGCGGTCACGGCCGGATAGTAGGGACCGGGCAAGCGTTCAGTACGCGCCGTGCCAACAAGCACCCCCCCGACGAACAGCAGCGCAATCGTGAGCGACACCGCGAGGGCCTTGACCGGGGCCGGCAGCGCGAACAGGTGTGCCACCCATCTCAGCACCCTGCGCACAAATCGCTTATCGGCCTCACGCGCAGAGCGTGAGCCAAACACCCCCGCCGCCACCACATAGCCCAATCCGAGGTACGCATATGCCGAAGCGCGGTCGGAGGTCTCGCTACCGTTGAGCGTAAGTCGGAACAGCAGGGTCGCGGGATAGACGACAGCGATGCACGCGAGCACCGACGGCAGTGGCGAGGAGAGCCGGCCCGAACGCCAAAGACGCCACACTCCCCATGTGAGCAAGACGAGCAGCAGCCCGACGGCCGCGAAGCCGAGCGCCTGTTCCAGAAGTGGCGAGGCCTGCTTGTTTTGCGCTTCAAAGAGCGTCTTTTCGGCGGCGTGGGTGCCGGTAGCGAAACCCACCGTCGAGGAGACCGCTTCGCTCAGCACAGGGCCGAGGTACTTGCTGATGGTGACCGGTGCAACCAGCGCCGTCCATGCGCTAACCACCACGAGCCCAGTCACCGCGAAGAGCGCGACCGTGCGACGGCGCACGCGCGAGGAGAGAGCCGTCCTGCGCCGCCACACTTGCTCGGCGAGGGCGAGCAGGACCAAAACGCCAACGGTGATGTAGGAGGCGAGATGATGACTGACGGTGAGCGCGACCAAGATGAGACCGAACAGAATCCAGGAGGCCCACTGCGAGCTTCGCTCTTCGAAGGCGCTCGCGCGCTGGATCAACAAGAGGCCGAACGGAAGTGCGAACGACTCGTAGGAGAAATGTGCGTCGAAGTACATGAAACTGGGGTTACACATGTACACGAGGACTCCCAACCCGGCGATCCGTGGCGAGCTGGTTGGCCGTTCGAAAATGAGAAAGAGGGTGAGCACCTCCATGATCCGCAGAGCGACGAGGATCAGCTTCCAGGAGAGGAAGATCGACAGACCGCTGATATGAGAGAAGGCACTCGTGGCAAGCTCGATCCCGGGGAAGTAGCTGTACTCCGTCTGAATCGGGTTGTAGGAGATCAGGTGGCTCGTGGAGAAAATGTCGTATGTCTCGCGGAGGTGGCCGAATTCGTCGTGATTGTTGAAGCTCAGTGGAGCGACGAACCACTCGACGGCCAGCAATGCCAGCCCAATCAGAACGATCAGCGCAAGGCGCTCGCCGCGCGAGACCGAGTGACCCGCGAGCCGTGCCGCGCAGGGGACGATCACCACAAGCAATCCACCCCAGTAGAGGGTCTCGCCCCATGGGCGGTTTTCGCGAGCCGCGCTCACGCCTAGCGCGATCGCGACAAGTGCAGCTCCTACCAGGACGCACAGCCCGACCAGGGGAGCGCTCTCTCTGAGATTTGAGAGCGCATCCTTCTCTCCAAAGCTACCGGCCGCTTCGAGTGCCTCACCTCTTCCCGTCGAAGCACCCGTCATCGCGCGGTTGCCACCGGAGTCCAGGAGACGACGCGATAGGGCACGGTGCTATTTCCAACAAACAGGCGTACATTGACCCGGCGTGCGAGTCGCCGCGGTGGACCCAGAGCGATGTTGCGAGTGTACGTTGCACCCGGAGCGAGTGTGACTTCCCTCCAGTCCACCAAGTGGCCTCCGATTTCGAGGGCAATGACGAACCGCTTCGTGGTGTGTTCGAAACTTGCCACACCAAGCTCAGCGCCTTGCTGGCGTGGCAGGAGCCACAACTGGGTGAAGGATGAGCGTTGCGCGAAGCGGATGGCGCCGTTGCGGGCGATGACGATGGCGACTACGCCGAGCGCCCCGGCGAGCAGGAGCGGCGCGGCGTGCAATGACACTCGCCATCTGAAGTCTCTCGACTCGCTGCCTGCGGAGGGCGCCGCTCGGCGGCTCAGCCATATCCGCACGCCGGCGCCTGCGGCGAGCGCGACCAGCATCACGCCGAGCACTCCATCCACTCGTGCGGCGGTGATGCCCTGTGGCGTCAGTTGGAGGATGAGACCCGCGATCACGCTCACTGCCACACTCGATCCGATCACCAACACCACGCGCTCGGCGTCACGCGGACCACCGCCTCGTGGGAAGAGCGCAAGCAGCAGGAGATAGCCCGGAGCTATCAACACGATCACAAGCGCGAGCAGCGTTCGCAGCAACGTCATCCGAACGGTGCTCAGTGCCTAGACGTCGCTGCGCAGCCGCTGAAGATCTCCGCTAGGCCGCCGGATGCCTATGCGACGGGTCGCCCCCGCCTCGAGCTCGCTCATCGCGAAACATAGTACAGCCGCTGCGTAGCAGACATGCAGGTCCTTGCTCGTCATAGCCTTGCATAGCGCACACCAGTGCCGATCTTGGCGCCTAGTCACCAGCCCAGACCCAGACTCGATCCAGCCGTCCCTGGGGCTATTCGCTGCCCAATAGAGGCGCAAGCGACCCGGAGAAGAAGCCCGATTTGACCACTCCGCGAAATGCGGTCAACGCGCTCGGCGACGAGTTCGCCCGCCAGTCGGTTTCCTTGTCGCGGTCAAACCAGATGAGCGCTCGCACGCGGGGCATCGTGACTGAGATCGTCTGGGGGATCGATTCGATCCATGCGGCCTTGTTTCCTCCTTGCTCGGCCGAAGCGGTCTCTGCGATCATCATGGGCCTGTCGGTAAGCCCTGCGAGTTCCGTATAGCTTTTGGCAAAGACGCTGGCAAACGATTGCCACGAGCCAAGCGAGCTGCCGTTGTTGTAACCGTCTAGACCCACATCATCGACCCAAGCGTTACCGGGATAATATTGCTGGAACGCCGCTGAGTTCGAGCCATGCACGTTTGGGGCCCACACCCATATCGCATTCGTCGCCCCTGCTAGCCGAAAGATCGATACGACATGGCGCCACATAGCGATGAAGCTCTGCGCCGTGTTGCCGTCCACGCCAGCACCCCACGATGACCATGCGCCATTCATCTCGGGCGCGAGTCGAATGAAGACGGGCTTCTTGTAGACCGCCGTCTCGCGCGCTGCCCTCCAGATGTACGTGTCGTAGCGGCCGGCGGCGATCTGGGCGAGCGCATACGCGGGCTGATGGATGCTCTGATCAGCACTCAGGAAGGGCTCCCATGTCACCATCGGCACTGCTCCCCTTTCCACGGTGGGTGTCGTGAAACGAGGGTTCAGCAATGCTGTGCTCCAGCCTTCATCCCAGTCCTGGTACCACATGGCGATCTTCGGCATGACGCCCGCGAGCTGCGCGAATTCATCGAGCGAGGCTCCCGTGCTCGTATTGATGGCTTCGGTGTTGACGCCAAGCGCGATCTGTGTTTCGGCCTGTGCTGCGGCTCTTTCAGTCACGCAAAGGGAGAGCGCGCAACAAGCTAGAGCCACTCCCAGCAGTCGCAAAGCGACCGCTCGTGCCAAAGCGAGACGGAGGGACTCGCCCGAGCGCGTCTGGTAGGTAGCCATCAGGGTGGTATTCGACTCTCTGCCCCTAGCGTCAGAGTGCGTCTTGGCCGCATCGACGGATATATGAGCAGTGGGTTGCATGGCGGCAGACGCACACAAGCTGCAGGCGCCGGCCAAGTCCCGCGGGCAGGCGCGGAGCGGTGGGGAGCCACTGACCGCGAAGCTCGGCCGTGGACGCACGCGTCAGCTAGAATCCGGGGATCGCCACCTCGTGTGCAGGTCTCCACGCGCAGCGTCGTTTGCATTCCTCCGATCATCCGCGACTTGATGACTAGCGCAACAAGCACACGGGCGAGGCGTATTGTCATGTGGCTGCCCGGCCTTGCCGAGCACGGTGGCATCGCGCGGCACAATCGCTCTCTGTGCAAGGCGGTTTGCGCATACGCCCGCGAGCACGGTGCATCGGTTGACGTCGTCTCGCTACGTGACGCCGACGGGTTCTTCGACCCCGAGTTCCTCATGCGCCCACTCGTCGGATGCGAGAAGAGGAGTCTTCGCTTCGGGCTCGCCGCCCTCAGCTCGCTCAGAGCGGGGTTCGACCTCCTGGTCGTTGGGGTGGTGGACTTCGGCCCGCTTGTCCCGCTCGCGCGCGTGCGCAGCCCGTCCGCCCCCATCCTGACGATCACACACGGCATAGAGGTCTGGAAGCCGCTGCCGATTCAGATGCGTGTCGCGCTCACTCAGGCCACTTCCGTCATGAGTGTCAGCGCCTACACCGCCGATGCCGTGGCTCGGCGCCACGGTGTGAAGCGCTCACGCATCACGGTAATCCCCCCACCCCTGGACCCCGGCTTCCTGTCGGCGGCGAAGGAGAGCTCCACTGAGCCACCGGCGGCCCCGGCCTCGCGGCTATTGTCCATCAGCAGGCTTAATTCGATCGACGCGCCAAAGGGTGTCGATCGCGTAATCGAAGCGCTCCCGATCGTACGCATGCGTATCCCGGACGTCGACTACACCGTCATCGGCACAGGTGATGACCGTATCCGGCTGGAAGGCCTGGCCAGCCGGCTCGACGTCGCTGATATGACGCACTTCGTGGGAGCGGTCACCGACGCCGAGCTGCACTCCTATCTGCGCGGGACAGAGCTGTTCGTCCTGCCCTCAGCCAAGGAGGGCTTTGGCATCGTCTTCCTGGAGGCTGCCGCGCACGGCAAGGCCGTCATCGGCGGCAACCACGGCGGCACCCCGGAGGTCGTGCTCGACGAAGAGACCGGCGTCCTTCTGGATGCGACCGACGTGCCGCGCTTGGCCGAGGCAATCTCCGAGCTTCTGCTAGATGAGCGCCGGCGAGACGAGCTAGGCCGCAGTGGCGAGCGCCGGGTCCGTGAAAGCTATAGCTACGAGCGGTTCGAGGAGCGTGTCGGCGTAGCGCTCGACGGCCTGCTTCGAAACGGCGGCGCCTCGCCAAGCCTGGCGGCCACGCGATGAGCGCCCGTTCCCTCAGAGGGGGAATTCCCGCAGCCTCGCACAGCATCCGCCGCAGGATGCCCGAATCGGCGAGGGCGATCGTTACCAACTCCGCCTCGATGGCTGGTACGACGTTCGTTACGGCCGCCCTGGGAGCCGCGTTCTGGTGGCTGGCAGCGCGAGAGTTTCCTCGTGAGGCCGTCGGCGTGGCCGGCGCGGCTGTCTCAGCGATGACCCTGATCGCGACCTTCGCGACCATGGGCCTGAACACGCTGCTGATGGGAGAGCTTCCCGGGCGAAAGGGAAGACCGGGCCCCTTCATAACGGCCGCGCTCGTAGCGACCGCTGCCGCGGGCATGGTGCTCGGTCTCCTGCTGGCCGTGGTCATCCCGCTGTTCGCGCACGAACTCGGACCACTCAGTGCGAATCTCGGCGCCGCCATCCTGTTTGCCGTGGGGGTCGCCCTCACCGCTGTCGGCCTCGTCTTCGACCAGGCCCTGATCGGTCTTCTTCAAGGCAACCTCCAGTTGTGGCGCAACACGCTGTTCTCAGGCTCGAAGCTGCTTGTGCTGATCGTTCTGGCACTCGTTCTCAAGGTTCGCTCGGGCATGGTGATATACGGGATCTGGGCGCTGGGAAACCTGATCTCGCTGTGCTGGATTGCAGTGCGGGAGATGCGCCTCCAGCGTGGGTGGCGCGGCTTTGCGCCTGACCTCAGCTCGCTCAAGGGTCTGCGCAATTCCGCTTTCGGCCATCAGGTCTTCAACCTCGCCTTGAAGACGCCCATGCTGGCTCTGCCGATCCTTGTGGTGTCGCTGCTCTCCGCAACCGCCAATGCGAGCTTCTACATCGCCTACATGATCGCTGGCTTCGTCTACATGATCCCGATTGCCTTCGCGACCGTGCTGTATGCGGTCGGCAGCGGTGACCCCCTCACCAGAGCGGGCAAGTTTCGGCTGTCGTTCAGCATCTCTGGGTCGACCTCGCTAGCCGCGAACGTGGTCATCTTCGTTGGGGCCAGCTTCATCTTGGGTATCTTCGGGCCGAGATACGCCCACGAAGCAGCCTGGTCACTGCGCGTGCTCGGCCTGGCCGCCTTCCCCTTGCTCGTCAAGAACCACTTCGTCGCCATCTGCCGCGTGACTGGGCGAATCCGCGCTACCGCGCCATACGTGTGGCTCGCAACCATGCTCGAGCTCGTGCTCGCCGCCACGGGTGCACAAATGGGAGGCATCACCGGACTGAGCATCGGCTGGGCGATTGCACTATCGCTGGAGGCACTTATCATGAGTCCGACCGTCTACCGGACGCTGTTTCCAGCCAAGACGGCAACTCTTGCACCCGATGGCCGCCCAATGCCCACATGAGGGCGCGCGCGGTTGACCTCGCAACCGAGCCGGGGCTCTAGGCAAATGGCCCCGATCTCAATCCCCGAGCGCTTTGCCGAGGAGGCCTCCGCCGGCTTCGATCACGCGCGGCGCGCGCTGCTTTCGCCGTTCGTGCGCATCCAGGAGCGCCCAGTGATTGTTCTTGGCAACCACAAGGCGGGAACGTCTGCCATCGCTGGGCTACTCGGTGCGCTGACAGGAGAGTCGGTTGCGCTCGAGCTGCGTAAGGAACTTAAGCGTGATCGCTATCGCGCCGTCCATGAGGGTCGCACGTCGTTCGCCACTCTCGTGGCGCGCAACAAGGTCGACTTCTCCCGCGCGATCATCAAGGAGAACCATTTCTCGACGATGCCCGAGCAGGTGATCGCATATTTCCCGAGCTCCCCGGTCATCATGATCACCCGTGAGCCGCGGGACAACATCCGCAGCCTGCTCAACCGTCTGCGCATCCCCGGCGACCGCGACCGTATTGCCGCTGACACTCGACAGTCGGTACCAGACGTCTGGAAGCTGACCCTCGACGGTCACTGGCTCGGCCTCACTTATGACACCTACATTGAGCAGCTCGCACTCCGCTGGAACCTGATCGTCGACCATTATCTCGCCAACCGGGAACGTTGGGTACTGCAACGGTATGAGGATTTCCAGGCTGACAAGCTTGGCCAGCTCACTGCGCTCGCGCAGGACGTGGGATTGGCGCCCACGCGCGACATCTCAGACGAGCTCGAGTATCCCTTTCAGCCGCGTGGCAACAGATCTGCGACTTGGGAGGCCTTCTATGGCGAGCAGAACCTCGCTACGATCGAGCGCATCTGCGGCTCACGCATGGCTCAGCTCGGATATCGGCTCGACCGAGCTCCGGGCACCACGGTCGAGCCACTGAGCCCTCCCACGACTTCCTCAGGCGTGGATGGACCACGTGAGCGGCGCTAGCCACGACCGTGGCCGTCGCCGCTCACGTGTAACGCTGGTGCTCAGGAGTAGATCTCGTCTGACCTCGCGGGCTTCGTGGGCGCTAAGCGCGCTTGTAAGCGCGCTGGTGGCTACGTCGTGCGGCAGCACCGATCCAAGCCCGAGCACGGATCCCATTGCCCCATCGCGGGCACGGACAATCGACGCCCTCGCCAAGACCAGGCCGACCGTCGCCCTCGGCGTGAATACGGTCGACGCCCCGTCGCCAGGGCCCGTGCAGGCCTTCGCACGTCTCGCGGGGCGTCGGCCCAAGGTCGTCATGTGGTACCAGAGTTGGAGCGAACCGCTGTTCTACGAGGACCAGGTGCGAGCGCTCGCGGCACAGGGGATGATCCCGATGATCAACTGGCACCCCATGGGCGCTGTGCCCGCGGAATACTCGTTGCGCGCGATCGCAAGCGGGCGATTCGACGCCTACATCCGCGCTTCGGCTCGCACCGCCGCGCGCTGGGGACACCCGATGTTCATTGACTTCGCGCAAGAGATGAACATCGGCGGCTACGCCTGGAGCGTGGGGATCAACGGCAACACGCCCGCCCTGTACGTGCGCGCGTGGCGACACGTCGTATCCATTTTCCGCGCACAGGGAGCCGGCAACGTGCGGTGGGTGTGGGCTCCTAACACCAACTGCGAGGGAACCTGCCCGTTTAGTGAATTCTACCCGGGTAATGCATGGGTGAACTGGGTGGGCCTCGACGGTTACAACTTCGCCAACGTCGATGAGACACCGTGGAAGGAGTTTGAACAGCTCTTTGCGCCTTCCTACCAGATCTTGACATCTTTGACAGACAAGCCGGTGATGATCGCGGAGACCTCCTCCACAGAGACCGGCGGCTCCAAGGCGCAATGGATCTTGAACATGAGAAGCTCGCTGTTGAGGAGCCTGCCACGGGTACGGCTGCTCGTGTGGTTCGATCGGATAAAGGAAACCAACTGGACGATCGACTCCTCGCCATCCTCGCTTGCGGCCTTCCGCGAGGTGATGAGCTCTCCACCCTTCGCCGGATGAGCCACCAGCCCGTGAGCCACCCCGGCCAGAGCGGATATTCTTCGTCGATGTGCCGGGCCCTCCCGTATCCCCCACCTCACATGCTCACTCCAGCGTGAGTGTGGCCCCCAGTCCAGGTTTCCTGCCGGTCCGCCTACTGGAGGTCGAGCTGGGAGAAGCGCTCCCTGAGCTCGCCGCGGGCGCTGCCCGCAATGGAGCTCTCTACGAGCGAGCACTCGTACTGGTGCGTCTGCACAGCTGTCCCCTGGGGCTGGTCGAGGTCGATCTCATGTCAGGAGGGACCCTGAGCTCCGAGCAGCTCGCCGACCGCCTGTGGACTGCGCTGGCGCCGCGGATTCAAGCCCACCTGCGCGACGACGGCCTCGAGGCGGTCACGGGCCTGAACAGCTCGGGCCTGCCGGCCGTGGCGCCCAGATGCGAGCTCGAGCGGGAGGCCTTCCTGGAGGATGCGCCGTTTGTCAGCGTGATCGTGCCTACACGCGAGCGTCCGGACCGTCTGCGAACCGCGCTCAACTCGATCCTTGCCTGTGACTACCCGCGCGAGCGCCGTGAGATCGTGGTGGTCGACAATGCGCCGACGAGTGACGGGACGGCGCGCCTGGTGCGCGAGGAGTTCTCAGGGGAGGACCAACGCGTGAGGTATCTGCGTGAGGACTCTCCCGGCAGCGCCAGCGCACGCAACCACGGGCTGGGTGAGATCGAGGGTGAGCTCGTGGCCTTCACAGATGACGACGTGCGCGTCGATCGGCACTGGCTGTGCGAGCTTGCCCGCGGCTTCACAATCGAACCGGAGGCGGTGTGCGTATCGGGCCTACTCGTACCGTGGGAGCTTGAGGCCGCGCCGCAGCTGTGGTTCGAGGAATACGGAGGGTTCTCGCACGGCTTTGACAGATGCGTGTACGACCTCGACGAGCACCGACCCGCCGACGATCCGTTGTACCCCTATGCGGCCGGTCGCTTCGGGAGCGCGAACAACCTTGCCTTTCGCAGGTCCACCCTGCTTGCTCTCGGTGGCTTTGATCCAGCGCTTGGCAACGGGACGCCGGCTTTGGGAGGCGTCGACTTCGAGATGCTCTTGCGCACGATCCTACGCGGGCATCGCATCCTCTACCAGCCCACCGCAATCGTCCATCACCTTCACCGCTTGGACTATCAGAGCCTGCGCAATCAGATCTACGCTTATGGTGCGGGCACGAGTGCGGTGATGCTCAAGACGCTCGGCACCGAGCCGCGCCTGATCCCCGACTTCGTCTTCAGGCGCCTACCGCGGGGCCTGTGGTTCGCGCTGAGCCCCCGCTCGTCCAAGAACCACAACAAGCGCCAGGACTACCCCAGCGAGCTCACCCGGCTGGAGCTGCGCGGGATGCTGGCGGGTCCACTGCTGTATGCGCGCAGCCGCCGCAAGTACGGCCGTCACGTGGTTCCACGCTAGAGCCTCAGCGAGAGACGATCTCCGCGAACAGGGCGTTGTAGCGAACAAGCGTCCGCTCCCATGAATGCACATCTTCGAAGCGCTCTCCACGCAGCTCCCACGCGCGTCCGAGCGCCACCCGGATCTGGTCTGGTCGGCGAGGCTCGACGCTCAAGCGTCCGGTGTAGCCCTCGGCTGCCTCCACGAGCCCGCCAACGCCTGTGACGACCACTGCGATTCCACAGGCCATGGCCAAATGCAGCGGCCCGCTGGCTGAGGATCGGTGATAGGGCAGCACGGCGACGTCGGCGGCGGCGAAGTACCCCTGCACCTCCTCGTCGGCGACGTACCGGTTCACGAAATCGATCCGATCGCGATAGCGACTGGCGGCGATCATCTTCGCGGGAGCCGTCCAGTCCTCCCAGGTCTCACCCACAACCGTCAGGTGAAACTTGGCGGCCTCCTGCTCGTCCATCGAGTCGAGCGCGGCGACGATGTCCTCGACGCCCTTGAACGGGCGGATCACGCCAAAATAGAGCAACCTGCAGATACCGTCATCGGCTCGCGCCGTGCTGTTCTCGCCCACATACTGGTTGTAGGGCCCGTGGGGAACGATCGCCACCGGCTTGCCTTCTAGCCCATAATGCTCCTCGAGCGTGTCCCGATCGAACTGGTTGTGCACGATGAAGCCATGGGTCATCTTGACCAGTAGGGGAACGAACCTGCTGACGTACCAACGGACGGCGGGTATGTTCATCTCGCCGGTGTCGAGCACCTCGTGGAACTCCATGACCACGCGTGCCCCCCGCGCACGTGCGAACCACGCGAGCAGCAAATAGCTGTGCAGCACAGTGCCGCTCCACCATTGCAGGACCAGAATCTCCGGGCGACGGCGCGAGAGGAACCGCAGCGCTTGGAGCATCGAGCGTCCCCAATACCAGTCGATGCCGTCGAAGACCTCCGTCGCGGGCGGGTAGGTGAACGTGGCGAGCGGCTTGCCCACACGGGTGCGACCCGGGTACAGACGAGCCGGCAGCAGGCGGCGGATCAGGATCGCACTCACCCGGTGCTCCTCGGCGAGTGCGTGCACAAGACGGTTGGTGTAGTAGCTGATGCCGCTCAAGAAGCGGCTTCCCGAGCCGACGACGCAGATCCTCATCTGTGCAGCTTGGCGATTGGACGTTCCCTGTGTCCGATCCTCGAAGGCGCCGGCGCTCTCAGCGGCGCCACGTAACTCAGACGAGCTCATGCCAGTCGAGCGTATATCCCTCGCCCTGGGCGGCAAGCTGGAGGGCCTGGGCGCCGAACATGCTCACCCAGGCGTTGAGGTGAGTCTCTGAGGAGCCCGGCTGATAGGGCAGAGCGGCTCCCCCATCGAGCTTGTGCGCAACGGCGCACAAGCGCTCGACTGCGCGAGCGAGCCCTGGCACATCAGCGCCCAGCAGCAGGGCGGCCCGGATCGCCTGCGAGGTGACGTCGAGCTGCTCGACGCCCGACTCTGCGCTTTCGCCGAGGTTCACCAGCCGTGGCATCCCGCCCGCTGGCAGCTGGTGAGCCCAAGCCCACTCGGTCGCGCGGCGGGCGCTGTCGAGCGCCGATCGATCTTGGCGGGCGGTACCCCACATCCACATCGCCTCAACCGTGTAGAAGTGGGGATGGAGCATCACGAGATCCTCGCGCGGCTGGGTCAGGTAGTAGCCGTCGGGGCGCTGGAAGCCGGCGGCGTGATCCACGAGCCGCTGCCCCGCCTCCCACTGCTCGGCGAGGAGCAGCGATTGCACGCACTTGGACAGGTGGGGGTGGCTGGCATTCGACCACGTGATCTCCCGGCCGCCCGGCGGGCCGCTCGGATCGATCGCCGGTGGCAGCTCCGTCTCCAGGAACAACGATGCGAGGTGCAGGGCGACGCTCTCGCCCTGCTCTTGAAGACGCGGCTCCCCGACACATCGCCCGAAGGAGATGAGTCCGGCGGCGATCATCCCCAGGTCGAAGGTGTAGATCGCTCCGCCATCCCAGTCGGCATGAGCGGAGATGGCATTCGCCTGCAGGCGCTCCAGCAGCCAGTTCGCCGCGCGCATCCCCGCCTTGCGCCCGCCGCTTGAGAGATCGGGCTGAGCCGCCAGCCAGGTGAGCGCGTAGCCGGTGATCTCCGGATACTCGAAGGCGAGCGTCCCGTCCCCCTCGCGCCACGCACAGAAGGCTCCGTCGGAGGACTGCACGCCTCCACCCGCCAGCCAGGCGGCCAGACTACGTGCCAGCTCTCCGGCTCGCTCGCGCGTTGCCGGCTCTAGTGAGATCGTCGCACCCTCACTGGGACTACGGGACCCTCGTGTAGCGCTCGTCGAACGCCACCCTACTGCGGCCCCCTGCCAGCCTGCGATCGCTGGAGCGCCTTCTCGGAGGGGAGCAATCGTTGTGGTTGACCAACGTGTCGAGCGGATCGCGGGGGCTGACGTGCTCGTAGATGCGGTCGCTGTGGCGCCGGGCCTCGTGCTGGCCCATCAGGGCATCGATGATTCGCTCGCCTGCCATACCGTCTCCATATGGACAGCCGGCGGTGACCATGGCCTGGTACTCGAGCGGATCGTGCAGCAGCTTGCGACTGGCCGATAGAAGCTCCTCGCGGTTGGTACCGACGAGCTTTGCGATCCCAGCCTCAACGCCCTCCGGGCGCTCGGTGTTCTCGCGCAGGATGAGTGCGGGCTTGCCCAGTCCCGCAGCCTCCTCCTGCAGGCCCCCAGAGTCGGTGATCACGAAGTGCGCCCTCTTCAGCAGCCACACGAACTCGGGATACCCAAGTGGCTCGAGCAGCGAAACGTTGTCCAGGTCGGCTAGCAGCTCGTATGCGTGCTTGCGCGCCTCGGGGTTGAGGTGAACGGGGTAGGCCAGGTGAAGCTCGGGGTGCGCTTCCGCAAGCTGGCGCAAGGTCCTGGCTATATGCAGCATGCCCTCGCCGAAGTTCTCCCTACGGTGGGCTGTCACGATCACGAGCTTCTCAACGTCCTCGAGCCGCTCGAGGGCGCTGTCCGTCGGAGCGAAGGGCATCGCGGCGACGTGGTGCAGCGAATCGATGACCGTGTTGCCTGTGACCGCGATGCGATTCGCCGGCACACCCTCGCGCTTGAGATTGGTGGCTCCAAGCTCGGTGGCCGATATGTGCAGGTCGGCGACCACGCTTGTCATCCGTCGATTGATCTCCTCGGGGAACGGCGAGTACTTATCGAAGGTGCGCATGCCCGCCTCGACGTGCGCCACGCGGATCATGTGGAAGAAGGCCGCCATGCTGGCTGCCATCACCGTGATGGTGTCCCCCTGCACGACCACCCAGTCCGGTCGCTCCTGCTTGAGGATCGGCTCAAGGCCTGTCAACACGGCGGAGGTGACGCCGGTAAGCGTCTGGCCGCTCTTCATCAGGTCAAGGTCGAAGTCGGCCTCGATCCCGAAGAGCTCGAGCATCGGGTCGAGTAGCTCGCGGTGCTGGTGGGTGACGCACACCTTCGCCTCGAAGGTCTCGGGAAAGCGCCTCAGCTGGCGTATCACCGGCGCCAGCTTGATCGCCTCCGGGCGAGTACCGATAACGGTGAGAACCTTGATCATGAGCTCACCACCTCGCCGTTGGGCGACGGCTGCGTTACGGCAGTGTGGTTGGCCAACCCAGCGTCGTCCGCCGGCTTCCACTTGCCATCGAGTGGCGCCGCGAAGAATCGCTCGCGGACGATGGCGAGGAGCACGCGCCAACCGTCGGGGAAAGTATCGAGCTTGCCGACGCCGTGGATGCGCTCGGTCTCAAAGCTCGGAACCTCGAAGGTGCGTAGCTGCGCCCTGACCGCGCGCAGATTCATGACCGTCTCGATCTCAAAGCCGTCGGCGTCGAGCAGAAGCGGCGCGACGCGCGACCAGTAAGCGTTGTAGCCGTAGCACAGGTCGGTGAACTTGGTTCCCCGAAACAGCAACCTCACGAGCGCGACTAGCGCCCAATTGCCCCACTTGCGCAGCGCGGGCATGTCCGACGTGCCGCCCCCCTCGATAAAGCGAGAGCCCTTCGCATAGTCGGCACCGGCAAGGAGCGCTCCCACGAATGCATGGATCTCGGCTGGATCCTCAGAGCCGTCGGCATCCACCTGCACCAGCATGTCGCCGCTAGCGGCCTCCGCACCGGTGCGCAGTGCGTTGCCCTTGCCCGGCTTGCGATGGTTGGCGACCACGACGATGCTTGGCATCAGCTCACGTGCGACGGACACGGTGTCGTCCGTGCAGTGGTCGTCGATCAGCACCACCTCGTGTACCCATGGTGGGATTCGAGGTAGGACGAACTTCAGGTTCTCCGCCTCGTTGAGCGCCGGGATCAGGACGCTCAAGCGGTGACCGTCAAGCATGTCAATATTGCCGGGCGCCGCATCCGTGCGTTGCTGCGGATTGTCAAGCAACCTGCTTTTCCCCCATCCGTGGCTTGGAACCAAACGCAAATTTGTGGACACGCCGGGACTGCCTGCAACCCCTCAGGATTGGTATGACCGGTGCCCTCAGACGCTTCGCCGCAAAGTAGCAGCCTACCGTGGTGTTCGCAAGCATCAATGACGATTTAATGTTGTTTTATTTCTCAGGTATTAAGTGAACAATGTGAACATCTAGTCTCTATTAGTCCAACAGATGGAAAATAGGTCGCTAACTAGTCCAATAAATGAACATAAAGGCGCTCGATAGTCCAACAGATGGTCATTTATTCACCCATTAGTCCATTAGTTGGGGGACCGGCCATTGATTAGTTCAATAGGTGGACGTTCAGGCACCCCGCGATCCAACGGTAAGCTCCAGAGCGTGGGGCAGCGGGACGATCACAGTGGCAGGTCACGCGTAGCCCGTTCGTCAGCGAGTTCGGGGGGACGAGACGGGCAGCGCGTGGCGAAGAGCTTCGATTCACTACTGCCCCTCTATCGCGACCTTGCCACCGTGGTCCGGCGCGCCGGCCGCATCTATCCGGCGGCGCTGGAGAGCCATGGCGGCTCACCCGTGGGCCTCACCGAACGCGCAGAGGACCCGCTCTGGGTCGATACGACGCTGCAGGCAGGCGGCCAGGAGCATCTCCGCGAGGTGGCCCGTCGCTCACCGCGCATGCATGACGGGCCAGTGCTCGCGTGCGTGGCGACAGATGGCTTTCCGCTCATCTGCGCGGGGGGCGGGTATTTCGATGCGATCGCCACGTCTGACAGCCTGCGCGCCGAGTACCTCGACTGCGTGGCTCGCGACTCGGAACTCCACATAGATCTAGACGCTCTCCCCCTGCGCCGACTCGCGCACGAAGCATGCGCAGGAGACGCGCTGCACTCTGGTCGCGGGCGCGTAGCCGCGGTCGGAGTCTCCGTCGTGGTTACGTTGCCGGTGGCCTCTGGGCGCGCGCTCCTGCTGGGTTTGCGCAGCCACGGGGTGGCCACGGACCCCGACATGTGGCACGTCGCTCCCTCGGGCACGCTTGAGCCCGAGGGAGCCGATCCTGTGATCGACGTAGTCGAGCGCGAGCTCTCCGAGGAGCTCGGGGTGCGCGTCGGGACGAGCGAGGCGCTGAGTGCACGACTGAAGCCTCTTGGGATCGGCTTCGACCTGCTGCGTCTGCGACCAGAGATCTGCCTCTTGCTCGACCTCAGCGAGCAAGAGCTGCCTCCGCAGGGGCTCTTTCTTGCCCCAGGCGAGTTCCAAAACCAATGCTTGGTGGAGCTCTCAGACTCGAGCATGAGCGAATTCTGGGCATCCCACCCCCCGGAGATACTCACTCCCGCAGCGGCGGCGGCAATCGCCCTGCTGGAAGCCGCTGAGACGCGCGCGTGAAGGTTAGACACAAGCGTCGTAACTTCTGGCGCGTGCTCCCGCGGTGGGTAGCGCCTGTCGCATCGGGCGTCGTGCTCGGGGCGAACCGTGCCATGTCATCGAGCACACCCCTAATCAAGCGCGCGATCCTTGACGAGTCGGCCCATGTGGCGACAACGGCGCTCGCCCTGGAGGCAAGCCGCCCACATGATCGGCGCTTCCTGGCCAGTGCCTTCCTCGCGGCAGTCATGATCGACGTCGATCACGTGCCCGACGCGATCTTCGGCTGGGATGCCCTCAACGCCGGAAGCCCGCGCCCCTATACCCACTCGCTTGTCACGATCGCGGCCGTCATGGCGCTGGGCGCGCTGGCCTCACCGCCCCGCCGCCACTGGTTCGATGGTCTCGCCTTTGGCCTGGCGACGCACTTCCTCCGCGATGCCACCGACGGAACCGGCGGCCTGCCCCTCCTCTGGCCCGTAAGCAGGAATGGATTCCGGCTGCCCGCCTGGCTGCAAGCCCCGCTGGTACTCGGGGCTTTGTGCTGGACCCGAGCGCGCAGGACGGCGCGGTGAATGAGCTCTGAGCATCGCGCATCAAAGATCGTGAGGGAGCGATGACGATCGCGGCGTTCGTGATCGATTGCGATGGCACGCTTGTGGCGACCGATCAGCTGTGGACGCTCGCCGAGCAGGCCACCACGGAGCGCTGGGGCGGAACCTGGAGCGAGGCGCTTGGAGCCACGCTCACCGGTTGCGCACTGCTGACCTCCGCGCGTCTGATCGCGACGGAGGTGGGAAGGCCACTTGCCTATCAGTCGATAGCCGAGCACCTGCTAAGCGCGTTTCGCGAGAGACTCGATACGGAGCCGGTGCAAGCGAAAGAGGGAGCACCTGAGCTGCTGGCGGCGCTTGCCGCCCGCAAGATCCCGGTAGCGGTCGCCTCCAACGGGAGACGTGTCGACGTCGAGAGCGCTCTACGCGGCGGGGGCCTTTTGGGGACGGTCGCCGCGATCCGCTGCCCGGGAGGCTCGCTGCGCCCGAAGCCCGAGCCGGACCTCTACCTGGCGGCCTGCCAGGATCTCAATGCCGACCCTGCGCGATCGGTCGCGATCGAGGATGCGCAGCCCGGCGTGCTGGCGGCACGTGGCGCGGGACTGCTGACCCTTGCACTGACAACCCCAGACGGGCCGCCGCTGCAAGCCGACAACAAGATCGGGGGCCTGTGGCCGCTCGACCTCGACACCCTGGAGTCGATGCTGGCACGTTCCACGGAATGAGATTTTGTCTGCAATGACTCGAATACCCTGGAGCCTGTCATGCTCCAGATGGAGCAACCGAACATCCAGCGGGAGTTATTCTTCATTCAATCACTTGCCAATCCCTGAACGGGATTTCCGAGAATCTACGTATATTCAGTTCGTACATGTACGATTCACGTGCGGAGAGTTCGGAGATCCGCTGTGTGCCAGCGTCAAGAGCAGGGAGGCCTAACACGATGCCCGCATCCGAAGTAAGCAAGTGCGAGTCCGACCGATCGATATCGATGGGAGCGTCGTCGTCAGAGTGACCCTGCACACCGAGACCGAAGAGCCCCACGCTGCCGCTCCTCACGAGGCGGAGAGACACAGTCCCAACGTTCGCTGGCAACGCTCAGCCCTTACCCGAAGACAGCGCTGGCAGTCGCTGGGACATCCGGGTGCGACGATCTGGTTCACCGGTTTGCCGGCCGCCGGCAAGTCGACTATCGCTAGCGCGCTCGAGAAGCAACTGGTCAGCGCGGGGCGACCAGCCTTCCTGCTCGATGGGGACAACCTGCGTCATGGGCTCAACGGAGACCTCGGCTTCGACGAGGCCGCGCGAGGAGAGAACGTGCGCCGCACCGCGCACGTCGCGAGGTTGCTCGCGGAGTCGGGAACCCTGGCCATCGTCAGTCTCGTCAGCCCCTATGCCAAGGATCGAGAAGCAGCCGCCACGCTGCACGAGGCAATCGACCTGCCTTTCCTTGAGGTCTTTGTGGAGGCTTCGCTGAAGCTATGCGAGCAGCGCGACCCAAAGGGTCTCTATGCGCGCGCGCGTGCAGGCAAGATCGCCGGCCTGACAGGAGTGGACGCACCGTATGAGATCCCCTCGCACCCCGATGTCGTATTGCACTCCGGCAAGGAGACGGTCGCGGTCGCCGTCGAGCGTGTTAGCCAAGCGCTGTCCGAGCGCTTGAAGCACCGTCCGACCGTTTGAAGCGCTGTCCGAGCGTTTGAAGCGCTGTCCGAGCGTTTGAAGCACCATCCGACCGTTTGAAGCGCTGCGCTCACGAGCCCTCGCCGCGCAACCGAGGCAACGATCGTTTGGCTGGCTCACGTTATGCGGCAACCGCTAGACCGCGCCCATGCGGCGGCGCTCGACGCCCCGGTATGACCGGCGGCCATGATCGCGCCTGTCCAAGCGGAAAACGGGACCTGTTCGGCCACCGATCCAGCGCAGCACGTACGCGTCGCGGGTAGCGCTGAAGCGGAGCACCGGTTTGAGCGCTACGAGCCAGCGTCCTGGGAGATAGTGGCGTGGGCGTGGCTGTATGCGCATTGGCTCCTCTCCTACCTTCCGCGACCCTCTACTTCTCAATACGTTCGAGCGCGCAATATTCCTACACGCCTCGTCATATTCTTAGCTTCCGCGTTGGCCAATGCGCCGATTGCGGCGCATTGGCCGCCTCGATGTGCGCGTCTGGTTGTCCTGATCAATCGAGTGTCGGCGTCTTGACACAGCAGCCGTCGATCTTCCCAGTACCCGTGCCGCTGTAGTAACCATTGGGCTGCACCTGCACGCGGTAGTGAGCACGCGTGCCGGAGCGGTAGCGAATCGTGCATGACCACGGGTTGCGCAACGGTCCGGCCCCCCCGGACCGACAGCTCGCCCGCGCGACCGGCGTGCGCCTGGCGGCCGCCACCGGCTCGGGAGCCTGCGCTACGACGGCCTCCACGCGCGCCGCACTCAGCACGGTCGCGCTCCTGACCGCGAGTGAGCGTGACTGTTCGAGGCGGAACAGGTCCTCGCCTCCGCGATTGCGCAGGACGACGGCTGTCGCGGCGATCCCCACGAGGATCGCCATCGACACGACAGCCGCCGTCCGCTTGCGCATCAGACCGAGCTAGTGACCGTGACCGCGGCTGTCTTTGCCGTTGCCACCCTGATCGCCTTTGTCGCTGCCCTGGCCACCTTTGCTGCCTTGGTCGCCTTTGCTGCCTTGGCCGCCTTTGTTGCCCTGGCCGCCTTTGTCGCCGCCGCCCTGGCCGCCTTTGAAGCCACTTCCTTGGCCACCCTGACTGCCGCCTTTGTCGCCGCTGCCTTGGCCACCACCTTGGCCGCCTTTGCCGCCGCTGTTACCTTTGCCGCCGCTGTTACCTTGGCCGCCTTTGTTGCCCTGGCCGCCTTTATCGCCGCCCTGGCCGCCGCCGCCGCCCTGACCGCCTTTGCCGACGAAATGGCAACTGCCTTCTTCGAACACAAAGCCCTTCGGGCAACGGGGAACCGGAATCGGGATGCAATTACGGCCCTTGAGTTCATACCCGGAGGGGCATGTGGGAGGAGGAATGGGGATGCATTTATCACCGCTCACTTCATAGCCTCGGGGGCAATGTGGCGGTGGAATCGGAACGCAGCGGCGACCTTGCAGCACGTAGCCGGTCGGGCATTCGGGGCGGTACTGATGGAAGCTGGCACTGCCGCCTCCGTCTTTGCCATTGCCGCCGCCGGCCAGTGCCATCGTGCCACCCGTGCCAAGCACGAGGAACCCGACGGTGAGGAGTGTCGTGAGGCGTGGCTTCATAGAGGATCCCTTACGTCGTGAGGTGGACTTGCGGGCCCCGCTCATCGCCCGCAGCTTCACTCGATCGAGTGCAAGCGGGTCGAGCGTGGGGCGCCCGTCGCGGAGCACGTCAGCGACATGCCGCAGGTCATCGGAGAGGTGTTCGTCTTCAGGTGAGTGGCTCATGGGGCCTGATACGAACGAGCGTCCGGATTCCTGGCTGAAGTTTGCTCGTCTGGACGAAAGGACGATAGGAGGGCTGGTGCGAGGAATACGCGACGACGGATTCGAGCGGCTCTACGCAGAGCACGCCCAGGGCCTGTTCGCTTTCCTGCGGTATCGAACGGGCGACACGGTCCTGGCCGAGGAACTGCTTGCGGACACCTGCGAGCGGGCACTGCGCGCGCGCCGTCGCTTTGACCCACGTAAGGCAAGCGCCAAGACGTGGCTCTACGCGATCGCGCTCAACTGCCTCACCGACCATGCCCGCAAGCGCGCGGGCGAGGGCCGGGCGCTCGAACGTGTCGCCGCGGGCCCGAGTTCGGATTTCAGCAGTGAGCTGGAGGAGATCGACGAGCTCGCAAACCGAGAGCTCGAGGATGTCGCCGACCGCGATCAGCTCGAGCGCAGCCTCGCCGCCCTCAGCGGCGCCGAGCGCGAGGCCATATCGCTGCGCTTCGGCGCCGACCTCACCGTCCCGGAGATCGCAAAGCTGACAGGCGAGCCGCTGACCACGATCGAGAGCCGCGTCTACCGCGCGCTCGACAAGCTACGCGAAGCGATGGCCTGAGCGCCTGTACGGGAAGTCTGCCGTACACGCCCTTGCCGTACACGCCCGGAGTCTTGCCACGGGCCAGATCGCGTTTGAGAGATCGCTGCTCGCAAGAGCGGAGCCTCAGGACGGGACGATTGAGAGGTCGTTGCTCTTCAGGGCGGCCGCGCGCACCACCACCGCGTGTCTCACCCATTCTGTCGGGCTCGCGCCGTGCAGCTCCTTTGCCGCCTCGCGGGTCAACGGCTCCAGTGGGTCCATGCGCAGCGCTCGCGCCACATTCGCGCGTGGATCAACGCCCGCCGAAGCCTGCGCGATCGCAAGCGCATAGTAAGGCTCCCAGCTTCCCGGATCGTGGCTACGTGCCTCGCCCATCGCAGTGATGGCAAGCCTCGGCATGTCGCGCTGTAGATCACAAAATCCGACGATCTCATACGGTTCGGGGCGCACGTCCAGCCAGCCGATCGAGGACAGCGCATCGGGACTGGCCGCGGCGCAGTCAGACGCATACAGCGCATGCTCGGCCTGGCCCAGCCGCGTTTGCGAGCCGATGATCGAGACCGGCAGCGCGATCGTCGCCAGGCACAACAGGGCGAGCACAAGGCGGACGTTGTGCGTGGGCACCCAACCGGCTCCCCGGCGCCCACGCGCGCTCAACGCAAGGCCGACAGCAGCAAAGAAGCCAACCGTCACCACCGGCATCTCCCAGTCCCAGTCCACGCCGGCATGCAGTGCCCACACCACCGTTGTCGCAAGCAGCGCCCCGTAGAGCGAGCGCTTGCCTGCCCGTGCGCGCGTCGCCAGGCCTACAATCGCCGCACCTACGAGCACCAGCAACAACAGCAGACCGGGTACCCCGAGCTCCGCCATCGCCTGTAGGTAGAGACTGTGAGCGTTGATCGTGTAGCCGAAATGCGGGCGGTTGCGGTCCCACAGCGTCTGATACATCCCGGCGCCGGTGCCGTGCACCGGAGAGGCGCCGAATCCGTGCAGAGCGACCCGCCATAGCGGCGTACGTCCATCGTTGGATGGGTCGGTCAGTCGCTGGCGCAGATCGCCGTTAGCGGCGCTTGTACCGGCACCGCCGATGAAGCCATTCCAGTCATGGGCAATCGCGTGCGGGGCCCCGAGCGCCACGAGCGCCACCAGCGCGAGCAGGGCAGCGCCCGCGAGCGCGCTGCGCTTGACCCGCTTAGCCATTCGCGACCTGCCTACCCCGCGAGCGAGCCTGGGGTCCAGCCCGTACGCGAGCAGCAGGCGAGCCGCCACGCACACGAGCACGCAGATGCCCGCCACCAGTGCCACGTGATGGCCTTGCGCCACCGCCGCCGGCGTCGTCGGGTCGAGCGTGTCGAGCAGATTGGCGTGATACGCCACGAGGATCAGCACCGCCGTCGCGGGAATGGCGGCAATCGTCCCGCTCAGCAGCCCCCGGGGACGGGCCACGAGCACGTACACAGCCAGGCCCACCGTGCCGGCTAGGATCGCCCCGCGCGAGAACGTGAAGAACAGGGCCACGGCCAGCAACGGCAGCGCTCCCGCGCTGAGCACGCGCACGAGCAGTCGCTCGCCAAGGCTGCACGAGAGGTGAAAGGCGAGCACGATGCCCAGCGCGGCGAGCAGTCCCAGCGTGTTCCAGTAGGTCACCGGATAGCTCAGTCGCTCGTTGGAGACGGCGGGCGCGGTGTGCCACAGGTTGGGGAGCAGTCGTGTGAAGAGACCCGCGACACACACGACTGAGATGCCGATGGCCAGCCCCCTGATCAGCCAGCGGATGTTGGCCGAGCTGGCCCGTACCGTGCCGAATAGGACCAAGACGAGCAGGTACAGCCATGCACGGTCGAACTCGATCAGCGCTCTGCTTGTTGAGTGCGACCAGATTCCCGACGCCAACGTCAGCGCCGCATAGCCCCCAAGCGCCGCGATCGCCACAAGCGTGATCGGGGCTAGCCCCTCGAAAGGATGGCGCGCCTGCAGGATCCTCACGAGCAGGATCTGCGTGAGCACGAGCGCCGCTACCGCGGGCGTCCCGGGAAAGTATCCGCCCGCGTTGAACGCGAGGAACACAATCATTGCGCCAGGAAGCAGCATCAGGGCGATGAGCCCAAGCTGGCTAAGCGACACCACGGCCGCGTCGTCCTTGACGCGCGGCTTGGCTCCTATTGCAATGCCATCGGCCACCGAGGCATGGTAAGCGCCGCCGGAGGGGGTCTGGACGAGTGTTCGAGTGGCGCTCGACGTTCGCGGCTACGGCGATGAGGCCAGCCGCCCAGGTGGAGTGACCCTGGGAGGCTGGCGCCTCTCAGCGGATGCGAATGGGTGCGCTATAGGCGGATACGTGCGAGCCGTCGAACACTTGGACGAGCGCCTCGTAGACGCCGCGGTGGCGGATGCGCACGACTGTGCTGAAGCGTGCGACAGTTGAGCTGCCAGAGGTGATGATCGTGCCACCCTGATTGGAAGACGGTGCTCCCGGCCGCATCAGCTGAAAGCCGACGTGTGCGCCCACCTCGGCTGGAGTGACCGTGCCGTACATGCGAAAGAATTCGCCGCGGCGGGGGCGGTGCACGCGTTGTACATGGAAGGTCACGCGCACCGCCACCCCCTCCACCAGCACAGGGCTCGAGATGAACGGTGCGCTGGTGGTTACCACGCGAAGCTGCGTATTCGTGGAGAGACCCACTACCGGGAAAGAGAAGGTGCCGGTCGAGCTCGTCAGCTCGGAGTTGCCAAGCGTCGTGAAGCCCGCGGTGTAGGGGAATGGGTTGGCCTGCAACGCCACCCCCCGACCAGCCCCGGCCGTTCCAAACAGCGTTCCCTGGACCGCGAACGGACTACTAAAGGGCACCGGGTTGGGGGCACCAGCGATCTGTAGTGACAGCGGGACCTTGGGCGTAGTGAAGGCTCGGTCTACTCCAGGCACGGCACCCGTGGCGCTGGTTGCAAGAATCCTGTAGTGGTAGGTGGTATTTGCCTGCAGTCCCGCCACCGCCAGAGCGACGGGGAAGCTCGTCGTCCGGTTGCCACCCGGGGAAAGCGGAGTCTGAGCGCCGTAGCTCTTGGTAGTTCCGTACTGGAATACGAAGTTAGTGGGCTGCCCGTGAGCATCGAGTGACCCGTGGAGGATCACCGAAGATGGGGTCAGGTTCGAGATGCCACCGGTGGACACGCTGGGATGAACGACCGCGGCCGTCGCCCCCGCGGGGGCCAAGATCGCCGCCATGGCGGCAGTGGCCGTCACAAGTGCGATGAAGCCCGCTCGCGACGACAATAGCGTTCGCCTCGCACGATTTGGTCTGTCACATGCATTCATCGGCACCACGTTCCCCTCATGTTGATGGGCACTACATTCCCCCTCGTGTTCCTTAGTAACCCTCGATCCCCTTGAGAGTCGCGGGCGCGTGATTCGATGCCCGGCACCGTGTGCTCTGCCCGACGTATCCGCTCTATGGTTTTCTATCGACTGATTAATAGTAGATAGAAAAACTTCTGGGGCCCAGTACCTGGAAGAGATTCACGGCAAGTTGCCGATCGAACCGCTCCCGGGCGTGGACACGTGACCGGCCAGTTCGCTCCCCCACGCGTTGATCCGGCCTTTGGGTCCGCCGCTGCTTCTATAGTTTTCTATGGACTGACGAAGGATCGATAGAAAGATCTAGAAAGCGATGGCGATGCTCAAGCGCGAGAACCCCTACACCCCCGGCGCGGGGCGCAAGCCGCCAACCCTCGCCGGGCGCGATCGCGACCTGGAGAGCTTCCAAGCGCTGATCGAGCAGCTCGCGGGCGACGGGTACGAGCGCAGTCTGATCTACTCGGGCCTACGAGGAGTGGGCAAGACGGTCTTGCTGATGGAGCTCGACGTGCTCGCCACCGAGGCGGGCTGGGCAACTACAGACGTCCAGGAGGTGGGATCGCAGCCGGACTTTCGCGTCACGTTCGCGCGCATGGCGGCGCGGCTGTTGCGTGAGATGAGCCGCAAGCACCGGATCAAGGACCGCGTCGATCGTGCGCTGAGCGTGGTCAAGGCCTTCAGCATCGCGGCGCCCGGCGGCGTGCAGCTCAAGCTCGATGTCGAGGCCGCCACCGGCGTCGCCGACTCGGGCGATCCCGAGCAGGACCTCACAGACCTCGTGCGTGAGATCGGCGAGGTCGCCCGCATGACGGGCGCGGGGGCCCTGTTCTTGGTCGATGAGATGCACAACCTCGACGCCTCTTCGCTCGCGGCGATCTGCATCGCCTTCCAAGCGATCAGTCGCAATGCGGCTCCGGTAGCGATGGTCGGTGCCGGACTGCCCGACCTGCAGGTGCGGTTGATGTCCGCCAAGCCCTACGCCGACCGCCTGTTCTCCTATCACGAGCTCGGACGCCTGAGCACCGCCGCCGCACGCTCCGCGCTCGTATCTCCGGCCGCCACTCGCAAGGTCAGCTATGAGGAGGCTGCTGCGCTGAGCGTCGTGCGCGAGGCCGCCGGCTACCCGTACTTCCTTCAGGAGTACGGACGCGAGCTGTGGAACCACGCGGAGACCTCGCCCATAACCAGCGCCGACGTGGACGCCGTGAGTGAGATCGTGACCGACTCGCTGGCGCGCAACTTCTTCAGCACCCGCTTCCAGCTCGCCACCGACGCTGAGCAGCGGTACCTATCCGCGATGGCGGCGCTCGAGGGGCCGCCATACCGCTCCGCTGAGATCGCACGCGTGTACGGCGCCAAGGACCAGCGCGGAGTGTCCATACACCGCGACGGGCTCATTCAAAAGGGGATCATCTGGGCGCCCCGCCGCGGACAGCTCGACTTCACCGTGCCGCTGTTCGCTGAGTATCTTCGCGAGACTTATCCGATTGCCAGCTTCGAGGAAGAGTGAGCCTGAAAGCCGTCAATCCGACGACGGCCAGTCGATCTGCCCAGAGAGCTCATCCGGTCCAAGGTCGATCAGGCTACTGCGGCGCACGTCGCGATACTCGCCCCGAGCCAGCTCGAGCCAGTGCACCTTGCGCTCGGCAGGATCGACGATCACGACCTCGTCAACATTGTGGGCGGCGTAGAACGGAAGCTTCTCCCAGCTCTCATCCTCGGGGGAGACGATCTCCACCACAACCGCCGCCGTGGAGAGCCAGGTTCCAGCTGCCCCGGGGCGGTGCAGCGCGCCATCGGGGACACGGAAGTCTTCAGAATCGCCGAGATTGAACTCGTGCATAGCGGAGTGGAGGCCTGCCGCGCGTGCCAGGGGTCCCATCAGCTCGGCGAGCTGCTGAGCAATAAGCGCATGCGCGAGGCTAGGGGCCGGGATCATGTGCAGGACACCCGCCCACACCTCGTCAAGGCGGTCGAGCCCCGAGCGACTACGTCGCTGCAAAAGCCCATCAAGGCCGGCCGTGGAGGGGTCCAGGACCAAAGTGCGCATCGCCCTGAGAGTACCAGCGCGTCTCAGAGCCCTTGTCGAGATCCGATAGCAGGTGAATGTGGCAGCAACGGATGGTTCGCCGAACATACGTTCCCATAGAAGGCGGACGGAACGCAACAGCGTGAACTTGTCTTTGGTGCGCATCCGCGCGAGCCAAGCAGCTGACGCGCAACTTCAGCACCCGCTTCGAGCTCGCCAAGACCTGCGGCGCTCCCTCTCCGCAAGGGCGGCGCTTGTCAGCTCATGGCCGCTTCCTCAGCGGATGCGAATGGGGGCGCTGTAGGCCGGTACGTGCGAGCCGTCGAAGACTTGGGCCAGGGCCTCGTAGACACCACGGTGGCGGACGCGCACGATCGCGCTGAAGCGTGAGACGGCTGAAGTGCCGGAGGGGATGATGGCGCCACCCTGGTTGACAGACGACGCTCCGGAGCGCATAAGCTGGAAGCCGATGTGCGCGCCCACCTCGGCTGGCGAGACCGTGCCGTACATACGGTAGAACAGGCCGCGGCGACGGCGATGCACGCGCTGTACGTAGAAGCTCACCCGCACCGCAACACCCTCCACCACCACAGGACTCGAGATAAAGGGCGCGCTCGTGGTTACCACACGCATCTGAGTATTCGTGGAGAGACTCACTATTGGGAAGGAGAAGCTGCCAGTGGAGCTCGTCAACTCGGGATTTCCTAGCGTCTTGAAACCCGCGACATATGGGAACGGGTTGGCCTGCAACGCTACCGCCCGTCCGTCCGCAGCCGTTCCAAAGAGCGTTCCCTGCAGCGCGAACGGATCACCGAAGGGCACCGGGTTAGGAGCACCCACGATCTGCAGCGACAGCGGGATCTTGGGCGTGATGAAGCTGTGGTCCGCTCCAGCAGTAGCCCCTGCCGCACTCGTTGCCAGGATCCGGTAGTGATAAATGGTATCCGCCTGCAACCCACCTATGGCCTGCCTCAGTTTTTTGATTGTCGTGGTCCCATTACCGACCGAAGTGAGGGAGGTTTGAGCACCGTAGCCCTTGGTCATGCCGTACTGGAAGACATAATTCGTGGCCTGACCATGCGGGTTGACCGCTCCATAGAGGATCGCCGACGAAGAGTTCACGTTCGACACACCGCCTGTAGCGACATCGGGGGGATGGGAGGCTGCCGAAGCGGCGGACACGGATAGGGCAGCCATCGCAGCAATCGTCAGCGAGACGACCACCACAAGATGCCCAAGACCAAACAGCCTCTGCAGCGGCGGGCTTGGCTTATCCCTCTTGCTCATGGCAGATACATTCCCCCTCACGCCTTATAATAATCCTCGATCCGCTTCAGAGTCGCGCCGATCGAGTGCTCAAACCGACTTTTGGGCGTTGCACCTAGCTGCCATCAGCACACGGCATCGTGTAATGATACGGTCCCGAGACGGGAGTCGCTCAGCCCAAGAAAATGCCCGAGAGCACGGCATTGTTACCAGCTGTGCGGTCGACCACGATCGGGACGGTTTCTCCCGCGTTGGCGGAAATCGGGAACGATACCCATGCACCCTGACTGAAATCGCCCGAAAGGGCGGCGGTCTGACCACCGACACTGAGAAGCTCGCGACGACTGTGAGAGTCCCAATCCACCGCATAGAGATGAAGGCTACCGGCGTACGCCGCATTGAACGTCAGACTCAGACGCACCTGGTTCCCGTCATAGTAAGTGGCGGCCTCGCGGGGGAGGCCGTTCGGGCCCTCAAGCGCGCGGCCGTCGCTGGTCGAGCTACTCCACACATAGCGACTTCCATGTTCGAGGCTCAACGATGCCGACGGGAGCGAGGCGAGATCGCTGGAGCCGGTCCAGGCGGCTAGGTCATAACCGAGGGAACCATATGTGCCCACCCAATTGCCCTGAGGTGCACCCGTGGACGCAACCGTCGGAGGTGAGCCTTCATCCCCGAGGAAGATGCCTGAGAGCACAGCGTTAGCGCCTGCCTGGCGGGTCACCGTGATCGTTACACTCCCGCCCGCCGCAACGACGACTGGGAAGATCGCCCATTGACCTTTGGAGAAGGCGCCCCACTTATTGGAGAAGATCAGCGACTGGCCACCGACAGCGATCGACTCTTGCCGCGCACCTGAATCCCAGTCCACTGCGTACAAGCGCAGGTTGCCAGAATACGCAGCGTGAAAGGTCAACTTGACCCTGATCTGATTGGCGTAATAGGCCGCCGCGGTACGCGTCAATCCATCCGGGCCCAGAAGCGCCCGCGTGTCCTTCGTGTTGGCTGCCCAAACATAGCGCTTGCCTTCGAGCAGGCTCACCGACACACCGGGCAGGTCGCTCACGTCGCTTTGGTCGTCCCAGCCGGCTAGGTCATAGCCGTCTTTCCCAAAAGCCCCAACCCAGTTCGTCGCACTCGAAGCAGCGGATGGCGCGAGAACAGTAAGTTCGCCGCCGAGGTTAGTGGTTGAAAGCAATCCACTGGAACTAAAAGCGACACTCGTTGCAGGCGCCGATGTCGCAAACGGTGAACCGGACATCTTGGTGAGCGCACCGGACGAGCCTACCGAGAACGCCACTACACCTTGCCAGTCATTCTCAGTAGCGGCGACCGTGCTGCCATCCGGGCTAAACGCAACCGAGTTAGTTTGAAATGTCGGGTCGAACGGCCCACTGCCGACCGGGCTCAGCGCCCCAGACGAGGCAACCGAGTACATCGTGACTCCTCCGCTGAAATTTGATACGGCGAGAAGACTTCCGCTGGGTCCAAATGCCGCCGAGCTCGCCGCCCCACCAAAGGCCTTGAATGGCGAGCCGGGGACCTTTGTCAACGCCCCCAAAGAATTAACGGAGAACATCGTTACTCCGGTATTCACGTCCACTGCGGCCAGGAAGCCACCCGCCGGGCTGAACAATACCTGGCTCGCGCTGACGTTGTAAGGCGAGCCGACTACCAGCGTAAGCATTCCGGTAGCACTCACGGAGAACAAATACAGCTCATCGGGACCATCTGGGCCGGCTGCATTCAACGGCCCAGCAGTGACGGCGAGTAGTTTGCCATCTGAGCTGAAGGTGACCGATGTTGGCTGAAAGCCGACGGTGAACGGCGAGCCGCTCACCGTCGTAAGCGCGCCTGACTGACCGACTGCGAACATGGATACGGTATTCCCGCCCGCCACCGTGGCGCCCCGTGTGTCGGCTGCGGCCAAGAATACCCCGCTCGGGCTAAACGCCACCGAGCCAGCGTAAGGGTCGGGCGCCGAGTCGCCAATAGGGTTCAGGGCCCCTGAGGGGGCGACTGAGAATATGGAGGTACCCGAGGCGAGCAATCCACCATCGGGGCTAAACGCCAGTCCGGAATGTTCTCCAGTGGAGAGGGAAAGTGGCGAGCCTGGTGCAGGGCTGAACGCAGGCCCAGGTTCAGCCGCGACGGCCATAGTAGGCACCAATAGAACGAGTGTCACGATCATGCCAGCGCATAGACTCCATCGATAGCTGTGCTTATGACGCGGGCACCGGTTCATATCGCCTCCGTTCGCTCTTGGCTCAGTCAGGCATAACCGACCAGCCACGAAGACGCAACCGTATCGGCGAATACGCTTATCAACTACCCGCCATTCGGACTATCCCGATGTTCAGACTATGAACGCCTACATTCCTCAATGCTGGCGCCCGCCGATATCCAGCAGAGGAACAGCAACTCCCGCAATCAACCCTTGGCTGTCGGCACTTGCTCCTTGACTGCGGCAGAGGTAGCACCGTTCGGTGGGGAATCATCCGCACCACCAGTTTTTGGCGCAGCCCGCTTGTTCGGCGTGTACGAGTAATCATAGGAGTAGCCGTAGGAGCCGCGACTCGCCTTGAAGCCATTGGCGATGACTCCCAGCAGAGGGGCACCGGCACCGGCAAGCGTGTGGTGTAGGCGCGCGGCGACGTCGCGGCGGTTACGCCCCACGCGCCCGACGATGACAACGCCGTCGACCTTCCGTAGCAATGGAAATGCGTCGGAGACCGCGGTCAGCGGTGGCGTGTCGATCACAACTAGGTCATATGCGGAGTGCACACCCTCTAGCAGCACCTCCATCGCGTGGCTCTCGATCAACTCTCCTGGATTGGGAGGCAATGTGGCACCGGCAACCAGCACGTCGAGTGTCCGCCCACTCGAGCCATCACTCGATGACTGATCCAAGGCGACTAACTGGATCGCGTCGTTCATCAGAACTGCCCCGATCAAAACATCTGAGAGCCCCGGCCCAAAGGAGATATCGAACTGCTGAGCGATCGTCGGGCGGCGGAGATCAGCCTCCACAAGCAGCACCCGCGCGCCCATTCTGGCTGCCGCGCTGCTCAAATGTCGAGCCACCGTCGTCTTGCCGTCCCCGGGAGCGGCAGACGCCACCAGCAACGTCCGAAGTTCCTTATCGACGTTGAAGTAGCGCAGATGGGCACGGATCAGATGGAATGCCTCAACCTCACTCGGTATCAAGGCTCCTCCGGCACCACCCTTTCGCGCAGAACGCGCAAGCGCAGGACTCTCGGGAACGACCCCGAGCAGCGGTAGACCGTAGATCATCTCCAGATCCTTGGGCTCCCGGATGCGCCGATCTAGACGCTCAAGCAGGAACGCGACGCCCAACCCGAGCAGCAGGCCTAGCACCGCGCCGAGGGCCACGTTCCTCGAGGTCTTGGGCGAAGACGGCGAACTCGGAACCGTAGCGGCCTGCGCCACCTGCACATTACCGTTGCGCAGTTCGGCGAGGACACCCAGCGACTGCGCACGATCCTGCAGAGCCAGCCCTGCAGTGCCAGCCTTTTCCTTAGCCGTGAGTGCCGCAAGCTGCCTATTCACCAGCCGCAGCGCCGAAGCGTAGTAGGCGTGATTACTGTTCTGCTGCTCCGTCACGAACTGGGCCGTATAGGCATTTGCCATATCGGCTGCAAGCGTAGGCGACGTAGCTGTCGCCGCAACATTGACGATGTTTGATTCGCCTTGCGCGCTCACGCTCAGAGCCTGGCTGACCTTTTCCTTGGTCAGCCCTTGCCCTAGCTGCTTCGCAGTCTTTTCGGCCATGTCGCCAAGCTGGACGAGCTTCAGGTTGGTGCTCTGCAGGGCCTCTTGGTTATTGCTGCTTGCCACTGGCAGTCCAGCCACCTGCTGGCTCAGCTGGTTGTTGTTGAAGACAAGCGAGGCCGTTGCCGTGTACTTCTTGGTCTGGTGGCTGGAAAGGGCGTAGGCCGCACCAGCGACAAGCGCAAAACACAGCAAGATCAATGGTATCCGGCGCCTGAGCATGCCTAGTATCTGCTCAGCAGTTAGAGTTGTCTGGCCACTATCCACGAGATCGACCTTCCTTGTCGCGTCCGGCGATTCGCGACGACACCAATCGCCCGTCCGCCGCAAACACAGCTGTGAAGCACGCGATCATAGACCAAGCGCGACTCGATGCGCAACCTTCGCAGTCGATTGGATCACATAGATGGCTATGCGTCATCGTCCACAGCATGGCCAATCTACACAAAGCGAACCAAACATGAGGGTGTCAGCGCCCCCACTATCCTCTCAGTGTCCGTGGCTACGAAACATCACTCGAACTCCAGACGACCAAGCGTCCTACTTGTCCATGCCTCCGCAGAACTATATGGCTCGGACCGGGCCTGCCTAACAATGGCGTCTGCCGCCGTGACCGCCGGACTGGACACACATGTCATTGTTCCTACAGTCGGTCCTCTCGTCGCACGGCTAGAGACAGCGGGTGCCGACGTACACATCCTCGATCCTTTGATTCTGAGACGCTCCGAGCTTCATGGGCTTCGCGCACTAGGAACGATCGCGCGGTGGCCAGCCACAGTACTCGCACTTCGCCGACTCTCCCGGCAATTCCGTTTCGACCTCGTGCACTCAAACTGCGCGCCAACTATCGGCGGCGCGTTCCTGGCTCACTGGTGGGATGTCCCCCACGTTTGGCACGTTCACGAGATCTTTGAAGACCAGCGTATAGCTCGAGTCGTCTTTGAACGACTTTTGACACATGCCGATGTCGTCGTCGCAGCATCCCGCTCTATATCAGACCAATTCCAGTCTGACGCCTTGAGGGACCGCTGCCGGGTAGTCTACACAGGAGGAGAGGTTCCACCCGAGATTGTCTGCGCCCATCCGCTTAACGGATCCCCTGTCGAGTTGATATGTGTCGGGAGGCTAAATCATTGGAAGGGCCAGGACTTTTTGATCCACGCGGTCGATATTCTGCGAGGCCGCGGCATGGACATCAATCTAAAGCTAGTAGGCGAAGTTTTCGCATCACAGAATCACTTCCGCCAGCAACTTGAAGAGCTCGTCACGACCCTCGAGCTCACGGCATCCGTCAGCTTTCTGGGGGAGCGCCGAGATGCACTTCAACTTATGGCCAACGCAGATATCGTCGTCGTTCCATCCTCACAGCCAGAGCCATTTGGCATCGTCCTCATCGAGGCGATGGCACTAGGACGTCCAGTCGTCGCGACTGACGCCGGCGGACCACGTGAGATCGTCACCACCGGCCACGACGGCCTTCTCGTGACGCCGGGAAATGCGACAGCGCTGGCCGACGCCATCGGCCAGCTTGTCGAAGATCCGGATAACGCCCGGCGCCTTGGCTCTAATGCAAGGCTGACGGCAAAAAAGTTTACTCCTAGAACACTAGCAGACCATGCACTCAGCATCTATGACGAGCTCCTCGACGTAAAAGGCTAAGCTGTGCGCAGAATAGCAATATGACCTTGCGAAGCTCAATGCGATGACGCCCGAACGACAGCCGCCCTTATTCCTTAATCGACTCCTTGTCAGGGCCCTCAACAAATTTGGTAAGAGCTACCAGCCCGACCCAGGGCTTCCCTCGGGCCTGATTGTGAACGTCATCCGCGTACGCTGCGTATCACTAGCACGTGGGATATTTCGATTTCGGAGAGTTGTTTTCGTTGAGTCAAAAGTGCGAATCCGAGGAAGGCGCCACATTGATCTCGGGCGTAACGCCGCGCTTGATCGCGGCGTTACAATCGATGGGTACGGACGTAATGGGGTACAAATCGGTGCCGGAACCCACATAGGCGCCTACACGGTAATTTCATGCACGAGCCACTTGTCATTGTTTGGCGAAGGTCTCTCGATTGGTAAGAACAGCGGAATTGGGGACTACGCTTGGATAGGGGCGGCTGGCGGTGTAACGATAGGAAGCAACGTCATAATGGGCCAGTTCGTGAGCTTTCACTCACAAGAGCACGAGTTCGATGACACAGCCATGCCTATTCGTCAACAGGGCACTACCCAACGAGGCATTACAATCGGCGACGACTGCTGGATTGGGGCTCGCGTGACCTTCCTCGACGGAAGTCGCGTCTCCGAAGGCTGTGTAGTCGCTGCAGGTTCGGTTGTACGAGGCGACATACCGCCATTCTCCGTAATCGCCGGTGTGCCTGCCCGCGTCATTAGGAAACGCGCCTCTAGAGAGAGCCCTAGACCTACCCATGTCACCCAAGCCCAGGACCAGGACCAGGACCAGGACCCCTGATCCGGATCTACTTCGAGACCACCACAGCAAAAGAGACACCTCGAGACACTGGGCCACAGCGCGCCGCGCTTCCTCGACCACGCAACACCACACTTGTGGATGATACTATTAGTTGCTCCTTCGCACCTTGCGTCCCTCAGCCCTGGTGCGCTGGACTTTGCTCTTGGTTCCTACGATAGTCCCTTGCTGCCGCCCTTGAACATGCCTCTCACAGATAAGTCCTCATTCGATTCTGAACGAATCGATCCGCTCGACATCATCGTACTCGGCGGCTTTCCGTTGGAAGAGGCGACCAACCATCCAGCAACACAGACGGTTCGCGCGTTGGCAACTCAGCACCGAGTACTCTATATATACGATGACTTGCGAGGTTCGACCTTGCGTCATCTCCTCTTTCCACGGCACCGGCACTCCTCTGCCTGGTCAACGCCACGAACTGCAGCTCTGTCCGAAGTCTTTACCAGAATGAGAACGCAGCAAGTCACAGAGCGTTTGTGGGTAGCTCCCATACGCGGATTGACCAAGCTTCTACCCCTTTCCTATCCCGAGCCTGTCCGTAGGATGTCCGCGTCGCGGCTCGCGGACTTCATCGGTAGAGAGACGGAGCGAATCGGCATGCAGAGGCCAGTTCTTTGGTTCTATTGGTGGTTCTTTCCGGAGCTGGTCAGGATCCCGCACGCTCTGACTGTCTACGACACCATCGACGCACACAGCACCTACGATCACAACAGCCGATGGCCCTCTGTCAGGCAGGCCACAAGCGTGCTCGAGCAGCGCCTACTCGGAGCAGTAGATCTTGCGTACGCTCTTTCACCTGACCTTGCCGCACAACTACGATCGGCTCACTCACAAATGACGGTACAGCCGCCTGGTATCGATGCAGACACCGTGACCATGGCTCTGGCCGAGCTCGATCGCCCAGAAGACGTCGTATCTTTGCCCCATCCTCTGATTGGCTACGCGGGAAAGATCGGCAACCGGATCGACTGGCCTCTGATCTCGAGCCTCGCTGAGTCACTGCCAGAGTGGACGTTTGCCTTTGTTGGTGGCGACCAACCGCCCGAGGTTGCGAGCAAACACAATCTACGTTTCCTTCCTGGCAGACCTTACCCTGAGATCATGAGAGCCATTCGCGAGTTTGACGTCGGCATCATCCCGTGGATTGACTCACCGGCTACGCGGGGCGCATACTCTTACAAGGCGCTCGACTATCTGGCAGCTGGCAAGCAAGTCGTCGCAACCTCGCTGCCTTTCTCGGATGATCTGGAGGAGCATCATCCTGGCGTCGTGACCGCCGTGCGATCCTCAGATGCGTGGCCGTCCGCCATCGCCGGTGCTTTGGAGCGATCATCTCATAGCGCGACTGCCGAGGCATGCGTGGCAGCTGCACACAGCCGCACAACGCTGACACGAACCGAAGCAATCGTCGCAGACATCCGCACGCATATATAGCGATCTTGCGAAGGGCACCAAGCTCGTTTCATCAGCGTTCCATCAGATCGCGTGCAAAGCTCCGCACGTCACGAAAGGTGACAAGTTAGTCTGGCGAGCCTCTCTGCAAACTCTCCAACCAGCGTAAGACGCCCGGAAGGTTCGTCACGGAACCGCTGTGCGTGCCACCGAACTATCTCACCGACGTTCTTCCTCATACCGTCGCATTCTTCAGCCTTAACGGCCTCTGCGATCAAGCTGCGACTAAATTGTATCCTGCGTATAGCCTGTCGGGGACGAACAATGAGAGCCCGCCAGTGCCGGGCGTGCTCTACAAACGCCCAGTAGCCAAGGTCAACGCTCAGTGGCATCGTGTTTGGCCAACCAGCGGGTGCATAATATAATGGAGAATTAGCCATGCCCGGGTCGATTAGCGTAACCGTGATCCCTCTATCGCCAAAATGTACGAATACGTTGTCCGGATGGAAATCCCCATAATACTCTCCCGTCGCTTTATGAAACGTCCGAAGCGCCTTTAGGAGGATATGTTGGACCTCTGTAATACGGGATGCGCCGAGCGCACCGTGATCAACCAAGCCCGACAGCTGCTCCCCGTGTACGCGTTCCATGAGGTAACCGCGCTCCCGATAGAACATCGCACGTGGCTCCGGGCATCCAAACTCGGGAACGGTACGGCTGACCTCAAAAAAAGTACGCAGAGTATCAAACTCATGAGCAAGGAACTGAGATGCCGAGTCACTTGAATGAAAGACCTTTAGAATAGATTCATCATCCATAAGGCCCTGATCGGAGGTCACACGGTAGCACGCTGCCTGTGAACCCTCGCCAATCAAATCGAACCTTAGCCTGCTCCAATCCGAGCCCAGGCGGGCCGCCACTTCGTGAACGAGGCTGCCCGAGATGCTCCGAGGAATCACGTAGTCTTATCTCCGTATTGCAAAGAGATGCCTATTAGACGTTCCGCCACAGACCTCTGGCACAAGATGCATGCCGAGAAATTCAACCCTGCCACAAGCACATGTGTCGCCTAGATATTTCTCCAGCCAGTCTCGATCGTCGCCACCCATATCAGGAAGGCCAAAAGCTGGCGAAAGCTCACTCTCGCCGGTCTCGAAGAAGAGGACCTTTTTAGTCCGATCCCAGAGTCCCTCAAGTATGCCTGTCGCCGAGCCCAAACCATGCTCCCTGACAAGGTGATGCCAGACAGACAGGAACACCACGCAGTCCACCCTCGGCAAAATGTCCACGGTCTCGGGGTCCACATTAGTAACCAAAAGAGATATATTTTCTTGCTGCAGACGAGAAGCGAGATACAGAATTGTGCGGTAGTGGCGAGGGTGCCGCTCAATCGCGACTGTTCTCACACCACGTTTCGCTAGGGCAAACGTAAACCAGCCGACATTAGCCCCAATATCCAAAGCCGTGCGGGGATTCTCTTCAGACAAGATTGGTTCAATGACGTTCCACCTAGATAGCGTCCCTGCCGCACGGCCCGCATCTGCATCGGCGTCCTGCCATGGAAGCGGTTGATAGTCAGAAGGAAAAGAGTCTAGCTTGAATCTCAACCAGTCCAGCGGGCGATCCACGAAAATTCGACGAACATGCATTATAATTTTAGCCCTCTACCGTAATTTGGGACGGCCTGCGGATAGCGACAAACTCCCCTTGTGGCTGAGTTTGCAAAGTGCTACTCACGCAGACCGAAAGGAACAATACCAATCCTATCGTCACATCATTGAAGACATCGGCAACCAACGAATTGATGATTAGAAAAACGATAACGGCGACAGCGAGATCATCGTGACTCCGGATCGCCATTCTCAATGCGGCTAGCACAGATATGGCTAGAATAATCACACCGAGTACTCCCGCTGAAAGATACGCTGCCACCCAGGTTCCATCCACAGAGGCATACTGTGCAGATCGAAGATCGACTTCTACCGTCTTGGCGGCCAGCCCTTGGCCAACCGCTTGGGTCAGGCTTTTTTTGTTAAGTTCCTGAACAGCAGTCCACTCAGAGACGCGAGACCCAAGAGTTGCAGTTGTTGAAGTACTCCCATTGTGTGTGAGCAAAGAGGTCAACGGATGGCTCTGGGTGTTCGTCTGGATCAATGCCGCTATCACTAGAGCTGACCCGAGGACCCCCAAGATAATCGGCGCTCGCGAGCGAAGATGTGGAACAGCTAGAGCTAGAAGGCCGCCGAGGAGACCCACTATACTCGTACGGGATTGGGTAAGAATGACCGTGAGCGTGAGGATCGGAGCCGTCATGGCAAAAGCCCGAAACCTGAGTTCTTTCCGAGCGAGTGATGCAGTTAGGCAGAGCAACCCCCCAGCGGCGAGGAGGCCAAGTACATTGGGATGCAGTGGAGGCAAATAACCTGCGAGACGGCTACCAAAAGCCGATCCGAGGCCAGCCGCCCGAGCCACGAGAGAGATAAATGAGACGACAACAGAGAACTGTACGAAAAGAAGAGTGAGACGATGTCGTGATAGGTGGCCAGTTACCCATATGGTTGCAAGAACGACCGCAGCGAACCGGGCCGCCCGCAACAAGGACGACGGTGAATCAGTGGCTAGTGCACCAAGGACTGCAACAGTTGCATATCCGAGCAATGCCTTGACTGTAAAAGGATATTTGAGGTTCGGCACTCGCCCTATGAAGGCGAGGCCAACGGCCAAGGTAGTCGCGAGAAGCTTTACGGCATCCACCGCCGAACTCGTGCTAATCGACCCATCTGCCGTAACTGGTACTGACTGCCAGGGGGGTGCCACAGCAACCAACACCAGCCATACGAAGATGCTCTGACGGCGCATCAGCGTGGCGGAGGCAAGGCGCGTCTGGAATGGCACGACAGCGGCCCCTGGGAGGACTGCAGCGGCAACACCTAGGTACGTGTTATGGACGAGGAGATCGGCGCACAGGAGAGCGTACGCTGATGCTGCGAAGGCGATAAGCAGGTTCGAGCTCTTGAAGACCGCAGAGCTGCGTGCGTGCCATTCAGCACCCCTGTGCGACTTAGCTTCAGCGCGACCGACTGATATCGGAGTGTCCACGTTAGCGTTAGTCATAGTTTTGTCTGGTGAATTCCTTCTCAAAGCTACCCAAATGCACCCGTCGCTCCAGATAGCTAGGCTCGATGCTCTGCCAAGGATATCTATCTTCGCAGAAGCCGTCTGCCGACCCCCCAACGCAGTGCCGCAAACACCGTGAAGCCTGCTCCAGGCGGGTTAGATGGCTAAGTTTCTGCGACCGAGGCATCCTCCCTACCGAAGGTTGCGACACCAGATGTATCGTATCCGCGGCTGGTATTCGCAATGCTTGCCGCCCGCGCTACTCGCCAAAGCATAATGCCACTGATGGCCGCACCAATACTGAGGCAAGTGGGCATAAGGGAAGGCAGGGAGACTAGGAGTACGGCCACGGTCAAGGAAATTTCAAATACTGAGCCAACAAGCCTGATACGGAACACCGTCGAGCTGCGCACCAAGACAACGGCAAGCGTCGAGAAAGGGGTGCTTAGCGCAAGAACTAGGGCTACCAATAGCCAGCCAATCAAGGCGGTCATGTCGGGATTGAAACGCGGTCCGGCCAGAAGATGCGTCAAAAAGCCCGGAAACGCAAGGACAAACGCACCATAGATGAGACAGACGGCACCGCAACCTATGATTACTACTCCGATCAGTGACGACACCGGTCGCTTTGCCTTTGCTGAACGGGCAAAAGAGGCGAGCGTAACGTTGCTAAGGGCCGCCACCAGGGTCGTAAGAGGCGAGACGACGAGGCGCGCCGCCTCAATCTGACCCATGGTAGCGGCAGATGAGAGTCCGATCACTAGGCTTCGAACCACAACCTGAGATAGGTAACCCGAGCCACTCTGTGCGCCGCGCCAAAACCCGTAGCGAGAAACCTCCATGAAACCGGTCCGCGAGGGACCAGTCAGCCTCTCTTCCGAGGGAAGCCACGCTACTCCAAGAAGGAACGCTCCGAGTGCACCAACCGTCATGCAGCACAGTATTGCCGAGAGCGACATTGTCGCCAGCGTCGCCCACCCGACAAGGCATACTGCCGTGATGACGAGGTACGAGCTGTCATTCGCCGCCTGTCTCCAGAACTCCAAGCGAGCCATGAACATCCGCCGCCCATATTCCTCCAGCTCCCAAGCCGCGACTAGAAAGGCAAAGATGATTGCACCTACGGAACTGACTCCTCCGATGTAGCGGGCGGCAAGTCCACCCACCAGCATTCCCACGAGCACATGCATCCACTGGGATGTCGCGATACCCTGTCTAATGGAGGGTTGCTTTCGGTCGAGAACCGTCAAGGAGTCACCGACCCACGCCGTCTGCAATGCCACGAGTGTTAGAAGGATTGTGAATAGAAGCGCAAAGCGACCTAGAGCGCTCGGTCCAAGGAGCCGTGCAACGACGATACTCACCATTAGGTTTGAAAGTGAGTTTATAGTTTGCGCGAACATGGCAACGGCGCCTCTACGCGCTACACTCCGCCTTCCCGTGAGCTGTGCGAACCGAGCCTTTGACAACAACTGGGCTCAGCCGCTCATCGCTCGGGGTCTTCAGAGGTTCTATTGACTTGCGGCCAGATACACCGCAACCCGGAGCAGGTGGCGGCCCACTCGTCGAGGCAAAGATGTCTGCGGTGCTGGCGTCCGTGCGCGATCCCCATAGGGTGGTCAGAGTAGCGGTTGCACCGCGAATGAAGCTTCAGCCCGGCCAAGAACGCACCAGCGGGCGACCTGAGAGTCTAGCGGTGGCTCTTGGTAGCGACAGCTGGAAGACGAGTCCGCATCGACTAGAGCCCTGCACCAGCGCTAAAGAATGATCGCAGGCGACCGATGAGAAGCCACGACGCTAGGATCTTGCGCCCAGGGACATTGGCCCACTCCGAGGCCGAGCCGAAAGCAGCGGCTTACCCCTACCTGTGTCCGTGCTCATCTCGATGAAGCTTGCAATCCTCGGCAGTCGTGGTTTTCCAAGCACCTATGGGGGCTATGAGACCCTGGTCCGACACTTGGCGCCATATCTTGTGCAGGCAGGACACGATGTGACTGTGTACTGCCGCAGGCGAGATGAGGGACACAGAAGCTGGATAACCGAAGATGTACGCTGCATCGCTACCCCGGGGAGGGATACCAAGTCGCTTTCGACGTTGACATTTGGCATGACCGCGACACTCGACGCGAGCCTTCGACGCTTCCAGTCGATACTTATCCTGAACATAGCCAACGGTTTCTGGTTCCCGGCCCTCCGCGCCGCTCGCGTCCCGTTCGCCGTCAACACCGATGGGATCGAGTGGGAACGAGGAAAGTGGAGCGGCCTTGGCCGCGCCACATTCCGAGCCGGAGCGTGGATGACAGCCCGCAATGCAAACGCGCTGATCTGCGACTCGCATGCCATTGGCGCCATCTGGAAGGAGCTCTTTAATCGCGAGTCGACCTTCATCCCATACGGCGCTCCTGTCCTAAGGGATGTGGATCGCGACAGACTGGACGCCATTGGCCTTGGGGGCCAGCCTTATCTGCTCGTCGTGGCGCGCTTGGCCCCAGAGAATAACGTGGAATTGACATTGGATGCCCTTGATCTACTCGGCGATCAGGCACCACGCGCAATCGTGGTTGGCAGCGCGAATTTCGACTCGCCGATCGAGGCTCGTCTCCAGAGGATGGAGGCCGAAAGACGAATCTCGTGGCTGGGCCACGTAGACGACCAGCAACTGCTCACGCAGCTATGGGCACACAGCGCGGTCTACGTCCACGGCCACTCGGTGGGCGGGACAAACCCCGCGCTACTCCAAGCGCTCGGGGCAGGAGCACCAACCCTAGCATTGGATACCCCGTTCAATGCTGAGGTTCTGCCTTATCCTGAGCATCGTTTCCCCGATGACGCAGAAGCTCTGGCGGACCGGGTTCAATCCGTCACGGCCTCATCAGCGCTACAAGAAGAGATGGCGCAGCGCGGACGTGCGGTCATTCGTGAACGCTACTCGTGGGACAACGTCTGTCGTGCCTACATGCGGACGCTGGTAAGCCTGGGTACGCCATGACGAGCAGCAGAGGAGGATCCAGCAGTCAGGCACGTTGATCTGCAACGACTTACCTGGGAGGCGACGATTCTAAGCAGGAACGGCCGCTCAGCCTCCTGACCGTGACTTTCCGCGAACACAGGACCGTAACAACCCTCAGCCTTGCTCAGCCGACAATCGGTTAGTACATGCTCAATCGAGCCGGCCTAGAGCCATGATCGCCCTATCCACGATCAGCACTGCATGGGTTCTGTTGATGGCTCTTATCCTCGGTGCGTGCCGTGCAGCGCATCTAGGAGACCAAGCCCAGTACCGACCCCCAGCGTCTTCGACAGACGAAGATACGATCCGACGTCGCCCACCTGTAGCCCTCCCTGTCGACAGGCACTCATCGCAAGTCGATCAGCCGCTACGTCTGGTGCCAACCCGGCGGATGCGTAGTCGCTCCGCCAGATCGAGGTGTCATCCTCCCCTCAGTATTGAGAGATTCCGGTGTCCCGGCCGACGAAAGCACTCCGGCCTACACTGACTCAGTCGTGCTGACGATCGCGCACCGAAGTCCTGGCACACATCTGTACGGCTTGTGCTATCCGTCGCGCTTGAGCCTCAACCACTTTCTTGCTTGCTCGACGAACGCGCCATACCAGAGCTTCGGCAGCCAAGCGCGACGATACGTAACGTGGATCCATGTGGCGAGCTAGATTTCCCGGATGCACAATCCCGAGCGGAGTGCCAACTGGGGCGGATAGGTCAAGCTGTGCCCGCTTTTTGTCGACATACAAGAAGGAATTCTGGGCATACCAAAACTCGACGCGTTGATCAGTCCAGTGCTGCCAACGGATCGCATCAATGCACTCATAGCCGTGGACTGCGAATAGCTCAGCCCAAAAGTCAGGCCACTGCTCGTTGATGTGGTCTGTGCCACCTTGGCCGGGAGTCGCTGCTGAGAACAACACGACGGGAGCCAACCTGACTAGATCGCTAACCAAGCCCGCGGAACGCTCCATTGGTAGATGCTCACCCGTCTCCATGCAAAGCGCCAAATCAAATCGACGATCGATGCCGATTGGTTGACGAAGATCAATTGCCTGAAATTGCTCGACCGGGATGTCAAGCGATCCCGACCGAACCCATCCTCCATCCAGGCCAAGCACATCAGTGACGCCGGCAGCGAGAACCGTGGAAAGCCATGTGCCGATGCCGCAGCCCACGTCAACGACACTGCTTGGCTGCACCGCTCGAATGACAGCCGGCAAGATCGCCTCAGCCGATGCACGAGAGCAACTACGTTGCTCCGTGTAAAACCGCTCAGTGTACGGGCTAGCCTTGATCACTCGATCACTCATCGAGATTAGCACCATCATTATCTATGGACCTGGGGATTATGCGCGCTGGACTGCGGTGTTTCCGCTGCCACTGGCCATTCTTTGTCGTTTGTGCTGTTGTCCCAACGATCCTATCCCAAGAAGATTCCAGAGATGACCGCGTTGGTACCAGAGTTCCGATCGGCAGTGATCGTCACCATGCCCCCTGCGGCCACGCTAACGGGGAACGATACCCACGCGCCTTCTTTGAATGAGCTAGAGAGTACCGCACTCTGCCCATTGACCGAAATGATCTCGCGTCGCGCGGTCGAATCCCAGTCCAGCGCATAAAGCTCGATGTTGCCGCTATACGCAACCGTAAAGCTCAGTTTCACCACTATCTGGTTTGGATCGTAGTATGCACTGGCGACTCGTGTGGTCTTTTCGGGACTCTCGAGCGCACGTACGTCTGTAGTTGACTTTGCCCACTGGTAGCGAGCGCCGTGTTCGAGGGTCAAAGTCGCATTTGGCAACGAGCTCAAGTCGGTCGAGCTATTCCAACCCGCGAGCGCATATCCAGCAGACCCGTATGTACCGACCCAATTTCCCTGTGGCGAGCTTGGAGCAGGCATAGCTGGAGGCGCGCCTGTGTCACCGAGGAATATTCCCGAGAGTACGGCGTTGGTGCCGGCCGTCCGATCGACGGTAATCGTCACTACGCCACCCGCCGGAACGCTGATTGGGAATGAGACCCACGCACCTTCCTTGAATTCCCCAAGGACGGCAGTCTGGCCATTGACAGTGATCATCTCCTGCCGACCCGCAGAATTCCAGTCCACTGCGTACAGGTGCAGATCTCCGCTATAGGCGGCCGCAAAGGTCAATTGAACTCGGACCTGGTTGGAATCGTAGTATGCGGTCGCGTTACGGGTGGGCCCTTCCGGACCTTGCAGCGCCCGCACATCCGTGGTCGCCTTTGCCCATTGATAGCGAGTGCCCTGTACGAGGCTCGCGGTCACACCCGGTAGATCGGAAACATCCTGCACGCCGTTCCAATCGGGCAAGAGATAGCCCGCCGAGCCCACCTGGCCCGTCCAGCTGCCCTGGGGAGCAGTGGACACAGGTGCCACAGGCAGAGGACCCGCGTCGCCGACAAACATTCCTGACAGCACCGCATTGGGCCCAGCTGTTCGATCAACCGTGACCGTCACCGTACCTCCGGCCGCCACGCTAAACGGTATGGACACCCAAATGCCCTGACCGAATTCGGTCGACAGAACAGCGGTCTGGCCATTTGCCGTGATCGTCTCGCGACGACCCTGTTTGTCCCAATCCACTGCATAGAAGTGCAGGTTTCCGCTCTGGGTCGCCGCGAATTTCAGCTGAAGCTTGACCTGGCTTGGATCGTAGTACGCCGCCGCGTTGCGCGAGTGCTCGCCGGGATCCGACAGCGCACGCCCATCGGTTGTGTTGGTCGCCCACCTGTAACGGGTGCCCCGCAAGACGCTCAGTGTTGCGTTTGGTATGTACGAGATGTCACCGACGGTTCCATCCCAGCCCGCAAGATCGTAGCCGGCGGTACCGACTCCGCCGACCCAACCGCCTTTGGATAGTTCAAGCCCGGTGTTCGCCGGCGGAGCGCCCGCGTCTCCCAGGAAGACGCCCGAGAGCACCGCGTTGACGCCTGCAGTTCTGGCAACCGTGATCGTTACCGTGCCCCCCGCCACGACGCTGACCGGGAGCGATACCCAGGCACCGTGGCTGAAGTCGGAATTGAGCGCCACTGTACGCGGTCCTGACCCGTCATTGATGGTGATCGTCTCTCGCCTGCCAGCCGAGTCCCAATCTACGGCGTATAGATGCAGATTTCCGCTGTATGCAGCGCTGAAGCCCAGCTGCACCTGGATCTGATTGGAGCTGTAATAGGTGGCCGCGCTTCGCGTCAAGCCTTCCGGTCCTTGTAGCGCACGCAGATCGGGGCTGTTCCCCGAAGTCCACTCATAGCGGCTGCCCTGCAACAGACTCGCTGTAACACCCGGCATATTGGACACATCCTGCGACCCATCCCAGTTGGCCAGCAGATACCCAGCCGACCCAACCTTCCCAACCCAGCTCCCCTGCGGTTCCTGCTGCACAGGTTCGGGAGATGTAGGCCAAGCAGTGGCCGCCGTATAAGTGCTAGTCGCAGTCGGAGCACTCGTCCACCCCGACTGAGTCCCGCCATAGCTAGTCCCGACACCCGTCACGCCAGTGAGCGGCGTGCTGACGGCTGCCGCACCTGAGTTTTCAAGCGTGACTTTGCTGCCTTCAATGTAGCCACTCACCTGACTCGCGTTAGCCGCACTCCAAGCCTGCTGCTCGACAAGCAGTTCGCCGATCTGAGCCATCGTGAGCTGTTCAATCGGAACGTTGAAGTACTCGTTGTACTCTTCCAGCATCGGGTTCAGCACCGAGTAGAACAGCCCGTTACCGACGCTTGGCAAGGTTGCGGGCGGAGTTCCGGTCGTGGGCGGCCCAGCTGGTGGGCTGCCCATCAGGTTCGGCTGATGGAAATAGTGCGGACGGGGATCGTTGCCCATCACGTGTTGGAACATGTTCGTGTCTATAGAGGCCACGATTTCCGCGAAGTTGAGCGGTTTGGTCTCACACGTGTTCGTGGACGACGCTTTGCACTTGCCACCTTCAGCTTCAGAGGTGTACAGGGTGTTGTACTCGTCAACCTCCTGCGCCTCGGTTGAGACGTTGTAGTAGATGTTCGTCGGGTAGCGCGGGATCGCGCGGGCCGAGCCGTCGATGAACGTTTCCCCATTCGCGTACGTCGGGGTAGTGCTACCCGGGATCGTGGGATTCGGGTAGGGCTTGGAGGCGTCTGAGCCGAAGTACTTGATCCCCGCTCCTTCGAACGCTGGGATCAGCACCGGGTTCTGCGGGTAGGCGCTCTCGATCGCTTCGTTGGCGGCCGGCGGTCCTACTGAAGCTGTGCCTTCGGCGCCGGTGTCCGTGAAGGTCTGCTCGAGCGCACCGCCACCCGTGACGACAGTGTTGACGGTTGGATTGGCAAACCAGCTGTTCGGCGGCGCTTCGCTCGGTGCGGGCACCGTGTCGATCAGCTTCCATGCGTTGCTGCCAGACACCTCGCGGTAGATCTTGAACTCGGCGGCGTGGCACACCGCGGCCCACGTCAGCGTGACCGCTCCGGTGGAGCTCGTGACGACAACCGGCGCCGACTCGGTTGGGCTCGACTGGCCTGCCCCGGCAGTGAAGTCGTCAGTTACCGCATACACATAGGTGCCAGCGGCCAGTTTCCCGCCGGTCGTGGTCGCTTCGGCGGTGTCGAGGTCGGGGGGATCGACCACGCCCGGGTTACCCGGAATCAGGTTCGCCAAACCGGAGTGCTCGCCGGTGACGACCGCCTGTGGGTTGTCGTTCCCGTACGCGGCTGTCGGTTCGGTGCTCTCAGTCAACGCCAGCGCGCTCTTGGCCCAGCTGGTGTTCTCATTGAGCTCGGATTCGATGTAGCTCTGCGTGGCGCAGCCGATGTCGATGTTCGGGTGATCCCACGTGTGGCTGATCCAACCGAACGAGTTTTTGTCCTTTGCGAATGCTTCAAGCAGCGGATCCTTGCCTTCGGTCGAGCCGCCGCCTTTGGTGGTTTCGCCGGGCCCGGAGCCGCCGCCGCCAACCGTGGTCTGGTGGTCTTCGGCGTAGGCAACACTGCCGCCGCCGTTGAACAGCATGTCGATGCGGAAGTTCTTTTCTTTGGCCCAGTTCGCCGCGTATTCGACGTCTGTGGGCACCTCGCGAATGGCTTCTTCGGGGTTGTAGTTCGTCGTGTGGGTCGTCGTGTCCCATGAGTCGTCGAACAGGAAGTTGTCGTCGATGTGCGCCTCGTAGTAGTTGCGCTGGTCTCCGAAGTACACGCCGCGCGTGACCCAGTTGAGCGCGCCGTGGCGCAGAAGCTCGGCCTGTAGCTGACCGGCGTTCTCGTTGAAGCTCTCAACCATTTCCTGGACGCCGTTGGGGTGCGTGTAGATACCGACGAGCGCCGAGCCGCCAGGGCCCGAGAGCAACGGGCTGAAGCTCGCGCCTGCGACCTGCGTGGCAAGCGGCGTGGCCTCATAGCCGTAAGTGCCGACGTCCATTGCCACTGGCCCCTTCAGATAGGGGAAAACCGTGTTGCCTTCGCTCGTGAGCGTTCCTTGAACCTTCGCTTCTTCGGGACCCGAGCCAACTGGCCCCGCGAAGGTCGGGCTATTCAGGCCGTAGCCCGCGCCCGGGAAGATGTCCCCGGTGATCTGACGCACATTGAACGTCTGCTCGTACTCTTCGAGCGCCGTCCATTCCGTCTGTGTGAGGGTGGAGGCGCAGATTTCCCCGCATACCGGCAGGTCCCCGACGGAGACGATGATCGCCTGATACTTGGCCTCCTGCGTGCCGCTTGCCGTTGTGTCCGAGAGCGTGGCCGCGGTTATCGGCGTGTGTCCGGAGGACGTAACGATCGTTTCATAGGGGACACCCTCGCGCTGCAGCGCCCCCTGCCAGGAAAGCAGGTTGGGGTCGGTGCTCGAGGTTCCTAGCACGAGCACCTTCATGTCGATGCGCTGGGCCGCTCCGGCCACAGCCGGAGCGATCGAGGTGGCGGCGAGCGCAACCGACGCGACGACCATCAACATCGCGAGTGGCATTGTCGGTTTTCTCAGCACGGCAAACCTCTTTCTCTGGACAGGCATCTGGTTGTGGGACAAGACTTTGTGCGCATCGCTCAAGCGACGCTCTTGGCAAACTCAGGGGAGGTGTCGATAGGGGCTGCTCCCTCTATCTCGACGGCCTCGACAACAGGCTGGGCGAGCCGCTCAGGGCTTGGGCGCTCGCCGGATCGGCTGTAAACGTTGCCCGTGAGGACGCCCAATCTGCCGCGGATCCCCTGCATCGCCTGCTGAACCTCTTGGCATGCCTGCATCAGTCCCTCGCGTACCACTAGGCATTCGGCGATCGCGTGGGTGACCTCAGCGGACTCGCCTTCCTCCGCCTGCTGCTCGACGGGAGCCTGCAGTCGCAGCGAGCGCATACGCTCGATTACATGACCAGCGTCGGCCGGACGGTGACGCTCGACCTTCAGCTGTGCGTTTTCCTCGCGCAAGAGAGCCAGCTCAGTTTCGAGCTCACCCATCGTCGCCGCGTCGCCGGAGGAAGAGTTCCCTCCGTCAGAGACTCCCATACGCAAGAACCGAGCGAGCACTGCACGGCGTCGCTGCGCCTCCGCCGACCGGTATCCAGCCTCCTTGAGTCCATTAGCCTCCATGCTCAAAGGAGTGTCTTGGTTCCCGGCCAAATACCCAATGGGCCGGGTGCCCCATCTTGCGTTCAGACCCCTGAACGCAAGCCTTCTCGATCGACTACCAGCAGGGTTCGAACGTCTTCCCGTCGAGTTCGAGGTCGTAGCGCACGCCCATGATCCCTTCCGCGTTATCGGCCGCGCAGAAAGCGCTCGTCGCCAGTTCGTACTCAGCGTTGAGGACCGGCTTGTCGGCCGTCAGATACGCCCGGAAGTTGGAGCATTCGCTGTACTGGTTGCACTGCTCATCCAGAGCACCATCGAAGTGCGGCTCCAGCTGAGCGGTCTGTTCGCCGTCGTTCTTCTGAAAGACGGCCATCCCCAATGAATGGACCTCGCTCGCGACCCACTCGTCATAGGTCACCTGCTCGGCAGCCGTCAGCGGGAAGCCACTGTTGTTTTCATAACCGTCCATGTTGTCCGGCTCGACCGCATCGAAGCCCTCCTGCTTGCACATTTCAAAGCGCGCGGTCATGATCGGCTCCAGCACGCTGAGCTGACGGACGTCGAGCCACTGCTCGCCCGGCCAGCCTTCAACGCCGCTGCCCTTGACTTCCGTTGGGAACTTATTGTCATCGGAGCGGCCCGGCTCATAGGTGCCGACATCGATGTAGCAAATGACGTGCTTGCCCTGTTCATGCAGCAGGGTGACCTCCGCGGCTGAGGTTTCGAACCCGTCGATGTCATACGCCGCGACCGCCTCGTTGTTATTGATGGTGCCCTGCAGCTGCCAATACCAGGTCAGGTGCTGCGGCGGGATCCACCAGCTGCCACTGGCTTCTTTGGACCCTTCTTCGGCCCCTTTAGAGCCTTCCGTGCCTTTGGAGCCTTCCGTGCCCTTCGAGCCTTCCGTCCCCTTGGGGGTTTCGGTCCCTTTGGAGCCTGCGGCGCCGACTGTCGTGGCCCCAGAACTGCCACTGCCGATGGTGTTGCTCGGCGTCGAGGCCACCATACCCCCGCCCAGCAGACCGGGCCCACTTAGGCCAGGGAGGACAGCGGTAGGCGGCGTCCCGACCTGGAAACCCGTCGCGGCCTGGCTGAGTCGACGTACAAATCCGTTGCGGTCACGAGCAGTCTGCTCGCCCACGACGCGCAGCCGGCGACTGCTGCCCGCGGGCACGACGAACCTGACCAAGAAGGCTCCCCTCTTGCTGGCGCGAAAGGAGGCAACACGCCGCTCTCCGAAGAACACGATGCCCTTCAACCGCGGCCGAAAGCCGGACCCCCTCACGGTGACCTGCTGACCGACATCGGCGGTACGAGGAGCGATCGTCAGACGGGGCTGGGAGCGAGCCCCGGCCACACCGCCAAACACAAGGACGGCGGCAACCGCCGCCGAGCTCACGATCAGCCCCACGACCCAAGGGGAGCGAGCGTGCATGCGCCGAGGATGGCATATCCCAGGGACAGCGTCTTACGCGAGCATCGAGAGCTCATGCAAAATCAAGCTGGGGGCGCATCCGCAAACGCGCCCCCAGCTCACGACTGATCGCTACCAGCAGGGTTCGAACGTCTTCCCGTCGAGTTCGAGGTCATAGCGTGCGCCCATGATCCCCTCTGCGTTATCGGCCGCGCAGAAAGCGCTCGTCGCCAGTTCGTACTCAGCGTTGAGAACAGGCTTGCCAGCCGTCAGGTACGCCTGGAAGTTGCTGCATTCGCTGTACTGGTTGCACTGCTCATCCAGCGCCCCATCGAAGTGCGGCTCCAGCTGAGCGGTCTGTTCGCCGTCGTTCTTCTGAAAGACGGCCATCCCCAATGAATGGACCTCGCTCGCGACCCACTCGTCATAGGTCACCTGCTCAGCCGCAGTCAGCGGGAAGCCCGTCTTGTTTTCATAACCATCCATGTTGTCGGGCTCGACCGCATCAAAGCCCTTCTCCTTGCACATCTGAAAGCGCGCGGTCATGATCGGCTCCAGCACGCTTAGCTGACGGATGTCGAGCCACTTCTCGCCCGGCCAACCATTCGTGTCCCCCTCCACCGAGGTCGGGAAGGAAGCGAAGTCTGGTCGGTAGTTCTCCGAAGTACCCACGTCGATGTAGCAGATGACATGCTTGCCCTGAGCGTGCAACGCGGCAACCTCGGCGGCTGTGTTTTCAAAGCCGTCGATGTCATATGCCGCGACCGACTCGTTGTTGTTGACCGTGCCCTGTATCTGCCAGTACCAGGGGAGGTGCTGTGGCGGAATCCACTGAGCTGTGCTCGCGCCGCCTGAGCCGCCCGTCGATCCGCCTGAGCCACCAGTCGTACCGCCACCGGTCGAACCGCCGGACCCACCAGTAGTGCCGCCGCCGGTCGAACCGCCCGACCCGCCCGTCGAGCCTTCGCCAGTCGATCCGCCTGAGCCACCAGTCGTACCGCCACCGGTCGAACCGCCCGACCCACTAGTCGTACCGCCGCTGGTCGAACCGCCAGTGCTACCGGTCGTACCGCCGGATCCGCTACCGGTCGTTTTCGTTTTTTTGGAGGTTTTTGAGCCTTTCGACCCAGTGGACGAGCCACCGCTTTTGGACGAGCTCTTTTTCGAGGACTTTGCCGAGGTGACCTGAGAGCGCTGCGCGAGGACGCGAAGACCCGTACTGCGCGCCGACCGCGCCACCGCCACGCTTGAAAAAGTGAGAAGACAAAATGCCGCGAGCAGCGTCATCGCAATGACGGCATGCTTCGCGGTTCTACAAGAACGAGCGAGCATCAGTGACCTCCGTGACAGGCACGACCGGGGAGAGATATGTCGTGCCTTGTTGTGTAAGCGAGAGCACCACAACCAGAGAGACGCTCTGTTGCAGCCCTCAAGTACTCGGCCACCCGTACGGCTAATGCATCCTGTCGAGGCGATTCCTGGACGCATTGCCGACATGAGCCGTACTGCACGGGGGGACTACCCGCGGCTCACCGGTAATAACCTTCACGATGCTGAGCGATCAGGAGCGAGCGCGCAGTTCGATCGTCCAGGCGGCGTGGGACGCAACGCGCACGCCAGGGTAGCTGCCGCGCGCGAGCTTCACATTGCCCGCGAAGGCGTGGCTGCTCACAAGAATGAATCGATTCGCGGCGAAGATCTGCAGCGGCGGCCGCTGTGCTCTCCACACCAGCACCTGCCCCGAGCTCACGGCGATCGTCCCCAAACGAGTATTCCCAGACCCCGAGAAACGGCGCAGAAGGCGGCCGCCCACCGCGGGGGACACGGGATGACTCGAACCGGAGGAGTCTGCTTTTGCAGACGAGGAGGTCTGGCCCGGATGCACGGTGGCGCCCCCGCTCGATTTATCGCTAGCACTGGCGCTTGACTTCCTCGAAGTCGAGGCCACGCTTGCCCCTGTGGAGCTCGCGGGAGCGGAAACGGCGCTAGAGCCGGATTGTCCACCGCCTCCACAGCCAGCCATCGGGATCGCGATCAGCGCCGCGGCGGCGAGCACGCCGAGATGTCTTTGCTGCGAGCTCATCGAGAACCTGCCAAGCGGCGAGCTTATTGGATCCACAAGCTCGTGGCGAGCACGCGACCAGGGCGCATCAGCAACCTGAGCAGCGGCGGCAGCGCCACTACTATGCCCACGAGCGTGCCGGCGATCAGGGCCGTTCCAGGCAGCGCGGAGTGAGCCAGCACCAACTTGCTCAAGATCAGCTCGGTTGTGACACTCGCCAGCGCCGCGAGGAACGCCCAGCGCGCAAAGGCCAGCGACTCGAGCAGGTTGACGAGCATCGTCACGAGCGCCACACAGCCAAAACCCACGAACAGGCTCAACCTGTTGGTCCCCGACGTCCACTGCGAGAGCCCGATCACCACGCCCGAGAGCACAACGGTCGTCACAAGCAAGCGCAGCAGCGCCCCGAGCAGAATCGACATCGCCGCGCCGCGCGCGTCGCGCTCGTTTGCGCGCTCGAGTCCCACCCCCTGAAGCCCGCGAGGGACGGCGTCATAGAACTTCCACAGGTAGTAGCCGCCCCAGAAGCTGCCGAGCACCGAGGGCAGCAGGGCAAGCGCGGGAAAGGCGCCGTGCACGCCCCAGCCGAGACTCGAGTCGCCCACGAGCAGACCGCCGAGCGCAAGGCCGATCGCGCCGGCCCATAGCGCCCGTCCCACGCGACCCGCGGGTTCATCCGAGCGCCCGCCACCGGTGATCACCCCCACCACCGCTCCCACCACGATCACAGCCGTGAGCCCCTCGAGCAGTGGATAGGCGGAGACGTCCTGGCGCAAGCCCACGACCGCGCCCACGAGCAGCAATCCATATGCAAGCGCCCACCCCCGACGCGCCAGCACGGTTCCGCCCACCCAGATCGCCACGAACATTCCCGCCAGCGGCCCATAGGAATGCAGGAGCACCAGCGGCACCTCGATCACCAACAACCCCAGAGCACACACGATCATGCGATCGTTCGCCAGACAGGCAAGGCCCGAGCGACGGCTGAGATAACGGCTGCGCAGTGCCCATTGCAGCCCGAGGGTCAGTGGCAGCGCGATTACGATCGCCTGCTCGAGCGTCGAGGTACCCACCTGATGACTGAGCGGCCCGGCCCAGGAAGCCACCGCGAGGATCGCCATGATCAAGGCCAGCGCCTCGGTGAGGATGCTGTCGCGGCGACCGGACTCCTCGGTCGTGAATCGCCCCGGGATCCAGCCAGGCGCTTTCGGGGGAACCACCCTCGACCCCAGGCTCAGCGCGGCAGTGGCGCGCATGCCGCCCCACGCCTCGAGCACGACAGCGGCCTCGAGCACATCCTGCGCGCCGCGTCCGAGTCGTGCTTGGATCACACCTGTCGCATACTGCGATCCTTGCGATTCGTCGCTCACGCCGATCCCATCGCCGCGCTCGTGAGCTCGCCCAGCAGATCGCGGTATCCATCCAGGCACGCCGCGCGCGTGTAAAAGCGATGCACGCGCGCAAAGCCCCGCTCGCCTAGGCGCGCGGCGAGCTGTGGGTTGCGAAGCAGCGTGACGACACCCGTCGCCAAGCCGTGGACATCGCCCGGGGGAGGCACGATGCCACACCCTCGCAACACCTCCGGCACTCCGCCGACGGCTGTTGCCACCACCGGGCGCGCCTGGGCCATCGCCTCGAGGATCGACATCGGCATGCCCTCGGAGATGCTCGTCATCAGCACCACGTCGGCGTCGCGCACCACGCCCTGCGGATCTTTGGTGGAGCCCATGAATTTGAAATGCCGCTCGGCGCCGAGTTGGCGCGCCAGCTCCTCGCACGCCCGCGCATAGGTCTCCTGACCCTTGGTGGGCGGGCCCCAATACTCAAAGCGCGCCTCGGGGACGCGCCGGCCCACCTCAACCGCCACCCGCAGCATCGTCTGCACATCCTTGAGCGGGTCGATGCGACCGACCGACACTACCTTCAGGTTGCCAGGCGGAGCGGTATAGCTCTCGGGAGCGTCGATCCCGTTCTGGATCACGCGAATCTTCTTTGGATCCACGCCCAGCCCGCGCTCCCAAGTCGCGTTGGCCTCAGTCACCGGAGATACGAAGTCGGCCGCCGTGTAGGCCGCTCGGCTGAGCCCACGAGCAAGGCGGCTGGATAGAAAGCGCTCGCCCTGAGAGGAGGGACTGCGCGCGGCCGCCAGATATGCCTCACGCACGTACACCCCGTGCTCCGTCAAGAGCATGTCGGTGCCGTGCAGCTGCTTGTGCACGAGCGCCGGTATCGCGGCCCAACCGGCGGCGGTCACGTGCAGCAGATCGGTCTCGGGGGTAGGAGTCCCGGCAGCGCGTGCGATCCAATAGATCGTCTGGTAGAGCCGTGCTGCCTCCACCGCGTCGAGCGTCGGAGCCACCCCGGCGTCGGGATGGTTCTCGCCCAGCACCTCCTCGAGCGCCTCGATGAACTGCCCCCAGGCACGACCCCGCCTGAATGCCCTGCGCAGCGCATCCGGCCGGCGCCTGCACCACAGCAGGGCCTCGAGCAGATCCTCGTAGCTCCCCTCCCAACTGATCAGCGCGCGCATCAGTTTCGCCGGCAGGCACTCCTCGGCAGCGCGTTCGCGACGAGCCACGAGGCGACGCCGCGGCAGACCCTCCGACCACAGTTCGATCTGGCCCGCCATCTTCGCGTGCGTGGGCAGCTCAAAGATCGGGCTCAGCCGACGATCGCCGGCCATGATCGGCAGGATCTGCCAATCGAACTCGGGTAGCCCGCCGATCACCAGATCACACCATGAGCTCACCCCGCCGACGGCATAGGGGTAGGTCCCCTCCGTCGTCATCAGGATGCGCGGCCGTCGTTCGCTTGGGCGTCTCCCAGAGACCTTCCGCAGTGGGATCGGCACCAGCGGCTGGGGGTGACCAGGCAGCACCGATGCGGAGGAAACCGGCGCCACTGGAGCGGCCACGCCAGGGGTAACCTCGATCTCGGGTGCTGCCTGGGTTTGACTCATTGGGGGAGTGCGGGCTGCGCCGAGCCGCTATCCGTTCGCAACTCAGCAGCGCTCTCTCCGTGCTCAGCGGTGCTCACCTCGTGCCCAGCGGCGATCGAGCGATCCTCGGCGCCCAGCTGCGGCGCGGCGGGCAACCCCCCGAGGCGCTGCTGTATGCCCTCCATCGTCTGCTCGATCTCATGACATGCATCCAGCAAGCCGTCGCGCAGGACAAGGCACTCGGTGAGTAGGCCCCATGCCTCCTCCAGCAGCGTCCACGCTTGATCGTGCAATCGCTCGCTGACGGGCTGCTCGCCCCCGACGCGCTGCAACTCTGCCTCCAGCCGCCGCAGCGGATCGGGATCGTGCCTCCGATCGAGAGCCTCGCCGCCTGCGCTCTTCTTAGGGTCAGAGCCAACCTGTGGATCGGAGGCGACATGTAGCGCTACGCGTGGTGTGTTCATCAGATTCTGCTCGCCTTCCAAATCCTCGTCATCCTTGTCGAGTGCCAAGCACCGCACAGAGGAGGCAGTCCACGGATGAGCTCACCCGCATATCCCAGCTCACGCAGCCGCCGCGCTTGGCGTGTTCAGTGTCCTCGCTTGCGGTCCCGCGCCCAATGGCCCATGCGCCTCATCTTGCGTTCAGCCATTGAACGCTTGAGGTGGAGGCCAGCTATGCTTGACGCTCGCATGGGCTTCACAGGCATGGACAAGCCATCAAGCCCATGAACGAGCCAGTCGATAGCAGCGCGCTCGGGTTGCTCCCGCACCAACGCTCGGACGGAGATTCCAGGACACGTCTTCTCAGGCCGCCCTGGGCAGCGATGCAAGCCCAGCTCGGACTCCTGCTCGTGATCCTCCTTGCCGTGGTGTTCACGATCGCGTCCAGCGCACTCACACTCACGGTGCACACCGTCTCTGGACCGACGATGGTGGATACGATCACTGGGCTTATCGGGATGCTCGCGGCCTTCGCCTTCGCTGAGCGCCTGTCCTCAACCAGGCAGCTGCGAGATCTCCTACTGGCCCTCGCACTTGGGATCTTCGGCGCCACCGACCTGGTCCACGCCGCCGAGCCAACACTGATCAACACCCAGCCAGGCGATTCGTGGTGGTGGATCGTCCTCACCGGCCGGCTCGTGGCGGGTGGAATCCTGATCGCTGCCGCATTCTGTCCAGCCGTAGATCTCGACAGATCCCGCCGTCTTACCAGAACGATCGTCGTCGTCGCGGGAGGCGCACTGGTCGCGATCGCCGCCGTGCTACTGGCCCTGAATTCGCATCTGCCGAGCCTGCTCGAAAGCACTCGGGGATCTACCGGGACCGGCGAAGCCCACGTACGTCCGCTGCTGAGCTATCTGCAGCTCGTCGGGGCGCTGCTCGCCGGGATAGCCGCCGTGGGCCTCGCCCGACACTCCACTCGCCAGGAAGACGGCCTCGAACGAACGATCGCCGCCGGTATCGCCGTGCTCGCGATTGCGCGCTTCAACTACTTCCTCGTTCCCTCCATGAGCAACAACCGACTGTACGCGGGCGACATCCTCAAGCTGGGCGCGTTCATGCTGATCCTCTATGGGTGCCTGATCGAGTTCCGCGCCATCCAGCGCAAGCTCGTCAAGCGGGTGGCGGTCGACGAGCGCAGACGCATGGCCCGCGACATGCACGACGGGCTCGCTCAGGAGCTCGCCTTCATCGCAACCCACTCCCAGCGCCTGCGCCACACCGGCGAGGACGCCACAACGGTCGCCCATCTGCAGTCCGCCGCCGAGCGCGCCCTGCACGACTCGCGGACCACGATCGCCGTCCTAACCGCTGCCGAGGACGTGCCACTCGACCAGCTGATCCTCCGCACTGTCGAGTCGGTTCGCTCGCGCTTTGGGGTCGAGGTCGAGGTCGAGCTGAAGCACGACCTCGTCGTGGGCGCGGAAGAGCGCAACGCCCTGTTGCGCATCCTGCACGAGGCACTCATCAACGCCGTGCGCCATGGCTCAGCCCAGCAAATCTTCGTGCGCTTGAGCGACGGCTCGCGTGCTGGGGGACCCTCGCTACGAATCACCGACGACGGCAGCGGATTCGACGTGCCCGGCGCCGTCAACGCCGGCAAGGGCCTTGGCCTGACCAGTATGCAGGAGCGAGCCGGGATCCTCGGTGGCACGCTGAGCATCGCCTCGCGGCCCGGAGCGGGCACCGTCGTGGAAGTCGAGCTGCCATAGCGGACGCGCTGCGCATAGTGCTCGCCGACGATCACGCCACCGCGCGTCTCGGCGTTCGTGTGGCGCTCGAGGACGGCGGCTTTCAGGTTGTCGCCGAGGCCGTCGATGCCCCCAGCGCCGTAGCCGCCGCGCTCGAGCACCGTCCCGACCTCTGCCTGCTCGACGTGTACATGCCGGGAGGAGGCATCGCCGCCGCCGCCGAGCTCACCGAGGCACTCCCCGACATGCCCATCGTGATGCTGAGCGTCTCAGAAACCAACGACGACCTGTTCGACGCCATACGAGCTGGCGCCTGCGGCTATCTGCTCAAGGACACCGATCCCCAACGGCTTCCCTTCGCCCTGCGTGCCGTACTTGACGGCGAGGCGCCACTGCCGCGTGTCCTGACCGCCAGGCTCATCACCGAGTTTCGCCGCCACGGTCGCGAGCGGCGTATCGCGGACGCCGACGGCAGCCTGGTCACGCTGTCCGAGCGGGAGTCCGAGATACTCGAGCTGCTACGCACCGAGCTCACAACCAAGCAGGTCGCCGAGCGGCTCGGCATCTCCCCCGTCACGGTGCGCCGACATGTTTCAGAAGCGTTGCGCAAGCTGCGTGTGTCCGACCGCGGCGAGGCACTGCGCCTGACAGGCGACTCCTAGACTGCCCTCCCGAGCCCTACAGGGAAGTGCTCGGGAGTCTCCCGCCCATACCGAGCTCATCGTGCGCGCGACTCTGCCCCGCGAGATCGATCTCACACCACAGCCTGGTCCCCATGCTGCGATCGACTCCCCAGCGGTCGGCAACGCGATCGACGATAAACATGCCCCAGTCACCTCCGTCCATGGCAGCGGGCTGGGTCACCACCACATCGCGCCGATGCTCCATGATTTCGGCGCGCACCAAATGCTCGTTGCGCAGGACGGCGAGCTCAATCTCATCACCGCTCGCCGGCTCCGCGCGCTGGACGCTTTTAGTGACCAGCTCGCTCACGCACAACGAAAGGTCGTAGAAGAGGTTCGGCTCGAAATAGCCATCCCACTCACGTAGTGCACGGCGTGCGGCGCCCACCGCCTGTGGCAAGCCGCTGAACCTGAACCTGCGCTCGGTTTCGCTCAGAACGAGCGGCATGAGCGGACTAGTTGCGCCCCATGCCTCCGCGCTCAAGTCCAACTGAAGCGCCGGGGGCGCACCCGCGGAGGCTCCCTCCGAGGGATCTCCGTCCACCGCTGCGCTGATCGCGCTGAGAACCGTCGGTTCCGACACAGGATTCCTTTCCTTCAAACTTGATGCTCTAACTTGAAAACTCTGCCGCAGCTGTTCCGACAGCCAGGAGAATACTACCCCTCAAGCCCGCAGGCATCCGATCTGTGGGCTTACACGGAGGCGTGATAGTCGCACGTATACGGCCAGAATGTCAAGCCAAGTCACAGATATGTCACGGCGGCCCTCCGAGCAAGCCCGCATCGACGCAACGAGCCACACCTGAGCTCGAACGGCCGCGCACCGGAGTCGATCGCGCGAACGTCGTTCGTGAGTCCAGTCCAAGGCGCCCACGGCGCCTGCCCTCACTCGACGGTGACGGTCTTGGCCAGATTGCGCGGCTGATCCACGTTCAGGGCACGCTCGCGCGCGATGTAATAGGCCAGCAGCTGCAGGGGGACGATCGCGAGGATGGTCTGCAGCAGCGGATCGGTCCTGGGGATGTAGACGACCTGCTCGGCGTGCTCGGCAACCTCCTTGCTGCCCTCGCTCGCGATCGCGAAGACCCGCGCGCCACGGGCACGCACCTCGGAGACATTCGAGAGCATCTTGCCCAGAATGCTCACGTCGGTCGTCACGCATATCACCGGCGTCTGCTTCCCGAGCAACGCGATCGGGCCGTGCTTCATCTCACCGGCGGCGTAGGCGTCGGTCGGGATGTAGGAGATCTCCTTGAGCTTCAACGCCCCCTCGAGCGCCACCGGCAAGCCGGAGAGGCGTCCTAGGAACAGAAAGAATTCGTTGTCAGCGAGTCGCGCAGCCAACTCACGCACCGGTGCCTGCGCCGACGCGAGCACCGCATCCAGCCGCTCGGGCAGCAGGGCGAACTCGTGGTGCAACTCCTCTAGCTGCACATCGGAGAGCGTGCCACGCAGCGGCGCCATCCGCAGCGCAAGCCCATACAGGGCGGCCACCTGTGCAACGAAGGTCTTGGTCGCGGCCACCCCGATCTCGATACCGGCGCTCGTCAGCAGCACTCCGTCGGCGTCCTGAGTTGCCTGGCTACCGGGCACGTTGGTCAATGCCAACACAGTGGCGCCGCGCGCACGCGCCAGGCGCATGGCCGCGAGCGTGTCGGCGGTCTCCCCGGACTGGGTGATGCCAATCACCAACGAATCTTCCTCCAGCAGCGGCGCCCGATAGCGAAACTCAGATGCAAGATCGACTTCCACCGGGACGTGCGCCCAACGCTCCAGCGCTATGCGCCCGGCGAGCCCAGCGTGATAGGAGGTGCCACAGCCGAGGATCACCACGCGACGTATCCTGCGCAGCCGCTGCTCGCCGATCCCGATGTCCGGCATCGGCGCGTCCCGATCGAGCCAACCGGCCAGCGTGTCCGCCACGGCCGCGCTCTGCTCATGAATCTCCTTCAGCATGAAAGTCTCAAAGCCGCCCTTCTCGACCACGTCGTCGTCCCAGTCCACGCTGACCGGAGCCGCCGAACGGCGCTTGCCCGCCGCATCCAGGAACCTCGCCTCGTGCGGCTCGAGCACCGCGATCTCCCCCTCCTTGAGCACCTGTACTCGCCGGGTCTCCTTCAGGAACGCGGGGATCGCCGAGGCGACGAAGTGCTCGTCCTCGCCAACCCCCACCACCAGCGGGCACTCGCGCCGGGTGCCAACCAGCAGATCCGGGTGCTCGGCGCTCATCGCCACGAAAGCGAAGTGTCCCTCAAGCTGCTCCAGGGACCCCTGCACAGCTGCCACGAGATCGCCCTGGTAGAGCTGGGCGAGCAGGTGCGCCACCACCTCGGCATCCGTCTGTGAGCGAAACTCAGCTCCGAGCAGACTCAGCTCCTGGCGTAGGACGTCGTGGTTCTCGACGATCCCGTTGAGCACTATGTGCAGGCGCCCGTCGGTGTCGGCGTGTGGGTGGGCGTTCTCCCAGGTGACCGCACCATGCGTCGCCCATCTGGTGTGACCGATGCCGGTGGTGGGCTCGGCCACGACTGTCGCCGTGCCACCGCCCCCAACGTCTGCTCGCGCAAGCGTACGGGCCGACAGGGCGCCCCTTAGCGACGCGAGATTCCCCACGGCGCGAACGGACTCAATGCGATCGCCCTCCTGCAGAGCCAGCCCCGCCGAGTCATAGCCTCGATACTCGAGACGCTCCAGACCCCGCAACAGGATCTCCTCACATGGCCGACGGCCGACATATCCGATGATCCCGCACACGGTGGCTTACTCCTTCCTTGGACTCTGCCGGATCCGAGTACTTAGGGCTCACTGCCACCCACTGCGGACAGATTGGCCCGCATGACTTCGAATCTCGAATATCTGGCTCTTGGCTTGGACATGCATTAGATGTGTCAGGACACTGACAATCAATGGGCCCAACGGGTCATCCTGACGTTCAGTGGATGAACGCTAACGACGGCCCGCATACCCGCTATCTAGACTCCTCGCGCGATGCCCCCGTCAATAACAGTGGTCGTCATCGACGACCACGTGCTGTTTCGCTCAGGACTACGCGAGCTGCTCGAGCAGGAGCAGATCCAGGTCGTCGGCGAAGCCTCGAGCGCCGAGGCCGGCCTCGAGCTCATCCAGCGCTACGCCCCAAACGTGGCGATCATGGACCTCAACCTGCCCCGTATGTCGGGTCACGAGGCGATCCGCCAGGTAGCCAACGTGGCGCCCGAGACCCAGGTACTCGTCCTCAGCATCTCGACAGATGAGGCCGACGTCACCGAGGCTGTGCTCGCCGGCGCGTGCGGCTATCTGCTCAAGGACGCCTCAGTCGGTGACATCGCCGCCGGCGTGCGAGCCGCCGCCAGCGGCGATTCGATGGTCTCCCCACGCATGGCCAAAACGCTACTGCGCCAGCTGCGCCGCCATGAGCAGGACGACAGGCGCCCAAGCACCCACGGCCTGTCGCTCCGGGAGAAGGAGGTTCTACGCCTCGTGGTGGACGGCAAGGACAACGCCGCGATCGCCCAGGAGCTGTTCATCAGCCCCTACACCGTCAAGAATCACATCTCGAACATCCTGCTCAAGCTACACGTCGAGAATCGTCTGCAGGCCGCCGTCTGCGCGGTCCGCGACTCGCTTGTCTGAGCTAGACCCGAGCGGTTCACCGAGACGGTCTTACGATGGCCCAAGGTGAGCCATCCGGACCTGGAAGTTCTAGGAGCTGGCTCGAGGCGCGTTCTAAGAGCTGGCCCGACGCGACTGAGAAGCTCCATCCTCGGCCTCGATGCGCACACGCGCGGCGTCGAGCAGCCCGCGCAGCTGACCGCTCGTGGAGGTCACGCTCCGCAGCAGTGCCGAGAGCTCGCGTAGCTCACCTGCCACGTCCGGATCGCCGGACTGAGCCAGTCGGCCGATCTCCCGCTCGAGCCTTATGCCGTCAACGTCAAGAGCCAATACGTGTGCATAACCATCCACGATCAGCTCGAGCGAGCTCGCCTTCGAGCGCGTTGCCAGCACATCCTCCTCGGACATGCTCCTGATCAGCATCTCCGCCTGCACGCGGAGGTGATCGGGGCCACGCTGGGCGAAGCTCTCGTAAGGGGCAGGTATCACTTGCACGGTATGCGGAATCGAAATCGAGACTCCTACAGAGTGAGTTCAGCGCTTCACTAGGTCAATCGACCGCACGGCCCTTTTGACGTTCAGCCCATGAACGCCCGCCTGCCAGCCGAACTATCCGTCCGATCGCAGCCATCGAAAGATGGCCCGCTTAAAACCTGAAGGCATGGGCACGCGATGGCCCGCTAAAACCTGAAGGCATGGGCGCGCGCGGCCCTGAACGCCCGGTGAGCCAATCGCTCGTCGACCTGTGCCCGGGACCCTTGCGCCGCTATCAGCAGCGGCGGAAGACGCTCGGCGGTGTCAGTGATCTCGATCAGGCGGCGCACACATCTTGAGGCATCGGAGATCGCAAGCTCGCGACCTGCCCGCCGTGCGCGGCTCGTCGCGTTTATCAGCAGACCCAGCCCGCATCCGTCTATGAAGTCCACCCGGGTGAGATCAAGCTCGACCAGACGACCCAGACGCGCAGCGCCAGTCAAAGCTTCTCCGAGCGCACCCGCGGCGGTCAGGTCGAGCTGACCCTCGACGAGAAGCCGCACCACAGTCGGCTTCGTCGTTGTGTCTGTGTCGATATGAATCATCAACCCTCCAAGTCACACGCCGTGACCCGGCATCCCCACATGACGGGCCCTACCCACCCCGACAAAGTTCAACCATGTGAATCGATCTGGAAAGATCCCATCGGAACCAACATAGTGAGCATCGTCAGGACCCGGCTCGACAGAGCTCACCATCTCACCATTGAGCCCGCCCCGCTCTGCCAGCGATCCTAGGGCCGATTCGCTCGATCGCGCAAGACTCAAAGCTCGTCGACCTCGCAAACTGGGCGAAGCAAAAGCGGCCCAGTGGCCTCCTCATGGCGCACACCGATTGCTGAATTCACCATTCCCCCCTACTTTCGGTTCGCTTTGCAAGTAACCTGCCCCGGTGTCGGTGGGAGCGCTCGACAGCACAGCCACGGCGCTGAAGGCGCCCTCCAGCGCCACCGCGACGCGTTCGTCGTTCGAGCGGATCGGATGGATCGCGCTGGTGGCGCTCGGCCCAGCGGTACTCATCTACCTGTCTTTCAACGCCGGCGGCTACTTCCCAAGCACGTCCGGATTCGTTGGGATCGTTTTCGCTGGGGCGCTCGTGCTGCGAAGTACCCTGGCCGCGCGACCGTACGAGGGCCTCAATCGAGTGCTCGCCCTCCCGCTCGTTGGCCTGACTCTGTACGCCGCTCTCCAGCTGACCTCGGCACTGTGGTCGCAGGCCACCGCCAACACCCTGGACAGCTTCACCCGCACGCTGCTCTACGTGCTCGCCTTCGTGCTGTTCGGCTCCATCCGATATACGCGCCAGCGTCTCGACTGGGTGGTGCGGGCCGTGGTCGCGGCACTCGGAGCTGTATGCCTGATCGGCCTGATCTCGCGCGTGCTGCCACACACCTGGCCAACCGCCAGCAGCTTCTTCGCCGACCGGCTCAACTATCCGCTCACCTATTGGAATGCGGAGGGCATGGTGGCCGCGATCGTGTTGATCCTCGGCTTCCATCTCAGCGCCGATCGCACCGAGCACTGGAGTGTGCGGGTCCTCGCGGCCGCCATATTGCCCGGGATTGCCGCCACGCTGCTATTGACGTTCTCGCGCGGAGCGATGGGAGTAACCATCCTCGGTCTGCTCGCATACTGCCTGCTGACCCGCTTCAGCACGCTTCCCACCGCGACCCTCGCCGTAGCTGCGCCAGTCGCGATCGCGGTGCGCTCGGCCTGGGATGCGACCGCGCTCGCCACCAACCATCCCACCAGCCCCACTGCCGTCTCCCAGGGACACCACGTGGCGATCGTCGTCGGCGTGTGCATGGTGAGCGCCGGCTTGTTGCGCGTGCTGCTGCTGCTCGCCGACCGCCGCATCGCCGCATCGACCCTTGTGCGCACACCTCCCCGCCGTGGCGTGCGCGTGGGCGTGGGCGTGGGGGCCGCTGTCCTGGTCCTCGCGGTCGCGCTTGCCGCCGGCGCCGGCGGCTTTGCCCATCGCCAGTACGACAAGTTCGTCCACGGTACGCACGAAACGCACATAGTCCAGACGCGCGATCGGCTCACCGACCCGGCCAACGATGGTCGTCTCCCCCTGTGGAGGGCGGCCCTCGACATGTACGACACGCAAGAGCTACGCGGGACCGGCGCCGGTACCTACCAGCAGTACTACCCCCGATACCGCAGCGAAGCGGGGTATGTGGTCGACGCCCACTCGCTTTATCTGCAGAGCCTCGCCGAGCTTGGCATCGTCGGCTTCGTGCTGATACTCGTCGTCGTCCTCGGCATCCTTGGCGGACTGGCCGTGCGAATTCGTGGCCCCGACCGCCCGCTCTACGCGGCACTGTTCGCCACGTCGCTGGCATGGGCGGTGCATCAGGCGTTCGACTGGGACTGGCACATGCCAGCCGTCACCCTTGTTCTGTTCATTCTCGCCGGGCTGGCGCTCGCGCGGCCGCGCGATGGCAAAATCGGCCTGTCGGGCCTGCCGGGCGGGCGCACGATCGTCGCGCTTGGCTGGCTGGTGCTCGCCGTCTGCCCGCTGCTCGTCGGCACCTCCTATGCACGGCTTCAGCGCAGCGGAGGAGAGCTCAAGCGCGGCGAATGCGCAAGCGCCAAGCAGGAGGCGCTGTCCTCGCTGTCGCTATCCGCCAAGCGCCCGCAGGCCTACGTGATCATCGGCGTGTGCGACCTAGAGCAGGGCTTTGCCCAGGCGGCCGTGCCGGCGATGAGCGAGGCGGCCACGCTGGAACCGCAGAGCTGGGAAGAGCAGTACTGGCTCGCCATCGCCCGCGCCGCCGCGGGCCTCGATCCCCATGCTTCGATCGACCGTGCGATCGTGCTCAACCCGCTTGAGCACGGCTTGCGAAGCGCCGCCCGCAGGCTGCGCTCAGATGACTCGCGCGCATGGGAACGTGCCGCCCCACGGCTACGCATCGAAGCGTTGGACTCCGGCAAGTTCGCGATCACCAACCTCTGAGGACCGCAACTCCCTCAAGAACTTTCGGGCGAGGCTGTCGGAAAACTCCTCGCCCGTTCGTATAGGCGGTCAGAGAACCTTTTTCGCAAGTCCACCCAGGAGGCCAGGAGACCGATATGCCGCGCAAGCACGACGCACACAAGGATGAACTGGAGGGCGTCGCTCAGCGCTTGCGCAACGAGCGCCCGCAAGCAAGCCCCCTCGACTTGGACCGCATCAAGACGACCGCCATGTCCCGCGCCCAGGCCGGCACCGGCCGTGGACGCGTAGGCGCCCGCCGCCTAGCCGTTGCGAGCCTAACCGTCGGCCTGTTGGCAGCTGGCACAGGCGGCGTGCTCGCGAGCAAAGGCAGCGGCCAGACAGGCAACGCCGCGGTCGCCCAGTACGGCAGCCAGTGCGACGTCAACAACGGCGGCAACAACACCGGTAGCGGGAACGGCAACGGGAATGGCAATGGAGACGGCAACGGAAACGGCAACAGCAAGTTCGCCTCCTTCCACGACAGTGGCAAAGGCAAAAGCAGCGGCAGCAGCAACAACAGCAGCGGGAACGGCAATGGAAACGGAACCGAAAACGGCAACGGCAACGGGACTGGCAACGGCAACGGCAGTGGCAACGAAGACAACAACTTCAACTGCAACGAAAACAGCTTCAACGAAACCACGATCGACGAAACAAACACGACCACCAACAACATCACCAACACCTACAGCAGCTCCACGGTGACGGTCGTCGCTTCCCCCACGACGGCCACCGGCGCCGTGCAGGGCACGACGACGACCAAGCCGGCGACCAGCAAGCATCCGGTCAAGTTCCACATCAACATCTCGAAAAAATCAAAACTCAAGAAGGTGACGCTCAAGATCAACGGCAAAGTCGTGTCGGTGCTCAAGGGCAAAAAGGCCTCGGCGAACATCAGCATCGCCAACCTGCCCTGCTCCGCCCAGGGGACGACCGTCACCGTCACTGCGGTCACGACCAGCGGCAAAACGATCACGCAGAGCCACACGTACCACATCTGCGTGTAGGAGCACAGCAGTCGAGAAGCACGGTGTGAGCACAGTGCTCACATGAGGCACAGGCAAGGGCCCCGGGAAGACCTCTCGGGGCCCTTGTGCCCGTAGTACCAGTCGCAAGCCCCAACGCACGAAACCCGCTCGTATCGTTGCCGGCGCCAGTGCTCACTCAAAGGAAGTCAATGGCCCACGAACTGACACCAAGGACAACCGCTCGCCTCGCCACTTCGGCGCAACCCGCCAGAATGTCATTGCGTATGCGGACCGACAGCTTCGAGCGACTGTTCGAGGAGCACTCCGAGCGGCTCTACTCGTTCCTCGCCTACCACACCGGCAACCGGGCCTTGGCCGAGGACCTACTCTCCGAGACCTTTGAGCGCGTGCTGCGCTCACGCCAGCGCTTTGACCCCAGAAAGGGCAGCGAGCGGCGCTGGCTGTACACGATCGCCTTGAACCTGCTGCGCGACCACGCGCGGCGCCACACGCACGAAGAGCGGGCGCTGCAACACGTAGGCGCCGGCACAAGCCAGCAGGAAGCGGACCCCGCCCTGGGTGCGGTGGAGCGCCGCGATGAGCTGCAGCGAGCGCTCACCCAGCTCAACGACGACGAGCGCGAGGCGCTCGCGCTGCGCTTCGGCGCGGATCTCAAGCTACGCGACGTGGCAAGCGTGCTCGGCGAGGGCGAGAGCGCCGTCGAGGGGCGCATCTACCGCGCCCTGGGCAAGCTACGCACAGAGCTCGGCTGAGCCACGCGGCGCAGTCACAGACCGTCAGCCACGCAGCAGCCGCTGACGGTGAGCACGCCCCCGGTCCGCTGGCCTTCCGGTTGCCCTGAGCCGAAGATCGAGCGGTCCGCGTGGACGGTCACGCGGTAGCGCACATCTGGAGCGCGCGGGTAGCGCACCACGCAGCTCCACGGGTTGCCCAAAGCGCTGGGCGCTCCCGCAACACACCGCGCGGCGCGGCCACGGGCGGACGGGCCGCCGTACCCAGGGCGCGGATCGCTGGTCGTGAGGATCAGCCGCTCAAGTTGTGTCGCGCCAACCAGCGCCAGAGACTGCTGCTCGGAGACGAACTGCGTGTTGCCTTCACGGCTGTGCAATGCCAGCACGGTCCCCGCGATCCCTACGACCACGATCAGAGCAACGAGCAACCCCCCGAACCTCATGCGCAGTCCTCCACCATCTCCCCCAGCATAAACGCGCATCCATGACAAGGCATATCCCCCAGCCCCGTCCAAGCATGCGCGTAACGCTCATATAGACCACCCCGCCGGCCGATAGCGGGAGTATGGGCCGCCCAACGACTCTTCTAACAGCCATGGCCGTGAGCGCCACGTGCTGCCTAACCCCCACGGCTGCCGCCCTCGCCTCCGACCAGAGCCAGGCACGCGCGTTGCCAAGGACGCCAATCGCCACCGATGCCCACGCGGGAACAGCCAAGCATCGCTCCGACCAGGCCCGCACCAGCTGCCGCCTCTCGCGCAAACACCGCCGCAAGCAGCCGCGGCGCTGCCCCACGCTCACCGGGATCCGGCCCGGCCAGCGCACGCGACACAGCACAAACACCGGAACAAGCGCCCGATCGCACGCCCGCAACAGCTCACCGCGCCACCGGGCCACTCCCTTGCAAGCGGAGGACACCGGCAAACCGGCCACGGTCGTGACGGTCAGCCTGCCGCCGCCTAGCGCCACGATCGCACGGGTGCTCGCCACACCCTGTCAAAACACCGAACTCACGCCCGAAGCGGGCACCCTCGAAGCGGTCCGCGAAGCCACCCTCTGCCTCATCAATCAGGAGCGTGCTCGAAACAACGAGCTGCCGCTGCAGCTAAATACTCAGCTCACTCGGGTAGCTCAGCAGCACAGCGAAGGCATGATCGGCGAAGACTATTTCTCCCACACCACGCCCAGCGGCGAAACGCAACTGGACCGGGTGCTGGCAAGCGGCTACATCCCCAACTCACAGGTGGGCTACACGATCGGCGAGAACATCGCCTGGGGCACCCTCTACCTGGCCACCCCGAGCTCGATCGTGGCCGCTTGGATAGCTTCGCCCGAGCACCTCGCGAACATCCTCAACAGCGAATATCGCGAAACCGGGATGGGCATCGATCCAGCGGCCCCCGCTGCACTCTCCGAAGGACAACCCGGAGCGATCTACACCCAGGAGTTCGGCGCCATAGTCCGCTAGTTCTGCCGCTCCCGAGTTCGGCGCCATAGTCCGTCAGTTCCGCCACTCCCGAGATGCGGACTACCGCCACAGCCAGCCAACGGATACGCTCGTGAGCCAACGCACAAGTTGGACGGGGCGTACAAACGTCTCGGACATCTGTTTGGTCCGCTCCATGCGGTATTCAGTCAGATCCGCATACATCCGATCTAAGAGTAGAGCCGCAATACACAACCGAGTTACCCAGGAATTCAACCGAGCAGCACGAAGCAGAGTCCAAGCCAATGATCGTCATTTTGATTTCAACCGCATGGCTCGCCACCCTCTCACTGGTGGTGGCCGTCTGCTGGATGGCCGCGCACGGCGAGCGTGTGGTACTCGGAAAGCCGGGCCGCTCCCCTAACCTGCTTGGCCCCAGCTCGGGAGCGCGGACGATCGGCCTGAAGCTCGAGGACCGCCGCTCAAAGGCCGCGGCGGCAGAGCACATAGGGAACCGTGCGCAAGAGGATCTTTACGTCCGTCCATAGAGACCAGTTGGCGACGTACAGATAGTCGATCGCGACCATCTCCCGCAGCGACACACTCGCAGGACCCAGGATCTGCCAATGCCCGGTCATGCCCGGGTGCAGAGCCAAGCGCCGACGATGCCACCCCTCGATGCGCCGGTCCTCATCGACGATCAGCGGGCGGGGCCCCACGAGGCTCATCTCGCCCCGCATCACGTTGAACAGCTGAGGCAGCTCGTCGAGAGCGGTCCGTCGAAGGAGCCTGCCGACCCGTGTGACGCGCGGGTCCTCGGCGATCTTGAACAACCCCTCCTGCGCTTCGTTGAGATCGGTCAGCGTATGCTTGAGCGCCTCGGCGTCGGGCACCATCGTGCGGAACTTGAACAGTCCAAAGTGCCGTTCGTCGCGCCCGACCCTGAGCTGACGGAAGAACACCGGTCCTTTGCTGTCGAGCTTGATCGCGATCGCGATCGCGATCATCAGCGGCGAGACGGCAAGCAATCCCAGCGAGGCGCCCACGCAATCAAAGGCTCGCTTGACCAACGCCGAGGAGCGAGTCAGGTCGAAGCGGCGCACCCCCATGAGCGTCACCCCGTGCAGGTCGTCGAACTCCACCGAGGATCCAACGACCTGCAACAGCCGCGGCACGACGCTCACTCGGATGCCAACGGCTTTGAGCGTCCTCACGAGGTCGAGCATCTCGCCCCCTTCGCCGCTGTTGGGCGCCACGATCGCACGGTGCACGTCCAGCCCGCTTGCCAGATCGCGAATCTCCTGGAGCTTGTCTTGTGAGAAGGCGTCCGTCGACCAGGGGGCGATGTCATCGAGGTCGACGTGAGCCACGATCTCTGCCCTCACACCCCCGTGATTGGTCATCCGGGAGCGAATCGTCTTTTCAGATGCGGCATTGCCAATGAACAGGCATCGCTCTACAGGGGCGGCACGCAGGGCGATCGCCCTCGCCGCGCAGCGCCCCACAATCAACAAAACGGCAAGCGCAAACCACAAGAACAAGACATCCGCACGCGTGAGCCGCCCGTAGCCGAGCGGACTCTCCGCGAGCCAGGCCACCAGCGCACACAGCGTGGCGACCTGAATCAGCTTGGGCACCTCGTCGAGTGTGGTCTTACGAATCACTGCCTCATCTCGGTCGTACAACCCAAATAGCTTCGCACCAAGAACCACCAGCGGCAGACCGGCAAGGCAAATTCGAGCAAGGTGCAGGCGTCCGCCGGACAGCTCCATGGCAAGCGCAAACGCTGCGGTGATCGCAAGCACGTCGCCCGCGAGCAGCATCCGGCGAAAGAGCGCGTCGCGCAGCATGCTCGCCGCGGGACCCCTCGTCTCGAGAATTGGACCCGTCCCACCTATACGCCGTGCGAGCCCCCGTTGGCCCCGCGAACCGTCGACCAGCCCAGGATCGAAATCCACTGGGATTGCGGACTTATGCTTCAGCTTGCTACCGACCGACTCCAACCTTGTCTCTCCCTGACTCGTGTTGAAACGAGAATCAGCACGACGAACATCGGCATCCAGCCGAGTCATCAGACCTCCGTGCTGACTCTTTCTTACATCATGCGTATGTCGGTGAGTACTCCAGCTCCACCTTCGTCTACCTGGCGCGGCGCAGGCTAGCCCTACCAGGCCTCAATGTCAAGAGATGCTTTCACCATTCGGATGAGGGAAGTGGCAAAACCCCCTCATTCCCACTCAACCCGTGCGTGCGCGAAACGGCTCCTCGACACCCACTGTGCCTGGGCCGGAGAGCTCGAAAGCGCTGTGCAACGCCTGCACTGCCCGCTCGACGCGATCGCGTGCGATGACGCAAGAGATCTTAATTGGGGATGTTGAAATCATCTCGATATTGATGCCCTCGGCGGCGAGCACGCTGAACACCTTGGCGGCGACGCCCGGGTGCGAGCGCATACCGGCACCGACGATCGACACCTTGCCCATCTCCTCGTGGGCGCTCAGCCCCGAGAAGACATCGCCCTCGATCGGGTCGAGCGCGGCGTGAGCGGCGCGCAGGTCTTCGCGCGGGACGGTGAAGGAGATCTCGGCGCTGCCTCCGGCGGAGGTGGGCTCGTTCTGGACGATCATGTCCACGTTGACGTTGCCCTCCGCAAGCGCCTCGAAGATACGTGCGGCGGCACCGGGCGCATCCGGTACGCCGACGAGCGTGAGCCGCGCCTCGGCGGTGGAGTGGGTGACGGCTGTAATGAGTGGCTGCTCCATGGTTTCTCCCTCTGAGAGCACAACGGTACCTGGGGCGTCCTCAAATGAGGAGCGACAGTGGATGCGCACACCCTGGTTGCGCGCGTACTCGACCGAGCGCAGCTGCAGCACGCCGGCGCCCGAGGCGGCCATCTCAAGCATCTCCTCGAAGGAGACCGTGGCCAGCTTGCGCGCGTCGGGCACCATGCGCGGGTCGGCGGTGAAGACACCCGCCACGTCGGTGTAGATCTCACACTCACGCGCCCCCAGCGCCGCCGCGACCGCCACGGCAGTGGTGTCAGAGCCCCCGCGCCCGAGCGTGGTGACGTCGTCGGCGGTAGACACCCCCTGGAAGCCCGCGACGAGCACGATGTTGTCTTGATCCAGGGCGTCGCGCACGCGGTCGGCGCGCACGTCGAGGATGCGCGCCTTGGTGTGGGACGCATCAGTGACGATCCCCGCTTGCGATCCCGTCAACGAGATGGCACGGTGGCCGAGATCGTTGATAGCCATGGCGCACAGCGCGCAGGAGATGCGCTCGCCTGTAGAGAGCAGCATGTCCATCTCGCGCGCATCGGGGGCCGCGGAGACCTCCTCGGCCATCGCGATCAGCTCATCGGTGGTCTTGCCACGCGCGGAGAGCACCGCCACGACGGAGTAGCCGGCCTCACGCTTCTCAACGATCCGCCGGGCCGCCCGCTTGATGCGCTCGGCGTCGGCCACGGAGGTGCCGCCGAACTTCATGACCACGATCTCAGACACCTGCCGAGGATAAAGCCCCGCGGTCAGCCCGCGTCCCGCGGGGACGGCGTGGGGACCGTCACGGCAGCCACAAAGGGCGGGGTGGGCAGCGGGACATCGCCCGGTGGGCGCCCACCGTGGCCGGCACCCGCCGCGCTTGGGCTGAGCCGACGCTCGTTGGCTTGACCAGCGTAGGCGCCGAGCCAACGGGCGAAGCGGTGTGAGGGATACTCGACTAGACGGAAGAAGCCGGCGCAGGCCGCGAGCGAGAGAACGACGGCAAGCGGCACAAAAAGCACGGCGCTGGAACGGCCGCCGAGCGCGAACGCGAGCGCCACGACGAGCGGCTCATGGACGAGATAGAGGCTGTAAGAGCGCTTGCCGGTCCACTGCATCGGGCGCGAGCAAAGCAGCTCGGCCAGCGGTTCGACCACAAGGGCGGCGAGCACAGACATGCAGGCGCCGGCCGCGAGCAGCACCGCATCGACCCCTGAGCCAGGGAGCCACCAGTCGGCCGTGAGTCCGCAGGCGCACGCGATGAGCAGCGCCACCCTGAGCCACCGGCTTCGTGATGTGGGCGCGCGCAGCGGCTCCGCCATCCGTTCGATGCTCTCCAGCGAGAATGCCATGCTCATACCGAGCAGGAAGGGAGGCAACTCGAGCAGATATTCGTTCGATTCATGACAGAGCAGCGCAAGCACGCACACTGCGGGAACCCCCCAGGAGAGAGGACGGCGAGCACGCAGAAAGAGCCACAGCAAGGGTGGGAGCGCCAGCGAGAAAATCACCTCCCAGCGCAGCGACCACAGAACGCTAGTGAATGCCCAGTTGCCGGCCCCGTATCCAAGCGTGCCATCGCTTATGAGCCCTTCGACGCCCAGCGGCTGAGAGTGAGCGTTCAGCCACCAGCTGGCACCCGTTACCTGGCCGTGACTGACCACCACGTGCATGAGCGCCGCAAACGCGAGTGCGCCCCACACGGGCGCGTACAGACGGATGAAGCGGCTCGGGTAGTAGACGACCGGCGAGAGAGCGCGTCCCTGCGCGGCCGGCAGCGAGAGCACGAAGCCACTGAGCACGAAGAACACGACGACGAACTCCTGGCCGGCCCACACGATGTGCAGAGGGGTGTAGGTGAAGAGCCATGCGAGCAAGCCGCGCGGCGCCGGCTGACCCGGGGCGTATGCGCCCGCCAGACGCGGAGCTGACGCAAGCAGGGTGTGATGGAACACGACGACGAGCGCAGCCAGTCCGCGCAGGCCGTCGAGCGAGCGGATTCGCTTTGCCGGGCCGACCACCGGCGATACGGAGTATCAGAGCGAGCGGCGGCCGGCGAGCGCCTTGCCGAGCGTGACCTCGTCGGCGTACTCCAGGTCAGAGCCCACCGGCAAGCCGGAGGCAAGACGCGTGATCGTCAGCTGTGGGACGCGATGGCGCAGCTCCTCGGCGATGTGCAGCGCAGTGGCCTCGCCGGTGGTGGTGGGGTTGGTGGCGAGCACCACCTCCCGTACCCCCGTGCGCGCGGGGGACACCGCCTGTGGAGCATCCTCGTCTCCCCCGAACCCGCCCGGCTCCGCGGTATCGGCGACGCGCGCGTATAGCTCCTCGATCTTCAGGTCCTCCGGCTCGACGCCATCGATCGGAGACAAAGCGCCCCCAAGTACGTGGTAGAGGCCGTGGAATTCGCGGGTACGCTCCATCGGGATCACATCAGATGGCTCCTCTACGACGCAGATGACGTTCGCGTCACGACGGGTGTCCTGGCAGATACGACAGCGGGGTTCGTCGGCGAGGTTGAAGCACACCTCGCACAGACCCACCTTTTCCTTGACCTCCTTGATGGCCTCCGCAAGACCGAATGCGTCCTCGTCAGAGGCACGCAGGATGTGAAAGGCCAGCCGCTGCGCTGTACGAGAGCCGACGCCCGGGAGCTTTGAGAGCTCAGTGACGAGCCGCTGGACGGGGGGAACGAAAGAGCTCAATCCGCCTACAGCCCTGGAATACCGAGGCCGCCGAGCGCGCCAGGGTCAAGGCCACCCGTGACGGCACCCATCTTGGAGGCAGCCAGCTCTTGGGCGGAGCGCAGAGCCTCGTTGGTGGCGGCAAGCACGAGGTCGCAGAGCATGTCCACGTCCTCGGGGTCCACGGCATCGGGGGCAATCTTCACCGCGCGCACCTCCAGGCCCCCGGAGACCGTGACCGTCACCATGCCCCCGCCGGCGGAAGCCTCAACTGTCTGATTCGCAAGCTCCTGTTGGGCGAGCTCCATGTCGTGTTGCATCTTCTGGACCTGCTTGAGCATCTGCTGCATGTTGGGGCGTTGCTGCTTTGGGGGCACTAGTCGCCGCCTTTCTGCTGTTGCCAATCCTCGGGGAGCTCCTCCGCGTCGAGCTCGGCCATCAAGCGCTCCATTATCTGCTCCTCGCTCGGGGGGGCGCCGCCGGCACCCTCATCAGCGGGTAGATCCTCGCGCAGCTCGAACTCGAGACGGTAGTGGCGTCCGGTGAGCCGGCGCAACGTCTCGATCAAGATGGAGCGATTGGCGGAATCCTCGGCCTTGCGCTTGTGAAAGGCAGCGGTGGTGGGAAACGCGAGTGTGAGCTCCTGGTCGGTGAGGATCACAGGCGTGGCCTCATTGAGAACCGCCCCGAGCAGGCCATGCTCGGCGCGAACGGACTCGTGCGCGGCCGCCCACAGCGAGTCGAGATCGCTCGGGCCAAGCGTGGCAACCGCTACGGGCACCGCGGCGGGGTGCTCTCCGTTGCGCGACTCGGCGGGCGGTTGAGAGGCGGACTGCTCGGATGGCGCGCTCGGCTGGGGAGCAGGTGAGACAGGGTGCGAAGGGCTCGCCGCTGGCGGCACGAGCGGAGGTGCGGGCGACGCGAGGGGTGACTCGGGCGCACTCGATGACTTAGGCGCGTTATGGGCCTCGCTCGTGCTCGGTGACTCGCTCGTGCTCGGTGACTCGGACGTGCTCGGTGACTCGGGGGCGTCAACTGACGCTGGCACGGATGGCACGGGCGTGGCGGTAACAGACGCGGCCGCGGGGGGGGCCGCGGCGCCTGCCAATGCCTGCTCGAGTCGCTCAATGCGCGAGAGCAGCGCTCGCACCGAGCCGTCGGCTTGCGGGGAGGCAGCCTTGACGAGCGCGAGCTCCAACTGCGTGCGGGGGTCGGCGCCGGCGCGCACGCCCTCCATCGCCGCACCGAGCAGATCGAGCATGCGCACGACCTCGGCACGCCCGATGCGCTGCGCCTGCGCGCCCAGGCGCTCGTCGATCTCCGGCGTGAGCGACAGCTCGGCGGGCACCTCGCCGAGCGTTTGCACGACCAGCAGTTCGCGTGCACGAGCCTCCAGGTCGCGCGTGAACGAGCCGGCGTCGCGGCCGCCCTCGGCGCAGCGAGCCACCGCCAGCAGCGCACCGCGCGCGTCGCCCTGCTGCACGGCGTCGAAGGCGTCTGAGAGCAGTTGCTCGTCGGCGACGCCGAGCACGGCGAGCACGTCGGTGAGCTCGATGCGGGCGCCGCTGTAGGTGACGAGCTGCTCGAGCGTGCCGAGCGCGTCGCGGAAGCTGCCGGTGGCCGAGCGGGCGATCGCGGCCACCGCCTCGGACGGGATCTCGATCGACTCGGCGGTGGCGGCGCGCGTCACGACGCTCGCGATCTGCTCGACGGTGGGACGGTGGAAGTCAAAGCGGTGGCAGCGGTCCACCACGGTGGCGGGCACCTTGGAGGCCTCGGTCGTGGCGAGCACGAACACTGTGTTCGGCGGCGGCTCCTCAAGCGTCTTCAGGAACGCGTTCCAGGCGGCCTGGGAGAGCATGTGGGCCTCGTCGAGGATGTACACCTTATGGCGCCCGGACACCGGCGCGAACACGACCGACTCGCGCAGTTCGCGGATGTCGTCTACTGAATTGTTGGAGGCGGCGTCCATCTCGATCACGTCGAGCGAGGTGGCGGAGGCAATCGAGCGGCACGAGTCACACTGCCCGCACGGCTCGACGGTGGGGCCGCGCTCGCAGTTCAGGCAGGAGGCGAGGATCTTCGCCATCGAGGTCTTGCCCGTGCCACGCGAACCAACGAATAGATAGGCGTGGTGGACGTTGCCGCGTTCGACGGCGTGACGCAGCGTGCGCACCACCGGCTCCTGGCCCACCACGTCCGCAAAAGAGCGCGGACGGTGTTTGCGGTACAGGGATTGAGCGCTGGCGGCCACCGAGGCCAGTCTACCCACGGCCGCGGTCCCGCCAGGCGGCGTCCGTGGACGCGTGGATACGGCGCGTGCAAACACCCGAATCGAGTCCTACGGGCCGGTCAAACGGGTAGCGTGCGCCGCTGTGGCAGACATTCGCAAACCGCTGCTGTCCCGCGTCCTGGCGGGGGCAGTCCCCGATCGGAGGGCCGAGGGGGATAGTCACGCGAAACCCCCTGCCCCCCGCGCGCGGAGGGGGCAGGGCACATGGGCACATCTCGCCCGATGGGGACCGGCGACGCTCGCCATCGTGGCGGGAGCGCTGGCGCTGTGGCTGATCACAGGGGTCGGGTTCGTCAACTACGACACCCTGTACGGGCTCGTGTGGGGCCAACAGCTCACGCGCGGGGAAACGCCCGAATACGGCCTGCCGATCGCCCCCACCCCGCACCCACTCGTGGAGCTGCTCGGGATACCGCTAGCACCGCTCGGGGCAAGCGCTGCCACCGCGATAACCGTGGCACTCGCGTTCCTAGCGCTGTCGGCTTGCGGGTGGGTGATCTACCGGCTCGGGAGCGAGTGGTTCGGGCGTGGCGCCGGAGCCGTGGCGGCGCTAGTCCTGCTCACGCGCGTGCCGGTCCTGTCATACGGGGTGCGGGCCTACGTGGACGTCCCTTACCTGCTGCTCGTCCTGTCGGCCCTGCTCGTGGAGACCCGGAGGCGTCGCGCGGGAGCGCCTGTGCTCGTGCTGCTCGGATTGGCAGGACTCCTGCGGCCGGAGGCGTGGGCCTTTTCTGGGATGTATTGGGTCTATCTGGTCGTCTCATCCACTCGTTCGCCCTTTCCCGCACGCACGCGCGCGCAGCTCGCTCGCCTCGCCCTGCTCGCAGCCGCCGCCCCCCTGATCTGGGTGCTCAGCGATCTGCTCGTGACGGGCAATGCAATGTGGTCGCTCACGAACACCAAACACACGGCGGAAGTACTCGGGCGCGAGACCGGCATTGGCAAGGTGCCGCAGTACATCCCGCGACGCATCGGCGGGATCCTGCGCCCCGCGGTACTAGTGGGCGCCGCGCTCGGTGGGGTACTGTCGCTCGCGTGGCTGCGCGAGCGCGCCCGGCTCGGTGTTGTCGCCGGCATACTCGCGGTGGTGGTCTTCGCGGCGATGGCGTCGGTCGGCCTACCGATCAACGAACGCTACGCGTTCCTGGCGGCGGCGGTCCTATGCCTGTTCTGCGGCGCGGGAGTGTTCGGCTGGACCCAGTTGCCAAAGGGCGACAGGCGACGCGTGCCGTGGATGGCGGGTGGCGCGGTGGTACTGGTGGCGCTGCTCGTGACACTTCCCAGCCAGGTGCGCTCAGCCCACCACCAACTGCGGAACCTAGCCCGTCAGGAAAGCATCCAGGACGACCTGCTCGCGCTCGTGCACAACGGGGCGATCGCGCCCAAGTGCGGGCCCGTGGGGGTACCCAACCATGCGCCGATACCGTTGCTCGCGCTCTACCTGAAAGAGCGCCCGGGGTTGATCGTGAGCGCCGAAGCGGCACGCGCCGAATCCAGGCAGCAGAAAGACGGCACCTACATCGACCCGGCGAGCATCGAAGTCGAAAGGGAATACGTGCTCGACCCGAAGGATCCGCACCTCCCGGTGTCGATCCCGCCGGGCTTCCTGGAGTCGCGCTCAAACCGGTCGTGGCTGATCTTCGCGCACTGCCGCTGAACGCCCCAAGCGTTTCCAGCTCGTTTCAGCGACACAGGCGGTGCCAACACCGCGGCCTCACGGCGGAGCCCGGGAATGCTGAGCACGTACGGGACGCCTCACTTGAGCCGACCCGAACGAACAGCAAATCCAAAAAAAATGGACCGTGCACCCCTCGTCGAGGCTTCCGCCTCCGATCGCCTGACCGCCGCCCGGGACTCCGGATCGGGTACTCCCGCTGCGCCTGCCGGGGATCGCTTAAGGCTGCTTCCTTCCGGACCTGACCTGGTTCACAAGCCGACACCGCGCGGGACCCGAACCATCGACGCTCCGTGCGGCGGAGCGACCAGAGCGAAACCCCTCGAAGGGGAGTTCAGCCCCGCTAGAGCGGATTGCGGATTCAGGGCGCCGCTACATCCCCGCCTAGCACGGTCCACGAGCGATCCTAGCGCGGAGGCGACCCACGACAGTTGCCCTGCGAGCTCAGTCGTGGCACCCCGCATGTCCCGCTCGCGCGCGTGGACGCGCCAGCGCGTGCGTCATGCACGCGGAGGGCCTATGCGGACGATCGTCGCACGAACCGGTCGTTATGCGTTACGCTGCCGAACCGTTATGAACTTCACATACTTCCACTCACCCAAGTCCCCTCGCCGCGCGCGCCTCGGCGTCACGCTGGCAATGCTCGGCACGGCCGCCCTGATCGCAGGCTGCGGGTCCAGCAGCGGCTCGAGCACGATCACCGTAGGCAACGAGTCCGACACTAATTCCGTCCCGCATGTTTCCGGCGAAAAAACGCCCACAAGCACCACACCCACGACCACGACCCCAACTGCAACCGTCAAGACGCCGACCAGCGGCCCCCTGGCTACACAGCCCAAGGTGACCGTACCGGCGGGCCCCGCGCCGACGAAGCTCGTGACCAAGGAAATCATCGTGGGCACGGGCCCCGAAGCCAAGGCGGGCGACTCGGTGACGGTGAACTACGTCGGCGTGCTCTACAACGGCGGCAAGGAGTTCGACGCCTCGTGGAAGCGCAACGAACCGTTCGCGTTCACGCTCGGCAAGGGTCAGGTGATCCCGGGCTGGGACCAGGGTGTGGCAGGGATGAAGGTGGGCGGACGCCGCGAGCTCATCATCCCCTCCGAACTGGCCTACGGCAAGCGTGGATCGCCTCCCACCATCCCAGCGAACGCGCCGCTCGTGTTCGTGGTGGACCTGCTCGGCGTCTAGCGCTGAGCACCAGCCTTTCGAGCAGCAAGGCTCCTCGCGCCGCTCTCACAGCCGGCGCGAGGGTCCGCCTTGCACACCCGCTGGGACAGGACACTGAGGTCCGCCTAGCACCCCGATCGGGACAGGACGCAAAGGTCCGCCTTGCACGCCGATCGGGACAGGACAGCGGGGTCCACCTTGCACGCCTGTCGGGGCGACTCGCGACGATCGCGCTGACCCTCGCCACGCTGCTCGCCGGTTGCGGCGGTGGCTCGCCCTCCAGCACGCAACCCCCTCGGGAGTTGGCGCTCGAGCGCACCCAGTTCGAGCAGGTGGCAAGCGCGTTGCGCGCCGCCGAGTCGGGGGTGCACCGCGAGGTGGCGGCTTCGCGCAGCGCGTGGCCACTGATCGCGGGCGGCCTGCCCCAGGTATTGCCGAGCACGCTGCGCGGGACCGTTGGCACCGCGAGCGCCCGTGCGAATGCGCTCCCCGAACCATCGTTTGTGGTGAGCGCCCGCACGCTCACGGGGCCGGCCGCCGGAATCGCGGGGATCTACGAAAGCTACGAACGGCTCGCCCGGCAGGGATGGCGGCTCACCAACGCGACCGTCGCCGCGATCGCAAGCGCCTCCCCCACGGTGGCGAGCTTCGCCCGAGAGAACTCCCCGCTCTACATCGACGCCATTTACGATGGCCACTTCGATCTGTCCCTGCTTGGGAAGAGCCTCGTGAGCGGATACGAACGACTCGGAGGCCCCGCGGCGTTCGGGGCGGCGCTCACGCAGGGTGAGGTCAGCGCGCTTGCTGGGGCCTATTCGATCCCGGGAGTGCGCCTCGAGCCGCATCCCCAGGGAGCAGCTAAGGAAGGGTAGGCACGGTCCTCCGTAGTCGATCGCTCCGGGGCGCCGCCCAGTTGGTTCAAGGCGAATAGAATCGCTCTACGAGGACGCGTAGCTCAGTGGGAGAGCGCTCGCTTCACACGCGAGAGGTCGCAGGTTCGAAACCCGCCGCGTCCATTTCGGCTTCCGCAAGCCGTTTCTGTAGAGACCATCTCACGGCTAATCGAATCGCTTGGTGGGCAATCGGCTGTTGTCGTACTCGCCTTGATGACACGGTTCGCCAATAGCCAGCGGGAACTCCGAGTTATCCCATAGCGGAGCCCTTCTTGATCAGGAATGGGCTATGTCCGCGTCCGGGCGTGGGCACGACTCCATACCAAGGAACTCGCGATAACTGGGCGCGCGCTCAGGAACTAGAGCCCCTGGCGCCAATCGAGCCTCTGCCCCAGCATGAAGGAACAATGCTTCGAGTCACCAGCATCCAGCCGCTAGACGGTTACCGCCTACTGGTCGTGTTCAACGACGGTGTTGAGCGTGAGGTCGACTGCGCCTTCTTGCTGCACGGGACACTGGGAGAGCCCCTGCACGATCCCGAGTACTTCCGGCAAGTCCGGGTCGATGACGAGGCACGAACAGCGGTGTGGCCCAACGGCCTTGATCCCGCACCGGAGCTTCTGCATGGCGACTGCGAGCCGGCAATCTCCAAGGGGTAAGCACTCCAAAACACCTGCAGCCAGCCGGGCCGCCTGACTGTTCCTGGCCACGGCAGCATCGCCAGGCGCAGGCGAGGAGTGTGTTAGACCAGCCGATACCGCCCGCGTCCCAGCCGGACGACTCGGGGCTGCTGATCCTGAAGCTGCTTAGCCAGCCCGCATAGCCGAATCGTTTCAGCCGCACGCCGATGGTCCCCATCATTAGCACGGTGCCACTGATCGCACCATCCTTACGCCGTGGCGCCTGTCAATCTACGACGAGTGCAGGCCAGTGAATTCCTCGAACGTCAGCGGCGCGAGATCGATGAGCGCATCGCGGAGCTCCGTCCGCTCGTTGAGGAATACGAGCGCCTCCAGGCTGCGCTCGCCGCGCTGACCGCGCCGGGGAGATCGCCCTCCACAGCCAAGCGAGTGACGAAGCAACGGGCGGCCATTCGGTTCCGCACTAGCAGCAAGGTCCAAGCGCTCTCACTCGTCGCACAGCAGCCGGGGATCACGATCCCCGAGCTGGCGGCCGAAACCGACATCACACAGAACTATCTCTACAAGATGCTCCCCGCCCTGCAACGGGAAGGCCACGTCGCCAAGCGAGGGCGCGGCTGGCACGTCGCAGGTGCCTCCATCGCAAGCGACCCAGTATCCATAATCGAACGGGACGAAGTGTGGTGCCCTCACCACAAACGCTACCACCGTCCCCCCGTGCATTCTTGACTGCGATGTCCACCGTTCCGCCGCAGACCAAACTTCTACCCGACCACTACACCGCTCCGTATGGCTCACCCGAGGCGCTTGAAAATCTCGGCACCTCCGCCGCTCCGCTGCTGGCAGGCTTCGCCTTCGCACTGATCGGTCTGCTGCTCGACAAGGGCAGCGTCATGTGGGGAGCGAACCTCGCGCTGCTGTTGCTCCTGCTCGCGGGGCTGTTGCTCATCTACACGGTAGAGTTCGCGTTCAACGCCCGGCGCCACCACGTCCCGCCGGGGGACTATCTCTCCTTCCGTGAGATCGCAGTCGCCGACGGGTTCTCAGAGGAGCAGCTGCGCCATATGCAAGCGAACTGGCGAGACCGTCACGCGATCTTGGCCAACCGCGCACGGCGCGCATACAACGCCGGGATCGTCGTGCTACTGCTCGCCGTCGCCGTTGTGCTCGTGCCCAAGTCGGGTCCCTGGCACATGCCGCCGCTGCGGGTTGTCGCCGTCCTACTCGCCCTGCTCGGTACGGCGATCGAGGTCGTGTGGTGGATCGGCCCCCGGCGACTGGTCTGCCCACCACCCACGTAGACCCGCACACCAACTTCGTGAGATTCAGAAGCAACCGCGCTTAAACGGTGAGCACCGCAGCCACAATGGCCTCTCCAATCGGCGCACCTCTAGGAGAGGCCCAGCGCTGGCGCAGCGAACACCGTGGGGTTTGCCAACGTGTAGGGTCCTCTTCGGTGAGCGGGCTCCGAACTCGGCGTTGCCAACTACGAGACGACCAGCCGATACCGTCCACGATCCAACCGCACTATTGGGGGCTGCTCACCCTGAGCTTGCTTAGCCAGCCAGTTCTAGACCGACGAGGCTGGCACCGAATGCCGAGGAGCCGTTCGACCTCGGCATGGATGTCGCGGGCTCGCATAGGCCCGACGGCCTCGCGCAGAACCTGCTCGATGGCCTTGGGCACCAGCCCACCCCGCAGCCGCCGATCCTGACGGCCGCTGGGCCGTAGAGCCGCATTGCTGGCCACCAACCGCTCAAGCTTCTCGGACAACCGTCTTATCCGCTCCTGGACCTCCGGGTTCGAATAGCACCAAGCAGGCCCCATTCGTCGATCGCCTCGCCCAGCATGGGTGGCAAGTCACGGCACGACAGCACGCCGAGGCGTCGGCTCACTCCAGCAGCGCCTCCGAGGAGGAGATACAGCACCGCTTGCAGCGGCGGTGACACCCCGACTGCGGCCGCCTTCCAGACGTGGCGTAGCCGTAGCACTGAGACCGAAGCCGAGCTACTCGCTCTCGTGAACACGAGAAGGGTACGTGGGCGTCGATTCGCCCACGTACCCACGCTATCGCGACGCCTTACGCCTCGATTTCCATCGACGTTTTCGTAGTGAGACTCATACCGGTTTGAAGTCCAAACTTTTCCGAGGAAGATGTCTGGATTTCCAGATTATGAAGAAGTTCTTCACCTTCAAAATGCTGGAGTTCCTGCAAGCCGTGACTCTGCGCAAAACTCAAAGAGAACGGTCCTGTTCTTTTGACGTTCACCGGGCCGATTTCGCCGATAATAGAACCAAGGATTTTCGCCAAAACACGGGGGGCGTGTTCACATTCCGCCACGGGGCCCGCAGAAGATTCAAGCAGCAATCCTACTCTTTGGTTAGTTTTATTGAGATATCCGATCTTTCCCTTGAGTTCTTTCGTTTCCCATACTCCGGCGCTAGAACCTGACTTCGTGCAAAAAGTAAAGCCTCCGGTTGCGCAGTTGAACTTGATGACTACTTTTGCCACTTCCTTCGGACCAGTGATTTCGCCCGAAATGGTACCGCCACTCGCGCAACCATATTCAGCACCGTCAGTTTCGTGGAAACTGGCGGAACCGAATGTGCCTGTGAAGGTAGTTTTTCCTCCACGGAATTCAGGTAGCGTAGCCGAGGCACTCGCTGCCACTACTGCGCTCATCGCGAACATCGCCACGAGCGCAACGAACATCGTCCTATATTTGGATCTCATGTAAACAGCTCCCTTGCCCTCATGTCTCAGAGGGATGCGAGTTTTTGCTTGAACCGTCGGGTCCGACCCTATGGCCGGCAACGGCTCGTCGTCAAGATTTCACATAAAGCTCTTTCACCGTTTTCGAGATTTGAAGTGTGCTTGTGTCGATAATCGGCCACGCTGCTCAAGTCTGGTCGAGAGTCAAGTCAACCTGACTCCCCGCGGATCATCGGAGTCATCGCTTGACGCTCGCGCAACCGCCAGCCCGTACGCTGTGAGCATCCACGCGTTGGAACCGCCGGGCTTTGCTCCATGCTTGACCAGCAATCTCATCTCGCGCAGACGCGCGAGCATGGTCGAGACTTGCGTGTCACGAGCTATGCCGATCGCCTTCGCGATTTGGCGGTTGCTGGCGCCTGGGTGCTCTGCCAAGTAGAGGAGACACTCGCGTGCGCGGTGCGCCCTGGGGTTTCGCAACATCGCGGGTACCTGCACCCGACCCCTGCCTGCACCTGGCCTGAGCTGTGGGTCACTTGACGCTGCCAGTCGCTGTGCAAGCGCCTCCGAGCGCTTGATCTCATCGGCAACCTCTCGCGCATCCAGATAGGGGGTTGTCGCAAGGCCCATCAACGGTCCCAGCAGGACACTCAGCGGCTGAGCCTCATCGGCACGCAGACGGTTTTGGATGATATTCAGAACTGACGCCATCACACCCTCGGCTGCGAACGGATAAGGCTCCTGGGGGCCGCGCTGTCCCCAGAACTCGGCGATCTGGCGAGTCAGCGACGCGACGTGACGTTCGCGGCGCTCAAGCGCCCAATGGCCGGCAGCCAGCGACTCCACCACGCAAACCCTTGCCAAACCAGGTTCAGAGTCAAGGAAAGTCAGCAGTGCGACGAGCGCCAGTCGCACTCCGTCAAGCCACGACTCGGCGCCCTCGAATGCGCATGACACCTCCTGGCTTGCACGCCTGTGGCCCTCGTCCAGCGCGGCGAGAAAGCAGTCCTCGCGACTCGCAAATATCTCATAGAACCCTCGTCCCGACACTTTCGCGTGCGCGCATACAGCCGTGACCGAAGCGCCCGCGAACCCTTCACGCTCACAAACGACCTCAACCATCGCCTTAACGATTCGTGCCCGACGTTGCCCGAGCGGATGCTCGCGCCAATCGGCGGGTTCCCACCCTCCGCCCATCGCGCACGCTCCCCTGGCCACTATGGTCAGGTCGTCCCAGTCCCCAGCGCGGTGTGAATTGCCTCTCCACGCGCGGTGAGCCGCCACGCGTTTGGCTCACCGCTTTGCCCTCCTGGTCCATCGTTCTCGATGAGTCCCGCTCCCGCCAAGCGTTTGAGTAGCTTTGACACCTGGCCCTGGTCGTGTGCGCCGGCAGTTTGGCCAACCTGCCTGTTGCTCGCTCCGGGGTCGGCTGCAATCACTGCGAGCACGCGTGCCGTGCGGTAGGTAAAGCGGATCGGCACGTCTCGGAACGGGTCGGCGCCCACGGGCTCAGTGCGGTTGCCAGACGATGTGCGAGGGACGTTCGGGAGCGGGCTGGGGCGCTCTGTCTCGTGTTGGGAGGCCGCGGAGCCGAGGTAGGGAAAGACGATCATTCCCGTCAAGGACGAAGTGAGCTCAGCGAGCGGGCCACCATCTGCGTCGAGCAGGCGCGCATGAATGACCGCGAGCACGCCGCCAACCGTGCTCTCCGCCGTCAGAGCCGGCGGGCCGATTCCCGCGCGAGCCTCACTGCGGCCGTCCTCAACCGCTACAGCGAGGATGTCGAGTACTTCTCGACGACGCACCATCACCGCCGGGCCGCCCTTGAGCGTCTCGATCACACACAGTCGCGCGAGCCGCGGCTGCTCATCAAAGACGACCAGCAGGCTTTCCAGTCCGGCGCGGATGCGTTCGCGCCAACCACCCTCTAACTCATATGCGGTCAGCACCTTTTCGGCGATCTCACTCAGCGCATGTTCAAATGCGGCGAAAAAGCAGGTGTCACGATCCGCGAACAGGTCATAGAACGTGCGACGTGACACGCGCGAGCGCTTGCACACCGCACCGACCGTCGCTTCCGTAAGACCTGTTTCGCCGGCTAGTTCCTGCATCGCGAGCAGCAACCGCCTGCGTTGCATCTCAACAACGTGACCACCCTCCCGTACAACGACACCAGCCACAGTTCCTTGCCCGTTTAGACGACTGGTCATTGTTCGCCTCGCAGGTATGTCGCCTCAGCCACCATTCCCCGCGCCACCTGAAGGCCACGCTTAGTCAGCGCCCATGAGTTCGGGGCACCCTTGCCCGGTGTCAGTCCAAGGTTCTCCACGAGCCCCAGACGTTGCAGGCGCGCGAGCAGTTTCGATATCTGCCCCTGGTCAGCGATCCCCGCCGCAACAGCGATCTGGCGGTTAGACGCGCCAGATGCATCGGCGATCGCGAGCAGCACGCGTACCGTGCGATACGTCAGTCGCATCTCAAGATCGCGCAGCGGGTCCGCGAGCGCTGGTCCTCGCTCGCCTGCGGGCTTTGACACAGGCCGCTTAAGCTCGCGCTGAGCCACCGCCGTACCCCGGTATGGCAGCACGATCATGCTCATTAGCGGGCCCGTCAGCTCAAGCAACGAGCCTCCCCCGCGCACCAGCAGACGCGAATGCAAGACAGACAGGGCGCCCCCGACCACGCCTTCCGCTGTAAGTGGCGGCAGCCGCGAGCCGTTCTTCGCGTCCTTGCGTCCGTCATCCACCACGGCGACCAACTCGGCTGTAACGCGCTGGCGGCGCTCCAGCGCGGCAGTTCCCATGCCCAACGACTCAACGACCAGCAGCTTGCCGATCACGCGCTCGGTATCGAGGAACCCCAATAGGCCGCTCACCGCCGTCCTGATCCGATCGACCCACGGCGTCCTGGGGTCGTAAGCGTCAGCCACGTACCGTGAAGCGCCCGCAATCCCCTGATCGAACGCCGCGAGAAAGCAATCCTCGCGACTCTCGAATATCTCATAGAACGTGCGCCGTGACACTCCGGCGCGCGCCACCACGTTCGCGACAGCCACGTTTGCCCCACCGAGCTCGGCACACACGTCGACCATCGCCGTGAGGATGCGCGCACGTTGGATCTCAACGACACGCTCAGGGCCAAGCCCGTTAGGGATTTCACAGTTGCGGGATGCTGTTACTCCGCTCGGCGCCGTCTTCGCTGACGGCGCCGTTCCCCTGCCACCCATCTCATTTCTTCTTCTTGCGCTTGTTTGCCTTCTTCTTGACCTGCTTGTGCTTCTGGCAGCCCGTGACGCCAATCGGTGTGTTCTGCTTGATCGTGGCACCGTTCTGCGCCGTGAATGCCGTGGGCATCTTCAGCGCGTCCTTGCACAGGTTCCCTGGCGCCGCCAGCGCCGAGAACTTGCCTTGCGGCAAGGTCAGTTCAAATGTGCCGACGGGAACATCGGGCACGGTGCGGAACGTCGAGCTGGTGACTCCCGCTTTGCTGATGAACGTTTCCGCGTGCAACTGGACCGTCGTGCCGTAGCCGGAGAGCACGATCACCAGTTCGGGGAACTTCGCACCGCCATGCGAGACAAAGTACGCGGGACCAGTCAGCGGGACCGGGAGCAAAGGTGTCGTTGCCTTGGCTTCCCCGATCCGCGATTCTGGCAAGCACAACGCCGGATTGCGGTTGAACGTGCTGTCGGGACAAGCCTTCTGCAGCGTGCTCAATCTCGACGGAAGCTGCTTTGGCAGGTCCACCTTGACCTTCGCGATGTTTGCCTGGCTGCCGAACGGAGCTTTGGGATAGACGAGCTTCACACGCAGGCTCGCACCATTTGCCCGCGACGTCTTCCCTGATGTCGAAACACTGAACCCCGGTTTGAAACCAAGCGTCGCGCAGTTGGTGACCTGCAGCGGTACCGACAACGCAGAGGTGGCCCCTTCGGTGCTCGACAGGCTTCCCGTGATCTGCATCGGGTTGCAGTTCGTCGGGTTGAAGGTGAACCCGGGACGGTTGATTATAACGTTGACGTGCTTGATCTGCAATGGGATCCCATCGAGGATCGTGGGGATCTTGTACAGACCGGAGTTGTCGCTCGTGATCGTCAGCGCAGCGGTGATCGGGTCCACTTCGATCTTCGCCCGGACGACTACCTCTCCGAGGTCGAACGGTCCGGCCTTGGCGGGGTTGACGATCGACAGGCCGTACGGGGCGCCTCCATAGCCTTCGGTGACGAACACTTTGCCGCCCCTGACGCTGAATGGGTCTCCGCCCAAGCCGACGCTGACGATCGTTTCGCCGATTTCGCTTTCCACGCCACACGTGCCCAGATCCGCCTGAGGTTCCTTGCACAGCTTTACGCTCGACAAGAGACCTGAGAGGCCCGGCGGCATACGTAGGCTGATCGCTTGCAAGCTCTGCTGGCCGTCTTCTCTTGACATCGTCATCGTGAACGGGCTGAACCCTCCTGCCTGAATGCTCGTCATGCCAGCCGCCAAGCTCGGCGCGAACGGGAGCCGCGTCGGGCATGGACTCCCACCCGGACCGGACGTGATATCGAAGGTCGACGAGAGATCCGCGGGTTCATTACCCGACCACGGGGAGATTGATCCCGTTGTCGTATAAGCGCCACAGAAGGCGGGGGTACCAAGTGGTGCTCTTGACCCACCGAAGAAATGCAGCTTCAAATCTTCGAAGGGCAATTGTGGAGTGTTCTTGAATGTCGAGACCAACTGGCCGGTCACCGGGTCCGGTTTGACTTCCCCCGCGACCTTGATCAGGGTTCCCGAGACCGGGTCTTGCGCCACCAGATAGAGGGCGATGAGACTTCCAAACGGGTTAGCGTCCTGCGCAGCCAGGTACGCGGCTCCCGTGAGCGCGTTGGGCAATAGCGGCGACTTGATTTCGACCGTCGCCACCTTCGAGGCTTCGGGACAGCTCGGGAAAGCGTTGACTTCGAGCGAGATCTGCGCTTCCGAGCACGACTGCAAGCCGTCGGCCGCGGCCGGGTTCAACGCGACTCCCACAGGCAATGCAACCGTCGTGTCCTTTACGTCCGCCGGTGCGAGCCCGGCGGGGTTCAGGATTTCTTCTTGGGGGACGTGCACGCCCACCGTGAGTCCCGACGGCGTGCTCGCCGCCTGCCCGTCCGGGGCCACTTCGAGCGAAGCTCCGAACGGCAGCCTGTTGCAGCCATCCAGACTGGGCTCTGCCGGCGCTTCGAACGGCGCCGTGAACTGACCCGAATGCGCCCAGGAGTCCGTTTCGACAGTCGTGCGCAAGGGGCCGGTGCAAGACGTCGGCATCGTCAACAGCGGAGGCGGGTTCTGCTCGCTCTCCGCTCGACATTCGCCTCCCGGCAGATAATAGCTTTCCGTGAGGCACGTCCATCCGCGTGCGCTGTTATGCCGTGGATCACCGGGTACGCCCCAGAAAGTCACACGATTCGAGATGAACGCAATCGTCTCCGGGATGTTTTTGACGCTGACAGTCACGCCATAGTCGCCCCCTGTGCGCACCGAAGTATCAAGTATCACCGGAACCGCGAGAGCCTCGAATCCAAACCGAGCGGGCTCACCTACTGCCGGTGCCAGGTTGAACAGGGGCACCGTCACAGTCGCCAAGCCAATGGTTGTCGGTTCGTAAATCGTCACAACCGCGACGCCCACTGCCGTATCCGGCGAACAATGATTGGCTCCTCCCACTATTAGCGACGAGAACTGTGCGTCGGGGCACTGCGGAAATGGTGTCGGGTTGCCAATCAATCCAGGTGGGACGTTGAAATGCAGGTCCTTGGCGAGGGCAGGCGGCTGCTGAGGATCGGCCGTCTGATTCAAGAGCAGCGATGTGGTGAGCTGGAAGGGATGTGAGCCCGCCTGCGTATCCAGCGAGCCCCCCTCGTTTTCAGGCGTCAGCTCATACCCGTCCACCCCAAAGGAAGTCGGTGTCGTGCCGATGTTCAACGGGCGGCTCAAGGATGCCGGCACCGATTCGCCCCCAGATATCGCAATCTTGTTCTGCACACCCGAGGACGCACCTTCAACCTTGACGTGAATGCGCATTTCCAAAGCTTCATACGGACTTACGCCTACAGGAAAAATACAAGACACTTCCCGCCCGACAGTATTACAGAAAAGTGATCCAAAATCGAGTTTTCCGCCCGCAAAGGTAAAGAACGAGACGCTCTGTACCGACAGGCCGGCCGGCACGCTGTCTGTGAATATCTCTTCCCCATTCGCCGATCTGTCACCCACGTTGCTTGCGACATCCACGATTGTGCCTTCCCCGCCTGGCGGCAGATTCTCGGGGAGGCTGCTAGACGTCAGCTCCCACCACGAGCTTTCAGCCATCGCTGGTACCGCGCCAGCCATACACACCAAAATCATCATCGCAAAGAGTGTGCCTACAAGGAACTTTATGTGTCCGAGCTTGCCTTTGATCATCTTATTAGCTCCTTAGCGTCCGGTCCGACCGGACAAGCTCTTCCTCGCCGTGGCCTTATGCCCGGCCTTTTTGGCGTACCGCTTTCGTGCCTGCCGTTCGCACGTCACTCGTTTACGCTCGATTTTCTTCTGTCGGCACGTCTTCAGTGCTCTCACGAGCTTTTGCGCCCTGGTCAGCGTCTTGGTCTTGACCTTCGCCTTCGGAGGAAGCGCCAAAAGGTTGCCCGCGCCCGAGAACGTCTCGCTCGACGGCGCCCCGAAACTTTCAGGCTGAGCAGATGGCGCCGGCTTGCACGAATCGCCCGTCGAGCATGGCGGCGAGTTGGCGGGCGGCGCGGTCAGACACGGTGAGGACGACGTACAAGCCCGTGCATCGTAGAGGTCGAGTGCCTGATCGTAATCCTGTGGCACGAGCTGAGATGCCGTCAGGAAGAATGCTTCATCTCCATTTTCACTCGCGTCCACGAACGACGATTCTTCCGCCGAGCCCCCCGGTGAGATCAAACCCACGCAACCCTCCGAGGCGGCACTGAATGTGGTGTCCGCTTGCGTACAGTCGCCTAGACTCTGTTCTTCGGGCTCGTACTCATACACATCCCACGTGCCATTCGTGTCACGCGGCACGAGCGCATCACTACTATCAAAGAACAACCGGCCGCCATTAGACAGATAGTGCGCCTGGTACATGGAACGTTGATTACCAAACGAGTTCCAACTTGGAATCACCGCGGCCAGCCAGCGTTCGGACCAAACACTCACCTGGTCGAAGAGAGGCGTGGGAGTATTGCCTATGTCAAAAGCACCCGAAGGTCGTGCTCCCGTCGGGTTACACGACGCGCACACCACCCGTTTGGCAACGGCGTCATACAGGAACACCTCCTCATCGCGCACGCCATTGTTTACGTCACGATTGTCATAGCCTGTCAGGCTCCTGTCCGACATGAAGGCTAGCCACTGACCATTCGGCGAGACACTTGCCGCCAGATTCGCGAGCTCGGAGGCAAATGTTCCGCCAGCGTGATCTTCCCCATCTTCACCGGAGAGCCCAGCGATAAATGTTGTTACGCCATTGTGACTCACATACAGATTACAGGTGTCACTGGGCTGCATAGATAGCACCTCACAATCACCGGGTGTTGCGCCCGAAGCAAGTACACCATTGGCGACGAAGTACACGTAGGAGCCGTCTTCGCTTGCACCCAACACCACACCCTGAACGTTGGCGTCTTCCTCCGGGTTGTGATCGATCGTAAGGTCTGTCAGTTTGCCCGTGTCGACATCGAATTCATATAGATCCGGCTGGCTTCGGGCGCTCGAGCCGACGGTGAGCTGGGCGGTGTCGGTGAAGAAGATACGCGATCCATCATTGCTGGCGGTCTGAAAAACTGGATTACCTATACCGCCCTGGGATCCCGGTTCGGCAACATCGAGTCGAACAGTTTCTTGCTTGCTCATGTCCCGCATGTAAAGGCCATCTTCTCGCGTCTGAGATACACCCTCCCAAATGATCCGTGACCCATCATTGGAGATCGCATGACGCTTGTTTGTTGTGTCGCCGAGCACAGAGATGCTTTCTGGACCGCCTTTTTCACTCCCGGGAAACACGCTTACCTTCGCCAGTCTTCCAGCCGTCCACTCATAGAGACCGATCCCTTCGTCACCGGGCGCAGAGGTCAAAGCGACGCTAGATTCCAGGACAAGGTGGCTCAAGTCGGGTGTAGCTCCTTCGAACTGAACGTCCCCCAATTTGAATTCAGGATTGCCACCAAATTTCACGGCTTCCGGCACGTTGCCTGCGTTGACGAGCGGCTGATAGCATGTCGCAGCGTTCGTTTCACACGTAGAATCATGACGCAGATATGGCGTCCGTTCCGATGTTTCTTCGGAGAGGGGCGTATCTCCCTTTGGTTCCACAACGCTCAGCGACAGATCGGGTGAAAACGCAAGATATTCCGTTATTTTCCCGACGAGCGTACCGGTTGGCGCATTGTGAGGCGTCGCAATCACCTTTGTGGACCAACCATCAGGGCCTCGCGAAGAGAAGAGCTGAACCCGTTCTATCGCTGGGTTGCCCTGAGGTTCTTCTTCGGTCGGAGCGTTCGCCACATAGGAGATCGCGCCCCCGTTCACGGACGCCTGTGTCACTCCACCTTCGCGCTCCGGCGACGGTTCCAGAGTGGCGCCGTGCTTGCTGGGCGGTGAGACCATTTCCCACGCGCGACCGTCTGGTAGCCCGGACACGCCCACAGCAGCCTCGGTGAGGAATGTCTGATCGGGACCGTCGAACGCTTCGAATTCATCTGGCGCCAGTTCGCTGACCGCCACCACCCGGTAGTGGTAAGTCGTCGACGTCAGCAGACCCTGCAGGTGCTGGCCCACTTCGACATCGCCCTTACCAGATCCGATCGCGATGCCTGGGGACGCGGGAATACTGGTCCCATAGCCGGTGTCCGTGCCGTACTGGAAATAGTAGGTGGTGGACGCATTATTCGGATCGATCTTCGCGTCGAGCGTCGCCGAACCGGACGCCACGTTTGAAGCCCAAGCCTCGTGGATACCAGGGCCGGAGGTCAGGAATTCGCGATTCTCGGTTGTTTCGCCAAAGTTCGTGCCGTTGGCGTTTGTCGCCTGCAACCGGTAATAGTAGGTCGTGTCAGGCCGCAACCCGCCTATGTCGGCACTCACCGCCACCGGGTTGTCCCCATTGGAGACGGATGCGGAGCAGGGCGCGATTTGACCGAGTGCCGGACTTGCCCCCCACTCGAATCGGCACGTCGCCACACCTTCATTGTCTGGGTCGACAGTCCCGTTCAACGTCACACTTTCGGCCTTGAGTCTCGAAACCGATCCAGTTGCGGTGTCCGGGACTATGATATTTCCATTGAACACGTCGACCCTGCTTCCTTCACCACGGAAATCACCAACGAATACGCGATGGGTGACGGAGCCAACGGCGATAGATTGCACCGACTTGAAATCGCCTGTTAGCGTTCTTTCTCCAGTGATTCGCGCTAGATATGCGCCGGTGTAGCTGAACTCATCTACACCACTTTCTTCCGCAACGTATATGTCGCCGTCGGAGCCATCGACCGTCAAATCGTGGACTGGGCCAAACGAGCCGGTCGGCGGTGGGCTTGACACCCGACCGATGAATTCGTATTGGCCGGTGAGCGCGGCCGGTTTGAAGATGTCGATGCCGCTTTCGTCGCTCACGAGCACGTCGCCATTGAAAGCAGAGACAGCGATATTGCTTGGTCTGGCAAATGGCTCACCCGGCGATACGCCCGTCAATTCGGCAGCCAGTTTCTCCTTGCCTTCGGCCTCGGGTTCGAAAACATCAACGACGTTGTTGGCCGTGTCGGCTACATACACGTCGCCTTGAGCCCAGTCACCAAGACTTGTCGAGTTATCCACCGCCACGACCGTGCCCTGCCCAGCGCATTCAAAGCAGCCAAAGGCTTTGCTTGCCGTATCGGCTCCACTCCACCTACCCAGCAGGCTGCTCGCCCCAAACGCGAGCACAACCCCTGACTCTTCTTCCAGACCCGCTACATATGTCACGGCTTCGCCGGTTGCATGGCCGACCGCCACGCCTTGACGCATATCTTTTACACCGGGCACCTGTGGCAATTGAGCGACAAAAGCGCCGGAAGAGGCGTCGAACTGATCCACCCGGAAGAGTCCCTTAGCCTGTTCTGCCAGCCAGATCTCGCCCGAGTCGGCCGTCAGCGAATCCACCTCGTCCAGGGGACCCGGGAGCGGAACAGCTTCACCATGCGGCCCGACCGCCGGGACTTCGGTGATCTGCGAGAGATATTCATGCGTTACAGCAGCCGGCGCCACCGATACGCCGAGCACCAGGCAGCCGGCCAGCGCACACAAGGTACTCACGACGCCGCGGACAAGAATCCTCATCGGCACATCCCCTCCTCGAAGAAACCCACATGACACGCGCCCGCGGACGGGCAGCGCAAAGCGACCGTGGACGCATGGCCCACGGTCGCTGAAGAGCACAAAGCTGAAAGCGCGCCTACGGCGCGCAAGTACCCTGTCGGGTACAAACAACCAAGCCGGGGCTTGTACCCGGCGCTGCCGGCGGCAAAGCCGCGGCGAGAGTGACTAGCGGCTAGCTGCCGGCTGGCCCAGAGAGAGAGAGAGAGAGAGAGACGCGTCAGCGACGCTGACGCGTCCTATTACGGACGCGTCCTTGACACACGGACTCTCCTGCACGTTTATCCCCAATGAATGCACGCGGAAACTACCCTCTCTCAGTTGCGACCAGGTCCCTCTCCCAGGGTCCCCGTCAAAACAAGTTGGTGTCGACCACGAAGACCGACCCTACGACCCGACCTTTATGTCTGGTGCCCCACGACCTTTGTCGATCACGAGACAGCGTCACGGTACACGACCAATGCCTCCGTGTCAAGTCTTTGTTCTTAAAGGTCCTTGCTGGTTCTCACTGCTTGGGAGGATGACGTGATCCTTGAGCGCGTCGTCGAGGTCGTTGCCCGGTGGCGGACCTGGGCTGGGCTGGGCGAAGATTGCCGCAAGACCGCTGACTCTCAGGTGCCATGGGAACTCGCTCACCCAGTCCCGCAGATAAGCTACGCCGCTCATGGGTCTAGAGGTCCGTCCGGTCGATTCCAAACGCGACCTCACCACGTTCGTCAAGCTGCCCTGGCGGCTCTATCGCAACGACGCGAACTGGGTCCCCCCGCTCATCTCGGATCGGCGCAAGTTCCTCGACCCCAGCAGTAACCCCTGGTTCGAGCACGGCGAGGCACAGTGCTTTCTCGCCTGGCGCGATGATCGCGCGGTGGGGCGCATCAGCGCACAGGTCGACCATGTTTTCAACGAGTTCCAGGGCAACGACTGGGGTCTCTTCGGCTTCTTCGAGTGCGAGGATGAGCCAGAGACGGCGCGGGCACTGCTCGCCGCGGCCGAGACCTGGCTGCGAGTCCGCGGACGCGATCGCATGGTCGGCCCGGCGGACTTCACGCTCAATGACGAGTGCGGCGTCCTGATCGAGGGTTTCCACCTACCGCCGATCATCCTCACGAACTGGACGAAGCCCTACTATCCGGCATTGCTGGAGAGCGCTGGGATGACGAAGGCCATGGACACGGCGATGTGGGAGCTCAATGTCTCCCAGCGTGAGGAGGTCCATCAGGGGATCTGGGACATCGCCGACCGCGTCCAGAGCGAGCACGGCATAACTGTGCGCCCGATGCGCAAGCGCGACCTCCCGGCCGAGATCGACCGCTTTCTCGAGGTGTACAACGCCGCCTGGGAAAAGAACTGGGGCTTCTCGCCACTAACCGAGCATGAGGTTCGACACTACGCCAAGACGCTCAAGCCGATTCTCGACGAGAACTGGGCCTTTATCGCCGAAAAGGATGGTGAGACAGTCGGCGCCTCGCTGAGCGTGCCGGACTTCAACCAAGTCCTACGTCACATGAACGGACGCCTGCTGCCGCTGGGCTGGATCAAGGCGCTGTGGTACCGACGCAAGATCGACCGCGTGCGTGTGTGGGCGCTCGGCGTCAAGCGCGACTACCAACACACCGGGGTCGCGGCCCGGCTCTACCAGCTCCACTTCGACTCGGCCGAGCGCACACCGCAGAAAAGCGCCGAGACGGGCTGGATCCTCGAGTCGAACACTTCGATGAACCGCGCGATGGAGGGTATGGGCGGACGCGTGGTGCGCCGCTATCGCATATACGAGCGCCAACTCTGACGATCCCGCCAAGCTCGGGGCCACCGGCAGCCGCCGACGGCCAGACTCCCCAGCGCCTCGAGATGCAGCTGCGCGCCTCGCGCCACGAGCACCACCCACTCCCAGTACGCGTACCGACGTAGAATGCGACTGGCGGCAGGCTTGAAATCTAGGCGCGTACGAGCACGGTGTAGTTCGCTGAGAAGGCTTGTTATCGGATCCGATAACATACAATTATGGAGCCTCCGCTGGAAGACGTACTGGAGAAGGCCGCGCAACTGCAGGAGTTGGTCCCCGGTGCGGTGCTCGTCGGGGGGTCTGCGGCAGCACTCTACGCCCACCATCGGCAATCCTTCGACCACGACCATGTCGTGGCGGACCTGGCAGAGCGCTTCGATACGATCCTCGAGAACCTGGAGGCGCTCGGAGACTGGTCGATGACACGGGCGCAGCCAGGAAAGATCATTCTCGGCGAACTCGGCGGCATCGAGACCGGGTTGCGCCAGCTGCTTCGCAGCCGGCCGCTGGAGACCACGGACATAGAGGTTCGGGGCAAGCAGCTAGTCGTACCCACCGCGGCGGAGATACTTCGGATCAAGGCGTGGCTCGCCCTCAGCCGCAACCAGACCAGAGACTATCTCGACATAGCGGCCCTAGCGGAGCAGATCGGGCTGGACGAGACAGCCACCGTACTTGCAGGCATCGACGACTACTACGCCGACATCAATCGCCGGCCAGAGGCCGTCGCCACGCAGCTCGTCAGACAGCTCGCAGACCCCCAACCCCGAGACGTCGAAGTCACCACACAGCTCGCAAACTACAAGGCACTCGACCAACGCTGGCACGATTGGTCCACGGTTAAGGCCGTGCTTACCGATCTCGCGGCCAGGATGTTGCGATGACGGCGCGGTTTCGCAACCTCGATCTGGACACCAACCAGCCGATGGACCGCTGGCCGGCTGAGGCTATTGAGACGGTCATCGACCGCGGCTCGCTGTCGGACTGGCGTCAGCTCGCGCAGGCGATCCAGCGCAACCCCTGGGGACCCGCCGCGCGCACAGCGGAGACGATCGCCGGCTGGAGCGAGCACTATGGCGTCGACGCGCTGATGACGAACGTCATTCGCCACGCGCGCGATGAGCTCACCTACCGAGGAAGAGCCGAGTATGCCGCGCAGATTCGCTCCTGGCGCACTCAATGCGGGATGACACTGCGCCAATTCGCCCAGGCAGCCGGCACCTCGGCGTCCCGATTGTCCGACTACGAGAATGCAAAGGTCGCCCCGACGACCGACGTGCTCGGTCGGCTGAGCCACGTCGCCGATACCCACTCGAGCCCCCCACGGCAACCCCTGTCGAGCCTGAGCCACACCTCAACCGTTTAGGCCCTGTCCGCGCCAATATTCCCAGTATCGGGATCAATCTGGGCGTGCCATCAATTCCGAGAGCGTCGCTAGGCGGCGAACCGTTGCGCGCTGCGCTCTCTGCGCTTGGCCGCCTCGATCTGACGGTTCTTCGGAGGCGCGGAGGTGACGAGCTGGCTCAGCAACTTGGCTGATGCCTCGGCTACCTCCTCGACGGCGCGCTCAAATGCGATGGCGTTCGCTTGCGAGGGCTTGGTAAAGCCGCTGATCTTTCTCACGTACTGGAGGGCGGCGCTACGCACCTCCTCCTCGGTGACCATCGGCTCGAAGTTGTGGAGAGTTCTTATGTTTCGGCACATGCAGCAAAGGTTAGCCTGCCGAAGCACAAAATCCGTTGAGCTGAGATTGCAGCATCAGGCCTGCCACCACCCGCAGATCGAGTCAAGCCGCGGTCGCGGTGGGAGCTCCCAATAGCACCGCGTCGAGCAGGCCCGGGAAGCGCTTGTCTAGATCTTCGCGGCGCAGGCTGTTAAGGCGAGCTGTGCCTTCCTCGCGCTGGTCAATCACCCCGGCCTCGCGCAGGACGCGGAAGTGATGGGTGAGAGTCGACTTGGTGACGCACATGTCAAAGGATCCACAGCGACGCGGCGTCGGATCCTCGGCCAGGCCCTGCACGATGATCAGTCGCTGCGGATCGCTGAGGGCGTGCAAGACGTCGGCGATCTGCAGCTCGTCGCGGGTGGGATGGAGCAGGCCCATAAGTTTGATTGTACGACGATCGGCGTCCAACATGGTACGATGCTCGTCGTACTAGCGAACTAAGAGGAGCGACCCGCAGCGCGACCCTCGAAGCGAGCAATACCGCGCCACGCTCGCAGCATCGTCTCCTGCACCGCGTCTTCTGCCTCAAACGGCGAGGCCAGCATCCTGTAGCAATAGCCCGTCAGCTCCGAGCGATGCTGCTCAATACGACTTTCGAGCTCACCGGTGGCTTGAGATGTCGAGGGCGTCCGCACAGAACCATCCTAGGAATCCCGATTCGCCTCCGGCATATCGGGCGCAACCGTCGGCAGCTCGGGCTCAGAGCTCTGCACGTTGGGCGCAACGTTCGGCAGCTCGGGCTCAGAGCTCAGCGCATCGGGCTCAACGTTCGGCCCGTCGGGGGGCGCCTCCCCCATGGGCCCCGAGGGGAGCGCGTCCGCGGCGGCCGCGGCCGCCGCCCGGTTCTCCTCCTTGACCGCAAGCCAGATCTCCTCGCGAAAGATCGAGACTCCCTGCGGCGCGGCGATCCCGAGCCGGACCGTGTTGCCGCTGATCTCCATGACGGTCACGAGGATCTCGTCGCCGATCACGACGCGCTCTCCCGGACGTCGCGCCAGTATCAGCATCGACTGTGATTATGAACCTATTCGAGGCGGGGACGTTATGCCGCGTCAGCCGAGCGAGACGGCTCGACCGAGGACTGCGCGGCGAGCGTGAACAGCGGCGCCTGCAGGGGAGCGTCGGCGCTGGCGTTGATCACCTGGTAGCCACGGCCCTCGTGGATCACCAGGGGAGCACGTAGGTTGGCGGTTATGTCCAGTGGATCGGGCGTGGCGCGTACGGTCACGTAGAGCGTGACCGTCAAAGGGTCCTCGATACCTATCCGCTCGCGATCCTCGGAGGTCATGTGCAGCGAGAACTCCGGGAAGAACTGGCTCGGGCTCACGACCGGGAGCGCCAGCGCAGGGTCGTCAACCGAGTGCAGCCACAAGAAGCCGGTGCCAGGATTGCGGTCTATGAGCGCGTAGCGCAGGCCCCTGAGACCGATCAGCCCGACAGGAAACTCGATCACGTCCTCTTCGGGGATCTCGATCTCGCCGAACCGAATGCTCTGGAATGTCACTGACACGTTGCCCTCTCTTCGACCGTCTACTGCAAGAACTGGAGCAAGGATTCTTGAACGATGCTCGCGCCGGCGCGCAGCGCGGCGTTATAGGCGGCCTGCTCGTTGGCGTAGGCGATCGAGGTTTCGGCGATGTTCGCGTTCTGGGTGTTTGAGAGCGTCGCGGCGATCGAGGCCTGCAAGCCTTCGATGCGGCTCGCCGCCGTTTGCAGCTGATCGGTGACGCTTCCCGTCGTCGCCTGCAACTGGGTCAGCTCTTCGATGCTGGCTTCGAGGCTCTGCAGATCACTTGAGCCGAGCGCGCTCACGTCTTCGCTGGTACCGCCCTTCAGGTGTTCTGAGATCGTACGCAGAGTGTCGAGCAACTTGCCGTCCCCGGAGGCCTGGCCGTTGCCAAGCAGCGAGGAGATTTCGGTGCTGACGCTCACCGATACCCCCGGACCGATCGCGCGCGTCACTGTGCCGTTGTCGCCCTGGTATGCGTCTTCGGCTCCCTGCTGGTAGGGGGCCGTGGTGGTCATGGTGCCGGCAAACACGTACTGCCCGGCGTACTGCGTGTTCGCATCCTGCTTGACCGCTTCGGTGAGCTGTTCCACCTGGGTGGCGATGTTTTCGCGGTCACCCTGGTTGTAGGTTCCATTGGAGGACTGCACCAACAGTTGGCGCACGCTCTGCAGAACGTTGCCCATGTTCGACATGGCGCTCGAAGCCGTGTTCTCCCAGTCGATCCCTTCCTGCGTGTTGGTGGCGTATGAGCTCAGGCCGTCGAGCTGGCTCTGCAGGTCGATCACACGGCTGGCGCCGTAGGGGTTGTCCGAGGGCTCGAGAATCGTCTTGCCGGAGGACAGTTCGTTAGTCGTGCGCTCAAGCGCCGCGAGCGAGGAGTTGATGTCGTTGAGCGTCGAGCCCGTGATCATCTCGGGGGTGATGCGACTGGTCATTCCTATAGCCCCGCCACTCCGGTGTGCTCGATCAGCGTTTCGAGCATGCTGTCCATTGCCGTGAGCGTGCGAGCCGATGCTTGATAGCCACGCTGGAAGCTGATCAGGTTGGTCATTTCTTCGTCAAGCGATACGCCCGAGACGCTCTGGCGCTGATTGTTGATCGCGGTGACCGTTGTCTGCAGGTTGCTCTCATCGTCTTGAGCCGCCTGCACGCCCGAGCCCACCTGCTCGACAAGTGCCGCATAGCTTTGTTCGGCGGTGCCGCCCCGCAGCGATGCGATCGCCTGTGCGATGTCGTTGCCCCCGACGTCTTTGGTCGAGGAGGTCTGGACCTGGGCGGCGGTCACGGCGACGGTGAGGGTGGCGGCGGTGGTGCCTGAGAAGAACGGCGTTGAGGTGTGCAGCGCGTTGACGGTGCTCGCGAGCGTGCCGGCCACGTTGTCAAGCGCTTCCTGGTAGGCGGCCAGAGCGCCCGTCGGGGCGGTGAGGCCCAGCAATGCCCCGAGCCGGCCGCCCGCGGATTCCGTAAGCGTCTGGGGCCAGTTGACGGTTGTGCCTTCCACCAGCGGCTTGGCGGCGTCGCCGAAGCTGACTGTGTCGGTGCCGTCAGGCTGCTCGCTCACAGTGACCTGAGCAAGGCTTGAGAGCTTGTCGAGCAGCAGGTCGCGCCGGTCAAGCATTTCGTTGGGCTTTTGCCCGGATTCTTCGGCCAGCTTGATCTGACCGTTGAGCTGGGCGATCTGGTTTGCGTCCTCCTGCACTTCGCCGGACGGGCCCGTGAGCACTTTGTACTGTTCGGTGGCCTGGCCGGAGATCGCGGAGAGCTGAGCGCTCACTTCATGGAGCACGTTGGTGAGCTGGGTTCCGGCGGCCACCACCCCCTGCTTGGCGTATTCGCTGGCGGGCGCGTTGGCGAGGTTGCTCCACGCACTCCAGAACGCCGACATCTGACTTGCGATGCCCGAGCTCGACGGTTCGTTGAACGCCGCCTGTGCCTGAGTCAGCTCTTCAGACTGCGTGCTTGCCCCGCTCAGAGCGCTTGTCTGTGTACGAAACTGAGTATCCAGGTACTCGTTGCGCACACGCGTGATGGTGGCGACGCTGACACCTGTTCCGAGCTGCGCACCCCTGCCCGTCAACGGTGAGATCGCCGGGATGACGATCGGCTGGTTGGTCTGCATGACCGCCGTCTCGCGCGTATAGCCTTCCGTGTTGGAGTTGGCGATGTTGTTGCCGGTGACGTCCAGCGCCTCCTGCTGGGCCATCAAGCCACTGAGCGCGGTCTGCAGTCCTTGTAGGGTCGGGATCGACATTGACTAGGCGTGCAGGTCGAGGACGTGCAGTCCGCCATGAGGGCGAGACCGCGTGATTGGCGTCGAGGATCCGTGGGTGTCGTAGCCGTTGACACCGTCGAGCGCGAGCACCCCCATCAGATGGTCAAGGAAACCCAGCTCGATCTGCATGAGCGAGCGGTTACACGAGTGCTCGCGCTGCAACTCGCGCAGCAATCCCTTGAGCTCCGCGCTGCGAGCGCTTGCCAGCTGCGCCCCGCCTGGATCCATGAGCGTGCCCAGACGCTCCAGCGTGACCGCCTCGGCAGGAATGCCCAATCGCTCGCCGCTGCGTGCGAGCAGGCGCGAGCGCTCCTCCTCGAGCAACTGGCGACGGCCCATCTCCCCACGCAGGATGCCCGCCTGGCGCACGACGGCGTGCACGTCGCGCGCGCGGATCGCCACTCCCTGCTCGAGCACCACGGCAAGTAGTGAGCGCGCTGAGTCGATCTGTGCATCCAGATGTACGAGCACGTCGGCGGCAAGTGCGCGGTCCTGCGCCAGATCCTCACCCACGACTAGCACGGTCGAGCTCACGCGCTGGTCCCCCCCGTGCTCGTGCTCGGGTCGGTGTCGGCGTTCGCCGGAGCGGTCGCGGCCGGGCTCGTGGCAGTCCCGATACCCGTCGGCGCACTTGCCCCGCCGGTTGTGCCCGGCGCGGCTCCCCCGGTGACCGACGGCTGTGCCGCGGCGGCAGCGCCTTCGAGCTGGCGAGTCATCTGGGCCGCGAGGCCGAGCCCGCCCGCGCTCATCACACCGCTTGTGAGCGCCTGGGGCAGCATCGAGGAAAGCGGACTACTGGACGAGCCTGCTTCCGCGGAAGATCCGCCTCCCTGGCCCGATTCGCTTTCGAGGCCGCTGGTGGCGGTGAGCGACTTCGACAGTTGTTCGACAAGCATCTCTTCGAAGGCAAGCGCCGTTTGGTAGGCCTTTTGAGTGGATGCCGAGCCCTTGCGTACCCATGCGGGCTCCAGTGTCTGGTTGACCACGGGCAACCCACTCGCGGGCAGCGAGGAGCCGGGGACGCCGGCGACGCTCACGTTGGGCGCAACTGGTTGGCGATCGACATCATCTGGCTCTCGGTTTGGATCGCACTGCTGCTCATCTGATAGGCGCGCTGGGTGCTCACCATGAGCGCCATCTCCTTGGAGATGTCCACGTTCGAGTCCTCGACCGCGCCCTGATGAATCCTGCCGGCGCTCGTGGCTTGCGGCGCGCCGCTGGCGGCGGTCGGCGTCAGCACGCCGACTCCGTAGGCGAGCAGGTGCTCGGGCGAGGCGACGGTGACGAGCTTGATCTGACCCAGTGTGCGCTTACCGGCGGTGACGGTCCCATCAGAGGCGATTTTCACCTCGCCGGGCGAGACTCCTGCCGGCAACTTGATCGGAGGCACCAGCTGACTGCCTTCGGCACTCACGATATTGCCGCTTGCGTCCACGCCAAAGCTGCCGTCACGGGTGAGCCCCACCTGACCATTTGAGCCCTTTACCTGAAAGTACCCTTCGCCTTCGATCGCGAGATCCAAGGGGTCGCCCGTTTCCTGCACGGATCCCTGCGATTGGCTGCGCCCGATCACCTGCGCGCGAGCGCCGGAGCCGGCGCTCGTTTCGGTACCAGCCACATCGACCGCGTTGTAGAGCAGATCGCTGAAGGCAACGCGCTCGGAGCGGTACCCCGTGGTCGAAGCATTGGCGAGATCGTTGCCGATCGCATCGAGCTGTTCCTGCTGCGCTGACATGCCCGCCGCCGCGGAATAGAGACCTTCGAGCATCAGCCCGTCCTATCTTGATGGTCGTCCTCGAGCCGGGCTTTCCGCATGGCGGTCCAGCCGAGCGGCTCAACTTTTCATCCCGGGTCATCGGCCGCCATCGAGCGGACTTGAATGGAGGACCTACGCGTTGGGGTTCAGCGAGCCGACCTGCGAGGCCGCCTCCTGCAGGGTCTGGCCGATCGATTGGATCGCCTGTTGGCCGGACTGGAAGCTGCGCAGTGAGGTGATCATTTCGACCATGATCTTGGCGGCGTCCACGCCGGAGCCCTCGAGCGAGCCCTGACGCACCGTGCCAGTCGGCTTGCCGGAGGCGGTGCCGGTGTAAAGGTTTTCGCCCTGCTTGACCGCGCCTGGGACTTCGAAGATCCCGAGCGCGCTTGGCGCGACCGTTCCCTTCGAGGAAACCTTGACTTCGGCTCCGCCCTGGTCGAGCACAGGGTCGCCACTCGTGTCCGTCAGCACTCCCTGCGCGGAAGTGGTGAACTGCCCGTCGCGGGTGTAGCGCACGCCTTGAGCTGTCTTGACCGCGAAGAAGCCACTGCCTGAGATCGCGAAATCGAGCGGTTCTCCCGTTTCCTGCATGGTGCCGGGAGTCATGTCGGTGTAGGTCTTACCCAGCGCGACGCCCGTGTCGAGCGATCCGATCGCCGGACCGCCCTCGGTGTTGGCGAGCAGCACATCGCCGAAGCTGTGCTGTGGCGACTCGTCGGGCTTGTAGCCCGGAGTGGACGCGTTGGCAAGATCGTTGGAGAGCTGGTCCTGGCGAACCTGCTCGGCGACCATGCCGGATGCTGCGACGTATAGCCCGAGGTCCATGTCATTCTCGGTGTTCGGCCGGGAAGGAAAATTCTTTAGAACGTGTTTCAAAATAGGCGGTGCGTCCGGTGCGGTCATGGACCAAGCTGGGCGCCGCGGGATGTCGCAGCGCGTACTGGTGGTACGCGCAAGACGTCACGTGGCGATCCAGCGCCGAGATTAAGGCCCACCCACCCGCACCCGGACGTGCCGATCTTTTTGAAACACGTTCCAAGAGGGAAGGCCATGCCGCATGCGGCATGGCCCCGGACGGTGCATGCACCGTCCGGCCGGCAGGCACATGTGCCTGCCGGAACAACAACGATAAGAAGATGTCTTAGCCGACCGCGCTGAAAAGCGCAAGCTCGTCGGAGAGCTGGTCGTACAGGCGACGACGCAGCTGGGTGTGAATTTGGGAGACCCGACTCTCGGACACGCCGAGCCGCCCGCCTATATCGCGCAGCGTCCAATGCTCGACGTACAGCAGCACCGCCACTTCGCGCTCCTGGGCGGGCAGCAGCGCGAACGCCTCACGAAAGCGCACCTTGGCTTCACGACGCTCGGCGCTCGCGATTGGATCGCAATCCGCGTCTGAGCTCTCCAAGGTGTCGATCCGCTCGATCCTCGCGTTCTCGTCAGAGCGCACGGTCCTGTTCAGCGAGCCCACCTCTGCCAGCGCCACGTCGTCGAGGCGGCCCACGAGCTCAGCCGGATCCATACCGACCAGCGCCGCCAGCTCCTCGCGACTCGGAGGACGGTCATTCGCGGCGAGGAACACCTCGCGCGCATGGTTGATCGCGCGCTCGTCGCGGCGCAGCGAGCGCGGCGCCCAGTCGTGGCGGCGCAGCTCGTCGAGCACCGCGCCGTGGATGCGCGTCCACGCATACTGCTCGAGCGTCGCGCCCTTCTCCGGGTCATAGCGCTCGATCGAGCGGATCAGAGCCTCCAGCCCACAGGAGAGGAAGTCCTCGACGTCGCACTGGGCAGGCACCTCACGGACCTTGCGATAGACGATGTAGCGCACCATCGGCGTGAAAATGAAGATCAGCTGGTCGCGCAGGCGAAGATCGCCCGTCTGCCGGTACTCCCGCCATGTCCTCAGGGCCTCCGCCGCGGAGATCCTTACCGCCCCTTTTGCGCTCGTTTCCATTTGCGACTCCGATTTCGAGGGAACTGACAGGGGTGCTCCCTGCGTGCGACGAAACGTTGCCCGCGCCCCAAAATGCGCTATTTGCGACGATTAAGGCGCGGACCGTATCGGCTCGGTCGGTCGTGATCGTTTGAGTGGGTCGATCGGGCCGAGTAAGCCAACTCGACGGCGGAAACGCCGCATTTGCCATCATTTGAATGAGGAATTGTGGGGCGCCGCCATGAGGCTCGGCCGTGAAGCGCGTCTTCGGCTCGCTCAGATATCGACGGGGGCGGTCGATGACCATGCGTGAAGATGGCCCGTCGCTCCCGAACTCCCACCCGCGCCGGCGAACAAGCCGCCGTCCCGACCGAGAACATCGCCACGTCTCCATGCCCGCAGGAGGACATCGCCACGTCTCCGCCCCCTGCCCACGCCGGCGTGCCAGGCCGGGCAGCGGACGACGGCACGCACGCGATCGGCCTCGCCGCGGACGCCCGGCGCGCGCTCGCGGCCGGCGACCTGACCGGCTACAACGAGCTGTTCGATCGGCTCGAGCCGATCGCCAACCCCCACCGCCGCTACTGGGCCTGCATATCGATGATCGAGCGAGGGCTTGCCGCGAGCACAAGCGCATCGCCCGCGCACCTGCCAGAGCTGTTCGCCACCATGGCTGCCGGCGCCGTGGGAATGCTCGAGACAGAGCCCAGCGAGCCCAAGCTGCTCAACTACGCCGGCGTCGCCTTCTATGAGCTGTGGAGCCTCGACGCGGCCCGCGCGCTATTCAAGGCCGCTAAGCGCCTGGATCCGCGACTGGAGCAGGTCGATCGCAACCTCGCCGCACTCGCCCAGCGCCGGCGGCAGATGCGCGGCGCCGGTCGCGCGGCGCCATCGAACGCCACGGTCGCGGAGCTCGCCAGCCGAGCCCTGGAGCTCGCGCCGCGTGCACAGCTCGCCGAGGGCATGGGGCTCAGCCTGTGCATGATCGTGCGCGACGAGCAGGAGATGCTTCCTCGCTGCCTGGCCTCTGTCGCCGACGCGGTCGATGAGATGGTGATCGTCGACACCGGCTCAACCGACGCCACGGTCGAGATCGCGCGCTCGTTCGGGGCGCGCGTGATCTTCCACGAGTGGACGGGATCCTTTGCCGAGGCGCGCAACGTCTCCTTGGAGGCGGCCACCGGCGACTGGCTGCTCTGCCTGGACGCCGACGAGGTCCTCATCGGCGAGGATGCCCCCCTGCTACGCGCGCTCGCCGGGCGCACCTGGCGCGAGGCCTTCTACCTGTCAGAGACCAACTACACCGGCGATCTCGAGGACGGCACCGCCGTAACCCACAACGCGCTGCGCGTCTTTCGCAACCGGCCCGAGTACCGCTTCGAGGGTCGTCTGCACGAGCAGATCGCTCACTGCCTGCCGGGATACCTGCCCGAGCGCCTGGAGGCAAGCGGCGTGCGCATCGAGCACTACGGCTATCTCGGTGTCGTGCGCGACAGCCGCGAGAAGTCCCGCCGCAACATCGAGCTGTTGCGCCTGCAGCAGTCCGAAAGCCCATCGAACGCCTTCCTGCACTACAACCTCGGCTCCGAGTACGCGGCCGCCGGCGACCCCGTGGCCGCGCTCGCCGAGCTGGAGCGCTCCTGGGAGCTGCTGGATGTGCTGCCCGATCGCGAGAGCTACGAGTTCGCCCCGGCTCTGATGAGCCGGCTCGTCAAGGCCCTGCGCGCCTGTGGGCGTCCCGCGGATGCCATCGCTCGTGCCGAGCAGGGACTCGAGCGCTTCCCCGAATTCACCGACCTGGTGCTCGAGCAGGCCATTGCCGCAATCGCACTCGCCCAGGAGGAGCGCGCCGTCGAGTTGCTCGAGCGGTGCATCGAGATGGGCGACGCTCCCTCCCGCTACACGGCCACGCTCGGCAGCGGGACCTATCTGCCGAGCGTCCATCTCGCCGAGCTCCGACGAGCGCGCGGCGAAGGACAGGCCGCGATCATGCTGCTGGAGCGCTGCCTGCGCGAGCATCCACGATTCATCGGCTCAGTCTTGCCCTACACGAGCGCCCTGTTGGCAAGCGGCGCCGAGCCCACCGCTGTTGTGAGCGAGCTCGAGCGCCACATGCCCAACCCTTCCCCCGCGGCCCGCTTCATGCTCGCCACCGCCCTCTACGAGGGGGGCGCGACGGCCGCCGCTGAGGAACAGTTCAGAGCGGTACTCGCACGCCAGCCACACTCCAGTCGCGCACGCGTGGCGTTGGGCGAGGTGCTGCTTGCGCAACGGCGTTACGGCGAGGCCGCGGACATGGCGTCGGGACTGGACAGCGACGATCCGCTCGCGGTGATCGCCCACCGCAGCGAGCTGTTCGCACGCCTAGCCGGCGGCGACGGCGACGGTGCGGAGGGTGCGCTTGAGAGCGCTCGCGCGGCGGGCATGGCGGCGACCGAGCTTGACCTGTTCGCGACCTGGCGACAGCTCGCCTCATCGGGGCAAGGCGCCCCCGCGCCCTCCGACGCGGGGGCGCCACCACTCCTCAAGCGGAACGTCCCACCCAAATCCGAGCAGGTCGCCCCATGCCAGGCCGCCCAATACCAGGCCAAGCAGGCCGCCCGATCCCAGTCCGAGGAGGCCGCCCCATCCCAGTCCGAGGAGACCGCCCCATCCCTGTCCGAGGAGGCCGTGCCACCGCTTGAGGTGATGCTCGAGGCCCTGCTGCGAGTGCACGACTTCGAGAGCTTTGAAGTGCTGCTCGGCGCGTTGGAGCTCACGCCGCTCGAGCCGCGCGAGCGACGTGAGCTGCTGGCCGAGCTATACCTCAGACGCGGCTTCGCTGCCTCCGCCGCGCAGGAGTGGATGGCCGTCTGCGAGCAGGAGCCCGACGTCCGCGCGCTGCTCGGACTGGCCCGTGTGGCGGCCGCTCGGAGCATGCCACGCGAGGCCGGCGACTTCGCGGCCGCCGTCCTTGCCCGCGATCCCGACAACGCGCTCGCCGCCAGCCTGCTCTCCCAGGCCCGCGCCGTGGCCGCCTAGCCCTCGGGCACGCGCATGAGACGACCTCGCCGCTCCCCATGCCACAGGGTCCCGTGCCACAAAGATGAATACACCGAGCGCCAGAGGAAAGTGACCGGAGAGTGTCGCGATAGGGGCCGGCACGCGCGCAAACCCGTGCGTCGGCGCAGGGCGGATCCGCCCTGCGCCGACCCTTGAGTCAAGTTTTCGCGAAAGACGCCGATCACCTTGAAGGAAACCAATCGCGAGGCGGCCCAGGGAACGGGACGCGCCACACGTTTTCAGGGAGAAAACGCAATATGAGCTCGCCGATCATGCCATTCAATGGCCCGCCCACCCCCCCGGGCCCGCCGCGTCCGATGACGCACACAGGGGACCTCGCCGCCGATCCGGCGGCGTTTCAGACCGAGCTGGCGGGCAGCCGCCAGGCGCTTGGCGACGAGCCACTCCAGGCCGGCCCGCCACGCGAAGTGCTCGATCAGATCGAGGCCGCCGGCAGGATAAGCCGTCAGCTGCGCGAAAGCGGTCATGAGATGCGCTTCTCGGTGGAGCACGGAGGGCGCGTAAAGATCGAACTTCAAGATCGCGAGGGCAAAACCGTGAGATCGCTGTTGGCCAGTGAGGCGCTTGACGTCGCAACCGGAAAGCAACTGAGCTAGTCGAGATGTCGTCTGTTTCGGTCAACTCCGCCGCGGGATCCCCGATCTCGATCTCGGGCCTCGCGTCCGGCCTAGACACCAGCTCGATCATCTCCGAGCTGATGACCGTCGAACGTGCGCCTGTGACACGGCTGACCGGCGAACAGGAAAAGGTGGAGGGCGAGCAGCAGCAGTTGCAGAGCATTCAGAGCAGCCTCCAACAGCTCTCGTTCAGCGCCTCCGAATTCAGTCTGCCCTCGCTTTTCGAAACGTCGCAGACCGTCATCTCCAGTGAACCGGCGCGGGTCAGCGCCACGACCAGCTCCGGGGCGGGCATCGGCGGTCACGAGGTCGAAGTCACCCAGCTGGCCAACTCAGCGCAGCGGACCTTCACCTTTACCAGTCCAGCCGCCGAAGACACGCTCACGATCGACGGTCACAGCTACACGGTCAAGGCCGGTGAGAGCGCCAAGGAACTGGCGAGCACGATCAACTCCGATAGCACCGCCACGGTGTACGCGGCGGTGCTCGAAGGCGGCACGTTGGTGCTCTCCAACCGCGCTACCGGTAACACCGGCGCCGAATTCATCAAAGTGAGCGACCCCGGCGGAGTGCTCAGCGAACAGGCGGGAACCGCCAAGGAAGGCAAGAACGCCGAATACACGGTGGACGGCGTGGCCGGCACCTCGGCCTCCAATATCGTCACGAATGCGATCGCCGGTGTGACCCTGACGCTGAACGGCCTCACCACCACGGGCCCGGTGACGATCAACGTGCAGCCACCTGGTGAGAGCGTGAGCGTCGTGGAAACGCAGGTCCAAGCATTTATCAAGCTCTACAACTCGACGGTCGAAGCGATCCAGAAGCAGCTCACCACCCAGCCGCTCGCCAAACCAAAAACCGTCGCCGAATACGCCACGGGCTCGCTGTTCGGCGACTTCGAACTGGAGAGCGTGCTCTCCAGTATGCGCCAGAGCATGTACGAATCGATCGCGGGCCTCCCCGCCGAAATGTCGAGCCCGGCGGACGTCGGAATCGGCACGGGCGCCGCCTCGGGTGGGGGGAGCACTTCCCAAGCCTCGCTCGAAGGACAGCTCACGCTCAACAGCACAAAGCTCAAGGAAGCGATCGAGACGAATCCGGCGGGTGTGCAGCAGATGCTGCAAAAGTGGTCGCAGGGGCTGCAGAGCACTCTCAACGAAGTGGCCGAGCCCGGAGGGACGCTCGAAGCGAGAGTCACCGGCGACACCAGCCAAATCACCCAACTCAAGTCTCAGATCGACACCATGAACGAACTGCTCGTGGTGCGCGAAAAGGCACTGCAAGCAACCTACGCCGAGCTGGAAGCCGCACTGTCGAAGAACAGCTCGCAGGCCGCGTGGCTCACGAGCCAGACCGAATCGCTCAACGCCTCAGGCATCTAGCGCGGGCTTCCCCTCTTGTCCACCTACACCAGACCTCAACCCCGAGGATCGGGCAATCTGGCGGCCTCACCCGAGGCATACCGCCAGGGCGCGGTGCTTGCGGCCACACCCGGAGAGCTCGTCGTGATGCTCTATGACGGCGCACGACGCTTCCTGCGCCAGGCGAGCATGGCGATGCGCGAGGGGCAGGTCGAGCGCGCGCATAACACCCTGCGCCGCGCCGAGCTGATCATCGTGCATCTCGACGGGATCCTCGACTTCGAACAGGGTCAAGTCTCCGAGCGTCTGCACGGGATCTACCAGTTCTGCCTCGCCCACCTCAACACCGGGCGCCGCGATCAGGATCCCGGCAAGCTGGAAGAGATCAGCGAGCTGCTGGGCGAGCTGCGCGAGGCTTGGGCACAAGTCGCCGATGAGATCGCCCGCGCGTGAGCGGCCGGTGGGCGCAAGCGACGGCCCACGTGAGCGACCCACGCGAAAGGCCGTGCGCGTGAGCGACCCACGCGAAAGGCGGTGGGCATGAGCGACCCGCGCCTGAGCGATGACAGCGGCGTGCTGTTGCACCCATATGAGGCCATCCACGCGCACGCCGAGCTCGAACTGGAGCTGGCGGGACGCGGAGAGATCGATCGGATCGCCGCACTGGGAGCGCGCTGGGATGAGCTCACCCGCGATTTGCCCACGCCCCCTCCCGCGGAGGCCGTCCCGCTGCTGCAGCGGGCGCGACTACTACACGAGCGCACTCGCATAGAGCTGATCCGCGTACGCGAGTCGCTGTTGAGCGACATCTCAAGCGCTTCGCGCGCACGGCGAGCGGTCGATGGGTATGCGGGGCAAAGCTCGCGCCGCTTGCGCCTGGACCGCAGCGCCTAGCCGCCAGAGCGCCCCACCCCTGACCTGCGCACGCGTCCCCACCTGCCGCCCGGACCCACTGAAAGCCCCCGGTGCGGCGAATATAAGTCGCCTCTCTAAAGGTTTGCGTCTTGCGGCCGATCACCGGGGGCGGCCGCTCTGTGGCCATAGCCAGCGACCTCATGGAGAGCGTCGATTCAGCCCAGGGAGGGCAGAAAGGCAAATCTCTTCCACCATGGCTCTAGTCGATTCGACCCAGCAATTGCTCGAGGCCGCGATGCGCGGCGCATGGCAGCGCCAGACAGCCCTCACCAGCAACATCGCCAACGCCGACACCCCCGGCTATGAGCGCCAGGAAGTCAACTTCGAGTCCGAGCTGCAAAGCGCCATGAGCGGCAGCGAACCGCTCGACCAGGTTCAATTCCAGACCGAAACGCAGCCAGGCGCGGTCGGTCCGAACGGCACCGCCGTCAGCGTGGATGAAGAATCGGCGAAGCTCGCCGAAAACGGCCTCGACTACCAGGCCCTCACGCAGGTAGCCGGAGTGCGCAACAGCATCGTGAGCGCCGCCATCGGAGCCACGTGATGGGACTCTTCGAAGCGATCGGGATCGCCGGCAGCGGCCTCAGCGCCGAGCGCATCCGCATGGACGTTACCTCTGAGAACCTCGCGAATGCCGACACTACGCGTGCGGCGGGCGGCCAGCCCTATCAGCGCCAGGAGGTCGTCCTGCAGCAAGCCGAACCAGGCGGGGGCTTCAGCAGTGCGCTCTCGGGCGCGCTCAAGGAAAGCCAGGCATCGCCGCCGCCCGGCGGCGTACAGGTGACGGGAATCGTTAGCGACAGCACCCCCGACCAGCAGGTGTATGACCCGGGCAACCCCGAAGCCGACGCGCAGGGGTACGTAAAGATGCCAAATGTGAGCACCGTCACCGAAATGACCGATCTGATCTCCGAGTCACAGTCCTATCAGTCCGATGTGACCGCCATGCAGACGGCCAAGTCGATGTTCACAACAACTCTAGGACTGCTCAAATGATGTCGGGGCTTGACGAAGCGGGGCTGCTCACATGATCGTCCCAGCGGTGGGCGGCCTGGCGAGCAAACTCTCCGAAGGCTTGACAAACAGCGTCTCGGGACAGACGACCAACGCTCTCAGCCCGAGCGGTCAGCCGAGCGCGAACGCTTCGAATTTGGGCGTCGAAGCAGGCGCCGGCCCGGAAGGGACTAGTGGCGTCACGGGCGTCGAAGGGACCAGCGGCGTCGAAGGAGCCGGCGGGGCCGGCGGCAGCGGATCGAGCAGCTTTGGCAGCGAGCTCTCCGAAGCGATCTCCTCGCTCGAGGGCACCCAGCAGAGCGCCGACAGCGCAGCTCAGTCGCTTGCCACCGGAACCGCCAAGGACCCGGAGAGCGCCGTGGTAACCGTCGAGGATGCTCAGATGGCAATGGACCTCGCCGCCCAGTTGCGCACCAAGGCCACCGAAGCGGCCCAGAGCATTTTCCAGACACAGGTCTGATCGGTGCCACTCCCTCAGCGCGCCTTGCAGCGCACAACTCGCGGATCACAGGCGTAGCCGGTGCCTCTCTCTCAGCTCGCCTCGCGGCTCACCACTCGCGGATGGTTGATTGCGGGCGGGGCCGCTGTGGGCGCGATTCTGTTCGTCTACATCTTCCTGCACTTGGTCTCCCAACCGAGCTACACGACCCTCATCAGCGGCGTTGACCCATCCCAGACGGGCAAGATGACGAGCACGCTCAGCGAGCATGGCGTCAGCTACGAGCTACAGAACAACGGCACCGCACTTGCCGTCCAGTCCAACCAGACCGCCGAAGCACGCGTCGCGCTCGCCGGTGCGGGCCTGCTCGGCAACACCCAGCCGGACTTCTCTCTGTTCGAAAAACAGAACCTCGGCGAAAGCAACTTCCAGCAACAGGTCACCTACCAGCGCGCGCTTCAGGGACAGCTGGCCGAGACGATCGACTCCGTCCAGGGCGTATCCGGGGCCCAGGTCGAGCTGGTCCTGCCCAGCTCCCAAAGCCAGGTGTTCGGGGAAAGCCAGGGCGTCTCCTCCGCCGCGGTGCTCCTCTCGGGAACCACCTCGCTGCCTCCGAGCTCCGTACAGGGAATCGCTCAGCTGGTCAGCTCGAGCGTGTCGGGCCTGCAGTTGAACAAGGTCACCATCACCGACGCCTCCGGTCAGCTGCTGTGGCCCCAGGCCGCGGGCAACGCGGGAGGCGGAGGCAACAGCGTGCAGGAAACCGAGCAGCGCTATGACCAGAGCATGGCCGCGAGCCTCGACGCGATGCTTGCCCAGACCGTAGGTCCGGGCAAGGCGCAGGTACTCGTGTACGCCAACATGAACGTCAACCAGACCACCCAGGAACAGCTCACCTATGGCAAGGCGGGCGTGCCGCTGAAACAAAGCAAGGACATCGAGACGCTCACCGGCAATGGCAGCGGCACCGGCGCGGCGACCGGCACCGCCAACCTCCCCGCCGCGGCCCAAACCGGCGGGAAGTCCAACTACAAGCACGAAACGACGAGCTCATCGCTCGGTGTGAGCAAGACCGTGACTCACTCCACGATCGCGCCCGGCGTGGTCGAAAGCCAGCACGTCTCGGTGTTGCTCGACCATTCGGTCCCGGCCGCCTCCCTGCCGGCGATCCGCGAAGCGATAACCAACGCCGCCGGCATCCAAACCAAGCGAGGGGACACGATCTCGATCGGGCAGGTCGCGTTCGCCACACCAACCAAGACCGCCGCGAGCTCCACCAGCAGCATGCTCGGCTACGCCAAGTACGCGCTGCTCGGCATCGGAGCCATCCTGTTCCTGTTCTTCACCACGCGATCCCTGCGCCGGCGGGAAGGCGAGCCGATCGCCGAGCCGGTGTGGCTGCGCGAGCTCGAGACCCCCATGCGCCTCTCAGAGCTCCAGCGCGAGAGCTCGCCGAGGCCGGTGCCAGCCATGGCCGGTGTGGCTGGACCCAACGGGAACGGGAACGGCAATGGAAACGGCAACGGGAATGGCAACGGCAACCAGCTGCGCCGGCAGGTCGAGCAGCTCGCCGACAGCGATCCCGACCGCGTTGCCCAGCAGCTGCGCACCTGGATGCAGGAGGACTAGCGCCCGTGGCCGGCGAGTCGCACCCAGACTCCCCCGCGGCGCTGCCGCCCCCTGTCGCCGAGCGCCTACCAGGTGCGCGCAAGGCGGCTGTCTTGATGGCCGCGCTCGGATCCGAGCGCGCGGCGAACGTGATGCAGCGCATGGAGGAGGAAGAGATCGAGAGCCTGTCGATGGAGATGGCGCGGCTGAGCTCCGTGGGTGCTGAGACCACCGACTCGATCTTCAGCGAAGTGGCCGCGATCGCCGGCGACGGCGCCAGCGTCAGCGGGGGCCTGGACTTCGCGCGCGGAGTGATCGAGCGCGCGCTTGGGCCCGAGCGCGCCACAGAGCTGCTCGGCCGCCTGGAGAGCGCCAGCGAAACACGGCCCTTCGAGTTCTTGCGGCGAGTCCCCCCGGAGCGAATCGCCGCTCTGCTGCGCGGCGAGTCCCCACAGACGGTGGCACTCGTACTCGCCAGTCTGCACACGAACCTCGCCGCCGAAGTGCTCGCACGGCTGCCCGATAGCGAGCAGCCGGACATCGCGCTTCGCATCGCGCGCATGGGCAACGCCGGCACGCGCGTCATCCAGCAGGTCGAGCAGGTCATCCGCCAGAAGCTCGGCGCGACCGTCGAGCGCAAGTACTCCGCCAGTGGGGGTGCCAAGGCGCTCGCCGGGATACTCAACCACTCCGACCGCACCACCGAGCGCAACGTGCTCGAGAGCCTGCTCAGCGCCGACAAGGCTCTCGCCGAGGAGGTGCGTGGCATGTTGTTCGTGTTCGAGGACATCGTCAAGCTCGATGAGCGCGCCATCCAGCAGGTGCTGCGGGAGGTTGACCAGAAGGATCTCGTGCTGGCCCTGCGCGGCGCACCCGAGGAGGTGATGGATGTCGTGCTCACAAACATGTCCGAGCGCGGGGCCGCAATGCTCAGGGAGGAGATGGAGATCCAACAGCCCCAGCGCCAGCGCGACGTTGACGAGGCCCAGAGCCGTGTGGTGACGGTCGTGCGCCAGCTCGACGAGGCCGGCACGATCGTGATCGCAGGTGCAGACGAGCAGGAGGGCGAGGCGGTTGTCTAAGACGCTCGTGATCGCGCGCGCCAATCAGGAGGGCAATCACGTTGTCTGAGGCCGTGAGCTATGCCTTCGAGCAGCTCGAGCCCTCCAACCCCCCGCCGCGCGACTCGCCTGAGCAGCTGATAGCCCAAGCCCAGCTCGAAGCCGAGCAGCTGCGCGAGCAGGCCCGCACGGAGGGTTATGCCGAGGGGCGCAGCGCAGGGCACGAGCAGGCCGCCGCAGAGGCCTCCCGCGCGACGTCCGCGCTCGGCGAGGCCGCGCAAGGCATCGAGTTGCTGCGCGGCGAGGTTGTGCAGGCGATAGAACAAGACGCCATCGAGCTGGCGCTCGAGCTGGCCGAGAAGATCGTCAGGGGATCCCCACGGCTGCCGGGCGAGCGCGTGATCGAGGCCGTGCGGGGGGCGCTGCTCCGCGTGAGCGACCGCCGCAGGATCGTCGTCCTGGTCAACCCCGCTGACTTCGAGGCGGTGCTAGGGGCGATCGCCGCGCTGGGGGGAGCGGGGAGCGGCGTCGAGCTGTGCGACGTACAACCCGATGAGCGCGTCGAGCCAGGCGGAGCGATCGTGCGCACAGCCGAGGGCGAGGTAGACGCGAGCGTGCTCACCCAGCTCCAGCGGGCTCGCGAGGTGGTCGAAGCATCGTTGGCAGCCGAGCGGGCGGCGTGACCCCTTCCATTTCGGCGCTCCCCTCGCACGCGCGGGGGGCAGCCCATTTGGACGATTCCTCATCGGCGCCTGTGGGCACCCTGCTCGCGAGCGCGGCACACGCCATTCGCGAAGCCGACCTCGCGCGGCGCCACGGAAATGTGTGCAACCTGATCGGCCTGATCATCGAGGTTATGGGCCTAGAGGCCGAGGTCGGCGAGGTGTGCCTGATCGGCGGAGAGGAGATGTCCCGATCGGTGCATGCAAAGAATGGGGTTCCCGCCGAGGTCGTCGGTTTTCGCGACGGGCGCACGCTGCTGATGCCGCTCGGCGAGCTGCACGGGATCGGTCCCGGCACACGCGTGCTCGCCACGGGAGCACCGTTTCGCGTCGCGGTCGGTCCCCAGCTGCTCGGCCGTGTCCTCGACGGGTTGGGCGCACCGCTCGACGAGCTTCCCGCGATCGGCGGGATTGAGCGCTCCACGATCGCTCCGCCCCCCAGCGCGCTCTCACGGCCCCGCATCAGCGAGCGCGTCGGGCTCGGCGTGCGCGCGCTCGACGGGCTGGTGCCCTGCGGACGCGGACAACGACTCGGCATCTTCGCCGGCTCGGGCGTCGGCAAGTCCTCGCTGCTCGGCATGATCGCCAGATCGACGAGTGCTCAGGTCAACGTGATCGCGCTCGTCGGTGAGCGCGGACGCGAGGTGCGCGAGTTCATCGAGCGCGATCTCGGCGACGCACTCGAGCGCTCCGTCGTGGTCGTCGCCACCTCCGACCAGCCCGCGCTCGTGCGCATCAAGGCCGCCTTCACCGCTACCACCATTGCCGAGCACTTCCGCGACCAGGGTTATGACGTACTGCTCATGATGGACTCGGTCACGCGCTTTGCGATGGCCCAGCGCGAGGTGGGCCTCGCAATCGGCGAGCCCCCCGCCACACGCGGCTACACCCCGAGCGTGTTCGCGCTGCTCCCGCGCCTGCTCGAGCGGGCCGGCACCAGCACGAGCGGATCGATAACGGGCCTGTACACAGTCCTGGTCGACGGCGACGACATGAACGAGCCGATCGCCGACTCGGTGCGCTCGATCCTCGACGGCCACGTCGTGCTCACCCGCTCCCTCGCCCACGCTGGCCACTACCCCGCCATCGACGTGCTTCAAAGCGTCTCGCGCCTAGTGGGGGAGATCGTCTCGCCACAAGTCTCAAGCGCCGGTCAGCGTCTGCGCGCCGCGCTTGCGGTGCTGCACGAGAAGGAAGATCTCGTCGCGATCGGCGCCTACCAGCCGGGCAGCGATGCCGCGCTCGACACCGCGCTCTCACATCGCGCCCGCATCGAGGACTTCCTGCGCCAGCCCGTGGACGCGCGCAGCCTGCCCGAGGACGCCGACGCGCGACTGCTCGAGCTCGCCGCCTCGCTCGCGGGCGACGCCGAGCCCTCTGAGGGGGACATCGCCGACGCCGAGGAGGTACCGCCCGAGCAATTTGACGAACGCACTGCGCTTCCAGCGCTTGGCGACACCGAGGCACCCGCCATACCAGCGCTCGAACTGAGCATCTGACACGCGTCCAACCGCGAGCCGAGGCGGACGCACGAGGCCGAGCCTCTGGGTCGAGCGATGGCTCACTGGCTGACGTCCAGCGAGATATGTCCTAAAGAAGTGCGCTAGCCATCCGATAACCAGATCGTGAACGGACCCGTTTTTCGCTTCAGGCTCGAGCGCGTCCGTGCGGTACGCGAGCGCACCGAGCAGCTCGCCCAGCAGGAGCTCGCGCGGGCGATCTCGCTGCGTTCGAGCACAGAGGCAGATCTGCGCGCCACCGAAGCCCATCTGGAGCAGGCGCACATCGAACACCGAGCCCACACCACTGACGCCCACACGCTGGGCGCCACCGAACTGCTCGGCCGCCAGGCCTTCCTCGAGCGCGTCGAGGCCCAGCGCGGAGCCCACATCCAAGAGCTCCAGCAACGCGACGCACAGGTCGCCGAGGGCGACGCCAAGCTCGCCACCGCGGCCATCGAGCACGAGATGCTCAATCGCCTCCGAGAGCGCCACCGCGGCGAGCACGAGCGCGAGGCCGCCAGCCGCGAGCGCACCGCGCTCGACGAGATCGCCACCGTACGCTTCGGTCGGAGCGCGACGTGAGCACCGAAGCGATCGCCGCCTCCACCGGCGTACCCGAAGGCGAGCTCGCCGTAGCGCAGCGTGTGCGTCAACTGCAGGCCTTGATCGAACAAGCCCGCCAAGTGAGCGTCTCAGGCGTCGCCCCCGGGACCACGCCAACCACCGTCTCAATGGGAGCCCCCTCACAGGCGCCGGCTGGAGACTTCGCCGCGGCATTGCAGGCAGCCACGACCGCGGACTCCCCCTCGCCAGTTGGAGCCCAGAGCGAAAGCGCGGCAGGTGCCGGCGCCGGGTCCAGCGAATACGACCCCGTGATCGAACAAGCAGCCGAGCGTTATGGCGTGGACCCCGCGGTCCTGCACGGATTGATCCAACAGGAGTCCGGTTTCGATCCCAGTGCCCAAAGCAGCGCGGGTGCGAGCGGTCTGACACAGCTCATGCCAGGTACCGCCGCATCGATGGGCGTCGCCAATCCGCTCAACCCAGCTGAATCGATCGAAGGCGGTGCGCGCTACCTCAGCCAGCTGATGGGCCAGTTCGGTGGCAACACCGAAGACGCGCTGGCCGCCTACAACGCGGGCCCGGGAGCCGTCCAGCAGTACGGTGGCATACCGCCATACGCGGAAACCCAGAGCTACGTCTCCAAAGTGCTCGGCTATGCCGAAACCTACCGCCAGGCGCACCCTGCCCCGAGCAGTGTGGGGGAACTGACATGACCGCCCTGCCGCCGCTCGCGCCACCGCCCCCCGATACCTCGTCCAGCGGCCCGGCTCCACCCGGATCTCCGCGGGGGGCCCCACCGGGGGCTCCACCCGATGCGCCCTTCAAGAGCGCACTCGCCGAACACTGGGCCCGGACCGCCACTGCGGAAGGCCAACAACAGCACAGCCCGCGGGCGAGTCGTGGCGCGACGCCTCACGCACACCGCGGTCAGCGAGAAGGCGAAGCGGAGGCTGCGCCAACCACGGCGGAGACCGATTCGGCCTCCGCCAGCGGTCAGCTCACCCCACTGCCGCAATACGCGCTAGGGAACGAAGCCGCCAGTCCTTCGGTGGTGGCACAGACGTCTGTGATCAGCACGGCCCGCGCCTGGACTAGCGCTCTCAATGTGAGATCTGGCGCGACAACGCTCGATGGCGAGGCCGCCGCTGAGGCGAGTACACCCGCGGGCTCGTCTGCCTCTGCACCCCCCCTTGCCTCCGGCCTCGCCTCTCCGCCCGCACATACCGGTGCGCTCGCCTCCACTGTCCTTGCGTGCGCATCTGCCTCCGTCCCTGCATCCGCGTCTGCCTCTGTGCCTGCGTCCGCATCTGCCTCCGTCCCCGCATCCGCGTCCCCCCCTGTGCCTGCATCCGGATCTGCCTCCGTCCTTGCATCCGCCTCCGAACTCCCATCGCCGATCGCACATGCCAGTGCGCTCGCCTCCGCCACCGCGCCGGGGTCCGCTCCCGCCATCGACGATGCACCGACATCTCCCTCTACACCCGCCCCCTTTTCAAGCTCTCCGCTCACTGCCGCGCCCACGCCCAGTGTGAACCCGGCCCCACCACATGCGGCCGCCTCTGTGATCACACCAGCCTCGCCAGCGGTGACACCCGAGGCTGTCTCACAAGATTCCGGCCAATCCAGCGCCGCGGTCCTGGCCGGCGCTCGCGCCGCCCAGGCTGACGCGGCTTCCAGCAATGCGGCGCTCGCAGGCTCTCCCAGCTCGATGGCGGCAACTGTCCCGGCTCCTCGCCAGAGCGCAACCGTCGCGTCCACATCGCCCCCGGACGCGGTTAGTGAGCTCTCACTCCAAAGCGCGACCGGACCCTCCGCGACAACGATCCAGAGCGCCACCCGTCTTGGCCCCATGTCACTCGGCACCAGCGCCACGCGTCCCGTCCCTACGGTCAATGACGTGTCCACTTCGTCCTCCTCGGCGCCTCCCGGCCGAGTTCATGGCGCGGACTCCCCGGACACGCACGTCGGGGCAGCCCTCGCCAGTACGTCCAGCGCGCTCGGGTCGATGCTCGCGGACGAAGCAGACACGACCATGCAGGGGGCGACGGACCTGGCGACAGCCACAGCCGCCGCCTCGCCGGCAGGCCCCGAAGCGAGTCTGCTCTCCGGCACGAGCGTGCCCATGCAGGAGATGATCGACGCTATCGGCGCCACTATCGAGATCGCGAGCCGCCAGGGAATCGCACGGGCGCGAATCGACTTGCAGCCGGAAGACCTCGGCCACATAAGCATCCGGCTCAGCCAAACGAGCGAAGGACTACGGGCGCGCGTGAGCGCCGACACCCCCGCCGGCGCACAGGCGCTCGCGCAAGGACGCTCGGAGCTGCGCCAGTCGCTCAACTCCATGGGCCTATCGCTGCTGCGGCTGGACATCGGCTCCTTTAGCCACTCCCAAGCTCAGAGTCGCGAAGAGCGCTCCCCCGGGCAGACCGGGGAGTCAAGCGTCTCCCCCGCACGAACCACCTCCGAAGAGAGCGAAGCGCTCGACGGGCTCGATGACACGAGTCGGCCGGCCGGCGCCCCGCTGGGCGAGATCGTCGACGTGCTGGCGTGAACCAACGAAAGGACCTACCGCTATGACCACAATCCCCACCGCACAAGCCGCCGCGGCGAGCAGCCCCTCAACAGGCTCCGCCTCTGGAGCGAGCCCCGAAAATCCAAACAGCGTTCTCGGCCAGAACGACTTCCTGAAGCTGATGATCGCCCAGCTCCAGGCCCAGAACCCCCTGGAACCGAGCAACGGCAACGAATACGTAACCGAGCTCGCTCAGTTCACCCAGCTGGAGCAGACGACCAACCTCGCTACCGCCAGCGAGCTCTCAAGCGCCGTGCAACTGATCGGCCACAACGTCACCTACGGCGATCCCTCAACTGGCACCACGGCGAGCGGGAAGGTCGAAAGCGTCCAATCCGGCACCTCGGGACCGACCCTCACGGTTGAAGGCGTCCCGGGCGTGAAGGTCTCGAGCGTCACCGAAGTCAATTGAGCCAGATCTCAAACCCCGCGCTTATCCCGCCCGGAGGATTGGGTGCCCCACCCACCCCTCCGACCGCGCCAGCGGGTGGGACGGGCGCGGGCAGGCCGGCCGGAGGCGCGCGCACACCATCCGAGGGGCCTCCTGGTACTCAGTCCTTTGCCGACGCGCTCAAGCAAGCGGGCGGTTCCGAGCCGCTGCAGTTCTCCCGCCACGCGCTTGCCCGCGTGCAGCGTCGCGGCATCGAGCTCGACGCGACGACGCTCGGGCGACTCTCAGAGGGAGTGGGGCGCGCCGCGAGCAAGGGCTCACGCGACTCCCTGGTTCTTGTCGACAGCACCGCTTTCGTGGTGTCCGTCAGCAACCGCACGGTCATAACAGCCGTGGGATCAGAGCACATGAAAGACAACGTGTTCACCAACATCGACAGCGCCGTCATCGCGTGAGCACGACGGCTGGAGAGGAGACCGCCCGTGTCGTGACAGGGCGAGGGGGCGACTACAGAGGATGAATCGACAGTGCCGCGATCGCGTGAGCGGGGACGGCACGGCAGCACAATCGACACAGCCGTGACCGCGCGAGCGGGACGGCCACACAACAACGGCTGGACCTCACCGAGGAGGCCGCGAAAGGAAGGGCAGTCACGATGATGACTGGAATGTACGCCGCTATCAGCGGCCTAGACGCGAACCAGGCGTTGCTGAACGAGACCGCGAACGACCTAGCGAACGTCAACACCGTGGGCTACAAGGCCTCGAGTGTCACGTTCGCCGAATCGCTCACCCAGGTGATGCGTGGAGCCTCCGGTCCAACAGCTACCAACGGCGGCTCAAACCCGGTGCAGATCGGGCTCGGCGTGCAAGTAAGCGCGACCCGCAACGAAATGACGGAGGGTTCCTTTCAAACCACAAATAACCCCCTGGACATAGCAATCGAGGGCAGCGGATTCCTGCGCGTCGGCGCCGGCACACCCCCGGCCAAGGAACCGTATACGACCGGCATCCCGGCAAAAGTCGACTACACCCGCGCCGGCGATCTCACGACCAACTCCCAGGGGTTCGTGACCACCGAATCAGGCGAATACGTGATCGGGCGCAACGCCGTGGCCACCGAAGCCGAAGCCGGCACGACCTACACGGCGGGCAAGGAAGAAAGCTACATCAGGGTCCCGCCGGGCTCCAGCAACGTGTCGATCGGCCCGGACGGCTCGGTCGCCTACACCGATGAGAATCCCGAATCGAAGACCTATCAGCAGCGGGTTACCGCCGGCTACATCTCACTCGCGACGTTCCCCAACGAAGCCGGTCTGGAACGTATCGGAGGCTCGTTGTGGGGTCAGACCGCCAACTCCGGTGCCCCAATTGTGGGCACCCCCGACACTCCGGGCTTCGGCTCCACGATCGGCGGCGAGCTCGAGATGTCCAATGTCGATCTGGCGACCGAGATGACCAACATGATCACCGCCGAGCGTGGCTATCAGGCCAACTCGCGTGTGATCTCCACAGCCAACGAAATGCTGGGGACCCTGGTCACGATGGTCCAATAACTCACTTTTAGGGAACGAGCAAGGAGGTCGAAGTAGAGAGGACAACTCCGAGGAGCATGGAACGGGATGGCCTGAACGCCATCCCGTTCCATCGCTATTTTGCCTGTATCTGACACGGGCCGTAAGCCTAAACGTAAGGGAGTGTGAGCAATGATCACGCTGAACCGGCTCGGCCACAGCGACGAGCCGTTCCAACTTAATCCGGACATGGTCGTAACTGTCGAATCGACCCCCGACACCGTCATCACGCTCGCAACCGGCGCGAAGGTCGTGGTAGCCGAGACACCGGAGGAGGTGGCCTCCGCCCTGCACGCATACCGTGCGGACGTGCTCAGCGAGGCGCTCAGGAACCGTCGAGCACCACGTCAGGCCGGGCCACATTCCGGTAGTCGCGACGCTGGCCGCCTGTCCGCGGTCGAGGACGATCCGGCTTAGAACCTGTCCCGGTCGCGGCGCCCGCGCGGTGGACTGTACCGACTGGTGAAATCGCGACTCAAGAGGCTCGGCGCACTTAGCGCCAGCCCCGCGGAGGTTGTTCATCCAGCTGTCAAGGATTTTTCCGCACAGCCGATGAGGTGAGCAATGAAAGCTTCAACGGCCATTGGGATTGGCGCGGCCTTTGGCGCGCTCTTGCTGAGTTCGATGATGGACGGGACGAGTCCCGCTTCCTTCATAAACATCCCCGCGCTCATGATCATCATCGGCGGCACTGCGGGGGTCACGCTCGCAAGCACCGGTATGGAGGCGATGAAGCGCGTGCCCAGCCTGTACAAGCTCGTGATCTCGGCCGAACCTCCCGAAATGCGCGGACGGCTCGATCAGCTCGTAGGCCTGGCCGACCAAGCCCGCCGCGAAGGCCTGCTCGCCCTCGACGCTCAACTCTCCGAGATCGACGACATGTTTACCCGCAACGCCCTGCAGCTGGTCGTCGACGGCACCGACCCGGAGATGGTGCACACGATCCTGGAGGCCGAGGTGGACGGCATGGCCGCCCGCCACGCCGTAGGGGCCTCGCCCTTCGAGAAGGCCGGCGGCTTCGCGCCGACGATGGGAATCATCGGCACGGTCCTGGGCTTGGTGCACGTCCTTCAGAACCTGGCGGCACCCTCCACGCTCGGGCCGTCGATCTCCGCGGCCTTCATCGCCACGCTGATGGGGGTGGGCTCGGCGAACGTGATCTTCCTGCCAATCGCAAACCGCCTGAAGGCGATCTCCGCCGAAGAGGTCGAGCTGCGCATGATGACCGTCGAGGGGATCCTCTCGATCCAAGCGGGCGACAACCCCCGCCTTGTCTCTGAGAAGCTGATGTCCTACGTGCCGCCCGCCGAGCGCTCCGACGACGCCCAGCAGTCCGTCGCGCAGCTGGGCGTCGAGTCCAAGGCAGCCTAAAGATGGCTCGCAGGCGCGGGCGCCATCGAGGTGGGGCTCACAGCGAGGAGAGCGAGGAGCGCTGGCTGTTGACCTATGCGGACATGATCACGCTGCTGATGGCGCTATTCATGGTCCTGTTCTCGATCTCCTCGGTCAACATCTCCAAGTATCAGACGCTGCAGCAATCGCTGAAGGCCGCCTTCTCAGGCAACATCCTGCCCGGCGGCAAGGCGATCGCGCAGCAGGGCTCTACTGCCAACGCCAGCCAGGTCCCCGCCACATTTGAATTGCAGGCGATCGAGCCGGTCACCTCGCAAGGATCGAGCAGGCTGCAGAACAGCACCACGCACGGCGCCGCGAATTCCGTGGTGGGTCAGCAGGCAACCCCCGCCCAGCGCGAGAACAGCGAGTTCGCCCAGATCAAGCACGAGCTGGACGCCTACGCCAAGTCGCACGGCTTCAGCTCGAGCGTGCAGACGTCAATCGAACAGCGCGGCCTGGTCATCAAGGTGCTCACCGACGACCTCCTGTTCCCATCAGGTCAAGCGACGCTTGATGGTCGGTCCTACGCACTCTTGGGGGAGATCGGCCAGCTGCTCAACATCGACGAAACCCATCCGATCAGCGTCGAAGGCAACACCGACAATGTCCCCATCCACACCGGCCAGTTCGCGAGCAACTGGGAGCTCTCCACCGCGCGCGCCAGCGCCGTCGTGGAATTCCTCGTCGAACACGCAGTCGCCTCGCACAGACTGACGGCGAGCGGCAACGCCGACCAGCAGCCGGTGGCCAGCGACGCGACCGCCGCCGGTCGCGCTCGAAACCGGCGCGTGGAGATCGTCCTGCGCCGGATCTACGGCGGAGAAGGCGAAAGCCCCACCGGCCGCGAACCATAGGAAAACGACCATGCTCAAAAACAAGAAGATCCTGCTCGCCCTGATCGTCCCGATATTGCTGTTCGGCGGCTACACGATGACCAAGGCCAAGCCCGTGATCAAGGAGAAGGTCAAGGGGACCATCTACGTGATGCCCCAACCGTTCCTGCTGAACCTGAGCGACGGCCGCTACGCCAAGGTCAGCGTGGCGCTCGAGCTGGCGCCCGGGCAGAGCGACGGCGCCACCGCCGGCGCCGCGGCGAGTTCCGAAAGTGGGCCCGGTACTCTCCCCGAGGAAGCGATCGTGCGCGAAATCGTGACCAACGCCGTGACCGGCCAGAGCGGCGAAACGCTCATCAGCACCAAGGGCCGGAGCGCGATCAAGCATCAAATCCTGCACACGATCCAGCAAAAGACAGACGACAAGGTCGAAGAAGTGCTCTTTCCGGATTTCACCGTTCAATAGGAGGAAAAGTGGCTGAGGCAATCGAGTACGAGCAGTTCGATCAGACTGCCCGACCAGACGGGCCTTCTCAGTCCGATCCGGACCTGAGCCGCCTCAGCGACATACCGATGGAGCTGAGTGTGGAGATCGGCCGTACGCACATGACTGTCGGGGAGACCCTGGACCTGCGCGTGGGCTCGATCGTGGCGCTCGAGCGCCAAGCAGGCGAGGCCGCGGATCTCCTGGTCAATGGCACCGCGATCGCGCGCGGCGAGGTGATCGTCATGGACGAGCGATACGGTCTGCGCGTCACCGAGATCCTCGAGGGCAATCAGATCGCCTGCTCCCCGGGACCGGGCAAGCAGGCTGCGGTCGAGGCCGTGGTGAGCAACAGCTGACAGGGGAGGACCGTTGAGCCCGAAGAGTCGCGCCGGCGCCTCCAAGGACGAGCCGCCGAGCTCCAAGAAGCGCCCGTCTGCCACCAAGACTGGGACACCCAGCGCAAAGACTGGGGCATCCGGCACGAAGGCAGAGGCGCCTAGCGCAAAGGATCGCACCGCCGCCTCCAAGGCCGAGGCCCAGCTCGAGGCAAACCAGGACAGCCCGGAAGGCGAGCGCATACGGACGCTCGATTTCTCCCAGCCCACCAAGTTCACGACCGAGATCAGGCGTCGGATCGCGGGCGCCGTCGAGCAATTCTGCGAAGCTCTTTCCGGTCGCCTCGCGACTGAGCTGTCGGTCGACGTCGAGGTCAGCGTGGCGGTACTCAACCAGCACACGTGGGCGGCGGCCAAGGCACGCTTGGCTGCGGACGCGGTGGCGATCGCGGTCGAGGCGAAGGCGATCGAGCGTCACATGCTGCTCAGCGTCGAGCAGCCGCTGCTACTGCAATCCCTTGAATGTCTGCTCGGCGGCCAGGCGGCACAGGCGCCCCCCGAGCGTCATCTGACGGACATCGACTGGGTGCTCGCACGAGGTCTGTTCGACGGAATCGTCGCGGAGCTCTCGGCCGCATGGGGCGAGCTCGGCGGCCCGGAGCTCACGTGCGGCGAGGTCGATCTGGAGGCCGACGCGGGCGTCTTTGCCCCCGTGGGCGAGCCCACTTTCTCGGTAACGCTCACAAGCCGGATCGACGGTCAGACCTCGGCAATGTCGTTGCTGATTCCGTGGGCGGCGGTCGAGCCCGTCGCCGAGAGCATCCGTGGAGGAGCCGGACCGCCGCTGGCGGGCGACGTGCGCGACCCCGACTCGCTGCGGCGCGGGCTCGGTGGCGCCCAGGTGTTGTTGCGCGCCGAGGTCGGCTCAGCGCAGATGCCGATCGAGCAGATGCTCGAGCTCGTCCCGGGCACGCTCGCGCAACTGCAAGGACGTGCCGAGGACGGTGTGTGGCTGTTCGCCGAGGGAGTGCTGCTGGGCCGCGGGCGTCCTGGACGATCGGGGACGCGCCGCGCGATCAAGCTGCAATCGACGAGCGAGAGCCCGACCCGGGCCGATACTTACGCGAAGCTCGGCCGGGCGGAGCTTGATCGCGCACGCGCCCATGTGGACGGCGCGCGTGACAGCCCAGAGGGCAGGGCGATCCTGCGCAACATCTTCGTGCGCGTGTGGGCGGAGCTCGGACGAACCCACATACCCCTCAGGGGAGCGGTGGAGCTTGCTCCAGGCGCGGTGGTCGAGCTCGATCAGTCGGCGGAGGCGCCGGTCGAGCTGTTCGTCAACGGCTTGTGCTTCGCCAATGGCAGCCTCGTCGTCACAGCCGACGGCGGCTGGGGCGTGCAGGTCTCCGAGCTCGTCTGAGCGCAGACCCGCGCAGAGGAGCCGGCAAGACCCCACCAAGACCAGCATGTAGTCCGGGCCGCACGCCCCAACCCGGGTCCCTGAACCGGCCCTTCGACGCGCCGTCCTCAAGACCTGCCTCTCAAGGCCGATAACCGGGGGCGACTCTTCCTCGGAGTCGTCCCTCGATGACTAAGCTGATCCCTTCCCGTGCGGCCACGCTGGTGGCCGCGTTGCTGTGTGGCTGCCTGCTCGCGTGGGCCGGCCCCGCTTGCGCGTTCACTCCGTCGAGCACCAAGAAGGGCGCGGGCGAAAATACGCCGCTAAACCTCGGCTCTCCCACCACAAGCTCACACACGAGCTCCGGAGGAGCGAGCCTCGTACGCACGATCGTCGGGCTGGCGATCGTGATCGCGGTTATCTGGGGGCTCTCATGGATCCTGCGCCAGGTCAAGGCCGGGCGTGAGCCACAGACGGCGGCAACCGGCCTGTCGAGCGTCGCCGCGCTCACGCTCACCTCCGGGCGCTCGGTGCACCTGGTCAAGGCGGGCAACGACTACCTGCTGCTGGGCAGCGCCGAGCACGGGCTCATGCCGATCCACCGCTATACCGAGCAGCAGGCGTTCGAAGCAGGGTTGCTGTCCTCCGAGGAGCCAGCGGAGCGGCCCCGACGCCGCCTAGGGCTGCTCGCGCCCGCAACGCCGCCGCAGACCGCTCGCAGCGCGATATCGCCAGGCGCCATCAGCCCTGCGATATCGCCTGAGACCGCCAGTCCCGCGATATCGCCGGGAGCTGCCAGCCCCTCGATAACACCTGGCACCAGCCGCCGTCCGATGCTGCTCGGATCCGGCGAGCACCGGCCGGATCCGATGCACATGCCCTCGGTGTCATCCAGCCTAATCGAGCGTCTGCGCGAATTGACGGTGCGTCGTTGAACCTCAATTCGAGCAACGCAGTCCAGATACTGCTGCTCGTCGGCGGTCTGACTCTCGTGCCGGCAATCCTCTTTACCGTCACCGGCTTCAGCCGCATCCTGATCGTGCTCGGCTTCATCCGCTCCGCCGTGGGCACCACAACCGAGCCACCCAACCAGGTGCTAGTGGGGATAGCGCTGTTCCTGACGATCTTCGTAATGGCGCCCACCATCAGCGCGATCAAGAAGGACGCGGTCACGCCACTCATGGCCCACAAGATCAGCACCACCACGGCAATCAAGCGCGCCGAGGAACCGCTGCGCGAATTCATGTTCCGCCAGACCCGCGCAGAGGACATCTCGCTGTTCGTGAACCTCGCCCACGCAAAGACGCCTCACACCCGCGCCGAAGTCCCGACCGAGGTCCTGATTCCGGCGTTCATCGTCTCAGAGCTCAAGACCGCCTTTCAGATCGGCTTCTTGATCTTCCTGCCGTTCTTGATCATCGATCTGATCGTCTCAGCGACCTTGATGAGCATGGGGATGATCATGCTGCCGCCGACCTTCATCTCGCTGCCATTCAAGATCCTGCTGTTCGTGCTGGTGGACGGTTGGGATCTGGTCATCAAGGCGCTCGTCCAGAGCTTCCACTAGGAGCCATGCCCATGCCCACACCCATGCCCATCCCACCCGTGCGACCCTCGCTATGAACCAGGACACCGTCGTCAATCTTGCCTCGCAGGCGATGAGCCTTTCGTTGAAGATCGCTGGGCCGCTGCTGCTCGTGGGGCTCGTGGCCGGCCTGGCCGTGAGCATCTTCCAGGCGGTCACCCAGATCCAGGAGCAGAGTCTCACGCTGATCCCAAAGATCATCGGCGTGGCCGCCGTCATCATCCTGCTCGGGCCGTGGATGCTCGGCCAGCTCGTCTCCTATACGGCTGCGCTCTACACAGCCATCCCCACGATGGTCGGCTCGTGAGCAAAGCAACACGCAGCCCTCCCCGCCCCGTAAGGCGTTCCCTTGCGAGCGAGCCGCTGAGCGATGGTCCAGCATACGGAGCCTCGCGTGAATGAGCTGCTGCGCGAGCTCGCAGGCAACCAGCTCGCCGGCTTCATCCTCGTGCTCGCACGGGTGACGCCACTGTTCATCCTCGCGCCGTTGTTCTCCTCGTCGCTGATCCCGCCGCGCGTGCGCGGGATCATCGCAGTGGGCATCTCGATTGGGCTGACCCCGATCGCGCTGCAGGGCCAGCATGTGCCAAGCGAACCGCTCGTCCTGGCCGGGCTTGTGGTCGAGGGCCTGCTCGTAGGGTTCGGCTTTGCCTTCACGCTCTCGATCCTGATGGCGGCGATCGAATCGGCCGGCGCGATCATCGACGTCGTCTCGGGCTTTTCCTACGGAGAGCTGATCAATCCGATGAACGGGCAAAGCGGCGCCGTCATCTCCCGCTTCTACTCACTGGTGGGAACGCTCATCTTCCTGGTGATCAACGGCGACGCCTGGACGCTGCGCGGACTCGGGCGCACCTTCGAAATCGTTCCCCTCACAAAGGGACCGCAACTCACCTCGCTGGTGGGCGGCGCCGAGCAGATCTTCTCCGGCGTGTTCGCCTCGGCGCTCGAGATCGCTGGGCCCGTGTTGGTGGCGCTGCTGATAACGGACGTGGCCTTCGGCGTGGTCTCGCGAGTCGTGCCCCAGCTGAACGTGTTCGCGGTCGGCTTCCCCGTGAAGGTGGCGGTGGCACTGCTCGTGGTTGGGGCGTCGCTTCCGTTCATGGCCAACTGGATCTCCGAACAAATGTCGGTGAGCGTGGGCGCCGCCCTCGGCGCGCTGCACGTGGCATGAGACATGCCGCGCGAGGAACGCACAGAGAAGGCCACACCCAAGCACCGCAAGCGCGCGCGGGAGAAGGGACAGGTGGCACGCAGCCCCGACCTGGGCGGCTCCCTGGTCCTGATCGCCGGCCTGCTCGCGCTCAGCGTGATGGGCCCGAGAATCGTCAACTCTGGCGCCTCGACATTTCGCGAAATGCTCGGCGACATCGCCAATCCCGCCCGTGCCACGAGCGCCGCGGGTCTCAGCGATTTGATGCACTCCGCGCTGTCGACGATCGTCCTAGCGGTGGCGCCCGTGGCCGCGACGTGCATGCTCGCCGGCGTGCTCGGCGGGGTGGCTCAGGTCGGCTTCAGGCCCACCGCCCACGCGCTCAAGCCGGACTTCCGCCGCATCAATCCCGTCTCGGGGTTTCGCAACCTGGTGGGGCCCAACGCAATCTTCGAAGCGCTCAAGGCGATCGCCAAGGTCGCCGTGGTGGGTGTCGTGGCCGGCCTCGCGCTGCTGCCGGGACTGACCACTCTGGCATCCAAGGTCGGCATGCCACCCGGCGCGCTGGGCGTCATGTTGGGAGAACGCGCCCTCTCGATCGCCCAGCACGCCGCCTTCGCCTACCTGGCGATCGGGGTGCTCGACTACATCTGGAGACGCTACCGCCACGAGCAGCAGTTGAAGATGACCAAGCAGCAGGTCAAGGACGAGACACGGCAGTATGGGGTGTCCGCCGAGGTCAAAGCGGCGCAGCGCCGCCGTCGAATGCTGGCCGCGCGTGCGCGCATGATGGCCGCCGTTCCCAAAGCGGACGTCGTCGTGACCAATCCGACGCACTTCGCGGTGGCCCTGCTCTACGACGGCTCCCACACGGCGCCCCAAGTGGTGGCCAAGGGCCAGGACCTGATCGCCGCGCAGATCAAGCGCGTGGCGGAAGAGAACGACGTGCCGGTCATCGCCGATCCGCCGCTTGCCCGGGCGCTTCACTCCTCGACCGAGATCGGTCAGATGATCCCGCAGGAACTGTATGCGGCGGTCGCCCAGGTACTCGCCTTCGTCTACCGACTCGCCGGCCGTCGGAAGCTGGCGTCGTGAACCGCTCAAGCCTCGAGCGAGTCTCGCGCGACCCCAACCAGCCCTCCGACCGTAGAAAGCTCGCATCGTGAACAGTCCAAACGTGAAGCGGCTGCTGAGCCACACCGACCTGCTCGCCGCGGTCGCCGTCGTGTGCGTCGTGACGATGCTCGTCGTGCCGCTGCCCTCGGCGCTGCTCGACCTGCTGATCACACTCAACATCTCGGCGGCGCTCACGATCGTGGTGGCCACGATGTATCTGGGCAAGGCGCTCGACTTCGCCTCCTTCCCCAGTCTGCTGCTGCTGACCACGATGTTCCGCCTGGCGATCAACGTGTCGGTGACGCGCCTGATCCTCACGACGGGCAACGCCGGCAGCGTCGTCAAGGCGTTCGGTTCGTTCGTCGTGGGTGGCAACGTCGTCGTGGGGCTCGTGATCTTTCTGATCCTCGTGGTGATCCAGTTCGTGGTCGTCACCAATGGCGCCGGGCGGGTGGCCGAGGTCGGCGCCCGCTTCACCCTCGATGCGATGCCCGGCAAGCAGATGGCGATCGACGCCGACCTGAACGCCGGGCTGATCTCAGACGACCAGGCGCGCGCGCGGCGCTCGGAAATATCGCGTGAGGCCGACTTCTATGGCGCGATGGACGGCGCTTCGAAGTTCGTCAAGGGGGACGCCATGGCGGCGCTGATCATCACCGCGATCAACCTCGTCGGCGGGATCGTCGTGGGCATGCTCCAGCGCGGTCTCGGCTTCAGCGAAGCGACCCACCAGTACTCGCTACTCACCGTCGGGGACGGACTCGCGGCACAGATTCCAGCGCTCCTGATCTCAGTTGCCACCGGCATCATCGTCACCCGGGCCGCGTCCGACCGGGACCTCGGCAGCGACATCGCCAACCAGATCCTCAGCCAGCGCAGAGCGCCGATGGTGGCGGCCTGCGCGATTGGGCTGTTCGCGCTGATCCCGGGCTTGCCAAAGCTGCCATTCCTGCTGATCGCCGCGATTTTCGGGGCGGTGGGATGGGCTGTGCGCAACGGTATGCCCGAGGCCCGCGACGCGGCAGAGGCGGCAGCCAAGGCCAAGGCCGCCGAGCTCGCCGCGCCCGCGGGTGCCCAGGAACCGCTGTCGGAGGTCGGAGTCGATGCGCTCGAGCTGGCGATCGGCTTCGGCCTCGTGCCGCTCGTCAACGGCGGCTCCCTGCTGCGCCGCGTGAGCATGATCCGCCGCCAGATCGCCGGAGATCTCGGGCTCGTGATCCCCCCGGTGCGCATCCACGACGAGCTCGGCATGGAATCGCACGAGTACGTGCTCAAGGTACGGGGCTCGGAGGTGACGCGCGGACGGATCATGCCCGGGCACCTCCTGGCGATGGATCCAGGGGACGCGAGCGCGGCACTGCAGGGCATTCCCACGCGCGAGCCCGCCTTTGGATTGGCCGCGATGTGGGTGCACGACTCCGGACGCGCCGAGGCCGAGGCGCTTGGCTACACGGTGGTCGATGCCGAGTCGGTGATCGTCACCCACCTCACCGAGACGATCCGCTCGCACGCCGCAGAGCTGCTCACACGCCAGGACGTGCGGGCGCTGCTCGACAAGCTCAAGGAGACCAACGCGGCCGTAGTCGAGGAGATCGTGCCCGAGACGCTCTCACTTGGGGAGATCCAACGGGTGCTGCAGCTGCTGCTCGCAGAGGGCGTCCCGATCCGCGATCTGGGCACGATCGTAGAGGCGATCGGCGATAAGGCGCGAATAACGCGAGACACGAACCTACTATCCGAGTATGCCCGCCAGGCACTCGGGCGGGCGATCACGGCTCCCCACTTGGACGAGGAGTTGCGCCTGCGAGCGATAACCCTTGATCCCGCAATCGAGCAGGAGGTTGCGACCTCGATAACCCAGACGGCAGACGGAGAGTACCTAGCCATGGATCCCCCACGAGCGCAGGCGATCGTGGGTGCCCTGCGTGCTCAGGTGGAGCACGCCACAGGGCGCGGCGCGCGACCGGTGTTGCTCTGCTCGGCGCGCATCCGCCGTCACCTGCGCAGGCTGATCGCCCAAGCTCAGCCCCACCTTCCCGTCTGCTCCTATAACGAGATCGCACCGGGAATCAACGTTGAGACCATTGGAGTCATCCACGCCTGAGGCAGGCGGCTCAGTCCGCACCTACCACGGACGCACCATTGAGGAGCTCCTTCCCAGAATCCAGGAGGAGCTCGGCGCGGACGCGATCATCGTGCGCCAACGCGAGGGCCTCACGGGCGGCGTAGCCGGATTCTTCCAGCGTCCGTTCGTGGAGCTCGACGCGACGGCAGGTGAGCCACGTCTCGACGTCTATGACGAAGAGATCGTGGCACGGGCACCTCGCTCCGCGGCGGATTACCCATCGGCGCCACAGCAGCTGGAGCCTGGCTATCTGGAGCCCGATTATCTAGAGCATGGTCATGTGGAGCGTGAACGTTTGCCGCCCGCATACCAATTGCCGCCGGAGCATCCCTCCTCGCTCGAGCACCTAAGGTCCGAGCATCGCGCATCGCCAGAGCAGCAAGCGACCCGTACCCCCTTCTATACGCGCGAACCACTCCGCCCCAGCCGAGATGGTCGCTATGTAACAGAGGACTTGGCCGCGCTCGCGCGAGCCGGCGCACGGCGGCCAAGGCCCCAACCGGGGCTTGAGCCGGCGAGCAGCGCCACATCGCACGAGCTGAGATCGACAAAACCATCCGATCCGTTCGCCCGGATGCTCGAGCAGGCCACATCCGCAGGCCCAGTCCACACCACCCCGGCGAGCTCGAGCTCGCCTGTCGACGCGGACCCTCACAGCTCCGCGCTCTACCTACAAGCGCCCGCTCCGCGGATGCGCGCGCAAGCCAAGATCCAGAGCGGACTTCTCGCCCTGGGAGTCAGTGAGCAGTTCGCTGGCGAGTTGCTCGACACAGCCGCCGCCCACGTTCGCCCGCTGGCGCCGCGCGCAAGCCTCACCCAAACGGTGCGATCCGCCTTGGCCCAGCGGATACCCGTCGCCGCACCGCTCCCCACGCAAGGAGGGGTGATCGTCCTCGTGGGACCCGGAGGCGCGGGCAAGACAAGTTGTTGTGCGGCCCTGCTCGGCGCCTACCGCAAGAGCTCATCGCTTCCGGCCAGCTGCGCAACGCTCCTAAACGGACCCCGCAAGGGAGAGCTGCAGATGCTGCTGAGCCCTCAGATCCGCAAGCCCCTCTCGGTGGGCACTTCGCGCGCCGCCCGAGCGCTGCGCAAGGCGCGCGGCGAAGGCCTGCTCGTGATCGACACGCCCCCACTCTCTCCGGGCGACAGCACGGCAGTCCGCAAGCTCGCCCACCTGCTGGGTGAGCTGGGGCCGGAGCAGGTGGTGATCGTGCTGCCCACCACGCTTGGCGCCGTAGCAACGACACAGCTGCTGCAGGCACTCCGTCCGCTGGGCGCGAATGCCCTCGCGCTGACCCACGCCGAGGAGACCGACCAGATAGGGGTGGCGGTTGAGGCCGCTTGCAAGTTCAGCCTCGCCCCCGAGTACATGCTCAAGCGGGCTCGTCCAGGCGGGTGGACCATCGGTCGAATAGATCCAACTGGGCTCGCCGCGAAACTGGCGCAGTGAGCCAGCAACGGGAATTCGTCCGCTTCAAGGCCAACCGGCCGGTGCTCGTCTATGTGGGCAGAGATCGCCGGCCCGTTCAAACCTACGCCGTCGAGCTCGCTGGCGGGGGGTTGCTGCTCGCGGGGCCGGACGTACTCGAGATCGGCGAGGACATCGAGTTTCGACTGACGCTCGTCCCCGACAGCGAGCCAATTATTGGGATGGGTAGGGTCGTGCGCAGCGATGTCCAGGGGCGACGCGCCATCACATTCACCGAGATGAGCGACCTGAATCGCAGACGTGTGGTTCGCTTCATATTCGCGAGTGAACGCGCCGAGCGGCGCCGTATGCTGGAAGCCAATGAGCGCGACGGCAACTGAGGTTCAAGCTCCGGTCCAATCGCCGCCGGCGCAAGCTACGACCGATCCCACGCCAGCTCCGCCCACGGCGACGGAGAGCGCAGGTAATGCAGCCACAACGCCGCCGAGCAGTGGGTCTACGGGCAAGCAGGCCAAGAGCAAGGAGTCCAAGGGAAAGAAGGCCAAGGGCTCAAAGTCTGAGAAGGACACCACTGAGTCCTCTGACTCTCCGAGCGTGGCGGCTCACCCACGCGCTGCTCGAGCGGTGGCACGGACGAAGGGCTGGGGCGCTCTGGCCGGCTTCTTCATCGCTGGTTACCTGTCGCTGTCCACCGGCACCCTTGCCGAGACCGGCCTGCGCGCACTGGTGGCCGGCAGCGTGTGCTACGTGGTCGCGTGGGGTGGCGCCGTGTTCGTCTGGCGTCGCCTAATCATGATCGAGATCAAGGGCCGCGAGCAGCAGCTTCTGGGCGACGCCCAGCCGGCGCCCGCGCAGAGCGAATCCCCCGCCGCATCCTTCGAGCAATCCCGCACGAGAGCGGCCTCCTAAGGCCGGGGCCCGACGGTGGATCCGATCCATCCGATCGCCCCCGGGCCACCGGCAATCGCCCGGACCGGCAGGGTGCCCGTGGAGCGAGTGGAGCGCATCGCGCGCGAGCGCGAGCAGGCGGCCAAAGAACGCCAGGAGCGCAGGCGCCGCGAACAGAGCTCCACACAGCCCCCACAGGGGCAAGCTGACGACGATGAGCACCCCCATATCGACGTCCGCGTATGAGCGCGGGAGTGCAGAAAATCTTGCGTCTAGAGGGAATCGGCCAGGCGATAGGGAATGCCGCTCAAGTTTCGCCGTTTATGGGCGATAACCCGACAGAGCCGACATGGAGTCGGCTCGGGACCGATCAACACACCGTCATCAAGGAGATGAACGCATGTCCCTAGCGATCAACACAAACCTGGAGGCGATGGACGCCAACAGGAACCTCAACAGCACCGAGAGCATGCTCTCGCAGTCAATGCAGCGACTGTCCTCGGGTCTGCGCATCAACTCGGCGGCTGACGATGTCGCCGGTTACGCCATCAGCCAGAAGCTTGAGGGTCAGGTCAACGGCCTCAATCAGGCCACGCAGAACAGCCAGGACGCCGTCTCGCTCGCGCAGACAGCTCAGGGTTCGTTGAACGACGTTTCGCAGATGCTTCAGCGCGTCCGCGAGCTCGCGGTGCAGTACGCCAACGGCACGACGTCTACGTCGGACAAGGAAGCGATCACCTCCGAGGTCACGCAGCTGACCTCAGAGATTGAACGAGTCGGTGAAACGACCCAGTTCAATGGCATCAACCTGCTCAGTGAAGCGGCCACGATCTCCTTCCAGGTCGGCGCCAACGACAAAGAAGTGATTGGTGTCAAAACAGCCGACCTGAAGACTTCGATCGAAAAAAAGATCGAACTCACAGCCACGGAACCGATCAAGGGCATCGACGAAGCAATCGACACGGTCTCAGCGCTCGCCGGTGAATTCGGCGCGGTGCAGGATCGCATCCAGTACACCGAGGCGAACCTGGAAACTTACAGCCAGAACCTCGCATCGGCCCAGAGTGGCATCGTCGACGTGAACATGGCAGCGGAAATGACGAACTTCACCAAGCTGCAGGTTCTCGAGCAGGCCGGCATATCGGTCCTGGCGCAAGCCAACGCACAGCCCCAGGCTGTCCTGAAGCTGCTCCAGTAGTCACAGATCTTCCTCAGCGGTGGCGCCTAGAGGACGCCACCGCTGCAGCGAAGCTCATCTGATCGGCGCACGCTCACGCGTACGCCGGCTCGGACGGGTCATAACGCTTCGACGGTCGCGCAACGGCCGGCGCAGCCACATACCGCCGCTTCATCGAGGGAACGGTGGTGGAAACGGGCGGCTTCGGCCGCCCGTTTCCTGTTTCTGGGCTCAATAGCGGCGATTGGCTGCCGACTACATGGGTGATGTCCATCGAATCGACACTCGCCCAGGTCAGCGCGATCAGACAGGCCCTCGCGGACCCCGCAGTACTCCTGAGCTCCAGCGCTGCTCTGACGGGCGGCACCGAAGCGCCGTCTGCGAGCGGCGCGTCAGCCGCAGGTGGCGAATCCTCCTTTGCCGCTGCGCTCGCGCAGGCAAGCGGCGGCTATCAGAGCGCGGCCACGCAGGCTGCTATCGGCGACCCCGAAGCGTACGACTCCGCCGGTCTTTCCAGCGCGGCCGGCCTCACGGGCATGCCTGGCCCCACAGGCGCGTCCGGTCTCACAGGCGCGTCCGGTCTGACCGAGACACCCGGCCTCACAGGCACCTCCGGCCTATCCGGCACAACCGGCCTGAGCTACCCAAGCCAACTGCAGGATGCAGACGGCGTCGCCGGCTCCTCGCTCGCCACGTCCAGCGATGGGGTCGGCAATCGCATCGTGGCTATCGCCGAAAGCCAGATCGGTCAGAGTGAGCAACCGCCCGGCTCCAACGAATCACCGGCTATCGCCCAGTACCGCGGCGCAACCGAAGGAGCGATCCCCGGGGCGCCCTGGTGCGCTTACTTCGCATCCTGGGCCGCGCGTCAAGTGGGCGAGCCCCTGGGCCAACAGGGCCAGGGCATCGGAGACGTCTCGGATATCTGGTCATGGGCGCAGTCCACGGGCCGCGCCGTGCCCAACGGGCCTGGGGTCGTGCCCAAGCCCGGCGATCTGATCGTATTCGGCGGCGAGCACGTGGGGATCGTCAGGGGTGTACTGCCAAACGGCCAGATCGCCACGATCGAGGGCAACTACGAAAACAAGGTCGCCGCCAACGTGCGTAGCCCCACCGAAGCGACGGGTTATGTGAGCATGAGCTGAAGGTGAGCTCGACGGCCGGCAACAATCTCAAGGGAACAGAGGTCAAAGACCGGATCAGGGTCGGACCTGCCCTTCGCCCCATCTGTCGGTACGTGAAGGACGCGCCGCGTGAGCGGCGCATGACTTCCGTGGATACGCGAAAGACGCGCCGCCTTAGCGGCACATGAGCATCTGGGAGATCCTCGCCATCGCCGCCGCCGGGCTCGCCGCTGGCACGATCAATACCGTGGTGGGAAGCGGCACCCTGATCACATTTCCGGTGCTGCTTGCCTTTGGCTATGCGCCGGTGACGGCCAACGTGTCGAACACCGTCGGGCTGGTTCCAGGATCGGTCTCGGGCGCGGTGGGCTACAGGCGAGAGCTTGCCGGCCAGCGCGAGCAGGCTGTCCGACTCGGCACCGCGTCGGTACTCGGCGGTATCACCGGGGCCATATTGCTGCTGGTGCTGCCGGCGTCGGCGTTCGAGGCGATCGTGCCGGTGTTCATCGCGCTCGCACTCGTGCTCATCGTCCTGCAGCCCCGCTTGAACCGATCGCTCGCCGCGCGTCCTGTCCACTCAGCCCACCGAGGGCGCATTCTCCTGCTGGCGCTGTATGCCACCGGAGTCTACGGAGGCTATTTCGGCGCGGCCCAGGGGATCTTGTTGCTGGGAATCCTCGGGCTAGCTCTCACCCAGGACATGCACCGCACCAACGCGCTGAAGAACGTGCTCGCCGGCCTCGTCAACGGCGTCGCGGGGGTCTTCTTCATCCTGTTCGCGCACATCGAGTGGGGACCGGCGGCGATCATTGCGGGCAGCTCGATTCTCGGCGCCCAGATCGGCGCGCGCTACGGACGACGCTTGCCTCCCGCGGCGCTGAGAGGACTGATCGTCGTGGTCGGCGTTGCCGCGATCGTGCGTCTGCTTGTGTAAGCCCCATGACCGAGGCGATCGAACAGTTCGGGGCGCTCGGGGTGTTCCTGCTGATGGTGCCCGAGAGCGCCTGCATACCGATTCCCAGCGAGGTGACTCTGCTGTTCGCTGGCTTCGCCGTCCACGCCGGCTGGATGAGTCTGCCGCTTGCCATCGTGGCAGCCACCGGCGGGAATCTCGTGGGATCGCTGCTCGCCTACGGAGTCGGCGCTACCGGGCTACTAGAGGGCGTGCCCGTGGCCGGCGCCGCGATCGACCGCTGGGGCGGGCTCATCGACCGCTACGGCCGGCGCGCCGTCCTGATCGCTCGACTGCTGCCCTTGGCGCGCACGTTCGTCTCACTGCCCGCCGGCACGCGACGCGTGCCGCTGGTGAGCTTCGTCGTGCTCACCACGATCGGCTGCGCGCTTTGGGCCACGGGATTCATCCTCGTCGGGCTGCTCGCGGGCAACGCCTGGACAGCTGTCGACGGCGTGCTCGGACGGGTCCTGCTCGGCGTCGGACTGGTCGCGCTCGTACTGACATTCGTGCGAGCACAGCGCTCGGCTTGAGGGTCCCCAGCACATCGGCAGCATCGCCAGCCGCAGGGACTGCGGCACAGGCACAGGTAGAGGTTGGGCAGAGGCAAGCACCCCTTAGGCAAGGGGTCCCGTCAACAATCGAAGCACGCATCACTCAGGCAAGCCGTCCGTCAACAATCGAAGCACACGTCACTCAAGCAAGCCGTCCGTCAACAATCGAAGCACGCATCACTCAAGCAAGCCGTCCGTCAACAATCGAAGCACACGTCGCTCACGCGACCGATTCACCAGCAGCGGGGGGAACCACGGGAACGACCCCCTTATCCTCATCCTCATCCGCGAGCGCCTCGCCGGGAAGCGCCCTTGCGAACCACAAGCCGACGAGCACGAAGCCACTTGCCAACAGCAACGCCCGCTTGAGCGCGTCGATCTGGGATTCGTTGTAGTAGCCGATTAGCTGCCGCGCCTGGGGGGCCGGCACACCCGCCTGCTCCACGGTGCTCTTGAACTGCGCCTGGGAGACCATCGGCAGGCCCTCCTCGGTGCCGCTCACGATCTGCTGTTGCAGCGAAGCCGGGATGGCCGGATCGGCGAGCACGCGGTCATGAAAGCCGGTGGTGAGCCCCGTCAGCAGCACCGCCCCGATCAGAGCGGTGCCGAGCGACTGGCCGAGGTTCTGCGAGGCCCCCTGCACGCCGCCCGCCTCGCTGGAGCGGGACTCCGCGACCGAGGACATGACGACATTGCCGAGCTGGGAGATCGACAAGCCAATACCCACCCCGAAGCCCGCCAGCGACAGTGCGAATGGCACGGAGGCAAGCGACGGGGAGATGCTGGCCATCAGTCCCAGGACCGACACGAGCAGGAACCCGAGCCCGATCTGCACCACCCGCCGTGGCGAGGTACGGGTGGCAAGGCGCGGGCCGAGCATCGCAGCCACCATCATCGTGATCGAGATCGGCAGGATCTTCACCCCCGTTTGGAGCGCGTTCTTGCCCAGCACCAGCTGCAGGTAGAGCGGCAGCACGAAGAACGTCCCGGCCAGGATCAGGTACTGGGAGACGATCGTCGACAGGCCCGCGCGCAGCTGCGGGATCCTCAACAGGTCCGGGCGCAACAGGGGCGTACGCCCCGCCGCGGTCACACGCTCCTCCCAGCGGAAGAACCCCCCGAGCACGATCAATCCGGCGAAGACCAAGAACGGCACCGCCGACAGCCCGAACGGGGTTATCCGGGTCCCTGCGATCGTGAGCGCTCCCGTCGGCACGAACAGGCCCCACGTGCTGATCTTGAGGATCGCGAAAACCGTCAATCCAAGGCCCAGCGCAGACAGGACCACACCAATACGGTCGAGTGTGGGGCGCCGCTCTGGGACGTGCTCGCCGACGCGATGCACCAGCGTGAGCAGCACCAGGACCACCACCGCCTCCCCGCCAAACACCACGCGCCAGCTGAGCGCTGTCGTAACGAACCCGCCGATCAGCGGTCCCGCGGCAGCGCCCGCGCCCGCGATCCCCCCGAGCAGGCCGTAGGCAAGCGCGCGTTCGCGACCGCTGTAGTTGACGGCTGTGAGCGCGAAGATCGCAGGGATCACGAGCACCGCGCCGATCCCCTCAATACCAGACCACCCGATCAGCAGCACCGTGATGCTCGGGCTGAGCGCCGTGGTGAGCGAGCCGAGCCCGTAGATCGCGAGCCCGATCGAGAACGCTCTGCGCCGCCCCCAGATGTCGCCGAGCTTGGCCCCCGTGAGCATGAACGCCGCCATTACCAGCGTGTACGCGGTGATCGCCAGCTGCACGTCTGGCACCGTCGTGTGCAGGTCTGCCACCACCTGAGAGATCGACACGTTCATGACGGTGCTGTCGAGCACCATCACGAACTGGGCGGTGCCGAGCACCAGGATCGTCGTACGGTTGCGAATTGGCGAGCTTCACCATACGCTGTCTACGTCCACTCGGTCTCCAACAATGCGAACAGTTCCCACCCCATAGTGAACGCCACCAGCAGTCGATACCCGAAGGTGATGTCCGCACTCTCACAAGGGGACGGGCGCGACGACATCTGGGGCGGATCGTTCGTCGGCGCGAGCTTGGAGGCGAGCCTCGTGGCGAAGGTGCTTGCTGTGCTGTTTGCCGCCGGCGCGAGCCTGTCCGCGCTCACGATGGTCTTGCCCCACCCTGCGCGCGCGAATCAAATGGGGCTGTTCGTGATCGTCCTCAGCGCCTACCTGACAGCGGGGGCGCTCTACACCCAGGCCGCCAAGCTACCCGCCTGGACATTGCAACCCGCGCTTGCCTGGGGTAGCACGCTCATCACGGGTGTGGCCTACTTCTCCGGCGAATCGCCGAGCCCGCTCGTGTTCTTCTACCTGTGGGTGTTCCTCTACGCCTCCTATTTCTTTGCTCACAGGCAAACCGCCGTCCAGATCGTCTATGTAGGCGTGGCCTATGGCGCACTCCTCGCAGCCAGGACGCCAGTCGGCGCCATCCCCACGTGGTGGCTCGTCGGCATGGGCACATTGCTCGTGGGCGCCATGGTGATCATGGCGATGCGCGCTCGCGTGGAGCTACTGATCGCACGCCTTTACGACGCCGCCCGCACCGATCCCTTGACGAAGCTCTCGAACCGGCGCGGGTTTCGCGAGCTGCTCGACCTGGAGCTGGAACGAGCCCGGCGTCACGGCACCGCGATGGGAGTGCTCGTCGGCGACCTCGACGATTTCAAGGACGTTAATGACCTCTGCGGCCATCAGGTCGGCGACCTCGCGCTTCAGCGCGTGGCAAGGCTGCTCTGCGACGGCAAGCGCCAGATCGACGCCGCCGCGCGCGTCGGAGGCGAGGAGTTCGCGCTGATCGTGCCCGACACCACGCGCGATGGCACCTTCGCCTTTGCCGAGCGCCTACGCGGCGCTCTGCGCGACGAGTTCGCAAACGACCATACTCCGCTGACGATCAGCTTCGGCCTATCCGTCTACCCCGAGCACGGAGAGACCGCCGCATCGCTGATACATGCCGCCGATCAGGCGCTCTATGCGGCCAAGGAGGGCGGGCGCAACCGCACAGTGCGTCACAGCTCCGCGCTACGAAATGAACTGCGCACGCCAAGCGAGCTACGCGACATCCAGGGCGAGCACTTCGTCATGGCCGTGCTCGACCTGGCCGAGGCCGTCGATCTGCGCTTCAGCGGCTCCGCCCGCCACTCCGAGACCGTAGGGCGCTACGCCGAGATGACGGCCCGTGAGCTGGGTCTTCCCGAGCGCCGCGTCAGTCGCATCAGGCTCGCCGGGATCCTGCACGACATCGGCAAGGCGGGCGTCCCCAACAGCATCTTGCACAAGCCCGGCCCGCTCACCGAGGAGGAGTACGCGCAGATCAAGCGCCACCCCGCGCTCGGCGCGCAGATCATCGAGCACGTCAGCCTCTCCGACGTGCGCGAATGGGTGGCCACCCACCACGAGCGCCCCGACGGTCTCGGCTACCCACTTGGGCTCTCCGGCGGAGCCATTGCGCTGGAGGCCCACATCGTCGCGGTCGCCGACGCCTACGAGGCGATGACCAGCGACCGGCCCTACCGAGACTCGATCGGCTACGACGCCGCACTCGCCGAGCTACGACGCTGCGCCGGCACCCAGTTCGATGACCGCGTCGTCGAAGCTTTCATCGCCGCGCTGGCGCGCGAGGCGACGCGAGTGGGGACGACCTTCGCCGCCAGCGCCTGACGGCTCACCGCGAGCCATGCGAACAGCTCGAGCGTGGCGGCGTCGGTTTGCAGCATGTTCGGCACAGCCTGGTGCTGGGTGATTGGAGTGCCATCCCACGTGCCCAGGTACAGCCCTTGGGCGTCCCGGGCATGCTCCTGGGCGTCTGCTGCCATCTCTTCGGCAAGCGCCCGCCAGCGCGTTTCACCGGACTTGGCACCATACGCGAGCATCCAGTGCAAGTAGATAGTGTCGAACTGCGGGCCCATGTTCAGACGATTGGAGAAGCGTTCCGCCGAGGCATCCGCAAGCTGAGCGGCACGTTCGCATGCTTGCGAGATGCCCACTTCGCAGAGCACCTGATGGGTCTCCACCAGCGTGCCCTCGATGTAGGGGGTCGGAGTCGGATCGGATTCGGTGCGCTTGTACAAATGCCTTTCGGTGAGAAAGTCCGATTCGGCCCAGTCCAGGAACTTGAGCACCTGCGTGCGGTAGTACGGCTTGCCGGTGAGCTTCAGCAGTTGCGCTCCCAGCAATGACCCGGCGGCAAGCGGCTCGCCCGCTACGTAGGGGTGGGCGGTGTTCCACCACAGCCCACCCCCGTTCTGGTTCCAGCCCGCCCGCGTGATGAACGCAAAGGCACGCTCCGCTTCGCGCAGGTAGCGACTCACACCCGTGGCGCGGTACGCGTCGAGAAACGCAAGCCCCCACCAGCCGTTGTCGTCGAACCACGCGACCGTGTTCCCGCGATCGCCGGGATATGGCGCGAATCCCGGATCGGGCTTCAGAGTCGCGTCCCAGTAGCGCTCGGCGCCCGCGGCGAACGCCTCCACCGCGGCGCGGTGGGCGGGCGAAGGCGCGGCGATCTCGATCGCGTCCAGCGCTTCGAACAGCGGCGTGGCATCCCAGATGGTGGCCAGCGGATAGCGTTCGCCATCGTCCAATCGGCTGTCATACCAGCCGAGATGCCGGTTCCCCCACAGGTGCTCGGCGCGCTTCACGCCCGCTTCGGCGATTTGCAGATAGGTCTGCACCTGTGAGTCCGAGGCAACTCGCCCCCCACGCGTATGTGGGACCAACGCGACACGCGCGGGCGAGACCAACTCGACATGCACGTGCGGGACCAACCCGACATGCACGTGCGGGACCAACCCGACATGTACGTGCGGGACCGACTCGAGCGAGGACTGTCGCGCGAGCACGCCGTGCCCGGCGGGCGGTGCCGTGTCCGCCCGCGTCGGTTGGCAGACGAGCACCAGCGCGCAGGCGAAGACCGCTAGCGGCCCCGCCCCAAGGGCGCGTCGCAACACGGACGGCGCCAACCGATCTTCGATCGGTAGTTCACTCATGGGCCAAGCCGGGCGTCGCGCGCACTTCGAATGCAACTCATCGTCTCATGGAGTATCGGCGACGACACCGACTACCTCAATCCGAGCCCGCGTCCCTCAGTCGAATGGTCTCATGCAGCACCATCGAACCGCCGATATCTCCCAGATGACGGTAGCTTCGGGGGAGGAAGGGCCCGAGGGGGCACTTGGCGGCTTCATCGCGGGCGCGAGCTTTCAGACAAGCCTCGTGGCCAAGGTGCTCGCGGGCCTGTTCGCGGCGGGCGCCACGCTCGCCGCGCTCACGGTTGTGCTGCCCCACCCATCCCACCAGAGCAATCTCGGGCTGCTCGCGATAGTCGCGAACGCCTACGTGATCGCGGCTCTGCTGCGGTGGCGCGCCCACAAGCTGCCCGCCTGGACGCTGCCGTTGGCACTCGCCTGGGGCAGCACGCTGATCACGGGCGTCGCCTATTTCTCCAGCGAGAGCCCCAGCCCACTCGTGTTCTTCTACCTGTGGATATTTCTCTACGCCTCCTATTTCCTCACGCGCAGACAGGCCGTTTTGCAGATCGTCTATGTGGGGCTTGCCTATGGCGCGCTACTCGCATCGCGACCGCCGTCGAGCGGTGCTCCCGCCTGGTGGATCGTGGGGATGGGCACTCTGCTGGTGGCCGCCATCGTGATCATGACGATGCGCGTGCGGGTGGAGCTGTTGATCTCGAGGCTGTACGACGCCGCCCGCACCGATCCTCTCACGCGGCTGTGCAACAGGCGCGGCTTTCGTGAGCTGCTCGACCTCGAGCTTGAACGCGCGCGCCGCGGCGAGGGACAGATGACCGTCCTCGTCGGCGACCTCGATCGCTTCAAGGAGGTCAACGACCGCTCCGGCCATCAGGTGGGCGACGCAGCCCTGCAGCGTGTCGCGCGACTGCTCACCGAAGGCAAGCGCCAGATCGATTCGGCGGCGCGCGTGGGTGGCGAGGAGTTCGCGCTCATTCTGCCCGACAGTGGCCAGGACGGCGCCTTCGTGCTTGCCGAGCGCCTGCGCTGCGCGCTGCGCGACGAGTTCGCCGAGGATCCTGTACCCATCACCATCAGCTTCGGTCTCGCCACCTATCCCCTGCACGGCGAGACCGCCGCTTCGCTGCTGCGTGCCGCTGACGAGGCCCTCTACGCCGCCAAGGACAGCGGCCGCAATCGCACCGTGCGCCATAGCCCACTGCTGCGCGAGCTCGTGCGGGAGAGCGCGGGCGCGGGAGACATCGAAAGCGAGCGCTTCCTTACGGTGATGCTCGACCTCGCCGAGGCGGTTGACCTGCGCTTCAGCGGCAGCGCCCGCCACTCCGAGACAGTCGGGCGCTACGCCGAGATGATGGCTCGCGAGCTCGGGCTCTCCGAGCGCCACGTCAGCCGCGTGCGGCTCGCCGGCATGCTGCACGACATCGGCAAGGTCGGCGTCCCCGACCGTATCCTGCGCAAGCCCGGCCGTCTCACCGACGAGGAGCTTGCCGTCATCCGCCGCCACCCCGAGCTCGGCGTGCAGATCCTCGAACACTCGAGCCTCGCCGATGTGCGTGCCTGGGTGGGCGCCCACCACGAGCGCCCCGACGGCCTCGGCTATCCCTCAGGCGTCTCGGGAGACGCGCTGCCCTTGGAGGCTCGCATCGTGGCGGTGGCCGACGCTTACGAGGCGATGACCAGCGACCGCTCCTACCGCGACTCGATCGGCCATGCGCGGGCGCGCGCCGAGCTGCGGCGCTGTGCGGGCTCGCAGTTCGACCGGCGCGTCGTCGAAGCATTCCTCACCACGCTGCAACGCGAGAGCGAGCGAGCCCAGGCGACGCTCCCGATCGGCGTGGAAGGCTGACCGACGGCTCAGGCTTTACTTGAGTACGACGATTTCCCGCTGCAGTTGGGGAAGCCGACATAGGTGGTCGTGAGCGTCCCCTGCTCAGCCCTGCCTTTGAGGAACTTGCCGGTGATCTTCAGCTTCGAGCCGACCTGACCCTTCTTCGGACCTTCCTGTATGACGTATTGCCCGGAGCTTGTGAACGTCCCTTTGCTCGAGATCGACGCGTTCTTGAAATGGACCGGGGTGGGCCGACCGCCGCCGCTGCAGTAGAGCGGCACATTGCTGGTGCTCAGCGCACTCACCTGCTTGCCGCTGGAGGACACCTTGAAGCTGACGACCACCCCATCCCTCGAAGGCATGAGGCCTCCCTTGTAGGAGCCGCCTTTGACCTGGTTGGCCGCCAGCGCCGCGCTCGCCACAACCAGCACGGCCAGCACGACGGACATCGTGGATAGGACCTTCCACTTGCTCGTCATCGTCGCTGCCTCCTGTTCGTGGTCCACTCCGCCGCCAGAGCTCAGGACCAAAGATAGCCGTCTCAAAAGGGGGGTCGCGCCGCGCGGCGCCGCTGGTTCGTGAAAGATGCCCATGGATGGAGCTGGAGTACGAGTTGCAAACGCACCGCGCCGAGGACCGCCACTGGTGGTACCAGGGCCGCCGTCGCGTCCTAGAGCGAGCGATCGCCCGCCTTGGCCTGCCCGCGCATACGCGCATCCTCGACGCCGGCTGCGGCAGCGGGCGCAATATGGTCGATCTCGCCCACCACGGCACCGTCACCGGCGTCGAGCTGTCCGACACGAGCGCCGAGCTGGCGCGCGAGCGCCATGCCGGAGAGGTGCTCGCCGGCTCGGTCATGGACATGCCCTTCGACGATGCCTCATTCGACCTCACGGTCAGCCTCGACGTGATCGAGCACCTCGAGGATGACATTGGCGCTCTGCGCGAGCTGCGCCGCGTCACCGCGCCGGGCGGGGCGCTGCTCGTAACCGTACCCGCCTACCAGTGGCTCTGGAGCGGCCACGACGAGATCAACCACCATCACCGCCGCTACAACCGCCGCACGCTGCTCGCCGCCGCTCAAAGCGCCGGCTGGTACCTCGATAACTCCGCCCACTTCAACTCGCTACTACTCCCCGTCGCGATCCTGCTGCGTGCGCTCGAGCGCTTCAAGCCATCCACCACCAAGTCGAGCCTCGACCTGTGGGTACCCCCGGCGCCGCTCAACTGGATGCTGCGCCAGCCGCTCAACCTCGAGGCCGCGGTCATCGGCCGCGGTGGCTCGATCCCCGCCGGGCTGTCCCTGCTCGCCGTATTCCGCTAAAAAAGGCTCGTCCTCGGCCCACCGGCGCGGCGACCGGCGACGCGGACCAGTCTGCGGAGGCGAGCGAAATTGTCTCCCAAAAACAGCCCCCCCTCACCAGGACGAACCGATCCCGCGAGGCCTACGGGTCCACGATCGTCTCGACCAGCGCCGACGCGTGCCCCCTGAACGTCCAAGCCCGATTGACGAAGAAGGTGATCACGGTCACGATCACGGTTGTCACCGCCTGACCAACCAGCTTGTCGAGTCCTGCCCCGTCGACGAACAGGTACACAAGCCCGAGGTCGATCAGCAGGCCACAGCTCTGTACCACGAACCAGCGCACCGGCGTCAACGCGTCGCCAACATGATCTCTGAACGTCCACGAGCGGTTCCACAGGAAGCCGTTCACCGCCCCCACCGCGAAGCCGATGCCCGACGCCGCCACGTACCACACCCCGAACACCTTCAACAGCAGCGTGTACACGGCAAAGGCGATCAGCGTGTTCGACACGCCCACGATCCCGAACTTCACGAACTGCATTACCAAGGGCATTCTCAGGATTCGCGCGGCCCCGTCCCCTACTCTTCTCATGGCCACTACTTAACCAGCTTCGTCCCGTCGGAAGGAAACATGCCGGACATTCCCGCGCGCGTCCCAGCCCTGCTAAGCGTCGTTGCCCCCGTCTACAACGAGGAGGAGCTCATCGAGGCGTTCGTCACTCGTGCTTGCGCCGCGGTCGCCGACTACACCTTCGAGCTCGTGCTCGTCAACGATGGCTCCTCCGACTCCACCCCCGAGCTGCTCGACCGTCTCGCATCCGCCGACCCCCGCGTACGCGTCATCCATCTCTCGCGCAACTTCGGCCACCAGGCCGCCCTCACAGCCGGCCTGGAGCACGCCGCCGGCGACGTCGTCGCGATGATCGACGCCGACCTGCAGGACCCCCCCGAGCTGATTCCCCGCATGGTCGAGCAGTGGGAGCACGGCTCCGACGTCGTCTACGCCGTGCGCAAGCAACGCGAAGGCGAGACGGCCTTCAAGCTCGCCACAGCCTCCTGGTTCTACAAGCTCTTTGACAAGCTCGCCCAGGTCGATCTAGAGCCCAACTCGGGCGACTTCCGCCTGCTCGACCGCCGGGCACTCGACGCCCTGCTCTCGATGACCGAGCGCTCGCGCTTCCTGCGCGGCATGACCGTCTGGGTCGGCTTCACCCAAACCGCTGTCCCCTACGAGCGTGACGCGCGCACCGCCGGCGAGACCAAGTACACGCTGCGCAAGATGCTCCGCTTCTCGTTGGATGCGATCGCCTCCTTCTCGCACCTCCCGCTGCAGCTCGCCACCTACGCCGGCCTGCTCTCCGCAAGCGTCGCCTTCATCGCCATCCCGATCGTCATCGCCCTGCACTTCACCGGCTCCTACCTGCCTGGCTTCTCCACCCTCACAATCGCGATCCTGCTGCTCGGCGGCATCCAGCTGATCGCCCTTGGCGTCATCGGCGAGTACGTCGGGCGCATCTACGACGAGGTCAAGCACCGCCCGCTCTATATCGTGCGCGATGAGCGCAACCGCCCCGCGGGGGACGCGGTCGGCCCCGTAGCCTCCGCGCGCGCGGGCCTCTCCGCACGCTTGCCCGAGCGCGTCGGTTGATCGCACCGCTCCTTCGCGGCGTCCCACCGGTTATCTGCACCACAGCCTTTGCGTCGCGTTCGAACCTCGAAACGGGAGAGCCCTAAGACCATGCGCCACCGCACCCTGACACTGCTCGCCACCCCTGCCGTGCTCGGAGCGATGACCGTCGCCGTGCCCGCGCTCGCCGGCATCCCGATCATCCCCACCGCCCACCCCGCCTCCTCCAAATGCTTCACCGCCCGCATCGCCAAACGCAACGTGCGTGAGTGCCTGGTGGTCGGACCCCGAGGGCTGCGAGGGCTACCCGGACCGGCCGGGCCGCGTGGGTACACGGGCAAGACCGGCGCCACCGGGAAAACTGGCGCCGCGGGTAAAACGGGGGCAACAGGGAAAACAGGTGCCACCGGCGCGGTTGGTGCCACCGGCGCGGTTGGGGCCGCCGGTGGGATCGGTCCCTCCGGGCCCGCCGGCACCGCGCGCGCGTTCGCGGTGGTCAACCCCGCCGAAGTGGAACCGACAGCATCTGCCAAGGGGCTCATCGTCGCCCAAAGCTCGAACTTCGCCTCGATCCGCCGGGTCTCTACGGGCGTCTACTGCCTCGCCCCCGCCGCCTCCGTCAACCCCGCCGGCGAGCCCGCAATCGTGAGCGGGGAGTCGAGCTACAGCACGAGCGGAGCGGTCGCCCTCGCCGTGCTCGACTCCCAACCCACCAACTGCGCCGCGAGTGAATTCGAGGTCATCACATACGACGCTCGTTCGCCGAGCTCCCCCTCCTCGAACGTAGCGTTCGCGATCGCCGCGCCGTGAGAGCACCCATAATGGAGTGATGCCCGACACCACTCCCAGCGACCCCCTTTATGACGAGGATCCTCCCGGCGGCGAAGACCGTCGCGAACGCATTCGCCTGGAGACTCCCCGCCATCGCATCGAAGGCTCCCTGATGCTCGCCCGCGACGGCTACCGCTCGCGCGTCTCGGACATGCTCAACGCCTCCGAGCGCGACTTCCTCACGCTCACCGACGTCACCCTCACACCACTCGAAGACGGGCCGGTCGAGCGGCACTCATTCATGGCGATTGCCCGGGCCCACATCGTCTATGTGGTGGCACCGGGGGCGGAGGGGTCCAGAACCTCCTAGAGGAGCGCCCGCCCTCCGGGGCTCTCGATCCACCTACCCTGGCAGGTTCGCTCACGCCTGCTGGGGCGCCGGCGTCAAGACCGGAGCGATCGGCGATGTCGAAGCCAAGGCCGGTATGGGACGCGGAGCCTTTGCCAATACGGGATCGGCGCCGCCAGCCCAGTCCTTGAGGAACGTCTCGGTGGCTGCGGTGTCCAGAGGACGAGCAAAGAGGAAACCCTGGCCTGTATCGCAGTCCTCATCTCGCAGCAGGGATAGCTCTCGTTGCTCTTCGATGCCCTCGGCGAATGTCTCGATCGACAGGGCCTTGCCGAGCTGCACGAGGGTGCGAATCAGCGTTTCGCCCTCCTGGTTGTGCTTGAGCCCCGCGATGAATGACCGGTCGATCTTCAACGCGTCGACCGGGAACCGTTGCAGGTGAGCAAGAGAGGAATATCCAGTGCCAAAGTCGTCGATCGCTATGCGCACGCCGAGATCCTTGATCGCCGCGAGCCGGCGAGCGGTCTCCTCCGCATTGCGCATCAACGTGGTCTCGGTGATCTCGATCGTCAGTGCCGTGGACTCAAGACCGCTTGCGAGCAGCGCCTGCTCTATGTCGCCAATGATCTCGTCTGTATCGAGCTGGCGTCCGGAGACATTGACCGCCATGCCAATCTCATAGCCGGCCGCGCGCCATGCCGCCCCCTGTACGCACGCCTCCCCCAAAACCCACTTGCCGATCTCGGTGATCAACCCCGTCTCCTCTAGCAATGGGATGAAATCGTCGGGTTGGACGACCCCCCGCGCAGGGTGCCTCCAGCGGATCAGCGCCTCGACACCGGTGGGACTCATGTCTCGCAGGTCGATCGTGGGCTGGTAGGCGAGGAAGAACTCCTCGTTCTCGAGCGCTTCGCGCAGATCCATCTCCATTTCCATGCGATTCTGCATCGTGTCCTGCATACCGCTCTCGAACACCACGTAGCGATTCTTACCGTCCCACTTGGCGCGGTACATCGCGATGTCCGCGTCGCGCAACAGGTCCTCGGCCGAGATCTGCTCGCCGATCGCGATCCCCACGCTCGCGGTCACGGTCACGCGGGTCGCCTTGTCCGCGCCGAGATTGAACGGGTGCTCGAGCGCGTCGAGCAGCCGCTCGGCGATCAGCTCTGGGCCAACCGCCATCGAGAGCTCTTCTGAGATCACGACGAACTCGTCCCCGCCAAGGCGCCCCAACGCGTCGGCGTCGCGAATCACCCCGCCCAGCCGCGCTGTCACACCACACAGAAGTTCGTCCCCGACAGCGTGACCGAGCGTGTCGTTAATGCTCTTGAAATTGTCCAGATCGATGAACAGTGCCGCCACCGGCCTCTGACTGCGCGCCGAGCGCGCAAGCATCTGCTCGACGCGGTCGCGGATCAGCGTCCGGTTGGGCAAGCCGGTCAGCGCGTCGTGCGTAGCCAGAAAGCTAAGCTCCTCCTCGCGCCGACTGAGCTCTTCATCGGTCCGCTGGCGCTCCACCTCAAAGCACTCACACATCCGCAACAGGCTGAACTCGAGGCTCAACTGCAGGATGTTCAGGGCCTGCGACAGCGCCTCAGGCGAAACCGTCAATTCACTGGCGCTCTCCTGCAGGATCTCCGCCATCACGTTGCGCCACCAAAAGCAGCGCCAGGTCACCTCATCCAGAGAGGCCGCGCGATGGGCCGCCAGCTCGCCAAATATCTCCCACGTTTCTTTGCCGGCCTCGATCGCGACCTCCATCCCCTCCCCCGAGATCCATCGAGCCACAGCGATCGTCGAGCTCCTGCTGATCCGTTCGAAGCTCTCCTGCACCAGCCCATCAACCTGATGCTCCGCTCCCGCGGTACGCGTAACCGTCAGACTCAGCACGTCGTTCGTTCGTGTCTTAAGTCTCTCGCCCAAGCGAGCCAGATCCTCCTCGCACTGGCCCGTTGCGCCGCCTGGTGGTGACGGGACTTGCATCTCATAACCCCCCAAATCTGAGCGTTGTACCGACATCTAGAATCACAATCGGCCCACTCACCCCAGACCTTTAAGATTGCAGGCCCGTACTAGCTGCTACACCCGGGCTGCGCTTCTTGACCTCATGCAGCCTGGCCCCATCAAGAAACATTGCCAACGGGGAAACGGAAGGGGTGGTGTGTGGTTTCAGCTGATAGGCGACACATGTGTCAGGACATAGGAGACACCAACGTGATGGGGGTCTTCTGTGGAGATGGCGAGGTATTCTGGTCGAGGCGCATGTGTTGGAGGGACGCCCGGTTA
>DATCDV010000031.1:0-129786 GCA_036510495.1 Solirubrobacteraceae bacterium
TTGTTCGATCGCGGAGGGGGCTTCTTGAACGACGGGCGGTGCTTGTTCGATCACAGAGGGGGCTTCTTGAACCACAGGCGGTGCTTGTTCGACCACGGGTGGGGCTTCTTGAACGACGGGCGGTGCTTGTTCGATCACAGAGGGGGCTTCCTGAACCACAGGCGGTGCTTGTTCGACCACAGAAGGGGCCTCCTGAACCACAGGCGGCGCCTGTTCGACCACGGACGGAGCTTCCTCTGGAGGGGTACCGCTTTTCGTTGCCGCTTCGCCTACCGGCGTCTCCGCGGCGCCGTCGGGGGCGTTCGTCTCCTGCGCTTGGGCACCAGCAGCGAAGAGGAGCCCCGCGAACACGAGCGAGACAACCAGCCAAAGGGCAGGACGGCCTTTGGAGAGGACCCGCGTTGAAGGACTCTTGACCAGCTCGATCATGTTCGCTTCTATACGATAACTGGGTTTCGGCTCCAGATCGTCATTCCAGCGCTAAGCTGGTGCGAGAGATGACATCGCAAGGGGAAGTCTGTGCGCCGAGGGTCTGACCGATGCGTACGCCTTAAACTTGAAGTCCGGCTGAGCTGGATCGAGTCGGGGAACTGAGGCTCATGCTCGTTCTGACGCGGAAGGACAAACAGAGCATCATGATCGGCGACGACATCAAGGTCGTGGTCCTATCGAGCGATGGCACAAAGGTGCGTCTCGGTATCCAGGCACCCTCGAACGTTTCGGTACACCGAACGGAGATTTATCTCGAGATCCAAGCCCAAGGCCGAGAGAGCGCCGGCTCCGAGCAGCACGATCTACCGCGGGCGGGCTGAAACACCGCATATTTTCAGGACTTGCCCCGGCGACGCTGCCCATCCTCTGGCTGCCCTTCCAGCGTGTCAGGCGTTGTTTGGCCCCCTGTCCTAGCCCCTGCCGATGCAGTGCTGATGCCAGAGGGTCACGGTGTCCGCTATGGCCCTGACGAGCATTGGTCCATCGATCCGCATATTCGACGCGAACCATCGATCCACATATTCGACGCGAACTGTAGGTGCCTTGCCGACAGCCGAGTTGGGCGCTGCGTAATCCAAACACCCAGCGAGATCTAGCGCGCCGGCGCTAAGCGGGAAGAGGACTGGCGCCGACCGAGGGTGGCGGCGGATCGTGCACCAGCTCGTCTTGACGCGCTTCGAGCAGCTTGAGCCAGATCTCGCTCCGGGTTGGAAAGGCGGGGACAGCTTCCCAAAGGCGCTCGGCGGGGACAACGCCTGCGATCGCGATCGTCGCGGCGTGCAGCCAGTCGGCGACGTCCGTACCTGTGAACGTCGCACCGACGATCACACCGCGATCCTCATCGAACACCAACCGTGATGTGCCAGGTGTGTCGTGCCCGTGAAAACTCGCGCCCGCGGTGCTCGAGCTCGGCGCATCGTAGGCGTGAGCATTGATCCCCTGCTCTCGAGCTCCCTGCAGCGTGAGGCCTACCGCGGCCACCTGTGGCTCGGTGAACACCACCCGCGGCGTGATTGAGGCTTCACGGGTCGCTCGGGCCTCTCCGCCTTCGATCACAGTCGATGCGACACGGGCCTGGTACTTGCCCATGTGGGTCAGCAGGGAGCGTCCGTTGACGTCGCCGATCGCAAACAACCATGGCATGTCCTTCACTCGCAGCGTGTCGTCTACCGCGATCGACTTGCCCGGCTCCAAGCCAACGCTCTCAAGGCCCAGATCGTCGGTCAGCGGACGGCGCCCCACCGCGACGAGGATCTCCTCGGCTTCGAGGCGCTCGCCGTTGTCCAGCATGACGGTGACAGCGTCGTCGTCTCGCTGAACGGCCTTCGCTTTGACTCCCAGATGAATCTCCACACCACGTTTCAGCAGGGCAACACGCAGCTCTTCACCCGCGAAGGGCTCCTCGCGTGGCAGCAGACGCTCCTCGGCCTCGATCAGCATGACCTTCGCGCCAAGCGAGCTGTACGCCTGCGCCATCTCGACTCCGACCGCGCTCCCACCGAGTATCGCGAGGCGGCTCGGTATGTCTTGGGCGGTCGTAACCTCTCGGTTCGTCCAAGGCTTGGCGTCGGCCAGGCCTGGGATCGGTGGCATCGCGGCGTGGCTGCCCACGGCGATGACCACCGCCTGCCGCGCCTCGTAGGTCTGCTCGTCCACGCGCACGCGCCGCTCACCCTCCAGGCGACCATGCCCGCGTATCAGTGTGATTTTGTGGTCTTCGAGCCAGGGAAGTTGCTGTGAGTCGTCCAGATCGTGGATTACCTCGTCGCGGCGTCGCAGTACCGCATCCACGTCAAGCTCGCCCGTGACGGCCTGGGCGGCGCCCGGAACCCGGCGCACCTCGGCCAGCGCCTCGGCTGGACGCAACAGTGCCTTCGAGGGCATGCAGGCGTAGAAGGCGCATTCGCCTCCCACCAGCTGCGACTCGATCAAGGCGACCTCGTTGCCACGTTCGGCGAGACGCCCAGCCAACACCTCACCGGCGGGACCGGCACCGATCACGATCACGTCGAACATCCGTGCGGTCGGCGCCTTCATCTGCGCGGAGAGTACCCGCCTGGGGGACTCACAAACTCATGGCCGCTGGCTCATGAGGCGACGGAACTCGGGCTGTGCGATCACCAAGACTCGACCCGCTTGAGTGGCACGGCAGTTGAGGAAGCGGCGCTGGCCGGTCAACAGGGTCAGCCCGCCAACGAAGCTGCCGGGTCCAAACACGAGGAGAGCGGTCTCGTCCTCCTCGTCGGATCGCAAAATCTCGACCTCACCCTCGAGCACGACGAACAGGTCGTAGGTTGCCTCTCCGGCCTGAAAGAGCAACTTTCCGGCCACGAGTTGCCGCTCGCTTCCGAACTCGGCTATTTCTGAGAGCTCAGAGGCGCTCAGCACTGGAGAGGCGGCGGCATCTCGATCGCTACGCGGGTTCATCGTAGGAAGTCGCTCATGAGCAGGCCACGAGAGCAGTCAGACTAGCGAGATCCTGGAAGCAGTTCCCGGACGGCACATGTGCCGTCCGGAGCAGGGCCGCATGCGGCCCTGCTGACCGTGGCGCATGCGCCACGGTCCCCTAAATAGGGGGAATCTTTAACTCTCAAACGCTGCGAGGGCGCTCAGTCGATCAGCCGCTTGCCAAGTCGCCAGATCGCAAGCCGCCACATCAAGAGCGCGAACGCGATCAGGACGGCCGCATGGGTGAGGTCGGCCGGTCCCAGGTGGCCGAGCGAGGCGTCGCGGACGAGCTGCACGCAGTGGTACAGCGGGTTGAACTGCGCGAGCGTTCGCAGTGCGGGAGGCAATGTCGAGATCGGGAAGAAGGTTCCGGCCACGAGGAACAGCGGCGTCAGCACCGCGCTCGTTATGTAGTTGAAGTTGTCGATCGTCTTGGCCACCGCCGCCACCGTCACGCCGAATGAAGCAAAGCCGAAGCCGGTGACGAAGCCGATGAATGGCACCAGCAGCATCCCGGGGTTTGGTTGCAATCCAAACGCGATCCCCACGAGCAGCGGAGCGAGCCCGTACACCCCGGCGCGGATCGAGATCCACAGCACCTCGGCGGTGATCAGCTCCTCCACGTCCACCGGCGCCGCCAGGATCGCGTCGTAGGTGCGCTGGAACTGCCAGCGGATGAACGTGTTGAACATTCCCGGGAACGCCGAGGAGAACAGCACCGCCGTGGCCACGACTCCCGTGGCCACGTACTGGACGTACGTAACGCTCCCGACGTGTTTCACCAGTGACCCGAACCCGAGCCCGAACGCGAGCAGGTAGATCGTCGGCTGCACGATCGAGGAGAACGTGGTCGCCTTCCAATAGCGCCCGAAGATCGCCACGTCGCGGCTCATCACTCCGGCGAGTGCCGCCGGTTCGAGCCGGCGGATGCGGCGCGGCTCGCGCGGGGTCGTCTGCTCCTGTGGTGCTGTTGTGCTCAAAACGACGTCCCCCTGTGTGCGTGCGCGGGAGCGCACACACGCGCACGCTTCCGCGCACGTCGCGCGAAACGTCCTTTTCCGCGATGCCCATACTCCATGCGTCCGCTCACTCGATCTCCTCTCCTGTTAGCGCCACGAATGCGTCCTCCAGGTTGGCTGGACGGCGCACGCCCTCCGGGGCCATCCCGTCGAGCTCCTCGGCGCGCATGATCGCGACGGCCGGGCCGCTGCGACGGCTCGACCACCCGTTGCTGTTCGCCAGCTCGCTCACCTGTGCCAGGTGCTCTGGCGGCCCGTACACCTCCACCACCTGCTCGCCCGCGTGAGCCTTCACGAGCTCCGCGGGCGTGCCCTGTGCGACGATCTGCCCGTGGTTCATCACGGCAACCGTGTCCGCGAGCCGCTCGGCCTCCTCGATGTAGTGGGTGCTCATCAACGCCGTCACCCCGTTCGAGCGCAGCTCGTCGATCAGCGACCACAGCTCCTGACGTATCTGCGGGTCGAGCCCCACCGTCGGCTCGTCGAGCAGCACCAGCCGCGGGCCATGGATCAATCCTCTCGCCACCAGCAGTCTCCTGCGCATCCCGCCCGAGAGATCGCGCACGATCGTGTCCGCGCGTGGCACGAGATTCGCGATCTCAAGGGCTCGTTCCACCGCCGCCGGGCGCTCGCCCCGCGGCACGCGATACAGGCGTGCATACACCGTCAGGATCTGGCGGCAGGTCAGCTCGACGTCGAGGTTGTCGAGCTGTGGCACCACCCCCATCTCCAACCGCGACTGCTTTGATTCGCGCGGTAGCTCGTAGCCGAGCACCGACAGTTCTCCTTCGTCTGCGAGCGTCTGCGCGGTGAGCATCCGCATGGTCGTGGACTTGCCCGCCCCGTTGGGACCGAGCAGCCCGAAGCACACGCCCGGCGGCACCTCGAGGTTGAGGCCGTTCACGGCCACAATCGAGCCGTACCGCTTGACCACCCCGCGCAGCGAGATCGCGGGCTCGCCATCGAATGCGGTCGCCTGCGCGCCATTGCTCTCTTGCGAGTCCCCCATCTCCCGACACTCTAGGGGGGAGAGCCGAACTTGCTGAGTCGGGTCCGCCTCCGGCCATGCTCACTGCCCGATGTCGTCTGTCCGCCTCAAGCGGGTGTCCACAGTCCGATGTCCTGCGTCTCTCCCTAGAGGACGCTCACGGTCCTCGACTGCCCGAGTGCCCCACCCTCGGAGTCCAGCGCCTGCACAGCGAAAAGAGGCCCTTCGGAGGTGGTGTGCAGGGCGCTCTCAAACCCGCGCGAGCTTGTGTTTGACACCGGCCTCAGCGCATCGGCTCGTTGGCCCGCCAGCAGTTGCCATGTGCGGACGCCTGTAGCCCCGTTCCAGCTCGCATACGCGCTCATTTCGCCTCGGCCCTCTCGGCTCACGGCGATCGCCGGAGCTTGCGCGGGAAGGCCGCTCCAGGGCAGGCGAAACGCTCGGTATGACTGATACTTGTCGCCGAGCACCGCGTCGAACAGCAGCCGGCCCGCGCGGTCGAACTCGGACACGCGCGGCACTTCTCCCCAGCCGATGAACACGTTCCCATTCGCCAGCAGCTGCATGCTGCCCTGGCTGCCCGTGAGGATCTTCGGATGCGTGTACTGACGCAGCAGCGTGGCGCTCATCGCCTGCTCGTCCACGTCGAGGATCAACCCGCGCGAGAGCTTCTCCACCGCCGGCGTGGCCCCATTGTCGAAGAGTGTGAGGGTTCCGTCGGGTTGACGACGAGCGTCGTGCTGCCACGCGAAGTTGCTTCCGACCGCCATGCTGAAGTCGCTGTGCTTGCCGCCGAGGCGCCACACGATCGCTCCGGAACGGTCGATCTTGTAGATCGTGTGAGTGCTGCGCGCGGAGACCAGCAGGTTGCCGTCGCCGTCGAGGTCGACCGAGTTGATGTGAAAGAAGTCCCAGTTCTTGGCTTCGACCAGCGCGTAGGACTCCTTGAGCGGGATGCGGTCGAGGCTGTGCCACTCGAGCAGAACCTCCCCGCTGGCGAGGTCTATCTCCTGGAAGATCGCGTCTTGGATCGTGCCTTTGCGGGGGCCCCCGACCGAGGTCAGGTCGGCGCCTGTGATCACGTAGCTCGTCAGCAGCGCGGTGCCGCGCGGTGTGATCACGAACTCGTGCAGATCACCGTGCAGCCCCCGTGCCGCCTGCACGCGGCGAACGGTGCGATAGCTGGAGTCCGCGATCACGTATTCGCCCACCCCGTGGCCGTATTCGATCACTCCCTCCCACCACGTCAGCACGGGCTCACCGCGATAGCGCTGCACGCGGAAGTTGGTCGTGACCTTGCCCGCCAGCGGGTTCTCCCAGATCGGCTCGCCGCCGTTGTCGACGATCACCGCGCCCACCTGACCGACCGGGATGTTGTATGGCGCGATGAAGATCGGATCGCTCGACACTCCCTGCTCGCTACGGGTGACCGTCAGGGACGGGATGCGTAGATCCGGTCGGGTGCGCCACTTCGGTGGCCTGGGCGGGCCCGGGCTTGCCGGCGCGAGGGCGCCTGAGACGATCTCGCCCAGAACCCCGCTCAGGCTGAGTCCGACCGCTCCGACTCCCGCGGAGCGCAACAACTGCCGTCGGGTGATCGCGCGACTCATCTCCACTCAGGAAAGCGCATCGCACGAAAGGGAACCTGAAGAATCTCCCAAGCCAGCCTCATACACTCTCGGGATGGGCGCGGCGAGCATTGATGCGGCAGGGGCCGGAAAGCTGGACGGTGCGGTCGCAGGGGCGGACGGTGCGGTCGCTCCCTCCGATGGAGGCGCTCTCGCCGAGGTGATCCGCACCGTGGCGCTCACGAAGGTCTACGAGGACGCTGACTTCGCGGCCGTGGACAGCCTTGACCTGACGGTGCGTGGTGGGGAAATCTTCGGCTTGCTCGGTCCCAATGGGGCTGGCAAGACCACCACGGCAGGAATGCTCACGACGCGCGTGATTCCCACCTCGGGGCAAGCATGGATCGGAGAGGTCGATGTAATCGCCCACCCCGCGCTCGCCAAGCAGCTGATCGGGATGGTCTCCCAGCAGAACACGCTCGACAGGCAGCTCACGGTGTGGGAGAACCTGTACTTCCACGGGCGCCTGTTCGGTGTCAGCGCAGCCGATTCGACGCGCATCGCCGACGAGCTGCTCGAGCAGTTCCAGCTCGCCAAGTGGGCCAAGGCGTCGGTGTTCGCGCTCTCGGGCGGCATGGCCCAGCGTCTGATGGTCGCCCGCGCGATCTTCCACCGCCCGGCCGTCCTGTTCCTGGACGAGCCGACCGCTGGACTCGACCCGCAGAGCCGTCTTGCGCTGTGGGAGATCCTGGGCGAGCTCAATCGCGAGGGGCAGACGATCCTGCTGACCACCCACTACATGGAGGAGGCCGACCAGCTGTGCGAGCGGGTGGCGATCATGGACCACGGCAAGATCCTCGCGCTCGACACGCCGGCGAACCTGAAGCAGTCGGTCGGCGCGGACACGATTGTGACGGTCAAGGCAGCCGGCGACATGGACGCGCTTGCCGGCGCGCTCTCCGGCGGGATCGAGGGAGCCACGCGCACGCGTGCGATCGAGGGTGGCGTGGAGCTGCACGTGCGGGGAGCCAAGCGCCTCGTCCCGAGCGTGGTCGATGTAGCCGAGCGGGGCGGCTTCGAAGTGGCCGACCTGTCGGTTGCCGAGCCAAGCCTTGAGACCGTGTTCATCAGTCTCACCGGCAAGGAGCTGCGCGACTGATGCGGCCGTCGAGGATTCTCCGAGCCGACCACCTCCGAGCCGATTGGCCCTGGTCGAGGTCACACAGCTGATGGCCACCTCTGCGAGCACAGCCGCCGAGCCGGCCGCCGCCCCCAAGGCTCACGCGCCGATCACGCTGAAGCCGGCGCGCTCGACGATGGCGGCGAGCCGCATCGCGCTGCGTGCGCTGATCCTGCGCGACCTGGTCGTGTTGCGCAAGAACTTCGGCGAATTCGTGGTGCGCACGATCATCCAGCCATTCCTGCTGGTGTTCGTTTTCCTATACGTGTTCCCCTCGATCGGCCAGGGCGTCGGCGGGGGCGGTGGCAAGGTGTCCGAGTCGGCGTTCGCCACGGTGCTCGTGCCGGGCGTGGTGGCGATCTCGATCATGTTCCAGGGGATCCAGGCGGTGGCGCTGCAGCTCTCGACCGAGTTTGGCTACACGCGCGAGATCGAGGATCGCGTGCAGGCACCGTGCCCGATCTGGCTGGTGGCCGTCTCCAAGGTGCTCTCCGGCGCGGTGCAGGGCGCGCTGGCCGCCGTGATCGTGTTCCCGATAGCAGCGGTGATCCACGCGCCGGGCGTGCACGCGCACCTGACTGTGGACTGGCCGGTGCTGGTGACCTTGATCCCGCTCGCCTGTGTCGCGATGACCTCGCTCGGGTTGCTGCTCGGCACGGTGTTCGAGCCGCGCAACATCGGGCTGATGTTCGGCTTCGTGGTGCTCCCGCTGACGTTCCTCGGCGGCACCTACTACCAGTGGACGAAGCTCGCTCCGGTGCAGGTGTACGGGATTCACTGGCTGCAGATAATCGTGCTCGTCAATCCGCTCATCTACGTGGCGGAGGGGATGCGGGCGGCGCTCACTCCCCTGCCGCACATGTCGTTGCTCGCGGTCTACCCGGTGCTGGTGGCCTTCTGCGCCGTGTTCCTCGGGCTCGGCCTGCGCAGCTTCCGTAAACGCGTGCTTGTGTAGGCGCGCGCCCGTCTGGGGTATGCTGGCCGGTGGAGTGCCGAGCCGGTGGGAGCTGACGGTGGGCTTGGGCTTGGCGGGGACTCCTGCTTGTATGGGACTTCCATGAGCCCCATCGAGGTCACCCACTTCACAGATCCCGGCTGCCCCTGGGCCTATTCGGCGAGCCCGCCCCTCGCGGTGCTGCACTGGCGCTACGGCACGCAGCTCCGCTGGCGCCTGGTGACGATTGGCCTCACCGAGAGCGCCGAGCAGTACACGAGCCGCGGCTACACCCCGACGCGCGCCGCCCTCGGCTACATGCGCTTTCGTCGCTTCGGTATGCCGTTCGCGACCGCTCCCCGCGCGCGCATCGCGGCCACCGCGCGGATGTGTCGCGCGATCGTGGCAACACGCTTGCTCGACCCCGAGCGCGAGCACGCCGTGTTCAGGGCGCTGCAATTCGCCCAGTTCACGAGCACGCTCGTGCTCGACGACGCGCGCGACATCGCCACGGCGCTCGAGCTCGTGAGTGGATTGGACGTCGAGGCGATCGTGGGTGCGCTTGACGATGAGCGGGTGAGCGTCGCGTATGAGGCCGATCGCGCGCTTGCGCGTACCGCCGCCGGCGGCCCCACAGAGTTTCAGGGCAAGGCCGCCCAGAGCGATGGCCCCGTGCGCTACACCGCCCCCTCGCTGATCCTGCGCGCGGGAGAGCGAACGCTCGAGGGCGGCGGCTTTCAGCCCGTTGAGGCCTATGACGTGCTGATCGCCAATCTCGATTCCACGCTCGAGCGCGAGCCCCCGCCAGAGAGCCCGCTCGACGCGCTGCAGCGCTTTCCGGAGGGACTTGTGACCCAAGAGGTTGCAGCGATCATGACGAGCGGCAACGACGCTCCCGACCGGGTGGACGCCGAGAGCGCGCTGGTCGAGCTGGCGGGGGAGGGCAGCGTACGGCGTGTCGCGCTAGGCGATGACGCCCTCTGGCTGGCGGGTATTTGACGCTGCGACGCATGGGGGACGTCGGACGCCGGCATAGGAGCATTCGCGGACATGGGCAATCAACGGTGGCGAGGTAGCCTCTCCCCACATGTCCATCACCGTGACACTCCCGGACGGCAAGGCGCTGGAGCTCGCAAACGGCGCGACCGGCGCCGACGCGGCAGCCGCGATCGGGCCCGGTCTTGCCAAAGCAGCACTGGCGGTTGAGGTGAGCCAATTCGATGGAAGCTCCCCTCCATCGGCGGCCAGCCCGCCCCAACCACCGGAGGTTCGAGACCTCGCCCGCCCACTCCCAAACGGAGCACAGATCGCGATCCTCACCGCCAAGAGCGGCGATCCCTCGCTCGCGCTGATCCGTCACGACGCGGCGCATGTGCTGGCGAGTGCCGTGATGGAGCTGTGGCCCGGCGTGAAGATCTCGATCGGCCCGGCGATCGACAACGGCTTCTACTACGACTTCGAGTTCCCCGAGGATGTCTCCATCTCCGAGCAGGACTTCCCCGCGATCGAGGAGCGCATGGCCGAGCACGTCAAGGCGGGGGAGCGGTTTGTTCGCGAGGACATCTCAGTTCAAGGCGCACGGGAGCGATTCGTGGGCGAGAGCCAGGACTACAAGGTCGAGTTGATCGACGATCTCGTCAAGGCCGCGCACTCCGGGCAGCCGCTTCAGAGCGTGTCGCTTTACACAAATGGCCCGTTCACCGATCTCTGCCGCGGCCCGCACGCGCCGAGCACAAAGACGGTGGGCGCTTTCAAGCTGCAGTCGGTCGCCGGCGCCTACTGGCGGGGGGACTCCACGCGCAAGATGCTCACCCGCATCTACGGCACCGCCTTTCACACAAAAGCCCAACTGAACGAGTACCTGGAGCGTCTGGAGCAGGCCGCCCAACGCGACCATCGCAAGCTCGGGCGCGAGCTCGGCCTGTTTCACTTCTCTGAGGTCTCACCCGGCGCCGCGTTCTGGACGGGAGCTGGGACGAGCATGTTCAACGCGCTCGTGTCGCTCTCGCGCGAGATGGGCTCAGAGCGCGGCTACAGCGAGGTGAAGACCCCGCTCATCTACGACGCCGAGCTGTGGAAGATCTCCGGGCATTGGGGCAAGTACAAGGAGAACATGTTCACCGTGCAGGTGGAGGACCGCGAGATGGGCGTCAAGCCGATGAACTGCCCCGGCCACGCGCACCTGTTCGCAAGCAGCCGCCACTCCTACCGCGACCTGCCCGTGCGCTACTCAGAGCCCGGCTTGCTCCACCGCAACGAGGCCTCCGGGGTCCTGCACGGCCTGCTGCGCGTCAGGCACTTCGCTCAAGACGACGCCCACATCTTCTGCAGCGAGGAGCAGGTCCAGGAAGAGGTGGCGGGCTGCCTGGAGTTCGCCTTTGCCACCTACCGCCTGTTCGACTTCGATGTACGCCTCGAGCTCTCCACACGGCCCGAGCAGCGCGTGGGAAGCGACGAGCTGTGGGATCGCGCCGAGGAAGCGCTCACCAATGCGCTCGACTCACAAGAGCTCAGCTACGAGCTGAACCCGGGCGATGGTGCCTTCTACGGGCCGAAGATCGACATGCACGTGACCGACTCGATCGGGCGCTCCTGGCAGCTCGGCACGGTGCAGCTCGACTACAACATGCCTGAACGCTTCAAGTTGACCTATACGGGCGCCGACAATACCGAGCACCAGCCGGTCATGATCCACCGCGCCCTGTTCGGCTCCTACGAGCGCTTCCTAGGGATCATGATCGAGCACTACGCCGGCGAGTTTCCATTGTGGCTGGCACCGGTGCAGGCCATCGTGCTGCCCATCTCCGAGCGCTTGAACGATTACGCCGAGACCGTGCGTGAGCGATTGCGGGCGGCGGGCGTGCGCGTCGAGCTCGACGATCGCGGCGAGTCCGTCGGGCGCAAGATCCGCGAGGCCGAGCTGCGCAAGATCCCCAACATGCTGATCGTGGGCGATCGCGAGGCCGAGAGCGACAGCGTCTCATTGCGTACACGTGTGCGCAACGGCCATGACGGCGGGCACGTGGGCGAGAGTGGTGGCAACGAGGGGGAGCGCGCCAGCGAGGATCGAGGTGAGCCCGGTGGTGGCGAGCATCGTGCCGGCGACCGAGGCAGCGTGTTGGTGGCGGAGCTGATCGAAAGCCTCCTCCCCGAGACCCGCGCGCGGTGAACTATGAGCGCGTTGGCTGGCAACAAAAGCCGGCGAGTTAGGAACAGTCGAATGCCATGTCAGCGAAAGTCCTTGCGGCCGGCGCTCGGCCCGCTATACTCGGCCGCCTTGAAGCTCGGAATCCATTCACGGCGCAGCGCGTAGTCTCAACTTGACGCGCACCCCCACAAGCTAGTGGCCGTTCCACGCAGGTTCGACCGTCGGCCCCCCGAGCGGGACCTCACGAGGATCAACGAGCGCATCCGGGTACCCGAGGTGCGTGTGATCGACGACGAGGGCAACCAGGTCGGGATGATGAAGACCCCCGATGCGGTCAAGTTCGCCCAAGAACGCGACCTCGATCTCGTGGAGGTGGCTCCCGAGGCCAAACCGCCCGTATGCCGGGTGCTCGACTACTCCAAGTACAAGTACGAGCAGGCCCAGAAGGTCAAGCAGGCGCGCAAGCACCAGCAGCAGATCACGATCCGCGAGATCAAGTTTCGCCCCAAGATCGCCCAGCACGACTACGACACCAAGAAGCACCACGTGGAACGCTTCCTGCGCCACAAGGACAAGGTCAAGATCACGATCATGTTCCGCGGCCGTGAGGTCACCCACCCGGAGCGCGGTGTCATGATCCTCGACCGCCTCGCGGAGGAGCTAGCGGTGCTCTGCGTGGTCGAGCAGCGCCCGACCCAGGACGGGCGCAACATGACGATGATGCTCGGCCCCTCAAAGGCAGTGCTCGCCGGCAAAGTGGAGGGTGAGGATGGCGCGGTAGAGGTGGACGGGACCGAGGCTCCCCACGATGGCGCCCCCGGATCACCCGAGACTCACGCCTCCACCGATGGGGCTGCTCCTCCCGAGACTCACGCCTCCACCGATGAGGCTGCTCCTGCGCCCGAAGCCGAGACCTCTCCGGAAGGCCCCGCGGTTGCGCCCGCGGTCGAGTCTTCGCCAGATGGCGCCGATCCGGCGCCCGTGGCATCCGCCAATGGCGTCGAGCCGGACGCTGCCGTCTCCGGCAACGGCGCGGTTGAGCCCGTCTGAGGCTTTGATCGCTCGCTTCGTGGGGCCGCACGCGGCTTTGGCGCGGCGTCTGCCATAATCACCGCCTCGCGATGCCCAAGATGAAGACCCACAGCGGTGCGAAGAAGCGCTTCAAGGTGACCGGTACCGGCAAGGTGCGGGCCAGACACTCCTACTCGAGCCACATTCTTGAGAAGAAGTCGCCCAAGCGCAAGCGCACGCTGGCCAAACCAGTGATCCTCTCCAGTCACGACACCCCACGGGTAAAGAAGCTGCTGGGAGTAGGCAAATGACGCGCGTAAAGCGGTCGGTGGCCGCCCGCAAGAAGCGCAAGGCCACGCTTGAGCTGACGAAGGGCTTCCGCGGCGAGGCGCATTCGAACTACAGACGCGCCAAGGAGGCGCTGATGAAGGCGGATGCCTATGCCTACAGGGACCGGCGCAACCGCAAGCGCGACTTCCGCAGGCTGTGGATCACTCGCATCAACGCTGCCGCCCGCCAGAACGGGATGAGCTATTCGCAGCTCATGCACGGTCTCGCGCTCGCCGGCGTGGAGCTTGACCGCAAGGTGCTGGCTGACATCGCCGTGCGCGACGCCGACACGTTCCGACGTTTTGTGGAGACCGCCCGCGAGGCGTCGGCTGCCTGACCCGGCAACCGGCAATGTGACCTCTCGGGCGCTGCTCCTTCGGGACCGGCGCCCTTTTTTTTGAGCTCATCACCTCTCTCACTGTGACCCGACTTCCACATTTGATCCCATGACCTCGATCACCTCACACAACAACCCCCGTTTGAAGGAGCTGCGCAAGCTGCAACGCCGGCGTGAGCGTGAGCGCAGCGGCCGCTTCCTCGCCGAGGGCGAGGATCTGATCGCGGCCGCGATCGCGGCGGGCAGGCCCGCCGTCGAGGGCTATCGCGTGGCTGGGACGGCGATTGGTGGCTCGGGCTTCGAGGATGTCGAGGAGAGCGCGCTGTTGAGCGTCTCCACGCTTGGCTCGGGCACGCGTGCCATCGGTGTCTACGAGCAGCGCTTCATAAAGCCCGTCGGTCCGCTGTGCGTGTATTTGCACGGGGTCGGCGACCCAGGCAATGTCGGCGCCGTGTTGCGCAGCGCGCTCGCCTTTGGGGCGGCGTGCGTCGCGCTCGGGCCGGGCTGCGCCGACCCGCACTCGCCCAAGGCGGTGCGCGCGAGCATGGGAGCGATCTTCGCCGTGGGGCTCGCACGTGTACGCGATGTAAGTGAGCTGCCGGGCAAGCGGGTCGCGCTGGTGGCGGGCGCGGGTGAGCCGATTTGGGGGGTGCGGGACAGCACTGGAAGTGTGCGGGACAGCATTGGGGACGTGCGGAACAACCGCGCTTCAGGCCTACCCATTTCAGGCATACCCCCACGCGCGCGGGGGGGTACCGCTTTCGGGCAGCATGAGACGCAGGCGCTTACCCTGCTCGTGGGTGCCGAGCGCGACGGGCTACCTGCCGAGGTGGTCGAGGCCTGCGACCGCGTTGCCCACATTCCGATCGCCTCGGAGTCGCTTAACGCGGCGATGGCCGCCACGGTGGCGCTATACGAGATGACACGGGGTGGGCGGGACAACGACGATAGGGTCCCGGCCACATGATCGAGCGGATACGGGAGCTACACGCGCAAGCACAACGAGAGATCGAGACGGCCTCGAGCAGCGAGGCTGTGGAGGAGCTGCGGGTGCGCTATCTCGGGCGCAAGGCCGAGCTGCCACAAATGCTGCGCGGCGTGGCCACGCTCGAGCCCGAGCAGCGCGGAGCGGTCGGCCAAGCCGCCAACGAAGCGCGGCGTGCGCTCGAGCAGCTGATCGAGACCAAGGCGGCGCTGCTCGACGCCAGTGAGCTCGACGAGCGGCTGGCGGCCGACACACTCGACGTGACGCTTCCGGGTACCCCGCCGCAGCCGGTCGGGAGGCTGCACGTGCTCACCGCCACGATGCGTGAACTGGAAGACATCTTCCTGGGCTTGGGCTTCACCGTGCTCGAGGGCCAGGAGGTGGAGACCGTCCACTACAACTTCGACGCGCTCAATCATTCCCCAACGCACCCCGCGCGAGCGAAGACGGACACGTTCTACGTGTCCGACGGGGTGGTCTTGCGCACGCACACCTCCCCAATGCAGATCCGCGCCATGGAGGCGCACCCGCCCCCGCTGTACGTGGTCATCCCAGGGCGCGTGTACAGGCCCGACAGCGACGCCACCCACACGCCCCAGTTCCATCAGGTGGAGGGGTTGGCGGTGGACGAGGACATCACGCTCGCGGACCTGAAGGGTACGTTGCTCGCGTTCGCCCAGACCGTGTTCGGCGACGAGCGCGACGTGCGCCTGCGGCCCCACTTCTTTCCGTTCACCGAGCCGAGCGTCGAGGTGGACGTCTCCTGTTTTCACTGTTCTGGCAAGGGCTTCATGGGCGATGGTTCGCGCTGTCCGTTGTGCAAGGGCGAGGGCTGGCTGGAGGTGCTCGGCGCTGGGGAGGTAGACCCGAACGTCTACTCACATGTGCCCACCAGCGAGCGCAATGCCCCCGGCTATGACCCCGAGAAAGTGCAGGGGTACGCGTGGGGGATGGGCGTGGAGCGGATCGCGATGCTCAAGCACGGCATCCCCGACCTGCGCCTCTATTACGAGAACGACCTGAGATTTCTGGAGCAATTCCGATGACCACAGGCCCGCATGGCGGCGCCGGAGCTGCGTCCTCGTTCCCTTATGTGCAGAGCACACTGCGCTCACTGCGTCCTTGTCCGGCTTGCCCTGCGGGCCTGTGGACGCGTAGTGGAGGTGACCTCGGATGAGGGTTCCACTGAACTGGCTGCGCGAATATTGCTCGCCCGAGCTCGACACAGCCGCGATCGAGGAGCGGCTGACGATGACCGGCACGAAGGTGGAGACGATTCTCCATCACGGCGTGCCCTCAGTCGAGCACTTCGTGGTGGGTCATGTGCTCGAGGTCGAGCCACATCCGAATGCGGACCGGTTGCGCGTGTGCAAGGTGGACGTGGGCGAGGCAAACGCGGCGGGTGGCGCATCGATTGCCGACATCGTGTGCGGGGCGCCGAACGTCGCCGCCGGGCAGACCGTCGCCGTGGCGCTGCCCGGGGCGAGGATGCCCGACGGGATGAAGATCAAGGCCGCCAAGCTGCGTGGGATGCCTTCCAACGGCATGATCCTCGCCGCCGACGAGCTCGCGATCGACTCCGATCACAGCGGCATCATGGTGCTCAACGAGCTGATGCTCGACACGGAGCTCGCTCCTGGGATGGCGCTCGCCGACGTGCTCGCGATCTCGACCGATGTGCTGGAGCTTGAGATCACCCCCAACCGGCCCGACTGCCTGGGTGTGTACGGGGTGGCGCGCGAGCTGCACGCCGCGACCGGCGCCCCGCTCGCGCCAGAGCCGTGGCTTGAGGACCCCGGCAGCGAGGGGTCGATCGAGGGCGCCGAGGTCATGGTCGAGTGCCCGGATCTCTGCCACCGATTCACCGCGCGCGTGTTCGAGAACGTCACGATTGGCCCGTCGCCACCGTGGCTGAAGGCGCGTCTGTCCGCCGCCGGGCAGCGGCCGATCAACAACGTGGTGGACATCACCAACTACGTGATGCTGCTGTGCGCCCAGCCGCTGCACGCCTTCGACCTCGATCGCGTCGCCGGCGCGAAGCTCACGGTGAGGCGTGCTCGGGATGGTGAGCAGGTGACGACGCTCGACGGTCTGCTGCGCACGCTCGATGGCGAGATGGTTGTGATCGAGGACGCCGACGGGCCCACCTCGATTGCCGGCATCATGGGCGGGGAGCGCTCGGAGGTACAGCCGGACACGACCCGCGTGCTGATGGAGGTCGCCAACTGGAGCGGTCCCAACATCCATCGCACCTCGTGGGCGCTTGGCCTGCGCAGTGAGGCGTCGGGACGCTTTGAGAAGGGGCTCGCGCCCGAGCAATGCATGCAAGCGCAGGCACTTGCGACGCGTCTGATGATCGCGCTGTGCGGCGCTACGCTCGCGCCGGGAACGATCGACCTCGTTTGGGACGGCGCACCCAGGCAGACGATTCGCCTGCGCGAGCAACGCGTGCAGTCGATCCTGGGGATGCCCGTCCCGCGGGCGCGTCAGGCCGAGATCTTGCAAGCACTCGATTTCGAGGTCGCCGAGGTCAATCAGCCCGTGGACCCGCGCCAGGGCACGGACGCGCCGGAGCTGGGCGCGGCGCTGGATGTGACGGTGCCGGCAGTGCGTCGCGATGACGTCACGCGCGAGGCCGACCTGATCGAGGAGGTCGCCCGTATCCACGGGCTCGAGGCGCTCCCGGTCACGTTGCCGGCGCGGCGCGGCGCCTATGGTCGCCTGTCCGTTCCCCAACGCTTGCGGCGCAGAGCGATCGATGCGCTCGTCGGCCGCGGCCTGTACGAGGTGGTCGGCTGGACTTTCACCGCGCCCACGCTCCACGACAGGCTGCGGCTGCCTGCGGAGGACGCGCGCCGTCGCGCGCCCGTGCTCGAGAACCCGCTGTCCGAGGACCAGTCGCTGCTGCGCACCACGTTGTTGGGTTCGCTGCTCGACGTGGCCGGCCACAACTCAGCACGCGGCATGGTGGACTTGCGCTTGTTTGAGATGGGGACGCTGTTCGTTCTGGACGGCGCCACAACGGCAGGTGACGGCGGCGCTCTCGCCGCCGACCATGCCAGCCAGGGGGGGGACACAGGGGTGCGCGAGCATCGCGCGCTTGCTGTGCTGCTCAGCGGTCGTGTCGCTCCGGTCACCTGGGGCGCTCCCGAGCCGGCAAAGGCCGACCTGTTTGCGGTGAAGGGAGTACTGGAAGCGCTCGGCGACGCCTTGCGCGTCCAGTTCGAGTGCCGTCCCGCCGCACAGCCGTTCCTGCACCCCGGACGCTCGGCTACCGTGTTCTGCGAGGGCGCCGAGATTGGCTGGCTTGGGGAGCTGCATCCGCTGATCGCGCGTGAGTGGGACATCGACGGCGCCGCTGTCATGGAGTTGGACCTCGACCGGTTGCTTGCGATCGCGGCCTCCGAGAGCACTTACCGCGATGTCATCTCCTACCCGGCCCTGCGCCAGGACCTGGCGGTCGTGCTCCCCGAGAACGTCTCCGCTGCGTGCGTGCTTGAGGCGGTGCGTGACGCGGCCGCGGGCCTGCTCGACGACGTAGGTGTTTTCGACGTGTACAGCGGCCCGCAGGTGGGGGAGGGCAAGCGCTCGCTCGCGCTCTCGCTCGCCTTCAGGGCCTCCGATCGCACGCTCACCGACGAGGACGTTGCGCCCGTGCGCGAGCGCATCGTCGCCGCACTCGGCGGTCTGGGAGGTGAGCTGCGTGGCTGATCCAACCGTGGCGACGGGCGGCGTCGGCGTGAGTGTCGGCGCGGCTAGGGGTGGTGTCGGCTCTCACGTGCGTGGGGGAGACACACCGTTGGAGGTATCCAAGCGCGGCTCCGCCCAACGCTTCCAGCCCGGTTCGCCGCGCGTGCTCGTCGCCGGCGCCACCGGCTTTGCCGGTGCGCTCGCCGCTCACCTGCTGTGGCGCCACCCGCGCTTCGAGCTCGCCGCCATCACGGGCCGCTCGGATGTGGGCAGTCGTCTCGATGAGCTCTACCCCCGCTACCGGGTGCCCTTGCGCGTGCAGGAGCTGGATCTCGACGAGCTTGACGGTTTCGACGCGGCCGTCGTCGCCTACCCACACGCGGCCGCCGCGCCCACGGTCGGCGCGCTGCTCGACCGTGGCACGCGCGTCATCGACCTGAGCGCCGACTTTCGCCTCAGCGAGCTGCCCACCTACGAGCACTGGTATGGAACCCACCCCCGCCCCGACCTGCTCGAGCGGGCCGTTTATGGGCTTACCGAGTTGCACCGCGAGCAGATTGCCGCCGCCGCGATCGTTGCCAACCCCGGCTGCTATCCGACCGCGTCGCTGCTCGCGCTTGCTCCGCTCGCGCGCGCCGGCTTGCTCGCGGATGTCGTCGTCGATGCCAAGCAGGGCATCTCCGGAGCGGGGCGCACCGCCTCGCTCGACACCACTCATCTGTCCTACACGGCGGAGAACATCATCCCCTACAAGGTCGCCGCCCACCGCCACACGCCCGAGATCGAGGAGCAGCTGAGTTTGCTCGGCGCCGACTTGCGCGTGCAGTTTCAAGCCCACCTCGTCCCGCTCGATCAGGGGGAGATGGCGAGTTGCTACGTCACGCCCACGCGCACCGTCTCCGCCGAGGAGCTGAGCGAGCTGTTCGCGGCGGCTTACGACGACGAGCCGTTCGTCGAGGTCATCGACGCCCCGCCCGGCGTGCGCGAGGTGCGAGACACCAATTTCTGTCGCCTGTTCGCCGCCGCCGACGCGCACACCGGGAAGCTGCTCGTCTTCTCCGCGATCGACAACCTGTGGAAGGGCACCTCCTCGCAAGCCGTCCAAAATCTCAACCTCATGTTCGGTCTCCCAGAGACGGAGGGTTTGCTGTGAGCGCCGGCAAAGACGTCTGGGGCGATCGGTCGGCCGCCGGCCCGCCACAGCCGTTCTTTCATTCACGCTGGGTGCCCCCGCCCGCGCACGTGCGCGACCTCGGACCCGGCGCGGGCCTGCCTGTCGGTTTTCGTGCCGCTGGGGTCGCCTGTGGGATCAAGCCCTCCGGCAACCCCGATCTCGCGCTGTTGGTGTGCGATTCGCATGCCCCGGTCTCCTCGGCGCGCTTCGCGGACACCGGCACTCCGGCCGCGCCCGTGCTGCTCTCCCAGGAGCGTTGCACGCTCTCCGCTCTACGGGTCATCCTCGCCAACTCGGGTTGCGCCAACGCCGCCACCGGGCGTCGCGGCCTGGAAGACGCCGCCAAGACCCAGGGCGCCGCGGCGATGGCGGTCGGGGCGCAGACCGAGCAGGTTCTGCTCGGATCGACCGGTGGCATCTCCCAATACCTACCCCTCGACAACGTGCTGCGGGGCATCCGCGACGCGCAGGCCCACCTGCGCCGCGAGGGCGACAGCGACTTCCAGCAGGCGATCCAAACCACCGACGCCTTCGAGAAGCGCGCCAACCTGGAGCTCGAGCTCCCCTCCGGGCTCGTGCGTCTCAGCGCGCAGTGCAAGGGCGCCGGCATGATCTCCCCGCGCTTTGCCACCATGTTCTGCTTCGTGGAGACCGATGCCGCGCTCGCCCCCGAGACGGCCGAGCTGCTGCTGTCGGTCTGCCTGAAGCGCTCCTTCGACCGTTGCACGGTCGATGGTCAGCTCTCCACCAACGACACCGCCGTATTGATCGCCTCGGGCGAGAGCGGTGTCGCGCTCGCCCCCGAGAGCGACGACGAGCTGCGTTTCGGCGAGGCGCTTGACGCGCTCATGCGCCAACTCGCGATCCTGATGGTGGCCGACGGTGAGGGCGCTGGGCGGATCGGGCGCCTGATCGTGCGCGGTGGGGACCTGCCCACGGTTGAGCTCGCCGCGCGCGCGGTTGCCAACTCGCCGCTCGTAAAGACCGCCCTGCACGGCGCCGACCCCAACTGGGGGCGCATCGTCCAAGCCGTTGGCGGCGCGCTGGGTGCGGGGGTTGCTCCTCTGGCGATGGACATCTCGCTTCAGGACACCCAAGTCTGCTCGGCGAGCGTCGCCGTGCCCTACGACGAGGCCGCGCTCACACAGGCGCTTCAGGGCCAGGAAATCGAGTACGAGATCGCCCTCCCGGGTGAGGGAGCGGAGACTGAGGTCTTCTTCTCCGATCTCTCGCACGAGTACGTCACCATCAACGCCGACTACACCACGTGAGGGGACCTATGCGCGACGTAGCCACGCTCCTGGAGGCCCTTCCCTACATCAGGGAGTTCCACGGCAAGACCGTCGTCATCAAGTACGGCGGCGCCGCCATGGAGGACGCCGCGTTGCGTGAGGAGTTCGCGCGCGACGTCGTCCTGCTCAAGTACGTCGGCCTCAATCCGATCGTCGTGCACGGCGGTGGCCCGGACATCACCTCCTACATGGAGCGCCTCGGCCTCCCCGTGCAGTTCGTCGGCGGTCTGCGCGTGTCCGATCCGGCCACGGTCGAGGTCGCCAAGATGGTGCTCGTCGGCAAGGTAAACAAGGAAATCGTGCTGCGCCTCGGCCGCCACGGTCAGCCCGCCGTCGGCCTCTGTGGCGACGACGGCTCGCTGTTTCGCATCGTGCGCCGGGGCGGGCCCGATGGAGAGGACATCGGCTTCGTCGGCTCCATCGAGCGCGTCAACGTCGATGTTCTCCATCACGTCGCGCTTGACTACATACCCGTCATCGCCTCGGTCGGCTCCGACCGCGAGGGCAACTCCTACAACGTCAACGCCGATGAGGCCGCCGGCGCCGTCGCCGGAGCACTCGGCGCCTACAAGGTCGTGTTCCTCACCGATGTCGCTGGTTGGCTCGCCGACGCCCAGGACGCCTCCAGCCTGATCGGTCAGGCCAGTGCTCGCGAGGTTGACGCGCAACTGGACACATTGGAGGGAGGCATGCGTCCCAAGCTCGCCGCCTGCGTCGAGGCGATCAACGGCGGCGTCAACTCCGCCCATATCGTCGACGGGCGCATTCCCCACTCGCTGCTCCTTGAGCTATTCACCGACGCGGGCATCGGCACAAAGATCGAGGCCTCCGCATGAGCACGCATGGCGGCGCTGGCGCCCACTTCGCGGGCCCCGGTCCTCAGTCGCTCATGTACCAATTGGGGATCGATGGAATCTCCAATCGGCCAGCACACTTCGCGGGGCGGGTGGGCCTCTCATTTCTTGCCCAGCTTGCCCTGCGTACCCATGCGGGGCTAGTGGTGGAAACGTGAGCCTCGCGGAGTTGCAGGAGCTGGAGCGGACAAGCGTGGTGCCGTCCTACGCGCGCCTGCCCGTTGAGTTCGTGCGTGGCGAGGGCTCACGTATGTGGGACTCGGAGGGCAACGAATACCTCGACTTCCTCTGCGGCATCTCGGTCACCAGTCTCGGTCACTGCCATCCGCGGGTGGTTGACGCCGTGCGCGAGCAGGTTGGACGACTAGCGCACGCGAGCAATCTGTTCTATACCGAGCCCGCGATGCGGCTCGCCGCGCGGCTTGCCGAGTCGAGTCTTGGCGGCAAGGTCTATTTCTGTAACTCCGGCGCCGAGGCCAACGAGGCTGCCATCAAGCTGGCGCGCAAGGCCAAGCCCAGGGGCGACATCGTCGTTGTCCACCGGGCCTTCCACGGGCGTACCTACGGTGCGCTGTCCGCCACTCCGCAGGAGTCCAAGCAGGCGCCGTTTGCTCCACTCGTCCCCGGTTTCAGGGCGGTTGCGCCAGAGCCCGACGTGCTAGTCGCGGCAATCGACGGTCACACCGCCGCCGTGCTGCTCGAGCCGATCCAGGGGGAGACCGGGGTGAATGTGCTCTCTGAGGATCTGCTCGCGGCGGCACGCTCGGCCTGCGACAAGCACGACGCCGCACTCGTCTTCGATGAGATCCAGTGTGGCATGGGCCGCACAGGCTCCCTATGGGCCTACGAGCAGACGGGTGTCGTGCCCGACGCCCTCACCAGCGCCAAGGCGCTCGGCGGCGGAATGCCCATCGGCGCGCTCATCACGGGCCCGCGCTTGGCCGACGTGCTTGAACCCGGCGACCATGGCTCGACGTTTGCCGGTGGCCCGGTGGTTGCCGCCGCCGCACTCGCCGCGCTGGATGTGACCGATGAGGAGTCGCTGCTCGCCGCCGTGCGCGAGCGGGGTGCCCAATTGGCAGACGGCCTGGCTCGGCTGCCGCACGTGCTCGGTGTGCGTGGGCGCGGCCTGATGCTTGCCTGCGAGCTCGACGTCTCCGCGCCGGAGGTCGTGCGCCGTGCACTGCTGTCCGAGCGCTTGATCCTCAATGCCACCGGTCCCACCACGGTGCGGCTGTTGCCTCCGCTCACTATTGCCGCCGCGGACGTCGACGACGCGCTCGCCCGCCTCGGCAGGGCGCTCGCCGGATAAGGTTCCGCGCCGTGACCGATTCTTCGCACAGCTTCCCGCCTCCCACAGCCTCCTACGAGGCGGACCCCGAGAACGTCCACCGCGTTCTCCTGCTCTACTCGGGTGGTCTTGACACGAGCGTCATGCTCAAGTGGATTCAAGACAAGTACAACGCCGAGGTAGTTTGCCTCACCGTCAACCTCGGCCAGCCCGGCGAGGACTATGAGGTGATCGAGGGCAAGGCGCGTATGCTCGGCGCGATCGAGTGCCATGTCGTCGATGCCCGCGAGGAATTCGCGCGCGAGTACGTCGCCCCGGCTATCCGTGCAAACGCGCTGTATGGCGGCGGCTACCCGCTGTTTACCGCACTCGGCCGCCCCTTGATCGCAAAGCTCGCGGTCGACTATGCCCGCCGCTCGAGCTGTGACACGATCGCCCACGGCTGCACCGGCAAGGGCAACGACCAGGTGCGCATCGAGGCTACCGTCGCCACGCTTGCCCCCGAGTTGAAGACGATTGCGCCGGTGCGCTCCTGGCAGATGGGCCGCGAGGAGGAGATCGCCTACGCTCGCGAGCACGGCATCCCGGTGAAGGGTGGTACAGAGGTGGCGCCCTACTCGATCGACGACAACCTCTGGGGACGCTCCTCGGAGGGGCGCTGGATCGAGGATCTCGACCATGCCCCCGACGACGACGTCTTTCAGCTCGTCACGCGGCCCGAGCTCGCACCGGACGAGCCCGAGACCCTCGAGTTGGAGTTCGAGCGGGGTGTGCCGGTAGGGCTCAACGGAGAGCGCTTGGAGCTCGTGGAGCTCCTGGAAGGCGTCGCTGAGATCGCCGCTCGTCACGGCGTTGGCATCGTCGATCACATCGAGGACCGCATCGTCGGCTTGAAGGTGCGCGACATCTACGAGGCACCCGCGGCCGCGATCCTGCTGCCCGCCCACCAAGAGCTCGAGAAGCTGGTCTGCACTATCCACCAGAACCAGTTCAAGGCCCAGCTCGATCGGCAATGGGCGTATCTCGTCTACGCAGGCCTATGGTGGGAGCCACTGCGAGGCGATCTTGACGCCTACATGGACTCCGTCAACGCCCAGGTCACCGGCACCATCGGCCTGAAGCTCTACAAGGGTCATGCGCGGGTCACTACGCGCTCTTCGCCCAACGCCGTCTATGACCAAGCGCTTGCCTCCTTTGGGGAGTCGGGTGGACTGTTCTCGCAGAGCGCCTCGCCGGGATTCATCGAGCTGTGGTCGCTTCAGTCGCGCATGGCCTGGCGTTTGCGCAACGAGTAGCCGGCGATGTAGGGGATCTGGATGGGGCCGCTCCCCGCGTAGGCGGGGGCACTTTTTCGAGCGTGACCGATGAGAGCCGTCCGGGGACACCTCTAGGGTTGTCGCCGATGATGATTGAGGAGAGCGAGACCCCCGATGCGGGTTCCCACTCGGACACGGCTTCGGACGTTCTTGCCGAGCGTCGCGCTCGTCGCAACGGCGATCCCGTCGTGACTCGGCGTGCCGAGGCCGCCGAGGCCGCCGTACGCAATCTAGAGACCCATCTCGCCGCGCTCGAGCAGCGCTTGGAGGAGGTGGCCCGCGAGCGTGAGCGGATCGCCCAGCAGCTCATCGAGCGTGAATCGGATGTGCGTGGTGCCAAGCAACGCGAGTACGCCGAGCAGCAATTGCGCGTCGAGGCCGAGGAGCGCGGCGAGCGTCTCCAGCGTGAGATGCGCAGCCAGATCCAGGAGCTGGGCACCCGGCTGGAGGAGACTGAGCGCGATGTTCGCGAGCTCAGCGCCGAGCTAACCCAGCTGCGCGAGCGCGACGCTCGCCTCACTCCGATCGTACGCGAGCTGATGGATGTCGCCGCGGGTTTGCGGGCCGGCTTCGAGCGAGAGCTAACGACTCTGCGCGAGGAGCTTCAGCAGCAGGTCGTCTGGGAGCGCGAGACCTATGTGCGCGAGCTCACCGCGATGGGCGCCCGCATGGAGGACCTGCGCTTCGAGCTCACCCGTACCGCCGACGATCTGCGCGCGCAGCTCAACGCCGAGCCACTCGACGCCTCACTGCTCCAGCACACAACCGAGCCCGAGTCCGAGCGGGAGGCCGTCCATCGCCGCGAGATGGCCGACGCGCTTGTCGCGGCTGTCGAACGCCTCCGCGCGCGCGTCGCCGAGGTCAAGGAGGCCGAGGCGGACGAGCAGGTCGAGGCGGGAACCGCCCCCCGTACCTATGAGGCGCCCGCGCGGGACGCGTCCCGCGACGCGGAGCCTGTGCACGAGAAGTCCCTCGTCGCTGACGAGCCGGCGGTCGCAGATGAGGCTCCGTCCGTCGTCTCGGAGTCCCCCCCCGTCGAAGAGCCCGCACCCGCTGTCGTTGAGCCGGTCCTCATCGAGGAGCCTGTCGCAATCCACGAGCCGGTGGTTCCTGTTGTGGAGCCGGTTGCCGTCGAGGAGTCGGTTACTGCGGTCGAGGAGCCTCTCGTAATCGAGGAGCCGGTTGCTGCTGTTGGGGAGCCTGTCGTCATTGATGAGCCTGCCGTTGCTGTCGTGGAGCCGGCTGCCGTCGATGAGCCTGTCGCACTCGATGAGCCTGTCGTTGCTGTCGTGGAGCCGGCTGCCGTCGATGAGCCTGTCGCACTCGATGAGCCTGTGGTCGCCCCAGAGGAGCCTGTAGGCGCAGATGAGTCTCCCGCCGAGGAGGAGCGCGCCAATGGATTGGCTGCGCCGATCGCCCCGGCGGAGCGGCTCGCTCCGGTGGAGGTGGCGGCGCCTGGTCTCGGGCCGAGCACGGCCCTCGGTACAAGAGCCGTGAGCTCGCAGCCCGTCGCGCTCCAGTCCCGTCTACTGGCAGTGCCGGAGAAGCGGAGCTCGTGGCTCGCGCCAGCCATCCGCAGGCTCGCGGTTGAGCGCGACGCCAAGCTAGCCGCGGAACTCGTGATAGAGCTGATACCCGCGCAGCGGGAGATCGTCGACGGCCCGCTCAACTACGAGATCAAGATCCGCGAGCTCGGTACCTTCTACGTGGCGCTCGATCCGGGTCAGGCGACCATCTCCAGAGAACCCCGCGGCTCGGTCGACTTCTCATTGGAGGGCCCGGTTGCCGCCTTCAGCGAGCTTGCCGCCGGAGGCGCCTCGCGCCGACATCGTGGCCTGCGGATTCGCAAGGGCAGGCGCAGCGCACGACGCTTTCTGAAGATACGTCGTCGGCCAATCGCGCTTGCCGACCTGGCCTCGGCCGGAGTGGACGTCTGGCCCGGCCTGCTGCTGCTGGCGATGGCCGAGGCTATCGATCCCTCCTGGACGGACGGGCGACGCTTCGAGCTTGCCTTCGACATCCAGGGCAGCTCCGGGATCGTCATCTACGTACGGATCTGCGACAGCGAGCCCATACTGGTGAGTCGTACGGTGAGCGGTGAGCCGGTTGCCACGATCTCGCTTAGCGGACATGCCCTCATCTGCCTGCTCGCCGGTACCCAGCCGCCGCCCGAGGACCGGACACTGGTGACCGGCGATGCGACCTCGGTGGACATGTTCCTGCAGTGGACGGCTCGCGCGCAGGGCCTGACCGTCGCAGACGCCTGACGGTTCTGCCACTAGACGTATGACGGTCGCACGGTCCACCGCCCTCAGATGTCTGAGGGTCGTAGAGCCCACCGTCGCGGAGCCTGATGGCCGCAGGCATCGGACTGTCGCAAAACGCGTGAAAAGCGTCTCCTGCGCCGCCACTGTGGCCGTCCGGTCCGCCGGTCGAGCGCATACCATCCAAGCTCGGTGACTCAGCCCTCCTGCGCCCACCTGCACGTCCACTCCGAGTACTCGCTGCTCGATGGCGCATGCAGGATCGAGGCGCTCGCGAAGCGCGCCGCCGAGTTCGGGCAGCCGGCCCTCGGACTCACCGATCACGGCGTTATGAACGGCATGGTGGAGCTCCATAGTGCGTGCGCCAAGCATGACGTCAAGCCGATCTTCGGCTGCGAGATCTACATGGTCGACGACCACGCGGCACGCGGACCGGGACGCGTCGAGCGCAACCACCTGACACTGCTTGCGGCAAACGACACCGGCTATCGCAACCTCGTGCAGCTCTCCTCCGCCGGCTTTCTCGAAGGTCTGCACAGAGGCAAGCCAAGCCTGGACCTGGCCCAGATCGAGCGGCGCTCGGAGGGGATCATCGCACTCACGGGATGTCTCGCCTCCCGCTTCTGCCAGCGCCTGCTCGACGATCGACCCGAGGACGCGCGCGCTCATGCCGACGACCTGACGCGCGTCTTCGGCGCGGACAACGTCTACTTCGAGGTCCAGAAGAACGGGCTCACCGCGCAGGACAAGTGCAACGAGGGGATCGTGCGCATAGCCGGCGAGATGGGGGGACGACTGGTGGGCACCGGCGACGTGCACTACCTGCGCCGCGAGGACTACGACCATCACACGGCGCTCCTGTGCGTGCAAACCAAGAGCACGCTCGCCGCTCCCAAGATGACCTTCGAGACGAACGAGTTCTACCTGCGCGACAGCGCCGAAATGGTCGAGGCCTTCGCCGAGTGGCCCGAGGCGATCGCGAGCACGCTCGAGATCGCCGAGCGCTGTAACGTCGAGCTCGAGCTCGGCAAGCAGCTGATCCCCAAATACCCGGCCCCCGAGGGCATCTCCGAGCGCGAATACCTGCGCGATCAAGTGCAGATGGGCCTGCGCCTGCGCTACGGCGACCCGCCACCCGCCGAGGCGATCGCGCGCATGGACATGGAGCTCGCGGTGATCGACCGGATGGGCTTCAACGCCTACTTCCTGATCGTCTGGGACTTCGTCAAGTTCGCCAAGGAGAACGGCATCGCCGTGGGACCGGGACGTGGCTCGGCGGCCGGCTCGATCGTCTCCTATTGCCTGGCGATAACCGACGTGGATCCCCTCCGCTACGACTTGCTGTTCGAGCGCTTCCTCAATCCCGAGCGCGTGTCGATGCCGGATATCGACATCGACTTCTCCGTGCGTGGACGCGAGCGCGTGATGCGCTACGTCACCGAGAAGTACGGGCGCGAGTCGGTCGCGCAGATCGTCACCTTCGGCAAGATGTTCCCGCGCGCCGCCACTCGTGACGCCGCGCGCGTCCTCGGCCGCGATTACGGCGCCGGCGATCGCCTCGCGAAGCTGATCCCCGACCCGATCATGGGCCGTGCCCCCTCCTTCGAGGACTGCCTGAAAACGGGCGAACCACTGCGCAAGGCCTACGACGAGGAGCCCGACGCGCGCACCATCATCGACGTCGCCAAGGGCCTGGAGGGGATCGTTCGCAACTCCTCGATTCACGCCGCCGCCGTCGTGATCGCCGATCGACCTCTCACCGACATCGTGCCCCTGCAGCTCGCCGACGCCGGAACGGGCGAGGACGGGGAGCGCTCCTATCGCACCGTGACCCAGTTCTCGATGAAGCCAATCGAGGAAATCGGCCTGTTGAAGATGGATTTCCTCGGCCTGCGCAACCTCGACGTGATCGAGGACGCACTCGACATCATCGAGCGCTCGTCCGGCACCCGTCCAGACATGACCACGCTGCCGCTCGATGACACCCGCACATACGAAATGCTCACTCGCGGCGACTCGATCGGGGTGTTCCAGTTCGAGTCCGAGGGAATGCGCGAGGCGCTCAAGCGGGTGCGCCCAGACGAGTTCAACGACCTCGTAGCGCTCAACGCGCTGTACCGGCCAGGGGCGATGGATCAGATCCCGGTGTATGCCAAGGGCAAGCGCAATCCTGAGGAGATCTCCTACCCTGACGAGCGCCTGCGTTCGATCCTGCAGCCTTCCAAGGGAGTGATCCTCTACCAGGAGCAGGCGATGCAGATCTCCAAGGAGATCGCCGGCTTCTCCGGCGCCAAGGCCGATGACTTGCGCAAGGCGATCGGCAAGAAGAACCGCCAGGCGATGGCCGCGCTGAAGCCGGAGTTCGTCGAAGGCTGCCGCGCCTCAGGCACGCGCCCCGAGGTGATCGATCTGCTCTGGCAGACCAATGAAAAATCGGCCGACTACTCCTTTAACAAGTCACACGCCGCTTGCTACGGGCTGATCGCCTACCGCACCGCCTGGCTGAAGGCCAACCACACAGCCGAGTACATGGCGGCGCTGATTTCCTCAGTCATGTCCACCAAGGACAAGGTGCCGTTCTTCGTCGCCCGCTGTGAGGAGATGGGCATCGAGATCCTGCCCCCCGACGTCAATCTCTCCGATCACGAGTTCACCGTTGGGGTATCCGCCGATCCTTCCGACGGGCCCAGTCCGGCAGCCGGCCGCGAGAGCGCCGGCAACATCCGCTTCGGTCTCGACGCGGTCAAGGGAGTCGGCTACCAGGCGGTCGAGGCGATCAAGCGCGCGCGCGAGGAGGGCGGTTCGTTCTCATCGCTCTGGGACTTCTGCGAGCGCGTCGACTCTCGCGCCGTCAACAAGAAGGCGATCGAGGCGCTGATCAAGTGCGGCGCGCTCGGCTCCACCGGAGCGACGCGCATGGGCATGCTCGCCGTGCTCGAAACCGCTCAGGCCGCCGGCCAGAAGGCCCAACAGGACGCGCTCGTCGGTCAAGGCTCGATCTTCGACCTGGACCCTCCCGCGTCCACATCCTCGGGCGCGCAGGCCGGGGGCCCCGGCTCAGGGCTGCTCAGGCCGAGTCATCCGCCGATTCCCTCCGAAGAGTTCGATCAGCCACAGCTGCTCGCCGTTGAGAAGGAGGCGATCGGTCTGTTCATCTCCGCGCACCCGCTCAAGCCTCTCCGCGAGGCGCTGAAAGCACGCGTCGACTGCACGCTCGCCGCGCTTGGGAATCGGCGCGACAAGGACTGGGTGACCGTGGGGGGGATCATCACCGAGTCCAAGCGCATCCGTACTCGGGGCGGCGATCACATGATGTTCGCCACGCTCGACGATCTCGAAGGCTCCGTGGAGATCCTCGTCTTTGGCAAGGCGCTCGGCGAGCACGAGGCCGCGCTCGCTGTCGACCAGGTTGTGCTCGTGCGTGGCCGCGTCGACCACAAGGAGGCCGGCAAGACATGCGTCGTCATGCAGTCAGTCGATAGCTTCGCGCCCACCGAGCAAGAGATAGAGCGCGCCAACAGCGACGCCAAGGCGATCTCCGTCGCCCGGGCCGCCGCCACGCAACCGGTGCGCTTGCAGGTTGACGCGGCACGCCTCCCGGCCAGCGCGATCGAGGACGTCAAGGACATCATCGAGACCAACCACGGCCCAGCGGAGGTCGTACTCGAGATGCTCACAAGCGCCGGCACGCGCATCCTGCGCCTCGGCGAGGCCTATCGCGTCCAGCACACACCGGGAGTTCGCGCGGAGCTCGAAGCCGCGCTGGCGCCCTTGCCCGCGCTCGCCGCAACAGGCTGACTCGGGAACAGGCCGACTCGCCGCAACAGGCTGACTCGGGAACAGGCCGACTCGCCGAATCGGACTGGCTCCCGTTACTGCTACCGGTGGCTAAGGCGCCGCTTCGCGCTCGCTCACACCCCGCTCGTGCAGATCCACCGCGAACTGGATCTCCTCGCGAGTGGGTCCTGAGCGATTCTCCCCGGGAGTCTCGAGCACACACGCCAGATCCTGGAAGGCGGGTGCGGAGAGAAACGCCGCGCAACCGCTCTCGCCGAGCTCACCCGCGCCGATATTCGCGTGCCGGTCGCGGTTGGCGCCAAGCGGAGTCTGTGAATCGTTGAGGTGTAGCGAGCCCACACGCTCCAGGCCGATCTTCTCGGCGATCTCTTCCGTCAGCGCGTCCATCCCGGCATACGAGCGGATGTCGTAGCCGGAGGCGAAGAGATGACAGGAATCGAGGCACAGCCCAAGCCGCTCGCCGGCGCCCGCCGCCTCAAGCAGCGCCCCCAGCTCATCGATCGAGCGCCCGAGCGTCCCGCCCGTGCCCGCCGTGTTCTCCAGATGAAGCGGGCACTCCTCGCTCTCCGCAAGCGCCTCGCGGATCGTCTCACCGGCGCGTGCCATCGCCGCGGCGGGGTCACCCGTCTTGGCTGATCCCGGATGCAACACCACGCCCCGTGCGCCAATCGCCTGACCGACCCGCAGCGAGTGGGTCAGCGACAGGAGTGACTTCTCGCGAATCTCCGGATCGTCGCTTGCGCAGTTGAGCAGGTACACGGCGTGGATCAGGACCGCATCGATCGGACTGTCGGCCATCGCCTCGCGAAAAGCCGCCACGTCCTCATCGCGGTAGGTGGTCGGTCGCCACATGCGCGGCGACTGATTGAAGATCTGAATCGCGCGGCAATCGCGCTCCAGGCCCCGCTCGATGGCCTTGGGCAAGCCTCCCGCCGGCGACACATGCGCACCGATTAGCATGGACGGATCCTATGAGGGTTCGCTTCGCTCCATCGCCCACGGGCGCGCTCCACATCGGTGGCGCGCGCACCGCGCTGTTCAACTGGCTGCTCGCCCGGCATGTGGGCGGCACGTTCCTGCTGCGCATCGAGGACACCGACCGTGAGCGCTCGACGCCCGAGAACGTCGAGCAGATCCTCGACGCGCTGCGCTGGCTGGAACTCGACTGGGACGAGGGGCCAGTCTTCCAGGGCGAGCGAGCGGCCCGCCATCGCGAGGCGCTCGATGCGCTGCTCGAGGGAGGCCACGCCTACCGCAGCAGTGCCACCGCCGCCGATGTCGCCGCCTACAAGCAGCTCCACGGCGCCGAGCGCGGCTTTCGCGGCGAGGGGCGGGAGGGAAATCAGAAAGAGGGCGCCGTGCGCCTGCGCGTGCCCGCCGGTGGGGCCACGATCGTGCACGACGCGATCCGCGGGGACACCAGCTTCGAACACGTTCATCTCGACGATCCGGTGATCGCGCGCGCCGACGGCTCGGTGCTCTACAACTTCGCGGTCGCCATCGACGACCTCGACGCGGCCATCACGCACGTCGTGCGCGGGGAGGATCACCTCTCAAACACGCCCAAGCAGCTGCTCGTTCTGCAGGCCGCGCGGGCCGTCGGCTTCGGCGCGGACGTCCCCGACCCGATCTACGCGCACTTGCCGCTGTTGCACGGCCCTGACGGCAAGAAGCTCTCCAAGCGCCACGGTGCCGCATCCGTGCAGGAGCTGCGCGAAGCGGGCTACCTGCCCGCGGCGGTGCGCAACTATCTCGCCCTGCTCGGCTGGGGCTCGGGTGACGACGCGACCGTGATCTCGACCGAGCAGCTCATCGAGCGCTTTGAGCTGGAGCGCGTGAGTCGCAATCCTGCTCGCTTTGACGAGGTCAAGTTGCGCTGGTTGGACGGGATCTATGTGCGCGAACTGTCGGTTCCCGAGCTCGCCGACCGGGTGCTCGACTACCTGCGGATCGCCGATCCGCAGGCCGCGAGTGCTGCTGAGGCCGATCGCGAGCTGCTCGAGGGCGCTGTCGCGATCAGTCAGGAGAAGATCCAGACGCTCGCTGACTTCTGGCCGCTCGCCCGCTTCTTCTTCACCGGAACGACCGAGGACCCCGCGGCACGCGAGCGTTGGCTGGGAGAGCGGGGAGTGTCGATGTTGGGCGACGCTCGCACACAGCTCGCGTCCAGCGAGAGCTTTGACATGACGGCGGTGCAGGCCGCGCTCACGAGCGTGATCGAGCGCCACGAGGCCAAGCCGCGCGAGGTCTATCAGCCCGTGCGCGTGGCGATCGCGGGCACCACCGTCTCGCCCGGCATCTTCGAGAGCGTCGCGCTGCTCGGTCGCGAGGAGACCCTGCGCCGTATCGACCTCGCGCTCGCCGGCTAGAGCGGCAAGCGCGAGCGCATGAACATGCGCCGGCTGGAGGGTTGGCCTGCTGCGTGCCGGTCCAGCGCTCAACAATCCGCTTCGAGCTGCCGATAGGACCGTGACGACCAATTGGGACGGCTCGGATGCCGCCCACGTCAAGAAGGTGTCATGGGCACGCAAGCAACAGTGACAAAGCCAACGCACGGAAGCGACGCACGCGACTCATCGGTCGAGCGGCGCCCACGCGAAACGGGCGGATCGGGAGAGCGTCATCAGAACGAGGGCCACGGTCGTCGCCTGATGATGGCCTTCGAGGCGCTCGATGCGTTCCCGGCGCTGTCGGAGTCGCGCTCGCGCCTACTATCGGTCATCTCCAAGGACAACGTCGCCACCGCGGACATCGTCACGGCCGTGGAGTCCGACGTCGCACTCATCATCGCCGTGATGCGCCTCGCCAACGAGGGCCAAGCTCCCGCGGAGCGTGTCGAGACCGTCGTGGGAGCGGTCGATCGACTCACGCCCCAAGCTGTGCAGTCGATCGCGAGCAGGGTGCGCACCTTTGACTTCTTCGAGCGCTCCAACGGCTGGGACACGGCGCCCGAGCGCTTCCGCCTGCACGCGCTTGCCACACAGCACACCGCGGATCGGCTCGCCGCCGAGGTCGGCTACGAGCATCGCGACCGGCTCACTGTCACGAGCCTGCTGCACGATGTCGGCAAGCTCGTGTTGGTGCACGCCTACCCCGGCTACATCGCCCAGGTCAAGAAGGAGGGCCAGACTCCGGAGAAGCGCATCCACCAGGAACGGCGCGAGCTCGGCGTCGATCATGCGCTCGTGGGCGGCGTGCTCGCCCGTCGCTGGGGCTTGCCCCCGGCGATAGCCACCGCGATCGAGCGCCACCACAATCCCGATGCCACCGGCGAGGCGGCGTTTGTGCGCCTCGCGGACATGCTTGCTCACTACGCTCACGGCGCGCCTGTCTCCTCGGCCGAGATGCTCAGTTGTGCTCGCGCCCTGGGCCTTGGACCCGAGGAGCTGCGGCGGGTCATGTACGAGCTGCCGAGCGCCCGGGGCCAGCGTCAGCGCATGGTCGATCCGTGCCCGCTCTCCGGCCGTGAGCTCGGCGTCCTGCAACGGTTGGCCGAGGGCAAGGTCTATAAGCAGATCGCCCACGAGCTCACGCTCTCCACGAGCACGGTGCGCACGCATCTGCACAACATCTACGGCAAGCTCGGAGCTGTGGATCGTGCTCAGGCGGTTCTCATAGCGACCGAGCGCGGCTGGCTCTAGGACGGGCGTTGAGCGGCGCTGGCCGATCGGTGAGCGCATCTTGGTCGCCGATCGGTGGCGTCCTCAGTCGCTCATGTGCGAAGCACATTTCGTTCCTTGCGTCCTTGTCTCGCTTGCCCAGGCCCCGTCCTAGACGCGTTCTGCGTAGCATCGCGTGCGCGATGATCTCCATCACAAGCAAGTCCCCCTATGCGGTGGCCGCGCTCGCGGAGCTCGGTCGCTCAAGTGGCTCCGGTCCCGTCCCGATTGGCGAGCTTGCTCGTCGTCGTGAGATGCCGGTTCAATTCCTTGAGCAGCTATTCGCGGTGTTGCGTCGCGGTGGCATCGTCAACTCGCAGCGCGGGGTCAAGGGTGGCTACCGCTTCGCCCGCGACCCTTCACAGGTGACCGTGCTCGAAGTTGTCGAGTTGCTCGACGGGCCGCTCGGACGCGACGCCGAGGGTCCCTTCAGCGATGCCTCCAAGGCCGCTCGCGATGTGCTCGAGCAGACCACTATCGCCGACGTCATCGAGCGCGAAGCACGCGACTCCGGCGCGAGTATGTACCACATCTGACTTACGTCGGATTGGCGCGGTCAGTGGAGGTCCGCTTGGCCACTCGCGGTGCGCTGAGGGCCGACCGTAGTGGAGGATTGCTGGGCGTCTGAGCGCTAAGGCGGTAGGGACTTTGGTGTCCTGCTCGAATCTCGCGAGCAAATGGCATCATCAGACAACCCGCAACGATTCAGACTATTGTATGCGTTGTGCACGAGACTGCGATAACGGCCCCGTCTGACATTGGGAGCACGGATTGGGGAGAGTGGGTCGCTCTGCGCGAGTCCCCGGCCAGCGAGTTGGTGCTGGATCTTACGAAGATTCAGTCGGCCGATCCGCTGTTCCTTGCCCGCTTGCGAGCATTCATCGACTGGCATTGCTCCATCGGAGGAGTGGTCACTCTGATCAGACCTCGCTTGCCATCTGTGTGCGCTTATCTTGAAAGGATGCACCTTGCGAGCGATCTTCCGCCAGGGTGCTTATGCGAGTGGGAGACGCCAAGACGTAATGAACGCAGCGATGTCTTGATTCCCATCAGGAGGTTGAGCTCACCAAGCGATGGGGATGATCTGGAACAGGAGCTGGGCGATTTGTACTTGGCTCACTTCAAGGGCGGGCTTAGTGGGCTCGCCGAGGCTTTCACTCGGACGATAGGCGAGATCAGCGACAACGCAACCACTCACGGTCGCTCAACGGTCGGCACCTCTTATGTCGCAGCTCAGCGCTACGACCGGGACCGATGTGTCATCTAACGCTCAAAGATTCGTATATGCCGGATTGTTGTCGAATTGGCCCGTCTTGCGCCAAGGATTCGGGTATCCTGGAGTCACGCGTAGTGCGACTTAGGAGGTCCGTCATGCAGTTCAGCTTGGTCAGACATGGCCTCGTTTTTTCGACTCGTAGTCGAGGGTCCAGGATGCGCGCTGAATTGCTTGAGACGATCGATGACGCCAAGACGGTCGTGACAATCGACTTCGCGGGCGTGCAGAGCGCGTCCTATTCGTTTCTGGACGAGTTCGTTGGCAAGCTCGCCGGGTCGATGGCGCCGAATGCTCCAAAGCTCATCAATGTGCCGCCGATGATCGCTCGGACGATTGAGAGCAGCCTACGTCGACGTGGGCTCGATGCCGAGCGGATCCTGGCAGCATCGCTCGAAGTCGTTTAGAGCATCTTCTCGACAGGGCGGTACGTCCTGAGAGCGATAGGTAAGCAGTGCTCCGGGGCTCCGGGGACTATTGTCGTGCTAGATGGGTGCAATCCCGATCAACATTGCCGAGCTTGTGGGAGGCACGCCGCTGATTCGCCTGAAGCGGATGCTGGAGGGCAGCGCAGTGGAGGAGGGGGGCGTCGAGCTATATGCCAAGCTCGAGGTGTTCAATCCTGGGGGGAGCGTCAAGGACCGGATTGGCGTGGCGATGATCGAGGCCGCCGAGGCCGAAGGTCGCATCGAGCCTGGGCGCACCACAATCGTGGAGGCCACGAGCGGCAACACCGGCATCGCGCTCGCGTTCGTGTGTGCGGCGAAGGGCTACGAGCTCGTGCTGACGCTCCCTCAGGGAATGAGTCGCGAGCGTGAGATCCTGCTCAAGCTCTATGGGGCGAGCGTACAGATCACCGAGTCGCTGGGGGGCATGGGGGAGGCGGTACAGGCCGCGCGGGCCATGGCTCGTGACCCAGATGTGTTCCTGCCCGACCAGTTCTCCAATCCCGCCAACCCACAGGCCCATCGGCGCACCACTGGGCCCGAGATCGAGCAGGCGCTTGACGGGCGCGTTGACGTGCTTGTCGCGGGCGTCGGCACCGGCGGCACCATCACCGGCGTCGGCGAATACCTGCGTGAGCGCAACCCTAAGCTGAAGGTGGTGGCGGTCGAGCCGCAGGGCTCGGCGGTCCTGTCGGGCGCACCCCCGGGACCCCACCGCATTCAGGGGATCGGCGCCGGGTTCGTCCCGCCGGTGCTGAATCGAGAGCTGATCGACGAGGTCATCCCCGTATCGGACGACAATGCGATCCAAACCGCTTGGACGTGCGCGCGCCGCGAGGGGGTGCTCGCCGGGATCTCCTGCGGGGCGGCGCTGTGGGCGAGCCTGCAAGTGGCCTTGCGTCCCGAATCCAAGGGCAAGCGGATCGTGACGATCATGCCCGACTCAGGCGAGCGGTATGTCTCGCAGGCGTTCTTCGCGCCGACGTAGGCCCGCTACGCTTTCCCTATGCTCGGCATCGGGACGGTCGCAAGGGTCGCACGGGAGCTTCGCCGGGACGTGGCCGTGGCTCGCGACCGCGATCCCGCCGCGCGCGGCGTGGCACCCCTGGAGATCGTGGCGACCTGGCCGGGCATCCAGGCGCTGCTCTCCCACCGCGTCGCGCATGCCCTGCAAGCTGCGGAGGTGCCGCTGCTTCCGCGTGCGATCGCGCTCGTGTCGCGAGCACTCACGGGGATTGAGATCCATCCGGCCGCCCGTATCGGCAAGGGCCTGTTCATCGATCACGGCTCAGGCGTCGTGATCGGTGAGACCGCCGAGATCGGCGATGACGTCACGCTCTATCAGGGCGTCACGCTCGGCGGCACGGGCTTTGCCTGCGGCAAGCGCCATCCCACCGTGCAGGACAACGTGACAATCGGCTCGGGCGCCAAGCTGCTCGGGCCGATAACGATCGGCCACGGCGCGAAGATCGGCGCCAACAGCGTGGTCATCACCGACGTGCCTCCCAATTCCACTGTGGTGGGCAATCCCGGGCATCCCGTGCGCATCGATGGACGCCGTCCGGAGGGACCAGACGCTGATTGGATTCACCTGCCGGACCCGATCGCCGAGGCGATTCAGGGACTCGCCAGTCGAATCGGTGCGCTGGAGCGCACCGTCGCCGAGCTCTCAGGCGAGGAGGCCCAGCCGGTCGCCGAGGTGCGGCCGCTGCGCACCGTGAAGGGCCCGAGCCCCGCTGGGGGCTGATCCGAGGGCTCGCGCCAGAGTCGGTTGTGCGGGGGACCCGTGCACCACGCGGTGCCCGGAGCTGCCGGCCCATGGCGATGGACTCAATAGAAGACGGTGCGGCAGCGGTGGCGTGGGCGTGCCTTGTATTGAGTCCCCCGCCCACCAGCCTGCCCGCGAGTCCACAGCCAGGTGTCGATCGCTCGCGCGGGCACTCCGGTGCGCTGGGAGATCAGCTCACAGGCGTGCACCGCGCACGCGCGGATCTCGCGCTCGGAGCCTCCGAGAGGGAGACGCTCTCCGCGGTCGATGCGGGCCGCGAGCTCGTCGTCGTAGACCAGTACACCGTCGCAGCGCAGCACGTGCGGCACGAGGTTGTCGGCGAAGATCGTCAGGCGATCGAGATCCGCGAACTCGGCCACGCCGGCGAGCACGAGGTCGTTGGCGACGATCTGGGCGCGCTTGTAGAAACCGTGGTCGTCGAACATCGCCATGCCGCGCGCGAGCATCTGGGCGAGGCGCTCGGCCGAGCCGCCCGCCTCGCCCACGAGGTCGAGTGCCCGTCGCGCCGGTCGGGTAGGCGGGCCCTCCAAAAAGCGTCCAAGCGCACGCAACGCCTGCGAGTACAGGCCCATCAGCTCCATATCAGGACGCTGACCGAGGATGTCGGCGATCTCCACTGTGGACACACGCGCAAGCCACGCGCACGTGGGGGGACCGTGGGTGCGCACATGATCGGCAAGTGCCCATGAGATGGTGAAGTAGCCGCTGACAGGCTCGCCCTCAGAGATGCGCTTGCGCAACGTCGGAAACCAGCCTGAGCCGAAGTTGATCGCGTCGAGCGCGAGCATGTAGTCGGCCACGTCGGCGGCGTCTCCGTCCAGGTAGTGGCGCTCGGGGTCGGGCTCGGGCGTCTTGGCAGGCTGTAGCTCGGCGGCGGCGTCAATGTCGATCCGCACCGAGCGGGCGTTAGCGGCGATCCGGGCGCACGATTCGCGGACCTCGTCGGTGATGGTCACGGCAGCGAACGTTACGGGGCAAGGCCGCCGCGGTACTGCCCGAGACGCCAGCTGCTCGCCCCCGGACTTGTTGCCGACCCCGCTTCTATGCTCCAACGGATGGCCGAGAACGATCGCTCCCAGTCCGCGCAGGCATCGCCAGAGGAGCATTCCGAGCGAGTACAGGCGCTGCTGGAGGGCTTGAACGAGCCCCAGCGCGAGGCGGTCACCCACGGCGAGGGTCCGCTGCTGATCCTCGCGGGCGCGGGCAGTGGCAAGACGCGCGTGCTCACCCACCGCGTGGCCTTCCTGATCTTCACCGAGCAGGCTTACCCGAGCGAGATCTTGGCGATCACGTTCACGAACAAGGCCGCTCAGGAGATGCGCGGGCGCGTCGAGCGATTGTTGGGCGGCAGCGTCCGGCGGATGTGGCTGATGACCTTCCACGCCGCCTGTGCGCGGATCATGCGCGCGCACGCCGAGCGTCTCGGGTACACCTCGCGCTTCACGATCTACGACCAAGCCGACTCGCGGCGGATGGTCAAGCGCTGCATCGAGGAGGTCGGCGTCGACCCCAAGCGCTTCGCTCCCGCGGCGATTCAAAGCCAGATCTCCCAGGCCAAGAACAAACTGCTTGCCGCGTCGGACTGCGCGCAGGCGATCGGCTCGCCCTTCGAGCAGGTGCTCGCCGAGGTGTATCAGCTGTACGAGAGCGAACTGCTGCGCATGAACGCGATGGACTTCGACGACCTGCTGTTTCGCACCGTGAACCTGCTGGAGCTGTTCGAGGACGTGCGCACGCACTACGCGCAGAGCTTCAAGCACGTGCTCGTCGACGAGTACCAGGACACCAACCATGCGCAATACCGCTTGTTGCAACTGTTGGTCGGCGGCGGCCGCGCCGCGCCAACTCGTGGGGAGCGCGTGAACATCCCCGGGCACCGCAATCTCGCGGTAGTGGGAGACGATTCCCAGTCAATATATTCATTTCGAGGAGCCGATGTATCCAACATTCTCGACTTCGAGCAGGATTTCCCCGACGCGCGCGTGGTCAAGCTGGAGCAGAACTACCGCTCCACGCAGACGATCCTCTCCGCCGCCAACGCGGTTATCGCCAACAACCGTGGCGGGATCGCCAAGCAGCTGTGGAGCGACAAGGGCCAGGGCAGCCCGATCAGGGTGCACGGCTTGGAGGACGAGCACGCCGAGGCGCGCTTCGTGGTGGGCGAGGCGGAGCGGCTTGTCGACGAGGGTGCCTCGCGCTCGGAGATTGCGATCTTCTACCGCACGAACGCAATGTCGCGCGTGATCGAGGACATGCTCGTGCGGCGCGAGATCGCCTACCAGGTGATTGGAGGGACCAAGTTCTACGAGCGTGCCGAGATCAAGGACGCGGTCGCCTACCTCGTCTGGATCGCCAACCCGTTCGATGTGGTCAGCTTCCAGCGCGTCGCCAACTCGCCCCGGCGAGGGCTCGGCCAGACTTCGCTGTCGCGCATCGTCGCCCACTCGGCGAGCGTGGGTGAATCGGTGTGGGATGTGGTCGCGGCGGCGGAGCGCATCCCCGGTCTCGGCGCCGCCGCGATCAAGTCGCTCCAGCGTTTCATGATGACGATGGAAGACCTGGCCGCCCTGGCAAGCGACGGCATCCCGGTGGGGGACATGATGGAGGCTGTGCTCGCGCGTACGGGTTACGTGGAAGCGCTCGAAGCGGAGTCGGTCGGTCACGGCGAAAAGGCGTTCGAGGCGCAGGGCCGGATCGAAAACCTGCAGCAGCTGGTCGAGGTGGCGCACGAGTTCGATGCCAACAACTCCGCCGAGGGCGACACGCTGGAGCAGTTCCTGCAAGAGATCGCGCTGAAGGCCGACGGCGATTCCCGCCGCGACGACGAGGGGCTCGTCACGCTGATGACGCTCCACAACGCCAAGGGCCTTGAGTATCCGATCGTGTTCGTGGCCGGCTGCGAGGAGGGCGTGTTCCCCCACCAGCGCGCGCTCGACGAAGGTGGCATCGAGGAGGAGCGCCGGCTCTTCTATGTGGCGGTGACCCGCGCGATGCGCGAGCTTTACCTCACTTATGCCCGGCGCAGGTCAGTGTTCGGTGCCTCCACCTACGGTCTCGCGAGTCGCTTCCTCGACGAGATCCCCGCCGAGCTGTGCCAGCGCGAGGAGCTGCCAGTGCCGCGTCCCGGAGGCGCCCGCATCGGCGCGGGGGTGGGCGCCGGTGTCGGATTCGCGCGTGGGGGAGGGGGTGGCGACTGGGCCTCGGCTTCCCGCTCGACTGCCCCGTCGGTCTCCTACCGCCTCGGCGACGACATCGTGCACGCCGCGTTCGGCGAGGGCGTCGTCACCGGTGTCGAGCCGGACGGGATCATCGTCGTGCGCTTCGCCGGCGATGGCAGCGAGCGCAAGTTGATGGCCGACTACGCCCCCGTGTCTCGCCGCTGAATTCCATACGATCCATGGGGTGACGGCCAGGATCATCGACGGCAAGGCAATCGCCGCGCGCGTGCGGGCAGGTGTAGCGCGCGATGTCGCCGAGCTCGTGGCGGGCGGTGCGTCACCGCCGGGCTTGGCCACGGTGCTCGTCGGTGAGGATCCAGCCTCGGCTGTATACGTGGGCGGCAAGCAGCGCGCGTGCGTCGAGGTCGGGATGACGCCCTATGACGAACGGCTGCCGGCGGACGCCACGCACGAGCAGGTCGCGGGGCGCTTGCAGGCGCTCAACGACGATCCGGCCGTCAGCGGCGTGTTGCTGCAACTGCCGCTGCCCGCCCACCTCGACGGCCCGCGTCTCACCGGCTTGATCGACGCGCGCAAGGATGTGGACGGCCTCACGCCCGTCAACGCCGGCCTGCTCTCGCTTGGCCGGCCGGGCCTGCGACCCTGCACCCCCTCGGGCGTGCTGGAGCTGCTTGCCAGTGTCGACGCCCCACTCGAAGGCGCCGAGGCCGTCGTGGTGGGCCGCTCCAACCTGTTCGGCAAGCCGATGGCTCAGCTCCTGCTCGAGGCCAACGCCACGGTCACCGTGTGCCATTCGCGCACGCGCGACCTGCGCGAGGTGTGCGCCCGCGCGGACATCCTGATCGCGGCCGTCGGCCGCGCGAGAATCATCAAGCGCGACTTCGTCAAGCCCGGCGCGATCGTGATCGACGTCGGCATGAACCGCCTCTCGCCAGAGCAGGCAGGCACCAAGAGCGGCCTCGTCGGCGATGTCGACTTCGCGGCGGTGAGCGAGGTTGCGAGCGCGATCACACCGGTGCCCGGCGGGGTCGGGCCGATGACGGTCGCGATGCTCCTCAGTAACACCCTGCAGGCTGCCCGCGCTCAGCGCGACCCATCCTCCGGAATGGCGGTGGGGGCATGATGAAGCTCATGCATTCGCACCCGGCAAAGATGGCGGGCCAGGCACGATGAAGCTCACGCGCCTGCGCTCCGGCGAGCTGCTTGCTCTTGTGGGCGCGATCTTGGTGATCGTCGCGCTCACGCGTCCCTGGTATGAAAACGCTGGAGTTCTGCTCAGCGCGTGGGCCACGTTTGGGCCGGCGGTCGTGCTGATCATGATCGCCGCGCTGAGCGCCCTGGTGCTCGTGCTCACCACGATCACCGAGCGCTCCACCGCTTTCCCGGTGGCGGCCGCTATTTGGAGCACGTTGCTCGGGCTGATCGGTGTGATCGCCGCGATCGTACGCGTGCTCGAGCGCCCGCACGCCGCGACCTCGCTGTGCGCTGGGACCTGGCTGGCCCTGGCCGGCACGATCCTGATCTTCGCGGGCTCGTGGCAGTCGATCCGCGACGAACGCACCTCGCTCTACCCGCCGGCCCGCCCTGAGCCGCGCAAACTCTCCGCCTAGAATGCGCCGTCGATGATCGACCGCGATGAGGTACTGCACGTAGCCAGCCTGGCGCGCCTGCGCTTGAGCGAGGAGGAGATCGAGCCGATGGCGCGCGAGCTCTCCGCCGTGCTGGATCACGTGGCCAAGATCGCTGAGCTCGACCTCGAGGGTGTGCCGGTCACCACGCACGTCGCCGAGGTCACAGGCAGACTCCGGCCCGACGAGCCGTGTGAGTCGCTTCCGCGCGAGGTCGTGCTCGCCCAGGCGCCCGCCGTCAGCGGCGAGGGTTTTCTAGTCCCCTCGCCGCAGGCGTGACCGTGTGCGCGGACCTGCCGAGCCGACGGACCCAGGCATGACCATCCTCGTCGAGGACGGGTTGGCATGAGCGCAGGCGAGCTGCTGGAGCTGAGCGTCGCTGCGGCCGCGCGCGCACTGGCTGCCGGGGAGATAGGCGCGAGCGAGTTGTTCGACACCTATCGCGCGCGCACACACGCCGACGAGCTGAACTGCTTCACCTGGGTTGCGCCCGAAGGGCCGGCGCCCCAACTCGCGGCGCCCCAGCCCGGAGCTTCGCTGGGTGGCGTGCCGCTCGCGGTCAAGGACCTGTTTTGCACCAAGGACGTTCCAAGCCAGTCCGGCTCGCGCATCCTCGAGGGATACCTACCGCCGTACACCGCCACCGTGGTCAAGCGCCTGCAAGCGGCGGGCGCGCCGCTGCTGGCCAAGACCAATCAGGACGAGTTCGCAATGGGCTCCTCCAACGAGAACTCCGCTTACGGCCCGGTACTCAACCCGTGGGACCGCACGCGTGTGCCCGGCGGCTCCTCTGGCGGTAGCGCGGCAGCCGTCGCAGCCGGCCTTGCGCCGTGGGCGCTCGGCACCGACACGGGTGGCTCGATCCGCCAGCCCGCTGCCCTGTGCGGGATCGTCGGCCTCAAGCCGACCTACGGCGCGGTCTCGCGCTACGGGATGATCGCCTTCGCCTCCTCGCTCGACCAGGCGGGCCCGCTCACGCGGGACGTCACCGACGCCGCGCTGATGCTGCGTCACATGGTGGGCCGTGACGAGCGCGACGCCACTTCCTTGAGCTTCCCGCACGAGATCGCATTGCCGAGCGCCGAAAGCCTTGCGGGGATCCGCCTGGGCGTACCCGAGGAGCTGACAGGCGAGGGCATCGAAGCGGGCGTGCTCGCATCCTTCAATGCCAGCTTGCGCCAAGCCGAGCAGTTGGGCGCGCAGATCGAGCAGGTGCGCCTGCCACACGCCCCGACCGCGCTGTCCGCCTACTACGTGATCGCCCCAGCCGAGGCTTCGTCGAACCTGGCCCGCTTCGACGGCGTGCGCTACGGCTTGCGTGTCGATGCCGACGATCTAACGGGCATGTACACGCGCACGCGCCACGACGGCTTCGGCGCGGAGGTCAAGCGGCGCATCATGCTTGGTACCTACGCCTTGTCATCGGGCTACTACGACGCTTTCTATGGCCGCGCCCAGCGGGTGCGCACGAAGATCGTCGAGGACTTCCGCTCCGTGTTCGAGCGTGTCGATTTCGTCGTCACGCCCACGAGTCCCACGGTCGCCTTCGAGCTGGGCGCCAAGACCGGCGATCCGCTGGCGATGTACCTCAACGACTTCTGCACGGTGCCGATGTCGCTGGCCGGCATTCCCGCGATCTCGATCCCGTGTGGTTTGAGCGAAGGTCTCCCGGTTGGACTGCAGCTCGCCGGTCCGGCCTTCAGCGAGAACGCGCTGCTCGACGCGGCATACGCGCTGGAGCGCGCGATCGGCTTCGACTCGACCCCGGCACGCGCATGAGCAGACGTAGCATTGTCGCCAGTCCGGGTGTCTTGGATGTGTGTCTTCAAATTGACGATGCTCCCCGCGCGCGCAGGGGGCATGGCACGTGATGACTACCTATGAGCCCGTCATCGGCCTTGAGATCCACATCCAGCTGGCCACACGCACGAAGATGTTCTGCGGCTGCGAATTGTCCTTCGGCCACCCCCCCAACACCCACACCTGCCCCGTCTGCCTCGGCCTCCCGGGCGCCCTGCCGGTAGCCAACGCGCGCGCGATCCACTTCGGCCTGATGATCGGCATGGCGGTCGGCTCGCAGCTCGCACCGCGCTCGATCTTCCACCGCAAGAACTACTTCTATCCCGACCTCCCCAAGGGCTACCAGATCTCCCAGTACGACGAGCCCCTGTGCCTCGGCGGGCAGCTTGCCGAGGTCCGCATCCATCGCGTGCACCTGGAGGACGACGCCGCCAAGCTCGTCCACGTCGGCGAGAGCGGGCGTATCCACGCCTCCGACGCGTCGATCGTTGACTTCAACCGCGGCGGCACCCCGCTTGCGGAGATCGTCACCGAGCCCGACCTGCGCTCGGCCGAGCAGGCCGGCGAGTGGCTGCGGCTGCTGCGCACCACCATGCGCCAGCTCGGCGTCTCGGACGTGAACATGGAGGAGGGCTCGCTGCGCTGTGACGCCAACATCTCGCTGCGCCCCGCCGGCACGAGCGAGCTTGGCACCAAGACCGAGCTGAAGAACATGAACTCCTTCCGCTTCATCGAACGCGGCATCCGCGCGGAGGTTGTCCGCCAAGAAGAGATCCTGAACGGCGGCGGTCGCGTTCTACAGGAGACGCTTCACTTCGATCCCGACAGCGGCCGCATCACCTCGCTTCGCTCCAAGGAGCAGGCGCACGACTATCGCTACTTCCCCGAGCCCGACCTGGTGCCGGTGGCCGTGGATCAGTCGATGCTCGACGCGGCGCGTGCCGCGATGCCCGAGCTGCCGGCCGCCCGGGCGGAGCGCTTCGAGCAGCTGGGCCTCAGCGCCGAAAGCGCTCGCCGCCTCGCCTTCACTGCCGAGCTGGGCGACTACTTCGAGCAGGGACTCGCCGCCGAGGCGGACCCGGCGCCAGCGCCGCAGACGCTCGCCAACTGGATCGTCGCCGACCTGCTCGCCCGCCTGGAGGACGGCCAGGCTCCGGCCGACTCGCGCGTCACCCCGGCCGCGCTGGCAACGCTGTCAGGACTGGTCGGCGCCAAGCAGGTGAGCGTGGGCGCCGCGCGCCAAGTGCTCGACCGGCTGGTGGCCGAGGGGGGAGATCCCGTTGCGATCGTGGAGGCCGAGGGGCTTGCGGCGCTTGACGGCGGCGACGATCTCGCCGCCGTCGTGGCGGCTGCGCTGGCCGCCAACGCGGACGCCGCGGAGCGTGTTAAGGGTGGCAACGCCAAGGCGATCGGCCCGATCGTGGGCTACGTGATGCGCGAGACCAAGGGCCGCGCCGACGGCGGCGCGGTCACGCGGCTCGTCAACGAACAGCTCGGCGTCTGAGCGCCGTCGGCAATCCATCCGCGGCCGCCTCCTCCGGCGCCTTCCCCGGTCTCGCCCTAGTCCCAACTGTGCGAACAACGCCGCTGGCTGCGGGATCTCTGCACTCAGAACACCCGCGCAGCCTACATTTTGGACGATAGGCCAAACACATGGGACCAGCCCCAGGGCAATATGTGCGTCATGAACAGGCCAATCTCAAATTCGATGGCAACTCCTCCTCGGCGGTTTCTCCTGCTGCCAGAGGACGCCGCTGACGTTTCAGGTCAGGGGGTTCGCATTCGACGCTATCGCCTCACGAGCGTCGGGCGCGCCCACGGTCTTGACCGTCCACCGGCGGGTGGGTGGGGATCTCAAACAGGGAATGTGCCGCGGGTACCGTAGCCGGGCGAATGCCCGGCGGACGGTGTGTAGGTAGGGCCAAGGATGGCGTGCTGGTCAAGCCTCACCACGAGTCCCCTCCTCGCGGTGAGTGAAGTACCCACCCGCCCGCGGCCGGACAGGGTTTCTAAGCCTGTCCGGCCGCGCGCTCCTTCGCGGGCCCTTTTGAGCAACGTGCCGTTTAGGGCCGCCACTTGAGGTACGCTGTAGGTGTGAGCGACGTTCCCTCAACCAGTTCTTCGGCGGGTTCGCTTGGACGCACGGTAGTCGCGATCCTGGTCCTGCTGGTCGTCGGCTACTTCCTGCTGCACGTCCTGATCGGCGTCGCGGTGGCGATAGCGGGTATCGCAGTCGTCGTGCTGGCGGTCGTCGCCGTCATCTGGGCGCTGAAGGTCCTGCTCTAAGCGTCCGTCCGCGATGAGCTGCGTGGAGACCCCCACATGGCCTATCTAGTCATCTGCTTCTGCTTCGGCGTGGCCGGCGGCATCGTCGGTCGCATCAAGGGCAGCTCCTTTGTGCTGTGGTTCCTGATCTCAGCCGTCGTGCCCTTCATTGGTCTCATGGCGGCGATCGCCTATCGCTACGAGCGCGACGAGCCGCGCCGCCAATGCCCGAGATGCGGTCGCGTCACGAAGGTCTACGACGCACTGTGCACGCGTTGCGGGGAGGAGTTCGACTTCCCCGAGCGCGTGCTCGTGCCCGAATCCTTCCAGGGCAGCACCGTCTCGCACTCGGGCTGACGCGGTTCGTCGCTACTTCGGCTTGCCTAAGCCGATTTCGGCTGCCCTAAGCCGGTTCTTCGCATAGGCTGTCCATAGATGCCAGCCACGATCGAGAAGCCGGTCGAGAGCGTCCGCGAGTCGCGGATCGCTCGCCTGATCCACCGTGCCGGCTTCGAGAACGAGCGCTCGTTCGTGCTGCGCGTCGTGCAGCCGGCGCTCGTGGGCATGATCGACGGAACGGTCTCCTCGATCGCGCCGATTTTCGCGGCGGCCGTCTCCTCGAACTCGCACACCGCCTTCGTGGTCGGCCTGTCGACTGCACTCGGTGCCGGGATCAGCATGGGCATCTCCGAGGCCCTGTCGGATACGGGCGACACCACCGGCCGTGGCTCGCCGTTCGTGCGTGGCACGATCACCGGGGGCATGACGGCGCTCGGTGGCATCTTCCACACGCTCCCGTTCCTGATCGCCGACACCCACAAGGCGCTGATCGTCGCCGGCTGCGTGGTCGCGGTGGAGCTGTTCGTGATCGCCTGGGTGCGGGAGCGCTTCCTCGACGTCTCGCTGCGCTCCTCGCTGATCGTGGTCACGCTCGCCGGGGCGATCGTGCTCGCGATCGGCGTCGCCATCGGAAGTTCCTGAGGGCAGGAACGGGCGCTCGCGGCGCGAAAACCCGCTGGTACACTGGGCTTTATCGAAGGCGAGGGCAGTCGATGCTCTCGCCATTTTGCTTATTCATCTCAATGACGGAAAGGAGGTCGGTGCAATGCGTGCAGTTGACGCGGTGATGGAATGCTTGAAGGCGGAGGGCGTAGACGTCGTCTTCGGCTTGCCCGGTGGCGCCAACCTCCCCACCTACGACGCCTTCGTCGATGGTGGTCTTCGCCACATCCTTGTGCGCCACGAGGCGGGTGGCGGTCATGCGGCTGAGGGCTACGCCAAGGCGACCGGCAGGGTCGGCGTGGCATTCGCCACGAGTGGGCCTGGGGCCACGAACCTGATCACCCCAATTTGCGACGCGATGATGGACTCGGTGCCGGTCGTTTTCATCACCGGCCAGGTACGCACCGAGCTGCTTGGCACCGACGGCTTCCAGGAGGCCGACACGATCGGCATCACGATGCCGATCGTCAAGCACTCGTTCATGATCCAGGACCCGCTTGAAATCCCACGCGCGATCCACGAGGCGTTCTTCCTCGCGCGCAGCGGTCGCCCAGGCCCGGTCCTGGTCGACATTCCGCAGGATCTATCGCGAGCCGAGATCCCGTATGAGCCCGTCGCCGACGTGCGCCTGCCCGGCTATCAGCCGACGCTCGAGGGCAACCAGAAGCAGATCCGCCAGGCGGCCAAGGCACTGGCGGCCGCTCACCGTCCCGTGATCTACGCCGGGGGTGGCGTCGTAAACGCGAACGCCTCCGATGAGCTGGTCGAGTTCGCTACCTCTGACCGCTTCCCCGTGACGTGCACGCTGATGGGACTCGGTGCGTTCCCTGCGCCCCATCCGCAGTGGCTCGGGATGCTCGGGATGCACGGGACGCGTGCCGCCAACTACGCGATGGACGAGGCTGACTTGATCTGCGCCGTGGGTGCCCGCTTCGACGATCGCGTGACCGGCAAGCTCTCCGAGTTCGCCCCAAACGCCAAGTTCATCCACATCGACGTCGATCCGGCCGAGATCTCAAAGAACATCCCCGCCCACATCCCGATCGTGGGCGACGCCAAGCACGTGCTCGCCAAGCTGCTCGTTGAGTACCGCGCGCTGAGTGCTCCCACCGATCGCCTGAGCGAGTGGTGGCAGCGGATCGAAGGTTGGCGTGAGAAGTACCCGCTCAGCTTCGAGGACAGCACCGACACGGAGATCAAGCCGCAGTACATGGTGCAGGCGCTGTACGAGGCCACCGGGGGAGACGCGATCATCACCAGCGACGTCGGCCAGCACCAGATGTGGACCGCCCAGCACTACGATTTCCCAAAGCCCCGTCGCTGGATCAACTCGGGCGGACTCGGCACGATGGGCTTCGGCCTGCCCGCCGCAATGGGCGCGGCCGTCGGATGCCCCGAGATGACCGTCTGCTGCATCGCCGGTGACGGCTCGGTGCAGATGAACGCCCAGGAGCTTGCCACCTGCGCTCAGGAGAAAATCCCGATCAAGGTATTCATCATGAACAACGGCTACCTCGGCATGGTGCGTCAGTGGCAGGAGCTGTTCTGGGACGGTCGCTACAGCCACGTGGAGACGGGCGACTACCCCGACTTCGTCAAGCTCGCCGAGGCCTATGGTGCCACCGGTATGCGCTTTGACGACAAGACGACGCTCGTGGAGGACATGAAGCGCGCGATCGCCACCGACGGGCCGGTCGTGGTCGACGTGAAGGTCACGCGCGAGGAGAACACCTACCCGATGATCCCCGCCGGGCAAGCCGCCCGCGAGATGGTGGGGTGAGCATCGTGGGAGAACCCGCCACCAAGGAGCCGCTCAGCCTCGAGGACCTGCAGGCATCCGGCAACCTGCGCAGCGGACGCAAGCACGTCCTCTCGATCCTCGTTGAGAATAAGTCTGGCGTACTCACTCGCATCGCGGGCCTGTTCGCGCGGCGCGGCTTCAATATCGACACGCTCACCGTGGGACCAACCGACGACGATCAGATCTCACGCGTCACGCTCACGGTTGACGGAGCCATACACCCGATCGACCAGGTCACCAAGCAGCTGCACAAGCTGATCAATGTCCTGAAGATCAGGGATCTCGAGCCGGCTGACACGGTCGCGCGTGAGCTCGCTCTGTTCAAGATCTCCGCGGACGGCACCCAGCGTGGCGAGCTGATGCAGATCACTGAGATATTTCGCGGCAAGGTCGTCGACGTCACCAAGCGCTCGGTGATCGTCGAGGTCACGGGCACCACCGAGAAGGTGGAGGCGTTCGAGAGCATGGTGCGCCCGTTCGGCTTGATCGAGATGATGCGCACGGGAGAGATAGCAATCGCCCGCGGCCGAGGTGAGACATAGGGTCTGTCAGACAAGGGATGGGGTATCCAGTAGATCGTCCGGATCCGCCGGGCCATTCAGGATGCTGAATCGGTGAAGACCCAGACCGGCGAGCGCTCGCCGTTCACACTCACCGGGCCCGATCGTGAACGTTTGCGTGCGCGTCTGGACCTCGCGCTCCAACGGACGCGACGCTCAGGACGTCCGACGCTTGCGACGATCACGTGTGCGCTGCCTCCCGAGGTGGATCCCTCTGCTGTGGTGTGCGCCTCTCGACGTGCCGGCGAGCCGTGGTTCGTCTTCGAGCAGCCCGACCGGGGCGGATCCGCACTGGCCGGCCTGGGGCAGGTCGTCTCATTGGAGGACTCCGGCCCGGATCGCTTTGCCACGGTCGCCGATCGTTGGCGCTCGCTGTCCGCTCGTGCGGTTGCCGATTCGCCGGGTGAGAGCCCGGGACGTGGGGGGCCCGTCGCCTTCGGTGGCTTCGCCTTCGCTCCGGGTGGCGGCAACTCCCCTCCCTGGAGCGGTTTCGAGCCGGCCTCGCTGGTCGTGCCCGAGGTGGCGATCACGCGCGAGGAGCATGACGGCGAGCGGCAGGTGCGCTTCACGCTCGCGGCCCTCGCCCAGCCCGACGACACCGCGGAGGAGCTGCTCGCCGAGCTCACTCGCCGGCTGGAGGAGCTATCAGGACCGCCGCTGCCCCTGCTCGACCCTGCTCCGACCGGTCGCTTCCATGTCTCCAGTGGTATGCCCCCCGAGCACTTCGAGGCGGCCGTCGCACGTGCGACAGAGACGATTCGCGCGGGCGAGCTGCGCAAGATCGTGCTCGCGCGCGAGGTGCAGGTGCATGCGCCCAGCGACTATGACCCAGCAGCCGTGTTCGGAGTCCTGCGCGACGCCTTCCCCTCGTGCTTCGTGTTCTGCGTCGGACGGGGCGATGCCACGCTCGTCGCCGCCAGCCCCGAGTTGCTCGTACGTCGAGAGGGTCAACGCGTAAGCACGATCGCGCTCGCCGGATCCACCCGTCGCAGCGCCGACCCGGCCGTCGACGCGCACCTCGGCGAGCGCCTGATGCGCGACGAGAGCTATCGCGAGGAGCACGCGATCGTGGCGCGGCGCATCGAGCGCACGCTCAACCGCTACGCGATCTGGGTTGCCACTCCGCCTGAGCCCACGCTCGTTCAAATGGCCAACATCCAGCATCTGGCGACCCCGATCCGCGCACAGCTCGCTGCGCCGGTGGAGGCGATCGAGCTCGCCGGTCTGATGCATCCCACCCCGGCCGTCGGCGGCGAGCCATCCGATACCGCTCTCGGTTTGATCCCGGCCCTTGAGGGTCTCGACCGTGGCTGGTACACCGGCCCGGTCGGCTGGACCGACGCCGCCGGCGATGGCGAGTTCTGCGTCGCCCTGCGCTGCGCGCTTCTGCGCGGCAACGTCGCCCGCTGCTACGCCGGGAACGGCATCGTGCGCGGCTCAGATCCGGCCGCGGAGTTGGCTGAGACTGAGGTCAAGTTGCAGGCATTGCTGCCTCTATTGACCAGTTGAGCATTCCCCGCCAAGGCAGCTCACCCAAATAACGAAATTCGACATAAGGCAATTGGTCTGGATGTCGAACCGATAGAGTCGTTCTTACTCCTCGTCTATGGGCTAAGCACTCCCGCTACTGCGCTCCACACCCGCCGGTGTAGCGCGACATTCGCGTCCCGGCCGGTGCGCACTTCGACGATCGCCGAATGGGGTGATGCCAGCGCACGCTCCAATGCCGCCCGGAAGCCCGCGACATCCGCGACCGTCTCGTGGCCGAGCCCGTAGAGAGCGGCAGCCTGGGAGAAGTCAAGCCCGGTCGGGGTGGCGATGTGCTGGGTGTATATGTCGGGCGCGGCCCCCTCGCTGTCCCGGTGGTCGCTCATGGCCCCTGGCAATGAGCCTCGCGCCATCTCGCTGCCCGCGATCGGCAAGAAGTCGAAGATCCCACCGCCTTCGTTGTTGAGCAGCACGATCGTCAACTTCAGACTGAGACGCTTTGCGGCGAGCAGGCCGCCGATGTCGTAAGCAAACGCCACGTCTCCGATCAGCAGCACGACTGGCCGGTCGCTCGTCGCGGCTGCTCCAAACGCACTCGATACGGTGCCGTCGATTCCGTTGGCACCGCGATTGCACAGAACCCGCGGAGGGTCGGGGCGTACCGGCCAAAAGGTCTCGATGTCGCGTACCGGCATCGAGGAGGCCACAAACAGGGTCGCCTCCTCCGGTAGCAGCACGCCGAGCTCGGCCGCTATGGAAGGCTCACCACAGCCGCTCGCGCCGAGCACACCCAGGATTGCCTCAGCGGCGCGCTCGTCCGCGCTGCGCCAGCCGGCCAACCAGTCCGGGTCGGTCACCGAGGAGGCTTCGAGCATCTGCGTGAGCGCACTCAGGGTCGCCGTTGGCTCCGCCCCGATCGAGTCGGACAGAACCGTCGCCGGGTCTTGCCACGAGCTCTCGGGGTCGAGCACGACCTGGCGCGTGTCCGTGAGGCTCGCGAGCCACGTGCGCAACGGCTTTGATACGGGCAGATCGCCGATCCTGATGACGACCTCGGGTGTGTGCTCGCCCAGGAACCCCGCCCCTCGCAGAAGCGCGTCGTAGTGGGCGATCGCAGCGCTCCCGCGTCGAGCGCCGGACATAGGATCGGCGAGCAGTGGCCAGCCGGCAAGCTCACAGAACTTCGCGGCGGCTTGTCCAAGCGGCGTCTCGCGCTCGTGGCGTCCCGCCACAAGCACGCCCCGTCGAGAGGAGCCAATCAGCTCAAGCAGCGTGCCCGCCGCAGAGCTCGCGTCGGAGTCTTGCGAGGCACGGCTCACGTAAGGGTCGCCGTTCGGCCGTCCCTCTCCAACCGCGCCGGGAAGCTCGTCGCACACAAGTGGCTCGCGCAGCGGGAAGTTGAGGTGAACCACCCCGGGCCGTCCCTCAAGCGCCGTCCACCAAGCGCGACAGGCCAGGGCTCGCATCCAGCGCACGCGCTCACTCGTCGCCTCATGCGTGCCAACCTCGAAGAACCACTTGGCGAACTCGCCGAAGATCTTCAGCTGGTCGATCGTCTGCCCCGCGCCCACCTCGCGCAGCTCGGGCGGACGATCCGCGCTCAGCACGATCAACGGCACGCGCGCCTCATGCGCCTCCACAACCGCTGGCAGCAGCTCGGCGACGGCCGTGCCCGAGGTGCACGTGATCGCCACGGGCAAGCCCGAGGCCTTCGCAAGCCCCAGTGCGAAGAAGCCGGCGCATCGCTCGTCCACGTGCGAGTGGCAGCGCAAGCGGTCATCCCGTGCGAGCGTCAACAGAAGCGGGGTCGAGCGCGAGCCCGGCGATGTGCACGCATCGCGCATCCCGCAGCGCGCCAGCTCGTCGACGAATGCGCCCAGCAACGTGTAGGTGTCGGTGGCGGAGTAGATCACGTGATCGCGTCGGAACGACGCTCTGGGAACGCTACCTTGCGCCTGAGACTTTCGTCCGTATCGGGATATATCGTCGTTATAGAGGCATGGATGCTGAGCTGGAGACAACCGCTCAGGATGGGCGAGTCGTAGTCTTCGATGCTGGATCCCACTTGCATCTCGCGCTCGGCAGGCCGTGGTTGCTCGACCACGTTGAGACGATCCTTGGAACGGTCGCGCTTCCAGACTTCCATGCCGATGATCCCATTCCGGGACGAGAGCGGTTCTATCGCCGGCACGTAGCACCCAACCGTTGGCTGCGAGTCGTCGTAGACTTCAACGATTCCCCGGCGTGGATCGTAACGGCCACCATCCAGAGCAACGATCCAGGGGAGCGACTATGACGATCAATATCTCTGGCATCGAGTTCGATCACTGTCACTATGACGAGCGTGGCGACATCCTCTATTTGAGCGTCGGTTCACCGCGCGAGCCGGCCACAGCGTTTGAGACAGGGGAGGGTCACAACGTCGAATATGACGAGGCTGGCAATGTGATCGGGCTTGTCTTGCTAAATGTACGCTGGACATTGGAGCGTGAGGGTGAGCTCAAGCTGACTTGGCCTCCTGAGCACCTGCCGGCGAGTGATCTAGAGGCGGCACTGGCCGCTTGAGCGACAGGCCCGAGAGTGTCGTACTGCTACACGGCTTCGGCGGGACTAGCCGTGCCTGGGATGCGGTTCTGAGATATCTGCCGGCTGAACGCTATCGCCCGATCGCGCTGGACCTGCCGGGGCACGGTGATCAAGCGGACGCAGCTCGACCGATCTCCTTCGATGGATGCGTCGCAAGCGTGCTGGAGCGTGCTCCGAAGCGCTTCGTGCTCGCCGGCTATTCGATGGGCGGGCGTATCGCGCTGCACATTGCCCGGACCGCCCCCGAGCGGATCGAGCGGCTCGTGCTGATCTCGACCACGGCGGGTATCGACGATCCCCACGAGCGAACCCGCAGGAGCCGAGCAGACCACCGTCTGGCGGACGAGATCGACAAGGGCTCGATCGAGGATTTCGCCACACGGTGGCGCTCCAAACCGATGTTCGCCGAGGACCCCCCTGAGGTCGATGCGCTGGCTCGCGCCGACCATTCGCGCAACCGTCCGGACGGGGTCGCGGCGGCACTGCGGGGTGTTGGAGCCGGCGAGATGCGGCCGCTGTGGGAGCGGCTGGCCGAATATCAAATGCCAGTCACCGTGCTGGCGGGCCGTCGTGACCGCAAGTACGTGAGAGTGAGCGAACGGATGGTCGGGCTAATGCCGGACGCACTGCTTCAAGTGTCAGCCGGCGGTCATTGCCTGCTGCTTGAGAATCCGCGGGTCGCGGCGAAGGCGATCACGTAGCCGGCTCGATCGCGGTAGCCGTTCGCGGTAGCCGGTTCGATCACCTAGCCGGTTAGATCGTGTGGTCCGGCTCACAGGGGCTCCACCCCGAGCCCACCTCCCTCGGGGACCGCGATCTCGCCGGCGCTGGGCGCGAGCTGGTCGGGGAGGCCTTCGAACATCGAGAGCGTCGCCAGGCCGCAGGCCGGGAGTGGGCCGCGCGAGGCAAGCGCGGCCGCCGCATGCACTCCGGCGGCCACGCCGAGCGGCCCGTCGAGCGTCGAGGCGACGTATACCTCGGCGCCGGATGCGCGCACGAGCGTCGCGGCGGCGAGCAGGCCGGAGATGCCCCCGCAACGCGAGATCTTCAAACAGACGGCGTCTGCCACGCCCGCGGTGAGCGCTCCGTGCTCGGCGGCTGTCTCGTCGATCGACACGCGCGTTGCCACGCGCTTGCGCACCTCGCGCACGCCCGCGAGGCCGTGTACGGGCTCCTCGACCAGCTCCAGGCCGGCCGGGGAGAGCGCTTCGATGCTGCGCACGGCCTGCTCCACATCCCATGCGCCGTTGGCGTCGACGCGCAGCGCCACGTGGGGGCCGGCGGTCGCTCGTACCGCCGCGACCCGTCCGGCGTCGTCGCCGACGCCGACCTTCACCTTCAAGCACTGGAATCCGCGCTCCACGGCGATCGCCGCCTGCTCGGCCGCTCCGGTACGGTCGAGCGCCGACAGGGTCGCGTTGACCGGCACTGTCCGGGCCGGCGTGTCTGTCACAAGCGAGGCCACGGGCCGGCCCGTGCGCCGCCCGGCACGATCCCACAGCGCGAGGTCGATCGCGGCAAATGCCTCGGGCAGATCCTCCACGCGACGGCACGCGTCGACGATCTCCGCGCCGTTCATGCCGGTCGTGTCCTCGACCACCGGTCGGTAGCGCTCGAGCGCTTGTTCCACACGCGCGAGGCTGATCCCGTCGTATGCCTGTAGCGGTGCCGCCTCGCCGTAGCCGCTCACGCCATCCTCGTCGGTGAGCGCCACCACGAGCAGCTCGCGCTCGGCCACCGCGCCGTAGGAGGTCTCGAGCGGTTCGCGCAGCCGCAGGGCGTGGCGCCGCACGACCATTCTCATGATGCCCTCCGCGTCAGCGTCAGATCCCGCCGCTTGCAAGGATGCCGGCGGAGAACAGCAGGCAGAACACGAGCTGCAGCGCTCCGGTCTTGGCCAGCGCCCCGTTCAGCGTCGGTCCGTCGAGGTTGGTCCTGACGATCTCCACGAGTGGGACGGCGAGCGGGATCGCACACCACGGCAAGAACAGCCACGCTGTCATCGACCCGAGGAGCCATGGCAGTGGGGCGAGCACGAATGCGCCCCCCACCATCGCGGTGTAGAGCGTGCGCGTTCGCTCCCGTCCGAGGCGCACAGCGAGTGTGCGCTTGCCGGCCCGCCGGTCGGTCTCCAGGTCGCGCACGTTGTTCACCACCAGGATCGCGCTCGCAAGCAGCCCCACCGGCACGGCACACGCGTAGGCCTCCCAAGGGAGCTCCTGCACCTGCACGAAGTAGGAACCGCTCACCGCTACGATCCCGAAGAACAGGAATACGAACAGCTCGCCCAGACCCTCATAGCCGTAAGGTCGCGGGCCCCCGGTGTAGAGCACGCCCGCGAGGATCGACACGGCACCGACCGCGATCAGCTCCCAGCCCGCGACCGCGACCAGATAGACGCCGCACAGGACCGCCAGGCCGAAGGTCACGTATGTCGCGAACAGGACTCTGCCGGGTGGTACGAGCCCGCCGGCGGTCACTCGCACCGGGCCGAGGCGGTCCTCGGTATCCGCGCCCCTGCGTGCATCGGAGTAGTCGTTTGACAGGTTTGTACCGACCTGGATGAACACGGCGCCGAGCAGCGCCGCGACGAACGCCAGTGGACGGAAGTGGCCGGCGCCGAGCGCGAGCGAGGTCCCCACGAGCACCGGGGCAACCGCTGCGGGGAGTGTGCGCGGGCGGGCGGCCATCAGCCAGATGTGCACAGCGCTCGAGGCTTTCGTGGCAGGTACCGAGTTGGGGGGATCGGCCACGATCGTGCGTCCCTGGGTCATGCGCGCCGCGGGAAGCGCGCGAAGTCCGGCTCGCGCTTTTGCTTGTAGGCCTCGCGTCCCTCGCGTGCCTCCTCGCTGCCGTAGAACAGCAGGTTGGCGTCGTGCGCGAGCTGCTGGATGCCGGCGAGGCCGTCCTCGGCCGCATTGAAGCTCGCCTTGAGCAGTCGCAGCGAGAACGGTGAGAGCGCGAGCATCTCGCGGCACCACTGCACCGTCTCATCCTCCAAGCGCTCGAGCGGCACGACCGTGTTGATCAAACCCATCTCCAGTGCCTGCTGGGCGTCGTACTGGCGGCACAGGAACCAGATCTCCTTCGCCTTCTTGACGCCCACCATGTTTGCGAGCAGCCCCGCGCCGAAGCCGCCGTCGAAGGAGCCCACGCGTGGGCCCGTCTGCCCGAAGCGCGCGTTCTCGGCGGCGATCGTGAGGTCGCACACGAGTTGCAGCACCTGTCCGCCGCCGACCGCGTATCCCGCCACCATCGCCACCACCGGCTTGGGCAGGCGGCGGATCTGCACGTGCAGATCGGTCACGTGGAAGCGACCGGGGCGGGTGGGATCCGGATTACCGGCGTCGTCCTCGGCGAGGTACCCCGAGTCGCCCCGCACGCGCTGGTCGCCACCCGAGCAGAACGCGAGCGGGCCCTCGCCGCACAGCACGATCGCTCCCACGTCGGGGTCCTCGCGGGCTTGCTCCAGGGCCTGGGAGATCTCAACGACGGTGAGTGGGCGGAAAGCGTTTCTGACCTGCGGGCGGTTGATAGTGATCTTTGCGATGCACGGTGCCTGCCCGGGCTCGACGGACTTCTCGTAGCGGATGTCTGTGTAGCTGTCTGCTGCTGTCCAGGTGGTGCTCAAGGTTGATCTGCGCTCCTGTCTTGACCTGAGCGCCCTGCTAAGAGCGCGTGCCGACGATTCAGAGCGAAGGCTAGCCTGTGAGCGATGCAGGTCGAGGCATGGTTGCAGCGTGCCGCTCTCGCGGCGCCCGCGCTCACCGCGCTCCACACCCCGGATGCGCAGCTGTCCTATGCCGAGCTTGCGTGCTGTGCGCAGGCGGGCGCCGACGAGCTGGTGGAGCGGGGAATAGGCCGGGGGGATCGCGTCGCGATCGCGCTGCCGGCTGGGATCGCGTTCGCGCAGACGCTGCACGCATGCTTCCTGCTTGGCGCCGTGGCGGTCCCGATCGACCTGCGTCTCACCGCCTCTGAGCGCGAGCGAATCGTGGCGGGGACCAGCCTGCTCGTGGACGAGCCATTGCCAGCTGATCCACGGCAAGTCGGCGAAGACCTCCGTGAGGGACGCGACCCGGGAGCGTCGGCAGGCGCGGTCGCCCACGATCTTCTGACGGTGGCAGATCCGGTTACTCACGATCTTGATGCGGTGTGCGCGGTGATCCACACCTCCGGCACGACCTCCGCTCCGCGCCCGGTCGAGCTCACATACGGAAACTTCCTCTGGAGCGCACTTGGCTCAGGGGTTGCGCTTGGCGTCGAGGAGAATGAGCGTTGGCTGTGCGCGCTCCCGCTCTCCCACGTGGGCGGTCTGTCGATCGTCGTGCGCAGCGCGATCTATGCCACCACCGCTGTGATCCACGAACGCTTTGAGACCGAGCGCGCGCTCACGGCCCTGCAAGAGGAGGGCATCACGCTCGTATCGCTCGTCTCGACTACGCTCGCGCGCCTGCTCGACGCGGGCCTGAGCGAGCCACCGCACTTGCGCTGCGCGCTCACAGGCGGCGGTCCCGTCCCGGCCGCGCTTGTCGAGCGCGCCCGCGTCGCCGGCGTGCCGGTCATCGAGACCTACGGGCTCACCGAGTGCTGCTCCCAGGCCGCCACCGCGCCGCTCGCCGCCGCTACAAACGACACAGGCGCGGGCGTGCCGCTGTTCTGCACGCGCACTGAGATCGCGCCCGATGGGGAGATCGTTCTCTGCGGTCCGACGGTCGCGCGCGGGTCGCGGTCCGCGGATGGTCGCCTGCACACCGGCGATCTCGGCCGCATCGACGGTCGCGGTTTCCTGCACGTGACGGGGCGCAAGGCCGACACGATCGTCAGCGGCGGGGAGAACGTCGCGCCGAGCGAGGTTGAGGCGGTGCTCGAATCGTGCCCCGGCGTGCTCGAGGCGGCGGTCATCGGACGCGAGGACGAGCAGTGGGGAGAGGCTGTCACCGCAATCGTCGTCGTCGTGCCTGGAGCGACGCTCAAGGAGAGCGTCGTGCGCGAGCACTGTGCTTCGCGCCTGGCGTCATACAAGGTCCCTAAGCAAGTGACATTCGTCTCAGAGTCCCTTCCACGCACCGCGTCTGGCAAGCTGTTGCGCAGGGAGCTGTAAAGGGATCTTGCGATGAGCACCGTTCAACCGGAGGAAGGACGTGACAACCAGGCGGCGCGCGAGCACCGCTCTGCGAGCCTCACCCATTGGGAAGAGGCTGCTTCCGGCTGGGTTGCGCGCCAGACCACGCTGCGCGAGCTCTCGGCCCCCGTCTCCCACTGGATGATCGACGCGGTCGACCCGCAACCGGGTCAGCGCGTGCTCGAGCTGGCCGCGGGTCTTGGCGAGACAGGGTTTCTCGCTGCCGAGATGGTGGCCCCGGTGGGCGGGCTCATCACCAGCGATCAAGCCGATGCGATGCTCGACGGAGCACGCAAGCGCGCGGGTGAGCTGAGCCTCACGAACGTCGAGTTCCAGGTGCTCAACGCAGAATGGATCGATCTGCCGGTGGCAAGCGTGGATGCGGTGCTGTGTCGCTGGGGGTACATGCTGATGGTCGATCCGCTTGCGGCGCTGCTCGAGACACGCCGTGTGCTGCGACCGGAAGGACACGTCGCATTGGCGGTGTGGGACGCGATCGAGCACAACCCGTGGGCGCTGCTCCCGGCCACCGAGCTGCTCGAGCGCGGACTGACCAAACCGCCCGCCGAGGGAGCGCCCGGGCCGTTTGTGCTCGGCGAGAAGCAGCGAGTGCGCGATCTGCTCGAGCGAGCCGGCTTCGATGAGGTGTGGGTGGAGCGCCTGGACCTCACCCAGCGCGCGTCGAGCTTTGATGAGTTCTGGGAGACGACGCTCGACATCGCCCGCGTCTTCCACGATGCCGTGCTCGCGTGTCCGCAGTCGGAGATCGCCGAGATCCGCACGAGCCTCGCGGCCCGCTTTGCCCCCTACACCCGGGCTGACGGTTCACTGGAGATACCGATGCGCACGCTCGTTGGCGTGGGTACAGCCTGAGGGGGCCTTTCCAAGCAGTGTGTCCGCGCTCGGGTACGGCGGATCCGGTCCACGGACCGACCCATCCAAGCGGCTCACCGAACACCTGAGCGGCGCGTCGGCTAACCTGCGCTCCCATGCTCTATGACGACGACGCAGACCTAACGCTCCTTACCGAAGCCGGGGGACACTCGCCTTCGGCTCGCATCCCCGTTTCGGCCAGCAAGACCGTCGCGATCATCGGCTACGGCTCACAGGGCCATGCCCACGCTCTGAACCTCAAGGACTCCGGCGTCAGCGTCGTGGTCGGCCTGCGCGAGGATTCCACCTCCGCCGCGAAAGCACGGGCGGACGGCTTTGAGGTGCTCTCACCCGTCGAGGCCGCTTCGCGCGGGGACCTCGTGATGATGCTCGTCCCCGACGAGCTGCACCACCAGGTTTGGGATGAAATCTCAGACGGCATCGCCGAGGGCAACGAGCTGTTGTTCGGCCATGGCTTCTCGATTCACTACGGCGAGGTCGTGCCACCCCCAGGTGTGGACGTCGCGATGGTCGCCCCCAAGGGCCCCGGCCATCTCGTGCGCCGTCAGTTCACCGAGGGCAGCGGCGTGCCCGGCCTGATCGCGGTCGCCCAGGATGCGACCGGCAAAGCCCGCGAGCTTGCGCTCGCCTACGCCAAGGGCATCGGGTGCACGCGCGGCGGCGTGATCGAGACGACCTTCAAGGACGAGACCGAGACCGACCTGTTCGGCGAGCAGGCAGTGCTGTGCGGCGGCGCCTCAGAGCTGGTGCAAGCCGGCTTCCAGACGCTTGTCGACGCCGGCTATGACCCGGAGATGGCCTATTTCGAGTGCATGCATGAGCTCAAGCTGATCGTGGACCTCATGTATGAGAAGGGGCTGGCGGGAATGCGCTACTCGATCTCCAATACGGCCGAGTACGGCGACTACACGCGCGGCAAGCGTGTCATCACCGAGGAGACGCGTGAGAAAATGCGCCAGATCCTCAAGGAGATCCAGGACGGCGACTTCGCGCGCGAGTGGATCGCCGAGAACCGCGCCGGGCAGGAGAGCTTCAAGCGTATGCGCGCCGAGCAGGCCGACTCGGCAGTCGAGCACGTCGGCGGCGAGCTACGCTCGCACATGGCCTGGATCAAACCCTCCTTCTAGTTCGGTCGGCCCCGGCGAGATGAGCGACCAGGGCAGGCAACGATGACCGGCTTGGACGAGCGACCAGGGCAAGCGATGACTGGCTTGGACGAGCGACGATGAGCGACCAGGACAAGCAGGGGCCTGGGGGGTCGGTTGACAGGGTGATGGCGCGCGAGCTCTCTGGTGGAGAGTTCAAGCGTCAGAACAGCCACTTCCGGGAGTGGATCGGGATCGACCCGAGCAGCGGCGAGCGAGGCTCTTTGCCGGTCGTGACCGGCCGCTACCACCTGTATGTGTCGCTCGCCTGTCCGTGGTGTCACCGCACCGCCATCCTGCGCGAGCTGGCTGGCCTGCGCGAGGTGTTGCCGATGTCCTATGTGGCGCCGTTTCGCGACGAGCGGGGCTGGGCTTTCACCGGCAAGAGCTTCAAGGATGGGCCGGGCGGGCGCTACGTCGATCCGCTGTACAGATGGAAGCTCATGAGCGAGGCGTACTTACTGAGCGACCCGGGCTATGACGCGCGCGTCACCGTCCCGGTGCTGTGGGATACCAAGAGCAAGCGGATCGTCAACAACGAGTCCGCCGACATCATTCGCATGATGGCAAGCGGCGACTCGCTCGGCGGCCTCGGCACAGGCGCGAAGCTCGACCTGTATCCGCCGGCGGAGCGCGCGGAGATCGACGATGTCAACCTGCGCGTGTACGACACGATCAACAACGGCGTCTACAACGCCGGCTTCGCCCGCCGTCAGGATTCCTACGAACGCGCTTTCAAGAAGCTGTTCGAGAGCTTGCAGTGGCTTGAGGAGCTGCTCTCCAAGCAGCGCTACCTGCTGGGGGAGCAAATCCGCGAGGCCGACTGGCGACTGTTTCCCACCCTCGTGCGCTTCGACGAGGTGTACCACGTGCACTTCCGCTGCAACTACAGGCGGATCGTCGAGTACCCCAACCTGTGGGCTTACACGCGCGAGCTCTACCAGTGGCCCGGGGTTGCTCAGACGGTCGCGATGGGCCAGATCAAGCGCCACTACTACACGACGCACGACGAGCTCAATCCGAAGCACATCATCCCGGTGGGCCCCGCGCCGGACTGGGATGAGCCGCACGGACGTGGGTGACATGGGAGGGTTCCCCACTCGACCGCACCGTGCGGGCGGCCCCGATTGGGCGCTCTCGCGCACGAGGCACGCCGGTGCGGCCGGGGAGCTGCACCCGTTCGCTACACTCGCCTCTGTCGTCGCGACTGGCGCACTAGGTGGAGTTCACCACCGGGGAGCGACGAGCATCATCGCCGCGCGCCTGGGCATCCTTCGATCATCGACACCCCGCGAGGAAGCCCCATGACGCCCAGCCCTCAAGCGCAGGACATCGGACTCGTAATCCCCCCAGAGCTGAAGCCCGTCGACGGCCGCTTCGGCTGCGGGCCCTCGAAGGTTCGTCCCGAGGCGCTTGCGCGCCTGGCGAGCGACGGCGCCGCGCTGATGGGCACCTCGCATCGCCAGAAGCCCGTCAAGGGGCTCGTGGGGCAGATCCGCGCCGGTTTGCGCGAGCTGTTCTCACTGCCCGATGGCTATGAGGTCGTGCTCGGCAATGGCGGCGCCACCGCCTTTTGGGACGCCGCCTCCTTTGGTCTGATCGAGCGTCGCGCGCTGCACCTCTGCTTCGGCGAGTTCTCCCAAAAGTTCGCCACCGTCACAAGCGACGCCCCTTTCCTCGAGGATCCGGCGGTCATCAAGGCCGAGCCGGGTAGCGCGCCGGGCGCCGAGCAGGTCGAAGCCGCGCTTGCCGGGCCGGACGGCCGAGTCGACGCGATCGCGTGGGCTCACAACGAGACCTCCACGGGCGTGATGGCGCCGGTCCTTCGACCGGCGGGCGGCGGCGAGGCGCTGGTACTGATCGACGCCACCTCCGGTGCCGGCGGCCTACCGGTCGATGCGTCCCAGGCCGACGTCTACTACTTCGCTCCGCAGAAGAGCTTTGCCGGGGATGGGGGGCTATGGGCTGGTCTGTTCAGCCCCGCGTCGTTGGAGCGGATCGCGCGTATCGAGGCCTCCAAGCGCTTTACGCCCGCGTCCCTCTCATTGCCGATTGCGCTTGAAAACTCGACGAAGGACCAGACCTACAACACCCCAGCGGTGGCGACGCTGTTCCTGCTCGCCGACCAGATCCGCTGGATGCTCGATGGCGGCGGCCTCGACTGGTGCGTCTCGCGCACAACCGAGTCCTCCACGCACCTGTACGAGTGGGCGGAGCAGAGCCGGTATGCCACGCCGTTCGTCGTCGCGCCCGCCAACCGCTCGCTCGTAGTGGGCACGATCGACTTCGATGAGGCGATCGACGCAAAGCTGCTCGCGAGCACGTTGCGCGCGAACGGGATCGTTGACGTCGAGCCCTACCGCAAGCTCGGGCGCAATCAGCTGCGCGTCGGCATGTTCCCCGCCGTCGAGCCCGCCGACGTGCGCGCGCTCACGGCTTGTATCGACTGGGTGATAGAGAGGATCGGATCATGAGCACTGCCACGAATGACACCCAGAGCACAGAGCGCTTGAAGGTGCTCGTCAAGGAGAAGGTCGGCGACTCCGGGGTCAAATTGCTCGAACAGCACTTCGACGTGGATCTCGGCGTTGACTGGTCGGAGGAGCAGCTGGTCGAGCGGATCGGCGTCTACCACGGCATCCTGATTCGCTCGGCGACCAAGATGACCGCTGAGCTGATCGAGCAGGCCACCAGCCTGCGCGTGATCGGACGCGCCGGTGTCGGCGTCGACAACGTCGATGTGGAAGCCGCTACGCGCCGCGGCATTGTCGTCGCCAACGCCCCCCAGTCAAACGTCGTGACCGCCGCCGAGCACACGATGGCGCTGCTGCTGGCGCTCGCGCGCAACATCCCCCAGGCCTACGCCTCGCTCACCAGCGGCAAGTGGGAGCGCTCCAAGTTCTCCGGCGTCGAGCTGTATGAGAAGACGCTCGGCATCCTCGGCTTCGGGCGCATCGGCCAGCTCGTCGCCGCACGCGCACGCGGCTTCGGCATGCGCGTGCTCGCTTTCGACCCGTTCGTCTCCGCCGAGCGCTATCGCGAGCTCGGGGTCGAGAAGGCCGAGAACAGCGAGGAGATCTACGCCCAGGCCGACTTCATCACCGTGCACCTGCCCAAGACTCCCGAGACGGCCGGCTGGGTGAACGCGGAGGCATTCGCCAAGATGCGCGACGGCGTGCGCATCCTCAATGTCGCCCGCGGCGGGCTGATCGACGACGCGGCGCTCAAGGACGCGCTTGACTCCGGCAAGGTCGCCGGCGCCGCGCTCGACGTGTTCCCCTCTGAGCCGATCACCGACTACCCGCTCTTCCAGGGCTACCCCCAGGTCGTCGTCACGCCGCACCTCGGTGCCTCCACCGCCGAGGCCACCGATCGCGCCGGCTACCAGAGTGCCGAGCAAGTCGTCGCGGCGCTCACCGGTGGGGTTGTCTCAACGGCCGTGAACATCCCCTCGGTCGGCGCCGAGGACATGGAGGTGCTGGGGCCGTTCCTGCCGCTCGCCCGTCGCCTGGGACGCCTCGCGATGACGCTCGCCGAGGGCAGCTCCGTGGAGCGCATCGAGGCCGCCTTCATGGGTCGCATCGCCGACTTCGACACGCGCCTGCTCACGCTCGCGGTCATCAGCGGGGCCCTTGAGGGACGCACCGAGGAGCAGGTCAACCTCGTAAACGCCCCCTCCATGGCCCAGCAGCGTGGGATCGTCGTCGAGGAGAAGTCCGTCTCCGAGGCCCAGGACTTCAACGAGCTGATCCGCGTCACGGTCGTCGCAGGCGGCGAGAAGGTCGCGGTCGCCGGCACCGGCATCGGCCCCAATCGCGTGCCCCACCTGGTCGAGGTCCAGGGCCGGCGCCTCACGATCGAGCTCACCCCGTTCGTGACGGTCTTCCGCTATGCCGACCTGCCCGGCATGATCGGGCGCGTCGGCACGATCTTCGGCAGCCACGGCATCAACATCTCCTCCGCCGCGATCGGCCACACCCCCGATGGCGACGACCAGCGCGTGGCCGCGATGGTCGTCACCACCGATGTCCCGGTGCAGGCCGAGGTAGTGCAGGAGATCGTTGACTCGGAGGGCTTCGTCGCCGGCTGGGCCGTCGCTCTCAGCTGAACACGTACGCGTTGTGCGTGGAAACTACCTGCCGAGATCCCAATAAATGAAGTAGGCTCATCCCGCGATGCAGGCTGTCGAAATCACCAAGCATGGCGGCCCCGGGGTCCTGAAGGTCAAGGAACGAGCCGATCCCTCGGTGCGCCCCGGTTGGGTGCGGATCGAGGTGGGGGCGTGCGGCGTGAACTTCGCCGACGTGATGGCGCGCATCGGCGTCTACCCAGACGCACCCGATCCGCCCTGCATCGTCGGCTACGAGGTGGCCGGCACCGTGATCGGCCTCGGTGAACGCGTCGAGGGGCTCGCCGTCGGCGATCGTGTGCTCGCCGGCACCAAGTTCGGCGGCTACGCCTCGGTCGTCTCCGTGCCCGAGCACGACTGCATCGTGCTCCCCGAGCGGCTCTCCTTCGAGCAGGGCGCCGCGATTCCCGTCAACTACGCCACCGCGTGGGCGGCGCTCGTCGGCTATGGCAGCTTGCAACCAGGCGAGCGCGTCCTGATTCATTCCGCCGGCGGGGGCGTCGGGATCGCCGCCATGCAGCTCGCGCGGCGCTTCGGCGCGGAGGAGATCTACGGCACCGCCTCGCCCGCAAAGCACGAGCAGCTGCGCTCGCTCGACTTCGATCACGTGCTCGATTACAAGCAGGTGAGCGCCAAGGGCGAGCTGCCGCGCTTCGACGTGATCCTCGATCCGATCGGCGGGCACAGCCTGCGCACGAGCTATGACCTGTTGCGTCCCGGTGGGCGCCTCATCGGCTTCGGTGCCTCCGCGGTCGTTTCCGGCTCCAAACGCAAACTCGTCTCCGCGCTGCGCACGCTTGCGCGCATGCCCCGTTTCTCGCTGGTCAAGCAGATGTCCGAATCGAAGACCGTCATCGGCCTGAACATGCTCACGCTGTGGAAGGACCGCGAGACGCTCAAGCCGTGGATCGAGCCATTGCGTGAGCTGCTCGACGACGGCACGATCGAGCCGATCGTGGCCGCTGCCTTCCCCTTCGAGGAGGCGGGCGCCGCGCACGACATGCTCACCGAGCGGCGTAACCTCGGCAAGGTCGTATTGGTGCCCTGAGGGAAACGATGGTCGGCGCGATATTGCGTCCGGTCACTCGCGTGCGCAAGCACGCCACGCTCCCTGCGTCCTTGTCTCGCTTGACCCTCGTCCCCCTCAGTGAGGCGTTGGTGCTTTCCGCCATGGGTGCTACTCTGCGTTCACATGTCGTTTCAGTTCTCCCTTTCGCTTCTCCTTCTGCTCCCCCCTCGGGGGGAATAGCGCGTGGCGGCCGCGTAGCCGCAAACACAAGGAGAAGCGTTCAAGCGAGAGAACTGGAGAAGTGAGGACGACATGAGCGATACCGCCGCAACACCACGAGACGAGCGCGAACGCGTACGCGTGTTCGACACCACCCTGCGTGACGGCGAGCAATCGCCTGGGATCGCGCTGAACCAGCAGGAGAAGCTGGAGATAGCCCAGCAGCTGGCCCGCCTGGGCGTGGACATCATCGAGGCGGGCTTTCCGATCACCTCGCCCGGGGACTTCGAGTCAGTCCAGGCAATCTCGCGCGAGGTCGAAGGTCCTGTCATTTGCGCACTGGCGCGCACTGCCAAGCAGGACATCGACGCCGCCTGGGAGGCCGTCCGCGACGCACCGCGCCCGCGCATTCACACATTCATCGCCACCAGCGACATCCACATCGAGCGCAAGCTGCAAACGACGCGTGAGGATGTCAAGGGACAGGTACGCGCCGCTGTCGCTCACGCCAAGAGCTATACGGATGACGTCGAGTTCTCACCCGAGGACGGCTCCCGCTCGGACGTGTCCTACATGGCCGAGGTCATCCAGATCGCACTCGACGAGGGTGCCACCACGATCAACGTGCCCGACACCGTCGGCTACACGATGCCCTCGGAGTACGCCGCCATGTTCACGGAGCTCTACCGGCTGGTCCCCGGCCTGCGCGACGTGGTCGTCTCGGTTCACTGCCACGACGATCTGGGCCTGGCGGTCGCCAATACGCTTGCCGGCGTGCAGGCCGGCTGCCGCCAGGTCGAGTGCGCCATCAACGGCATCGGTGAGCGCGCCGGTAACGCGTCGCTTGAGGAGATCGTGATGCTGCTGCGCACCCGCGAGCCCGCCGTCGGCTTTTGGACGGCCATCGACACCACCGAGATCGCGCGCACCTCGCGGCTGGTCTCGCGTCTGACCGGCTACCCGGTGCAGCCCAACAAGGCGATCGTCGGGCGCAACGCCTTCGCGCACGAGGCCGGCATCCACCAGGACGGCGTCCTGAAGGAGCGCGCCACCTACGAGATCATGGACGCCACCACCGTCGGCCTTCAGAGCAACGCGATCGTGCTCGGCAAGCACTCCGGTCGTCACGCCCTGAGCAAGGCTCTGGAGGAGATGGGCTTCAAGGTCGATGGCGCGGCGCTGAACACCGCCTTCAAGCGCTTCAAGGAGATCGCCGACCGCAAGAAGCAAGTCACCGCGATGGACCTGGAGGCGCTTGTCACCGAGGAGCTGCGTGGCGATGATGTCGCGGCTTATGCCTTCGTGGACTTCGAGGTCGCCGCGTCCTCGGCGAGTCCTCCGATGGCCCGCGTGAACGTGAGCGTCGAGGACGGAACGGTCAAGACCGGTGAGTCCTCGGGCGACGGTCCCGTCGATGCGATCTTCCGCGCGATCAATGCCGCCACGGGAGTCGACGCCGCCCTGCGCGAGTTCCGCGTCGATGCGGTCACCGAGGGTCAGGACGCGCTCGGCGAGGTCTCCGTCGTCGTCGAGGTCCACGGTCAGACCGGCGCCGGCCAGGGCGTCTCCACCGACATCATCGAGGCCGCCGCGCGTGCTTATGTGCGTGCGCTTTCGATTGGCGTCGTTCGTGCGCGCGAGCGCGAGCGCGGGGTCGGTTTGCCGGAACCCGCGGCGTAGCCCGGTGTACGTGTCGTAGACGCTTCTGTCTGTGATAACGTACGCTCGTATGATGACTACGAAGGTAAAGCAGCGCGAGCGAGACTTGGCTCCGGACGTGCGCTGGGAGGCGTTTGATTCGAGTGTCATTGGCGCGCGGGTGAAGGCTTTGCGTGAGGCTTCCTCGCTGTCGCTGCGGGATTTGTCTGAGCGCAGCGGGGTCAGCGCGCCGATGCTCTCGCAGGTGGAGCGGGGGGAGACCAGTCCCACGCTGACCGTCGCCGCGCGGATCGCGGCCGGCTTGGATCTACGGCTCTCGCAGCTGTTGCGCCTCGATGAGGGCGGCTCGGTCACGATCGTGCGCGCCGATGAACGCGGGGGAGGGGGCAACGCCCAGCGCGGTCACCGCTTCGAGGTGCTGACCGCGGCTCAGCCCGGGCAGCGCTCAGAGCTCTCGCGTCACACGCTCGCGCCCGCTGGTGCCACCGGTGCGCCGGATGATCCGCCGATGCACGAGCCCGGCAGCCGTGAGACCGCGCTGATCGAGCGAGGGGCTGTCGTGCTCGTCTGCGACGGACAGCGCTATGAGCTTTCCGCTGGTGACTGTGTCACCTTCGACGCCGATCTTCCCCACCATTTCGAGAATCCCACCGACACCGAGGCGGCCTTTCTGGCCGTCGTCTCGGCAGGTTTGCGCCGTAGCTGAACGCTGGCGATCGTCTTGTCGGGCGCGCTCTGACCGCTTGATCGTCAGTCAGGACGGCGTTCGGCCGTCGTGCCCGGCCGGGATGGGACAATGCGCGAAGTCCTATGGAATTGTTGCGACTGCGAACCTCTCATGACCACCGATAGCGAACTCCCCCTCCAGCCGGCGATAGCGACGCTTGCCGATGAGCGCCCGGGAGCTGTCTACTTGCGTGCGGACCTGCAGGTACACACCCCGATCGATCCCCAGTTTGCACCGCGTCCTGTTCCCAGGAAGCCCGAGGAGCGCATGGATCTGGCACGTCGGTATCTCAGTGCCGCGAAGGAGCGTGGCATCGAACTTTTGGGAATCACCGAGCACAACGACGTTTCGTGGATCGATGAGTTGCGTTCGGCGGCACGCGAGCTTGAGATACACCTACTACCGGGCTTCGAGGTCGAGAGCGCCGAGGGCGTGCATGTCCTGTGCCTATTTGACCCGGACACGAGCGTAGAGCGGCTGGAAGAGATCCTAGTCGGTCTTGATCTGACACGGGCTAAGCGCAGTCAGAAAAGGTTGGAGCTGCGCACAAAGCAGTATTTCGCAGAGTTGCTTCAGTTCGTTCAAGAGGAGTGTCGCGGCATCTGCATAGCCGCTCACATCGAGAGCGACAAGGGACTATTGGCTGCCCTGCGCCAAGGTGCCCGTGTGGACGCTTGGAAGACAGAGGCATTGCTTGCGGCCCAGGTCTCAAAGCCTCCGTCTGAGATCACCAGCGGCAACGGCCGCATCATCAGGGGCGAGGACCCCAAGTACAGTCGTCCTCGGTTACCGGCCTATCTGCTTACCTCTGATTGCCGATCGCTTGAGGCCATCGGCGCGATCTCGACCTGGATCAAGATGGACACGATCGGCGTCTCGGGATTGCGCCAAGCGTTCCTTGACCCGGAGTCACGCATTTCTTACGACGATCCGATACGGCAACGCGCCGGCGCTCGACTCTTGGCAGTCGCTTGGGAGGGTGACTTCCTAGACGAAGTCGGCTTTCCTTTGAACAGCGAGTTGAATTGTCTAATCGGCGGTCGGGGAACCGGCAAGTCGACAGTCATCGAGTCGATCCGGTATGCGTTTGACTTGGACTACAGAACCGAAGACGTGGGGCGCGCGGCGCGCGATTTGCGAGAGCACGCGTTTCGATCCGGCTCCAAGGTGTCTGTGGCAATCGAAACGGATGGCCCGGTACGCACTCGTTACATCGTTGAGCGTACAGCGCCGCATGCACCGGTCGTCCGCGATTACGATGGGCGTCCGCGCCCCGAGTTGGATGCCAGCACGCTCATCTCCCCGTGTGTATACGGTCAGAAGGAGATTTATGGCATTGCGCAGAACGCCAGTGCCCGGTTGGAGATGCTGGATGGCTTTGCGGCCGAGGACTTGCGCGAGATCACGATCCGTGAATCCGATCTGCTCGTGCGTTGCCAGGAGAGTGCGGACATTATCCTGAAGACCCTGACACGCATCGACGATTCCGAGGACAGGCTTGGCGAGCTACCGGGCTTGGAGGAGTGGCGTTCTCGCTTTCGCGAGGCGGGATTCGAGGAGCTTTTGCGGGAGCGTCGGCTGCTAGATCGTGAGCTGCGTTTGCTCGAAGGCGCCGAGAAGGCGCTTATGACGCGTGACCAGGCGGTTGCGGCCACTGACTCTGGAAGCCCATCCTTGGCAAGTGCAGTCGACGAACGTCGCGAGGAGGATCTTCCGAACGTCGATCTGCTCGACCGAGCTGAGACGATTCTCATTGAGGCCGATCTGCGTTGGGAAGCCGGGGTGCGCGCGCTTCGAGATGATCTACAGAAGGCTCACACCGGCCTTACGGGGCTACGAGCCGAGTGGGAGCGCCGTCGCGCGACCAGCCGGACCGAGTTCGACCGCGCGCTGCGCGAGCTTCAGGCCAAGATGCCAGATGTCGATCCGGAGCGTTACCTCGATGTCGAGCGGCGGATCGAGCAGCTTCTCCCTCTTCGTGAAGTTCTTGCACAGCTGAGAAGGCGTTTGGAGGTGGCACGGGCTGAGCGGGCGGCCCTACTCGTTGAACTCAACGACGTTCGTGGCGCCAAGCATCGCACCCGCCAGGGGGCAGCCGAACGCCTGAACGAGGTGCTTGCGGGCAGCCTTGTCGTCAAGCTCACGCCTCAGGCATCGCGCGATGGCTTTGTTCGGTCGCTTACCGAGCTCAGGAGTGGCGCTCGAAGCGAGACTCTGAAGCGAATGGTGGATGAAGAGACCTTCACCCCCACCGCCTTCGTCGAGCGCATACGAGCCACGTCGTTGAGTGCGGCTTGGAAAGTGCCAGCCGGTCAGGCGGCCGCTCTGGAAAGGGCGCTCAGCGAAGATGCCTTGTTGCGGATGGAGATAGCCGAGCTGCCCGATGAGGTCGAGCTGCTACTCGACATCTCGATCGGCGAGGACGGCCATGACTACCGGTCTCTCGATAACCTCAGCCCGGGGCAGAAGAGCACAGCGATCCTCTTGCTCGTGATGCAGGAGAGTCGGGATCCGCTACTTGTGGACCAACCCGAGGATGACCTCGACAACCGTTTCATCTACGACGATATCGTGATGCGTTTGAAGCAGGCCAAGCCCATGCGGCAGTTTCTCATTGCTACGCACAACGCCAACATCCCGGTCCTCGGCGACGCAGAGCAGATTGTCGCGCTAGATGCGCGCGAGGTCGCGGCGGGAGGCCGTGTGAAGAGCTTCGTTCGCGCCAGGGGGTCGATCGACTCCTCAGACGTGCGGTCCGCCGCTGAGCAGATCCTCGAGGGTGGACACGAGGCGTTCGTGCTCCGCCAAGCCAAGTACCAGGCATGAACGGTCCGCTCGCTCGCGACGAGTTGGCAGCACTGATCGTCGGCGAGGAGGACAGCTTTACCGAGTTCAAGGACGTGCGGGTCTCAGCGGCTAGTCTCGCGAAGGAACTGTGTGCCTTTGTGAACGCGGCAGGAGGTCGGATCTTGATCGGCGTGGACGATGAAAAACGTCTGCACGACGCTTCAGATTGGGATGAGGAGCGTGTGATGAACGTCGGCAGGACGGCGATCGATCCACCGATCATCCCGACCTATCAGAGGCTGCAATGGGATGCGGAGCGCGTGGTCGTCATTGTCGGTGTCGCCGCCGGAGCTGAGAAGCCCTATGCGGTGAGATCAAATGAGAGTCGGCGCTACTACATCAGGGTGGGCAGCACCTCGCGTGAGCCGAGTCGTGAGGAGCTGATCCGGCTGACCCAGGCATCGGGTGCCGTCGCGTCTGACTTGCGTCCGGTGCTCGGGGCGACGCCGGAGGACTTGGACGAAGAGTTGCTCGTCAAGCGTTTCGCCGGTCACCGAGCACTTGACTTCGGAGCGCTCAAGCGCGAGCAGCGACTGAGGATTCTCACCGATACAGAGATCTTGCATGCCGAGACAGGGGGGCCGACGATCGGTGGTCTTCTCTGCTTTGGCTCCAAACCATCGGATCGCCTCCCCTATGCGACTGTCAGCTGTGTCGCATATCCGGGGACCTCCGTGACGGGGGAGTTGCGCGACCGTGCCGACTTCGACGGACGTGTGGACGAGCAGATCATGCATGGGCTCGCCTTCCTAGAGCGCACGATACCCATGGTCTCAAATGTGCGTGGAGCGCTGCGCGTCGATCGTCCTCGCTACAGCAACGAGCGTCTACGCGAGGTTATCGCCAACGCCGTGGCCCATCGCCACTACGGCATCGCGGGGCCGATCCAGCTGCGAGTGTTTGCCGACAGAATCGAGGTGACCAGCCCGGGCGCGCCGCCCAACGGTGTCACCCCAGAGGCGATGCGCTTCGGCGTGTCGGTGCGTCGCAACCAGTTCTTGATGCAACGCCTCACTGAACTGGGGCTTGTCGATGCGGTGGGCCGGGGAGTGGTGCTTCTCTATGACGAAGCCGCAGAGCTAGGCTTGCCCGAGCCACACGTAGCGGTCCAAGCCACATGGACCACCGTGACGCTTCATCTCGTTTGAGGCTGGTGCCCGCCAAGTCGGCGTCTGTGATAACATACGCTTGTACAGTGGACTGGAAGCGCCGAACTGCGAGTCAGCTTAGGAGAACCATGCCGAAGACCATGTTCGAGAAGATCTGGGAGGCCCACGAGGTTGCCGATGGGCTGCTGTACATCGACCTGCATCTCGTGCACGAGGTGACGAGCCCGCAGGCGTTCGACGGGCTGCGGCTCGCCGGACGCAAGCTGCGCCGGCCCGATCGCACGCTGGCCACCGCCGACCACAACACGCCCACCGACGGCACGCCCATCGCCGCTCGGATCAAGGACGAGCTCTCGCGTGTGCAGGTCGAAACGCTCGAGCGCAATTGTGCCGAGTTCGGCGTACCCGTCTATTCGCTTGGCTCCGACCGCCAGGGCATCGTGCACGTGATCGGCCCGGAGCTTGGTGTCACCCAGCCGGGCATGACGATCGTCTGCGGCGATTCGCACACCTCCACCCACGGCGCATTTGGCGCGCTCGCTTTCGGGATCGGCACTTCCGAGGTCGAGCACGTGCTCGCCACGCAGTGCATGGTCCAGCAACGCCCCCGCTCGATGCGCATCAGCTATGAGGGAGCGCTCGGCTTCGGCGTAACCGCGAAGGACCTGATCCTTGGCACGCTCGGCCGGCTCGGCGTCGGTGGCATGACCGGCCACGTCGTCGAGTACGCGGGCCCCGCGATCGAGGCGCTCTCGATGGAGGGACGCATGACAGTCTGCAACATGACGATCGAGGGCGGCGGCCGCGGGGGCATGATCGCGCCTGACGAGACGACCTTCGCCTGGTTTTGTGAGCGCGAGCTGCCGGGCGCTCCGCACGGCGTCGAGTTGGAAGAGGCGATTGAGCGCTGGCGCGAGCTGCGCTCCGACGACGGCGCTTACTTCGACAGTGAGGTCGTGATCGACGCTTCGGCGATCTCCCCGCAGGTCACCTGGGGCACGAACCCCGGGATGGTCCGCGCGGTCACCGAGCGCGTTCCCGCCCCGGAGGAGTTCGACTCCCCCGCTGACCGCGAGGCGACCGAACGGGCGCTCGACTACATGGCGCTCGAGGCCGGCACGCCGATCGAGCAGATCTCACTCGATCGTGTGTTCATCGGCTCGTGCACCAATTCGCGCATCGGCGACCTGCGCGTCGCCGCGGAGGTCGTTGCCGGGCGCAAAGTGGCCTCGTCTGTCAACGCGATGGTCGTACCCGGCTCCCAGCAGGTCAAGGCGCAGGCCGAGGCCGAGGGACTTGATCGCATCTTCCGCGACGCCGGCTTTGACTGGCGCGTGGCCGGTTGCTCGATGTGCCTGGGCATGAATCCCGACATCCTGGAGCCGGGCGAGCGCTGCGCCTCCACCTCGAATCGCAATTTCGAGGGGCGCCAGGGACGGGGCGGGCGTACGCATTTGGTCTCCCCGCAGATGGCAGCCGCCGCGGCGATAGAGGGGCACTTCACCGATATCAGGAACTGGAGCTGAGCATGGACCCGATACACAAGATCTCAGGCCCGGTCACGCACCTCGACCGCGCTGACGTTGACACCGACCAGATCATGCCCAAGCAGTTCCTCAAGCGGGTTGAGCGCACCGGCTTCGGCCAGTTCCTCTTCTACGACTGGGCCAAGGAGCCCGGCTGGAATCTGCCCACCAACCCGATCCTCGTGGCGGGGCGCAACTTCGGCTGCGGCTCCTCACGCGAGCACGCTCCCTGGGGCTTGCAGGACTACGGCTTCCAGGCGGTCATCGCGCCGAGCTTTGCCGACATCTTCTACTCCAACTGCACCAAGATCGGCCTCTTGCCGGTCGTGCTCTCCGAGGAGGACTGCCAGGCGCTCGCGCACGCGGGGGAGGGCACCGTCGATCTCGATGCCCAGGAGGTCCACTTCGCCGGGCGCGAGGTCGCATTTGAGATCGACCACGAGATCCGCCGGCGCTTGCTTCAGGGGCTGGATGACATCGGCGCGACTCTCACCCAGGAAGACGCGATTGCCTCCTATGAGCGTGACCGCGAGCGCTCCGGCCCGGTCACGACAGCTCTTTAAAGGAGACACATGGCACACCACATCGTCACCCTTCCCGGCGACGGGATCGGCCCTGAGATCCTCGAGCCCACGCTCGAGTTGCTGCATACGCTCGGCGACTTCCGAGTCGAGGAGCATGCTTTCGGTGGCGCCGCGATCGACCTGCACGGCACGGCACTCACCGACGAGACACTGGCTGCCTGTAAGCGCGCCGATGCGGTGCTGCTAGCTGCGGTGGGTGGGCCGAAGTGGGACACCACCGACCCACACGCGCCGCGACCCGAGCAGGGACTGCTCGGTCTGCGCAAGGGGCTCGGTCTGTATGCCAACCTGCGACCCGTCAAGCCGCTGCCCGCGTTGTATGAAGCCTCGCCCCTGCGACGTGAGCGCATTGAAGGAACGGATCTGCTCGTCGTGCGCGAGCTCACTGGCGGCATCTACTTCGGCGAGAAGACCCGCACGCAGGACTCGGCCTCAGACCTGTGTGTCTATTCGCGCGAGGAGATCGAGCGGATCGCGCGCACCGCGTTCGGCGCGGCCCGGGCGAAGGTCTCAAGCGTGGACAAGGCCAACGTGCTCGAGACTTCGCGTCTGTGGCGTGAGGTTGTTGGGGAATTGCATGCGCGCGAGTTTCCCCACATCCAGCTCGAGCATGTGCTGGTCGACAACGCCGCCATGCAGCTCGTCTCCTCGCCGCGCCACTTCGACACGATCCTCACTGAGAACATGTTCGGCGACATCCTCTCTGATGAGGCCGCGATGATCACGGGGTCGATCGGGATGCTTCCCAGTGCCTCGCTTGGCGCGGATGGCCCCGGTCTTTTTGAGCCCGTGCACGGGTCTGCTCCCGACATCGCCGGACAGGGGATCGCCAACCCGCTTGCCATGTTCCTTTCCGCCGCGCTGATGCTGCGCCACGGCCTCGGTTTGGAAAGCGAGGCGACGGCTGTAGAAGCGGCAGTCGAACGTGCGCTCGAGTGTGGCCTGCGCACCCCCGACCTGGGTGGTGAGGCAGGTACGGCGGAGGCGACGCGCTCGGTGCTCGAGCAGCTCTGAGCTCGCCTCAGTATCCCGGTGCAGCACGGTGTTACACTTAGCTGGTGCCGACCACTCGCCCGCGTCACACGATTACCGAGACACCTCCCGTGCAGGAGGCGCTCGACGAGCTGCGCTCCAAGCTCGGCGAGGGGGAACGCATCGATTTTGCCGAGCTGGTTGAGTTGGGCGCACGTGTGAAGGCGCGTCGGATGCTTTCCGAAGATACCGCGACCCAGGCGGCTCGCAAGCGCCTCGCCAATATAATCCGCACGCGCTCGTCTGCGATCCACGTCGACGTTTCGGCAGCGGATGAGGTCAAGCATGTCGGGCTCGTTCCCAAATACGAGTAGGCGTGCTGCTACTTGACAATTCAGCGTGGTCGCGCATCCTCGACGGCGCCGTCGACGAGGAACGTGCCGAGACGGTTGCCGGATGGATCGAGCAGCGCTATCTCGCCACCTCTCTTCCCTTTCTGCTTGAGGCCGGTTACTCAGCTCGATCCGCCAGCGATCATCAAGCGCTTATGGCACAACTCGATCTCCTACCGCGCATCCACATAGGACGCGAAACGGAGAGATTGGCGCTTCAAGCCCAACGAGAGCTTGCGCTTGTCGGTCACCATCGGCTCGCGCCGATGGACCTCTTGATTGCCGCCTGTGCTTACGAGACCGGCGTGGGGGTGCTCCACTACGACAGCGACTACGACATCATTGCTGCGCGTACATGCCTCGCATTTGAGAGCGAGTGGCTGGTGCCACCGGGGACGCTCTAGACACAGGCAGTGTTGGCGCTAACGCTGCGAGTGTCGTAACCCAAAACTTTGGAACACAAGCCCTTGCCTGTAGAATCGGCTGTCGAACCGAGTATGGCCTAACCAGGAGACGACCAACGTGGACACATGCGATCTCATATGGATGAACGGTGAATTCGTCGCCTGGGAGGACGCCAAGGTTCACGTCCTGACGCATGGCCTGCACTACGGCACGGGCGTGTTCGAGGGGATCCGCTGCTACGACACGGAGCTTGGTCCCGCCATATTTCGCAACGCCGAGCACATGGAACGTTTGCTGCGCTCCTCCGAGCTCTACTACATGCCTGTGCCCTACACGGCCCAGGAATTGCAGGGCGCGGCGCGCGAGCTCGTGGCCAACAACAATCTGCGCTCCTGCTACATCCGCCCGATCGTCTATCGCGGCTATGGCTCGATGGGCCTCAATCCGATGGACGCGCCCGTGGACGTGACGATCGCCTGCTGGGAGTGGGGCACATACCTCGGCGAGGACGGCATGGCCAACGGCATTCGCGCCAAGGTGTCCTCGTGGCGGCGCATCTCGCCCGACTCCTTGATCCCGCACGCGAAGGCCTCGGGCCAGTACCTCAACAGCGTGCTCGCCAAGATCGAGTCGATGAAGGCCGGCTACCAAGAGGCGATTCTGCTCGACGATCACGGCCATGTGTGCGAGGGCACCGGCGAGAACATCTACATCGTCACCGGCGGTGAGATCGTCACGCCCGGCCACCACAACTCGATCCTCGACGGCATCACGCGCCGCTCTGTGATGCAGCTTGCGGCGGATCTCGGCTACCAGGTCGTTGAGCGCAACATCGCGCGCGCGGAGATGTACCTCGCCGATGAGGTCTTCATGTCGGGCACCGCCGCGGAGCTCGTGCCCGTAGTGGAGGTTGACGACCACAAGGTGGGCACCGGCAAGCCCGGTGAGGTCACGCGCCTGCTGCAGAGCGCGTTCGACGATGCGATCCACGGGCGCTCCGAGCTTTACCGCGAATGGCTCGATGTCGTGAGCGTCAGCGCTCCCGCACCCAGCGCGCCGAGCCCCACGGGCTGATGAGTCACATAGAGCTCTACGACGCCACCTTGCGCGACGGCATGGGAGGAGGCGGCATGAGCCTTACCGCCGAGGAGAAGCTGCGCGTCGTGCATCAGCTCGACGAGCTCGGCATCCACCTGATCGAGGCTGGCTTCCCCGCGTCGAACCCGAAGGAGCTCGAGCTGTTTGGGCTGCTGGAGCGCGAGACGTTGTCGGTCTCTGAGATCGTCGCGTTCGGCATGACTCGCCGGCGCGATGCGCCCGCCGATGGCGACGAGGGACTGCGCGTGCTCGCCGAGTCCTTCGTGCCGGTGTGCACGCTCGTCGGCAAGAGCTCGCTGCTGCACGTCGAGAAGGTCGTGCGCGTCTCCCCGGAGGAGAACCTTGCGATGATCGGCGAGTCGATCGCCTTCCTGCTCGCCCAAGGCAAGCGCGTGTTGTTCGATGCCGAGCACTTCTTCGACGGGTATGCCGCAGACCCCAGCTATGCGCTCGACACGCTTCGCGTCGCCGCGGCCGCCGGCGCCGAGCGGATCGTGCTGTGCGACACCAACGGTGGTTCCCTCCCCGGGCGCGTGCGCGCCGTTGTCGAGGCTGTACGCACGGAGCTGCCCGACGTGCTGCTGGGCATCCACACGCATGACGACGGTGGCTGCGCGGTGGCCAACACGCTCGTTGCTGTCGAAGCCGGTGCCACGCAGGTGCAGGGCACGATCAACGGTATCGGCGAGCGCACTGGCAACGCTAACCTCGTCACGATCATCGCCGACCTGCAATTGAAGCTGGACCACGAGGGCCTGCCCCCCGAGCGCCTGGCGCGCCTGACGGAGACTGCTCACCTTGTGGATGAGCTGCTCAACCGCCCTCCGAACCCTTCCCAGCCGTATGTCGGCAAGCACGCCTTCGCGCACAAGGCCGGGCTGCATGCCGCCGGCATCCGCGCCGATGCGGCCACGTTCGAGCACGTCGATCCCGCGCTTGTCGGCAACATACGCGATGTGCTCGTCTCAGAGCTCTCTGGGCGCGGCACTGTGATCGAGAAGGCGGCCGAAGCCGGCATCGAGCTTGACGACGATGCGGCGGCTCGCACAGTCGAGCGCGTCAAGCGCCTGGAGCACGAGGGTTTCCAATTCGAGGCCGCGGACGGCTCCTTTGAGCTAGTCATGCGCCAAGAGGCCGGCCTTTACGAGCCGCTTTTCCGGCTTGAGTCCTGGCGCGTGATCGTCGAGAAGCGGGCGGATGGCAATGTCGAAACCGAGGCCACCATCAAGATCTGGGCGCCACCGGGCCCGGACGAGCGGCGCTATGTCTGCACCGCCGAGGGCAACGGGCCTGTGCATGCGCTCGACCGGGCCCTGCGTGAGGCGATCGGCGAGACCCATCCGCATCTGCGCGACGTCGACCTTGTCAACTTCAAGGTCCGGATCCTTGATGAGGCCAAGGGGACCGGGGCCGTTACCCGCGTGCTTATCGATGCTTCTGACGGTAGCCGCGTCTGGGGTGCTATTGGCGTGTCTGAGAACCTTATTGCTGCTTCTTGGGATGCCCTTGTGGACTCGCTTGAGGTTGGCATTCAGCCGTCTTCGTCCCGGACCCCGTCCCCGTCCCCGACGCCGATTCGCTCGTCGGGCGAGACCGGCTTGCTTTCTTAGGAGGCCTGAGCATGGAGCGTGAGCCCGTGGAGCGAATGACGTCGGTGCCGAGGTCCTGCTTTGGGTGATTACGAGGTTATTCCGCTGGCTCGGCCTGTTATGGGTGGTGGCGAGGAGCGGCGCGTTGTTGAGGTGCTTCGCTCCGAGATCTTGTCGCTTGGACCTCGTGTGCTTGAGTTCGAGCGCCTGTTTGCCGAATTCGTTCGTAGCCCGTTTGCTTGTGCGGTTTCAAGCGGCACTGCCGGATTGCATCTTGCTCTTCGCGCGGTCGGGGTGTCCGACGGCGATGAGGTGATCACCAGCCCGTTCTCGTTTGTCGCTTCGGCAAACGTTGCGCTTTATGAGCGAGCTCGCCCCGTCTTTGCCGATATCGATCCGGTCACGCTCAACCTTGATCCCGTGGCGGCCGAGGCTGCTGTCACCGAGCGCACGCAAGCGATCTTGCCGGTACATATCTTTGGCTATCCCGCCGACATGCCCGCATTTGAGAGGATTGCCGCTCGGCATGGGCTCGGCATCGTGGAGGATGCTTGTGAGGCGCTTGGGGCGATTCATGCCGATGGCACACCTGTCGGTGGGCGGGGGAATCCGGCTGTGTTTGGGTTCTACGCCAACAAGCAGCTCACCACCGGCGAGGGCGGGATGGTCACGCTTGGCGATGGCGCCGTGAAGGCTCGCATCGATTCTGAGCGCAATCAGGGGCGGGCTCCGGACATGGGCTGGCTGGACCACGATCGGCTTGGCTTCAACTACCGCCTGTCAGATATCGCTTGTGCTGTGGGGATCGCGCAGATGGCTCGGCTGGAGGGGATGCTGGATGTGAGGGCGCTGGTTGCTCGGCACTATCGGGCGGCCCTGGCCGATATAGAGGGCCTTGAGCTGCCGTGTGAGGATCACGATGGCAACCGGCGTGGGTGGTTTGTATTCGTGGTGCAGCTTCCTCGTGGGGTCGATCGCGACGCAATTGTGCACCGGTTGCTGGAGCTCGGTGTCCAGAGCAAGCCCTACCTGCCGGCGATCCATCTGATGAGCTTCTATCGCGAGCGCTTTGGCCATCGCGAGGGCGAGTTCCCCGTGTGCGAGGACATCGCGGCCCGCTCGCTGGCGCTGCCGTTTTTCCCGGGGCTCAACCAGAGCGAGGTGGCGCGCGTTGCGGAGGCTTTGCGCATAGCGCTTGGGCGTTGAACGAGCTGAGCGCTCGCGTCAAGCCGAGCGAATCTTCGGCAAAGACCTCGTCTATCCGTCCATCCGGGGATCGTCTCTGACTTCCCCAGTCCTCTCGGCCGAGCGAGAGAAAAGCGCGCGTGAGCAGGAGAAAAGCTCCGCCTCCGATCTTCAGACGACTCGCTCAAACCAAAATATCGAGTGCTAGGACTAGCGCATGTTGTAGAACTATGATAGGAATGTCTCTCGGCCCCTGCCAACCAGCACGGGACACGAATGGGCACAGGTCCAGGGTCGGGGTGCTTTCGCAAGCAGGTGGGGCACCCCGGCTCGGACCAACGTGTGTTCCCTATGCGACAACTGTGGGCGCTTGTTTCTAACTCGTAGGAGCCGGAGATATACCCCGAAAGCCCCGGTTTTACAGTGTAAGAACAAGAAGAGATCGCTCGCGTTCGGGGCTTGCTGAGTCTTTCCCACGTGACTCTGCATGTGTCCATGCTCCTAATCGGGGTTTGGCGATACGCTTCAAAACGAAGACGAACACTCTAACTACATCGGACAAATGGGATTCAGATGAGATATCGCCTGTTGATAGCCGCCGCCTTGCTGACAACCGTGCTTGTCGCCTCCGGTTGCGGTAGCACATCCACATCGGCATCGAAACCGCTGACGCGTAGCGAACTGGTCGCCAAGGTCGAACCGATCTGCGCGCGCATAAACACGAAGATCAGCTACTACTCGAATCTGACGCCCTCCAACAGCAAGGACCTCGTAAGCAAATCGGCGATCGCGAGCGCGGCCCCGCAGATCTCCTCCGTCGAGCGCAACGCAGTGGCCGAAATGGAAAAGCTAACACCCCCGAGCGCTTTGGCCAACGACTGGAAGCAGATCGTTGACGGCGTCAAGACAGTCTCAGAAGACACGATGAAGGTAGGCGAAGACGTCAAGATAGAAAACAGGACATTGGCGGCGAGCGTCATGGCCTCAGCCGAGACGGCGCTTCAGCAGATGCGGGCCGCGGCGGCACGCGACGGTTTGGCTCAATGCGAGAAGGTCATCTAGCGCGCGATTTGTCGATCCGCGCTATGGCAGTTCGCTGTCAAGCAATGCCTCGATCTTCCATGTGCCGTCTTCGCGCTCGACGGCTATCTCACGACCGGGAAGCCCGTCGAAGCCTAGAACCGCGAATCCGTGGCCGTGGTCGAGTCGCACACCGGTTACCCGTAGTAACGCGTTATAGATCTTCAGCTGTCGCTGATCGTGCTGGAAGAGCTTGGACATGACGACGGCACAGGTGTTTCCGCGCAGGTAGGGAGGGCCGGGTGCGTGACCTTGATCTTCTCGGATCAGCTTGGCGATGGTCGAGTAGGTCACGGCGCAGCCGGCTGCGCCGTTATCCGCGGCGGCAGCGGTGTAGTAATGCTTGACGAGCGTTGTGACCGCCCGCTGGTCGGCGGCGCTCGCCGCGTGGCCGAAGTCCCGGATGCTGTCGTCGTCTGAGTCGTAGTAGCTGCCGGTGCTGTTGTCGGCATCGCCGTCGCGGTCCTTGGGACCCTTGATGTCATCGTTGTCGGCGTCGTTGAAGCGGCCGCTTTCGCCGCTGTCGTCGCTGTCGTAGTCGCCGATGGTTCGGGACGGAGTCGACGTCGCCCTGGAAACGGTCGTCGTCGCGCCGCCCCCGCAAGCTATAACGCCGACGCTAAGCAGCGCAACTATCAGCGTAATGAACAGCGGCTTCATATTGATGAGACCCCTCTTCAGTATGAGAGTTGCACCAGCCAGAGACAAGCTCTCCTCGGCCGAGTCCTGAACGCAAGCTAGCATCGATCGTGACTAGCGGCAAGTGCCTGTGAACACCTGGCTCGCCTCAGGCAAGTGAGAAACACATCTCCACGTCTTCTGCGCAGAAGGCTAGAATAATACTATTTGTCCGATAAACTCGATCAGCTTGACTTCCTGTTCGGGTAGCGATTAAGGGCTGGACGGGCGCTCTCTGGCTAGGACGAGTTGCTTGGATCAGTTGACATCACGCCTCATAACGGTTCCGCAATTAGAGCCTTGGCAATAGGAAAGGTAAATATAATGAGAAAGCGCCATATCGTTGGACTCGTCTTTACTACTGTATTTGCGGTCGTCGTGGTTAGTGCCGCGTCGGCTTTCGCGGCCACCGAATGGCAGTTGAATGCTAAACCGATTACTAGCGCAACAGCGACTACGACTACCGGTAAATTCTTACTGGAAGACATGAATTCGATAACCAAAGTTGATATCGAATGTAACGTCACGTTCGACGGATCGGTTGGGCCCGGTGCCGCAGACGAAATCACAAAAATATTAAACTCTGCAGGCGTCGAAGAAAAAGCGGAAAACTTAGCAAAAGTTATAGAGCCGTCAATTAACTGTGAAATTGTTTCGAAAGGCTCTTGCGAAGAAGCAAACAAATCGAAAATCATTCTTTTCCCGTTCCACCTTCCCTGGAAGTCGGAATTGTTATTACCGTCAGGTGAAACAAGGGTGGACGACCTAAGGGCAGGCACAGGTGGCGAACCAGGCTACGAATACACATGTAAAGCGGTGTTGCTCGGGAATGTCACTGATGTCTGCACAGGCACTCCTGGATCTGTTATGACCAATGAGACAGGTGGCGTAAATAGCGTATTCGAAGAAGCTGAACCGTTCAATCCGCCAGGTAACTGCAGTATCGGCGGCGAAAAAGAGACATTATTCGTCGGTTCAGGCTTAGTTTCAAGCCCTGCAGGTACGCTCACGGTGTCTTGAACCGTGTTGTAGTACGTACGTAGTCTCAGATGCCGTATGGGCGTGCGGAGCGTCGACTCTGCGCGCCCTCGCGGCGTATCCAACGATCTGCTTGTGCGCGCCGCCGCTCGATCCTAAGCTGGGGCTGTCTGGCTTGCCAACGAGGTCTCGTCTTGGCTCCAGCAATACGGATTTGGCCCATATGGGAACCTGGGATTGGCAGCGCCCGAGAGTGAGAAACAGTAGGCCACATTTGCTTGACAGAGAGCTATAGTTGTTGCTAGCTTGATTTGTGAGATCCAGTGGTTGGATCTCGCTACAAGCAAATAAAGGGTTGGCCATGCGCTCTCTGACCTAAGGACGAGTGCCCGGTGCGACCAAAACAAGCCTCAGAGGAGGCTTGGCAACCAAGCCTTGGACGAGGGAAAGGTACATATAACAAATGAGGAAACTCCATATGGTAGGGCTTGCTTTCGCGGCGGTGTTTGCGTTCGCAGCGTTTAGCTCTACGTCGGCCTTCGCGGCCACCGAATGGCAGTTGAATGCTAAAGCGATTACTACCCCGACGACATCAACAACTACCGGTAAACTCTTACTGGAAGACATGAATTCGATAATCAAAGTTGATATCGAATGTAGCGGTACGTTCGATGGAACGGTTGGGCCCGGTGCCGCAGACGAAATCACAAAAGTATTAAACTCTGCAGGCGCGGAAGAAACCGGCAAAAACTTAGCGGGTACCACAGTGCCGTCGATTAACTGTGAAATTGTTTCGAAAGGTTCTTGCGAAGAAGCAAATAAATCGAAAATCGTTGTTTTCCCGATCCATCTTCCCTGGAAGTCGGAATTGTTATTACCGTCAGGTGAAACAAGGGTGGACGACCTGAAGGAAGGCACAGGCGGCGAACCCGGCTACGAAATAACCTGCAAAGCAGTCTTGCTTGGAACGGTTACCGACGTCTGCACGGGTAAACCCGGGTCAGTCATGACTAACGAGACGGGCGGCGTAAACGGCGTATTTGAAGAAGCCGAAACCTTTAACCCAGCTGGTAACTGCAGCATCGGTGGTGAAAAAGAGGGATTAGTCGTAGGTACTGGTTTAGTAACAAGCACAGCAGGTACGCTCACGGTATCGTAGAGAGCTGTTTTGTAGTGCTTTAGTTGAGTCGTGCCACTAGGGCGGGGTCGATCATGGCCTCGCCCTGTGGCACGCTAATTACAGGAGAGTCTGAGCGGGGCAGATCGACATGAATGGACTACAGCCAAGTTCTACTAGGGGAGATTAGGGTGTCCATTCGACTCTCGATTCGTCCTTCTGCTAACGTAAGTCGGGCTCCAAGCTATGACCGTTATGGTTGGGTAGAAGGGGTCCTAAACCGAAAGTCTGTGGTTCGAGCGTCGCGGTAGCGCCAGGAACAATTTACATTTAAGGGGAGGACTGTTAAAGTGTTTTCAAGGATACGCAAGCGGCTCACGTACGTGAATGTCGTCATGACGCTCGCGCTGGTGTTCGCGGTGACCGGCGGGGCATACGCCGCAAATAAATATGTGATCACTTCAACGAAGCAGGTCAGCCCCAAGGTCCTGAAGGCACTGATCGGCAAGCGCGGACCGGCTGGATCTGCGGGTGCTGCGGGAGTGCAAGGAGCGGTCGGTCCCGCTGGTGCGAAAGGGGAAACTGGACTCACTGGCAAAGAAGGTCTCGCAGGCAAAGAAGGCCTTGCGGGCAAAGATGGTGAAAAAGGTGGTGAAGGATCCCCTTGGACCGCTGGAGGTACGCTTCCTTCGGGTAAGACTTTGAAGGGTGAGTGGAATATTGATGTTCAAGCGTCTGCCGCAAATGAACCAGCACGGACCAGCGTCAGCTACGCGCTCCCGCTCGCCAATGCGCCCGTCACTCACTATATTGGTCCTGGCGAAAGTACGCCTACAGGTTGTGAGGGAAACGTAGAAAACCCGGGTGCCGATGCGGGAAATCTGTGTGTATTCGCAAGGGAGGAAGCCAATAGTTTAAGGGAATTGGTGATTCCGCAAGCGAACATCGAAAAATTCTATCCGGGAATATGTAAGTGGGAAACGGGAGAATGTAGCTCGGTTAAGGGTGGGGAAAGCGAGGGCAGCCTCATTGGATTCGGCCTAAGCGCGGCGTCCGAAGAAGCAGGGGAAGTACGCGCAGAGGGTACCTGGGCGGTCACCGCCGAATAGTCACTGGTCGGCCGCGCCCGATCCAAAGCGTCTCAGTCCTTGAAGGCTCTGCCTCGCGAGGACTGAGGCGCACCACGGGCCCGCGCCTGTCGTTCGTCGTGGTTTTTCCGTCCGCATAGTCTATTAGCAGCCCATTAGAAGGGTCATTGGTCATGAAATGTATTGAGCAAAGCACGCAGAAAGGGAGCGCGAGCCGACATGGGTATTCGAGGATTGCTCTCGCACTTGCTCCGTTGGCGATTGCGCTCTCGCTGGTGCTTGCTGCGTCGCCCGCTTTCGCGGAGGAAGTCGGTGCGTGTGCAATTGGTAACGGTGTGATCGCGGAAGAACTTGGCCCTACGTCCGTTGGGAAGTTCTCAGCCATAATCACTCCGCAAGGGGCTGCAACGAAGTGGGATATCGAATACGCCGCAGACGAAGCCGGTCCTTGGATGGCGGTTCCTGGTGGCAGTGGCTCTCTACCAGCTACATACACTACTGAAACGGTCTACACCGGCAGCCTCACGGGTCTCACACCAGAAACGCCTTATTATGCACGTGTAGAATGTAGCAATAGCGTCAGTCATAGATCGATGATTACCGCCTTTGAAACGGTGGGGACCCGTCCAGAAGTTAGTCTTGAAGCCCGTATTAGCAACGTGACGACAACTTCCGCGCACCTCGTCACTGTTATCGACCCTCGTAATTCCGAAACGCACTGGCGTCTTGAATACGCTGGGTCCGAAGGGGGTCCTTGGATATCTGCTCCAGGGGCGGAAGGAGTGATCCCTAAGTCAGAAGCGGTAGATGAACTTATCAATTTTCCGGTGGATCTTGCGAGCCTGCATCCTGACAGCACATATTTTGTTCGTCTTTTTGCGGAAAATGAACCTGAAACTGGTGTGCATAAGCACGCTACATCGGGGGTTGTGGAGTTTGAAACGGCGGGTCCACCGGTTGCTGGCACTTTTGAAGCCCATGCGATAAGCGGTGAGGCCATGCGCGCTCTCGCGTCGGTCAACAGTCATGGCGGTCCGCTAGATGAGCTGCAGTTGGTTAGGATCGGAGGGACTCCGACCGGGGGCACATTTACTCTTAGTTTTGGTGGACAGACAACCGGTCCGATAGGGTTTGATGCAACTTCACATGAAGTATACGAAGCTCTGCACGCGCTCCCGAGTAACGCTGGCATTGGGATAGATGCCGCGGGGCCGGCGGGGGGGCCGTATACGATCGAATTTCCCGGCGAGCCGGGCGTGGATGAGCCTGAGATCGTTGCGGATGGGTCGGACCTGACCCCGTCTGGCAGTGCCAGTGTGACTGTAACCCAGGTTGGTGGCCCTGGCTATGATACGCATTTTCATTTTGATTATGTCACGGAGGAACAGTTTGACAAATCTGGGTTTACCGAAGCCAGCTCCACACCGGAAGTCGATCTTGGATTCGGTAAGCTGGTGGAGACGTCGGGAAACCAGGCAGAACACACCCCTGCTGATATATCGTTCTCGACGAGTGTCGTCGGTCAGGATCTTCCGGGTCTGAAGCCAGGGACGACCTATCGCTATCGGGTTGTCACCACCAACACCTCTCCTGGTAATCCCGTGGTTGAGGGCGACGAACAGACCTTGACTGTACCCGTTGCGGCTGCTGAACAAGATGTGACGTGTGAGAACCAGGCTTTGCGAAGCGGACCTTCAGCATTTCTGCCGGACTGCCGTGGATATGAGCAGATCACTCCAGCCGACAAGGACGGCGCACAGGACATATTCCGTTACGGCCTTATATTCGAATCGACGCAGATCGGAGAAGATGGCGAACACGTTGAGCTACATGCGCCAGGTACGCAGTGGGAACCGAGTCCTGACTCTGCGGAATCCAACTATTTCTTTTCTCGTACACCGGTTGGTTGGCAGATGGCATCTGCGACCCCTCAGCCGGAAGCGGGCGTCGATCGTTACCTGCCGACGGTGTTTAGTTCCGATTTGACGGAATTGGGTCTTCAGGTGCAATGGACGACGTCTGGCGAAAGTCGATCCGCGAACATCGAATTCAAGGCCGGTGCCCCGGGGGGACCGTACAGTACTGCTGCGGTGGTTCCTCGCGGTGAGGTGCCTGACGGAGGTGGTTGGGTGGCTGCTTCAGTTGATGGTCGCAGGCTTGTTCTTGAAGTTGAAGACCATACGCTTCTCGGTAAGGCGACTGGTACGACTGAAAACTCGGATCTATATGAATATTCTTCGGGGCACTTGCGCCAAGTCAATGTATTGACGGACGGCGGCGAGATAAGTTCCTGCGGTGCGAGGCTAGCGAGTGAAAGCGAAGCTGGCGATCCTACGAGGCGCGCTGTCTCAAGTAGTGGCGCGCAGATTCTGTTTGTTGATAATTGCACGCATGATCTGTACGCGCGTATTGATGGTATCGAAACAAAGGATCTCGGCCCGTATGTGTTTCAGGCCGAGAACGCTGAAGGTTCGAAGCTCCTGCTGGAAAAGAGCAACGGTGGGACTAGCGAATTCTTTCTGTCTGAAGCGGGGGTGGTCAGACCGGTGTTTTCGGTGCAAGGTCAGGCGACCGTAAAGATATCGCAGGACTTCACCAAGATCTACATGGCGTCAGAAGCGCAACTTACGTCCGATGCTCCACCGACGGATGAACAGACGAAGGATATTTATAGTTACAGCATTGCTAATGAAAAGCTGATGTTTCTTTTCCAGGCAGCGAGGGAAGATTCCGCGGTGCAGATATCTGTTAGCGCAGACGGGAATGATCTATATCTAAAGGGAACGAAAGGTGTGGCGGGTTTCACGGGCGCCACGGGGCAGGCGATTGGTGGCATTTATCGGTATGACAGCACGGAAAATGCTATTTCGTGCGTGACGTGTGCATCATCTTTCAATCCAGAATCCTCGTTGGAAATCAAAGAATCAGGCGTCTATCCCAGCGAAAACGGTGACTACATATTCTTTGACACGTGGGTTCCGCTCGTTCCCCAAGATGTCGATGGCCAAGTCGAACCGGAAGCGATCACTGATGGGCATGGAAACTTCAACCAGCACCCAAGTCCCAGTTACTCCACGTCTAGCGATGTTTATGAGTGGCGTCGCAACGGTATCGATGACTGCACGCAGATTCAGGGTTGCCTCAGTCTGATCAGCTCGGGGAGGGGCGGCTTCAAGAACGTTCTGCTCGGCATCTCGCCGTCTGGACACGACGTGTTCTTTGCGACCCACGAAGCCCTTGTGCCTCAGGATACGGATACCGCCGGCGACATCTACGACGCGCGGATAGGCGGGGGTTTTCCGCCGCCGCCAGCGCGTCCCGTGGAATGTGAAGGCGATGCTTGTGACAGTCCGGTGGCGGCCCCTGTGGATACCACGCCGGCCTCGTTTGCTTTTTCGGGTCCCGGCAACCCGACGCCTGTGGTCACTTCGAAGACGGTCAAGCCGAAGCCGCGGGCTAAGCCGTGCAAGAAGGGCATGACTAGAGTGAAGGGCAGGTGCGTGAAGCGCAAGCCGGCAAAGAAGGCGGATCGGCGATCAGCCAAGGCCAAGCGCGGAGGCAAACGATGATTGTACGCAACCATCCATACCGCCGTCTGGTCTCGCGGACAGTGATGTTCGCGTGTACGTTCGTAGCGCTGCTGGTCCTGGGTGTCGGGAGCGCCTCGGCCCAGCCGAGTACCACCAAACCGTTCGAAGTCGTGCCGGGGAGCTTCCACTTCACGACATCGACACAGCAGGCAGGGGCTCACGCGGATTGGACGACGAGCTTCGATTTCGCCCATAATTCGTTGGGTAGGACGTTCAACGATGTTAAGACCACGGTTGTTGAACTGCCACCCGGTTTCACGGGTAACAATACCGCTGTACCGACCTGCACCCAGTCGCAGCTTGTCGGTGCCGGGTTTGGCGAAAAGAAGGGGCCACTGTGCCCAGCGGCGAGTCAGATTGGCACGCTCAGCGCTCATCTCGCTATTAATAAGACGTCGATCAAGGTCAAAATTCCGGTGTTCAATATGGAAGTCACGAGTCCGGGTGTTGCCGCGGCGCTTGGGTTCAACGTCGCGGGGAGCGTCGTCCAGACGCTCCCCGTTACTGTGCGGTCAAACCTCGCTCTGACCGTTACCAGTCCTAATATTGAGGGGATTACAGAACCCCATGAAATCGCGGTCACCATCTGGGGGGTTCCGGGCGCCAAAAGCCACGACGAAGAACGCGGCGAGGAATGCTATGCGTTCACACCCGAAGAAAAAGCGGGCTCGACCGAACCGGAATGCATCAATGGTGGTAAGACCGTGAACGGCACCGTTAAGCCGTTTCTGTCGAACCCGACGAGCTGTGTCGCGTCCGCTCCGGCCAAGTTGAGGGCGGATTCGTGGGAGGAACCGAACAACTGGTCCTACGCCACGACTGAAATCACACCCGCCAGCGAATGTGCGCGGGTGCCCTTTGACCCGACCATGGAAGTGTTGCCGACGACCAATGCGGCAGAATCACCGAGCGGGTTGGCGCTGTCGCTGGTTGTACCGCAGAGCTGGGAAAAGCCCGAAACTATCTCCACGTCAGATTTGGATGGCGCTACGGTCACGCTTCCCGTCGGGTACACGGTCAATCCATCGGCAGGGTCCGGTCTGGTTGCTTGCACGCCTGAAGATCGCGCACGCGAGACGTACTCCTCGCTACCGGGTGAAGGGTGTCCGGCCGAATCGAAGCTCGGCACTGTCAAAATTGTGACGCCTCTACTTGCGGAAGAAGTCAGCGGCGCGGTCTATATCGCCCAGCCCTACAACAATCCGTTCGATTCACTGTTGGCGCTATATGTCGTGGCTAAGGATCCCGCGCGAGGCATCGTCGTGAACGTCGCCGGGAAGGTCGAAGCGAACCCTGTGACGGGGCAGCTCGTGACGACGTTTGACGAAAATCCACAGGTCCCGTTCAGCAAGTTCACGTTCGAATTCCACCAAGGTCAGACCTCGCCCCTGGTTAGCCCCCCGACGTGTGGGTCCTACACGGTATTGAGCGATTTGACTCCATGGTCGGTACCGGAAGAATCACGCAACCTGAGCTACCCCTTCAGTATTACGCAAGGTGTGCATGGGGGGCCGTGCCCAGTGGGCAGAGCGCCGCCGTTCAAACCGAGCGTGATCGCCGGTACCTCCAGCAACGCCGGCGGGAGCTACTCGCCGTTCTATCTGCGTATCAGCCGTGAAGATGGCGAACAGGAGATCACTAAATTCTCGACTGTCCTCCCCCCGGGCCTGACCGGCAACCTCACAGGGATACCGTTCTGCCCCAATTCCGCTGTCGAAGCCGCAAGGCAGGCGAGCGGTATCCAGGAGATCAACGCTCCCTCGTGCCCAGCGGCCAGCGAAATAGGACACTCGCTCGTGGGCGCCGGCGTTGGAGGCGTGCTCGCGTGGACCCCAGGCAAAATCTATCTCGCAGGTCCCTACAACGGCGCGCCGCTCTCGATCGTCTCGGTCACCTCCGCCACGGTCGGACCGTTCGATCTCGGCACGGTCGTCATCCGCTTCGCCTTGCGCATCAACCCGACGACGGCCCAGGCGGAAGTCGACTCGTCCGGGTCCGATCCGATCCCGCACATCATCGACGGAATCGTCGTTCACGTCCGCGACATCCACGTCTACATGGAACGCTCCCATTTCATCCTGAACCCGACCAGCTGCGCCCCGATGCCGATCCATGACACCATTACCGGCGCCGGCGCCGACTTCACGAATCCGGCCGACCAAGTGCCGGTTAGCGTCGCGACGCCGTTCCAAGCCGCCGACTGCCAGAGTCTTGGGTTCAAACCTACGCTGAAGGCGACCGCGGCAGGGAAGACGTCGAGGGCTCGCGGTGCCGGTCTCACCTTCAAACTGACCTATCCGACCGCGCCGGAAGGCTCTCAGGCGAACATACATTCGGTCAAGGTAGACCTACCCAAGCAGTTGCCCTCACGACTATCCACGCTGCAGAAGGCGTGTCCCGACGCCACGTTCGAGGCGAATCCGGCCGCGTGCCCAGAAGGATCCCGGGTCGGTAGCGCTATCGCGCACACACCTATCATTCCCGTCCCCTTGACCGGCCCTGCGTACTTCGTCAGTCACGGCGGCCTCAAGTTTCCCGAATTGATACTCGTCTTGCAGGGCTACGGTGTGACGATCGACCTGCACAGCGAAACATTCATAAGCAAAGCGGGGATCACAAGCGGCACGTTCCATGCCGTTCCCGATGCGCCGGTGAGCACTTTCGAATTGAGCCTGCCGGAGGGTCCCAACTCGGCGTTGGCAGCCAACAAAAACCTCTGTCAGCTCACGCGCACCGTCAGTAGTCACAAGACAGTGACAGTCAAGAACCACGGGCACACAAGGCGCGTCGTCAAGACGGTCAAGAAGAGCGTCCCGGCCACGCTCGCGATGCCAACAGCCTTTACAGCACAAAACGGGGCCGTCATCCACACAACCACACCTGTGAGCATCAGCGGCTGCCCCAAGCCGAAGAAACGCGCTTCCCGAGGTTGAGGATGATATCCACACGACTACCCCCACTCATGCTGGTCGCAGTCGCGCTCGCGATCGCCGGCTGCGGTGGGTCGGGCAAAACTGGATCTACCGACACGAGTTCCACCAACGCTGGGTCAACAGGCGTCACGACTGCTACCACCACGACCGGCGCCAGCTCCAGCCCTAGTACCGTGCACCTCGGATCCGGCCCACCGCTTGCCGCATCGCAATTGGTTGCCAAGGCCGATTCCATCTGCGCGAGGTTGAACACAGAACTGGCGGCGGCCAAAGACGTCGTCCAGAACCAGGAGGATGTCGTGCGCGTGGCCGCGCAGCGCGGCGCACTCGAGCAGAGGGCGATAGCAGAGCTGAGCAAGCTCACGCCACCCTCGTCCATCGCCAAGGACTATGAGCAGATCGTCACAGCCAGGCAGGCGCTGCTTGAACAGACCAAGAAACTAGGTGAAGAGGCGGCTGCCGGCAACGTCAGCGCCGAGGCCCCCGTGTCCGCGGCGACTACGAGCGTAGTGCGCGAAATGGGGGAAGCTGCCCAGCGCAGCGGCTTCGGCGCCTGCGGGACGCTGGGCTGAGCCTCTACGTATAGCTCGGACTCACACAGGGCTCAGTACGGTGCTATAAGTTGAGCATCACCCAAACCCAAATGGCGGAATCGTATGACCGATGCTCCATTGTTTCTAACGCTAGGCCCAGCCGGCACATGCCATGAGAACGCCCTGCTGCGCTACCTGGAGTTCCAGGGCATTACCGACGCCCATGTCGAGCTCGTCGCGGGCTTCGATGAAGGCCTCGAGCGTGTTCACGAGGAGCCAAACGCCTTTCTGATCCAGTGCAGCGCCCACCCGGACGTACACGTGATCACCGAGCGCTATCGCCAAGAGGTGTTCGTCGTTGACACGTTCATCTATCCCGCGAAGGAAATGGCGCTGCTGGTGCGCACGGATGTCTCTGACCCCAAGACGCTCGGCATCGTACCCGCCGCGCTCGGCTATCCCGACCTCACACGTTGGGAGAGCGTCGTGCAGGAGTCAGCCAACCCGATCGTCGCGCGGGAACTGCTAGCTGGGAAGTACGACGCGGGGGTTACGCTCGCCGAATACGCCGACCAGCACCCCGACGCGCTCCGCCTCTTCGAGCGCTACGGCGAGGTGGATACGACCTGGGTGGTCTATGGGCCGCGCCGGCGCTATCAAGGCGAGCTGATCGGGCACCGCATCCCGTGGCTGTTCGCCGACGAGCCCGTGCCAGCGTGAGCTAGGGCAAAGGGTGGCTCAAGAGGGTCGCGACCCTCCAAGAGCCGTTCTTGCGTTCCACTTGTACGTAGCTGGCGGGGACCACGGCAGAGCCGAGCAATGCGTATGCCCGGTCGCCCTCGGCACGTACGCCGGTCACCGCGAAGCTCGTGGTCACTTCGGCGCGGGAACGCAGCAATATCTTTGACATGATCGCCGCACAAGTCTTACCGCCGCGAAGGTATGACGGACCCGGGGGACGACCGTAGTCTTCGGGGATGGCCCGGGCGAAACTGGGCGTCAACATCGAGCATGACATGGCGCCATCGCCGGCCACGGCAGCCGCCTGGTAGCGTCGTACGAGCGCTGTGATCACCTGCCTGTCGGCGGCACTGGCCGGGTGACCGTAGTCCACGATGACTGCGTCGTCGTCGTCGTGGTAGCTGTTGTTCTCGGTCTTCAGGTGGTCTTCGGGGTAGTCGTTATCGGTGTCGGCGGTGTTGTTGTCCTGATCTTCGTCGTTGCTGGGCTCGTGATCGCCATCGTTTAGATAGCCGTGGGCACGGGAGGTCGCGACGGGGCTGCGCTTGCTCGGCGGCGTGGAGCCAAGGGTAGAGTCACGCCTGTCCACGCCTCCACAACCGAGGCCGCTCAGTCCCAGTATTACGGTCGTCAACAGCGCAAACAGCGCTTTTTGTGAACTCCCATCCATCTGCTCTTTTGGTCTACTGGCTACTCCAAGGCCATTCGCAAGTGACGTTTGTGGGTTCGCCGCCGCTCCCGCCGCAACCGAAGTCTGGCAAGACGCTCATACCCAACGCGAGTGCTGCGATGCATAACAGGGAGATTTGCGATCCTGACCTATGGGTTCGCTTTGGTGACCGCGCTCTCAGGAAACAGTGAGTGTCACGTCGCACGGTGCGGAGTCTACCGTGGTTTGCCGTGGCGGACAAATGGTGAGAAACGGCCGGCTGGGCACAGCCATTAGGGCGGCGAGCATCAGTATGCCGTTGCGCCCTGTTCTGTTGTTGCTGCCTGGGTCTTCAATATAAGTCAAGAGTCAGAAACAATGGTCGCTAGCAGGCGTGGCAGATCAGGGTCCCCAACGTTTGGACGAGCTCCGGCTGATAGGATCTGCATGACGGTCGTATGAGTGGCGGGCACACAGATCGCGCCGGCGGGACCTCGCGGGATCCACGGAGCAAGCCCCACAAGGGATATAGGCGCCACAGCGCGCTGACGGTCGTGCTCGCTCTTATCTGTCAGGGGTTCGTTGCCTGTGGAGGAGCGGGAAGTGGCACGAGTTCGAGCACTGTCCATCATGGGGTTGGGGTCGCGAGCCGGCAGCTGGTGGTGGGCGACTACGACGATGATGACTTCTACCCTGGGCGCTACGACGACGCCGACAAAGACGACGACCCCAGGCCCAGGGACCGCGATGGCGACACCGACAACAAGAGCGGCAGCTACTACGACGGCGACGACGACGCCATTCGCGACTTCGGACACGCCGCAAGCACAAACGACCGTCGAGCGGTCGAATCGCTCGTCACCCGCTACTTCACCGCAGCCGCCGCCGAGGACGGCTCGGCGGCCTGCCCCCTGATCACCTCGCCGCTGGCAAGATCGGTCCCTGCGATCCTCGGCCACCACCCACCCGGACCGGCCTACGCGAGCGGCAGCACCTGCGCTGAGGTAATGTCAAAAGTCTTCAAGCAGAACCACCGGCAGCTCGCTGCGGAGGCCAGCATCCTGAAAGTGACGGGGGTGCGCCTCAGGCGCAATCACGGATGGGCCGTGCTCGGCTTCGAAACGCTGCCGGGACGCGACTTCCGGATCGCTCGCGAAGTGGGCGTGTGGAAGGTTCAGGTGCTACTCGACGAAGAATTGCCGTAGCTCTCGCCGCTGTGCGTCGTTGACAGACGGGCATACTGTAAGCTATAATTCTATTTGTCTGAACTCATCTGATCACGGGTCGGGGTTTGCGCAAGGCGGCAGGTGCACACTTGTCAGGACGTGCGATCCGCCGAGTCAGACCTGAATGGCCCGTGGAGCTACAGACTACAAGGGCTGCCAGGCGCTCTCTGACCTAGGACGGGGGCCTCGGTGGTCGAGTCAAAGCCTCGGAAGGGGCCAACCATAGCCTCTGACGGGCGAAAGGTAATTAAATCAATGAGGAAAATTCAAGTATTGGGCATGGTCTGTTGTGCGATCATGGCGCTCGGTGTCGTGGTTGTGTCGTCGGCGTTCGGCGATGCTACTCACTTGTGGGCAATCAATGGCACAGCAGTAACCGAATCTAAACCGATTGTCACTACAGTCGAAATCTTAATGGAAGAAGTGAAAAACCATACGAGAATTTTATGTAGTGAGTCTTTCGTAGGTACTATCAACACCGTAGGTAAAGACGAAATCACTTTAATTGAAGATTTAACTGGTAGCAATGTCGAAGGGAGCTCGAATACGTTATCGATCACCTGTAACTACGACACCGAAGCGGGATCGGTCGGTCCGTGCGAAGGCGGTACCCTCGGTGGTTTAATTGCTCTATTCCCAGTCAATCTCCCGTGGAAAACCGAACTGGTGTTAGTTGGAACGGCATACGATGACTTAATTAGCAATGCGGCCGGTAATCCTGGCTACTTAATTGAATGTACGGTACTTGGGATAAAAGCTGATATTTCCTGCACGGGTAATACGGGCACTTTAGTTGAAAACGAGACAGGTGGCGTGCTGAGCGAATTCAGGCCAACCGAAGAAACAATCTCGCCCAAGGGGACATGTACTACACCTCTTGGAAACGGTGAAAACTTAGTTTTCCTCGGCGGTTTATCTACTTCCACGGCGGGTACGCTGTCGGTAATAGAATAGTAAAAAAATATACTGGTATAGTATGTGAACTATTGTAGTGCGTGTTGTGTTCAGGCGGGGGCTGTATTGCCCCCGCCTGACGGGCGCGTATAGAGAGCATGTGGTTAGCGTCGTACGATGAGTTCGAGGGAGGAGATGGTGGAGGAGGCGTTGCTTTCTGGCGCCTTGGCACTATGCGAGAAATGTGCGATCAAGAGTGAGAAACACTCGTTTAGGAAGGTCTTGACAAGGCTCATCGGATCTGCAAGAGTACGACCAAGCCCGATATCCAGAATAACTGGTCTAGGGTGAGGGACCAAAGCGACGGCCCCGGCTTCGTAGTTTGGGAGACGGTATCGGACGAGTGAGAAACACTCGTTGCGCTTTGGTCTCGGTCTGTGGGAATATGGCCCGGGATGCCAGGAAAGGTGGATATTTAGGCCTGATTGGCCTCTCGAACCTCATAGGACCACGGGCGTAGAGCCCAAGGGCTGCCAGGCGCTCTCTGACCTAGGACGAGTGCCCCGGTGGTCGAGTCAAAGCCTCGGAAGGGGCCAACCATAGCCTCGGACGGGCGAAAGGTAACTAAATCAATGAGAAAAATTCAAGTATTGGGCATGGTGTGTTGTGCGATCATGGCGCTCGGTGTCGTGGTTGTGTCGTCGGCGTTCGGCGATGCTACTCACTTGTGGGCAATCAATGGCACAGCAGTAATCGGCTCTGAGCCGATTGTCACTACAGGTGAAATCTTACTGGAAGAAGTGAAAAACCATGTGAGGATTTTATGTAGTGGTTCTTTCGTGGGTACTGTTAACACCGTAGGCAAAGACGAAATCACTTTAATTGAAGATTTAACTGGTACCAATGTCGAAGGAAGCTCGAATACGTTATCGATCACCTGTAACTACGACACCGAAGCGGGATCGGTCGGTCCGTGCGAAGGCGGTACCCTTGGTGGTTTAATTGCTGTGTTCCCGGTCAATCTTCCGTGGAAAACCGAACTGGTGTTAGTTGGAACGGCGTACGATGACTTAATTAGCAATGCGGCCGGTAATCCTGGTTACTTAGTCGAATGTACGGTACTTGGGATAAAAGCCGATATTTCCTGCGTGGGTAATACGGGCGGGTTAGTTGAAAACGAGACAGGTGGCGTGCTGGGCGAATTCAGGCCAACCGAAGAAACAATCTCGCCCAAGGCGACATGTAGTACGCCCCTTGGAAACGGTGAAGGCTTAGTTTTCCTCGGCGGTTTATCTACTTCCACAGCGGGTACGCTGTCGGTAATAGAATAGGTAAAAATATACTGGTATAGTATGTGAACTATTGTAGTACGTGCTGTGTTCAGGCGGGGGCTGTCTTGCCCCCGCCTGGCGGGCGCGTGTAGCGAGCATATGTTTAGCGTCGTACGACGAGTCCGAGTCCGAGTCCGAGTCCGAGTCTGAGGGTGGGGATGGTGGAGATGGTAGGACGTGGTGGGGGCGCACGTCGCCGATTCAGGTCGTTTGGGGCAGTCGCTATGGCGCTGGCGTGTGCTGGGCTTTTGAGCGTTCCGTCGGTGGCGCCGGCGCTTTCTGAAGGACGTGCTTATGAGATGGTAAGTCCGCTCTATAAGGGTGGTTATGGGATTAACCAGATTTTGGCTGTGGCTCCGGATGGGGAAAGCGTGGCCTTCAAATCTCAAGGCGCGTTTTCCGGGGCGTTGTATGACGGTCTGAACGGCTATCTCGCGCGTCGTGGTTCGTCGGGATGGTCTACTTCGGCTCTCGAGGCACCGCCGACACTAGTCTTCCCGGGTGGTGGTGAAGAGCCATCTGATCTATCGGCGACGCTTGAATCGACGTTGCTCGAGGGTCAGCCGGGACCGGATCTGGGCGCTCATTCGCAGACCGAAGATCTCTTCTTGCTTCATCACACGGGCGCACCCGTAGAAGCGTTGGACTTTGAAGTCGTCGGCGAGCGTCTCAAAGCCGTCGGCAACGCGCCGTTCGATGCGTCGTATGAAGGTGGTAGTCAGGACTTCTCGCATGTCGTGTTCAGTACGAACGGCCTCGAACCGCTTCTTCCTGAAGCGGTGGGATCCACCGGCCGACAGCTATATGACCTCGTGGACGGCGCTGGCGCCGGCTCCCTGCGGCTTGTCGGAGTGAACGATAGTCACAAGCCGATCGATCCCTTCTGTCCCGTGGCGCTTGGCACCAACATGGGCAGGGGGAGCACGTTCAATGCGATCGCTGGCGATGGCGCTGAGATCTTCTTCACGACCGCGGCCAATAGTGTCGAAAAGACGAACTGCGGGGTGCCGAAGAACCCTGACCTTTTGTACGTGAGGGTCAGCGGCGAAAAGACGTTGCAGGTCTCGCCATCGCCCGCAAGCCCTGGAGAAGATGGTCCTAACGCTGAATTCCAGGGCGCCAACGAAGCCGGCAGCTGTGCGTTCTTTACGACCAGCCAGCCGCTTGTCGCGGGAGATACGGATGCCAGTAACGATCTCTATGTAGCGAGGATCGGCCACGCCGGCGAAACGGGCGGACCTTGCGCGCCGCGCGGCGAAAACGCAGCGAGCTCGCTTGAGGTCAGCTCGCTCAGTCAGGTGTCGCACGATGCGCACCCCGGTGAAGCGGCGGAAGTCCAGGGCGTGGTGGCGATCAGCCCGGACGGTTCGCGTGTATATTTTGTAGCGCGCGGCGTTCTCAGCGAAGGAGCGAACGCGGAAGATCGCTCCGCGATCGCGGGTGCGGACAATCTGTACGTGTATGAAACAGATAACGCGAGCTTCCGTTCGCCAGTGTTCGTTGCCGACCTGTGCTCCGGCGCGGAAGCGTCGGGAGGGATCCGCGACGCGAGCTGTCCACCATCCGTCTCGGATCTTTCTGAAACGGATGTGGGTCTGTGGCTGGGTGGCGGTACCGTCGGTTCGACGCAGACCTCAGCAGATGGTCGGTATCTGTTGTTTTCGACCAAGGCGCAGCTGCTTGCCGGTGATACCGACACGGCACGGGACCTATATCGCTACGATGCGATTACTGGCGAACTAGTGCGCGTGACGGAAGGCGAAGCGGGCCATCACGCAAATGGTAACGACAGCAACTTTGAAGCAACGCTGCCGAGCGAATCGGGCTTGGTCGCGGGGAAAGCGGGTCTGACGACGCGGGCGATCAACGAAGCCGGCACGCGCATCGTGTTCATCACGGCGGAGCCGCTCTCGTCGTCTGCGTCAAATGGGCTCTTCAACGCCTACGAATGGCACAGGGAGCCGGGCTGGAGCAAAGCGATCGTGTCATTGATCTCGAGCGGCTCTGCCAACGAACCAGTCACCGATGTGTTGATGTCGCGGGAAGGCGGGGATGTGTTCTTCATCACCTCTCAGGGGCTGGTCCCGCAGGATAGCGACGGCGCGCCGGACCTGTACGACGCGCGCCTGGGCGGTGGGTTCCCGCCACCGCCGGCGCCGCAGCAGGCGTGTTCCGGAGATTCCTGTCAGGGAGGGCTGTCTGCGCCCGCGCCGCTGCTGGTGCCGGGCAGCGCCTCGCAGGCGCCCGGCGGCGACTTCGCACCGCCCAAGCCGGCGACGACCGTCAAGAAGAAGACAAAATCCAAGAAGACGAAATCCAAGCACAAGGCCAAGAAAAAAGGCAAAAGCAAGCCTAAGAAGGCGCGTCGTTCCGGCAGAAGCGCGCGCTCGGCCGCTGGAAGGGGTGGACGATGAGGGGCGTTCTACGGCGCTTGTGTGCCGCGACTATGACGATCGCCGCTGTGGCCGTCGCGTTGGCTCCTGCCGCTTCAGCCGCGAGCGAAAGGCCGTTCGGGGTCAAAGTCAAGATGTCCACGACCGGGCCGGCCGTGGAAGTGCTGGAAGATCTAGGCGAAGTCCGTCGCTTTGAAAACCCTCAGGCTTCGTTCACGCAAGCGGGCAGCCATCCGTATGCGTTGACGACATCGATCGAATTCCCCACAGAAGTCGTCGGGCGTGACAACAGGGGGGAGCCGATACTGTCGCCGACGGGCGATCCAAGGGATATCGTCACCGATCTGCCAGCAGGTTTCTTGGGAGACCCTCAGGCTGTGCCGCAATGCCCGCTTGTAACGGTGCTCGACCGCGGCGAACCGTGCCCGGCCGCGTCGCAGATCGGCGTGGCGGTTGTGCACCTCGGCGCCAAGGAATCGATCGGCCCGATCGTCAACCTCACCCCGGAAGCGGGTCAGTCGGCGGAGTTCGGCATCGTCACGCCGTATAAATTCACGTATCTGCTGACGGGTCACGTGGTGCGCAGCGGGTCGAGCTATGGGCTGACCATCGTCAGCAACAGGCTGCCAGTGAGCGAAGTGTACAGCGCGGAACTGACGTTCTGGGGGGTGCCCGCCGAATCTAGCCATGACTTCCAGCGCGGCCTCACCTGTCAGAAGATCGAACTGCTGCAGATCTGTAGCGGCGGCCATGAGTCAAGCGGCGATCCCGAAACCCCGTTCCTGACGATGCCGGCTGACTGCACTGCCGGGGCGCTGAGCTTCACGTTTTCAGCCGACTCTTGGGAGAAGCCCGGCGACTACAAGGTGGCGCAGGCTACGCTGCCGCCCGTGACCGGCTGCAATCTGCTGCAGTTCGGTGCGGCGATCGGGGTGGAACCGGACACGCCGATGGCCGACGAACCGGTTGGACTGGGCGTGAACGTCGCTGTGCCGCAGGTCGAGAGCCGCGAAGCGAACGCGACGCCGCAACTACGCAACTCGGTGGTGACCCTTCCGGAGGGGATGTCGATCAGTCCCGGGATCGTCGACGGCATCCGCGCCTGCAACGAATCGGGACCCGAAGGCATCAACCTGCCAGGCGCTAATCCGAGCCCCGAATTTGAAGAAATCGGTTTGAACGGGGAACCGCAGCTGGCGCCGGGTCATTGTCCGGACGCGTCGATCGTCGGTAGCGCCGAAGCCGAAACGCCGCTGCTGGGCACTCCCATCAAGGGTCACATCTATCTTGCCAAACCGCTGTGCGGCGGCCCGGGCGAACGCGCCTGCACCGAGGAAGACGCGCTCGACGGCAACCTCTACCAGCTGTACCTAGAACTCGGCGGCGTCGGTCCTCTGTCTGACACTGGTGTGAACATCAAGGTGCGTGGCAAGACCGAGGCGAATCCAGCGACGGGACAGCTGACGGCGGTGTTCGAAAACACTCCCGAGCTGCCCTTCAGCGAACTGCGCATTCGCCTGAACGGTGGTCCGCGCGCCCCGCTCGACACTCCAGCGGTGTGTGGCCCCGCCGTGACGACCGCCGACTTCACTCCCTGGAGCGCGCCAGGTCACACACTCGAAGGAGCCCTGGTGCCCGGCACGCCGGACTCGACGTCAATGTCCTACTTCAATGTGCAGGGCTGCTCGAGCCCGCCGGGTCTCAATCCGGGGTTTCTGGCGGGCACCGTCACGCCACAAGCGGGTGGGTACAGCGCCTTCACGTTGAATTTGACGCGAAACGATCGCGAACAGTACGTAAAGGGCATACAGGTGCATACCCCGCCCGGTCTGCTCGGCATGTTGTCGAGCGTCACGCTGTGCGGCGAAGCCCAGGCGAACAGCGGGCAGTGCCCTGAAACGTCGAAGATCGGGACGACGAGCGTCGCATCCGGTGCTGGGACGCATCCGTTTGAAATCGGAGGGGACGTTTACCTGACGGGACCCTACGGGGACGCGCCGTTCGGCCTCAGCATCGTCGTGCACGTTGTAGCAGGACCATTCAATCTCGGCGTCGTGGTCGTGAGAGCGCGCATCGCGGTCGACCCGCAAGACTCGACGTTGACCGTCACGACCGATGAAACCGGACCCCACGCCGTTCCTCAGATCGTGTTCGGTGTGCCGGTCCGCTTGAAACGGATAACGGTCGACATCGACCGGCCGGGCTTCATGTTTAACCCGACCAACTGCGACGCGCAGCGGATCACCGCAGTCGTCTCCGGGGCGCAGGACGCCACAGCGGCCGTGTCCAGCCCATTCGCGGTAGGCGGTTGCAAGAGCCTCGCGTTCAAGCCCCACTTCACGGCGCAGACGAATGCTCACACGAGTCGTAAGGACGGAGCGAGTCTCGATGTAAAGCTCTCGTTCCCCACTGGATCGGTAGGGAGCGAGGCGAACGTCGCAAAGGCGAAGGTGTCGCTGCCAAAGCAGCTGCCCTCACGGCTGACGACCCTCCAGAAGGCCTGTCCCGCGGCAACCTTCGACAACGATCCGGCAGCATGCCCCCCTGGCGCGATCGTCGGGATCGTGAAGGCGTCGACGCCGGTGCTGCCTGTCGGACTGTCAGGGCCCGTCTATTTCGTCTCGCACGGAGGCGCGGGCTTTCCGTCGCTTGTCGTCGTCCTGCAGGGCGACGGGGTCAGGGTCGACCTTACCGGCACCACCTTTATCAATAAACAGAACGTGACCAGCAATACGTTTGAGACAGTGCCCGATGTGCCGGTCAACAGCTTCGAGCTGTTCCTGCCAGAGGGCAGAGACTCCGCCCTAGCCGCGATCGGAAGTCTCTGCAAGCAAAAGGCAAAGCTCGTGATGCCCACGATCTTCATCGCGCAGAACGGCACGCAGATAAAACAGAACACGAAGATCGAAGTGACGGGTTGCCCGTCCAGTAAGACCAGCAAGAAGAAGGGAAGGACGGCAAAATGACGCGCCCCACTCAATACCGGATAGGCAGGCTCGCGCTGGCGATCCTCACAACGACTACGCTGACGCTAGCGGCCGCGGGAGCGGCGCTGGGGGCGTCCGAACTGAATACGTACGTGAGCTCCAGCCATTTTGGGCGGGAAGTCAACGAAGCCAAGACCAACGAGTTCAAGGAACCCGGTAATCCCCACAAAGTGACAGAAGCCGAAGAGAACGTCTGCACCGTCAGCGAAACGTGCCAACCAGGTAAACAAAGTGGTGAACCGGGAGGCGTCTTCTTTCCCGAAAGCGTCGCCGTCGGCAAGAACGGGAACCTGTACATCGCCGAGAAAGTAAACAGCCGCGTGCAGGAGCTCGGTCCGGAAGGCAAATTCATCCTGATGTTCGGTTGGAATGTCGACAAGACAAAGGTCGAAGCAAATGCTCCACAAGCGGAACGGGATGTGTGCACCGCCGCCTCCAAAGACACATGCCAGTCAGGCGAAGCCTGGACCGCGCAGCGAGCAGGCAATCAGACACCCACCGGGCTAGCCGAACAGCTGAACCTACCGCAGGACCTGGCGATCGACCCCGAAACGGGAAACGTGTACGTGCTCAACTTTGGATATCATCGTATCGATGAGTACACCGAAGACGGTTCGTTCGTGCTCATGTTCGGCCGTGAAGTCAACAAGACCAAGGTCGAAGCAAAAGCAAGCGAAGCAGAACAGAACGTGTGCACAGCCGCGTCTGGCGATCAGTGCCAGTCAGGAGTAGAAAACGAAGGGGGCAGCAGCCATAGTGAAATCAAAGCAGAACTGTTGGCTGGTAGCCTGTTGAGTGTGGGGGGGCCCGAAAACCTGTTGTACGAGGGGGACGACGGACGCGTACAGGAGTTTGACGCAGCCGGCGAATGGAAGGGTGAAGTGCCGCTTCCGGATCCCACGAACGGGAAGGTCGAAGCGATAGCCGTCGATCCCGCTGGTGATATATTCGTCGCCGACCTAGATCGTGACGAAGTCGGTGTCCCTGGTGTCTACGAGTATAATGCCGCGGGCCAGTTGCAGAGAGTGATCGACAAGGAAGGACCAATCGTCGCCATCGCGTGGGACCCCCACGGTCGGCTCGGCGTGATCGAACGCGAGCCGGCAATTGAGGGTGCACCACAATTGTATCGTGGCATCCTTTACGACCCCAGCGGAAAATTGATCAGTGAATTCAATCCGTTGAGAGGAGTAATGGAAAATAGTGGTCCGAAAGGATTGGCGTTCAGCTCTACTGGTGCGCTGTATATTGCTCAATCCGCGTTCCAAGAAATTGAAGCGTATGTCTTGGGTTTGTTTCCGGGGGTGCGGACGTGTCCGGCGGAAGCAGTGGGCTCCGCGAGCGCGACGTTGTGCGGCGAAATAAACCCGAACGGCTTGTCGGCGCGGGCGTACTTCCTCTATGAACCCATCGCCGGCTCGCGCACGCCTGTCGCGTTCGAAGGCGACGAGGAAGCTTTCACGCTCATGCATTGGCAGCTGACTGGTCTTGTCCCTAACGAACTTTATCGTTACAGGGTGTTCTCCGAAGCCGAAGTCAACGGTAAAACCGAGTCGGTGACGAGCGAAGCGCAATCGCTTAAAACTGAATTGATTGCACCGCAAGTCACCCCAGAAATAGAAGCGTCGTTCGTCACCAATGAAGTCGCGGTGCTGGTCGGTTCGGTAAACCCCGAGCACGCTTCGACGGGCTACCACTTCGAGTACGGTCCGTGCGCCAAATTGGCGGAATGTATGGCGGCAAGGACAACTACCGAAGAGCACTCCTCACAATACGGGGCGGGGAGCGTCGCACAGGAAGCCGGTGGCTTGATCCCCAATACGACATATTCATACCAGTTGGTGGCGTCCAACGAAGCCGGTGAAAACGAGAGCTCGGAAGGCACGTTCAGGACGGCCGCGCCGCCGACGCTGACAGCCACCACGGGTGCGGCCGGCGCGATCACGACGACCAGCGCGATCATCACCGGCGCCGTCGATCCTGGCGGCCAGCCGGCCACCTATACCTTCCAGCTCGGCGTCGAGGAAGGCGCAGCGACGCGCTACGGCGTCCTTTTCTCGGGTCCGCTGCCGGCAAGCGCCGCGCCGCTCGAAGAGGAGTATCAGCTGTCGGGCCTGCAACCGGGCACAACCTATACGTATCGCATCGCGGTCGCCAGCGGATACGGATCGGCCGAAGGCGCCGCGGCGACATTCACGACGGCCGGCCTGCCCTCGGTGTTGATCTCGCCCGCGTCGCTTGTGACGCTACCGACACCGAAGATTACCTTCCCCAAAGCGGTCAAAGCGAAAGCGCCGAAGCCCAAGAAGGCAGGCAAGAAGAAACGCACCGCAAAGAAACACAAGAAGGGGAAGGGCTCGGCGAAGAAGAGCGCCCGGCGTCACCGCTGAGACGGCCCAGCCAGAGGCAACAACCGAAAACGAATAAACAAGGGGACGACAACGCATGCAAATCAAAATACGTCAGCGCGTGACATACACAAATGTCGCTGTGACCGTCGCAGTGGTGTTCGCTATGAGCGGAGGGGCGTTTGCCGGGAGCAAAATCTTGATCACGTCGACCAAACAGATCAGCCCTAAGGTGCTCAAATCACTGCAAGGGAAGGCGGGTCGCACCGGTACGACCGGTGTGACCGGTGCGACGGGTCCTGCAGGTCCGGCCGGACCCGCAGGACCCGCAGGTCCGGCAGGAGGCAAAGGCGAAATCGGCCTGCAGGGCAAAGAAGGCGCCGCTGGATCCGCCGGCGCGTCGGGTGCCGAAGGCTCGCCTTGGACCGCTGGCGGCATGCTTCCGAGCGAAAAGACAGAGACAGGGCTTTGGAGCATTGCCACCAAGGGTGGACCGCTGCTGACGACGATCTCGTTCACGCTGCCACTGACGAAAGCGCTTGGTACCACGGAAGTGCACTATGTGGGAGGCAGTGGCGACAAAGCCAGCTGTCCTGGTAGCACCGAAAAACCAGAAGCCACTCCTGGAAATCTCTGTGTGTACCAATCAACCGGATCGACCTCTGGCATCGAAATCGACCAAAGTGGACTTGCCGTTGGAGCCTTTATCCTTCCCGTCCCGCTCACGAGCTTGACGCAAGGAAGCTCAACAAGCGGTGCGCAGTTGCGCCTCAAAGCAGAATCTGGGGTTGAAGAATCATCTGCCTACGGCAGTTGGGCCGTCACTGAAAAATAGCCAGATCTCTATGTAGCACGTTACTCCAGAAAGTAAGAAACATTGAGCCCGGATGGATACAGTATCCATCCGGGCTCAAGTTGTTAGCACCAGCAATACTGTAGAATCCCGTTGAATATCCAGTGCTCTACCGAACACTGGAATAACGGGAAAGGAAGGTCATAGACATGCGTACCCTGCTGCCGCCGCTCGCGCTTGCCATAGCGCTGCTCGCTCTGAGCGGATGTGGCGCCTCCAAAAGCTCGACAAGCTCGACCGGCTCGACTGCGACCGCCGGCACTACGACCGCGTCCGGCCAGACCAATTCGAACGTCGCCCATGCCAACACGGGCCCAGCGCTCTCCACTGCCGAGCTCGCAATACGTGCCAACGCTATCTGCAAGCGCTCTAACGCTCGGATCGCACGCACGCCGGGGACGGTGGAGAAGGCAAGCGACTATGCACGCGTAGGTCTGCCGCGCGCGGCTATCTACCGTGCCACCCTGGCCGAACTTGAGAAGCTCACGCCGCCGCAATCGCTGGCCGAAGCTTGGCAGCAGATGATCGCAGCCAGGAGCGCATTGGCTCACACTCTCGCGACGCTCGGTGCCGATGCCAAGATCGGTGACATCAAGGACATGCGGGTGCTCGTCAACTCGAGCGGGAGCATCAGCCCGCAGATAGCGGCTTCTGCCACGAAGGCCGGCGTAACCGAATGCGCGAAGATCGACTGAGCCACGGTAGGCGGAAGGAAGCGCTCACAGCATTGCTGCTCGCCTCGCTTGGCGTCTCGCTTGTCGCTTGCGGTGGGGAGGTCAAAAAGGCCAGCCCGGCCGGCGCGGCGCAGATCGCGAGCGCGTCGTCGCACACGCATGCCACGATTCTGCTGAGGGGAGACGAAGACGACGACGACGACAACAGCGAAACGGAGAACCCGCGCAACCCGCCCGACGGGGATGCGGATCGAGACCACGATTACAACGAAAATGTGATCAACGGCTATTACGACGCCGACGACACAGCTATTACACATTATGGGCACGCCGCAGACGCCACCGATAGGCAGGCGCTAACCGCTTTCTCCAAACGCTACTACGCGGCCGCGGCCGCTGGAGACGGCGCAAAAGCCTGCTCGATGATCAAGCCGAGCTTTGCCAGGGCGATCCCCGAAGTCTATGGCAGAGGGGCGGGACCGCCTTACCTGCGCGGCAAGACGTGTGCGGTTGTCATGTCCCTATTGTTCAAGCATCTCCATAGCCAGATGGCGGCGCCGATAACGGTGTCCGGCATCCGCGTGGAGGGAAGCACTGCCAGGATTATCGTCGGCTCGCCCGCGACCCCCGTCGGCTACCTGCCGATGGAACACGAAGGTACCGGCTGGAAGATAGTCGGCCTGATCGCCACACCGCTGCCGTGAAGGCAATGGTCCAAGCGAGCTGGATGGTGGCCCTCATGGCCTTGGCGATCGGATTGACGATCAGCTCGTGCGGCGCCGCCGGCGGAGAGGCTGGCGCTGTATCGCGGCGATCGTCTGAACCGGGTGCGGGCGACCCCGCCGGCACAGCCGTGAGCGTGCGACATGGGGCGGGCAAGCTCATCGAGGACACAGACGGCGACTACGACAGCGAAAGCAAGAGCCGCTATGACGCCGACGACGCGCACGTTCTCGACTACGGCCAGGCCGCAAACGCCGAAGACCGGTACAAGGTCACAACCGTCGTCAAGCGCTACTTTGCGGCGGTCGCGGCGGAGAACGGCGCGCTCGCGTGCTCATTGACCTATTGGGTGGTGGCCGAAACGATACCCGAAGAATACGGTGGCTCCAGCGAACAGAACAGGTCGTGCGCATCTGTTGCGTCGAGGCTATTCAAGCGCCTGCATCGTCGCTATGCCGATGCCGCCTCGCTGCAGGTTACCGGCGTGCGCGTCGAAGGCAACCGCGGGCTGGCCCTGCTGAATTTCAAGACGATGCACGACCGGCACATAGCCGTGCACCGCGAAGGCCGCACATGGCGTATCTATGTTCTATTCGACATAGGTCTCTCCTAAAGCGGTGGTTCGACACAAGCTGAAGCCGGCGCTGGCGTCGATCCCGATCGGCTTCAGCCTTTGGATCGTCGCTTGCGGCGGAGAGAACACAGGCGCTCGCCGACCGGCGGCCCGGCCCCCCGCCGGCCAGGCCGCGCAAGCATCTTTGCCTTCAGCCTCTGTGTCGTTCACACCACGGTTAATCGAGGGCGACGAAGACGGCGACGGCGACGGCGAGCAGGGTGGCGCATCGGAAGCAGGGAGAGGCAAACACCACCCACGCCGTCTCGATAACGACGATCGCGTGATCACCGCTTATGGCCAACCGGCGAGCAGCGCAGATCGGCAAGCGATCGTGGCGCTGGTGGAGCGCTACTACCGCGCGGCGGTCGCCGACGACGCGACCAGTGCGTGTTCGCTGCTCTTCTCGCTTCTCGCCGAATCGATCCCCGAAGACTACGGTCAGGAACCCGGACCCACCTATCTACGTGGCCTGAAGAGCTGCCCGGCGATACTGTTATTGATGCTGCAGCACGCCCGTAGTGAACTGGCAAGCGAAATCGAGGTGATAGGCGTGCGCGTTCGCGGAAAACGCGCATACGTGCTGCTGGGATCCGCGACAAAGCCGGCCAGCTATCTCATAGTTCACCGTGAAGCCAGAACCTGGAAGATCGACCAGATGCTTCCAGGCACGTTGCCATAGGGGTAGCGTGCTCGGCATCCTGAACTCTACGTGTAGCTCGGGACCCACACAGGCATCAGTACGGTGCTATAAGTTGAGCATCTCCTAAAGCCAGATGGCGGAATCGTATGACCGATGCTCCATTGTTTCTAACGCTAGCCCCAGCCGGCATGTGCCATGAGAACGCCCTGCTGCGCTACCTGGAGCTCCAGGGCACTGCCGACGCCCAGGTCGAGCTTGTCGCGGGCTTCGACGAGCTGTTCGCTGACGAGCCGGTGCCAGCGTGAGCGCGACGCACCCGGAGGTGGCGGTGGGGGAGGGCTATGCGATCGGCCACATCGACGCGCTCGGCGAGGGTTACGGCTTTCGCAAAGTCCGCAAAGAGCTCGACGTCACCGCCTTCGGCGTCAACGTACTCGTGCGCCCACCGGGCTATGAGACGAAATGGCACTACCACGACCTCCAGGAGGAGCTGTACTTCGTGCACCGTGGCGCCATCGAGATGGAGTTCGGTGACGGTTCCACCCACCGCCTCGACGAGGGCACCTTCGCGCGCGTCGACGCTTCCACGGTTCGTAAAATCCGCATCCTCGGCCCAGGCGACACCGTCTATGTGTGCGCGGGGGGCAAGGACGGCTATATCGGACACGACGGGCGCACTCCGGAGGGGATGTAGTGCCCTGGCGCGCTTCTCTCCATATCGAACGACCCCATATCCATAGATCCTTGCTGCTGGGCCCTCCGCAAGATCAACGAGCTTCATAGGTCCGATGGATCTCGAACTGGAAGACAAGGTCTTCCTGATCACGGGTGGCTCGAGCGGGCTGGGTAAGGCACTAGCGAAGCAGCTCGTCGCCGAAGGCGCGCGCGGCGTCGCGCTGATGGCTCGCGACGGCGAGCGGCTCGCGGCCACCGCCGGCACGTTGCGCGCCAAGGGTGGCGACGTGCTCGATCTCGCCGGCGACGTCAGAGACATTGAGGATCTCACCCGCTTCGTCGAGGCGGCCACCGCTCGCTGGGGGCGCATCGACGGGATCGCCAACAATGCAGGCGAGCTCGCCGCCGGGCCCTTCTCCGATCACGAGGACACGGTCTGGGAGGACGACCTAGCGCTGAAGCTGATGGGCGCCGTGCGCCTCACCCGGCTCGCGCTCCCCGCGCTCCGAGAGAGCAAAGGGGCCGTGGTGAACACGCTAGCCATCTCCGGCAAGGCCCCGGAGGCCCTCAGCACGCCCACGTCGGTGTCGCGGGCCGCCGGCCTCGCGCTAACGAAGGCGCTCTCTAGGGAGCTGGCCCCCGAGGGGATCCGGGTCAACGCGGTGTTGATAGGCGTGATCGAAAGCGGACAGCTGGAACGCTATGCCGCGGAGGCGGGCATCACGCCGCAGGTCTATTACGAGCGAATGGTCTCCAGCTCGCGCATCCCGCTCGGTCGCGTCGGCCATCCTGATGAGTTCGCTCACCTGGCGTCGTTCCTGTTGTCCGCGCGGGCTTCTTACATCACGGGCAGCGCCATCAACCTCGACGGCGGCCTGTGCCCCGTGGTGTAGGCGCCGGCTACTCAGCCAAGATTCCCGTCACGTATACGAGCTATCGCCGCGGCGATCAGCTCCCCCGCGATTCTCACCTCTTCGGTGGTGTTGTATGGACCGATCCCCACTCGCACGGCGCCGCGCCTTCGTGGCGCGTCGAACCCGAGCGCCTCCAGTACATGAGAGTCGCCGCCATGCTCGCTGCTGCACGCCGAGCCCGAAGAAAGCGCAAGCTCGGGGGTCGCGGCAATCAGCGCATCCGATGGGACCCCCTTGGCGGAGAAGTTCAAGCATCCCGGCACGCGCCGCTCGGCGGAGCCGTTGAGCTGGATGTCGCATACCGCTGAGCGCAGGCGATCCCACAGCACGCGAGTCAGCTCGTCCACGCGACCCATGTCCTCTCGCCAGCGCAAAAGCGCCAGGCGCGCCGCCTCGCCGAAGCCCACGATCTGCGCGACCGGCAGCGTTCCGGCTCGTCGGCCCAGCTCCTGCCCGCCCCCGTGCATTAGCGGCGGAAGACCGCTCGGCAGGGCACCCGAGCGTATGTACAGCGCGCCCACGCCCTTCGGGCCGTTTAGCTTGTGCGCGGAGATCGACATCAGATCGACGCCAAGACGCTCGACATCGATGTCCAGCTTGGCGACGGCCTGCGAGGCGTCAACATGAAGCAACGCCCCATGGGAGCGAGCGATTTGCGCTATCTCTGCCACAGGTTGCACCGTTCCGATCTCGTTGTTGACGGCCATCACCGAAATCACACGCGTGTCTTTGCGAATCGCGCGCTGAACCTCCTCCGGATGGATGATTCCCTCGCTGTCTGGGCGCACCTGGGTGACGGAGGCGCCTCTGCCCGCGAGCACTTGGCAGGGAGCGATGATCGAGGAATGCTCGATTGCGCTCGTCACGATGTGTGAGGCACTTCCGGGGAATGCCTCGACGATGCCCTTCAGCACCGTGTTGTTGCTCTCGGTGGCCCCTGAGGTGAACACCACCTCTGAGCTCAGGCGCGCTCCGATCAGGCGCGCAAGCTGCTCGCGTGCCTCCTGCACAGCCTGTGCCGCACGCCAGCCGTATTCGTGGGTGGAGCTCGAGGCGTTCCCGAAGTCATCCTCCAGCCATCGAGCCATGGCCCTGCGCGCCCGCGGTGCCAAGGGCGTGCTCGCCAGGTTGTCGAGATATATCGCAGCCGACATCACGCGCTAGTGGGCGTCATCTCGCGCAATTGCCCCTCTCGGGACGCGAGGCGCAGGATCTGAAATGCGCTGAGGTCCTCGCCGATTCTTCCGTCGAGCGCCATTCGCACAGCCTCCTCGAGTGTGAACCACTCGACGCGAATGTCCTCCCCCTCGTCATGCTGGATCGGATCCAGCGCAAGTGTCCTTGCTTCGAAGTAGTGCAAGGAGTAGCGCACCATCGCGAAGGCTTGTGTATTGCACAGTGGTATCCACTCGGCGGCCCGAAAGCCGGTCTCCTCGCGAAGCTCCCCGATTGCCGCCTGTAGCGGAGTGTCACCGTTCTCGACCTTCCCGCCGGGAAGGCGGTAGTCGCGGGTGGCCAGCTCTGAGCGGTACTCGTTGGTTATCAGTACCGCACCGTCCTTGCGGCGGGCGATGACGCGAACTCCGTCGGTTCGTGACACCCACTCCGCGATGATGCGCTCTCCGTTCCCGAGCACGATGGGTTGCTGCTCGACCTCAAACCACTTGCCACGAAATACCACTGTCATCGGGTTACCTCCAGTCCGCTCTGCTTAGTAACAACACCAATCGCATGAAAGCCCACACGGCACAGTTGCTCGACCCGCTCGGCGGGAGCGGCCAGCAACAGCCCTCCGCTTGTCTGGGGGTCGAGCAGCGGGGAGATGAGCTCCCGGTCGAGCACGCCCGACAAACGGGTCAGGCCGCGGCAGTACTCGAGGTTTGCCTCCATCCATCTGGAACGAGCGAACAGTTTCGGTAGGCTGACCGCGGCCTCGAGTATTGGCACATTGCCGAGACTCACCTTCGCTCCCAGTCCCTCCGTCGCGAGCATCTCGGCCAGGTGGCCGAGCAGCCCGTAGCCGGTCACGTCTGTGGCCGCGCGCACCTCAGCCTCGATGGCGCAGCGGCTCGCCACGCGGTTTGAAGCTTCCATGCTCCGCAGCGCCGGCTCGAGGTCGGCGAGCTCGAGCAGACCATGGCGGTAAGCGCGCAACGCGAGACCCGCCCCGACCGGCTTTGAAAGCAGCAGCCGCTCCCCCGCTTTGGCGCCTTGCTTGTAGAGCAACCTCTCGCCGACCTCGCCCACGACCGAGACGCCCGCAAGGGCCTCCTGGCCGACGATCGTGTGTCCACCGAGAACCTCAACTTCGTCAGCGGCGCAGCTGGCGAGGATTCCCTCCAGTACATCAGTGGCCGCGCGCTCGGGCTGAGAAGGATCGACCACCAGCATCGCCAGCGCGGCGCGCGGCCGTCCGCCCATCGCGTAGATATCGCTCAGCCCGTGGACGGCGGCGATTCTCCCCGACCTGTATAGATCGGGCCCGACCAGGGGACCAAAGTCAACCGAGCTGAGGACCTGCCCGGCCATCGCGGGCAACACGGCGCAATCCTCCGGCCGTGACACGGTCTCCCCGCGCGGATTCGATGCCGACGCGAACGCGCCGCTCACCACGCGTCCCAAAGTGACCCCATCGAGCTTGGCCATGCATCCACAGCGCTCGCTCATCTCACTGCGCTCGAGAACTACTCTCTTTGTGATTGTAGACTCCATACGTTTCCCTCTTTTCAATCTCATGAATCCGGTTCAAATCTCACAAACCGTCGCAATGTGACCCTAAGCGATCTCGTTGCTCCGATAGAGGGGCATTGATGGAGGGGATCCGCGGGGGAATTCCCCCGCCTAAATTTGTTCGATGTGATGAAATTCGCCCATGCTTACTAAGCCGATAGCGCTTGACGCCGTGCAACCGGGAGCAGACCAGGACGCTGCGGTCCTGGGTGTGTACAACGCCGGCGCCTGCATCGCGGTCGCAGCCGGCGTATTCGGCTTCTATCTGGCGGGCGCCGAGGAGATCTCTCCTCGCCAGCGGGTCGTCGGCAGCGTCGCGGCGCTCGCCACCAGCGCCTTTGGTGTCGCGGCGCTCTCCAAGCCGGTCGAGATGACGGCACTGCTTCGACGCGAGTTGAGCCCGTGGGCGCTCCCGGCGCTCGGGCTGCTCGGCATCGCCGGTTCGGCGCCCGACCGCAGCCCGATGCTCTTTCCCGGCCTGATACTCACGGCCTTCGGGGGCGGGCGCCTCGGTCCCGCGCGGTCACACAAGCTCGAGCGCACCGCCAGCCTCGTGCTCGGCGCCGGCGCCGCCGGCGGATATCTGAGCGTGGTGATGGGAACTCAGCGCCCGTGGCGCAGCGGCTGGAGGCGAAGTCTGCTGTGGAACATCGGGATGGCGCCGACCTTTCTTGCCGCGGCTCCCCTCGGTGGAGAGCTCGGAGACCTTGCTCTGACGACCAGACGCCTGGAGCGCACGCGCACGCGTGACCGCGAGGCGCTGCACGCCGCGGCGATCGGCGCCGGTCGCGGGGGTCTACGCGACGTCGCAAGGAAAATCGGCCACACGGCCGCCGATCTCGAACAGACGCTGCTGCGACTCGCCGCCCGCCACCGCACGAGCGAGGACTCCCGCTCCTCAGAGGTTGAAGAGGCTCTCGAGGAGGTCAGAGACGACATCCAACACCACCTGCTGGGCCCGATATTGGTCGCGGCCGCCAATAACGAGCCACTGGATCTGGCACTCACGCTCAACGCGATCCTCAATCTCTACCGCGCCGGCTGGCGCGAGGAGAAAATCTCGATCACGTTCGACTCCAGACTCCCACAAGGGCTAACGCTCGACGCGCGCATAACAGGCATTCTCGTACGTGCCGCCAAGGTGGCACTGGATAACTGTTACAAGCATCAGCGCTGTCCCCTGAGGGAGATCGGCGTGAGGCTCAGCCTGAGCGAGGGCCGGGTTGTGCTGCGCATCGAGGATGACGGCGGTGTCTCTGACCCAGATGACCCGGAGACATGGGGCATCGGGCTGGGGGAGACGCTCGCGCACGTGCGCGGCGTAGGCGGCGAGCTGACCTTGCTGTCCGCCAAGAAGGGGCTTGTGCTCACCGTCTCGCTACCGCGCAAGATCACAGACCCGCTGGCCGCCCATGTGCCGATGACAAGTCGCATCGACGAGGCGCTCGAGCACTGTGCCGCGGTGATTCGCCCAGCCACCTGGTTCGGGGGCGTCATGTGCCTGCTGACCGCCCGACGCAGTCGGGTGGGAGTGGCTCACGCGTTGGCCTTCAACGCACTGGTGGGCGCCGACCGTCTCTGGTATCGCCAAGCACCGGGCGATCCGCGTCGTGCGCGCACGACGCTCCCGGCCATCAGCCTGCTATGGCCTGCCGGCGGACGCCCGGCGACAGGATGGACGGGTCTCGAACTCGTCGCCCTGGGAGCACGCGGGCGATTATCGGAGGTGACGATGCTCGGGCCGATCGTGTTCGCCATCACCGCGCTTTCCGCGCGACGGGTGCGGCACACGCTCGAGCCGGGGCGACTGAGAGAAAATATGACTTTCCCGCTCGTGTGCGCCGTGTCGGGGATCGCGGCCGGTATCGGTCGTGAATCGCTCGCGCGCGCCGAGCACGAGGCGCTTGGACTGCGCGAGCGCGCAGAACTGATCGAGCAGCTCGCACGTGCTGTCAGATTGCACCACGATCTAATCAAGCCCCTGCGCAGCTCCGCCGCATGGTACGACGAGGGCATCATGGAAAGCGAGGAGGGGCAGCGGCTGCTCGCGCTGAGTGGGGCGATCGACAATCTCACGCGCGAGATGCTTGCCCTGATCGCGGTTGCCGATCCGATTCGCGACATCCAAGAGCACCTCCAGCTTCGACTCGACCCGGCGATCGTCACCGTCGAGGGGGAGTGCCCCACGTTCGTCTGTGGGGCGGCTGCTGAGACGGCGGTCAGCCGTGCGCGGGAGCATCTAGCGGTGGTGGCCCTCGCGGATGAGCTCGCCGACCGCATGCTGGCTCGCTATCCGCCTCGGCTGAGCGGACGCTCGCGCTTGCGCCGCCTGCACGTACACATCGTGGCGCTCGACAATCGGAATATGCGCGTCTCGGTTCGTCCCGCTCCGCCCGAGGCGCGAGCGGACCACGACCTCGGGGCCTTCGAGGCCGTCCTGGCGCGACTGCCCGGTCGGCTGATCGACGGATTCGAGCGGGGCGGTTTGACCTTTACCGTGCCGGCGACGGCGCTGCTGACGCAATGAAGTGGATCTACCTCTACGACGAGGATCCCTCCGACGTCAGGACTGCGCGCCGCCAGCTGAGTCAGCACGGGATCTCTGATGAGTTGATGCGCGTGGAGGTCAACCGCATCGCTCTGTGCGAGGCGATCGCGCAAAGCGAGGGGGCACTCGTGGCGCTCATCGACCTGCAATCCGATGACAGGACAGACAACAACTACTCAGGTCATCGCGTAATCGAGACGATCCGGCGCAACCCAAAGCTCGCCAGGCGCTGTCGGCCGATCGCCTACACGGTGCACGCGCGTCCCGACATCATCGATCTCGCGCGCAGGCACGGGGCCAGAGCACTGATCAGCAAGCACGATCTGGATGTGCCCGCCGAGGAGATGCCAAGCGTCAACCTGACTGCGTTCCTGGCTGGGCAGCGCCAGCTCGACGTGCTGCCTCTAGGGGACACGGAGGTTGAGGACTTCACCGTCTTTCCCGACACCAGGAGAGCAAAGGAGCGCTTTGAAAGCCAGGACCTGACGATGGCACGAGCGTTTGACGGCATCCTGCACGGGACTCCCGAGATGGTGAGCCGCCCCTACTTCTGGCAGGCGATTCGGTACCTCGCCGAGGGCATCGACCCCACCTCGGTCGCGCACTGGATCCACGCCGACTTCTCGGTGCCCGAGAGGACGGTCGAAAAAAAGATGGACGACTTGCGCGGCTATCTCGAGCCGAGATATCTCGCCCACGGCGTGGCGTGGGCAGACTTTGCCCGCGACCTGCTGAAGGCCGCTCCGCAAAAGCGCCTCGCGCCGAGCGATCTGGACATGGTCAGGGTGCTGCAGCGCATCAGCGCACTCGAAGACCTCCTGCACGATCCCACCATCCGCGCGGAGAGCTACCTCGACGACCGGGCTCTGCGAGCGATAGATCGCGTCGTGGACCCAACGGTGGGCATCGGCCGAGGTCTCGGCCATTCTGGTGACTGGGCACACGCGGACGACGTACTCAGGCGTCTCGCCGTGGTCGAGCCGGAGGAGAAAGCACGCAGGGTCCTACAGATCGAGTTCGTGCGAGGTGTGAGCAACATGTATGACACCTACCTCGCCGGACAGGCACTCAGACAGGATTCACACACTCCCTAAGCCCGTCGCCACGAGCGGATTGTCATGAAGCCGCGGCCTCGGCTGCCTCGCTCGCCCCGAGAAACGGCGCCAGCGTGAGATAGGTCGCGACCGGCCCGAGGTGAAGCAGCCCTTCGACTTTGTGTTGTGCGGCCTGGTGGAAGGCAAGCTCAAAGATCCCGTGGGCGATGGCTTCTGGCGCGATGCGAGGTGGGCGTCTGCGTTGCGGAGCTCCTTCGAGCAGCAGTCTGGCGTAAGCGCCGGCGTGTTCGTGGGTGCGGCGCGTCATTTTGGGTCCCGCCAGTGGCGCGTCCACGAAGGCCATGCGCGTGAAGCAGGGCTCGCAGGCGAGGAACTCGAGCAGGGCACCCACTCCCCGGTGCACGCCGGTTCGCCAGTCCGGCGCCTCAAAGCGGGCACGCTCGACGATCGCCTGTCCCTTCATGTGCCCGATCTCAAGCGCTGCGGCAAACGCCTCGTCCTTGCTCTTGAAGTGGAGCAGGAAGGCTCGTTCTGAGATGTCGGCGCGCTCGGCGATCGCTTGCGCGGTGAGCGCGGTGTAGCCGTGGGCGGCGACGAGCCGCGCGACGGCGTCGAGGATGCGTTCGCGGTTTGAGTGCTGGGTGAAGCCGGAGGACTCCTTCCCCCGCGGGGGCTCGTAGTTCTCGGGCGCGAGCGTCAGCGTGCCCGGCGCTCGTCCGCCCGCGAGCGCTTGGGGCAACGTTGAGCAGGGACTCTGCACAGAGGTGAGATCCACAGGCACCGGGTGGTAGCCGCGCACCCAGCGCGCCAGCTGAGGCGCAAGGCCCTTGAGGGCATCGGTGCGTCCCATGCGCAGGTACCCGTCGATCGTGCGGTGCGTGGCGCCGGCGAGCGTGCGCGCAAGCACTGGGGGTAGCGCCAACCGCTCATCCTCGGAGCGTAGGCATTCGTCGATCAGGGCTCCGTACTCGCCCACGAGCTGCTCGCGGCGCGTGAGGCCCGCCGGATCGGCCGCCGCTATCTCGATCGTCCACAGCGCCACGGCGCCGGCGCCGTGGCGCGCGAAGCTACACAGGCGACGCATGAGCGCTTCGAGCTGACGCGTGGCTCCTCCCGTGCGCTCGGAGGCTGCGCGGACCTCCGCGAGCGCCACGGGGGCGGTGGCGTCGAACGCTGCGAGCAATAGCGCCTCGCGATCGGCGAAATGCTCGTAGAAGGTCTTGCGCGAGACCTGTGCGCGCTCGATGACCTCCGTCACGGTGGTGGCCGCGTATCCTCGCTCGTGCGTCAGCTGCACCATGGCCTCGATCAAGCGCGTGCGCTGGTCGCTGGCCACCTGCTCGCTTGTGAGCCGGTGCGGGCCGCGCGGGAGCTTCCCCCCAGCCCGGTCCTTATGCGAACTTACGGCCATTGCGCCTCCGTCGCCTCAAACAGCTCGCACGTCGAGCGTACCGCCCGCGTTCGCGAAAGTCGAGCCATTTCACTCGAAAGTCCAGATCCAGCCACGCATCCATTAGTCAGAATTCAGGCCAACCAAGTTCGGTCGGGTGGGTCGACGTATTCAGGGCTGAGGAAGTCCGTTGCCGCGAGGTAGGCGTCTTGTGAGGGCGGAATGGATAGTGGGTGGGTGTAGTTCGCCATGTTCTTCGGCTTGCACCGAGGGCTAGATGCCTCCGAGGACTGGGAAACAGTAGCTAACTTTCCTCTTGACGTTATGGCCCCTGTGTGCAAGAGTGCCTACTAACCCGATATCCAGAACTTGGGATCACGGGTCGAAGTAAGGGTCGGGGAGGCTAAGAGTCAGCGGATTGGGGCTCTGAAGTCTTCCATCGGCTCATCTAGGAAAGCCAGGCAGCAAAGAAGGAGGCCAAAACCGGGGATGCGCATACTGCGAAAGGCGACGCCAGTGGCGTCGCACAGAGACCCCGTAGAGTCGAGGCCACCGGTAGTCGGAAACACGTCTGGACTTTCAGCACGCGAGAGGCAAGAATGATCCTGAACTATTGGGGAAGTTCCGCGTCTGGTGTGCGGTTCGGACTAAGGCAACTAGCACATAGGGGCCGGACTTGGCGCTCTCTGACCTAGAACGAGTGCTCTCGTCGGCCACATCAAGCCTCGGAAAGAGGCCAACCAAGCCTTGGACGAGGGAAAGGTAGAACGAGAACTATGAAGAAGTTTCAGATACTCGGGCTAACGCTCTTTGCGGTGTTCGCGCTTAGCGCGGTCGTCGCATCGTCTGCGTTCGCCGTGTCGGAATTCTTAGTTGGTGGAGTGGCAGCAAAAGCCGGGGAAACCGGAGAAAGCACGGGAATGCTGGCGCTCACGGACTTAACCAGCCTGGGGGAAGCCACGGTAACCTGTACGGGCATCCTTGATGGTGTCTTCGACAGCGCAAATGACTTTTTAGTTACAGAAGTCTTAAATTTAGCAAAAGAACTCATAGGGCCGGCGTTAGGCACGGGAAGTTTAGCGCTTGAATGTGAAGGGTCGGGTCTCTGCGAAAAAGCAGGAGCGAAGGTGTGGCCTGTGCATCTACCGTGGTTAGCTGAAGTAGTGTTAGATGCAGGGACAACTTTCTTACTTCACCTAACTGAAGCTGGATCGGGATTTCCTGGTTATGAGGTCGTTTGTAAAACGCTGCTTGGCGAAACGACCGATGAATGTGTAGGGTTAGTAAGTGCTCTCCTAGAAAATACGGCGACTGAATTGTTAGCGCTCTTCAGCTTAGTGGAACAAGAAAAAGAAAAAGAAGAGGCTACCTGTACCTTTACTAAAGAAGCAACGGGCCATCTGCAGGGAGAAGGACTTCTGAAAGCAAAAGCGGCGACGGCGGCCTCGTAAGGATTGTAGTTTGCTGATAGTGATCTGATATGTGCTTTCCGAGCGAGGTTTGTTACCTCGCTCGGAGGCACACATTCGCAGGACCGCTTGAGATACCTAAGGGAATGAACAGCTTTATCGGGATTTTAAGAATGAGGGTGAGGGGTAGCATGGTGAGGAGGGGGGTTTTTTCTGTTGGTGTGGTGGTTTTGGTGTTGTGTGTTTGTTGTGGTGTCGCGTCTCAGGCATTTGGGTTGCCGGCGGATCGTGTTTATGAGCAGGTGAGTCCGTCGTTTAAGGGTGGTTACGGTGTTGCTGAGACGAGTGCTGTGGCGCCTAATGGTGAAGGCGTCGCTTTCGTGTCTCAGGGTGCGTTTGCGGGTGCATTGTTTAGTGGTGCGCTGGGTAATACGTATTTCGCGCAGCGTGGGACGGGTGGTTGGGTGACGAGTCCGTTGGTGCCACCTGCTGCGCTTGTTCCGGCAGGGTTTACGGCTGACTTTTCCTCGGGCTTGGAATACACTTTGTTCAAGGGTTATCCGGGACCGAATGCCGGTGCGGAATTCAAAGAAAACTCGTTTTTGGTGCATGCGACGAGTGTGCCTGATACCGAAAAAAGCTGGGAACCTGTTGGGGGCGGGATAACGGCGGTTAATGGGCAGCCTTTGAATGTGAGTTATCCGGGTGCGAGCGCGGATCTTTGTCATATTTTGATCAACGAAGTCGGTAGTGAGCCTTTGTTGTCCCCTGGGGAAGGATCTGCTGAGCAGCTCTATGAGTTGCTGAGGGGATGTCATGAAGAACCGGCGGGTCTGCGATTGATCGCGTTGGATAATCAGGGCAACATTATTGATCCGGGCTGCGAACCGACGTTTGGTGGTCGTAGGATGTTTAATACTATTTCCGCCGGTGGAAGTGAGATTTTCTTTTCGGATAGTGTGGATCCGGCCGAAGGGGGAAAATGTCTTAACAACGTGCACGATCCTAAACAGTTGTTTGTGCGTCTGAATGGCACGAGCACGCTCGAAATATCGGCTCCATTGTCGGAATCGGAGTCGTGTGTGGAAGTCCCTTGTCCGGGTGCCGCAAAGCGGGCGCCTGCGTCTTTTGAAGGTGCCAATGAAGAGGGCACGGTGGTGTTCTTTACGACGGTGGAATCGTTGGCGTCCACGGATATGGATAAGAGTAATGATCTCTATATGGCTAAGGTTGGTTGTCCTGGTGGTGAAGCGGAAGCGTGCGAAGTGGCTCAGCGCAAGGTTACGTCTCTTGTTCAGGTGTCTAAGGGTATGGAACCTGCTGAAGTGCAGGGTGTGGTCAGGGTGGCGCCGGATGGTTCGCGTGTGTATTTCGTTGCGCGTGGTGTGTTGACGAGCGAAGGGCCGAAGGACGCGGAAGCTGAAGGCGCACAGTCGCAGCCGGTGAGGGGTGCGGAAAACTTGTACATGTATGAAGGTGCGTCGGGGAAGCTCGTGTTCGTTGCTGATCTTTGCTCGGCGCCGTCACAAACCTCGGGAGAAGGGTTGTCTGGTATCGCGGCGGACTCACGCTGTCCGGCAAATGAAGGGTTCGCGGCTCAAAGGGAAGATGTGGGGTTGTGGTCGCGAGTGGAACCTGAAGCGCAGTCCACACCCGATGGCGGCGTGTTGCTCGTCTCAAGCTACGGACGACTGCTGGCAAACGACACGAATAATGCCAGGGATGTCTATCGTTACGAAGCGGTTTCAGGGACACTTGAGCGTGTATCTATCGGCGAAGGAGGTCATGACGCGAATGGCAACAGCGACGATACTCCGACGGAACCGACGGTAGCTGATGCGGCGATTGAACCGTATGAGGGTCAACGCGACAGAGTGTACGAACAGCATGAAATGCGTACACGTGCAATGAATGAAGCTGGTACGAGGATTGTGTTCGAGAGCTCGGCACCACTTTCGCCTGCGGCGATCAACCGTCATGTTAATATTTACGAATGGCATGAAGGTATTGTTTCGTTGGTTTCGAGTGGTAATGCGCAGACGAATGATTGCTGTGCGGTGATGTCACCCGATGGTGACAATATTTTCTTTACTACGGCCCAAGGGTTGGTTCCCGGGGATACTGATGGAGCAACAGATATCTATGATGCGCGTATGGACGGAGGTTTTCCGCTCGCGTCGGCGTTGCCACGACCATGTGAAGGTGATGGGTGTCAGGGGCCGTTGACGAACCCGGCGCCGTTGCTCGTGCCGGGCAGTGTGCCTCAGGTTCCGGGTGGCAATTTCGCTCCACCGGTCTCTAAACCAGTGAAGGCAAAAGCCAAGCCAAAGAAGAAGGGCAAGCCGAGAAAGACAAACAAGAAAAAGATTAAGAAGAAAGGTAAGGCTTCAGGGTACGTGCACCGTGCTGGGAAGGCGTCTGGAGGGGACAGGCCATGAGGATAAGGGCTCTGGGGGTTACGTACTGCGTTGCTTCGTCGATTATCGTTTTGGGTATGAGTGCGCCCATGGTGGCGAATGCTAGTGAAGGCCAGGCGTTCGGGATCACACAATTCAAATTGGAACCGACAGAAACTGTTGAAACGCAGGAAACGAGTAACAACGAAACTATCCACGTGTTCCAAAACTATCCAGCACCTTTTACTCAGGCTGGTGGTCATCCGAATGCATTGACTGCGACGATTGAATTTGCGAGCGAAGAAAGAGAAGAATTCGGGTCTGATCATCAGACATTGATTGATCCGACGCGGGACCCAAAGGATGTGATAGTCGATCTGCCACCAGGTTTGCTTGGCGATCCGGTCGCCGTGCCTCGTTGCCCGCTTGCGGTGGCGGTCAGCGGCAGTGAAAAGTGTCCCCCTTCGACACAACTCGGGTTTTACCGTTTGAAATGGCTCGGTGGCCATGAAGCGCTTGGACCGATCGTCAATGTTGTGCCGGAGGCTGGCCAGACGGCTGAGTTTGTACTTGAGACGGCTGCAAACGTCAGTTTTATCGAGACGGCGCACCTGGTACGCACGGAAGCCGGCTATGGCTTTGATGTGGAGAGCAACAATATTCCGGCTAGCCAGAATCTGGTAGGCGTTGAAGAGACATTCTGGGGCGTCCCGGGAGCGAAAAGCCATGATGCGATGCGGGGATTGGAGTGTTCGACCAGCTCACACGGTAATACAGCATTGTTCTCGGGTTGCGTATTCGATCGTGGTGGCGAACCTAGCGTCCCGCCCGAAGTGCCGTTCCTGACGATGTCGACCGATTGTGCGACCGGCCCGGAGCCTGCGTATATACGAGCGGATTCGTGGGAGGAACCGGGCGAGGTAGATGCAAATGGGCACTATGAAGGATATGAAGAAACCAAGACGACATTGCCCCAGGTCACGGGTTGCAACTTGGTTCAGTTCCTTTCAGGAACAGAAATTAAGGTACGCCCCGAAACGGTTACAGCCGATGAGCCGACCGGAGTGAGCGTAAATCTTGTGGTCCCGCAGGTCGAGACGCCCGAAACACTTGCTGCGCCTCAGTTGAGCGAAACGAAGGTCACATTGCCTGAGGGCATGTCGATATCACCCGGTGCGGTGGACGGCATTCAGGCGTGTGAAGAATTTGGGCCTGAAGGCATCAACATCACCGGCCGCGAATCCGAAGAAATCGGCGCGAACGGCGAACTGCAATTGGCGCCTGGTCATTGTCCAGCCGCGTCGACCGTGGGGACGGCAAAGGCGATCACGCCGGACCTCGCGTCTCCTGTGGAAGGTCACGTATACCTCGCGAGACCAGGATGTGGCGGTGTTAGCCAGGCGGCATGCACTGAACAGGATGCGCTGGACGGGAACATCTACAAGCTATATCTCGAACTCGGTGGCACGGGTGAATTCGCGGACGCAGGCATCCAGTTCAAGGTCCCCTTCGATGTGGAGGCGAACCCAGCGACAGGGCAATTGACGACCGTGGTACAGAAAATCGTGCAGGCACCAGTCAGTGAAGTAAAGATCAACCTGAACGGAGGGCCGCGCGCATCCGTAGACAATTCGGCAGTCTGCGGGCCGGCGGTCACGACAGCAGATTTCACACCGTGGAGTGCGCCTGGCACGACGCCTGAAGGCATATTTGTAGCGGGAACACCCGATGCCGGGCCTTCCTCGTACTTCAACGTCGAAGGATGTGCAAATCCGCAGCCGTTTGCCCCTGGCCTCGTGGCGGGTACCGTGACTCCGCAGGCGGGTCAGTTCAGTTCGTTTACGTTGAATCTATCACGTAAAGATCGCGAACAATATGTGAAGGGCATACAAGTGCATACGCCTCCTGGTCTATTGGGGATACTCGCAAACGTTCCACTGTGCGCGGAACCACAGGCGGACCAAGGTACATGTCCCGAAGCCTCGAAGATCGGGAGCACGCGGGTAGCCTCGGGTGCCGGTTCGCACCCCTTTGAAATCGAAGGAGCCGTGTACTTGACCGGGCCACACGATGGTGCACCGTTCGGTCTGAGTATCGTTACACACGCGGTCGCGGGACCGTTCAACCTCGGATTGGTGATCGTCAGGGCACGGATCAATGTGGATCCCGAAAACTCGACACTGACTGTCACGACCGATGAAACAGGGCCGTATGCCTTGCCACAGATTATCTTCGGGGTGCCGTTGCGCTTGCAACGCGTCACGGTAGATATCGATCGGCCGAACTTCATGTTCAACCCAACGAACTGCTCGGGGCAACAGATCACAGCCGCGATCTCAGGCAGTCAGGACACCGTAACAAATGTTTCGAGCCCGTTTGCGGTCGCCGGTTGCAAGAGCCTGGCGTTCAAACCGGCATTCAAGGTGAGTACGTCAGGTAATACCAGTCGCGCGAAGGGCGCGAGCCTGGACGCCAAGCTCTCCTACCCCAAGGGCGCACTCGGCAACGATGCAAACATCGCTCGCGTCAAGGTCGATCTCCCGAAGCAGCTACCGTCGAGGCTCTCCACGCTCCAGAAGGCCTGTGTTGCCGCGACGTTCAATACTAACCCAGCTGACTGCCCGAAGGAATCGATCGTGGGAGTCGTAAGAGCATCCACACCATTGTTGCCCGTCGGCCTCGCAGGACCAGTGTACTTCGTCAGCCACGGAGGGGAATCCTTTCCATCACTAATTGTGGTCTTGCAAGGCGACGGGGTACGCGTCGATCTGACTGGCACAACGTTCATCAACGAAAAGACGAATATCACAAGCTCGACATTCAAGACCGTCCCCGACGTACCCGTCAACACATTCGAGCTCTACCTGCCCGAGGGCAAGTACTCCGCGCTCGCAGCAATCGGCAGTCTCTGCAAGTCAACTACCAAACTAAAGATGCCCACCGAATTCGTCGCACAAAACGGCGCAGTCGTCAAACAAAACACACAAATCACCGTCACGGGCTGCCCCAAAAACAAAGCCGACAACACACAGAAGACGCGCAAAGCCAAACAGAGCAAAAGGCCAAAACACAACGCCAGTACCGCCACTGTAGAAAACAACACCAGCACGAACAGGAGGGCTGGGTGATGATCGTTAACATTCGTCAAGCAATGGTGGTTCTTGGCATGACGTTCACGGCCACCATAATGCCAGTACCAGCATCAGCCGCACGCCCTCCCACCAAATTCACCCTCTCCTACCACGTCGGCAAGAAAGTGGACAGAACCACAGATGCCAACATATGTACCGAAGAATCAGGGGACAACTGTGAAGGCGGCGAAATAGGCACCGAACCCCTCGGCTTCCAATACCCCGAAGGCCTCGCGGTGAACTCCCAAACCGGAGACGTGTACGTAGCAGACAAAAGCAATTCGCGAGTTCAAGAGTTCAGCTCGGAAGGCAAATTCGTACTTATGTTCGGTTGGAAAGTGAACAAGACCAAGGAAAATGAAGATAGCTCACAGGCCGAACAGAACGTTTGCACCGCGGCGTCAGGAAATACTTGCCAGGCTGGTGAAGGCTGGTCTGAAGAACGCAAGGGCAAGAACATCAACGAAGTAAAAGCCGGGCTCGCCGGACAGATGAATCTCGTTCAGGATTTGGCGATCGATCCGATTAGCGGGAACGTGTATGTCCTCGAGCCCGAATATAATCGCATCGAGGAGTTTACCGCCTTGGGCGGGTTCATTTTGATGCTCGGTGCTGGTGTAAATAAGAAAGGAGGCGACATTTGCACGGATGCCGAAGAGGCCGAATGCCAAGCAGGAGTGGAAGGTAGCGGGCACGGAGAGTTTAAGAAATTGGCCGCGGTAACTCACGGTACGCTGCTAGCGGTGGGTCCAGAAGATCATTTGTTGTATGTGGGGGATGAAGGGCGTGTGCAAAAGTTTGAAACGGATGGTAAATGGGTCGGTGAAGTATCCCTTGCCGGCTTGTCCTCAACAGGTTTTGAGACTGGTGTGGCGGTCGACAAGAGCGGGGTTGTGTTCGTTACCGACAGCGCCGTCCCGGGAGTACACGAGTACAATGCAAGCGGTGCGCTACAGTCGTGCGTGATAGACCCATCGAGTTCTGGCATAGATGCAATCGCTCTGGACCCATACGAACGGCTGGGTGTTATCGACCTGGAACCGACACCTCATGGCGCGCTGTACGATACGCAGGGTGCCGAATGCGGACATCAGCAGGGCGGCACAATCGCTCCGCCCTCGGGTGAAATGCCCTATTTGCCGACAGGGCTCGCATTCAGCTTTAACGCCGCGACTATTGATCGGCTGTATGTGTCTGACGCTGAGGCGGTTCACGAAGTTCAGGCTTATGTGCCGGTTGTGTCGCCCGTGGTTAGGACGTGTGCGACTGAAGAAGTGTTAGCTGTGAGTGCGCGATTGTGTGGTGAAGTGGATCCTGAAGATTTGTCTACGACGGGCTTTTTTGGGTATGGTACGAGTACGGTTCTTGGTTCGCGGACTGGGCTGGCTTTCGGGCCAAGCGAAAGCGAAATTCTGGAACCAATGCACTATGTGCTTACGGGCATCGAACCTAATCAAAGTTATTATGATGAGGCCGAAGCCGAAGCAGAAGCGAACAAAGAAAAGGAGATCGAAAGTGGGCCTCCGGTAGTGAGCTTCCATACATCTACCCCGCCACCGGAGGTCCCTGGTGAACCTAGCGCATCGTTCGAAACGGATCAGTCAGCCGTGTTGAGCGCCTCCGTGAATCCTGAGCACGCGGTGACGAGCTACCACTTTGAGTACGGGCCATGTAAAGAGCTCTCTGAATGCTCAGAGATCATGAGTACTAAAGGTGAGCAAGCGATCCGGTATTACGGGTTGATCGGAGTCATCCAGGAAGTCACAGGCCTGCTTCCGCAGACCACCTATAGCTTCCGACTTGTCGCGAACAATGAATTAGACGAAGGCAAACCCGAAGGCGGTGAAGAAGAAGGACTTGAAGGGCATTTGATGACTGCGTCTGCGCCCAATCCTTCGGCGCAGACGGGTGGGTATGGTGGTGTCACGGCGACTAGCGCGACTATCACAGGAGCCGTCGATCCGGATGGTCAGCGCGCAACTTACGCATTCGAACTCGGCGTGTACGATGGCGCACTAACGCAATATGGGATCGTCTTCTCAGGGCCCGTTGGTGGGGAAGGAACGGCTGTTCCAGAGTCGCTAGCACTGTCTGGGCTGCAGCCGGGTACCACCTATGCTTATCGGATCACACTGTCGAGCGGTTATGTCATCGGTGCTTCGCATACTGTTTATGGGGAACCGGTGCTGTTCGTGACTGGAGGGACACCCGTTCTATTCCGCCCAACTGTCGTTGAACAGCTACCGGTTCCAAAGATCGCATTCCCGAGGGAATCGGGGAAACCAGCGCCCAAGAAGCTTACTCGGGCTCAGCAACTCGCGAGAGCCCTCAAAGCTTGCGAAAAGTCACCCAAGAACAAGCGCGTGGCATGTAAGCGTAGTGCGCGGAAGAGGTTTGGGCCGAGCAAGAAGAAGGCACGCAAGAGTAGCCCGAGCGGAAAGGGGGCGGCACGGAGGGGGAGATAGAAGCCGTAGTCGTTGACCCAAATTTTGCGTTGGGCTGTGATGGCCGCACGCTGGAATGGAATGAGAGGAACCTCAATGTTCTCAAGGATACGCAGACGCCTTACCTACACGAACATCGCGATGACACTCGCATTGGTGTTCGCGATGACCGGTGGCGCATATGCGGCAAGCAAATACGTGATCACTTCAACCAAACAGATCAGCCCGAAGGTCCTGACAGCACTCAAAGGCAAGGCCGGCTCCGCGGGTAAGAACGGGGCGCAAGGTCCGACAGGACCCCAAGGAGCAGGAGGACCGCAGGGCGCGACCGGAGCTACCGGCGCAACCGGGGTCACGGGCACGACCGGTGACAAAGGTGCGACCGGCGCGACCGGCAAAGAAGGAGCACAAGGCAAAGAAGGACCACAAGGCATAGAAGGCTCCCCCTGGACCGCCGGCGGTGTCCTTCCCAGTGGACAGACCGAGAAGGGCGCATGGGGCGCAGCCGGTGTCCCAGTGGCTATCGGCCTCGGCACGACAGAAGCTATATATGCGCCGATCTCCTTTACGATCCCACTGACAGAAGCACCGACCGCACACGTGCTACTCGTAGGAGAAAACGGAGCGGGAGGAGGTTGTCCGACCACAAGCAACGTTGAAAACCCGGAAGCGGAACCTGGCAATCTTTGCATATTCGAGCAAGGTGGCACTAACGTAAAATCCGTTTTGTCGAGCGATCCCGCGCTAGGCTCACTCGGACAGGCGGGTAAGACAGGCAGTGTCGTGCTCGCGACGGCCGAAACCCTCAAAGAAGGCGTGCTTGTCAAAGGCACATGGGCCGTGACAGCCAAGTAGCACCGTTACTGGTGGGATGGGCACCCCCGACTTGATGGGGGTGCCCATCTTGTTGCGTAGTCCCGATCGTCATACGTATAGGTGCTCGCCGAGACAGACCGTGACTTTTGCCGTTGACGGGGTCCCGGTAGGTGGTCCAGGTGATCTGGGCCCCGAGTAATGGACTGGGTTTGTGAGAGGGTGGGCGGCATGATTGCCCAAAGGAGAGGTTCATGCCGAGGTCGTATTCGCCGGAGTTTCGCCGTCGCGTAGTCGATTTGTGCCGGTCTGGTGGACGGCGGCCTCTAGAGGTCGCCGAGGAGTTCGACGTCTCCGAAGCTACCGTCTACCGTTGGATCGCCCAGGACGAAGTCGACCTCGGCGAACGTCCCGGAGTGCGTAGCGGCGAGCGTGTCGAGCTGTCTGCGGCGCGTGCCCGGATCAGGGAGCTTGAAGCTGAACTGGAGTTGACGCGCAAGGCTTCCGCGATCTTTGAGGAGCAGGAAGGGCGGCGTGCGGTCCGCCCAAAAGGATCTACCCGGTGATCGAGTCCCTGGCCGGGCAGGGACACTCAGCGAAGGCGTGCTGTCGACTGCTGGACGTCGCGCCGTCGGGCTACTTCTATTGGCGGACGCGGCCACTGTCGATCCGCCAGTTGCGCCAGGGACAGCTCGACGATCTCGTCGCGGACATCCACCGCGCTTCAAACGGCACCTATGGGAAGCGCAGGATCACCGCGGAGCTGCGACTCGGATACGGCATGACGGTCAACCTCAAGGCCGTGAAGGCCGCGATGCGCCGGCTGGGCATCCAGGGGTTGCCGGCGCCGAAGCGCAGGCGACGCGGCCCGCAACCAGACGGGGCGGCCGCCAGCGACCTCGTTGCCAGGCAGTTCGCGCGCGACGCACCGAACCAGCTGTGGTTGACCGATAACCGAGCATCCGACAAGGGAGGGCAAGCTCTACTGTTGCGCGGTCCTGGATGCTCATTCCCGCCGCGTGGTCGGCTGGTCGATCGACAGCCGTCAAGCCACTTCGCTAGTGACTAGCGCACTCGCGATGGCGGTCAAGAACCGCAAGCCACCCAATGGCACGATTGTGCACGCAGACCACGGGAGCCAGTTCACGTCCTGGGCCTTCAGCGAGCGGATCAGGACGGCCGGGCTCGCACTCTCGATGGGCAGAATCGGTGACGCCTATGACAACGGCATGATGGAGTCATTCTGGGCCAGGCTGCAGACCGAGCTGCTCAACCGAAAAAAGTGGCGAACCAGGCTGGAACTCGCCAACGCGATCTTCGAGTACCTCGAGGTCTTCCACAACCGCAAGCGACGCCACCCAAGCCTCGGAATGCTCACACCCACCGAATATGAGACCCTACACAACAACCAGCTAATCGCCGCCTAACTCGCACACGCGCGGTCCATTACTCGGGGCCCAGATCACCTGGACCACCTACCGGGACCCCGTCACTTCAGCACCGCCGTGTCGTTGGGGAAGTGTCCTCGGGCTCTGACGGCGCGTCGGTAGCGGGCGTTGAGCGACTCGATCGCGTTCGTGCTGCAGATCACGCGCCTGGTCTCGACGTCGTAGTCAAGGAACGGTATGAACTCGCTCCAGGCGTTCTCCCAGAGCTTGCTAATCGCCGGGTACTGTTTGCCCCACTTCGCGTCGAACTCGGTGAAGCGCTCTCTTGCGGCTGCCTCTGACGGTGCCGTATAGACGGGTCTCAGGTCGCGGCTCATCTCGTCCCAGTACTTGCGCGAGGCGAACCGGAATGTGTTGCGGATCAGGTGGATCACGCACGCCTGGACGGTCGCGAGCTCCCAGGTCGTCGTGATCGCCTCCGGCAGGCCTTTCAAGCCGTCACAGACGGCGATGCAGACGTCATCGACGCCGCGGTTCTTGATCTCGCAGAACACGCTCAACCAGAACTTCGCGCCCTCGCCGCCATCGCCGGCCCAGAGCCCCAGGATATCC
>DATCDV010000032.1:0-126303 GCA_036510495.1 Solirubrobacteraceae bacterium
TGCCGGCGCGTGCACGCGCACTACGTGAGCGCCCGCGAAGCGCTCACGCCACGACCCGACACGCCACTACCCGACACGCCACGACCCGACACGCCACGACCCGACACGCCACGACCCGACACGCCACTACCCGATGCGCAACGACCCGACACGCAACGACCCGAGGCGAGCGACCACGGGCGCATGACACGCGTGACGCCGCCCCGGCTGCGCCCGGAGGTCTCGGCACGTCTGGCCGAGACGCAGGATGACCCGTCCGAGGTGCACAGCTTTGCCGTCGTCCCTGTCGCCGTGCTCGACCTCGCGGCGCTGCACGCGCTCGCCTACGCCGTCTCGCTCGCCCAGCCGGTGCTCGCGCTGCACCTCAGCCCCACCGAGGAGGAGGCCGAACGCTTCCACCGCGCGTGGCATGCGTGGGGCGACCATCTGCCGCTCGAGGTCGTCGTGTCCCCGTACCGCTCCACGGTCGCGCCGCTTGCCAACTACCTTGCCGCGCTGCACCGCCAGCGCCCCGACGTGATCCTCACGCTCGTCGTGCCCGAGATCGTCGTTGCCAAGAGCTGGCAGCGGATCCTGCACAACCGCACTGCCGTACGCCTGCGCTCCTCCCTGCTCGCCTACGAGGGCATCGTCATTACGACGGTCCCATTTCACCTGCCCAAGTAACGCGGTAGACGCCATTCAGCGCAGACGCCATGCAGGCGTCCGATACGACCACTTCGGAGGCCAGTGTGGATTAGCTTCGTGCCCTGCCGCTGTTGACGCCGCAGTTGTTGTTGTTGTTGCTGCCGCCGCTGCTGTCGTCGCTGCTAACGCCCGCGTGGGTCGGTGCTTTCCAGTGGCCAGTGGCGGACGACGCCGGGGCGCCATTGGTCGTTCTCCTCGCGCGTCAGGATGAAGCGGCTGATCGTCTGCTGCCCGCCCTCGTGGTCTCCGTAGAGCAGATCGACGGTCAGCGTCTCCCCCGCCAGGAACGTCTCACGCAGACCCTTACGGAAGGGATCGTCGGGCTCGCGTATCGCCCCCTGCCAAAAGCCAATATCACCGGCGGGCACATACAGGTCACGTGACTGCCGGCGATGCTCCGCCGGCTCGGCGTGCCCGGCGTCCAACTCGGGGCGCCCCGACGTCAAGCGCCAGGCTTGAAGGACCGCAAGGCCGTTACCGACGTTGCGCAGTGGGATTACCAAGTAGTAGGTCTCGCCCTCGCCCTCGACCGCGGCCATACCGCCATCGACGGTCACTGTCCGCCCCTCGCCGAAGCGGACCGTCTCGGGCGGATCGGTCACACGCGAGGGAGCGATAACCGGCCGCAGGCCGAGCAACAGCGCTCGCTCGGCAATCGCCGTCGAGCGCTCCGCAATACGTGTCGAGCGCTGCCCGAAGCGCACCGAGGAGAACGTCGCTACGGCGAGCACGAGCGTGCCGCCCGCGGTCGCCAACGACGCAATCGTCGGCCAGTCGACAGCGAAGAGCAGCGTCATCCACTAGATGCTCTCGCCAGGAGCGGACGGTGGAGCGGAGTGCGTCGAGTATCGACGATTCGCCTAGTGCTGGTGCTGTGTGGTGGGCCGCTCGAGTTAGTCGTAGTGCCTCAGGTGCGGCCAGAGGGTTGGCCAGCTGCCCGCGTTGCTGCGCACAGGCATGGAGGATGGCGATCACGGTCTTGCCTCGATGACCTCAACGCTTGAGCTGCCCCTCGAGCGGTTGAAGCGTTCCGGACGGGTGAGCGCCACCGCTGTCGAGGCGTTGTAGCCCGATCCCGGCGGGCGGTGCGTACCCGTCGGTTGTGAACAGGGGCGATATCCTTCTGCCATATCGTTCGTGCTCAGGTACCGAATCAAGTCCCTGCATATAGAGGTTGAGTGGAGTTGATCTACATTCGAGACTCGTAGTGGCCGACGCGATGAATACCCACACCGATAGAGCCGCTGCCTTTCTGGCCCTCCACCGGCCGGATCCTCCTCTGTTGCTTGCCAACGCCTGGGATGTGGGCTCAGCAAGACTGCTTGCCTCGCTCGGCTTTCGGGCGCTGGCGACGACGAGCAGTGGCTACGCGGCGAGCCTCGGACGCCTCGACTACTCGGTCAGTCGTGAGGAGGCGCTGGCGCATGCCGCGACGCTTGTTGCGGCGACGGACATTCCTGTTTCGGCGGATTTCGAGGATGGCTTTGCCGTTAGCTCCGCGGGGGTCGCTGAGACTGTGCGCCTCGCGCTCGACGTGGGCCTCGCAGGTTGCTCGATCGAGGACTGGAACGCGGCCGAGCAGCGTCTGTACGACAAGGATGTCGCCGCCGAGCGCGTCGCGGCGGCCGCCGAGGCCGCCCATGCTGGTCCCGTGCGCCTCGTGCTCACCGCACGTGCGGAGAACTATCTGCGCGGCAACCCTGACCCGCGCGACACGATCGAGCGGCTGCAGACCTACCAGCAAGCAGGCGCTGACGTGCTCTATGCGCCGGCGCTCAATCGATCGGAGGATCTGCGCGAGCTGCTCGTGGCGGTTGACCGTCCCGTTAACGTGCTCGCGCGCCCCGGAGCTCCGTCTGTAATGGAGCTAGCGGCATTGGGCGTCGCGCGAATATCAGTCGGCGGCGCGTTTGCGTTCGCAGCATATGGAGCAGCGGTCGAGGTTGCCAGCGAGCTGCTGAACAACGGTACGTACGGCTTCACTGAGCTGTCAGCTATCGGCTCGAAGGCAGCGCATACGGCGTTCACGGACTGAGTCCGTCGCGAGCGTGTGGCCGAGAGCCTGCTCGCTTGTCTGGCGGCGGAGCCGCTCGGCTCGTCCCAGTCGTACACCGACTGTGCTCGTCGTCCACAAGCAGACAGATCGATAACTCACTCGGCGTCACGCTCGGCGTCGGCGAAGACGGCGGCCCAGTCGTTCTTGATGCTGATCACGATCCAGTCTTCCTTGTTGGCTTGCTCAAGTGACTTCTCGGCGCCCGCCGTGTAGTCGAACTCGCGTTGTGGATCGTCGTGGAGTAGCAGTAGACGCAGGCCGCGGCGGGACTGGCCGCCGGTGTACCGGAGCATCGGGATGTCGCCGTTGGAGTTGCCGCCGGCAAGGATTGGGTGGCAAGCCCAAGCACCCGGTCATCTTCGAGTGTGTCGGAATGCCCGGCGTGATCGAGAGTGTGATCGACGGCGCACCGCTGTTCTCCCGCGTTGTCGTAGTCGGCGTGTGCGTCGGCGTCGACCGCATCACCCCGGCGATGGCCATCGACAAGGAGATCGACCTGCGCTTTGTGCTCGGCTACACGCCACTGGAGTTCCGAGACACCCTTCACATGCTTGCCGAGGGCGATGTCGATCCCAGCCCGCTCATAACCGGGACGGTTGGACTCGATGGCGTCGACACCGCATTTACCGCGCTCGGCACTCCAGATGTCCACGCCAAGATCCTCATCGACCCCCGCAGCACAGCCCAGCTTCCGCCCATGAGACCACGGTCGGCGACCTCACATTCGATGTCGATAAGCAACCATTCGCAGCCAGGGCTAAAATGGTGAAACCATGCGCCTGTGTCCAGATTAGGCGCTAGGTAATCCCAGCTTCTGTGCCGGCGGTAGGCCGCCGGAAAGCCGTAGGTATCCAGCAAGATCAGGGCGCGTGCGGCGTCGAGGAATGGATCTTCGAAACATGCACTCGGCCGAAAGCGCACCCACTCGCGGAGAACCGGTGTCGCTGGCTGATCGGTTGTGCCCTGATCCACCGGGCGCCGTTCGACGTTGTTCAAAAATTATAGGATTGCGGCTGTTTGCTGGGGTGTAGTTCCTCGTAGCTTTTCAAGGTCTCGGGAGAGGGAACCTCAGGTGACTCGTGATGTTGGTGACTGTACCCAGGCGCGTCGGCTGCGGTCTTCACCAGCGCGTGGAGAATCGGCTTGCCCTCTTGGGTCATCTCCACGGCGAAGGACTCGGCGCGGCGCCCCTGCTTGAGAACGCTTACTTTGAGCTGGACGTCATCAAATGCGGGTGGGCTGAGGAAGTGGCAGTAGAAGCTCGCTGGCCGCTGAATCTGAGCAACCATGCCTGCGGCGCTTAGCGCGATGGTCGCTAGATTTCCGCCGTTCGGACCCCAGATCTCCCAATCCTCGGACAGTTGCGCGACATACACGCCGTCTTTTCCGTCGACGCGAGTTGCGTGCTCGAGGTCCAGGGTGCCCCCGACTTGATAGCTTTGGCAAATGAGCATGCCGAAGGTGATCGGAAAGATTCGCCGTGGGTGTAAGGTCGCACTCCGTCCTGCGCATGCGGTCGCACCCTCAGTCACCACCGCTGTCTGCCTCGCGGCGTGTTTCTTTGCCCTGACGCAAATAGCGGCAGCGTCTGGCAAAAGCCCATCGATCCGCTGCGCGACGTTCCGCGCCAAGGGCGCCGAGTACGGCGTCTACGTGGATAAGGGCCAGGTCAAGTGCGGTCTCGCCAGAGGAATTCTAAAGGCGATCGCAAACGGCAAGGGACGATACGTGAATAACGGCTTCTCATATAATTCCTACACGCTGTACGCCGGGTGGCTCTGCCCGTCTGGAAATATGGGTGAGCAGACCTGCGAGCACTCCAAGCATCCGGTCGGCAATCCCAGTCAAGACATCACAAGCCTCTTGTGCTCGGTCGAATCAGGTTGTCCCAAGCAGGCCGGTTTTCAACGAGTAGCCCTGGCCACTCCCTCACAGAGGGCGCGCTCCACTTCGCGAGGAGTTCCCGTGGGGCTCGTTCCTGCTCTTCAGCGACCCCGACGGGGACCGTTGGTCGATACAGCAGGTCCCGGCGCGCGACTGAGGAGGAGACCAGAGCGTGGCTAGCTATGGTGGGACAGGCCCCACCATCCCATCTGCCAAAGGAGACTCCGATGTCCCGTTTCGCCACCGTCAACCTGCTGGAAGTGGAGAACTCGGTAGGTGATCGGGCGCCTGGGATCGATGGGCGCTTCGGCCGTAAACACCTCGACTCACGCGACCTGGGCGTCAGTCTTTTCCGCTATGCGGCAAACCTGCGCAGCCCGATGGCCCACAGCCACCGTGAGCAGGAGGAGGCTTACGTCGTAGTCTCAGGGTCTGGACGAGTGCTCCTCGACGACGAGGTCCAAGAGTTGCGCCAGTGGGATGTCGTGCGTGTGGCGCCCGAGGTCGTGCGCGCATTTGAGGCCGGTCCCGACGGACTGGACATCGTTGCTGTCGGCGGTCCCAAGCCTGAGGATGGCGATGGCGTCATGGGAACCGCCAATTGGCCGGATGCGGAGTAGCGGCTCGCCGAGCTCTCTTGGAGCGGCCTCGTTCATGTTTGGCGTGACCTAACGGGCGGATAGCCTTGTCTGTGGGTTTGGATGTCACGCGAGGCCCCCGGTCATTCGGCCCAGTTAGTGCGTCACGAACGACGGTCAGCCCGTGGCGCCATCCGGCGCCGGGGCTCCGACCGTAGCGCCCTCGCGGGCGAAGTCCACCGCCGTCTCCGCGCTGCGCTCCTTCGGCACCAGGAACCCAGCGCCGAGGCACACGACAAGGAAGCCCGTTGCCATCAGGAACGTCTCTGTGAAGCCGGTGACCGCCGGCAGGCCATTGACCGTGTGGGCTGCGATGAAGGTGGCAGAGAGTTGGCCCCCGAGTGCCCCTCCCAGCGTCCGCATGACCGTGTTCATGCCACTAGCCACCCCGGTCTGGTGGTTGGAGACGGCCTGCACGATCAGATTGCCGAGGGCTGCGAACGCAAGGCCGATCCCCACTCCGAGTAGTGCGGCCGCGATCAGAAAGTCGTACGGATGGTCGTGAGCGAGCGCAAGCAGGGCGAACGATGCGGTGGTGAACGCGGTGCCCACCAACAGTGCCCCTCGCGAGCCGAATCGCATGGAGATGCGTCCCGCGAAGATGCCCAGGATCGTCATTCCGATCGTCGCGGGCAGCAGGTACAGACCGGAGACGACGACCGACGCGCCGAACCCGAACCCCGTGCTGGTCGGCAATTGGGCGAATTGAGGGAAGACGATGAACGACGCGTACATGCCGGCGCCCAGCAGGAACGCGGCCAGGTTCGTAGTCCACACGCCTCGTATGCGCATCATCGTCATGTCGATGAGGGGATTGTCGCTGCGTACCTCCACCGCTATCCAGGCAGCGGAGAAGACGAGGCCGACAAGGATCAGGCCGAGCGTCTTGGAGGACCCCCAGCCCCATGTCGTGGTCTGACTGATCGCGAGTAGCACGATTGACATGCCGATCGTCATCAGGATGGCGGCTACCCAGTTGATGCGCCCGGGCATACGGATCGGTGATTCCGGGATGAATCGCCACGTGGCGAGTGCCGCCACGAGCGTCGCGACGAGCGGGATCCAGAAGAGCCAGTGGTAGTTGAGGTGTTCAACAATCAGGCCCGAGAGCACGATGCCGATGCCGGCGCCCACACCGAGAATCGCCGAGAGCAGGCCAATGCTTCCTGCCACCTTCTCGTGCGGGAACTCGTCGCGCACGATTCCAAACGCGAGTGGGAAGATTCCGCCGCTCGCACCCTGGATGAAGCGTGCCACGATGATCAATCCCAGCGAGCTCGACACCGCGGCCAGCAGCGTGCCCCCGGCGAGGATCACAAGCGTCAACAGGAGCAGGCGCTCCTTGCCGTACATGTCGCCGAGCCGGCCGAGGATCGCGGTCCCGACCGATGCGGCGAGCAGATAGGCGGTGAGTAGCCAGGTGATCCCGGTCTCGCTCGTGTGCAGCGCGTCCTGCATCGTCGGCAACGCCGGTATGACCGCCGAGCTCAGCATCGCGTATGCCAGTCCGCCGAGCGAGAGCACAGCGAGGATCAGGGTCGGATGTGTGCGGTCTGTGGTCGTCGAGGTCATGATCGGCGATCTCCCGAGGACAGAAGGGCGTTCTGCGATGGCCCGGCTATCGGATACGTGGACCACACTGTTGTAGCGAGTCTTGGGTGGCCTGCTTGCCTTGACCGTTGAGTCTTCAGCATTTGCTGCCGCAAAACGCGGCAGCTGCGTGGGCCTTTAGCTCAGGTAAGCCTCGACCAGCCGCTTCGGGGCCCGGGCAAGCCACGCCTCGTCAGTCTCCGGCAATGCGAGTGCGATCCGCCTCAGGTCATCCCAGCTGGCCACGCTCCTCGGCATAGCCTGGGGAGTCTCAGCAGACTGTTAGGAAGTCACCATAACCTTCACAATTTGCTTTCCCACGTCTGAGAAATAATTTGTATTGTCATTGTTTCTAAGCCAAATCGTGCCTGTTGTTTGAGGTGCGAAATTCAGCAGGGTATTGCCTGCCTCGAAAAATCCAGGGTTATTTGTCCCGCCAGCCCCTCCTGAAGGTGCCGAAAGTCCTACCGATACCTCTTTCGTGGTGGGTGGCGGGCTCCCTATGAACCCGATCAATGACTCAACGTCAGCTTTGGCATCGACCCGATATTGTCCCGGATAGACAGACAAGCCATTCGCGTCGGAGTAAGGGAAATACTTAGGATTACCGCTCCACTTGCCATCGGAGCGCGTGTCGGTCCAGAGATGATCGCCCGGTGCAATGGAGAGACCGGTGTTGACCCACGGCGCATCGGCTGGGACCGTCACAATCTTCTGGCTCGTCACCGCTTGATGGGCTGAGCTTATCGTTGCCGATATGGCTGGATCTCTCCATGGGGCTTCGGCTTTAGGGCTCGTCTTTTGCAGCCGCGCGTTGAGGGCCGGCGATAGCTTGGCGGGAGTGATCGCACCGTCGGAGATCTTCGTGGAAGTGACCGCACCAGCGCGAATTTGCTTGGTTCCGACACTATTGGACGGTAGCTGAGTCGCGGCGTAGGACGTACCGCCCAAAGCTACGAACAGCGCGATTATGCCTATGTGGTGACGCTTGAGATAGTCGAGCATGGCGACCGAACCTAGATTGAAGGCAATGTATACCCAGAGATACGCGTCTGAAACGCGCGCCTCGCTTCTCTACTAGAGACTCGAGGGATCGGTGGGATGTGGGTGTGGGGTGTGTGAGGGGTTGGTGTGGTTGTCTCGTTGGTGGAGATGCAGTAGCTCCGCAAAGAAGCCCTTGCCCAGCACGCTGATGACAAGCAGCGATCCGAACAGCACTACCGCGTCGATGCTCTCGCGGCCCTGCTTGGCCCAGTAGACGTCTTCGAGGTTGAGCCACAGTGCGAACTCGTCGAGAGTGAGCGCCGCTCCACTGCCGAACACGGCCGCGGTCACTCGAGATGTCCCGCGTTGCTCGTTGATGCCGATCTCAAGCAGCCACAGGTAGCCGACCGTCAGCACGCCCCCGATCCCGAAGGTCATGTGGTGGATGTGGCGTCCACCCGGGGTGATGTTCTTGAACGGGCCCCGTTCGGCGCGGATCGCGTGGGTGATGCCTCGCACGGTCGCGAACGTCAGGAAGAAGGAGCCGGTTGAGAACAGCTGGCGCTCCTTGCGGCGATCGCCGAAGTGCTTGTAGTAAAGCGAGTGAACGTCGCGTGCGGGAGCAAGCCACGACCATGATCGGGGCCGCCGGCTCTTGGGGGGTGGAGACTCTTGCTGGGTCATAGTTGCTCCAACCCTAACGGGACTGCGACCCGACGTGTCCGAGCGCCAGGCTTGTGGAGATCTCCCGACCTGGCGAAGCGCCCGGCTTGTGAGGTTCCGCCCAGTCTGTCCCAAGCGTCCGTCTTGTGAGGGTTCCCGGTGATCCCCCCCACCACCAGGGCATGACTATTTCAGTCCGCACGTCGATGACGATCGCCTCTGCGCCATCATTGCCGGATGCCGCCGTCCGTCGAGCTCGCAGTAACAGCGCCGTTCGCCGGTGTGGTCGTGGCCGTCGAGCATCCGCCCGGAGATGCCGTGCGGGCCGGTATGGCGCTGGTGGTGCTGGAGGCGATGAAGATGGAGCATGAGGTCGTCGCCGAGACCGACGGGCTGGTGCATCGTGTGGATGTAGCCGTCGGCGACACTGTGCAGGCAGGCGATCCGCTTGTAGTGCTGATGGGCGGCGATGACGTGGCGCGGGCAGCGCACAACGGGCCGCGTCAGGAGGAGGCAGACCTCGACACCATCCGCGCGGATCTGGCCGCGGTGCGCGAGCGCCACGAGATCGGGCTGGATGCCGCCCGCCCAGGAGCGGTGGAGCGCCGCCGTGAGCGGGGCAGGCGCACCGCGCGTGAGAACCTAACTGCCCTCGTCGACGAGGGCAGTTACATCGAGTACGGCCCCTTGATCTTCGCCGCCCAGGAGCGGCGGCGCTCGCGCGAGGAGTTGATCGCGAGCACGCCCGCCGACGGGTTGGTTGCCGGCGTTGGCGAGGTCAACGGCAACCCATGCGTCGCGATGTCCTACGACTACACAGTGCTGGCAGGCACCCAGGGGATGCGCGGCCATCTCAAGAAGGATCGCCTGTTCGAGCTCGCCGAGCGCCGTCGTCTGCCGGTCGTGCTGTTCGCCGAGGGTGGCGGCGGACGTCCGGGCGACGTTGACTGGCCGATCGTGGCCGGCTTGGACTGTCGCGCCTTTCACCTCTTTGGCCGCCTCAGCGGTCTGGTGCCGCTCGTGGGGATCGCCTCGGGCTACTGCTTTGCGGGCAACGCTGCCCTGCTCGGCTGTTGTGACGTGGTGATCGCTACCGAGGACTCCAGCATTGGGATGGGCGGTCCCGCGATGATCGAGGGCGGTGGGCTGGGTGTTTATGAGCCTGCCGAAGTAGGCCCGATCGACGGGCAGCACGCAAATGGTGTCGTCGACCTGCGCGTCGCCGACGACGGGGCGGCGGTGGCGGCCGCCAAGCGCTATCTCTCCTACTTCCACGGGCCCGTCGAGCAGTTCACGGCGCCCGATCAGCGCCTGCTGCGCCAGATCGTCCCTGAGGAGCGCAAGCGTGCCTATGAGGTGCGGCGCGTGCTCGAGACCTTGTGCGACGAGGATTCCGTGCTCGAGTTGCGCGACGGCTTTGGCGCGGGCATGGTCACGGCGCTCGCGAGGGTTGAGGGCCGCCCGCTTGGGGTGATCGCCAACGATCCGTCGCATCTGGGCGGTGCGATCGACGCGGACGCGGCCGACAAGGCGGCCCGCTTTCTACAGATGTGCGATGCGTTCGGGTTGCCCGTTCTGTTGCTGTGCGACACGCCTGGTTTCATGGTCGGTCCGGCGGCCGAGCAGACGGCCACCGTGCGTCACTTCGCGCGCCTGTTCGTCATCGGCGCCAACCTGGAGATCCCGATCGGCACGATCGTGCTGCGCAAGGGCTACGGGCTCGGCGCCCAGGCGATGGCGGGTGGCTCCTTCAAGGCTCCCTTGTTCACGATCGGCTGGCCCACTTCCGAGTTCGGGGGCATGGGCCTCGAGGGGGCGGTGCGCCTCGGCATGCGCCGCGAGCTCGACGCGATCGAGGACCCACCCGAGCGCGAGCGTGTCTTCCGGGCCACGGTCGCCGCCGCCTATGAGCACGGGCAGGGGCTGAACATGGCCGCCTACGGCGAGATCGACGATGTCATCGACCCGGCCGACTCGCGGCGCTGGATCGCGACGCTGTTCGACCATCCTGCCGATGACTGGCGTCGGCGCGCCGACAAGCGACGCCCCAACATCGACGCCTGGTAGTCCCCCGTCGCTGGGACGGGAGAGGGCCGCGCCGGTTTAGCCCGCCTGCGATGTGGCGGGCTTCGGTCCCGGTGGTGGCTCCGGATCGCGCACAGGCCCGGAACCAGGCTCCCGCTCCGGTGGCGCCTGCAGCCGGGCCCGGAACACATGAAACGACCACCCCTGGTAGAGCAGTACGAGCGGGAAGAAGATCACGGCGACGATCGTCATCACGACCAGTGCGTAGTGACCGGAGGCGGCATTGTTCACCGTCAGGTTGTACGCGGCGTTGGTACTCGAGATCATCACGTTCGGGTACAGGTCGAGGAAGATCGAGCCGACGGTCGCGGCGATCGCGACAACGGAGGAGGCGAAAGACAGGCCATCGTGGTCGGTCATCGCCAGCCGTGCGGCAAAGCCTACCGCGATCACCGCGAGGATCTCCACGGGCTGGGGCACGTCGGGGCCGCCCGCGACGCTACGCGTCCAGATCACCCAGACCACCACGAACGCGATTGCCACCCAACCTAGGGGTAGCGCGGCTGCACGGGCGCGCTCGCGCACGTGATCTGTGGTCCTCAGCTTGAGGAACGTCGCCCCGTGCAGCAGACACAGCGCGACCAGCGTCACGCCGGTCCACAGGCCATACGGCGTGAGCAGATTGAAGAAGCTGCCCGTGTACTCATGGCCGGAGTCGATCGGCAGACCGTTCAACAGATCGCCGAGCCCCACCCCGAGCAGCAGCGGGATCAGCAGGCAGCCGATTGTCATGGTCCAGCGCCATGTCGAGCGCCAGCGGGGATTCTCGCTCTTCTCCCTGAACTCGAGCGACACGCCGCGCGCCATCAGCGCCACCAGCACGAGCAGCAGCGCCAGGTACAGGGCCGAGAACATCGTCGCGTACCAGCCCGGGAATGCCGCGAACGTCCCGGCTCCGGCGACGACGAGCCACACCTCGTTACCGTCCCACCACGGGCCGATCGTGCTCAGCGCGCGTTTGCGCTCCTCCTCGGTGCGCCCCACGAGCGTGTGCAACATGCCCACGCCGAAGTCGAAGCCCTCGAGCACGAAGAACCCGATCCAGAAGATCGCGAGGATGACGAACCAGATCGTGTGAAGCTGCACCGGGTCTCCTAGTAGCTCATGGCTGGGGTCGGCGCACGCGCGTCCGGGCTCGTGCTGTCAGGGCCGTCGTCGGGGTCGAGGTCCTTGCGCGAGTAGCGCAGCATCAGGATCAGGTCGGCCGCGCCGAGTGCGATGTAGATCAGCACGAACGTGATCAGGCTGATCCAGATATCGGTCGAGCTGACCGAGGGAGAGTTGGCGTTAATGGTCTTCATCAAGCCCTGCACGATCCAGGGTTGGCGACCGCTCTCGGTCAGCAGCCAGCCGGCGGTGTTCATGATGAACGGCGTAATTACGGCTCCCAGGCCGGCGCGCAGGAACCACTTGGAGCGGTCGAGCCTGCCCTTGTGGATCAGCCACGCCCCCCACAGCGCCAGCAGCGCGATCAGTGAGCCGAGGTAGGCCATCACGCGCATCGACCAGTACTGGATGAACACGTCGGGAATGTAGTTGCCGGGTCCGTACTTCTTGACGTCTTCCTTCTGCAATTGGTTGAGCCCCTCGACCGCGCCGCCCCAGGTCCCGGTCGCGAGGATCGAGAGCAGGTGCGGGATCGAGATGACCTGGGTCGGGGTCTGGTCGTTGTTGCCTCCGCCGATCTGAAAGGCCGAGAACGAGCACGGCTGACAGTTGTTCCACTGCGCCTCCGCCGCGGCGATCTTGGCCGGCTGGTAGGTGTTCTCGATCTCTCCGAGCTTGTTGCCCACGAACATTTGCAAGAGAATCGCCGGCAACAACACGAGCACCGACAGGCGAGCCGTGTGGTGAAAGGCCTCGGCGTTGCTCCATGCGCCTGCCTGTCCTTCCGACGTGCCCGCTTGTCCTCCACCCTGGAGGGCGCTTGTCCTCATCGCGCTCGCCGCGCCATCCTGGAGGGTGCGGTTGCGGACACGCAGATGCCAGGCGGAGATCGCGAGCATCACGAGCGAGCCGGTCACGAGGGATGCGAGGATCACGTGGACGTATCCCCATAGGAATGTCGGGTTGGTGAACAACGCCCACACGTTGTTCAGTTCCGGCTGGCCGTGGCTGTTGAGCACGTACCCAACCGGGTGCTGCATCCACGAGTTGGCCGCCAGGATGAACATCGCCGACAGCATCGAGCCGGCCGCCACCAGCCAGATGCACGCCAGGTGAACGCGCTTGGGTAGCCGATCCCAGCCAAAGATCCACAGGCCGAGGAAGGTCGACTCGAGGAAGAACGCGGCCAGGCCCTCCATCGCCAGCGGACCGCCGAAGACGTCGCCTACGAAGCGCGAGTAGGCCGACCAGTTCATCCCGAACTCGAACTCCTGCACGAGGCCGGTGACAACTCCCACGGCGACGTTGATCAGCAGCAATGTGCCGAAGAAGCGCGTCACGCGCTTGTATTGGAGCCCGTCCACCCCTCCGCCCACCCTCTCGTTGCGATACCACGCTGTTTGCAGCAGCGCCACCAGAAAGGCGAGCCCGATCGTCACCGGCACAAACAGGAAGTGGTAAATGCTCGTCGTCGCGAACTGCCACCGGGCCAGATCGTTAGTCATGTCGCAACACCGTTGCCCGCGCCAGCTTGTTGGTCATGTCTCGACACCACAGCCCAGGCCAGCTTGTTGGTCATGTCGCAACACCACAGCCCAGGCCAGCTTGTTGGTCATGTCTCGACACCACAGCCCAGGCCAGCTTGTTGGTCATGTCGCGACACCACAGCCCAGGCCAGCTTGTTGGTCATGCGTCAACACCATTACCCGTCTCGCGGCGGCACAGTTCGGCGTAGTGCCCGTCGAGCTCGATCAGCTCGGCGTGCGTACCGCGTTCGAGCACCTGTCCCCGATCGAGCGCTATCACTTCGTCAATCCCCTCGAGTTGAGTCAGCCGGTGCGTGATCAGCAGCGTCGCCCGATCGCGCGTGCCGGCGAGCAGGTCGGCGACGATCGCGTCGGCCGTCTGGGTGTCCAGGTGCTCGCCCGGCTCATCGAGGATCAAGACCGGGAAGTCGGCAAGCAGCGCTCGTGCGATCGCCAGGCGCTGGCGCTGCCCGCCGGACATGCGCGCGCCCCGCTCTCCGACCTCTGTCGCAAGACCATCCGGCAGCCCTTCGACCCAGTCCAGCAGCCGCACCTCAGCGAGGGCATCGCGGAGCTCATCCGCGGTTGCGTCGCGTCTGGCCAGGCGCAGGTTCTCCTCGAGCGTGCTGTCGAACACATGGGCGTCCTGGCTCACCAGCCCGATCACTTGCCTGAGCTCGTCGCCGTCGAGGTCGGAGATCTCCGCCCCGTCAAGCATCACAGAGCCGCCCTGGTAGGGGAGGAACTTCAGCAGCACTCCTGCGAGTGTCGACTTGCCTGCGCCGCTGGGACCTACGATTGCCACGCGCCTGCCCGGGCTCAGGTCAAGGTCAACGCCGGTGAGCGTCGCACGGTCCTCGCCGGGGTAGGAGCTTCGCAGGTCACGTACCTTCAGAACGTGTGGTTGGGCGAGGTGCGACCAGTCTCCGAGCAACTGATCGTCAGATGGCGGTGGGTCCGGCAAGGTACTGCCGTGCTCGTGTGACAGGCCGCTTGGCTGCGGCGTATCGAGTGCGTGACCACTCTCGTCCGACTGGTTGTTGAGTTTCCGATCGAGCTGCGGCGTGTGGAGCGCGAGCGGGTGCGTCGGCTCGATCACCAGCGCTGGAGCGTCGATCACCTCCTGCACGCGCGCGGCCGCGCGACGCACGCGCTGGAGTGTCTGCGTCGCCGCCGGCAGGCCTGTCACGAGCTCGAATGCCACGAGCGGGATCAGTGCGATCCCCGCCAGCAGCACACCGTCGAGTCGTCCCGCGCGCACAGCGACGACACCGACGAGCAGGGCGCCCCACATCGCAAGTCCGGAGCAGAGGGTAGTCAGACCCTGGCCGATGCCTGCGGTACGCGAAGTCGCCTGCGCAACCTGTGTGAGCTCGGCATCGGCTGCCAAGGTGCGCTTCAGTTGCTCGGGCCCGGCCCCGTTCACGATCAGCTCGGGAGCGCCCTCGAACAGATCGACAACCGATGCCGTCAAAAGGCCCCGCGTGGCCGCCTGCCGGGTCTCGCTGCGTGCGGCAAGGGTCCCTGTCAACCATGGCACGAGCACGCCCGCGATCAGCAGCGCGACCAGCAGGATCAGGCCGGCCGCCGGGAGCATCAACCACACGAGGACGACCGTGGTCACGCCGACGAGCAGCGCGATCACAAATGGGGGCACCACTCGCAACAGCAGGTCCTGCAAGGAGTCCACGTCGTGGACCACGCGCGCCAACAGCTCGCCACTGCGGAAAGCGGGCAGGCCGAGCGGTGCCAGCCGCTCCAGTCGTTCATAGACCGTGACTCTCAGGCTTGACAGGACGCGGAAGGCTGCATCGTGACCGACCAGGCGCTCCGCGTAGCGACACAGGCCCCTCGCCAGCGCAAAGAACTGCACCCCCACGATCGCGATCGCCACGGCGGACTCCTGCGGGTGCTGAGAGGAGCGCGAGATGAGCCATGCCGAGGTGGCGATCAGTCCGATCGCAGCCGCCACCGCGCCCGCGCCCAGCAGCGTCGCGAGCGCCAGCCGTCCGGCGGCGGGACGCGCGATCGCGAGCGTGCGCAGCAGGGGCGCCCCGGGTCTGTCCTCAGCGGTGTGGGATGCGGAGCCAGAGGGCGAGGCCGATGCGGAGCCGGAGGGTGAGGCCACGCTGACGGGGGGCGTCACGAGCCCGTTAGGTTGCTTCGTCGCGGCTTGGGCTCTCATGCCGGCACCCCGATTGCGCCGAGTGCACCGGGTCGATCCGCTACGGCTTGCGCGCTTGCCGCCACCTCGACCGCGCCAAGCGTGAGCACGCGGTCTGCCAGGCTCAACAGCGCGGGACGGTGTGCGACAAGCACCACCGTACGCCCGCGGGACAGGCGCCTTACGGCTTCCAACACCTCGTGCTCTGTCTGGCCGTCGAGGTTGGCGGTCGGCTCGTCGAGCAGCAGCAGCGGTGAGTCGCGCAGGAACGCCCGCGCGAGCGCGACCCGCTGGCGCTCGCCGGCGGACAGCCCCGCGCCACGATCGCCGAGCACGGTGTCCAAGCCCTCGGGCAGGCAGGCCACCACGTCGGCGAGCCCGGCAGCTTGGACGGCCTCCCACAGCTCCTCGCTGGATGCGTCGCGACGACCGAGCCGCACGTTCTCGGCAATCGAGGTCGCGAACAGGTGCGGTCGCTGCGGCACCCACGCGAGCTGCGCGTGCCACGCATCGGGGTCGAGCTCGGCCAGCTCCACATCCCCAATCCTCACCGTTCCCCGCTCGGGCACGGTCAAACCGAGCAGTACGCTCAGCAGCGTCGACTTGCCACAGCCGCTCGGGCCCGCCAGCGCCAGCACCTCGCCGGCCTGGACGCTCAGCGAGATGTCCTCGAGCGCCGGCTCGGAGCGACCGGGATAGGTGACGCACAACCCTTCGACTGAGATGTCTGCCAGGGCCATATCGGGCACTTCGCGGCGCGTGCGGCGCACAGGCAGGGGCTTTTCGAGGACCGCGAACACCTGCTCGGCCGCGGCCATTCCCTCGGCGCTCGCGTGGTAGTTGGCGCCGAGCTGGCGCAGCGGCAGATAGGCCTCGGGGGCGAGCACGAGCGTGAACAGCGCGGTCCGCAACCCGAGCTCACCACCCATCAAGCGTAGGCCGATCGCGACCGCCACAAGCGCCACCGAGAACGTCGCGACGAGCTCGAGAATCAGCGAGGACAGGAACGTCACACGCAGCGTCGAGAGCGCGGTGTTGCGATAGCGCTCTGAGATCTCACGGATGCTCGCCGCTTGAGCCTTCGCGCGCCCGAACACCTTCAGCGTCGGCAGCCCGCCGACCACGTCGAGGAAGTGTCCCGCCAGCCGTTGCAGCGTGCGCAGCTGGCGGTCCATGCGTTCGCGCGTGGCGGCGCCCACCAGCGCCATGAACAGCGGGATCAGCGGAATCGTCACAGCGATGATTGCGGCGGAGATCCAGTCTCTCCAGACCACGGCGGCCAGCACGACGAGCGGCACGATCACGGCGAGAAGGAGCTGTGGCAGGTACAGCGAGAAGTAGCCATCGAGTGCATCCACCCCGCGCGTGGCGAGCACCGCGAGCTCGCCGGTGCGCTCCCGCCGCGAGCTGTCCGCGCCAAGCCCGGCGACACGCTCCAGAAGCGCGCCCCGCAACTGGGACTTCGCGCGAGCCGAGCTGCTGCTTGCCGCCAGCTCGGCTGCCCACGCAACCACCGCGCGGGCCACCACGACGCACAGCAGTACCGTCAGCGGGGTTTGTAGCTGCCCCAAGCTCTTGCTGGCGGAGAACGCGCTCGCAACCACGTCCGCCAGCAGCCATGCCTGCGAAACGATCAGCAGCGCGCTGAGGGTACCGAGGCCGACCGATACAAATAGGAATGTGCGAGTCGCACGCGCGTACCTCAGCAGTCTCGGATCGAGCGCTCTCACTGGTCGCTGTTGGTGGCCGTGCTTCGATCGCCCCCGGCGGAATCCGCTCCAGCCGGAGCGCGCTCGACACTGGCCAGATAGCCATCCATGACTTGGTTCTGGGGATTGCCGAGACGCGCGCTGATCCAGTCGATCAACACCTTTATGCGGCCGCCGCGAACGCCGCCGAGGTAGTACATGTGCACGGTCAGGTAGGTGAAGAACGCAAGCCGGCCGGAGATTTCGTGGCCGCGGATTTCACACACGGCCTTACCGCGACCGACGACGGCCAACGCACCCTTGTCCAAGTAGTGAAACGGGGTCGAGGCGCCCGGCGCTCCCTTGTGGATCGCCTTCGCCGCGTGGCGCGCCTGCTGGATCGCCACCGTTGCCAGTCCCGGGAACGGCTTGCCGCCAGGGCCTTCGAGCAGCGACGTGTCGCCGATCGCCGAGATCTCGGGATGGCCGGGAATCGTCAGATCGGGTTCGATCTGCACGCGCCCCGCCCGGTCGGTGGAGGCACCGGTCTCCTCGGCGAGCACGCGGGAGAAGCCGACCGCCTGCACGCCGGCTGCCCAGATCACCGTTCTCGCGGCGATCCGCTCGTCCGTGCCCGCGACCGAGGCTGTCACACCCGTGCCGTCGATCGCTGTGACGCGGGCGCCCTCGCGAACCGTGACGCCGAGCGCCGCTAGCTCCTTGGCGACCTTGCCGGAGAGTCGCTCGCTGAAGGCGGCGGTCACACGTTCGCCGGCGTCGAGCAGGATCACCTGCGCGCCCGAGGGATCGATGTGCCTGAAGCCGCGCTTCATCCCGTGCTGGGCGATGATCCGCAGCTCCCCGGCCATCTCCACGCCGGTCGGGCCGCCCCCGATCACCACGAACGTCATCCACTCGCGCTGCTCGACCGGGTCGCTGGTGCGCTCCGCCTGCTCGAACGCACCGTAGAACCGATTGCGCAGGTCGAGCGCGTCCGCGAGCGTCTTCAGGCCGCAGGAGACCTCCCGCCACTCGTCTTTGCCGAAGTACGAGGTCTGCGCTCCGCACGCCACGATCAGGCTGTCGTAGTCCAGCCGCTCGCCACGGTCGAGGATCAGCTGGCGGCGCTCCACGTCGAGGCCGGTGGCCTCGCCCATCAGCACCGTGATGTTCGAGTTGCGCCTGAGCGCCGTGCGGATAGGCGTCGCGCACTCGCCCGCCGCCAGCCCGCCGCCGGCCACCTGGTAGAGCAGCGGCTGGAACAGGTGGTGGTGCGTGCGGTCCACGAGCGTCACGTCCACATCCGCGTGGCGCAGCTCGTGGGCGGCCGCCAGCCCGCCGAAGCCGCCGCCGACGATCACCACCCTGCGACGGGAGCCCTCGCGCGGTGGCGCCCCGTTCGTGGGCGCGTGGACTGCCGGCTCGAGGTCCTGCTCAGGCGCCATCGGCGCCCAGGCGCTGCAGCAGATGATCGCCGACGCGCAGCGCGTTGGCCATCGCCGTGAGCGCGGGATTGACAGCGGAGATGCTTGGGAAGAAGCTCGTGTCGACCACGTACAGGTTGTCGAGCTCGTGTGCCTTGCAGTCGGTGTCGAGCGCCGAGGAGGCCGGGTCCGCGCCGAAGCGGCAGGTGCCGGCCTGGTGGGCCACGCCCGCCACTGGGATCTTGTTCTCCAGGTACGCCCAGCGTGGGATCAGGTGGTGCTCGTGCATGCCCAGGTGCCCGAGCAGCGAGCGCAGCTGCTCGAACAGACGGTCGCGCGCGGTGTCGTTGCTGGCGCGGTAGGCCAACGTCATCCGTCCCTCACGGTCCACCGTCACTCGGTTGTCCGGCTGTGGGATGTCCTCGGTCGACAGCCAAAAGTCCACGGCGTGCTCCGCCACGTCCGCCAGCGAGAAGGTCGGCGCGAGCCTCGTCATGAGCGGCTTCTCCCCGCGGTACATGTCCGCCACGGACTTGCCCACCATCTGGATGTTCCCCATCGGGTACTCCCACGCGTCGCTCGAGAAGTAGTAGTCGTTGACGCCCAGCGTCTTCTGAAACACGGTCGGGTTGGGCTCCTTGGAGATGGCGAGCACCGCCTGGGAGTTGTGGAACATGTAGTTGCGCCCCACCTGATCGGACCCGTTGGCCAACCCGTTTGGGTGCTTGTCGGTCGCGGAGCGTAGTAGCAGCTTGGCCGTGTTGGCGGCGCCGCACGACACGACCACGATGTCGGCCGTGTAGCTCTCACTCTCGCCGTCGCGCTCTACCGCGACCTCGGTGACGGCGGTGCCGGCAGGGTTGGTTCTCAGTGCCATCACCTCCGCGCCCGTCAGCAGAGTGACATTGTCGTGCTCGAGTGCCGGTCGCACGCCCAGCACCTCCGCATCTGACTTGGCGGTCACCAAGCACGGGAAGCCGTCGCAGGTGGAGCAGCGCACGCAATTGCTGTAGGGCATGTTGCCCTCGTTGAGCATCACCCCGCACGGTGCGTGGAAGGGGTGAAGTCCCGCCGCGTCAAACGCGTCCGAGAGCTCCGCGATGCGCGGCTCGTGTGAGACCGGCGGATGCGGGTAGGGAGCCGATGCGGGCGGTTCGGTTGGGTCCTCGCCGCGTGCCCCGTGCACTTCGTACAACTGCTCGGCCAGCGTGTAATAAGGCTCCATCGCCTGATAAGAGATCGGCCACGCGGGGGAGATGCCGCCGTGGTGGTGCACCTCGCTGAAGTCCTCGGAGCGCATCCGGTAGAGCGCGGCGCCGTACATCTTGGTGGCGCCGCCCACGCAGTAGTGCACCTGTGGCTGGAACGCGTTGCCCTCGGCGTCATACCACGTGTCCGGGGACACATAGCGGTTGTCGACGAACACGTCCGCGGCCGACCAGTTCTGTGGCTCGCGCGGCAACCAATCGCCGCGCTCCAGCAGCAGGATGCGCTTACCCGAGGGAGCCAGGTGACGCACGAGCGTCCCTCCGCCCGCGCCGCTGCCGATGATGATGACGTCGTAGTGGTCCATCACATGGTCTCCGCGGGAGATGGCTGTCGGCTTGACGGGACTCCCGCGTTGCCGCCCTCGCGAGCGTCCCGGAGGCTCATCAGGAGATCTCCGCCAAGCGCTCGGCGAGGATGATGCGCGCCGCGGCCTCGATCAGCGCCAGGTGGGAGAAGGCCTGGGGGAAGTTCCCCAGGTGGCGGCCGGTGGAGGTGTCGAACTCCTCGGCGTACAGCCCGAGTGGGGAGGCCACGCTCAACAGCTTTTCCATCAGGTCACGGGCGCGCTGGTGCTCGCCGATCACCGCAAGCCCCGACACCAGCCAGAAGGAGCAGATCAGGAAGCTGCCCTCCTTGCCCGACAGGCCGTCGTCGGTCTCATCGGTGCGGTAGCGCAGCACGAACCCGTTCTCTGTCAGGTCTTCGGCGATCGCCAGCACACTCGCGCGCAGGCGCTCGTCGTTGCTTGGCAGGAAGCCAAAGATCGCGGCCAGCAGGTTGGAGGCGTCCAGGGCGTCGGTCTTGTAGTGCTGGCGCATCACCCCGTCGCTTGAGAGCCCGTGGGTGAGGATGTCGGCCCTGATCTCCTCGGCGGTGGTGTGCCATGCGGCCTCGCGCTTGCCGTCGCCGCGCATCGCCGCGAGCTTCGCCGCGCGGTCCATCGCCACCCAGCACATGAGCTTTGAGGAGACATAGTGCTGGGGCTTGCCGCGTGCCTCCCAGATGCCCTGGTCGGGCTGGCGCCAGACGTTGGTCGCGCATTCGGCCTGCGCCTGCACGATCGGCCACAGCCTGCGCGGCAGCCGTTCGGAGCGACGGGTGTGAAGCAGGATCGAGTCGAGCGCCGCGCCGAACACGTCGTTCTGGCGCTGATCGAACGCGCCGTTGCCGATCCTCACCGGGCTCGCGCCCGCATAGCCCGAGAGATCGTCGCGCGTCGACTCGGTGAGGTCGCGCCGCCCGTCGATCCCGTACATGATCTGCAGCGCCCCGTCCCCGTTTGGCTCGAGGTCGGCGATGAACTGCATGAACTCCTCCGCCTCCCAGTCGAGGTTGAGGTAGTGCAATGCCTGCAGCGTAAAGGTGGAGTCGCGCAGCCACGTGTAGCGGTAGTCCCAATTGCGCTCCCCGCCGGGTGTCTCGGGCAGTGAGGTTGTGAGCGCCGCCACCGTCGCGCCGGTCGGCATGTAGGTGAGGCCCTTGATCGTAAGCGCGGAGCGCTGGATCGGATCGCGCCAGCGGTGGTCCGGGATGCGGGCGCGACTCAACCAGCCACGCCAAAAGCTGGCAGTGGATGCCAGCCGCGCGTTGGCATCGTCGATGTCCTCAGGCGCGGCCAGCTCCTCGGCCCAGGACAGCGAGCAGTAGATCTGATCGCCCTGTTTGAGCACATGGCGAGCTCTGACCCAATCTCCCTCGACGCCGACCGCCATGTCAGTTTGGAGCCTGATCGTCATCTCCGCACCGCTTGCGTCGGCTCTGTGGCCGCCGTCGCCGACGGTCCACTGTGCGGGCACGCGCCCGTAGTCGAAGACCGGTTCGCACGTGAGCTCCATCTCGACCTCGCCCTCCAGGCACATTGCGACGCGCACGAGCACATGGTCGGCGTCCTGATCGGCTGGGGGACGGGTGTGCGGCGTGACGAGATCCTCGCCGCGGCGAGGCCCCAAGATCAGGGCCTCGCGGACGATCACCCAGCCGGTCGTCGTCTTCCAAGTCGTCAGCAGGATGTTGGTCCCGGGCTCGTAGATGCGCGCCGTCGGGACGTTGATCGCGTTCGGCCCGAAGCGGAAGCCACCCGCCTGGCGGTCCAGCAGCGAGCCGAACACGCTCGGGGCATCGAAGCGCGGCACGCACAGCCAGTCGATCGTCCCGTCGGGAGCGACCAGCGCGCCGGTGTGGCAGTCCGACAGGAATGCGTAGTCGGCGATCGGCGGGAAGGGCGAGGGCATCGCCGCGCTCTGGGGCATCGTGGGTGCCTCGGCCCGGCCGTTCGCCTTGCCGTCGGCACTCGCGGCCGCAGTGCCCGCCTTGCCCTTCTGGGCCGTGCCCGTCCTGGCCTTGCTTGACTTGGCCGGACTCACGACGTCACCCACGGGCCGTGCCAGCCGCCGTAGTGAGCCACGAGCTTGTCCGCCTCCGGCGGGCCCCACGTTCCCTGTGCGTAGGCGTGCACGGGCGGGGGATCTTTGAGCAGCGGTTCGAAGATGCGCCAGGTCTGCTCGACGCTGTCCTGGCGGGTGAAGCGCACGCTGTCGCCCCGCATCGCATCCAGCAGCAGCACCTCGTACGGGGTCGGGGCCTCGCCGCCCTCGTCCGCGAACTCCATGTCGAGCGTGATTGCCTGCGGCCCGCCCGCGTCGGCGCGGTGGGCGTCGAGAATCAGCTGCGTGCCGGTCGTGGGGTCGAGCTTGATCACGAGCTGGTTGGGTTCGGGCCGGCGGTGCCCGTGCTCCATGAAGCCGAGGCGCGGAGGTTGGCGGAAGACGATCCGCAGCTCGGTTTGGGTGATCGGCAGATCCTTGCCGGTGCGGATGAACCACGGCACGCCCGACCAGCGCCAGTTGTCGATGTCCAGGCGCAGAGCGGCGTAGGTCTCGGTAGTCGATTCTTTGGCGACGCCGTCGATGCTCAGGTAGCCGTCGTATTGGCCGCGCACGTAGTGCTTGGGATCTGCTGCCGCGGTGGAGCGGAACACGGCGAACTTGGCGTCCTTGAGCGTTTCCGCGTCGTCGCCCGCCGGCGCCTCCATCGCGGCCACGGCCACGAGCTGCATCAGGTGGTTGACGATCACATCGCGCACCGCGCCGACGGGATCGTAGAAGTGCCCGCGGTCCTCGACGCCGAAGCTCTCGGCCATCGTGATCTGCACGCACGCGATGTGGTTGCGGTTCCACACCGGCTCGAGCATCGTGTTGGCAAAGCGCAGGTATAGGAACTCGTCGATCCCCATCTTGCCGAGGAAGTGGTCGATCCGGTAGAGCTGGGGCTCCTTGATGTACTGGTGGACTTCCGCGGCGAGCGCCCGCGCGGACTGGAGGTCGTGGCCGAAGGGCTTCTCCACCACCACGCGCGCGTTCTTGGTGATACCGCTGATGGCGAGGCCTTTGATCACGGTGCCGAACAGGAACGGGGGGATCTCCAGATAGAAGACGGGACACTTGGCATCGCCGAGCGCGTCGGCCACGCGCGCGTAGGTGCCTTCGTCGGCGAAGTCGCCAGATACGTAGCTCAGTCGTTCGGCAAAGCGCTTGAACGCTCGCTCGTCGATCTTCTCGCCACACTCTTCGATCGAGGTGTGGGCGCGCTTGCGCAGATCCTCGACGGTCCAATCGTCAGCGGCCACACCCACGATCGGGCAGTCGAGCAGCCCGCGCAGCTCGAGCCGGTAGAGCGAGTGGAAGGTCATCACCTTGGCGAGGTCGCCGCTGATGCCGAACACGACCAGGACGTCGGCTGGCTGGGTGTAATCGTTCGAGGCGGGCGTGGTTGCAGGCCGGGGCTGTGCCGCTGTGCTCATGGATGCCTTTCGTCTGGAGGAAAACCGGTCTGCGGGGAGAGTGCAGATGCTCTCACGCTCACCGGTGCACGCACATCATCCATATCGGATGACTTACGTCTGCTTGCGGGCGGGCGGATGGCCCAAGCATGTCGCATACTCTCGACCACGTGAATCTGTGGGTACCCGATCGAGCCGATCGCGACGCGATCGGAGAGTTGCCGGAGGGTGTGACGCTCAACCTCATCCCGGAGGAGGGGGCGTCAAATGACCTGCTCGACGCGGATTTCCTGGTGCCCGGCTCGGATAAACCCTTCGTACTCGAGTTGCTCGGACGCATGCCACGGCTGCGGGTGATCCAGACGCTCTCGGCAGGCGTGGACTGGCTGCTGTCCGCTGTACCGCCCGGTGTGACGCTGTGCGATGCGAGCGGAACTCGCGACGGGGCGGTGTCGGAATGGGTGCTGGGTGCGATCCTCGCCTCGCTGAAGCGCCTCGGCGAGGCGCGCGATGCCCAGCGCGCACATGATTGGGAGTGGCGGGAGCCGGGCGAATTGGCGGATAAGACGGTGATGATTTTGGGTTATGGGTCGATCGGGGTGGCACTAGAGGCGCGCCTCGCCATCCTCGAAGCCGAGACGATTCGCGTCGCGCGACACGCTCGTCCAGGCGTGCATGCGACGGAGGAGCTGCCCTCGCTGCTGGGGCTTGCCGACATAGTCGTGGTGCTGCTGCCGCTCACGCCGGCGACGCGCGGGCTGCTCGATCGAGAGATGCTGGGCCGTATGCGCCCGGGCGCTCTGCTCGTGAACGCCGCGCGCGGGCCGATCGTGGATTCAGGCGCGTTGCTTGAGCTGCTGCGCGCGGGGCGCATCCGCGCGGCGCTCGATGTGACGGACCCGGAGCCGCTGCCCGAGGGTCATCCGCTGTGGGATGCGCCAGGTGTGCTGATCACGCCGCACTTCGCGGGGGATACGCGCGGTGCGGAACGGCGCGCGTTCGCGCTCGTGGGCGAGCAGGTGCGCCGCTACATGCGCGGCGAGTCGCTTGTGAATGTCGTGGCAGGCGACTACTGACGACGTAGATCCGGGCAAGCTGGCGACCGGTCAGTCGGCGGTGACGGTCTATCCGTCGCGGGCCTGTCCGAGATCGGCCGCGCTGAGCTGTCGCTGATAGGGCCCGTGGCCGGTGAGGCAGACCGCGCCGCAACGGGCCGCGAGCGCCAGCGCGTCGGGCACCCCGAGACCCGTGCCCAGGCCGTAGGTGAGCCCTGCGGCAAAGGAGTCCCCGCAGCCATAGGAATCGCTGGGCTCGCCGGGAAGCTCGGCGGCCGGCCACGTGCCCGAGTCACCGTCGCGCTCCCTGTATGTGCCCCCGTGCCCGCCCTCGGTGAATACGACGAGCCGCGCATCCTGCTCGGCGCGGGTGGCCTCGCGGCGCTCGTCGGCGTCGTCGGCGCTCAGCACGAGCGCGTCCAGCGGGATGCCGTGGCCGAGCGCGTGCAGAGCGCGGGGACTGCTCACGAGCACGCGCGCGGCCCGCGCGGCGCGCATGGCGCCCGCGTCGCCGGCGGTGAAGTACACGGCATCCATCTGCGCCAGTTCGCTCCATGGGATCTCCCCATCGTCGAGCACCGGCTCCAGGCGCGATCCAAAAGTGGTGATCGTGCGCTCGCGGGCGTGGTCCACGAGCGTGACCGCGGTGCGCGTGGGGGCAGTCCTTCGGGGTCCCCACACGTGCACGCCCAGCTCCGCCAGGCGCTCCACGGAGCGGTGCCCGTGCTCGTCATCGCCGAGCGCCGTCACCAGCACGGCCTCGCCCGCGAGACGCGCGAGCTGCACCGCCGCCACCGCTCCGCCACCGGCCGGCTCCTCGAAGGGGGCGTCTGCGTGCACGATCTCACCGGCGTGCGGGATGTGAGCTACGCGCGCGAACGTCACCCACTCGACGTGGCCCACGACCGCCACTTTCGGATGGTTCGGTTGCACCGGAGGGAGTGTCACATACTCGCTGGAGACATTCGGCTGGACCTGGTTGCCTTGAGGTATCGCTCGGGGGCCGTCGGCGTTAGGCTCCGCGCTGCTCATGGCTATCCAGATCGCTCTCCTCCGTGGCATCAACGTCGGGCCGCACAAGCGGATCGCGATGGCGGATCTGCGCGGGCTGCTCGCCGAGCTTGGCTACGGCGACGCGCGCACGCTTGTGCAGAGCGGCAACATCGTGCTCACCGCCGATGTTCCGCCAGATCGGCTCGCGCGCGAGCTCGAAGGGGAGATCGCTGGCAGGCTCGGGGTGCAGACGTCGGTCGTCGTGCGCACGCACGAGGAGCTTGCCGCGGTGGTGGCACTCGATCCGCTGCGCGACGTCGCCGATCAGCACAAGCTCTACCAGGTCAGCTTTCTCTCGGCTGAGCCAGACCGGATGACGATGCAAGGGGTCGCGGCGGTGGACGTCGCCCCTGAGCGCTTCGTGCACGCCGGACGTGAGATCTACGCGTGGCACCCAGCCGGCATCCAGCGCTCGCGCCTTGCCAGTTTGCTCACCGACAAGCATCTCGGTGTGACCGCGACCGCGCGCAACTGGAACACGGTCGTGAAGCTGCTGGAGCTGGCGGACGAACTCGAGGCGTGAGCGATCGGGCTGGTCGGCGCGCTTCGCGGTCACGCCGCCACTCCGGCTTGCGCGCACCCGCGACGCGCCCGGTCTCTGTGGCGACTCTTGCGCCGGTCCCCGGGCGGCTCTAGTCGCCGCGACCGCGCGCGCGGCGTATCTCCGCCAGTCGCGCCGCGAGCTCTGACTCCGTTTCGTCGGGGACGTAGAAGCGCACACCGACCGCCTCCTCGGGGGCCAGCTCCTGTCGAGCGAGGTGCCCGGGATGAGCGTGGGGACTGTCGTAGCCCTGCCCGCGCCCGCCCGAGCGCAGCTGGACAGGGGGCGGCGCGGCGCCGTGCTCGCGCACGAACTCGCGGGCCGCGCCGATCGCGCGCTTGGCGGCGTCGGACTTCGGCGCGAGCGACAGGTAAATGGCGGCTTGGGCGAGCGCGAACTGGCACTCGGGCAACCCCGCGTGCTCGACGGCGGCCGCGGCCCCGGTGGCTACGGTCAGCGCATTTGGATCGGCGTTGCCGATGTCCTCGCTGGCGAGGATCACCATGCGCCGGGCGATGAAGCGGGGGTCCTCGCCGCCCTCGAGCATCACCGCCAGGTAGTAGAGGGAGGCATCCGGGTCCGACCCACGCGTCGCCTTGATCCAGGCGGAGATCGTGTCGTAGTGACTGTCGGCAGCCTTGTCGTAGTGCACGATCCGCCGCTGTAGCGCGTCTTCGGCGTGCTCGACTGTGACGCTCCCCATCGCCGTCTCGCATGCGAGCTCAAGGGCGCTGAGTGCCGTGCGCGCGTCGCCGCCCGCGCGCGCCGCCAACATCTCGATCGCCTCGTCCTCGACTTGCGTCTCGCCGCATTCGCCGTGCTCCAAGGCGCGCCGCAGCAGCGTGAGCACGTTCTCCTCTGTGAGCTCGGAGAGCTCGTACAGGCGAGTGCGTGAGAGCAGCGCGCGGTTGACCTCGAAGGACGGGTTCTCGGTCGTCGCGCCGATCAGAGTTACGAGCCCTTCCTCGACGGCGGGCAGCAGTGCGTCCTGCTGCCCCTTGTTGAAGCGGTGGATCTCGTCGAGGAAGAAGATCGTCTCGCGCTCGCCGAGCCTGCGCTCCCGCGCCCGTGCGATCACCGCTCGCACCTCCGCGCGGCCGGCCTCCACGGCGCTCAGCTCCTCGAACGCAGCGCTCGCGCTCGCCGCGATGATGCGCGCGAGCGTGGTCTTGCCGCTGCCGGGAGGGCCATGCAGAATCATCGAGTGGGGCCGTCCCTGCTCGATCGCGGTGCGCAGCGCGGAGCCGGGGCTGAGCAGATGCTCCTGGCCGACGAACTCGTCGAGCGTGATCGGTCGCATGCGTGCCGCGAGTGGCGCCGCGTCTGAGACAGCGGGTGTGCCGGCCTCCGTGTCCGCGGGGTCAAAGAGCGAGTCCATCGCTCACAGTGTGCCGTAGCGGGTGCGTCTCGCCCTCCGTCCTACCGTAGATAGTCGATGGGCACAACCCCGCGTGATCCCGAGGAGGCCACCGCTGCCGGTGCGCCGGCACATGCTGAGATCCCCGCGGCCACCAGAGTGGGCGCGGTGCACCTGACCGTCTCGGACCTCGAGCGCTCGGTCGATTACTACGAGAATGTCATCGGCCTGAGTGTTCGCGAGCGTGCCGGCAGTCGCGCGATGCTCGGAGTCGGCGGCGAAGATCTACTGGTCTTGGTGGAGCAGCCTGGTGCTCGCTCATCGCGCGGGCACTGCGGTCTGTATCACTTCGCACTGCTGCTCCCCCAGCGCGCCGACCTCGCGCGTTGGCTCGCCCATGCCGCGCGCGGGCGCGTGGCGCTCGTCGGTCTCGCCGACCACTTCGTCAGTGAGGCGATCTACCTCAGCGACCCCGATGGTCACGGCATCGAGATCTATTGGGACTGGCCACGCGAGGTGTGGGAGGGCAGGGTGGCCGAGCGCATGACCACTCTTCCGCTCGACACCGCGAGTCTCTTTGGCGAACTGCCCGATCCGGCGAGTGAGCCCTTCGATCGGCTCCCGTCGGGGACGGCGATGGGTCACATCCACCTGTGCGTAGCGGACATTCCGCAGACAGTCGCCTTCTACCGCGACGTGCTCGGCTTCGCCCTGATGGCCTCGCTCGGAGGACAGGCCGCGTTCCTCAGCGCCGGCGGCTACCACCACCACATTGGAGCCAACACGTGGGAGAGCGCCGGCGCCGGCCAGCCGCCGGAGGGGTTGGTGGCATTGAGGCAAGCGACAATCGTGCTGCCGAGCATCGCCGAGCGCGAACGGCTGGTGGCGCGGGTTGGCCATGCTGGATATGACCCGGTTGCGTTGGAGGACGGCGTGCTCGTCGCGGATCCTTCGGGTAATCCTGTTCTGCTTGCGGTTACGGGCGGAGCGTCGCGGTGAGGCGACCAGGAGCCGGCGTTGTGGGCCTGATGGTCGTGCGGCACCCCGAGCCTCGCACCCTGTTCGAGTCTCAAATGCGGCGCGCTAGGCTCGACAGGTGCGATTCATCCCCACAGCACCGGTCGCCGCCGCCTCGTTGATCGCGGGCTTCGCGGTCGCGGTGAGCACGGGCTCGCGGCCGCTCGGTGGGATCGTGTTGGCGATTGGCGGGCTGTGGTGCATCCAGGCTTGGGTGCACCGCCACGGCAGGCGAACGGCGCTAATCCTCGGGTGCGTTGGTTTCGGCGCGTTCGTTATCTCTCACCTGCTTGGGCTCGTCATAGGCGCTTGGCCTTCTGTGCTGCTCGTCTCAGTGGTGGTGGCCGTGGTGGTGTGGACCCAGGCCGACGCGCATGTGGGCCGAGCCGTGCAAGCGGATGAGCCAGACTCAGACGCCGTGCTCAGCGCGTAGCGCTCTCCTCCGCCAGCGCCCGTCGCAGCGTCTCATCGAATGGGGCCGGGGTGATTCCGAACGGCTCAGCGCCGCTGGGATCCGCGACGACGGTGGCCGTCTTCAAGCCCTCGACGAGCGGCCGCGCGACGTTCGTGTCCACCGGTGTCACGAGGCCGATCCACAGTGACGACAGCCACGGAGTGATCAGCGGCACGGGAACCATTACGCGTGGACGCTCACCCATGGCGAGTGCCATCCGCTCGAGCATCTCACCGTAGGAGAGCACGTCGGGGCCGCCGATCTGCACCTCGCGACCGCGCGACTCGGGAACCTCGGGGGCGCGGCTGAGATAGTCGATCACGTCGTCGACGCCGATCGGCTGGGTCTTCGTGCGCAGCCACCCAGGCGCGATCATCACGGGCAGCCTCTGCACGAGATAGCGCAGCGTGCGGTAGGACTCACTCTCGGCGCCCACCACCATCGCGGCGCGGAAATAAGTGAGCGGCGGTCCGTGCCGTGCCAGTGTCAACGCCGTCTCGTGACGACTCAGAAGGTGCTTTGAGACGCTCTGGTCGCCCAGGCCTCCGAGATAGACCACGCGCGGGATTCCTTCGCGGGCGGCCATCCGCGCGAAGTTGCGCGCACCGTCCTGCTCGCGCTGTTGAAAGCCCTCACCGTCGGCCATCGCGTGAATCAGGTAGTAGGCGACTCCCATATTTCGGCCTACTCCCTCCAGGCTGTCTGCCTGTACCACGTCGCCTGCGACCACCTCGCAGCCGGCCGCGCGGAGAGCATCCGCGCGCCCGGTGTTGCGCACCATGCAACGGACCTGTGCCCCCGTTGCCGCCAGCGTGCGAGCCAAGCGCCCGCCGATGAATCCGGTGGCTCCCGTGACCAGCACACTGCGGTTGACCGCGACGCTCGAGATGCTCTCTGTTTACCCCGAGGCCCGTATGCTCACCCCCTAGAGGGTGGCTCCGCTACCCCGACCACTTCCCCTTGCCGTAGCGCGCCAACTCCAGGCGTGCCACGACGCCGCGGTGGACCTCGTCGGGTCCGTCTGCAAGGCGCAGTGCGCGTGCGGCGGTCCACGCCCCGGCGAGCGGCACGTCGTTGGATAGGCCTGCGCCGCCGTGCAACTGCATCGCCATGTCCACCACCGCTTGGGTCATGTTCGGCACCGCCACCTTGATCTGCGAGACCGCTCCGATCGCCTCGGGTGCCTTCTGGTCCACGAGCCACGCCGCGTGCAGCACATGCAGGCGCGCTTGGTCGATCGCGATTCGCGCGTCGGCGATCCGCTCGCGGTTGCCGCCGAGGTTGGCAATCGGCTTGCCAAACGCCACGCGCTCACTTGCGCGCCTGCAGCCCAATTCAAGCGCCAGCTCGGCGAGCCCGATCAGACGCATGCAGTGGTGGATACGACCCGGGCCCAGTCGCGCCTGGGCGATCGCAAAAGCCTGTCCTGCCCCGCCGATGATCGCGCTGACAGGCAAGCGCACGTTCGTGAAAGACACTTCGCCGTGGCCGCCGGGAGCGTCGAGGAAGCCCATCGCCTCCAGCATCCGCTCCACCTTCACACCGGGCGTGTCCATCGGCACGAGCACCATGGAGTGTTGGTGGTAGCGATCGGCCCCGGGGTCGGTGAGGCCCATGAAGATGAGCGCCTGGCAGTTTGGATGTCCCACGCCGGTGCTCCACCACTTGGTGCCGTTTACCACCACCTCGTCTCCGTCGAGCACGGCGGTGGCCTGCATGTTCGTGGCGTCTGAGGAGGCCACCTCAGGCTCGGTCATGCAGAACGCCGAGCGGATACTCCCCTCAAGCAGCGGATCCAGCCAGCGCCGCCGCTGCTCGTCAGAGCCGAAGTGCCACAGCACCTCCATATTGCCCGTGTCCGGTGCGTTGCAGTTGCACGCCTCCGCCGTTATGAGCGAGCGACCCATGCGCTCGGCAAGCGGTGCGTACTCGACGTTAGAGAGGCCCGCGCCATGTTGCTCGTCGGGCAGGAACAAGTTCCATAGCCCTTCCCGCTTGGCGATCGCCTTGAGCTCCTCGATCGCTGGCAACACCACCCACGGATCGTTGCGGGCAAGCAGCTCGCGCATGTAGGGCTCCTCGCGCGGTCCCACCTCGCTCTCCTGGAAGGCGATCATGCGCTTCAGCAGTTCGCGCGTGCGTACGGAGTGGGCGAAGTCCATCGGCGCGAGCGTACAGTAACGATCCCGTCCCGAAACGAGAGGATGCCGCAATGGCCACCGTCAATCACCAGTTCCGTCTCGCCTCCCGACCGCAGGGCATGGTTGGGCGAGAGCACTTCGACTACGTCGAGGAGGCCCTATCGGAGCTAGGGGACGGCCAGGTGCTCGTGAAGATCATGTACGTGTCGCTCGATCCCGCCATGCGCGGTTGGGTGAGCGAGGGCCGCTCCTATGTCCCGCCCGTGCAGATCGGCGAAGTGATGCGTGCCGGGACAGTCGGTGTGGTGGTTGAGTCCAAGGGCGAGAAGCTCCTCCCTGGCGACCATGTATCGGGCTGGCTCGGCGTGCAGGAGTACGCGGTTTGCAACGAGAACGAGGTCTTCAAGGTCGACACGGAGATTGTCCAGCTGCCGACTTACCTGGGTGCGCTCGGGATGCCAGGCGTGACCGCCTACTTCGGTTTGCTCGAGGTCGGTGCCGCCAAAGAGGGGGAGACCGTCGTTGTCTCAGGTGCCGCCGGCGCTGTCGGCAGCGTGGTGGGGCAGATCGCGAAACTGAAGGGCTGTCGAGTCGTGGGCATCGCCGGCGGGCCGGAGAAGTGCAAATGGATCTTGGACGAGCTCGGTTTTGACGCGGCCATCGACTACAAGAGCGAGGACGTGAACGTGGCGCTGCGCGAGCACTGCCCCGAGGGCGTCGATGTGTATTTCGACAATGTCGGCGGCGAGATCCTTGACGCGGTGCTCGCTCGCCTGGCGCTGAAAGCACGTGTGGCGATCTGTGGGGCGATCTCCCAGTACAACAATCTCGAGGCGGTCAGGGGCCCCTCGAACTACATGTCGCTGCTTGTCAACCGCGCCCGCATGGAGGGGTTCGTGGTGGTCGACTACATGGGTCGCGCCCCCGAGGCGGTTGGTGAGATGGCCGGCTGGATCGCCGAGGGCAAGCTCGTCGCACGGGAGGATGTCGTCGAGGGTTTCGAGAGCTTCCCGGAGGCGCTTCAGAAGCTGTTTGCGGGTGAGAACGTGGGCAAGCTGGTGTTGAAGGTGAGTGCGGATGATTGAGGGTGACGGGGGATAGTCGAGCTTGACTGATTGCGTTCTTCCCAGCTCGCTGCATCCCTTTTCACGACAGCAGACACGTATCCACACACGCGACAGCAGGCGCGTGCTCGTCATAATGCTTGACAAAGACGCTATGGTTGTAAACCAAGCTGGAAATGTGTCGATCCTTCTGGAGGTGGCAGCGAGATGAGCGCTGAGGGAATAGAGGCTGTTGCGCACGCGCCGACACAGGTGCCGGGTGCGCAGACGAAGACCAAATGGCATGATCGCAAGCGCTACGCCTGGCTGCTCGGGCTGATCGTGCCGCTCTTGCCGTTCATCTCGTGGGGTCTGGTCGAAGCGACTGGTCTTGGCATCTTCTGGTTCTACGGGCCGGTGCTCATCTTCGGCGTGTTCCCGTTGCTCGACCTGCTGGTTGGACTCGATGCCTCCAACCCGCCGGACAGCGTGATCAAGTGGCTCGAGCAGGACCGCTACTACCGCTGGTGCACCTATGCCTTCCTGCCGCTCCAGTACGCCGGGTTGATCTTCGCTTGCTGGATGTGGTCGCATGGCGGTCTCTCCACGCTCGACTCGGTTGGCCTGGCATTCACCGTGGCGATGGTGGCGGGCGTCGCGATCAACACGGCCCACGAGCTCGGCCACAAGCGCGCGAGCTCCGAGCGCTGGCTGAGCAAGGTGGCGCTGGCCCAAACCGGTTACGGACATTTCTTCGTCGAGCACAACCGGGGCCACCACGTGCGTGTCGCCACGCCGGAGGACCCGGCCAGCGCGCGCCTGGGTGAGAGCTTCTATGAGTTCCTGCCGCGCACCGTGATCGGCAGCCTGCGCTCGGCGATCGAGATCGAACGCGAGCACCTACAGCGCGATGGGCACCGCTTCTGGAGCCCTCGCAATGACATTCTCAACGCCTGGCTGATGTCGCTCGCGTTGTTCGTGGGGCTCGCACTCGTCTTTGGGCCGGTCGTGCTGCCCTACCTGCTAATCCAAGCGGTGATCGGCTTCTCGCTGCTGGAGGTCGTCAACTACCTCGAGCACTATGGCCTGATGCGTCAAATCCGCGAGGACGGCCGCTATGAGCGAACCTGTCCCGAGCACAGCTGGAACAGCAACAACGTCGCTTCCAACGTGCTGCTCTATCACCTGCAGCGCCATTCCGACCATCACGCCAATCCCCTGCGCCGCTACCAGTCGCTGCGTCACTTCGACGAGGCTCCGCAGCTGCCCACAGGCTATGCCGGCATGATCGTCGTGGCCACCATCCCGCCTCTATGGCGAAGGATGATGGACCGTCGTCTGCTCGAGCACTACGGGGGGGACATGTCGCTCATGAACATCCACCCGCGGACGCGCAAGCGCGTGTTGGCACGCTACGGCTCGCCGGTCATCAGCTCTTGAGCGCAGTCGAGCTGCCATACCGTGTCGCGGCGCGCCGGCTGTTGCGCAATACGTTCTTCGACGCCACCCGGGGGCTGCTGGAGGACCGGCCGTGGGCACAGATCACGATGGCCGAGGTGGCACGCGCGGCCGGGGTCAGCCGGCAGACGCTCTACAAGGAGTTTGGCTCGCGCGACGAGTTCGCCCAGGCGTTCGTGATCCGCGAGGGCGCTCGCTTCCTCGACTCGGTGGAGCAGGCGATCGCCGCGCATCTCGACGATCCACGCGCAGCGGTGGCCGCCGGTCTCGAGGTCTTCCTGACCGCCGCTGCCGCCGATCCGCTGGTGCAACTGTTGCTTGCCGACGATGGCACCGGTGGCATGCTGCCGCTGATCACCACTCGGAGCCGCCCGGTGCTCTTGTGGGCCTCGGCGCGCCTGGGCGAGGCGATGCGGGCCGGCTGGCCGCACGCGGGCGATGAGGAGGTCGAGTTGCTTGCCGACTCGTTCGTGCGGCTGGCGCTCAGCTATGTCACGATGCCGCGCGACTCTCCCGCGGAGACCGCGCGCGCGGCCGCGAAGTTGCTCGCTCCATATGTGGAGCGAGCAATGACGCGCTACGCCTGAGATACGTCCGCGCCGAAGGCGATCGCGCTCGTCGTCCTACCCCTTGATCGTGGGCGAGGTCCCGAGTACTTCGCCTGCCGCACCGAGTGCTTGCACCGCAACGTAAGCAGGACTTCCGGGCGTCGAGATCGTCGTCTCAAAGCCATCCTTCGGCGCGTTTGCGGTCACGGTGAGCTGGGTGGAATTCGCTCCGCTGAGCACTTGCCAGCCGGCGATCGTGGTGGCTCCGTTCCAGCTTGCGTACACGCTCGTGGTACCGCCGGCTCCAGCCGCCGCCGCGAGCGACGGCGCGCCGGTGGGGTAGCCGCTCCACTGGAAGCGATAAGCGCGGTAGGACTCGGCCAAGTGGGGTAGGCGGGCGTCGAACACGAGCGAACCGCCGGCTGTGTATTCCGAGAAGTACGGTTCCGCACCCCAACCGATGAACATGTTGCCGTCTTCCAGCGCCTGCACGCTGCCCTGGCTGCCGGCGGACAGCGGAGTGGGGTGCTCGTACTCACCGACGAGCGTGTCCGTTTTGGTGGTGGGGTTGACCGAGAGGATCACTCCGCGGGACTGTGGGTGCACCTTCGGCACGCCGCCGTTGTCGAACACGCTGAAGTTCCCGTCGGGCAGTTCCTGGGCGTCGTGCTGGTATGCGGTGGCGGCGCCCGCTCCCAGCTTCTCGGTGGGGTGCTTGCCGCCGATCTGGGCGGTGACCTGCCCGGTGGTCGAGCTCAGCTCGTACAGCGCCGAGGTGTTGCGTGAGGAGATCAGCAGCGAGCCGTCCTGGCGCGGGTCGATCGAGTTGATGTGGAAGTAGTCGTAGGGCCATGCCGTCGTGGAGCTGGTCGCGCTCGCATATGACTGAGAGAGCGCGACGTGGTCCAGCGGATGCCATTCGCGCCTGACGAGATGCGTCTTGAGGTCGATTTCCTGGAAGAGGCTGTCGGTGACCGCGGCGTTGCGCGGGCCGCCGACGCCTGACAGATTGCAGTGGATCGGGTTGAACGAGGTGAGTAGCGCCGTGTCGTTGGGGGTGATGCGGAATTCGTGCAGGTCCGCGGGGAGCCCGTTGCCGGCGCGGAATTTGGTGATCTGCTGGTAGGAGGAGTTGGCGATCACCTCTTCGCCCTGGCCAAAGCCCTGCGGCGGGATGTACCCCTGCCACCAGGTGAGCACCGGCTTGCCTTCGTATTGCTGCACCTGCAGGTTGGTGGACTCCGTGCCCGGGGGCATCGGGTCGAACCACACCAGATTGCCGGCGCTATCGAAGATCATCGGGCCGTCCTGGCCCGGTCCCGAGTACGGGGCGACGAATATGTCTCCGGGCATTTGGCCCGCGGCGGAGGCGTTGACGCTCACAAGTGGCGCGTGCAGGTCCGGGCGCGAATGGAATACGAACAGTTCCCCGCTCTTGGCCACCGGGTTGGGTGTCGACGCCGGGTGGCCGATCGGGTCTGGCACAGAGACGTTGAAGTGGAACGCGAACGGATATGTCTTGCCGGCGCTCGCGAGCTTGCCGTGCACTGTCACGAGCTCACCCGCATCGAACGCTTCGGACGGTACGAAGCTGGCACCGTCGCCCTGAGAGTAGGGCTCCAGCCGCCCCGGGTGGTTGCCGCTGCTCGATCCACTCACCGAGATCCCCGACAGCGCGCTCGCCGGGTAGCCGACCATGCTGATCTGGGTATCGACCGAGGCGTCGAGCGAGTCCGGGAGCGGTGAGACCGCCAGTTTGGTGCCCGGCAGGAGGTCCGAGCGATTCAGCTGGGAGGGCACGCACTGGCTCGTCGCGGGCGCTTTGTAGGCAGCGTTCTCGGAGGCAATCCGCTTCGCTCCGAACGCCAGTGCGGCGACCGAGCCGGCGAGAATAGCGACCCCGAGCAGCACGAGCGCCCTGCCCAGCAGGTGTGTCTTGACGGTGGTGATGAGGAATTGGTTGCGTGGCATGCCGTTGTGCCTGTCCTGCGTGCGGGCCTCTACGCGTCACTGGGCTCGTAGAACCCTAACGCCGCAAACCCCGGGAAAACCTAAGAAGTTGCGAGGAAAGAGCGTAAGAGATCACGAAACGCCGGTGTTGGCCTCGATCCGTACGCCCGACTTCGCCGACTACGCCCCCGGCACCTTCTGAAGATTGGCCTTAGAAGACGCTTGCGCGTCCGGAGCGCCGATACACCTCGGAAAGGCGGACTGTGCTCTCAGAAGACCGGGGACTCGGTGTAGCGGCCGAACACCTGCTGCAGGGACTCGACGATCTCACCCTCGCTGGCGCCCGCGCGTGCACACTCGATCAGCGGATCCATCAGGTTGCCCTGTCCGCCGGCAGCACCGCGCAGCTCGGCCAGGGCCCGCTCGACCTCCGCGCCTGTGCGCAGTGCACGAGCGGACTGGAGACGATCGATCTGCTTGCGTTCCACGGCCGGGTCGATGCGCAGGATCTGATGCTCGTCCTCGTCGCCCTCGGTGAAGCGGTTGACGCCCACCACGACGCGCTCCCCGGCGTCGATGTCCTGTTGCAGCGTGAATGCGGCGTCGGCGATCTCGCGTTGGGGGTAGTTGCGCTTGACCGCCTCCACCATCCCGCCGAGCTCGTCGATCTTTGAGAAGTACTCGTAGCAGCGAGCCTCCATCTCGTCGGTGAGCGCCTCCACGAAGTAGGAGCCCCCGAGCGGGTCGGCGGTGTTGGCGACACCGGTCTCGTGCGCGATCACCTGTTGGGTTCTCAGGGCGATACGCACCGCCTCCTCGGTGGGCAGTGCCAAAGCCTCGTCGTAGGAGTTGGTGTGTAGGGACTGGGTGCCCCCGAGCACACCGGCAAGCGCCTCGATGGTGGTGCGCACGATGTTGTTGAGCGGCTGCTGGGCGGTCAGGGAGACACCGGCTGTCTGGGTGTGAAAGCGCATCAGCCACGAGCGCTCGTTCTTGGCGCCGAAGGTCTCGCGCAGCTCGCGCGCCCAGATGCGACGGGCGGCGCGGTACTTGGCGATCTCCTCGAAGAAGTCGATCTGGGCATTGAAGAAGAACGACAGGCGCGGCGCGAAGTCATCGACGTCGAGGCCGCGCGCGATCGCCTGCTCCACGTAGGTGAGCCCGTCCTTGAGCGTGAAGGCGAGCTCCTGCTGGGCGGTGGAGCCGGCCTCGCGGATGTGGTAGCCGGAGATCGAGATCGGGTGCCAGCGCGGCATGTGGTGGGTGCACCATTCGATCATGTCCCCGCACAGGCGCATGGCGGGGTCGATCGGAAAGCACCACTCCTTCTGGGCGATGTACTCCTTGAGGATGTCCGCCTGGATCGTGCCCGACAGCTGCTCCGGTCCCACGCGACCACCCGCGCCGTCGCCATCCTGCTCGGCGGCCACGACGAAGTAGGCGAGCATGATCGCGGCGGGGGCGTTGATCGTCATCGACACCGACACCTCGCCGAGATCGATCCCGCCGAACAGGGTGCGCATGTCCTCGAGCGTGTCGATCGCCACGCCCTCGCGGCCCACCTCGCCGAGCGAGCGGACGTGATCGGAGTCGTGGCCCATCAGGCTCGGCATGTCAAACGCCGTCGAGAGCCCGGTCTGACCGTGCTCGAGCAGATAGTGAAAGCGCTCGTTGGTCTCCTCACTGGTGCCGAAGCCCGCGAACTGACGCATCGTCCACAGCCGCCCGCGGTACATCGACTCATAAGGTCCGCGCGTGAAGGGGTAGGCGCCCGGTCGGCCGATCGGGTCGCGCTCGGGATCGCCGATGCCAGCGGGGAGGTCTTCGGGCGTGTAGAGCTCCCGAATCGGCTCGCCCGATAGCGTGCGGGCCTGTTGCTCCGCTCCCTGTTGTCCTGATACCTGCGCTGAGGAGGATTCCTTCAAGTGATTGGAAGATACCGACTGCCGCTGGCAGCCTTGAGCTGCGTGCTATCGATCGCCCTCGGCGCGTGTGGCTCGACAACGAGCTCCAGGACCACGAGCGCGGCGTCCGTTGCCTCCGCGCAAGGGGCGGCCCCCCTGGCTCGCACGACGAAGGCGACGCTGATCCTCGACTTCACTCCCAACGCTGTGCACGCTGGCATCTACCGAGCGCTTGCGGCGGGCTACTACAAGCGCGAGAACATCGACCTGCGCGTGGTGGAACCAACCTCGACGCAGGAAACGTTGAAGCTGATCGATGCCGGTCGCGCTCAGTTCGGGTTGGCCGATGGCAGCGATGTGGCGGGACTGATCGACTCTGGCGGCGACGCGCAGGCGGTGATGGCGCTCGTGCAGCGCCCCCTTGGGGGATTGATCGCGCTTGCCTCCGAGCATCTGCGCTCGCCCGCGGATCTGGCAGGCAAGACGGTTGGGGTGACGGGCGTGCCCTCGGATGAGGCGGTGCTCGACACCGAGCTGCACGACGTGGGAGTGAGGCCGAAGCAGGTAAAGCTCGTGACGGTCGGCTTCAACGGCGGCCAGGCGCTCGTGGCGGGGCGCATCGCGGCCTTCACGGGCTTCATCCCCGACGACGGCGTGGCGCTCACGGTAAGCGGCCATCCGATCACAGCGTTCGCGCTCGACCAGTACGGCGGTCCCGCGTATCCCGGCCTCGTGGCGTTCACCAGGCGTGGACTGATTGCCTCCGACCCCCAGCTCGTACGTGACTTTGTGGCGGCCACGGTGCACGGCTACGAGGACACGCTCGCCGATCCGTCACGCAGCCTCGCGGAGCTGGAGGCGGCCAACCCGACGCTCCCGCGCAAGCTGACGGCAGCATCGCTAAAGGTGTACCTGCCGCTGTTCGCGACTGGCCACAAGCTCCCCTTCGGGACGTTGCAGGCCGCGAACGTTGAGGCGATGTCGAAGTGGATGCTGGGCGCCGGCCTGATCCACGAGCCGGTCACACCGTCGCGTTACGGCACGAACGCGTTCTTGCCCTAAAGGGCTTGCCCATGCCCTTCCCGCGCAAGCGGGAAAAGAGGATCAAGGGCTCGCGCGGCAGCGAAGGTGCTACCGTCAGTTGACAGCAACGAGACGGTGTGTATCAAAATGCGGGTCTTGGTGACAGGGGTTAGCGGCCTGATCGGGTCGAACGTGGCGGCCGCGGCCGCGCAGCAGAGCTGGGACGTGCTCGGCTGCTTTCGCGACGAGGCAGTGGACTTGGAGGGGGTGCAGTCCGTCGGGGTAGACATGGCAGACCGCAAAGGGTGCGTGGAGATCGCGATGGAGTTCGAGCCCGACGTGGTCGTGCACGCGGCCGGCGGGGTGGCGCTGAGCCGCTTCGAGCACGAGCCGTACATCGCCCAGCTCGACTATGTTGGCGCCGAGCACACGCTTGCTGCGGCCAGGGCGGTGCGCGCGCGATATGTACTTGTGTCCTGTGATTGGGTGCACAGCGGCTATCGCCCGGCGGGGTTGCGCTTCAGCGAGAGCGATCTACCAGACCCGGTGAATGCGTATGGCCGCTCGAAGCTAGCGTGTGAGGAAGCGACGATGCGCTCGAACGTGAACTGGCTGATCACGCGGCCCTCAGATGTGTACGGCGTGAATGTGTCGCGACCTGTGGATGGGAATGCCCACCTGTCTCTTGCTCACCTGCCTCATGCCCACCCGCGCGATGCCCACTCGCCCCATGCCCACCAATCCGAGGCGCGCGATCGACACGTGTGGGAGCACTCGGGCACGGCGCTCCGATTCGTGAGACGGCTGCGAGAGCACAACGCGCTACCGACGCCGACGGGGTTGCAGCGCTCGCCTACGTATGCGTGGGACTACGCGCAGCGCGTGTGCGAGCTGGTGGCGCAGGGATGTGAAGGCGTTTACAACATGGGCGGCCCCGTGTCGCTCGGACGCCATGAGTGGTTGGAGCTGCTGGCAGGGGCGTTCGGGTGCTCGCCGGAGCTTGTTCGAGACGGCACCAATGCCGCATTCCTGCAGGCCTGCGGCGAGGATCCGCACCTGAAGTTGCCTGCGAACACGGCCCTCTCCGACGAGAAGGCGCGCGCGGCGATCGGGTGCGCAGCGGTTGCTCCGCGGCGGGGTGTGGGGCTGATGCGAGAGCAGCTACGCCGCACGCTCAAGCCAGTTCGCTTGCGGGCACGCTAGTCTGCGCCACCTGTCAGTCACACAATCGAAAGGGAGCACTCCATGAACAAGAGCCAGCTTGTCGAGGCGATCGCCGGCGACAGCGGTCTCTCCAAGGCGGATGCCGGACGTGCGGTCGAGTCGTTCTTGACCACTGTCGGCAAGACGCTGAAGAAAGGCGACGAGGTCGTTATCACGGGCTTCGGCAAGTTCTCCGTGGTCAAGCGCGCAGCCCGCCAGGGCGTCAACCCGCGCACGGGCGAGAAGGTAAAGATCAAAGCGTCCAAGGCCCCGAAGTTCACCCCCGGAGCGAGCCTCAAGCAGACGGTGCACCCCAAGAAGTAGCCTCTCTGTCATGGCGCTCGTCGGGGAGCTGGAGCTGGGTAGCTTCGACTACACCGACCCCGAGCTTACGGGGGAGCGTTTTCACACGGCCATGCGCGAGCTGGCAGCCGAGGGGTGGCTGGCGGCTGGGCCGTACGGGTACGTGGTGCTCGACCGCGAGGCGGGCGAGTTCTTCCTACGGACACGCTCGGCGATCTTCCCGGGTATGAAGATCGCCGAGCTGTTCGACGTAAGCGAGGGCCCGCTGTGGGAGGAGATGAGGCGCAACATCCTGCACGTCAACGGCGCCGACCACACGCGATTGCGCAGCCTCGTGAACCCGGCGCTTACGGCGCGGTCCGTGGAGCGTTGGCGCCCTGCGATGCGCACTTTTTTGGATGGGCTGTTCGTTCCCGTGGAGACAGCCGGCCGCTGTGAGTTCGTGGGGGCGTTCGCCAAGCCCTATCCCTCGCAGATGATTGCCACCGTGATGGGGGCGCCGCTAGAGGACGCGCCGCGGTTGCATCACTGGTCGAACTGGATCCAGCGTCAGTTCGACGCGGCGAGCATGACGAACGAGCGGCCCGCGATCGAGCAGGCGGTGGCGGAGTTCTACGAGTATGCGCGTGCGCTGCTTGCCGCCAGACGCGAGGATCCAGGCGACGACTTGATCTCGACGCTGCTCGCGGTCGAGGAGCAGGGCGACAAGCTGAGCGAGGAGGAGTGCGTGAACCTCGTGCTGAACGTATTGATCGGCGGTGTGGACACGACCCAGAGCCAGCTGGCTCATGCGGTGCGCCTGCTCGGCGAACGCCCCGAGCAGTGGGCGGCGCTTGTGGCGGACCCCTCGCTTGCGGGCGCCGCGGTCGAGGAGGCGTTGCGCTACGAGCCGATCACTCCGTTCACGGCGCGAATCACCATCGAGGAGCTGACCTATCGCGACGTTACCTTTCCAAAGGACACGATGGTGATGGTGTGCGCGTTCACAGGTAACCGCGATCTGCCGGATGGGGATGGAGTGGGCCATGGCGGGCGCGGTGGCAATGGCAAGTCAGCCGGCGAGGAAGCACAGGCCCGGGTGAGCGCTGAATCATTCGACATCACCTTGAAGCGCCCGCGGGCGCGGGCGCTTACATTTGGCGCGGGTGTGCACTTCTGCCTTGGCGCGAACCTCGCTCGGCTGGAGCTCGAGGAGGCGTTGGGCTTCCTCGCTCGCAAGATGCCGCGGCTGGAGCTTGATGGCGAGCCGGTGTTCGAGAGCATCCTCGGCATTTACGGCTTGGCCGAGCTTCCGATTCGCTTCGGCACGTAGGCGAGCTGACTGATGGCCAGGCGGACGAGCTAGATGCGCTCGGCTGCGGCCTTCATGTGTGGGCCGAGCTTGGCGATTATTGCCTTGATAGTGGAGTGCTGAGCGGGGACGTCTACGCTCACCGCCATCGGTTTGGAGCGTCCCGGATGGGAGATTGCCGCGGCGAGGGACAGGACGCCAGGTGCTTGCTCTTCGTCGCATGGGGCTAGCCCGTCGCTGCGGATGCGCGCAAGCTCCTCCGCCAATGCCCGCTTGCTCGTAATCGTGTTGGGGCCGCGGCGCTTGAGCGTGAGAGCCGCAAGCGCCTCGCGTTGGTCGGGTGCGCTGAGGCTAGCCAGGAGGGCCTTGCCGATGGCGGTGCAATGCACGGGAATGTGTGCGCCAACGCCGAGCCCGAGGTCTGCCTCGTATTGGCCCAGCCCGTGGGCGAAGAGGCGGTGCGTGTAGAGCACGCGCGTTCCGTCGAGCACGCCCATGCTGACGGTATGCCCTGTCTGCTCGCGCAGGTCTTCGAGGGTCTTCACGGCCGTGGGAGTCTCCAATCGGACCGTCTCGACGGCGGCCGTGCCCGGTCCGGCAGCATGGTGGGTGAGGCGATAGCGGCGCTTGTCATCTTGCTCCAGGCATCCAAGTTCGACGAGCGTTGACGCATAGCGGTGGGTGGTGGAGCGGCTGATGTCGACCATCTCGGCAAGTTCGCTAAGGCGCAACACGGGACGATCGGCTATGAAGCATCTGAGTATCGCGACGCCATATTCCAGTGAGCGCGAGTACCGCGGCTCCGGTGTGGGACGGATCGAGAGAGTGGGATCGTCAGGCATGTTCGCGACTCTATTCTCCGTGCCATCGCGTGCTCACCGTGAGCGCGTCTGCACTCACGTCAGCTTGCTTGAACGGTCGTCGGGAGAGCTGGTCGGCAATCCTGTTGCGGCTGCCCTCCACGAGCAGGAGTGTCCACTCGGGGTGACGCGCGAGCAACCGCTTAACTTGGTCGCGTGGGCGCTCGAACTGTCTGCTTCTGCCACTTTGCAGGTTTACGACGGTCTGCGAATCCATGCGAAACGCGACTCGACCAGCCAAGCACGCCTCGGCATCCTCCATCGCCATCAACAGCGCGAGATACTCCCCCACGTGGTTGTCGGCGCAGGCCACGAGCTCGATCCGGGTGCCCAGCGCGCCGACGTATGCGAGTCCGGCGAGGCCGGCACGCCAGGAGGCGTCCGTGTTGACGTACGCCGGTTTGGCCGCTTTACGCGCACGGCGATTCGCGAGGACCACCTCTCGCCGCGCGGCCAGGACATCCGTGTCGAGCGGACGAATCGCCAAGGCCGTACCGAATGGAGCCAAGTCCTGGGGGCCTGGGTCACGACTCAAGGATAGGCTGGCCAGTGTCTGGGCATCGTGCTGAGAGGAAGCCTCACGGCAGATCGCTCGGCGCATTTGGGGGTTCCGATAACATGAATCCACCCGGTTGATGTTGCTGTATTTGGTGGGCGGGCGCTAGAGGCCGTGAAACTAGTATCCGGGCTACCTGTTCATGGGCGCCATCGGGATAAGTGTGGGATAGTTTTCAGGCTGGCAGGTTGCGCGTCAAAGCTCTCCGCGCTTTAAGCAAAATAAGCGCGGGAATCGTTTGCGCCCCCAGGGCATCGAGAACCGCTCGCGTGGTTAGGCCAACCTCAGGCGCCGCGGCTTGCGGTGTCGAATGGAAGAAGGCCGCCATCGCGGCGAGGATAAGCGCGTGGCTCTCGGCGTCAGGAAGCGCACGGATCGCATGCTGCGCCTCCACAGCGATCATCCTCAGGCGTTTAGATGTCTCCTCTGGAGAGCTGTAGTTATCGATCAGGCTCCGCTGGCCCTCCATGCTATCCCGGCGTTGGTCGATCACACCGTCCAGTAGCGTGCTGAGAGCCCCAACCCAGGGGAAGTAAGAGTGCTCCAGCGTGGTGGCGTGAGCTGGACGCATGGCCGGGTCTCCTGCCGCGGCGATGAGCGCGAGCACCGACAGCTGCGACCCGGCGGCGGCGCCTACCTCCCACCAGCGCAGATCTGCTCCGGGCACGGTCTGCGAGCGGGCCCACGCCTCGAAGGCGTCGTGCGAACGATCTGCGTCCCCGTGGTTGAGGCTCTGGTAGGTCACTATCCGGGAGAGGGCTCGATGCACTGGCTCGGCGACAGCGACAAATGAAGGCAACGAGCCAACCGCGGATTGGCAAGTTTGAACGAGCCCCTCTAGATAGCCAGCGTCTTGGCGGCGAGGGTAATCTCTGTAGTAGTCAGGAGAGTGGATGCCGGGCGAGACGGCTACGCACAGAGCTTCGTTAAGGCTGCGGCCGTTGGCGATGGGGTCTCGGTTAGGGAGCTCCACGAGATTGTCCAGATAATCGAAGGCGATCTCAAAGGCAACAATCGCACGCACGACCGTTGGGCGCATGGGCGTGGGGGTAAACGCTGCGAATGCAACGGCGCCCTCAAGTGCATCGCCCTTCGTGCGTAGGGCTTCGAGCGCGGCCTCCCGCAACACGCGGTCTGGGATCTGAGCCGCGCGGCGGCGCCATTCACCCAGTTCGGCCCGTGCGCGCGGGAAGACGCTCAACCAATAGCGATGAGCTGCGCGAGCGAGCACCGCAGCTCGGATGATCCATTTGCAGCCATTTGCCGCGACGCTTGAATCGTCCCCACGCGAGACACCATCGTAGCCATTACTCCTGGAAACTGACGCTGGGCGGCACTTGCGCTGCCGAGAAGCCCGGAACAGCGACTACCGCCGTCGCGATCCCGACGATCAATAGCAATGTGAAAAACACCTGTGAACCACCAATCGCGAATGGCGCCGGAAAGTCGGTTGTCAATCTCAGCCAACGGTCGGCGAGCGCATGTCCGCAAAGCCCAAGGATCGCTCCCTCGGTACAGCCAATGAGAAGTAGTATCGCGCTCTCGAGCAGTATTGACCGCCACAGTTGAAGATAGTCGTATCCCCAGGTCTTCATTGCCGCAAGGCGGGCTCGTCTCTGCCAGATCGTCGCACTGAGCGAGGCGGCGACCGCGAGCGCGCCCGTAAGTAGCAGCAGCGTCGATATCGCGCCAAGGCTACTCAAGCCCTGGCGCGCGCTACGGTCGGTTTGGGCTTCTCGTTCGCGGAAGGTCTGGACGCTAAGGGCTGAGGTCGGTCCCAGTGCCGAGCGCACCGCACGCCTTCCCGTCGCCAAGGTCACTCCTGGGTTTAGAGTGACTTCAAATGCGCTGGGATCCATCGTATGCCAACCGCGTATGTAGTCCGCGGTCGTGAGTCCGATAGCGCCGACAGGCCACCCGAGATTTGTTGTGATGGCCGCTACCCCAAGTCGTAGCGAGCCGGAAGGCGTCGGCAGGGAGAAGTGGTCGTTGACGTGCAAGCCAAATTCGTTGGCAAACCCTTGGGAGACTGTCGCCCAGCCCCCACGACGAATCAACTTGCTCGCTTGTATGAGGTTACCTTCTATCAACTGACTCGACTGGATGATGGCCGGAGTGCTGGCACTATGCACTCGGATCATCAGGCGACGATTGCCGACGTCCAGTAGAGCGCCCTGATCGGAGCGCACAGAAGCAATGCCCGGCGCGCGAGCGATAGCCGACTGAATGCCATCGGCGTGAAAGCTGTCTGTATTGAAGACGTTGGCCCCAGTCGTGACCCATATGTCTGCTGTGCCCTCGTACTGAGCAATGGCGGTTTCAAGGCCACGTATCAGATCGGTTCTAGCGCCACCAATAGCGATGCTGCCGTAGACAGCGAGGGCTGCTATCGCCGCAACTGCCACGGACCGTGTTGCGGTTGCCTCAAGCTCGACGATAGCGATCGGTAGAACTCCTTTGGAGCGTTCGCAAAAAGGTCGCAGAGCAGCGATAACGGCTCTAAATGCGAGTGGCAACAAGCAGACAGCGGCGATCGCGAGCAGCGCTCCTCCAACGATCGTCAACCGAGGTATCGCCAATGCCACGACAGTCACGATCAGGACCAGCGCTACACCGGTTGCGGCGAGGGCGCTCATTGTGCGCGTGGGGATGCTCTGCCCTGCCTCGCCCTGTTGGTGCATCACCATGTCCATGGGGCGCTGAGGCCGGAGGTCAAGGAGAGGGCGCACCGAGGCCAAGAGCGCAGCGAACACGCCGCAGCCTATTGCGATAAGGACCGTGGAGGTCGTGATGATCTGCGTCTCGCCGATCGCGAATGCCGCAGAGAGATAGCTAGGTATCCCTCCGAAGAGCGCGTGAGAGAGCCAGTCTCCGAGGGCGATTCCGATTAGCGACCCGACAATGCCGAGCGCCAATGCCTGCACCATCAGCAAAAAGACGATCTGTGCAGGGTCATAGCCGAATGTACGCAGTTCGGCTACGAGCCGCCGGCGTTCGGGCACGGTCAGGAGCATCGCGTTGAGAGCGAGCAGGAACCCGACCATCCCAGCGATAGCCGCAAAGAGAGTTGTCGATTGCTGGTTGGGCTTGGCTGCGGTGCTAAGCAGCCGAAGCTCGTTATCGGCCGAGGTCACGTTGATTCGTCCAGCGGCGATGCGTCTAAGCTCGCCAGCCACCATTGCTTCTGTGCCCGGCTCTGTCTCGATGAGCACATTCGTCACGCGCCCGGCCTGGCCTGTTAGTCGTTGTGCCTTGGGCAGGAGCGCTATGGCAACCGGGCTGTCGGCGACCGCACCGACCGTCTGGCTGCCGAGTACGGCACTAATGCCCACCGTTTGCAGCTTGCCATTGGCACCTATGGTCACTGTGTCATCTGGACGGGCGCCGATCGCCTTCGCGACGCTCGACGGGAGCCCGATTCCGTCAGAGATCAGATTTGTGGCGCCGGAGCCAAGGTCGCGCGTAACTGGCGGGTTCAACGAGATCTGGCGGACCGTCGCGCCAATGAGTTGGATCGGCTCGCTGCCATCCGGCCCGGCGATCACGACGTTCTCTCGCAGCAGGGGGGATGTCGCTCGCACTCCTGGCAGCGCTTCGACTTGGTGTGCCACTCGTTGGCTGAAGCCTTCCTGGGAACGGGCGACAAGCTGGAGTTGGGCCGAGCCGATCAGCTGATGGACGAGCCCTCTGGCGGAGCCGCCAATGCTTGTGTTTGCCACAAGCACGCCGAATACGAGTGCCACACCGACCGCGATCCCGATGGCCGCAAGTAGCTCCTGTGCCGCGCGTGTCCGCAACCGCCACGCGTACAAAGTGAACGGCAGGCCGATACTCAAGCCGAGGATAGTCGGCGCCCTGCGCCTCATGCCAGTGTGCGCTCCAAATCCGCATCGAGTCCATCGGTGAGATGCCCGTCGCTCAACGTGAGCACTCGATCGACAAAGCGTTGTGCGTTCAGGTCGTGCGTGACCAGCAATCCCGGAATCCGCTCCTGATGGCAAAGGTCGCGCAGCAACCCGAGGACCTCCTGCGTGCGCCGGCTGTCGAGGTTCCCTGTTGGCTCATCGGCGAGCAGCAGCCGCGGTCCGCCGGCGAGTGCTCGGGCGATCGCTACGCGTTGACGCTCGCCCATGGAGAGCTGTGACGCACGGTAGTCCATACGGTGCTCGAGGCCCACCCGCTCCAACCAGGGCCGCACGATCTGCTTCGCCTCGCGCAGGCTCGAACCTCCCGCCATGAGCTTCAGGGCGGCGTTGTTGAGTGTGGTGGCACCCGCCAGTAGATGGAAGGACTGGAAGACGAAGCCCACGTCATCGCGTCGGTAGTGGGCGCTCTCGCGTGCCGACAGATGTGAGATCTCTCGCCCGTCAAACGAGACGCTGCCGCTATCAGGCTCGAGTAGCGCAGCCGCGATCAACAGGAGGGTTGTCTTGCCTGATCCACTTGGGCCGTACAACGCCACCAGTTCTCCGGAGGCGACGGTCAGCGATACGCAATCGACTGCCCGCACGACCTCCTCGCCGGTCGCATAGTGCTTGACCACCTCGCGCAGCTCGAGGGCGCTCATGGGAACGAGTCGTTGGCACGCGGCGCCGCCGGAGCGGGCGAACCGGGGAACCGCACGATCACGCCGTCTTGATCCATCGAGCGCACTTCGCCGCCGGAGATGGCCATCGTACGGAGAGCTCCGGAGGTAGCCGCGAGATTCTCCGAGGCGATCACGACCGCGAGACGCCTGTCCTCGCCAAGTGACCGCAGCAGCGTGTACAGCTCGTTGCTCTCCAGCGGACTCGGTAGCACCGCCGGCTCGTCCACGAGCAGCAGGCGCGGCTCGCGCACGAGTGCCATCGCGAGTACGACACGCAACCGCTCCCCAAGCGTGAGCTGATCTACCCACACATCGGCGCACTCGGCGACGTCGGTACGCAAGAGGGCCTTGCGCGCTCGATTCCTTGCTTCGGACATCGGCGTGCCGTCGCTTGCGCAGGCGGTGGCGACAAGCTCGACCACGGGGCGGACGATTTGCGTGCGCCACTCCGAGCTGACGAGCGCGATCCCACCACGGCGCAGCTGTCGTGCTCGTTCGCGAGCAGACATGGCTTGCAGTACACGACCGGCAAAGCTGACCTCACCCGAGTCGGGCCGCTCGATCCCGGCCATCACGCGCAAGAGGGTGGACTTGCCTGAGCGCTTCGGTCCCCATATCCCCACGAAGTCGCCCTCGTCGATCTGAAGCGAGACGTCGTCGAGCACCACGGTGTCGCGCCGTCCGTCGACGTGACGCTTGGTCACCTGCGCGAGTGAGAGCAACGGCGCTATCCCCGCACCAACCTACGACCCAATCAGGGCGCGAATGGTCTGGCGCGCCATGTCTACCCAGAGCAGCTCGCCATTGATCTGCTGGATCGACGCTTCGCGTACCAAGAACATCATCGCGGCGCGCAAGGACTGCTGCGCTGGCAAGCCCGCCTGGATCTCAGCGCGCTTTGCGAACAGCGTGCGCTCATGGCCATTCAGCGCGAGGAGCAGTCTCGGCAGGTCCTCCTGCCGTGCCACGACCATCCGAGCCTGCAGCTGTAACTGCGCTTGCTCAAGGGGGAGGGAGCTGCCCATCCAGGCAACGAACGCGGCCTCAGCCAGGTCTGTTGCGCTGTAGACGATCCGAGCTGAGCTTGTCTCCTCAGAGGACTCAGAGGAGACGAGGCCTTCCGTCTGCAACTTCTTGAGCATTCGGTAGAGGCTCGGACGGAAGATCGACCAGCTCGGGCCCAGCTGGCGCTCCAGCCTGTTTGCCAGCTCGTAACCGTAGCTCGGTCCATGGACAAGCAGGCCCAGCACGGCCCCCTTGAGCGGGGACTGGTTCTTGGAAACTGCCTGATTGCTTGCGGAAGCCGTCATCTATAGCCCATCCTCACCCGACAGCGAATGGGACTTTACAGGACGCCACGCTCTTGCTTCTGCTCGTGCGCTTCCGACTCGTGGAACCAGGCTACGGCCTACTTGAATCGACCCGAACATCCGTTGATTTTGACCATCCGAAGATTCCGGTTATCCAGCATGGTGGCCCGATAGAGACTTGATGGCAGTCAATTGACAGGGGGGTGAGCAGCGGCTACCCAGCGACATGGGGGTAGACGGCGGTGCTAGCCGCCGCCGGTGCAACCCGATCGGAAAGGAATCTGAGGCATGTTCTGGATGAGAAACACGACCGGCCGCTCCACGCTTGTGGCGGTGGCGATGGCAACGCTGTGTGCGCTCGCGGTGGCGGGCGGGGCGGCGAGGAGCGCGCAGGCGGGGGAGTACCACGTGTATAGCTGCCGGATGCCCGATGGGGAGGTTGCTCCTGCGGATGGGTGGAGCGAAATGAAGTCGAATACGTCCGATTCCCTGGAAGACACGTGTCCTACGGATGGTGCGCTTGTCGTAGGGCTCAACGATGGCGAGACCCATGAAGTTGAAAAAGACAGTGGGAGCTGGGTCTTCAGTGCCCCGACAGGCTCGATCATTGCTGCCGCCAAGCTATGGCGTGCAGGTGACGCTGACGGAGGGTGGGCGACTAATGCCACCTATGAGTTTTGGCTCGCTGGACCCGAAAATCAGGACGTTGAAGCCGACGTCATAGATCAGTGCGTTGCGGAGTTCGGATGTCCGACGGGCGTTGGCAGTACGACTAGCGCTATGTCGCCGTCAAACCTCGTTACTGTGCTTCCGGAAAACCTCGGTGCGCACCTATACGTGAATGTGTCGTGTGGCGGCAGCGCGAAATTCGTATGCCCAAGCGGCAAAGGCGACAGCGATGGCTATGCCGCCGTCGTCTACCTCTACGCCGCCGACCTCACGCTCGAACAGACCTCCCAGCCCACTGTCTCTGACGTCGAAGGCGAACTCGCCTCCGCCGCCACGCTCACTGGCACCGCCGATCTGTCGCTCCACGCGCAGGACTCCGGCTCTGGCGTCTACCAGGCGGTGTTCACGGTCGATGGCGTCGAACTCGGGCGCACCGTGCTCGACGAAAACTCTGGTCGCTGCCACGACGTCGGTCAGACCAGCGACGGGCTGCCCGCCTTCCTCTACTTGCAGCCGTGCCCTTCGAGCGTCAGCGCCGATCTTCCCCTCGACACGACCACGCTCACCGATGGTCCGCACCATCTCGTTGTCACGGTCACCAACGCCGCGGGCAACTCCACGGTCGCGCTCGACCGCAAGATTACGGTTCTCAACGATCCCCCGGCCAGTCCGCCCGTGTCGTCGCCTCCCTCGCAAGCCCCTCCGTCCACCGTCCAGAACGACCCATCCCCCAATCCCAATCCCAGTCCCAGTCCTCTCACCCTCGCCAATCCGACCCCAACCACCCAGCCTCTGAGTGCCAATGGGACGAACGGCTCCGCCGTCGCCGCGCTGCGGGTGCACTGGGCCGCCACCGCCCGGGCGACCCTCGCCGGTAGCTACGGCCACGCCCAAACCGTGATCGGGCAGCTCACCGCGCCCGGTGGCATGCCGATTGCCGGCGCGCTCGTTCAGATGTTCGACACGCCCGCCTACGAGCGGGCCCCCACGCGCACGCTCGCCTCCCTCCGCACCGCCGCCAACGGCAGCTTTCGCCTGCGCCTCCCGGCCGGCACACCCTCGGGCCGGATCACGGTCGCCTACAGCAGCCATGCGGGGCAGGCTGTGCCGGACATCACCGCCGCGCTATCGCTCACCATCCCCGCGAGCCTCGCGCTCAGTGTCACGCCCCGCAGCACCTCCGTTGGCGGCACGATCGTCTTCCACGGCACTCTACGCGGCGCGCCCCTGCCGCCCGGGGGCAAGCAGCTCGTGCTCGAGGCGCGCACGCTCGGCGGCTCCTGGCGCCAGTTTCAGGTGCTCGCCACCGGCGCCCACGGTCGCTATCGAGCCACCTACCGCTTCCGCCTCGCCGGGCCGATCTCCTACCAGTTCCGGGCGCTCTCGCCCCGTGAGGCCGACTTCCCGTATGGCGTGGGCTCGTCGAACGTGGTCTTGGTGCATGAGCGGTGAACGATCTGATTGTCTTGTATAAATGACAAATGTCTGGCAGAAAAGACAATCGTATGGTATTCTGGACACTGCAATGGACTTGTCTCACCCTTACAGTGCGATCGCCCCCACCGTTGATGGAGATGTTCTAGTTGTGCTTGCCGGCACCACACACCCGCTTACGGGCCGTGGGGTTACGCGGCTCGTACAACGCCGCTCCGTGGCAGGGGTTGCTGATGCACTTGGTCGTCTCGTGCGTCAAGGCCTAATCACGCGATTGGAGGCGCCTCCGGCCGCGCTCTACACCCTCAACCGCAAGCATGTGGCAGCTCCCGTCGCCGAGGCCTTGGCCGGCATCCGCACTGAGCTCCTCACTCGCCTGCGTAGTGCGTTCGTGACCTGGGATCAACAGCCAGCGCACGCGTCGCTATTTGGGTCCGCCGCGCGAGCCGATGGTGGCATAGAGAGTGACATCGATCTGTTCCTTGTTCGGCCTGTCGATGTTGACTCTGAGGACGTGATCTGGGGCGAGCAGCTCGCGAGTCTCAGCGACACAGTCCTTCTCTCTACCGGCAATCACGCCAGCGTCATCGACTTCGCTGAGGGTGACATCCAGCGGATGCTCATCGAGAGTCCGCCTGTATTGCGGGATCTCCAACGCGACGGCATCGACCTAGCCGGCAAGCCGCTGCGTGAGCTGCTGACGGCGCAATGAATCGTGGTGCGGACCTCCGCTCTCGTAGGTGCGACGCGGCTGATGCTCGCAAGCGCTTCGGGGATGCGTCGAAGTATCTAGAGGTTGCGGAGCTCGTTGCGAGCGAAGACACCTTCGAGTCCCACAACGTCGCCACGGGCCTTGCCGTACTCGCCGGCATAGCGGCTGCAGACGCCGCGTGTTGCAAGGCGCTCGGCGAAAGCTCGCGGGGACCCGAGCACCGAGACGCAGCTGTCTTCCTGCGACGGGTCACGCCCGGCGGTGAGAGTGCCGCGAATAATTTTGAGCGACTTGTGGGCCTCAAGGACAAGGCTCATTACAGTTTTCTCAACGTTTCCAGCCAGGACCGTACGACAGCACTGCGTCGTGCCAGTCAACTGGTTGAGTTTGCGCGAGATGCCTTGCAGCGCTGACGGCCGACGTTTATAAGCGCAGCACTCTTGTGCTACATTATGACGCACAATGGCTGGCACGCACTCGACATCCGCGGCCAAGACAGTGGGAGTCCGCGAGCTTCGCCAGAACCTGAGCCGCTATTTGGAGCGGGTCAAGGAGGGCGAGACGCTGACGGTAACCGAGCGAGGGCATGAGGTCGCGCGGCTCGTGCCCTCGCATCCCGGTGTCGATCCCTACTACCTCAAGTTGGCCGACAAGTACGGGGCCACCATCCCGAAGGGCAATCTCCTCGAGACGATTGCCAAGCTCCCGCCCCGTAGCCACCCGGCGCTCGCTGGCACGACGGATGCGATCCTCGCCGAGGATCGCCGTGACCGATTCTAAGGACGCGCGCTCGAGCGTCTACGTCGACACGAGCGCGTTCGTGCGAGTCATGCTCGACGAGCCCGACAAGGTCGCGATTCAGCGTGACCTTGCCAAGTTCGATCAGACCATCGCCAGCCGTCTTCTGCGTGTCGAGCTGCGTCGCGTCGGCCGCCGCGAGGACGCCCTCGTGGAGGCCGACATGATTCTTGACGACGTCCTCTTGATCCCACTCGACGAGGCCATTCTCGTGAGCGCCGAGACCCTCTCTCCGGCCATCGTCGGCACGCTTGACGCGATTCACCTCGCCACTGCCCTACGTCTTTTCGAAGGTGGCGATCTGGATGCCCTGATGACTTACGACAAGCGACTTGCGGATGGTGCCCGCGAGCATGGCATTCCTGTGCTCGCGCCAAGCTGACGCGCCTGGCGGATATGACGAAGGTAGTGCGCACCAGCTCTTGGGCCCGCCGACTTACGACGGCCCCAAGAGCTCAGTCGCTAACTCTCACCAGGGTGTGTGCGTCCCACCGCCACGGTGTCAGGTACAGGCTGGGCCTGTATTCGACCGGGCTCGTCTGGCCCGGACCGAGGGTTTCCGGCGGAGCGATCTCCGGAATGGTGGGGAGAACGGCCAGCACCGAGATGGCTCCGGAGGGAGCCACGAAGAGCAGGTCGTTACCAGCGGCGTCCGCTACGACGACGCCTCCGCGATAAGGGACAAACGAGTACGGATCGCTGTCGATAGCCGACTCAGCCCCGATTTCAACGGCACTGCCCTCGCCCCCGTCAGGATCGTTGTGAGCCTCGAAGGGCCCAAAGCTGGCCTGGATATGCGGCGATCCAAAGAAGAGCGGGAATCGCACCAGGTCGCCGAGGAACTGTCCAGCGCGGAGAGATGGGACTCACACTTTGTGCACGCGTAGCGCGGGGTGGGCACGGGCGATCTGCTCGTAGTCCTCGTCCTGGGTGACGACCGGCAGTCCGCGCTCGACAGCGCTCGCCGCGATTAGTGCGTCCATCAGCTTGACCGTGCGCTGCACGCCCGCGGCGCGACAGTCAGCCACCAGTGCTGCCCATGCCTCCATAACGGCCTCGCCGATGGGTACCGGGTCGGCTGCTCTGGCGAGCGCAAGCGTGTCGGCGCGACGGGCGCGGATTGCGTCGTCCTGCGTGTTGATCACGCCGAGCTTCAACTCCCCGATCGTGACCACCGACACCGCCACATGCTCGGGCAGCTCGCCGAGCGGACGCCCGTTCTCGCGGGCGACGAACACCGATGTGTCCAGCAGGCCCCTCTCCGGGATGCTCAAAGCGTGTCTATGGTCTGCCCGGCGAGCTCGTCCAGCTCTCGCGTCAGGCCAGGGTCGGCAGCGCGCTCGGCCAAGCGCTCGTGCAGCCACCCGCCGGCAAGCCAGCGCGTGCGCGCGCCATGGGGCACGATGTCTGCCAGCGGCTCGCCGTTCACGGTCAGCACCACGCGCTCGCCGCCCTTGACGGCATCGATCACGCTCGCTGTGTGATTACGAAGGTCCCGTACTCCTATCTCCATGTGCTACAGCGTAGCATGTGACAGCTCGGGAGTTGATCTGCTGTGAGGCTTTGCACTTGCCGAGGCGTGAGGGCCCAGTAGGGTCCCCCCGTGGAGCCCACGTCCTCGCACCACTCAGGCGATCGCACGAGATCTGCGAGCGTGGACCCCGCGTTCTGGCGGGGACGCCGCGTGCTGCTCACAGGCCACACCGGTTTCAAGGGTGCGTGGCTCTCGCTTTGGTTGCAGTCCCTCGGAGCTCACCTGATCGGGCTCTCGCTCAATGCCCCGCCGACCGAGCCCTCGCTGTATGCGCTCGCTCGCGTGGGCGAGGGCATGGCCGACAGTGTCGCTTGCGACATCCGCGACCCCGTGGCTCTCGCGCGCGAGCTTGCTCGTGCCCAGCCCGAGATCGTCATCCACATGGCCGCCCAGCCGCTCGTGCGCCGGTCATTCGCCGCTCCGCGCGAGACGTATGAGACGAACCTCATGGGCACCGTCAATTTGCTCGATGCCGTGCGCGCGTGCGAGGGTGTTCGCGCGGTCCTCATCGTCACCTCTGACAAGTGCTACGAGAACCAAGAGTCTGAGCGCGGCTATCGCGAGGGCGATCCGCTCGGTGGCCATGACCCGTATTCCAGCTCCAAGGCCGCCGCGGAGCTCGTCACCAGTGCCTATCGCCGCTCGTTCTTCTCCGATCCCTCTGGGCCGCGTGTTGCCTCCGCGCGCGCCGGCAACGTGATCGGTGGTGGCGACTGGGGGGAGGACCGCCTGATTCCCGACATCGTTCGCGCCGCGCTCGCCGGAGAGACGCTTCGACTTCGCCATCCCGGGGCAGTGCGTCCCTGGCAGCACGTCCTCTCTCCGCTCTCTGGGTATCTCTTGCTTTGCCAGGCCTTGTTTGAGTCGCCCGAGTACGCCCATGCCTGGAACTTTGGTCCGCGGGACGACGACGCTCGCTCCGTTGAGTGGATCGTTCAGCGGTTCTCGGGGCTATGGCCCGGCGGAGTGGCTTGGGAGCGCGATGCAGGAGCGCATCCGCATGAGGCTCGCTATTTGAAGCTCGATTCCTCGCTCGCGCGCGCGCGGCTTGGGTGGGAGCCGCTGCTTGGGTTGGAAGCAGGGATCGCGAGGACCGTCGCCTGGTATCAGGCCTGGCAGCGTGATGAGGATATGTGCGCCGTGACGCAACGCCAGATAACAGAGGCTCAACCGAGCGCCGGGGCACAATAGCCGCCAGGCTGCCCGAGCCAACCCCAGAAGTCTCAGGCGGCTGCGTGCCTCAGGCGGCGGCGCGGTCAGACTCGAACGGGCTCTCCGCCAAGATCTTCGCGAGCTCGCGATCGTCCAGCCCCTGTCCGTTCCCGGATCCGACGCGACACAGGCACACGATATTGAACGTCGGCTTGGGTCGCATCGCGATGACCTCCAGCCCGGCCGCGCGACACAGCTCGACCACGCTGCGCGAATCGAACACGTGGTGGTGCATTCCCCGGGTCGCCAAGTTTTCGCGGCAGCGTTGTTCGAAGGCCTCGCGGTGGGGGGCGCCCGGGTCACGCGCCAGGTCGTGCAGCTCGATGATCTCCTCGAGATGGGTCAGATCGTCCTCTCCGGTCTCCCGCTCGGCGTCGGCGCGCATGTGCTCCACCGAAGTCACGGGTCGGTTGTGGTCGAACGTGCCCTCGTAGTGAGGCATCACGAGCAACACGTGGCCGCCGGGACGTACAACCCGCTGCCACTCTCCCAGCGCTCCGAGCGGATCCGCCAGGTGCTCGAGCACGTGTGAGGCGAGCAGCGCGTCGTAGGCTCCGTCGCTCACGCTCTCCAGTCGACGCGCCTCTCCGATCAGTTTGCGCCGGACTCCGCTTGCTCCCTGCCCGCCCGACCAAAGTGTCTCGTCGCTGAAGTCGAGTGTGTCCAGTGCCTCCAGCCTTGGGTACACGGGGACCATGCCGTGTCGCTTGAACAGAGCGCTCGGCCCGCCCGGCTCGAGTGCCACCGCGCCCTTCAGCACATCGGCGATCGCGACCAGGGCGCTGTCGGGGCGAAGCATCTGTAGCGCGTTTTGCGCACGCCCAGTTATGCGTGAGATCACGCGAGGGTTCTAGCATCCCGGGGCAATCACGCGCACACAGCCTCCATCCGATGAGATCGCCGTCCTCGCCTCCAGTGCGGCCGACGGACCCGACGACGTGCTCTCGACGTCCGCCGCGGGGCCGGCGGCGATGCGTGGCGGGGCGATGCGCGTCGGCGGGTACATCGTTGGCGCGCTTGTCAGCGTCCTCTCGGCGGCGCTGCTCTTTCGCCACCTCGGCGTCACCGAAACCGGCAACTACGTAAAGGCCCTGACGCTCGCGGCGATCGTGGGGGCCTTCTCCGACCTCGGGCTGACGGCCGTGGGCTTGCGCGAGATGTCCCGGCGCCCCGCGGCCGAGCGCTGGTCACTGGCGCGTGACCTACTCGGATTGAGGATCACGCTCACGGTGATGGGAAGCATCGTCGTCACCGCCATCGCCTGGGTTGCCTACTCGGCGACGCTGGCCGAGGGGGTTGCGCTCGCCTGCGTCGGGCTGCTCCTGCAGGCAACGCAGGACAACTTCTCCCTACCACTAGTTGTCGGCTTGCGTCTCGGATGGGTCGCCGCACTGGATCTCACCCGCCAGCTGCTCACCAGCCTGCTCACTGTTGCGCTCGTCCTGGCCGGTGCAACCCTACTCCCGTTCCTCGGTATGTCCATACCCGTGGGCGCCGTCGTGCTCATAGCGACAGTCGTCCTCGTCCGTGGGACTCGCAGGCTTGCGCCGACCTTCAGCTGGACACGCTGGCGCAAGTTCATGGGGGCGATGATTCCCTATTCAGCGGCCATCGCCGCGTCGGCTCTCTATTTCCGGGTGTCGATCCTGCTCGTGTCGGCTCTGTCCAATGGCACTCAGCTCGGCTATTTCAGCGCCTCCTTTCGCATCATCGAAGTTCTCACAGTCATTCCCGCACTGCTTGCCGGCTCGGCCTTCCCGATCTTCGCGCGGGCCGCCCGTGACGATCACGACCGCCTTGGCTATTCCCTCGGACGGGTCTTCGAGGTTGCCCTGATTGTGGGTGCCTGGGTGTCGGTATCGATAGCGGTGGGAGCTCCCCTTGCGATCGCGATCGTGGGGGGCCCCAAATTCGCTCCGGCCGCGCCCGTGCTCGCCCTGCAGGGCGTCGGGCTTGGCGCGATGTTCGTGAGCCTCGTGTGGGCGAACGGACTGCTCGGACTCGGCCTGTATCGCAGGATCCTGGCGCTCAGTGTCTCGGCGCTCGTCCTCAACGCGATCCTGGTCGCCTCGCTGGTGCAGGTCGACGGAGCGCGAGGGGCCGCTCTCGGCACAGCGATCGCCGAGATCCTGCTGGGTATCGCCCAGTACCTGGCCGTGGTGAGGGGTCGCCCGCAGCTGAGGCCATCGTTGCGCTCGCTGCCCAAGGTTGGGCTAGCCGCCGGGCTCGGGCTCACGCCACTGGCGATGAACGGGGTGCCGACGATCGTGCGCCTGGTGATCTCGACGGTCCTATTCGGAGTGTGCCTGCTTGCGACACGGGCCTTCCCGCCCGAGCTGCTCGATCTCCTGCCGCGCATTACCGGCAGATGGCGATCGAGCGAGTCGTGAGTCTCTGGCCATAGAGGGCGCGTCGCTACAGTCTCCCCGGTGATTGCCGTCGTACACCTCGTATGGGGGCCGCTCGGGGCGGACTGGCCGCGGCGATTCCTCGATTCATACCGGCAACATCGCGCGGGTATGGAGCACGATCTCATCCTGCTACTGAACAATGTGAACGACGAGGCGCGCTCGGCACTGAGCGCTGAGCTGGATGGCATCGAGCATCGTCTGCTGGACCTCGACGAGCCGGTTCAAGATCTGACGGCGTACGCCGAGGCCGTCAAGCGCCTCGATCATGATCGCATCTGCTTTCTCAACTCATACAGCGCGATCCTTGCGCCCGACTGGCTTGCGAAGTTGCAGCATGCGCTCGCCCAACCCGGTGTCGGACTCGTGGGTGCCACCGGATCGTGGGCAAGTGTTCGCTCATCTGTCTTGAATTCCCTCTTTCTGCCCAACCCCTATCGAGGCGCCCTGCCAAAGAGAAGCGTCACTCGCGACGAGATGAATGCCATCAATGCAGAAATCGAGCAGATGCGCACGTCCCCGGATGGGGCGCCTGTCGAGGCTGCAGCGTCCCCTCGCAAGCTCTCGACATCCGTCCTCTCGACACTGAAGTCCTTCGGTCCCATGCCGGAGCAGCTCCTGCGCTTTCCCGCATTTCCGGCCTGTCACATGCGCACCAATGGATTCATGGCCGAACGCGCCATCCTCGCGGAGTTGCAAATGCATGGAATCAGTCGCAAGATGGACGCCTATGCGCTCGAGAGCGGACGTGACAGTCTTACCCGTCAAATTCAAAGGCGCGGACTGCGCACGCTCGTCGTCGCACGCGACGGCACTATCTATGACCAAGAGCAGTGGCCGCTCAGCCGCACCTTCTGGCAAGGCGAGCAAGAGGCGTTGCTGATCGCCGACAACCAAACACGCATCTACGCAAACGGGAGCCTCGATCGTCGCCGTGTGCTCGCCGGGTTTGCGTGGGGAGCACAAGCAGATCCACGAGGTCCAGCATGAGCGTTGAAGCGAGGGAGATGCACGCCGGCGAGGGCCGACACGAGAGCGCCCCGGAGGTGACGGTCACGATACCCAACTACAACGGTCGCGCCCTCTTGGAAGTGCTGTTGCCTTCACTGCAACGCCAGACGCTTCGCCCTGTCGCGATCGTGGTAGTCGACGATTGCTCGGATGACGATTCAGTGGCCTATCTCAAAGCCGAGTGGCCCGGCGTGCGGATAGTTCACACGAACGAGCGCCGCGGAGTTAGCGCGGCAATGAACGCCTGCTTGGCGGCAGCCGACAGTGAATACGTTGGCCTGTTCAACAGTGACATGGAACTCGATCCAGAGTGCCTGGCCGAGCTTGTCGGGGAGCTTCGCAACCATTCGGAGATCGGCTCTGTCACGCCCAAGATGCTCGACTTCACCGAGCGCACTGTGTTCGACGGGACGGGAGACCTGCTCGACTGGCGCGGCGGCGGCGGTCGCCGTGGGCGCGGAGTTGCCGATGCCGGGCAGTACGACTCCTCAGAGGAGATCTTCGGTCCTTGCGGCGGCGCTGTGGTCTACCGACGCTCGACGCTTGAGGTCGTGGGGGGCTTCGATGAGGACTACTTCGCTTACTACGAGGACATCGATTGGGCTTTTCGCGCTCAGCTCGCTGGCGTCCGTTGCCGCTATGTGCCAACCGCCGTCCTCTACCACCGGGGGGGCGCCACGCTCGGCCGGGGCATGACCGATTTCAACGGCTACCACCTGTGGCGCAACCCGATCTGGCTGATCGTCAAGTGCTTCCCCGCGGGGACGATCGCACGCCACGCGCCGGCGATCGCGCGCGGGCAACTCGGCAATCTCTATGTCGCGATCCGCGCTCGCAAGCTGCGCGTGTGGGGGCGCGCGATGCGTGATGCCCTGCGAGGGCTCCCGACGGCGCTACGCAAGCGCCGGGCCCTCCAGCGCGGTCGTGCGATCACGCTGGCCCAGCTCGAGGCGGCGGCTCGCGCCGGGCGTCGGTGATCGGGCTCGTCCATCTGGTGTGGGGCCCATTGGGGCCAGCTCCGCTGCGGCGCTTCCTCGATTCCTATGAAGCCCACCCTGCAGGGATCGAGCACGAGCTGACGATCGTGCTCAACGGCGTCGAGCAGGCCGAAGCTGCCTCGCCCGGCCTGCGGGATGCGCTCAGCGCAGAGCTCGCCCGAATCGAGCACCACCCGATCTCACTCGAGCTCCCGCTGCTCGACCTGGCGGCATACGGTCACGCCGCAGGAGAGTCCTCGTGCTCGCGACTTTGCTTTCTCAACTCCTACAGCACGATCCTCGCCGACGACTGGCTTGCGCGCCTCTCGCATGCCCTGGACGGGCCCGACGTGGGGATCGCGGGGGCCACGGGAAGCTGGGAGAGCCAGGCCGAGTGGATTCGAGGCAAGGCCCGCTTCTGGCCCTACCAGCTCGCCCAGCTGCGCCCTATGCGACGCGACTACCCCCGCTTTCCCAACCCCCATATTCGCACCACCGCCTTCATGCTGGAGCGCAGCACGCTGCCCGACCTGGGGCTCGAGGGAGCGCTCGACAAGCGCGCCACCTATCTGCTGGAGAGCGGCCATCACAGCATCACCCGTCAGGTGCTCGACAGTGGGCGGCGCGTGGTGGTCGTGGATCGGGAGGGCAGCTCCCATGACCTCACCCAGTGGCCTGAGAGTCACACCTATCGCAGCGGCGCTCAGCAGGGCCTACTCGTGGGCGATCGTCGCACCGAGGACTGGCAGCTCGCCTCGCCCGGCCTGCGTCGTCGGCTCGCGCGCGACGCGTGGGGAGAGCGGGCCTGACTCGTCAGCGCGGCATGAGCGATGGGCGCTGCCTGTTGGGCCTATCGGAGCGGTGGTGACGGTCGCAAGGCGCCGCGTCGCAGCATCAGCGATCCCCATAGCGAGATCGACGAGTCGATCGCCTCGCGTGGGGGCTGCGCGTAGGGCTCGTAGGGGCTCGCGGCCTGCCATCCCTGCATGCGGCCACGCAACGCCTGCGCGTCGCGGCAGCTGAGTAGATCCAGCGCCACGACCGCCGCCTCTGTGACGAGCGTGCGCGCGGCCGCCCGGCCGCGCAGCACGCCGTAGCGACGAATCAGGTACCCGCGGCTGAACCCGGCGAGATGCCGCTGCCTGGCAGAGCGTCGCCCGTAGGTGGCCGAGCCGAGGTGAACGCCCCGTGCGTCCGGCGCCCCGACTGTGCCCCATCCGGCCGTGCGCAGGCGCAGAGCCAGGTCGAGGATCTCCATGTAGGCCACGATCCTCTCGTCCAATCCGCCTGCCTGCTCCCAGGCGCGTCGCCGGTAAGCGCCGGCTGTACCCTCCGGGCCGCACAGCACGGGTCCCGGTGCGAGCGCATCCGCCGTCGGGTGGCCCTGCAGACGCGCAAAGCCGGCGAGCGTCGCGTCGGCGGTGACACCGAAGCTGTCGATCGCGTGCTCCTCGGGCCTGAGCATCAGCGTCGCCACCGAGCCGAGCTGGGGGTCGGCGCTCATCGGCGCCACCAACCGCTCCAGGCAATCCGGGTGCAGTTGCACGTCGTTGTTGAGTAGCACTACGTACTCGCCCTCGCCGGCCGCCACACCGCGATTGACGGCCGCGGTATAGCCGTGGTTGGAGCCGAGCTCCACGACCGTCACCTCGGGCCACTCGCGGCGCAGCTTCTCCGGCGTGCCGTCCTTCGAGTCATCATCCGCCACGATCACGCGGTGGGGCACGCTCTGGCGCGCCAGATAACTCAGGCAGTCGCTTGTGAGCCGGTACTGGTTGTACGCGGGCACCACCACGTCGATCGAAGCGCGCATTGGCGGCTCATCGTAGTGGCAGCACCTCACGCTTACACCGCGCGCTCACCTGGGGCCGCTGCTCGCGCCGCACGAGGTCTATGAACATGTACCATTTGTTAGATGAAAGTCACCATGCCGACAAGAGCGACCGTGGTTGGCTTGGCCGCCATCCTTGGGCTTGCGTTGGCAGTCCAGGTAGCCTCGGCCGATCCCGCTTCGCGGGAAACGGATCCAGTGCTGACGCATGAGCATGTGCTTCACATCGCGCTCGTGGAGGCCAAGGAGTCCCAGGACCCGCACCCAAAGCGCATCGAGATGGCCACGGGCTCGCTGTCCGCCGCCCTGCGCGTGATGGAACCGAAAGCAAGCGCGGCTCCAGCAGGCACTGAAGTCGTCGATCTGGTTGTCATGCGTGGTTACTTTCACATCAATGCGCCACATCCCCGTGGGCATCCGATAGCACCGGGCAAGGTCCTATGTCTCGTCATCAACGCCCACACTGGCTTCGTCCAGGCCCGCTCGCTCGGCAGCGAAGTGCCGGCGCTATCCCACTTGGGACGGGTCACGCGGCTGCGCTAGGCGGCGCCCCAGAGGGAAGGGTCAAGCTCTGGGGCCCACAGCCGGAAGGGCAAGGCTCAGGAGCATTCGAACGTCCTTCGCTAGCCTCCGCTCGACGATGCGCGTCGGCCTCAACCTGATCTTCCTCGTGCCGGGCGAGACCGGCGGCATGGAGGTCGCGGCGCGCGAGCTGATCCCCGCGCTGGTCAAGGCGGCGCCCGATGTGCGCTTCACCGCGTTCATCAACCGTGAGGCCGCCGCGGCGAAAGATGGGCCTTGGGGTGAGCTGCTGCCTGCGGTAACGGTCCCTGTCAATGCGCGCAACAGAGTGCAGTGGGTACGTGGCGAGCAGACACTCCTGCCGCGCCTGGCCGCCCGCGAGGGCGTCGATCTCGTGCACAGCCTGGCCAGCACCGCGCCGGCTTGGGGGCGCTTTCGCCGCGTGGTGACGGTCCACGATCTGATCTACGCGCGCTTTCCTGAGGCACACGCGGGCATCCGCGATCTCGGCATGCGCATGCTCGTGCCGCTTGCGGTGCGCCGCTCGGACCGTGTGATTGTCGATTCGCACAGCACGCAGCGCGACCTGGTCGAGCTGCTGGGCACGCCTGCCGAGCGTATCGACGTGGTGCCGCTCGGCATCGGCACGGTGGCACGGTGCGAGCCGCTGCCCGAGCGCGAGCTGCGCGAGCGACTCGGCCTCGGCGAGCGCTCCGTCGCGCTGAGCCTGTCCGCGAAGCGGCCGCACAAGAACCTGAGCGCGCTGATCGGTGCCTTGGCGCGCATTCCAGTCGAGCGCCGTCCACTGCTCGTGCTCCCCGGCTATCCCACCGCGCACGAGGCCGAGTTGCGCGAGCGTGCGCGCAGTGGGGGCGTGGAGGGAGACGTGCGCTTCCTTGACTGGCTCTCTGGGGAGGAGTTCGAGGGGTTGTGGCAGGTGGCGAAGGCGTTCGTGTATCCCTCGCTCTATGAGGGCTTCGGCCTGCCGGTCTTGGAGGCAATGGTGCGTGGTGTGCCGGTGGCGTGCTCGAACGCCTCCTCGCTGCCGGAGGTCGCGGGCGACGCGGCTTTGCTGTTCGATCCCCATGACGAGCGCGCGATCGCAACCGCGCTCGAGCGCCTGTTGTCAGACCCGGCCGAGGTCGAGCGTCTGCGCGCGCACGGCTTTGAGCGGGCACGCGAGTTCACCTGGGAGCGCACGACTCGGCTGACGCTTGAGAGCTATGGGCGGGTGCTGGGCAGCTGAGGAGAGGCCACCACGTGTGGCGGGGCGCGACCGGCGAGGGCGTTGGCGACTATGGCCGGATGGAGGCTTTGCAGACGACAATGTTACCGATCGATCACTTATGGTCCCAGCACAAAGGATTGTTACTGATCGGTGACATTCATAGCCTTTGATCTGTTATGTTACCGATCGCTACCATGATTGTCCAAACACCTGCCGAATTCGGACGCGCCGTCGGCGTAAGGCGTCGTGAACTGGGTCTGACGCAGGAAGAGCTTGCGGGAGTTGCTGGAGTGAACCGCCGGGTAGTCGGCGAGTTCGAGGCCGGCAAGATCACCGTGCGTCTGGGGATCGCGATGGAGCTTGCGCGCTCAGTGGGACTTGACATCGAACTGCGCCCCCGCCGTCAATGAGCGAGCTGATCGTGTACCTCCTGGATCGCCGGGTAGGACGCTTGGTTCGCAAGGGCAACGGCAATCTGCAGTTCCGCTACGACCCGGGCTACCGTGGGCCGGCGATCTCACAAGCACTGCCAGTCCAGGAGAGCGCATATCCACATGCTCTCTGTCGTGCTGTATTCGGTGGGCTGCTCTTGGAGGGTGAAGCACGCGAGACGCTTGCCCGCAACCTGGGGGTATCGGCCGGCAACGACTATGCGTTGCTGGAGGAGATGGGAGGCGATTGCGCCGGCGCGGTCACGCTGCTCGAGCCAGGAGTCGAGCTGCCCCAGGCACCGGTCGTCCGGCCACTGAGCAGCAAGCAAGTCGACAGTCTGTTGAGCGAACTGCCACAGCGCCCGCTTGCGGCGAATCCGACCGAGGGGATACGTCTCTCGCTGGCTGGAAGTCAACCGAAGTTGCCAGTGGTCATCGACGATCGAGGTGGTGTGGCGTTGCCTTTGAATGCCGCGGCGGCTACCAGTCACATTCTCAAGCCGGAGCCGGCACGTTTTCCGGGGCTGGTGGACAACGAGGCGTTCTGCATGGAGTTGGCAAGCGCAGTCGGCTTGCCGGTTGCCACCGTGCAGAAGCGCAAGAGCAGCTCCGGTGCTCCATACCTGATCGTCGGCCGCTATGACCGCGATCCGACTGCGGAGCCGATTAGGCGATTGCATCAGGAGGATGTCTGCCAGGCTCTTGGCTATCCGTCGGATAACAAGTATCAAGCCGATGGCGGCCCGACCGTGCTTGCCACGGTCGCCCTCATTCGACGCTGCTCAGCGGTACCTGCTCAGGACCTCCAGACACTATGGAGGGCATTCGTGCTCAATTGGCTGATCGGCAATTGCGACGCACACGCCAAGAACTTCTCACTGCTTTATGACCGAGGAGCTCCGAGCCTGGCTCCGCTGTATGACCTCGTGAGTACCACTGTCTACCCAGAACTGACTACTCGACTGGCAATGAGTCTCGACGGTGCGCGACACATCGAGGATGTCGATGGACGCACATGGACGACGCTGGCCGCCGAAGTGGGCTACAGCTCACGCTTTGCGCGAGCCGCAACTGCCTTGATGGTGGAACGCACGATCACCGAGGCTCAGCGGCTTGCCGACTTGCCGATGCATCGTAATGAGACGGTCGACGCGGTGATCGAAGGAATTTACGCGCGTCAGCACGAGTAGCTCTCGAGCACGATCCCGAGGGAGGACTCCAGCGAGAGGGACTCGGCATTCTCCGCAAACCAGCGTGCCGTGCTCTCGCGCATGCCCATTCCGGCCTCGTGCACGCGCACGATAGCCGCGGCGATCGCATCAGGATCGGGGCTGTGTGCGATCACGCCGTTGACCCCATCCTCGACTAGCTCCACGGCGGCGTTGTCGGGCGCGGCAACGACGACAGCCGGCGTGGCATGGGCGGAGGCCTCGACGACAACCATGCCGTAGCCCTCGCGCTCTGAGGGCAAGAGGACGCACAAGGCGCGATGCATGTCGGCGTCCACGAGCTGGCCATCGGCGAAGCCGGGGGCGGAGATGAACGAGCCCGCATCGTGCTCGGCGATTGCGTCTGCCAGCGCCTCGCGCTCCGGGCCGTCGCCATAGAAGACGCCGCGCAGGCCGTCAATGCGACGGGCCGCGCTCGCGACGGCGGCAACGCCGACGGTGACGCGCTTCTCGGGGATCAGGCGCCCCGCGAACAGCACCAGCGGGTCGGCCTCGCGCGGCGCGGGGGGCTCGGCGGAGCCGGCGTAAAGACCACGCAGCACTGTGATCGGACCACGCAGGCCCTGCTCGCGCAGACGCGCGGCATGTAGTTGAGAGAAGCAGAACGCACGCTGAGGAACCAGTGCGCACAGGCGCTGGACGAGCTCGCCGACGCGCCCGCCAATGCCGCCGAGGTAGCCGCGCCAGTAATCGGCGCTCCACACCTCGAACCAGTCCGCGACGAGGCCGTAGCGGGCAAACGGTCGCGCGAGCGCGGCGGCAAGCAGCGAGAAGTAGGGGAAGGCACAGGTGTGGACCACGTCGTAGCGGCGGCCGTGGCGCAACAGGTGCCAGAGCACGCCGGAGCCGAACACGAGCGGGGGCAGGATGCGCCGGCGACCGCCGGTGTAGAGCGCCATGCGAGGCCCGGCCGTGACGACCCGTACGCGCGGGTCGATGTCAAGACGCTCGCCGCGCTCCCACTGGCGCAGCGTCAAATACGTGACCTCGTGCCCCTCGGCCACCAGCCGCTCGGCCAGATTGCGATACCAGCGCTCGGCTCCCCCCACCGTGTAGGGGAACAGGCAGTCGTAGATCAGGCACACGCGCATCGCACGGGAGACTGCCAGGAAGCGAGCCTCCTCGGAGGGGACAGCTTCCGAGTGGGAGAGCGCATGCAGAGCCCTCCGCCCTGTTCGCTAGCATCCAGAACCTGAAAGCGCGCCATTTTGCAGGGGTGCGCCACTTTTCGGTCTGCCAGGCGTTGATGTCCTTGAGGCCGAACCCGGAGGAACGGGCGCGGGACCGACAAAAACAATGAGCACCGCACAGAAGAGCAGGCCTCCAGCAGGCGAGGCCGTCGAGGAGCAACGATCGACACTCGTGTCGGTTGTGATCCCCTGCCTGAACGAGGCTGAGAACATCGAGGAGTGCGTGCGCACGGCGCGCGGGGTGCTTGAGAGCAAGGGCATCGACGGTGAGGTGCTTGTCGTGGACAACGCCTCCGAAGACGACTCGGCCGCGCTCGCAAGCGCGGCGGGCGCACGCGTGATCTCAGAGCCGAGGCGCGGCTACGGCAGCGCCTACCTGGCGGGCTTCGCGGCTGCGCGGGGGCGCTACATCGTGATGGCCGACGCGGACCTCACCTATGACTTCAACGAGATCCCGCGCTTCGTGGCCGAGCTCGACGGTGGGGCGGAGCTCGTGATGGGCGACCGCATGGACAATATTCAGCCGGGGGCGATGCCATGGCTGCACCGCTACATCGGCAATCCGATCCTCACGGGCCTGCTCAACCTGTTCTTCCGCACCGGCGTGAAGGACGCGCACTGCGGCATGCGCGCGCTGCGCACCGACGTGCTCCCACGCCTGGACCTGCGCACGACGGGCATGGAGTTCGCCTCGGAGATGGTGATTCGCGCCTCCAAGGAGAAACTGCGAATCGCGGAGTTTCCGATCGAATACCACCCGCGCGGAGGCGAGTCGAAGCTGTCGAGCTTCCGCGACGGGTGGCGCCATCTGCGCTTCCTGCTCGTGCACAGCCCCACGCATCTATTCGTGGTGCCGGGCATGCTGCTGGCCGGGCTCGGCACGCTGATCGTGGCGCTTGTCGGGGGAGGTTTGGACTTCTTTGGGCGTTCCTGGGGTATTCATGCGCTGATCGGTGGAGCCCTGCTGATGGTCGTGGGCACGCAGGTGCTCGCGCTCGGGTTGTGCGCGCACGCTTATGGCACCTACTTCATGAACGAGCGCGACCCGTGGTTCGATCGGATGAGGGCGCGCTTTCGCCTGGAGCACGGGCTGCTGCTGGGCGGCCTGTTCGTGCTGATGGGGCTCGTGATGGGGGGGATCATCGTCGGGACGTGGATCTCCCACGGCTTCGGCTCGCTCGCCGACGAACATCTTGCGGTTGTGGCCGCCACGCTGTTGATCGTCGGCATCCAGATCTTCTTCTCGTCGTTCTTGCTGAGCATCCTCGGGTTGCGTCGCAGCTCATAAGCAGATCAGGGGGAGACCGGTGCGCAGCGACCTGATGGCCGTCGTCGGAGTGCCCGTGGTCATGTGGCTGGTGTGCCTGGGCTGCGGGCTTGCCCTGGAGCGCGTGTTGCGTGTGCGCCTGAGCAATGCGCTGCTGTTGCCGCTCGGCCTGTGCGTGGCGATCGCGCTGATCTTTCCCGGATATGCCGCCGGCGCCGGCGATCCGCTCGCGATGGTGCTGCTCGTCGCGGTGGGGCTTGCGGGTCTGATTCTCGCCAAGGATGGTCTGCGCGCCCGCCTGAACCCTGGGTGGCCCGGGGTCGCGGGACTCGCGGCTTACGTGCTCTACATGCTGCCGGTGATCGCCTACGGGCACTGGACGTGGTCGGGCTATGACTTCGTCAACGACACGTCCTTTGAGATGTTGCTCGCGAGCCACATCAAGGGATACGGGTTGACGCTCGGCAACATCCCCCAGTCGAGCGAGCGGGAATTCCTGCTGTCCTATCTCAACAACGCCTATCCGCTCGGCACGCAATCGTTGCTGGGCACGCTCAGCGGGCTGACCGACACTGACGTGGCGGTGCTCTATCAAGGCTTCATATCGAGTCTGGCCGCCGTTGGTGCGGTAGCGCTCGCGACGGTGGCGCGTGGCGTCCTCGGCACTCGCCGTGCGGCGCTCGCCGGGTTCGTCGCGGTCGCAGCGAATCTCACTTACCAGTACGCGTTGCAGGGAAACATCAAGGAGATTGGCCTGATGGCGGTCGTGTGCGCCGGTATCGCGCTTGGGCACGCGGCGATCTCCCTCGCTCGCCCCTACGTGGGCGCAGTGCTGATGGCGGTAGTAGCCGCTGCCGCACTTGCCGCATACAACGCGGTCGCTGTGCCATATCTGGGAGCCCTGGTGCTCCTTGTGGGGTTGGGCGTGCTACTGGTGTACCGCAAACGCCCCACCCTTCGCTGGGCTGGGCCGATCCTCGCGGGCTGTTGCCTCGCGGCGGTGCTAGCGATCCCCTCCTTGATCTCCTTCAGGGCCTTTTTCACGGTGGCGAGCAGCGGACAGGGCGCCACCGGTATCGGGGCTATCCAGCTCGGGCAGCTGTTGCGCCCGCTCCCGCTCAGCCAGGTCAGCGGCGTGTGGCTCGCGGGCGAATACCGTCTGGCGATCGCCTCGCAGCACGCGGGCCTGCTGACCACGATCGCCACCGTGGCGCTGCTGCTTGGGCTCGTCGTGTGCGTGGCGTGGGCGCTGAGACATAGGCAAGCTGGCGTGCCGGTGGCGGTCGGGACGATCGCGCTGGTGCTGCTTGTGGTGTTCCCGCGCATAAGCCCCTACGCTCAGGGCAAGCTGCTCGCGATGTCGAGTCCACCGCTGGTGCTGGCGGGCGTGGCTGGATTGCTCAGCCTGCGTGGTCGTCGACTCGGAACGCTAGGTCTGCTGTTGGCGGCAGGCGTGTCACTTGCGGTCCTGGCCTCGGACCTGCTCGCCTACAGTCATGACCGGATCGCTCCGACCGCTCGCGTCGAAGCGATGCGCCAGGTTGGCGACCACTTCGCCGGACAGGGCCTTGTGCTGTGGAACGAGTTCGAGGAGTACGCCAAGTACTTCGCGCGCGCCGCCAGGATCAGCGTGCCGTTCGAGTCGATCACGCCTCAGCAGGTGGTGCTGCGCTCGCCGACATACTTCTACGGGCACTTCTTCGACCTGGACCAGGAGGTGCTGCCGTTCGTGGAGACCTATCCGATCGTGGTCACGCGCCGCTCGCCCTCGGCGAGCCGGCCGCCCGCCAACTACAAGCTGGTCTATGAGAACGCCTATTACCTCGGGTGGCGGCGCGAGGCCAAGCCGGAAGTGCTCGAACACCTACCGTTGCAACAGCTCTACAGCCCCTCGCAGGCGATCCAGTGCAGCGCGCTCGCTCCGATCGTGGCCAAGGCGCCGCGTGGCTCGGAGTTGGAGGTGGCGGTGGCACCCGAAGTTAGCTGGTTCGAACCGGCATCCGATCCAACGCGCTCGGGTGGCTGGCCGGCAGATCCCAATCAGGCCGGTGCGGTCGAAACGCACGCGGGCGGTCACGCCAAGGGCGTGCTGACCGTCAAGCACGCAGGCTCCTATGCCGTGTGGGTACAGGGTGACTTCCCGCGCGCCGTGCAGGTACAGATCGACGGGCGCACCGTGGGATCGGTGTCGGGGGCCAACACGCCCGGCCAGTGGTTGCAGGCGGCAACGCTTCACCTGCGTCCCGGTAGGTATCCGGCGCGCGTCCTGGCCATCTCCGGCCATAGGCACCATCTCGGGCCCGGCGAATGGTGGCCCGGCACGATCGGAGCGGTCGAGCTGCAGAGCGAGACGCCCGAGCTCATGAGGACACTGCCACTGTCGCGCTGGCGCACGCTCTGTGGAGAGGAAGCCGACTGGGTGGAGGTGGTGCGGGGGTGAGCGCGAGTGTGACGAGCAGCGCTCGGGTGATGCGGCAGTGACTGTTGCGATCCCCGGCGTGGGTGGGCCTGTGACGGCTGAGATCACCGTGGCGATCCCGGTGCGCGACGGGGGGCAGCTGCTGGTCGGGACACTTGCGGCGCTCGCCCGCCAGAGCGTCGAGCACGAGCTGCTCGTGTGCGACTCCGGCTCGCGCGACGGGTCCGTCGAGGTGGCGCACGCTCACGGTGCGCGGGTGCTCCAGATTCCCCCTGCTCGGTTCAGCCACGGGGGCACACGCAATCTGCTGGTCAGCGAGGCACGAGGCGCGCACGTCGCGCTCCTGACCCAGGACGCCGAGCCGGCGGATGAGCGCTGGCTGGAGCAGCTGCTCGGTGGCTTCGAGCTGGCCCGGGACGTGGGCATCGTCTACGGCCCTTATCGCCCGCGCGTGGGAGCGAGCGCCGCGGTACGGATCGAACTGGAGCGCTGGTTTGGCTCGCTTTCCCCCGACGGCACGCCTCAGGTAGAGCGTTTGGGGGATCACGAGCGAATGCTCCCCCTCGCAGGCCTCATGGGTAGGCGCGGGTTCTTCACCGACGCCAACGCCTGCGTCGCGCGCGCGGCGTGGGAGCGCGTGCCCTTCCGCGAGGTGGCCTACGCCGAGGATCGGGTGCTCGCGATCGACATGCTGCGCAACGGCTATGCCAAGGCGTTCGTGCCCCGAGCCGCCGTGCTTCATTCTCACGACTACAGCGCCTCGGAAGAGCTGCGTCGCTCTTTTGACGAGTGGCGCGGGCTGCGTGAGGTGTACGGCTGGCGTGAGCCCGCCTCGCCGGTGCGGGTCGTGCGCAAGCTGCGCGGCGAGCTCGGCGCGGCGCGGCGCGAGCTGATCGGCGCGGAGGTCCCATCTGGGCGGCGGCGAGCGACGCTCGCGGCGATGACCCGTCACCATGTGCTGCGCTTGACGGGCGCGCTACTCGGCTCGCGCGCCGGGGCGCTGCCGCCGTGGGCGCGGCGCCGGCTGTCGCTTGAGCGACGCGCGAGCTTTGTGCCGCTTGACCTCGATCTACAGGACGACGCACGTGAGTGACAACGATTCCAAACAGCGACAGCCGGCGACCGCTCGCTCGGAGACGATCGCCGCCAATGCGCTCGAGGGCGAGTTCAAAGGCCCGTTCGCGGGCCTGCGCAGACGTATCTATTTGACCTACCGCTATCTCGGCTGGCGCACGCTGCTGTTTCGCGTGCTGACACTGCCGCTGCGCCTGACGCCGCTTCGCCACCGGCTCAATCTGCGCTCGCGCACCGGCGAGGACAGCTACAGGCGCGCGCTCGCCTGGTATCGCGAGCACGGGCGGCCCGTGTGCATCGTGATCCCAAGCTACTGCGACGCCGAGCACGTGGCGACGCTCGTGGCGAGCATCCACAAGACGGTGCCGCGGGGGTTGGCTCGCATCATCGTGGCCGACGACGCGAGCGGCCCTGAGCACGTGGCCGCGCTGCGCGCGATCGAGGGCATCGAGGTGGTGGAGGGGCAATCCAACAGTGGCTTTGCCGCAAACGTGAACAGGGGCCTGCGTGCGGCGGACGAGCGCCTTGACGTGGTCGTGCTCAACTCCGACATGGAGGCCCGTCCAGGCTGGCTTGACTGCCTGCAGTTCGCCGCCAGCCAGGAGGATGACGTGGCGATCGTGGGCGCGCGGCTGCTCTACCCGGACGGGCGCATCCAGTTCGCCGGTACCGCCCGCAACCTGGGCGCGCCGGAGTGGTTCGACCACCGCTATCGCTTCAAGCCCGCCGACTGGGGCCCCGCGGCGATCCCGGGAGCTGTGCTGGCGGTGACCGGCGCGTGCATGTACGTGCGTCGTGAGGCGATCGAGCGGATCGGCTTGCTCGACGAGCGCTACCCGATGGCCTACGAGGACGTCGATTGGTGCCTGCGCGCGTGGGAGGCGGACATGCGCGTCATGTACTTCCCCGGCGCGAGCCTCTACCACCACGAGTCCCAGACGCGCGGCACCGATGTGGGCGAGCGCGAGCGCGAGTCACAGCGCGTCTTCTGGGAGCGCTGGGGCGACTTCTTCGACGCGCGCGACGTGCGCTCTGCCAACGGCAAGCTGCGCGTGGTGTACGTGACGGAGGGCACCGGCGTGGGGGGTGGGCATCGCGACATCTTCGAGCACCTCAACCGGCTGGCCGAGCGCGGGCACGAGGTGGCGCTGTACACGCTCGGGGAGCAGCCCGATTGGTTCGAGCTGCGCGTGCCCGTGCACAGCTTCGAGTTCTACGACGAACTCGTGGAGGAGCTTGCGCGGGTGGACGCGATCAAGGTGGCGACCTGGTGGAACACGGCGATGCCGGTGTGGTACTCGAGCGTGCTGAAGGGCATCCCGGTGTACTTCGTGCAGGACATCGAGACGAGCTACTACCCCGATGACGAGTCGGTGCGCCACGCGGTGATCGACTCCTACCGGCCCGAGTTTCGCTACATGACGATCTCCGGCTGGAACCGCGAGCGGTTGCAGGAGCTGGGCCTTGACGCCGAGCTGATCCCGCCCGGGATCGACATGGAGTGCTTCCGCCCGCGGGCGGAGGTGGAGCGCCGGGAGGACATGGTGCTGGCACTCGGGCGCACCAACCCGCTGAAGAATCTGCCGCTCACGGTCGAGGCATGGCGCGCCCTGCCTGAGCCGCGCCCAGAGCTGTGCATGTTCGGGATCGAGCCCGAGCTCGCCACAGACGAGGGCATGCGCTACATACAGTCGCCCAGCGACGAGCAGGTGGGCGAGCTGTTCAGTCAAGCAACGGTCTTCATCCAGACCTCCACGCACGAGGGCTTCTGCCTGCCGGCGCTCGAGTCGATGGCGACCGGCGGCGCGGTCGTGTGCACCGATGCCCACGGCAACCGCGACTTCTGCGCCGATGGCGCGAATTGCCTGATGCCCGAAGCCACTCGCGAGGCGGTCAGCGCGGCACTCGCGCGCCTGCTCGGCGACGGCGAGTTGCGCGAGCGCGTCGGGCGGGCGGGAATCGAGACGGCCGCCGAGTTCGCGTGGGAGCGGCGCATCGACGCGCTGGAGGCGTTCCTGGAGGAGGTCGCGCGCCCGCGCGAGACGGTTGTCTCGAGCGATGTGGTTCCCGGTCAAGCGTGAAGCTCGAGTTCGCTCATGCGCTGCGGTGCCCCGCCTGCCGACGTGACGGCACGCTCGCCCTGGACGCGCGGGGGAGCGATGCGCACGAGGTGCGCGAGGGCTCGCTGTGTTGCCGCGCGTGTGACACCGAGTTCGCCGTGCATCGCGGCGTGCCCGAGCTGTTGCACGATCCGCCCGAGCACATTCTCGCCGAGGCCGCCGGACTGGAGCGCTTCGCGGCGAAGATGGCCGGCGGCGGATGGGATCGCGAGCTGATGCTCGAGCTCCCCAACCTCGAGCACGGCTACTGGTATGTGCAGGCGCGCTCGATGCACCAGCTGCTCACGACGATCCCGTTTCAGCCGGGTCACAGCATCCTCGACGTCGGCTCGAATACGTGCTGGGCCTCGAACCATTTTGCCCAGCGCGGATTGCGTGCGATCGCGCTGGACATCGCCACTCCTGAGCTGCAGGGTTTGTACACGGCTGACTGGTTCATCGAGGGGGGAGACGTGTTCTTCGAGCGTGTGCTCGGTTCGATGGACGCGATACCGCTCGCGTCGGACAGCCTCGACTACGTGTACTGCTGCCAGGTGCTCCACCACAACGACCGTGACAGCTTGCGACGCACGTTCGCCGAGATCTTCAGGGTGCTGCGTCCGGGCGGGCGCTTGCTGATGGTCAACGAGACGCTGAAGACGCTACGCGACCCGTACGGCGTGCACGACGAGGAAGTGCAGGAGTACGAGGGATATGAGCACGCGCACTGGGCGCTGCGCTATCGCTGGGAGGCGACACGCGCCGGCCTTTTCACCGAAGTCACCGAGCCGCACTACCGCTCGTTCTTCGGCGATGCCGAGCTCACGCTCCCGCCCGAGGTCTCCCGACTGAAGGCATACGCTTTGAGGCTGGGATTCGCGTTGCGCTCGCATGGCTTCGCGCGCCGGGCCTACCTGGCGTGGCTAAATCAGGTGTGGGGTGGAGTGTCGATGAATATGATGGCCACCAAGCCGGTGCGCTATCTGGGCATGCAAGAGCACATGAGCGCAGCGCAGCGGCTCGTGCGCCTTGTTGCGGCCAGGACGCACCTAGCGCACGATCGTCGCGAGGGCCGGGCGCCCGAGCCCGCCCCGCGCACCCCCGAGCAGGCGGCCGCCCTTACAGATTCTCAGCTACCGAAGGCGCCGAGCGGTTGAACACCCAGAAGCCAATCAGGAAGGTGAGCGCCACGATGCCCAAGGGCTCAAGCAAGTAGATCCAGCCGCCGAGCGCTTCGCCAGCGCTGAGCGTGGCGTGGTTGACCATCGCATGGCGGAACTGCTGAAAAATGGCAACCAAGGGGTTGAGCAGGTAGATATGCCAGAGGATGCTGTCGATCTCGCCATGGGCCAGCTTCGCGCGCACGGTTTCGACGGGAATGATCAGCGGCGAGGCGTAGAAGAGGATCTGCGAGAAGACTTCCCAGATCGGCTGGATGTCGCGGAATTTCACGAACATGGCCGACAGCCACATCGCGATGCCGGTTGAGAACACGACGAGCATCGCGAGGATCAGCGGCAGCTCGATCCAGCTGAGCATGGGCCTCACACCCGAGATCAAGCCGAAGATGAGCACGACGACAAGGTTCATCGCCAGGTTGAAGAACGCGAGCAGGGTGATCGACAGCGGTATGACCAGTCGCGGGAACTGGATCTTGCGCACGAGGTTCTCGCGGTCCACGACGCTGCGCACCGCTCCGCTGGTGGCTTCGCCAAAGAAGCCGAAGAGCACGATCGAGCCGAGCAGCTGCACACCGTAAAAGGCTTCGCCCGGCTGTTTGCCTCCGCCAACGTGACTGATGACGACGAAGAACACATACAGCACACCGAACAGCAGCAGCGGTCGCATCACCTGCCACACGTAGCCCAGCGCCGAGCCGAAGAACTTCAGCTTGAATTCGTTGCGAGCGATGTTGTAGGTGAGGTGCCAGAAGCGCGTCCAGTCGTCTGTCAGCGCGCGCGGACCCTTGATCGGATGTCCTAGACCATCGAATGGCTCGGCCTGTGGCGCAAGCCCTTGCACCGGGGTCACCTCGGTCGGAGTCGTCTCAGTGCTCACAGGGCGATCTCCCGAGCGGCGACATTCGCGCCGCGGCTGACGCTCACCTCGATCGGCAGGTCGACGAGTCCGCCCATCGCTTCGGGACCGGTCACGACGAAGGAGAATGCGCCCTCGACGCGGTCCATGAGGTCGAGACCGCTGCCGCGGTGGGCGAGGGTAAAAAGTGGGTTGTAGCGCTGCGGGGCAAGCACGTTCTCGAACGAGAACGAGAACAGGGCGCTTTCGCCCGCGCTGAAGCGACCGCTGCGCTCGTGGTCGGCGGAGCTCAGGCCCACAACGATTGCAATGTGGTCCTCGTTGAGCACGTAGAGCCCCGCCACGGGATCCTCCACGTCGACGAGGAAGTTGACGAGCGCCTTGACCGCGATGCGCCTGCCTTGAGGCAGCGAAGTGGCACGCTGTCCCTGTTCGTCCTCGACCCACGCTTCGACGATGCGCGCCTCGCCGTCGCCGCCGCGCCCTTCTTCGAGGCGCTTGGCGGCTGCCTCGGGGTCGCGCCCGAAGTTGATCTCCAGGTAGCGGTCGGCCACCTCGTGGGGCTCGCCGAGGTGGACCATCTCGCCCTTCTCAAGCAGCAGCGCGCGGTGACAGAAGCGATTGAGCGATCCCATGTCGTGGGTTACAAACACGATCGTGCGCCCACTGTCGCGCATCTGGTTGAACACGTCGAAGCACTTCTGCTGGAAAGAGGCGTCGCCGACGGCCAGCACCTCGTCTACGAGCAGGATGTCGGCGTCCACCTGAATCGCGACCGAGAAGGCGAGCCGCACGTGCATGCCGGAGGAGTAGTTCTTGAGCTTGAGCTCCTCGAACTCGCGCAGCTCGGCAAAGTCGATCACGGCGTCGTAGCGTGCGCGTGCCTCACGCGGCGAGAGCCCCATCATGATCCCATTGAGCACCACGTTGTCGCGCGCTGCGAGGTCGGGATTGAAGCCGACGCCCAGCTCGATGAACGTCGAGAGTCGTCCGTTCATCCAGATCCGGCCATCGTCGACGCCGTAGATGCCGGCGAGGCACTTCAGCAGCGTGCTCTTGCCACTGCCGTTGCGCCCGGCGATGCCGAAGAACTCGCCGGGGCGCACCTCGAAGGAGATGTCTTTGAGGGCTGAGAAGGACTGGTGGCCAGAGCGGCGCATCGGGTGCAGCGCGCGCTCCTTGAGCGTATGCGTGCGCTCCTCGGGGACGCGAAAGGTCTTGCTGATCGAGCGAGCGACGATCGGCGCCGTGGCGCTGCTGGACGGTTGCGACATGGGGGAAGGGTATCGGCGGCCCGGGCGCGACCAAGCGGGTAGGGCAGGCGCGATCGGACAGATCTAGGCGAGCGATACGTGTAGACGCTGCGATATCGTCCTCATTCTCCTGCGGAGACATGACACGTTCCCGGTACCGCGAGGCAACCAATGCGCAAGCTAACCCGCCATCACCGACGCAGCCTGCGAGCCGGCGACAGGGCACAGGCGTGAGCTTACGACGCCGTGCCGGAGCGCCGCGGCTGATCGAGTGGACCGGCGAGCGGTGCGTCCCCTGGGCTCCGGACGTGCAGGTCGTCTACGAGCACTTCCATCGCTATATGTGGGCTGCTCGTGTGGTCGGCGGGCGCAAGGTCCTCGACCTCGGTAGCGGCGAGGGATTTGGCGCGGCGATCCTCGCCGAGTCCGCCACGCAGGTGATCGGTGTGGACGTCGACGAGCGGACCGTAGAGCACAGCAAGCTCAACTACGGCGGCCCGAATCTCGAATATCGGACGGGCACGGCGCTTGATCTGTCGGCCTTCGAGACAGGTTCCTTTGGCGCTGTGGTCGCATTCGAGATCATCGAGCACGTACAGGATCAGGAGCGGGTGCTCGAGGAAGTGGCCCGTCTTCTGGGGGACGATGGCGTGCTGGTGGTCTCCACGCCGGATCGGCGGCTCTACAGCGAGGCGACCGGTCAACGCAACCCATTTCACGAGCGGGAGCTGGCGCTCGAGGAGTTCCAGCAACTTCTGACTGAGCACTTTCCGCATGTCGCCGCTTGGGGTCAGCGGACGATCACGGGCTCTCATCTGCACGCTATCGATGGCCTGCGAGACGAAGTCAGCCTTGCGGATCAGCCTGATTTCTACATCGAGCGGGCGGGCGAGGAGTGGCGTGTGGCGGGCGACCCCGCGGCGCTCTATGTGGTTGCACTGGCGTCGAAGGCGCCGCTGCCAAAGACGGCGGACACTTCGACGCTCGCCGACTGCGGTATCGAGCTAGTTCGGATGAAGGAATTGGAGACGGCGCACGCCATGGTCGAGCGAGATGCCGCGGTCCGCCTCAAGGATGACTGGTCGGCGGCGCTCGATCGCGAGCGAGCGGCGTATGAGCATGAGCTAGTGACGAGCGGTCGTGAGCTGCATGAGCGAGAAGCACAGCTGAATGAAGAGCTCAAGCAGCGCGACCAGGACATCGTGGTCGGACGGGAGCGCATCGTGGAGTTGGGCGCTGAGATCGTTTCGCGCGAGGCCGAGCTTGCCTCACGCAACGCAGAGCTTGCCGCAGTCAGGAATCTCAACCGGCGCACCGAGGAGTCGGTGACGTGGCAGGCGTTTCAGCGTGCGAGGAGTCGGCTCTACGGCTCGATTGGCGAGCGCTCGCTGCTGGCTCGCTCCTTGCATCTCTCGCTGCGACTGGCGGGCAGGATCCTGATCAAACGGCCAAAGCCGGCCGCTTCCTCGGCGTCCGCCGATAGTCAAAGCTTGGCGGACGAGGCCGCCAGGGCAGAGGTGATCTCGCTGCCGGAGTACGAGAACCCGAAGGTCTCGTTGATCATTCCGCTTTACGCGCACGCGGAGTTGACGCGGGCCTGCCTGAGCTCGATCCGAGACAACACGACCCGCGTGAGCTATGAGGTCATCCTGGTAGATGACGCGGCTGACGAGGAGACCAAGCGCTTGCTCGACGGGGTACGCGGGGCGCGGATCGTGCGCAACGAGCAGAATCTCGGCTACCTGCGCAGCATGAACCGCGGCGCAAGCTTTGCCCGTGGGCGTTGGCTGGTGCTCTTCAACAACGACACCGAGGTGCGTAGCGGATGGCTGTCGGCGATGCTCGAGTGCGCCGAATCCGCCGACGACGTAGGCGTGGTGACTCCCAAGTTCCTCTATCCAGACGGAAGTCTCAACGAGGCGGGGGGGATCATCTGGCGCGATGGCACCGGCGTGAACTATGGCCGTGGCGATCGGCCCGATCATTTTCAATACGAGTACAGGCGCGAGACCGACTATGGCTCGGCGGCCGCGCTAATGGTCAGTGCCGAGCTTTGGAAGGCGACGGGCGGCTTCGACGAGCGCTATCTGCCGATGTACTACGAGGACGCCGACCTGTGCTTTGAGGCGCGCGAGCGGGGGCTGCGCGTGGTGTACGAGCCGCAGGCAGTCGTCGTTCACATAGAGGGTGCCACAGCTGGCAACGATGTCGGGTCGGGCTACAAGCGCTATCAGGAGAAGAATCGCTCCAAGTTCGTCGCCAAGTGGCGTCAGCGGCTCGAGTCCGAGCAATTGCGCTCCGCGCCGACGAACCTGAGGGTGGCCGCCAACCGCCATCGCGGCCGTCACGTGCTGATTATCGATCACCGAGTTCCGATGTGGGACCGCGACGCAGGGTCGCTGCGGATGCTGCACATCATGAAGGCGTTGCTAGCGGCCGGTGCTCGCGTGACCTTCATGCCCGACAATCTCGCGCCGACAGAACCGTACACCCGCCATCTTCAGGGGATGGGCGTTGAGGTGCTGTACGGCCATATTCACGTCAACGCCGAGTTGGACACGATCGGTCCAAAACTTGACATGGCGATCCTCAGCCGCCCGCACACCGCGAGTCGCTGGCTTGACATAGTGCGCGAGTTCGCTCCGTCGGCCATTGTCGCCTACGACACCGTCGATCTACATTGGCTGCGGGAGGCTCGGCGGAGCAGTATTGGCTCCACGGCGGGTCAGATCGAGACGAGCAACGGCAGCTCCGGATCGATTTCACCCAAGGCCGAGGCGCTGCGTCACTTGGAGCTCGCGATGATGCGAGCTGCGGATGCGACGATCGTCGTCAGCAATTGCGAGCGCGAGCAGGTCGAACGGGATGTGCCAGGATCGCGTGTGGTTGTCATTCCCACGGTCCACGACATCGCATTGCGGGTGCAGCCGCCGGCAGATCGCTCTGGGATTCTTTTCGTGGGAGGTTTCGAGCATACCCCCAACGTTGACGCGGCCGTAGGCTTGGTGAAGGAGGTCATGCCGGTCATCTGGCGTAAGCTCGGTGAGGTTCAGGTGACCATCGTAGGATCCGCCCCTCCCCCCGAGGTAACGGCGCTCGCATCTCCGCTGGTAGATGTAACAGGTTGGGTGGAGGATCTTCAACCGCTGTTTGACAGCTCGCGGTTGATGCTTGCGCCGCTTCGCTACGGTGCCGGGATAAAGGGCAAGATCACCCAGTCATTGGCCGTAGGACTACCTGTGGTGACGACGCCGATTGGTGCTGAGGGATTGGAAGATCGCGACGAGCAGTACATGCTTGTAGCGGAGGATCCGCAGGAGCTGGCTCTCCAAGCGATCCGCATCTGCGAGGACGACCAACTCTGGCGAAGTCTGTCTCGTGCAGGCCAGTCGTTGATCGCTGCGCAGTGCTCGACGCAGGTGCTCGCCGAGCGGCTCGGTCAGCTGCTTGACGGTGACCATGTCCCTGTCGCTGAGACAGCGCGTTCCAACAGCTAACGCTGCTGGGCTGGATAGGCTACTCGTCATGGAGCGGATCGTCGTCGTTGGTAATTGCCAGGCCAAGGCTGTGGAGATGATGCTGAGCACAAATGAGGAGTTCACAAAGCGCTTCGAGTTTGTGAGCTTCCCCGCAGTCCATGAAATTACCGAGGAGATGATCCCTGATCTCCACAAGGCTGTTGGCGATGCTGCCGTGGTAATTCCCCAAAAGGTGGACGAGGGTTACCGAGAAGGTATGGGTCTCGGCACTGAGACGCTCGCGAGAATCGCCGGGACAGCCACTGTGGTGCGTTGGCCGAGCGTGTATTGGGCCGGATATTTCCCGGATCTCTTCTATCTCCGGAACGCGGAAGGGCAGCCGGTGGTTGATGGTCCGTTCGACTATCACGACCGGTCGATCCTACAAGCTTACGCAGCTGGTCTTGGGGTCGCTGATACGTGCCAATTGTTGAAGGACCCGGAGCAGCCCTCCGAGGCGCCGGAGTGGGCTGCAAAAGCGACGGCCGAGTTGGACATTCGCGGGCAGGACTGCAACGTGCGGGTGACTTCATTTATCGATTCAAGGTTTCGGGAGGAGCTGCTGTTCTTCACCATGAACCATCCGGCAAATTCCGTACTTGCCTATATCGCACAGCAGATCACGGACCTAATGGATATCTCCGGTAGTGTTGACCAGCGGCAAATGCCAGACGAGGTTCTCGGATGGACATTCTATCCGCTACACCCGAATCACACACGTGCGCTGGAGCTGGGGTTTGGACCGGAGCTCGTGAGCGGGAACACGCCGTTCAAGATCCGCGGGGTGATCTACGAGCCGCCGGAGGCGGTGCTGGCATTCTTCGACTACTACACCGCGCACCCAGATCTGGTCGAGCTTAATGTTGAGGGAGGCGTGATATGAGGTTACAGAAAGTCCAAATCCTCCGTACTGCACACATGCGTTCGGGAAGGTCGTCTTGTATCGAGGGTTGGGGTACCTGGTATGCCTGACTGGCACGGTGGTGGGCCGCTGGCCGCACCCCCCGACGTCCAGCAGCTCGCTGGTACGTCCACTCCTACGATCGCAGGGTTCGACGCCCCGATTCTGATGCTGAGTTACTCCATGGTGTTGTCGAGCGTCTCATTGACTACGCAGAGGTGAATTCTATGAAGACCAGTCTCAGGGGCATGAATGATGAGGTCTGAGAGGGTCCGTTCGCGGCCTAAGGTAGGAACCGGTCTGCTTCTTGCGCTGCCATGCGCGGTCATTGCGTTGAGCCTCATGGTATGGATAACGGCCGTGTCGCGAAGCGGTTTCTGGGCGGATGACTTTCTTTGGGTTACTCACTTTGCGAGATCACTGGGTGACCTATCGGATTACCACTTCAATGTCGGCAAGTACATAATTAACGTATTCTGGGCACTTGGAACAGAAGCCTTTGGTGATGGGTCGGTCGTGCCATTCTTGATGCTCGACGCCCTAGTGTTCGCGGCAGGAGTAATCACGTGGTTGTGGGTAGGAGCTAAAAAGCGGTGGGATTCTGTCGATGCGTGGTGGATTGGCGGATTGTTCATAGCTACGGCGGCGTGGTTTCCAACGGTACTCTGGGCATCTAACATCACGCACTCTGGCGGCTTTCTGGCCCTCGGTGCGGGCATGTTCGCCCACGAGCGTGCTATGAGCGCGCAAGATGCGCCAGGTGCTAGACGTTGGTCCGTGCTCAGTGGAATAGCGTGGACATTTGCAGTCGCTAGCAACCTGCTCTATATCGGCCTGATGGTCATCGCATTCTACTGTGCTTGGCACCAGATCTGTAAGTTTCGGCATCTTGGGATGACAACGCCCGCAGCGTGCGTCATTGCTGGCTTCTGGAGCCTCTTGCTGCCGATCATCTATTTCGTAGCCGTCGGCTATCCGGGAACCACAGCCAGTAGCCCGTACGCAAAGACAGGATTGCAGTTTGTGCATGACGATCTCCGCTTTTATAGAATGATTTTGGCACCCACAGATCTTCTCACTGGGTTGTATGCTGCGTTGTTGCTCGGTGGGGCTGTGGTGGCATTTGCTGCGGTACGGCGTAGAGATTTCTTCCCGATTGCGGTGTTGGGTGCTGCTGGTGCGACAGCGTTGCCGGCACTCGTCCAAAGCCAGCAGCGATATGTCAACTATATGGCGATGCCATTGCTCCTGGTGTTCAGTGCTCTCGCGTCCGGCGTGCGGCCGATGCTCGTTGCGGAACGGGAATCCAAACGATTGAAGAATACGGTGCTCCTCGCTGCAGCGGTTACGCTTCTTCTACTGTTCCGTCAGGGTGAGGAACTCCGGGCGTATTTTGTGCGGACTCCATACGGAAGCAGTCTCGCGACGTTTCGCTCAGAGGTAGCATCGTTGACACCCGAAGGTGGGATTATTTGTGCAGCATTGGATCTTGATGCCCCGCAGGAAGCACTCTTTATCGCTGAGATATCTGGCGAAAATGGGTTTCGCGTACCGCCTATCAGCGCGGGTCTTACTTATCTAGTATCCGGCGCTAAGCCCTGCCCAGCCGGCGGTCCGGCTACACATATCACTGTCAGCCAAGATGCGCGAGGCGACTTCGTCGCATCTGGATAAATATAGGATCGTCCCGAGGTCGCGTGAGGTGACATGCATTTGCTAAGGGTTGGTAAGATCAGTCCACGCATAAATGAGCAGGTACGATTATGGTCGTGATAGCACGAGATAGTCCTTACGGCATGCTTCCTCTAACAGGATCATCTGAGCCTCCCCGCTCTCCTCGCTGCTTTATGCACATCCCCAAGAGTGCCGGGATGAGCTTTCATGCTTCGCTTGACGCTGCCCTAGCGCCGGGTTCGCTGTGTCCACGGCGAATGGACTCGTCAACCTTCTGCGACTTTCACGACTTCGATCTCCTCCAGCCGGCCACACGGGAGCTCATCGCGGCTAACTACGACGAGATCGGATCGATGCGCCGGTTCCCAGCCATCAGTGGCCACTTCACGCTGACCTCGCTGCTTCAGATTACACAAGCGTCCGCGATCGGCACGATCTTGCGCGAGCCCCGGGCTCGAGTGTTGTCGTTGTACATGTACTGGCGCATTCCTAAAATCTTCGACCACGTTCTGCCGTATAGCGTGGAGGAGTATGCACTCAAACCGCTTGCCGCTTTCCTTTCCGAGTCGCGTCTGGCGCCGGCGATCGATAACCAAGTGTGTCGGATGCTCCTCTACCGAGACCCGCGGATACCCTGTAATGCTTTTATCGCTAAGGCAGACGTCGAGGAAGTCGCAGTTGATGCGATTAAGCGACTCGACACGCTAGGTTTCGTGGGTGTGCTAGAGCTTGGAAGCAGTGCTTGGGAGGGACTTGCCCGTCTGTTCGGTGTAAGGCTTGATCCAAGGAAGGTGAATGTCACAGCTGAGCTTGGGGATTCGATGGTGGCGCAGCCACGAGAGAAGCTTTTCACGGCCGATGCCATAGACTTGATAGAGAAGCGCAACGCAGCCGATCGGATCGTCTACGACCACGCATTGGAGGTCGCCGGTATTGAGCACGACGAGAGACCGCAATTTGAGGACGCGGCTTTCCATGCCCAGCTATCACGTACGCAAGACCCGATGGGCGACTCTTACGCCAAAGATTGATCGCCAACTCGGGATAACTGATTGTCTCGAATAGGCGGTTCCGATGCCGCGAGACCCGAAGACATCCAGCGACCGCCCTGCGCGATAGGCTTCGTATTCATGGACGCAACAGTTGCATGTTCTGGCAAGCTGAATGAGCCGTCTGAGCACGTGTTCGCGGAGCCGGCACGATTCCGCAGATGACCCCTCTGGTCACGGAATCCGCTGGCGGACGGTTGGAGGGTGGGACGACTTCCCTTGGATCATCGCGAGCATCTCGACCGCATCCGATCAGACGTGCCGCCGATCGGATTCCGACGTGGGTCCGCGCGCTTGTCTTCTATCTTGTGCTTGCCGTCCTCACGATCGGCTGGCACGCTATCGCGCATCCTCGGACGGTCTGCACGTGCGTGGGCACAGGGGACTCTGCCCAGTTCATGTGGGCTCTGGTCTGGTGGCCACACGCGATAGTTCACGGCTTGAATCCCTTCGTCAGTCACTATCTGTGGTCGCCCACGGGCGTGAACTTGGCTCAGGCGGCGGTGATTCCGACCGCTGCAATTGCGATGTCTCCGTTTACTGCTCTGTTCGGCCCGATCTTCTCCTACGACATGTTGTCGATCATGAGCCCGGCTTTGGCTGCGTTCACGTGTTATCTCCTTTGCCGTCGCCTGGTCAAGCGAGAGCTGCCGGCAGCGGCCGGTGGGTTGCTGTTCGGATTTAGCTCGTATGAGTTCGCGCACCTTCTGGGTCATTTGAACCTGGTGCTGATTTTCGTGATCCCAGTGATGGTGCACATCACGCTGCGACGTGTCGATCGCGAGATCTCCCGGCGTGCCTATGTGCTCGGGATGGCGCTACTGATCACACTACAGATGGGGCTGTCGACGGAATTGCTTGCCGAGAGTGTCATGCTGGGGATGATTATGCTCGTCTCAGCGCGCTTTTTGGCGGCGCAGCCGCAGCATGCGCGGATGACCGGTCTTATTGGGGAGGCGGTGGCCGCTGGGCTGATAGCGGTTGTGGTGACCTCTCCGTTCCTGTACTACGCATTCTTTAGCGGGGCAGCTCCAGCGAGCAACTCGATCCTCTCCGATGCCTATCCGCTCGATGTGGCGAACCTTATCTTCCCGACGCTCACGACATGGCTGGGCCATCACGACTTCCAATCACTGTGGTCCACTTTCGATCGGGGCGACGCATATGAGTCCAATGGCTATATAGGAGTCGCGATCCTGATCGCATTTACGGTGTGGTTCTTCACTGGCGGACGGCGCAGCGTGCTCGGCAAGCTCCTCGCGATCGCCATCGCGGTGAGCATTCTCATGGCGCTGGGATCCCATCTACACGTAGCCGGGCAGAAGACGGTGACGCTGCCATTCAACTGGGTAAAGAACCTACCAATCTTTGACCTCATCATACCCTCCCGAATCGTGATGTTTTCGGGCCTGGCGATCTCTGTTGGCGTGGCCGCGTGGCTGGCCAGGACGGGCGGGCATGCTTTCGGCCGATGGCTGTTGGTATTGGTGGGCCTGGTGATGATCTTTCCGAACCTTGATTCGACTGTGTACGGTGTGACGCCGGTAAACCCGAGCTTCTTCGCGACGAATATGTATCGCCATTACCTGACCCATAACGAGACGGTGCTGGTGCTGCCATTTGGACGCAATGACATATCGACGCTTTGGCAGGCGGAGGACGGCTATTACTTCTACATGCCCGAGGGGTACGTCTCAAGCGCGATTCCCCCTCCGTTTGAGGCGGAGTCGGGCGTCATCGAACTGTTCAACAACACGCGGCTCCCCGCTCCTACCCTCGGGTCTTTCATTAGGGCACACAATGTGAGCCATGTGGTGGTCGATCCGACCCAGGCCGGTTCGTGGCCCGGCGTCCTGACGCAACTCGGCCTTCACGGCCGGTCAATTGGGGGAGTGCTCCTCTACGCCGTCCCAGGATCCCCGGGCTGACTGGATGCGGTCGCGGCACGTCATGCTGACACCGCACGAGATGTGGATGGCGCGCTCGGGAGGCTAAGCACACGACCCGCATGCCGAAAGCGAGCTGGTTAGCCCGGTGACGGGGTCCCTGTAGGTGGTTCAGGGTCTATGCGCAGTCTGGTTGTTTGTTGTCGGTAGCGGTGTCTGCGTATTCGGTGGGTGTGAGTCCGTCTAGTGCTGAATGCGGCCGGTAGGTGTTGTACTCGATTCGCCAGTCCTCGATGATGAGCTTCGCCTCGGTGAGCGACCTGAACTCCTCGATGTTCAGCAGCTCGTCTCGCAATCGGCCGTTAAACGACTCGACGTAGGGATTCTCCCACGGGCTGCCGGGCTCGATGTAGGCGGTCTTCGTGCCTGCGAGGCGACAATAGTCGCGTAGACCCTACGCAATCAGCTCGGGGGCGTTGTCGGCTCGGAGATATTCGGGTGCGCCGCGAGTGAGCACAAGGTCCTGGATAACCCCGATGAGGTCCTCGGCGGTGCAGGTCCGGTCGACCCTGATCGCCAACGCCTCGCGGGTGTACTCATCGACGATGTTGCACAGCTTCAGGCGCCGGCGGTCGCTGGTCTCGTCGAACATGAAGTCGATCGCCCACACATGGCCCGCGTGCGTGGCGCGCAACCGTTGCTTCTGCCCAGGACCTACCCTGCGGCGCTTGCGTGTCCTCACGGGCCGCCGCAGGCCCTCCTGGCGCCAGATACGGCGTGTGCGCTTACGATTGATCGTCAATCCTTCGCGCAGCAGGATCTGATGCGCGGTCTTCCAACCCCACCGAGGATGCTCGCCAGCGATCTCGCGCAGGCGTGCAGCGAGACGCTGCTCCTCGGTGCTTGGCGGCCGCCTGGGCTTACGTTGTGTCGAGCGATTCTGTCCGACCACACGGCACGCACGGCGCTCTGAAACCCCGAAACGCTCCCGCAGAACCACAACAGCTCTGCGACGGCGCTCCCGGGGTCAGAATTTTCCCCAGCCAATCCTTGAGCATGTCGATATCCAACGCCTGCTCGGCGACGAGCTTCTTCAGCCGCTGGTTCTCCGCCTCGAGCGTCTTTAGGCGCTTGGCCTCATCGGCCTTCATCCCGCCATAAACCGCCCGCCACCTATTGAACGTCGCCTCCGAGACTTCGAGATGACGCAACACCTCAACGAGATCCTGACCCTCGTTCAGAAGACGCTCGCCCTCCCTGATCTTCCAACAGCCTGCTCCGGGGTATACCTGCGTCGCTTCATGATCGTGCCCATCCTTCCATCCCATCACGGGAAACACGACCACGCACACCACCTTGATCTGGGCCCCGAGTAATGGACCCCGTCAGTCTCGTCCGTCCACCTCCGTGTGCTGTCCGGCGACTCGGGATGGTTGTTTCCCTGGCCCTCGTGGAGCAGGTTACGAGCGCTCGACGGCTCTTGCAGCCGCCGCGTTCGAGCGTGAGGAGTCCTGGCAGGACGGGGTTCTCGCCGGTCTCGAGGCCCTGCTGGTGTTCCTGGACTCAGAGCCCGCCCTTGCCCGGTTCTGCTTGGTAGATGCTCTCGCCGGGCCGCCCGCCGCGTTGGAGCTTCGCGCGTGCTTACTCGCTCATTTGAGGCCACTGGTCGACCGTGCTCGTGAGCATCTTCGCGTCGAGGAGCAGCCCTCGTCGCTGACCGCCACGGCGACGATCGCCTCGGTGACCGGCATTCTCCAAGAACAGTTCGTCCGTGCTCGACGGCCCGTGTTCGTTGGGATGCTCGGCGAGTTGAGCGGTCTCGTCGTCGCCCCGTATCTTGGCGTCTCTGCTTCCCGGGAGCAGATTGCGCGTGGCAACGCTCGCGCCGCGGTGCTCACCCGGGAGCTGGACGCGCGTCCAAGCGTCGTATCCGTGGCGATCCCGAAGGAGCTCCGTCACGCAAGCGCCTACCGCATGCGCTTATGCCTCCTCCACGTCGCCGCCAACCCTGGCATCAGCAATCAAGGGGTCGCGCACGGTATCGACATGGCCCATCACGGGCAGATATCCAAGGCGCTCTCCCGTCTCCACCTGTTGGACCTGCTTTTCAAGCAGCCCGGCGGCAGCGGGCACCCGAACGCCTGGCGGCTCACGCCATACGGCGAGCAGGTCGCGCACGCACTCGACTACTGGCCTCGCGCAGGTGCGCTTGGTGAGTCATCTGCTCTCGCTGGCGGTGGTGCTAAGCGGGTCACGGGGTTGCGGACTGATGACCAGTGGTGCTCATAGCGCAACATATAGCTGTATAGCCGATCTGGCTATAAAAGGTTATAAATCGTTAGTAGGGGTGATTGCATAAAGCCCCCAAGCCAGAGACATGAGGCCCAGTCTCGCTCGAATGTCTCTGACTCGCTGATACGCCTGCTCACCGGCTAAGTGGTCTCGTTACGGTGGTTCTCCGTCTGTCTCGCTCTCGTGCTTCCGCTTGCCGCGCGGTCACTGAAAGATCACTTCGCGCCTCTGGTTTTGCTTTAGCAGACAGCACTGGCAAGCTCGGTTGCTACCTGCGGTCATAGGCTTTCCGGGTCGCCCCGGTCCCGTCTCGACCGCCCAAGTTTGCACCATCGACATTCCCCTAATAATTCCAACAAACAAGCGCCAATGACAACCGACTCGATAAGTCTCATTAACTGGCATTCTGATGACTCTTGTGTAGTATTCTGTCAGACCGACTGGTTGCAAAGAGGGCACACCAGGCACGGACGGCATTTACTGGTCTTCGAGCGAAGGAATGAGTTGAGCGATGGCTAATCCCCAGAGCAAGCTCCAGAAACGAGAGTGGTTGCACGGAGGCTCAGCCTCGATGCGCGGGGTGCTGCTCGGACTCGTCCTCGAGCGTCCCGGCCACGGTGGCGATCTTGCCAACCGCATGCAGGTGCGCCTCGGCGAGACCTGGAAGGTGGACACCAACGACGCCTACCGCCTGCTCGAGCAGCTCGAGCGCGAGGAACTGATGGTCACGCGCGAAGAAGCTCGCAAGACCGGTGGGCGACGCAAGCTGATCGTCTATCACCCGACTCCCATGACCTCCCACGCGGTCTCGCTGTGGATGGAGACGCTGGTCCCCCGCGAGCCGGTGCGCTTCGGATTGCACGCCAAGCTCGCCGTGGCGCGCCCCGAGGATGCCGCCCGCTTGATGATCGCCCTGCGCGACTACGAGCAGAAGTGCCTTGCGCTCGCCAAGCTCGTCACCCCCAAAGGCGTGCCCCAGCACTCATGGGCGGCGCTCTACATGGATTGCACCCGCGAAGCCGTCTACACCCAGTTGCGGGCCGAGATCGACTGGGCCGCGGCCACGCGCGATCGCATTGCTGAGTACGGACGGCGCCAACCGTCAAGATGACGGGGCCGGCAAGGACTCGAGCCGCAAGGCCCCAGCTAGCGCGATGACTGCTCTTCTGCGCCTTCGCGACGTGCGCAAGGCATACCCCGATGGAGACGGCGAGATAGCCGTCTTCGACAGTGCATCGCTTGAAATGACCGCCGGCGCGCACGTGGGAATCTATGGCCGGCGGCATTCGGGGAAGTCGACCCTGCTGCGTATCGCGGCTGGAATCGAACGACCCGACGCGGGCAGCGTCACCTTCGACGGCAACGAGCTCACCAGCATCTCGGGAACGGAGCGTGCTCGCTTGCTGCGCTCCCATCTCGCCTACATCGCGATCGGGGACTGGCGTCCAAATCCGGGTGAAAGCGTCGCTCAGCATCTCGCCATCTCCCTCGGTGGCGACGGGCGCACCGTGCGGGAGGCCGAACGCAGAGCGCTGCGAGAGCTGGACCACGTAGGTGTGAGCGCGGCACAGGCCCACTCGCTGGCCAGCCGCCTCTCCATGATGGATCGCACGCGCGTGATGCTTGCCAGGGCACTCACCCGCGAGCCGTCGCTGATCGTGATCGACGATCCGGTGGTGACCTCGAGCACGGACGAACGCGACAACCTCTACCGACTGATGCACACCGTCGTGCGCGAACGCGGCGCCGCCCTGCTCGTAGCCTCCGATGACTTTCCAGCACTACAGGGCTTTGATGTGTTCATGTCGATCTCCGCTCGCGAAATCTGCTCCAGCGAGGGCAACGCCACGGTCGTGCCCTTCCCCAATCTTCCCCACCTTGGTCCGGTCCGCGACACGGGCTCATGAGCGCGCTCGCGCTGCGCGATGTCGTAAAGCACTATCGAAGCGGCGACGAGACAGTACGAGCCGTCGATGGCATATCGCTCTCGATCGAGCCCGGCGAGTTCGTCGCGCTCTACGGCCCCAGCGGCTCTGGCAAGACCACGCTCCTGCTGCTTGCCGCCGGCTTGTTGGCCCCCGATAGCGGTGAGGTGAGCTTCGCCGGCCGCGATCTCAGCGGTATGTCCTCGCGTGAGAGCGCCTCCTATCGACTGCGTGACGTCGGCTTCGTGTTCCAGTCCTTTCATCTCATGCCGGGCGCATCGGCTCTTGACAACGCGCTCATCAAGTTGCCGGTGTGCGGCTACACCGTGCGCGAAGCCCGCGAGAAGGCGCTCCCATGGCTGAAGCGCGTCGGACTCGGCGACCGGCTCGATCACCGACCGGAGCACCTTTCGATGGGAGAGCGCCAACGTGTGGCGATCGCTCGCGCGCTTGTCGGGGAGCCCCGTCTCGTGCTGGCCGATGAGCCCACCGGCAACCTCGACTCAGCTCGCACGCGCGAGATACTCACCCTGCTGCGCGAGGTCTCACACGAGCGCCGCATCCCAACTCTGCTGGTCACCCACGATCCCGAAGCGATCTCGTTCGTAGACCGCGCCCTCACGCTCCGCGACGGACACTTGCTCGACGGCCTCGACGCCGAGCTCTCCCAGCTCTCCTCGTGAGCAACCCAGCCAACCCCAAGATCCTCGGGGTGCGTCTGACGATGCTCTTCTTCCTCTACCGCCGGCGCCTGCGCGCTCACCCTCTGCAGGAACTGCTCGCCGGTGCCGGCATCGCCGTCGGTGTAGCGCTCGTATTCGCCGTGCTGCTTGCCAACGCCAGCCTCACGGGATCGGTCGAACAGCTTGTACGCGGCCTCTCTGGCTCGGCACGCCTCGCGCTGGTCACGCGCTCCCCAGCTGGCTTCCCTGAACACCTCACCGCCCGCGTCCGCGCTCTCCCCGGGGTGCAAGTCGCCACGCCGGTGCTGCGCCAGAACATGACCATCTCAGGACCTCGCGGACGCCAGGCTATCCAGTTGATCGGTGTCTCCGCGACACTTGCCTCGCTCGGCGGGCTTGCCCAGCAGGAGCTCGGCAACGGTGCCCTGCTGCTCTCCGGGGGCCTCGGCCTGCCCGGTGGCGTGGCGGGCATGGTTGGCGCCCATCGAGGCAGCACAGTCGCCCTGATCGGAAACGGCCGCGTCCACACCGAGCGTGTGGGTGCTGTGATCAGCGGCGAAGCGGTCAAAGTGCTTGAAGGCTGCCCTGTCGTGGTCGCGCTGCTGCCGGTCGCCCAGCGCATCGCCGAACGACCGGGACGTGTAACGGAGCTTCTAATAGAGCCGCGTCCCGGCCAGGAAGGGATGGTCGCCGGCGAGCTGCACCATCTTGCGGACGGGCGCCTGGATGTCGTGCCCGCCGATAACGAACTGAGTCTTCTGGCCGTTGCCACCAAGCCCAACCGCCAGTCCACCACGCTGTTCTCGGCGATCAGCGTGATGGTCGGCTTCCTGCTCGCGCTCAACGCCATGCTGCTCACCGTTCCCGAGCGTCGCCGCTTCATCGCCGAGCTGCGCATGCAGGGCTATGAGCCCCGTCAGATCCTGTTGCTGCTCGGCTTTCAAGCCGTCGCCCTTGGCCTGGTCGCATCGCTTGTGGGCGTGGCCCTCGGAGACGTGCTCTCGCACACCGTGTACCACCAGGTACCCGCCTACCTCACTGTGGCCTTTCCGGTCAGCGCCAAGCAGACGCTGAACGCGAGTACCGCCCTGATCGCAATCGGCTGCGGTGTGCTCGCCACCGCTCTCGCCTCGCTCTCCCCGGTGTTTGATCTGCGCTCCGGACGCCCCGCCGACGCAGTCTTTCGTGAAGCTGCCAGCACCGGCGAGCTTGTGCTCGCGAGCACCGTTCTACGTGGTGCCATTGCTGGAGTCCTCCTGATCGCACTGGTCGGCGTGCTCGTGGCGCTTGTGCCCGCTCTCACGATCGTCGGTGGTGTCGTGCTGGCCATTGCCACGCTCTGCTTGATGCCGGCCGTGCTCACGTGCACCGTTCGATTGCTCCCCCGTATCGCCGAGCGCAGCCGCAGCGGGACGGTAATCGTCGCGCTATCGGAGCTGCGCGCCATCACCACGCGCTCGATCGCCCTCACCGCGATCGCCGGCCTCGCGGTGTATGGGAGCGTGGCGATCGGCGGTGCCCGCGACGATCTGCTGCGAGGAATCGAACAAGCCACCGCGCAGTACCACGATACGGCCGACGTCTGGGTGACCGCCGGCAACGACGTGTTCAACACCAATGGCTTTCCCACCGATGGCATGCCCGCGCGAATCGCACATGCATCTGAGGTGCGCTCGGTGCGGGTCTACCAAGGAGGCCTCACCGATGTCGGCAATCGACGGTTGTGGGTACGGGCCCGGCCGAGCGGCGATCCAACCATGTTTGAATCGAGCCAGCTCATCAGCGGCAACTTCAAGCGCGCCGAGGCCCTGATCAGAAGTGGCGGCTGGGCCGCGGTGTCGAGCGGTTTCGCCCAGGAACGCGACTTGAAGGTAGGCGGCTCGTTCGCATTGCCCACGCCCCTTGGCAGCGCTCTCTTGCGGGTTGCCGCCATCACCACCAACTCCGGCTGGCCCGCGGGCACTATCACGCTCTCAAGCGCTGACTACAGCCACTGGTGGAACACCACCGAAGCCACCGCCCTCGAGGTCGATCTGCGCCCGGGCGTCAGCGCGGCGGCCGGGGCGCGAGCCGTGCGCGCCGCGCTCGGTCCGCGGGTTGCCCTGTCGGTGCAGACCAGGGCCCAGAGCGCATCCGAAGCAGACGCCAGCGCCCGCCAGGGCCTGCGCACGCTTGGGCAGATCTCCATGCTGCTGCTTGTGGCGGCCGGATTGGCGGTGGCGGCCGCCCTCAGCGCCACCGTCTGGCAGCGTCGCGCCCGCCTAGCGTCGCTGAAGATTCAGGGTTATCGCCTCAGTCAGCTCTGGCGCGGACTGCTCCTCGAGACTGCCCTCATGCTTGGCGGCGGATCGCTCGTTGGGGCGCTCGTGGGTATTTACGGTCATGCGCTTGCGGCTCACTGGTTGACCATTACCACCGGCTTTCCCGCCCCCTTCTCGATAGGTATAGCCCAAGTGTTCCTTACTCTCGCGCTCATCACGCTCATTGCCCTTGCCGTAATCGCGCTCCCCGGCCTGGCAGCGGCCCGCGTCTCGCCCAGCGCCAGTTTGCAGGAGTGATGGGCAGGTGTATTTGAGCGCGTGTGCGCAATCCTATCCCCGTGGTTCGGTCAATACATAAGGACGGACTTTGCTATGCCGCTGACTTCGCCTGTACCGCACGCCGCTACTGGCTTGCTGTATTTCCGCGTGTAGCACGCGAAGTGGCCCGCAGGCGGGAGTCCGCGTCACGCATTCCCGACCCCGCGCTGCGGTGCCTGGCGCTTGAGGCGCTCGAGCGCAAGCGAGGCAATCTTGAAGGAGCGGCAGTCTTCGCGGCGCTCGTGCCCCGTGGGAGCCGCCCGCCGGTGGTCCAGGCGCTCGTGGCCTGCCAGGCGACCTGCGACTACCTCGACCTCCTCTCCGAGCAGCCCACCCACGATCCGGTGGCCAACGGATACCGCCTGCACGATGCCCTGATCGTCGCCACCACGCCCGGCCGGGCCCACTCCGACTATTACCTCCACCACTCGCATGGGGAGGACGGCGGCTATCTCCGAAAACTCGTCGAGTCGGTTCGCGAAGGCATCTCCTCGCTCCCGCTGTTGTCGCTGATCGTCGAGCCGATGCGTCGTGCCGCCGAGCGCATAGCGGCCTATCAGGCGTTTAACCACGGTGACACCACCGGCTCCTACGAGCCATTCGAACGCTGGGCTTCATCGGAAACGCAGCCGATTACCGGCCTGCGTTGGTGGGAGACTGGTGCGGGAGCCGGATCCACACTCACCCTCCTGGTACTCATCGCCGCAGCCGCCGACCCGAGCATTACCCCAACCGACGTGCCGGCGATCGAGAACGCCTACTTTCCTTGGATAGGTGCGTTGCACTCACTGCTCGACAGCCTCGTGGACCACGACGAAGACCTGGCCACCGGCGAGCGCGGGTTGATCGACTGCTACCTCTCCCCGGCCGATGCCGCCACGCGCATGCGAGCCATTGCCCGTGAAGCCCTCCGTCGTGCCGTCGCGCTTCCCAGCGGCAGGCACCACGCGCTCATCCTCGCCGCCATGACGAGCTTCTACATATGCGAGATTCACCGTTCCGCCTCGCCGCACGCGCAGCTTGTCGCACCGGGCGTGCTCGACGCCCTCGGCTGTCTAGCGGCGCCCACGATGGCCGTTCTCGGCGCCCGACGCTCGCTGCGGCGCGTCTCCGCGATCGGCTCTGAGCCGGTGAGAGCGAAGTTCTTCAGCCCTCCCTCGCAGTATCTCGAAAGTCAAGTACCTGACTTTCCTCTATTTATCGCGGGTGCGAACGAGCACCATGCTTCAGGTCACGAGCCGATGCCCATTCGGTCCCGTGCCCCACAGGGGGCAGGCCGGCCCGCTCACAGGCGCTGAGCACTCGCGTTTGTGGGCGGGCCTGTCGTTCGTCCGCCCGCCCCACGTCTCGATAGTCTGCCTGCTCGCAGGCGCCCCATAGCGTGCGTCTGTGAGGATCCCCCGATGAAGACACTCCCAGCCCGCATCTCAGGTCCCGTGCTGATCGAACCGTCTGTGTTCGGCGACGAGCGGGGCTTCTTCGTAGAGACCTACCGGCGCGAGTGGCACTCCGACGCCGGCATACCGGCGGCCGAGGAGTTCATCCAGGACAACCACTCTCGCTCCACCCGGGGGGTTGTGCGTGGCATGCACTTCCACATCGGTGACGGGGTAGCCAAGCTCGTGCGCTGTGCCCGCGGGCACATCCTCGACGTGCTCGTCGATCTGCGGCGCGGTTCCCCCACCTATGGCCAATGGGAGGGCTTTGAGCTCGACGACGACGCAATGCGCATCCTGTATGTGCCCGTCGGCTTCGCCCACGGCTTCTGCGTGCTCAGCGATGTGGCGGACGTCATCTATAAGCAAACCGCCTACTACGCCCCTGCCCTGGAGCGCGGCATCGCCTGGAACGACCCCGACGTCGCCGTTCGCTGGCCGTTGCCCGAGGCCGAGCTCATCGTCTCAGCCCGCGACAGCGCCGCCCCGCTCCTGCGCGAGCTCGCCCCTGAGCTGCCGTTCTAGCTCGACCCGGCGGGCGCGTGGCCAGATACATGGCCGTGGTGTCTCGCCTGCAGTGCCTTCGTCCCTACAGCTCGGTGACGAGCAGGCGGTAGCCGAGGTCCAGCTCCTCGCGCTCCAAGATGTCCTGATAGCGCTCCTCCCAGCGGCCCGTCCGAAGATCCTCGGCGAGTTCGTCCAAGCCGTCGAGCAGTCGCTCGGCGCCGGGCAGGCGAAAGGTTGAGATGCCGGCGCGAACGCGCTCGTCGAGGTAGGCGTGCGGGCGGCGCCAGTATGCCGCCAGGAAGCCGTCTTCGCAATCGTGTGGGATCGGCACCGACTCGATCCTGACGTCGTCCCCGGTGGCCACGCGCTGCTCGGCGATCCCCGGAAAGCGCGCCGCGTCCAGGCGCGCGAGCTTTGGCAAATAGTCGCGCAGCAGCCAGAAGCGCGGGGCGTAGGAACGATCGTAGGTGAAGATCACCACGCGCTTGCGCGCCACTCGCCGTAGCTCCTGTACCCCGATCCGCCAATCTGCCCAGTGGTGGAGGGTGAGACACGCCAGAGCCGCATCCACGCTGTCTGAGGCCAACGGCAGGTCCTCCGCATGACCCCTGATGGCCGGCGGAAGTTCAGGCCCACGCTGGGCGATCATGCGCCTGGAGGGCTCTATCGGCAGCACCTCGCGGTCATATGGCTCATAGGAGCCGGCGCCGGCGCCCACGTTGGCGATCGAATGGGCGTCGCCGAGTGCTTCATATATCTTCACGGCGATCCGGGGGTCCGGTCGCCGAGTGGCGGTGTACCCGACGCCGAGCTGGTCGTAGGCACTCCCGTTGAAGTCGTCTGTAAAGCTCATGATCAAGTAATAGAGCGTTTCCCCGCCGCTGTCGCGGTTTCTTCAGGGTCACCACTCGGAAACGTTTGGTTCGCCACCTTTCGAGACTGGTTTGCTCCAGGCAGGATAGATCCATAGGCTGAAAAGTCGACGGGATATACTCGAAAATCGACAAGCTGCGACGCACGCCGACGCAAGTGCTTGGCGAGCCCTGGAGCGCGCGAGCGCGCTAGGTGCGCCCTCGATGGCCGTCGATGCAATGCTTAGAGCACCATGGCCCAACGTCTCCGACTCTTGCGCCGGCTGGTGGGCGAGAGCACGCTCACGCCAGCCCAGTATGCGCTCGCGGCATACGTGGCTCTGGGAGCGCTCACGCTGATCGTGATGAGCGGCGCCGCGGTGCGCCTCACGGGCTCCGGGCTCGGCTGCCCCACGTGGCCCCGCTGCTACGGCAAGATCTACCCACCGCTGAACACCCACGCGGTGATCGAGTTCTCAAACCGCATGATCACCGTCCCCGTGTCGATCGCCGTGATCGCGGCCTTCGTGCTCGCCTTCCGCCGCCGCCCCTACCGACGCGATCTGATGCGCCTCAGCGCGCTGCTCCCGCTCGGAGTGCTCGCCCAAGCCGTGCTCGGCGGGCTGACCGTGCGCGGAGCGCTCGACTACGGCTGGGTCATGGGCCACTTCGCGCTCTCCATGCTCGTCCTGGTGGCAGCCGTGGCACTCGCCTGGCGAGCCACCTACGAGCCCGGGGAGCGCCCTCGCTCCTCCGACAGGACGCTCACGCTCTGGGCGCGCGTCGCGGTGGTGCTCGGCGGACTGACGATCTTCGCCGGCACGGCCGCCACCGCCGCGGGTCCCCACGCGGGCGGCTCCCCCGGCCAGACGATCAACCGCCTGGACTTCGACGGCAAGGGCACGATGGACTTCGTGATCCACCGTCACGGCGAGATCGCGCTCGTATTCGGGCTCGTCGCGCTCGTGGTCTGGTGGCTGGCACGCAGATCCAGCCCAGCCCACCCCGCCGATGAGCTCGTGCGGCGCTACTCCACCGTGACCTGCGTGCTGATCGCTCTGCAGGGGGCCGTGGGGCTCGACCAGTACGAGACGCACCTCCCCACCGAGCTCGTGTGGGTACATGTGAGCCTGGCATCGTTTACGTGGCTGGCCGTACTGTGGACCGCGTGCGCCGCGGGTCGCCCCCATCCACGTCCTGCGCGCTCGCAAGAGCCCGCGAGAGCTTCGCCGCCCGCGCGCGTGTCCGCCTAAAGCCTCGCATCGAGCGTCGGTATCGGCCGTTTTGCGTCGACATCAGCCGTTTTGGGCGTATTCCGAGCAAATTAGGGCCTGAAATGCACGAAAACCCGGCAGTTGGACGCATAGACGTCCTTGCAAACCGTTAGCCTGGCCACAGTAACGACACTTGAGAAGGGAGTGCCATGACGAAGAACGAGCTGTCTGATGGGGTAGCGCAACGCACAGGTCTCGCGGGAACGCAGGCTCGGGAGGCGCTGGAGGCGGCGATCGACTTGATCTCCGACGAGCTGGCGGCCGGTGGCGAGGTCGCTCTTGCCGGTTTCGGCAAGTTCAGCGTCAGCGACCGCGCAGCCCGACAGGGACGCAACCCCTCAACAGGGGAGACGATCGACATCGCCGCCAGCAAAGCGGCGAAATTCTCCGCGGCGAGCGCGCTGAAGAAGCGTCTGAACTAACACCCATCCACCCGCCCAGCGCGGAGCAGATGGACGTTGATCAGCGGCGAGCCCGTCGTGAGGCGCGTCGGCGCGAACGTGTGCGCCGGCGGACACGGGGGCTCGCCGCCGTAGCACTGATAGCGATCCTCGCGCTCCTGGCGGTCCTCACGCTCGGCTCGAGCGAATCCTCCAAAGGCGGCTCTCACGGCAGCTCCGTCGGTTCGCGCGGTTCGCACGGCGGCGCGGGTGGAGGAGATGCCGCGGGTCGCGGTGGCGGCCAGGGTTCGGGCGCAAGCTCGTCCGGGACACACACTGGGAGGGCCGCGACTTCTGTTGCCACCAACCGCGCCTCAAGCGCCGGCACCGCCGGCACCGCGACCGGCCCACCCGGCCATGAGCCGGTGCCGATCCTGATGTACCACGTCATAAACCCGCCGCCGGCCGGCGCGAAATTCCCGGGCTTGTACGTGGCGCCGGAAGAGTTCTCCGCACAAATGCACGCGCTCGCCACGGCCGGCTTCCACGCGGTGACGATGGACCAGATGCTCGCCAACTGGACCCGGGGCACGCCATTGCCCGCGGGTCGGCCGATCGTGGTGAGCTTCGACAACGGCTACCAGTCCCAGTACACCCAGGCGCTGCCCGTGCTGCGTCGGCTCGGGTGGGTGGGCGTCGAGAACATGCAGCTCACCGGCCTGCCCCCCTCTCAGGGAGGGCTGAGCGAAGCGCAGACGTCGGGCCTCGTGGCCGCCGGCTGGGAGCTCGACACACAGGGAATCAGCCACGCCGATCTGATCACGCTCAGCCCGGCCGCCCTGCACGAACAGGTGGCGGGGGCCCGCGAGCAGGTGCGCCGTCGCTACCACGTGCCGGTCAACTGGTTCTGCTACCCCTCCGGGCACTACAACGCGACCGTCATCGCCGCGGTCCGGGCCGCCGGATACGTCGGTTCCACCACCGTCGTACCCGGCTGGGCCGCGCCGAGCGAGGACCCCTACCGCCTCCCCCGCCTGCGCGTGCTGGGCGGTACGAGCCCCCAGTCCCTGCTCGCCGAGCTCGCCGCGATCCGCTCCGACGCGCCGCCCCCGGCGTCCTATGGATAGGATGCCGCCGATGACTTCCGTGCCCGGCTGGGGCTCCTGGAGCCTTGATCCCGTCGCGATTCTCGCGCTGCTCGCCGCGACGCTCGTCTATGCGCGCATGTACCGTCGCGCCGCCTCCCGCTCCCCCAAGGTCGGAGCGAGTCACTGGATCCCCTACGCGGGCGGCATCATCGCGCTTGCGATCGCGCTGCTCTCACCTCTGGACGCGATCGGCGATCGCTGGCTGCTCTCCGCGCACATGGCCCAGCACGTGCTGCTCTCCGACATCGCCCCCGCCCTAATCTTGCTCGGGCTGCGCTCGCCGGTGCTCTCGCTTGGCCTTGCCCGCCCCGCCCTGCGTGCCGTCGCTCCCGGTGGACGCTGGGGCCGCGTGCTCGCGCTGCTCACCTCGCCGTGGGTGGCGATCCCGCTGTGGGCCACCGCCACCTGGGTGTGGGCTATCCCCGCGATCTTCGACTTCGCCGCCCAGCACACCGTGGTGCACGCGTTCGAGCACGCCACTCTCTTCTACACGGGTCTCGCTCTGTGGTGGCTGATCGTCGATCCGCTGCCGCGCGTACGGCCGCGTCCGGATGGCCAGCGGCTCGCGCTGCTGGGCTTCACCCGTATCGCCTCCGCCGCGGTCTGCCTCCCGCTCACATGGATAACCGCCACGCAGTATCCGCTCTACGCGTCGGCGCCGCGCGCATTCGGCATCTCGGCGATCGCCGATCAACAACTTGCCGGCGCCGGCATGTGCTTCGTTGAGTTCCTTGTCTTCGGCATCGCCTTCGCCGCAGTCTTCATCAGCATGCTCGGCCGCGAGGAGTCGCGTGTAGCGCTCGCCGAACACGCTGCCGGGCACTGACTTCAAGACTTCCGCTCAAACATTGGAGAGGTCTCCATGGGGTGAGATTCGATCTGGTCGGTTGTGGGCAGATAGCGTCCACCGGAGAATGTCCGCGTCATGATCTATGCAAGCGTGCGGACGGTTCCCGTCCGGAGTGCGTAACCAGATCCGCCGAGGAGGAAATGGATGGGTTTCGATCAGTACCATGAGCCGCCCGAGGAGTTGCCTGAGGAGACGCGGACGTTCGCAAGGCTGTGTGCCTCGCTGACCGAGGAGGCGGAGGCCATTGGGTGGTATGAGCAGCGCTTGGCGGTCGAGCGCGATCCCGAAGCGCGGGCGGTCATGGCCGACGCGGTCGGTGAGGAGTACAAGCACTTCAGCATGGACTTCGAGTTCCTGCTTCGGCGCAAGCCTAAGTGGCGGGAAATCGCGCGGGGAGTGCTCTTTCAGGACGGTGACATCGTCGAGCACGGCGAGGCGGCAGAGGCCGCCGCCGGAGATTCAGACTCAGCGGACGACGCCCATCCCGAGCCAAGCGTCGCGGCTGGCTCGCTGGGTATCGGGAGTCTTCGAGGGGAGGGGCTATGAGCCATCTGCTGCGCGAGCACGCGCCCATCACAGAGGCCGGCTGGCGGATGATCGACGAGGAGGCGCGCGAGCGCCTGCTCCCGGGACTCGCCGGTCGACGGCTGCTTGACTTCTCAGGACCTCGTGGCTGGGAGCACTCGGCAACCAACCTCGGTCGTGTCGAGAACGTTGACGTAAGCGCGATCAAGGGTGTGCAGGCCAATCGCCGTGTCGTTCTGCCCCTGGTCGAGTTGCGCGCGCGGTTCGCGGTCTCCCGCGATGAGCTCCGCGCCGGCGATCGTGGCGCCGAGGACGTCGACTTCGCAGAGCTCGACGCGGCCGCGCAGCGGCTCGTTGAAGCGGAGAACGTCGCCGTGTTCCACTCCTGGGCAAAGGCGGGCATCGACGGGATCACAAAGTGCTCGCCGCACGCCCCGATCAAGCGCGATGGGAGCTTTGAGAACTATCCGGCGAGCGTCGCACGAGCCGTGGAGTTGCTGTTGCGGGGCGGGATCGCCGGACCATATGGGCTCGCGCTCGGCCGCGAGGACTACACGCGCGTGGTCGAGACCGCCGAGCACGGCGGCTATCCACTGCTCGACCACCTGCGCAAGATCCTGCAAGGCCCGATCGTCTGGACGCCAGGCGTGAACGGAGCAGTTGTGTTGAGCATGCGCGGAGGTGACTTCGCGTTTGAATCCGGCCAGGACATCTCAGTCGGCTACGAGTCGCACGACAGTGACACGGTCACGCTCTATCTGGAGGAGTCCTACAGCTTTCGCGTGCTCACGCCCGAGGCGGCGGTGGCGATCTCCCCGTCGAAGGGGCGCTAGCCAGAGGACCGCGAGTTGGGGCGAGTCGTGGCGGTCGGCTTGCCTCGTAGGCCGGGTTCTCGGTCTACGCTGAGCGTGAACCCGGATAGCGCTTGAGGCCGTCATCGGGAACGGGCTCCCACGGCGCCGCGGAGTTCACGAACTGACGGTATTGCGGACGGATCCCGGGATCCGTGTCGAAAGCGCCGAGCCGGATCGCTACCTGCTCGTCAGAGGGGGGATCGCCGCTGAACAACGCCGATCCGCAATCAGAGCAGAACAGCTTCGGCACGCCGACCTGGTGCTGATAGGAGCCTAGTTTCTCGGCGCCACTCAGGAGCTGAAAGTCGGCTTGGGCCACCCGGCAGTTAGCCGAGGCCCCGGTGCCGGTGCGCTTCTGGCAGTGCGTGCAGTGGCAGTACCCAGCGGAGATGATCGGTCCGCTTACCGCGAACCGAACCGCCCCGCACAGGCATCCACCCTGCAGAGTCATCGACTAAAAATGACGACGCTGAGCCCCTGATGCTTTATGGCCAAGCAGATCAAGGACGCAGCGAGCGCCGTGTGCTTTGCACATAAGCGAGCGAGGACGCCGATATGCGCCGGCCATAAAGCATCAGCCACAACCGGTGTTGTTGCCGCAGCTGCTGCATGTGTAGCAAGACCCCGTGCGCTGCATCATGCCGCCGCACTGGCTGCAGGCTGGCCCGAGGTCAAGACCCTGCAGGCGGGCCGGGACGACAGGCGGGGAGTCTGTGAGCGCGGACGTGGGTGGGGTGGAGGTGCCGCCCGCCGTGGCCTGGGGATCGTTGCCAGAGGCTCCCTCCGCTTCAGGTCCGCCAGGGCCGGCCGTATCGGAGGACATCACCGACTGAGCGGCCTCCTGGACGGCCTTGCGGGCGCGCACCTCGGGGGTGAGGATGCCCAGCTCCTCCTGGGCATCCGCGTCCAGGAAGCGCGAGGCGAGCCAGCGCATGATGTAGTCGGGCATCGACTTGGCGAATGGGATCTCCGGGTTGCCGGTGATCCCCTCGGGATCGAAGCGCATGTAGCAAAACTTCTGCACCAGCGTTTCGAGTGGCACGCCGTACTGCAGCGAGATCGAGATCGCGGTCGCGAACGAGTTCATCATCCCTCGCAGCGTCGATCCCTCCTTGCCGATGTCGGTGAGGAAGATCTCACCGACACTGCCGTCCTCGTACATGCCGGCGGTGATGTATCCCTCGTGGCCACCGATCGAGAACTTGTGGGTCAGCGACTGGCGCTCGCGCGGCATGCGCTTGCGTCGCGGGGCAGCCTCGGCGAGCGCCTTGGTGACGGCCTGATCGACGATCGCGTCGATGTCCTCATCAGCAGACACGTCCTTGGTCTTCTGGGCGTCGGTGCGCAGCGCCTGCGCGGTCTTCGAGCCATCGCGGTAGATCGCGAGCGCCTTGATGCCAAGGTGCCACGCCTGCGTGTAGGCGTCGGCGATGTCCTCAACGGTGGCCGTCTGAGGCAGGTTCACAGTCTTTGAGATCGCCCCGGAGATGAACGGCTGCACGGCGCCCATCATCTTCAGGTGGCCCATGTGTGAGATCGCGCGCTCGCCCACCGCCACGTCGAACACGGGCAGGTGCTCGGCCGCTAGGCCGGGCGCGCCGATGATCGTGCCGTGCTCGGCCAGGTGCGCCTCGATCTGCTCCACCTGCTGCTCTGAGTAGCCGAGCGTCTCAAGTGCCAGCGGCACGGTGCGGTTGACGATCGTCATCTGCCCGCCGCCGACCAGCTCCTTGAACTTCATCAGCGAGAAGTCGGGCTCGACGCCGGTGGTGTCGCAGTCCATCAGGAAGGAGATCGTGCCGGTGGGAGCAAGCACGGTGGCCTGCGCGTTGCGGTAGCCGAAGCGCTCGCCCAGCTCCACTTTTTCATCCCAGGCACGCCGGGCGGCTTCCAGCAGCTCCGTGTCCTGGCAGATCGTGTCGGGGATCGCGTAGGAAGAGTCGCGGTGCATACGCATCACGTTGTTGTGCTCCTCGCGGTTCTCCTCGTAGTGCTCGTACGGGCCGAGCGCCGCCGCCACACGCGCGGACTCGCGATAGGCGCGACCGGTCATCAGCGCGGTGATCGCCGCCGCGGTGCCTCTCCCGGCGTCGGAGTCATAGGGCATGCCGTTGCTCATCAGGTACGCGCCGAGATTGGCGTAGCCGAGGCCGAGCTGGCGGAAGGCGCGAGCGTTCACGCCGATCTGCTCGGTGGGATAGCTGGAGGGGCCCACCACGATCTCCTGGGCGAGCAGCACGATGTCCACGGTGTGCTCGAAGGAGCGCACGTCGAGCGTGCCGTCAGGGCGGCGAAACTTCATCAGGTTCAGCGACGCGAGGTTGCACGCGGAGTCATCGACGTGCATGTACTCAGAGCACGGGTTCGACGCGTTGATGCGGCCGCTTTTCGGAGAGGTGTGCCACTGGTTGATCGTCGTGTCGTACTGCACGCCGGGGTCCGCGCAGCGCCACGCTGCTTCGGCGATCTCGCGCATCAGCTCACGCGCGCGCACGGGCTCGCCCACCGGCTTGCCCGTCGCGCGTGCCGTCAGGTGCCACTCGCGGTCTGCCTCGACCGCGCGCATGAACTCGTCGGTGACTCGCACCGAGTTGTTCGCGTTCTGGTACTGAATCGACTTGAACCCGTCGCCGTCGATCGACATGTCAAAGCCCGCGTCGCGCAGCGCTTCGGCCTTGTCCTCCTCCTTGGCCTTGCACCAGATGAACTCGCGGATGTCGGGGTGGTCGACGTCGAGCACCACCATCTTCGCCGCGCGGCGCGTCTTGCCACCAGACTTGATCGTGCCCGCCCACGAGTCGGCGCCGCGCATGAACGACACGGGACCCGAGGCGGTGCCACCCTTGGCCAGCGGCTCCATCGAGCCGCGGATGTTGGACAGGTTGATGCCCGAGCCGGACCCGCCGCGGAAGATGTTGCCCTCGCGCGTGTTCCAGTCGAGGATCGACTCCATCGTGTCCTCGACGGACAGGATGAAGCAGGCCGAGCACTGCGGGGACTCCTCGAAGCCGACGTTGAACCACACGGGCGAGTTGAACGCCGCCAGCTGGTGCACCAGGATGTGGGTGAGCTCGGCCTCGAAGGCCTCGGCGTCCTGCTCGGTCGCGAAGTAGGCGCGCTCGCGACCCCACCCGGCGATCGTGCCTGCGACACGGCCGATCATCTGCTTGACCGAGCGCTCGCGCTCGGGGTGGCCGATCTGCCCGCGGAAGTACTTCTGGGCGACGATGTTCGTCGCGTTCTGGCTCCAGCTCTTGGGAAACTCCACGCCGGTCTGCTCGAAGGCGACGCGGTCGCCGTGGCCGATGCGCGCGTCGCGCAGCTCCCACTCGATCGTCTCGAAGGGGTGCGTGTCGGGGGAGGTGAACAGCCGCTGCACAGCCAGTGCCGCGCCCGGCGCGGTCTCCTGGGTGATCGTGGGGTTCGGGATTGAATCCATCGGCCTTACCTCCTCTGCGCCGACACTCGCGACGCCCACTCGACTCTGTTCACTTGGGCCGAGAATCGTGTCACGCGTGCAAGACGGACCGCCATTAACCTCAATTTTAGAGGGATTTTGAGCTTAACCGGAGGCGACTGAGGGGTCGCTGGGCAAGCCAGACAAGGACGCACCGAGCGTAGTGTGCTTCGTGCACATGAGCTGGCCGATCTGTGATCGGTAGGACGCAGTAGGGCGCAGCCCAGCGACCCCCTCAGCGGCCGATTCTGGCCCAGTCCGCGAACTCCGCCCAGGTCGCCGAGGCGCGGTAGGAGGCTTCGCGCAGGGAGTGCATCAGCGACACCGTCCAGCGCGGTTCGAGCGCGAGCCAGCGCCCCAGCGCCCACACGATGCAGCCGAGTATGAGCAGCGCCCCGAGGATCGCGAGCGCGAGCGCGAGCGTGGACAGGTGCGTCGCGTGGGACTTGCCCTTGTGGACCACCCCCACCGTCGTTGAGCCTGTCGCTGGCGCGCTTGGAGTGGTGGTCGCCGGCGCGGTTGGAGTGGCGGGTGTCGTGGTCGTGGGGATCGCCGAGGCCGGAGTGCTCGTGGTTTGCGGCAGGGCGCTCGCCGGCGTCGTGGTGGCTGGTGCCACGGTGCCCGGTTGGGCGGCGCTCGCGGGCGTGGTCGTGGCGGGCGTTGCACTCGTCGTCGTATGGACGCGCGCGGAGGCCGGCACCGTGACGCCGAGGATCTTGTTCGTGTGACTCGTGCTATCTGCCGCCAGGGCTGAGGCAGGAGCGAGCGAGACGAGCAGGGTCGCTGTCGCGAATGGGCCGGCCATCGCCCGCAGGCTGTTCATCGCCCGCAGGCTAATGATCGCGCGTAATGCAGTGATCGTCGCACGCGAGATTGTGCGTGGTCGGCGCAAGCTGGGGCCGGCTTTCGTAATCATCGCCCTCGCCATGCTAACGGCAGCCTCCCACCACGTGGACCGGCTGCCTGACCACATATGAACGACCGCGCGCGCAGCGCGCCATCCCAACCATCCATCACGCGCTTCGAGTCGCGCGCACCACGGTTCAATCCCCCAGCTCGGGCAACAGATCCTCGATCTCGTCAAGCGCCTGCTCGAGCACGCGCGCGGGGGGCTGCTCGCCGTCGATGCACCGGATCCGCTGTGGGTCGGCGCGGGCGAGCTCGTCGTAGGCGGTGGCGATCGTCGCGAAGAAGCGTTCGTCCTCGCGCTCCAGCCGGTCGCGCTCCTCCCCCCGCGTGTGCAGGCGACCGCGCCTGGTGGCGGGTGCGATTCGCAGCAGCAGCGTGCGCGCGGGGATCACCTCGCCGGTGGCGAACAAGTTGATCGCACGCACCTGCTCGACCCCGAGCCCGCGCCCCGCGCCCTGGTAGGCAAGCGAGGAGTCCACGAAGCGGTCGAGCAGCACGATTGCACCCTGCTCCAGCAGCGGCCGCACGCGCTCGTGCACGAGCTCGGCGCGGGCCGCCGCATACAGCAGCGCCTCGGCGCGGCCTCCCACGCTCAGCGACGGATCCTTCACGAGCTCTCTGATGCGCTCCGACAGCGCCACCCCACCCGGCTCGCGCAGCAGCTCGACACGCACGCCCCGTTGTGCGATCGCCTGAGCCAACTTGGCCGCAAGCGTTGACTTGCCGGCCCCGTCGAGCCCCTCGATTGTGATCAGTCTGCCCTCGCTCACGTGCGCACGGTAGCGCCCATCTACCATGACACGCATGACGCCGAGCGATCTCGCCGCGACGCTCGAGGGCGTGGAGGCTCACCCCCATGCCCGCGCGGTGCTGCTGCCCGCGCTGTCTCCCGCGGGGGCCCCGTCGCACGCCTACCTCTTCCACGGGCCGGCGGGCACCGGCAAGCGCACCGTCGCGCGCGCGTTCGCGGCGGCTTTGCTCGCCGACGGTGCCGCCCAGCCCGACACTGTGGCGGCGCGCGTGGCACGCGACGCCCACCCCGACCTGACCTGGGTGACCCCCAGCGGGGCCAGCGAAGTGCTGGTCAGCGACATCGACGAGCCGGTGGTGGCAGCCGCCGCGCACACCCCCTTCGAATCCCTCCGGCGCGTGTTCGTGATCGAGTCGGCGGGCACCATGAACGACCAGGCCGCCAACCGGCTGCTCAAGACGCTCGAGGAGCCGCCCTCGTTCGCGCACCTGATCCTGCTGGCCGATCATCGCGAGGACGTGCTCCCCACGATCGCCTCACGTTGTCAGCAGGTGCGCTTCGACCCGCTCTCCGACGAGCTCGTCGCGGGGCGTCTGCGCGAGGGATCGGGCGGCGAGGAGATCGAGCCCGAGCGGGCCGCCGCGTGTGCGCGCCTGGCAGCCGGCGACGGTCATCTCGCCGAGCTCTTGGCGAGCGAGCGCGGCGTCGCGCTGCGCGAGTGTGCCGAGCAGTTCGTACGCTCGGCACTCCACGACCGCGTCGGCGAGCGGCACTGGATGGGGCTGCTCGAGGCCGCCAAGTCCGCCGGCGCCGTGGCGGGCGCCGCCGTCACCGAGCGCTTGCACGAGCAGGCCGGGCTCTTGCCAAGCAAGGAGCGGCGCAAGTATGAGCGCGAGGGCGTCGACGTCGTGCGTCGTGCCGAGCGTCGCGCGCGCACCGCCACGCTCCAGCTCGGACTGCGTCTGGCCGAGCTGTGGCTGCGTGATTTGTGGTGTCTGGTCTCCGGTGCTCCCGAGCTCGCCTTCGCTTGCGACCGCTCCGCTGAGCTCGCCGCGGATGCTGGGGGCCGCGACGCCGGCTCGCTGCAACGCGGCGTCGAGCAAGTGTGCGACACGCGCTTGCGCCTGGCGCTGAACGTCTCCGAGGAGCTGGCCCTGGAAGCGCTTGCCTATCGTCTCACCGACCTGCTCGCTTTGCAGACCGCTTGATTTTTTTGGGGATGGGCCCTTCGGGCCGGTCGTTCCCTCTGCGCCAGCTCACCGGTGGTGAGGGTGTCGCCTCAGGCGGTTTTGCTTGGCGTTGCTATCGGCCCGAGGTTGGGGGTCAGCCCGTAGGTCTCAAAAGCCATGAAGCGTGAGAACAGGCGGTTCTCGGGACCGTGGAAGTCGGCCGATCCCGTGCTCAACAGCTCGCGCTCCGCGCACCGCTTGGCCAGCAGCTCGGTCTGCTCGCGCGTGTGGGTCACGTAGAACGCCTCCACCCCGTCGATCCCCAGCGCGCGGAAGCGCTCGATCATGGCCAGTGCTTCGTCTGAATCCTCCACGTCCCAGAACGGGTGTGCCCAGATCGCCACCCCGCCCGCCGCGTGGATCGCCTCGATCGCCTCTGTCACCGTTGGCGTCACGCGCAGTGCGAACGCTGGGCATCCCTCGATCAAATACCCTTTGATGAACGAGCCGATGTCGTCGATCCGCTCCTCGCGCAAGCGCTCCGCGTTGGCCGCGTGCCCGAGCGCCGCTTCGGCCAGATGCGGCCTTCCGATCGGCTCCCCGGCCTTCACGCGCGCGTCGATCGCTCGCTCGTCCAGCTCGATGCCGAGCCCGCGCAGGTTCTCGGCCATGCGCAGCGTGCGCTGCTCGCGATCGGCCAGGAACCCGGTGAGGGTCGTAGCGAACTGGGGGTCGGTGTGGTCCACGAGGTAGCCGAGGATGTGCAGTTCGCGGGCCACGCCGTGCTCGCCCCCGTCGTCGATCGCCGAGATCTCGATCGCGGGCACCACCGCGATTCCGTGCTCGGCGCCGGCCTTCAGCGCCTCGGGTACGCCCGCCAGCGTGTCGTGGTCGCTCAGCGCCAGCAGCTCCACACCTGCCTTTGCCGCCGCCGCCACTACTTCGGCGGGCTCAAGCACTCCGTCGGAGCGGGTGGAGTGCGATTGCAGGTCAAAGCGCGGTGTCCGCGCGGTGGTTGGGTCGGGCACGCGTGGAGCGTATGCGATTGCTACGCGGCGCGCGGGGTGTAGCCGCCGGGGCGGGCGTCCTTCACACGCAGCCCCCCGTCACACGCGTCGGCGCGATCGGGCCCCTCGCCGCGGGGCTCGTTGTGCTCGAGGGCTCGCCCGACAAATGGCCTCACGCGCTCGGCGACGATGCCACGCAGTATGCGCACCGCCGCGTGGTAGCGACCGGCGGGGCCCCCAAGCGTGGCGCACTCCTCCTCGCGCGAGCCCAGGCGGCTGTGTGCCGCGTCGGTCTCCCGCGCGCGCAGCGTGGCCTCATCCCACATTGCCTCCAGGTAGGCCAGCGCGGCGCCCACCTCCTCCTCGGGCAGCTCCCCCTCGGCCTCGACGTCGCGCAGCACTGGGATCACCTCCCGGTCGAGCCAGCATCGCTCCGCGTCGGCGCGCAGCAGCAGCCGTATATCCGATGGAAGGGATGATTCGAATGACGTGGACATAATTGACAAGCCCGGTTCGAGGATCGGGGCTTACTCATGCCTTCGGCCCGGCACACAGCGGGCTTTAGGGGGATGGCCTCACGTTCCACATTTTTCTCCGCACCCTGCTCCTGGGGGCGTCCGTGCTCGAACACTCGGCCAACTCCACCGCAAGCCGTAACGCCGTCAGGCACACCCTGGCTAGGCCCTCGCACACGGAGGCGAACGCCATCCTCCTCCCAACTCCACCGCAAGCCGTAACGCCGTCAGGCACACCCTGGCCAGGCCCTCGCACACGGAGGCGAACGCCATCCTCTTCTAAAGATGCGCCCCGTCGTGGGCCGATGTCTCTCCTAGATGCAGATCGCACGCGGCCATACTCTGCGCCTACCCAAACGCCCCGATCCCGCGGCGCGCATGCCCGGTCAGCACGCGCGCGCGACATTCCTGCGCTTGCGCCTGCGGACGCTGCTCACACTCGGCGTGCTGGCGGTGCTCACGACCGTCTTCGGCCGCTCCTTCGGCTTGCACAGCCCGCTGTTCATCGGCTCCGAGCTCGCTCTGCTCATCACGATGTTCGCCGTCTCGCGCTATGTGCTGCCGCTTGTGGACCGCCACGATCGCGGCGCCGCCGGCGAGGAGCACGTGGGCGGGTTGCTCGACGAGCTCTCCGAGGAGGGGTGGCGCATAGTCCACGACGCCAGCTTCGACCATGGCAACGTCGACCACATAGTGCTCGGCACGGCAGGCGTGTTCACGATCGAGACCAAGAGCCGGCTGGGGGAGGTCCGTGTGCGCACGATCCACGGGGGAATCCTTCGCCAGGCCCAGTCCCAGCGTGAGACGCTCGAGCGCATCACGGGCGAGCAGGTGGAGCCGCTGGTCGTCTTCAGTCGCGCGTGGGTAGACAAACCGCTGGCCCGTCGCCGCGGCGTGCGCGTGATTCCCGCGCGCATGCTTCTCGCCTACCTGCGGCGTCACGCTGGGACGCTCACGCCCGAGCAGGTCGGCCAGGCCCACACGCGCGTCGTGGCCGCGCTCGCGGAGAGCGAGTCCCAGCCCGATAGGCTCCTGGGGTGGCCACCACCGTCGCGCAGCCGTCCGTAAGGCCCGCCGAGCCCCTTCCCGAACCGCCCGCGGAGGCGCTTCCGCGCGGCCCGCGCCTGTCTCCGTTCGCGCTGACGCTCGTATGGTCGTTCGCGCCCACCTGGGTGATGGACCAGTGTGTGCGTCGCCTCGGCGACACCTTCACGCTCACCTTCGCCCCCAGCGGGCGCAAACTGGTGATGGTCAGCGACCCGGACGCGGTCAAGGCCGTCTTCACCGCGCCACCCGAGGTGGCCCCTTCGGCCGCCGGCGCTTCGCCGATCGCGTCGATCATGGGCCCGAGCTCGGTAATCACGCTCATCGGCCCCGAGCACATGCGCCAGCGCAAGCTGCTTTTGCCGCCCTTCCACGGCGAGCGCATGCGCGAGTACGCGGAGGTCATAGTGCAGGCCACGCGTCGCAGCATGGCCGACTGGCCGCTCGGCGAGCCGATGAAGCTGAGCGAGCGCACCCGTGCCATTACGCTCGAGGTGATCCTGCGCGCCGTCTTTGGTGTGGAGGCCGAGCGCATGGACGCGTTGCGCGATGCGATCGGAGGGCTGATCACGCCGACGCAGTTCCCGGCGCTGTTGCTGTTCGCGCTGCGCCGTCCCTCCCTCGAGCGCCCCGGCGGCTCGATCGGGCGCGCGCTTGACCACCTCGATGAGGTCATCTACGCCGAGATCTCCCGCCGCCGCTCCCAGGAGGACTTGGAGGAGCGCGCCGACATCCTCTCGCTGCTGTTGCTCGCGCGCGACGAGGACGGCCAGGCGATGACCGATCAGGAGCTGCGTGACGAGCTTGTCACGTTGCTGCTCGCGGGTCACGAGACCACCGCCACCTCGGTCGCGTGGGCGATTGAGCGCCTTGTGCGCCACCCCGACAAGCTCGCGCGACTCGTTGCGGAGATCGACGCGGGCGAGGGCGATGAGTACATGCAGGCCGTGATCTCAGAGACGCTGCGCGTCAGGCCCGTCGTGCCGCTGGTGGTGCGCGTCCTGCAGACGCCTTTGCGCGTCGGTGCCCGCGAGCTGCCGGCGGGTACGCGAGTGGTGCCGTCGATCTACCTCACCAACCGCAACCCGCGCGTGTACGACGCGCCCGATGAGTTTCGCCCCGAGCGCTTCCTGGAGCGGGCACCCGAGACCTTCTCGTGGATCCCCTTCGGCGGAGGCATCCGTCGTTGCATCGGCGCGTCGTTTGCCACTTTGGAGATGAAGCTCATTTTGGAGACCATGCTGGGCGAGCTCTCCCCGAGCCTGCCCACCCGCGGAGGCAGGCTGTGGCGTCGTGGCGAGTGGAACCAGCGGCGTGCGATCACGCTCGTGCCGGCGCGCGGCGCGCGCGTGGTCTGGCGCCGTCGCTAGAAGCGACACGCCTACGGGGGCCGGTGGGTGGTGCTCCGGATTTGAGCACCCCCCACGCGCGAGGGAAGGCGCGCCGAGTACCGCCCGGAGCGAGGGGTAGCTTTGCGGGGGTGTCCCAGTCGATCCTCCTAGACGCTCGTCCCGCCCCCGAGCAGCTGCTCGAGCGGTTTGGGCTGCAGTCGTTCAGGGCCGGGCAGCGCGAGGCGGTGCAGGCGGCGCTCGAGGGGCGAGACAGCCTCGTTGTGATGCCCACCGGTGGGGGCAAGTCGCTCTGCTACCAGTTGCCCGCGCTCGCCGGGGAGACGCTCGTGGTGGTGGTGAGCCCATTGATCGCCCTGATGGCGGACCAGCTCGGACGCCTGCAGCAGGCAGGTGTCAGCGCGGCGATGCTGGCTTCAGGGATGGCCGAGGGTCACAACGCCCAGGCGCTGCGCTCGATCTCCTCGGGAGAGGCGCGGCTTGTGCTGGCGGCGCCCGAGCGCTTTGCCTCACGCGCCTTCCGCGAGACGCTCGCCACGCGCGAGGTGGGGCTGTTCGTGGTCGACGAGGCCCACTGCGTGGCGGAGTGGGGACATGACTTCAGACCCGACTATCTGCGCTTGCACGACGCCATCGCGGCGCTCGGTCGACCGGCGGTGATGGCGACGACCGCGACGGCCACTCCGCGCGTGGCGGAGGAGATCGCGACGCGACTCGGGTTGCGCGACTGGCTGGCGGTGCGCTCCGGCTTCGATCGCCCCAACCTCACGTTCGACGTGGTGGCCCTGGAGGGCAAGGGGGCGGTGGCGCGCAAGCGCGCCACGTTGCTGCACGCGCTCGAGCGGCCGGATGCACGGCCGGCGATCGTGTATTGCGGCACGCGCAAGCACACCGACGAGGTGACCTCGCTGCTCCGTGAGCAAGGGATCGACGCTGTCAGCTACCACGCCGGCATGTCCCCGGACGCGCGCCGGACGAGCCAGGAGGCGTTCATGGACGGGCGCGCCGAGGTGGTGGTGGCGACCAACGCGTTTGGCATGGGGGTCGACAAGGCCGACGTGCGCACGGTCGTGCACTGGGCGGTGCCCACGAGCCTGGAGGCCTACTACCAGGAGGCTGGTCGCGGCGGGCGCGATGGGCAGCCGGGACGCGCGCTGTTGCTCGCTTCGCGGATGGATCTCGGCCGCCTGATCAGGTTCATCAACGAGCGCGAGACGACCGTGGAGGACGTCAAGCGCTACGTGGGGAGTTTGCGCACGCGCACCGTGGATGGGATCGCGGCGATCGGGCACGGCGAGCTGGGCGAGCGTGAACGGGTGCTGCTGTCGATCGCAGAGCGGGCCGGGGCCGTCGAGCTACAGCCGGGCGGCCCGGAAGGCCTGCTGGTGGCGCTCACCGGCAAAGGAAGCCCGCGCAAGGCATATGAAGCGATCAAGGCGGCCAAAGATCGCGGGTGGGACTCCTATCGCTCGATCGAGCGGTTCATCTCAAGCGCGGACACCTGCCGGCGCCGGCAGATCCTCGACCACTTCGGCGACAGGGAGCCGTGCGCACCAGAGGTGCGCTGTTGCGACGTGTGCGAGCCGGACGCGGCGCTGGTGGCGGCCTCCCGGGTGGCGGTAGGACGTGGCGGTCGTCGCGCGCGTGTGGCGGGAAGCACGAACGGAGCGCGCTCCCGCGGCGATGGGACGAGCGCGCACGGGTCCCCAAACGGCCACGGCGCGGTCGAGGAGATCGAGCTCGATCCGGTGGATGAAAGCGCGTTCGAGAAGCTCAAGCTGTGGCGACTGGGGCGCAGCGAGGGCAAGCCCGCCTACACGGTGGCCGCCAACGCGGCACTGGAAGGGGCGCTGCGAGTCAGGCCCGCAACTCTCGAGGAGCTGATCGAGGTGAAGGGGATCGGCCCGACATTCTGCGAGCGCCACGGCGAGTCCCTGCTCGAGGTCCTCGCTGAGCTCTGATCAAGTCGCGACGTCGCTAGCATCCATGGCTGCGCCGACGTAGCTCAGCTGGTAGAGCACTTCACTCGTAATGAAGGGGTCCGGGGTTCGAGTCCCCGCGTCGGCTCTTAAAAGCCCAGCAAATAAGGACTTTTGCGTTTTGGGTTTCTGCCGTGAACGTCAAGTATGTCCCGAATATGTCCCGAGAAGATGCTAGCCTGTGGACATGGCACGGACTGCCGACGTCCCCAGGCTCGTCTCTCAGCATCCCCCACCGACAACCCGCCACGCTCTCGACCAGCGTCCTACCGGGCACGTCTTTCGCGTCGAGCGCAAGCGCGGGCCGATCTGGTACGCCAAGTACCGACTGCCCGACGGACGTCAGGTGCAGAAGAAGATCGGACCGGCGTGGTCTGAGCGCGGGCGCCCTCCCGTCGGGCACTACACCAAGCGATTGGCTGAGGATTGGCTGCACGACGTGCTCAATCGAGCGCGCCAAGGCACGCTTCCGGGTCTGGTCAGGACCGGCGCCACGGTCGCAGACGCCGCAGCGGAGTTCTTGCGCTACATCGAGTACGACCGCGAGCGCAAGCCCTCAACCGTCAAGGGTTATCGCTGGATCATCAACGCCCAAATCCTTCCCGCACTCGGCGCGATGCAGCTCGAGGATCTGACGACCGAGCACGTTGAGCGCTGGCTCGCAGCGATGGGCGGCAAGGCGAGTTCGCGGCGCAAGGCGCTCGTTGTCCTGCACGGCATCTTCGCGCGCGCCAAGAAGGTCCACAAGCTCGCCGTCAATCCCGTCAGCGATATCGAGAAGCCACCACAGAGCCGCAGCGGGGACATCGAAGTCTTTACGCCCGAGGAGGTATGGGCGCTTGTGCGCGCGGCCGATGGCGAGCAGGATGCGGCGATCTTTCTGACGGCCGCGTTCACCGGCCTGCGCCAGGGTGAGCTGATCGCCCTGCGCTGGCGTGACGTCGACTTTGCAGGCTCGGCGCTGCGAGTGCGAACAAGCTATGCCGGTGGAGTGCTGACGACGCCGAAGTCCGGCAAGGTCCGTTCGGTGCCGCTAGCTCCCGAGGTCGCCCGGGCGCTAGCCCGTCTCGGAGAGCGGGAGCTGATGGTCGGCGATGACGATCTGGTGTTCCTCGGGGAGGCAGGCTCCTACGTGGACGGGTCGGCGCTGCGTCGTCGCTACAAGGAGGCGCTCCAGCGCGCGGCTCTGCGCCCGCTGCGCTTTCACGATCTTCGCCACACCTTCGGCACTCGGATGATCGCCAAGGCGGACATCAGACGTGTGCAGGAGTGGATGGGACATGCCGACATCCAGACGACGATGCGCTATCTGCACTACGCCCCGCGCGATGAGGACGCGCGCCTGGTGGCCGAGGCCTTTGCACTCGACGACACGGATGGAATTTCGACCCTCGCAGGCAGGCCGGTCCAGTAATGCCTCGGATCAGCTTCTTCTACGGCATCGTGATCACGATGTATTGGCGCGAGCGAGAGCATCCGGTCGCGCACTTCCACGCTTCCTACGCCGGCGATGAGGCGTCGGTAGACCTCGACGGCAACATTCTCGGCGGATCGTTGCCTCCTCGCGCCCTGCGCCTTGTACGAGAGTGGGTACGGCTGCATCGCGACGAGCTGCTCGCTAACTGGGAGCGAGCACGCGATTATCAGCCGCTGGCCGAGATCGATCCGTTGTCCTAGACTAAACAGCATGTCTGAGCTTCCACCCTTGGTTCACGTCACCAACGTCGAGGTCGTTGGCGAGCACGAGCTGCGTCTAACCTTCGAGGACGGGACTGTCGGCGATATCGCTTTTGAGGACCAAGAGTGGCGCGGGGTATTCGAGCCGTTGCGCGATCCACAGGAATTCGCGAAGGTGATGGTGGATAGCGAGATTGGCACCTTGGTTTGGCCAAACGGGTTGGATATGGCTCCGGAGCCCCTTTATCAAGAGGCCAGGCAGCGTCAGCTTCTTCAGTAGCACGCACGCCAGTTCTGCTAACCGGCCATCAAGCGAATCGGCACCAACTCGGGGTGCTCCACCCGCGCCTGTTCCCTTGCATGCCTTGGAGAAGCACCGCGGAAGGCAACTGCAGTATGGATTCGTGCCGGGACTGCGTCCCGGATTGGGAATCCGCTGGAGCGGAGTAAACCGCCAGGCCTGACGGCCTGGTTCGGTTTTTGACCGTCGCGGCCCGCGAAGGCCCATAGAAGAATGAAGGTTTGTGGGTGGGCCACGACGGTCAAAAACCTCCCAGTCCTTGTTCCGTGTAGGGACGAAACGGGGTTGGGCGTAGGCAGCGAACGCCACAGCACTCAATGGTCGTGGTTCCTGTCAGGAGGTCGCGTGAGCGCCGTATAGACCTCAACGCTACGGGTCTCCGCGATCGTGTTCGGCGGGACCGAACAGCAGCACCAAGAGGATGCGATACCGGCGTGGTCGCGAGTCCTTGAACGTGGTCGAGCTATGAAGCGTCCGTGACTTCGCTTCGATCCTGTCCCATTCACTCCGGTTCGCCGGATTAAGCCCGTGAAGGAGCTTGTAAGCGAAAACGGAGGCAGTCTGATGCAAACCCACCGAGACACCCAGATCGTCGCGTCTGCGGTAATACCCAACGCACAAGCCGGTCCGATGGATCCAATGGTCCAGAGCCTCGTGCTGCGACCGAGACTTAACGATCCGCTCCTACGACCCGAGCAGGCAGCCCAACTGCTCTCCGTCAAGACCAGCTGGATCTACGACGCTGTACGCACCGGCCGCCTCCCATGCCTACGCGTTGGCCGACACATACGCTTCACCCAAACAATGCTGGAAGACTGGCTCACGAACCCATGAAAGCCAAATGCAGCACTCGGCCACCCAGAAGCACTGAACCCTCGTCCCGGGCGTCAACGACCTGAGACGACACCGACAGCTACAAAACTATGTCCCGAAACATGTCTCCAAGTGGGCAAATATAAGGCCATATCGACAACCACACGCAACCCCAATCTGGCTCAACCAAGCCAAATAAGCCCTCTCGGGAGCGACTCGTAATGAAGGGGTCGGGAGTTCGAGTCTCCCCGTCGGCTTGGCACTTTGCAAATCGGCCATGGCAGCCATAAAGCGACGCCGGCAGTTGCAGTCCACTTAATAAGACCTTTGACGGTAGGGCTCAGCGGTCGTATGCGCGGCCACGCGGCAGGACACGCACGGATAGATCGCTCAGCCGGAGCCGACCGTGTAGCGCGTCGGGACCAAGCGCTCGGTGCGCTTGGGGGGACGCAAGTACTTGCGCTCCTGGCGCTTTGGGAGCTTCACTGGCTTGGCCTCGTCGATGTGCTCGTAGGGAACGACCGAGAGCAGATGGCTGATGAGGTTCAGGCGCGCGGTGCGCTTGTCGTCGGCCTCGACCACGTACCACGGGCTGAGCTCGGTGTCGGTGTAGGCGAACATGCGGTCCTTCGCTTCGGCGTAGTCCACCCAGCGAGCGCGAGCCTGCAGATCGATCGGGCTGAACTTCCAACGCTTGCGCGGATCTGACAGCCGTTTCTCGAAGCGACGCTCCTGCTCCTCGTCGCTGACCGACAGCCAGTACTTCACGAGCATGATCCCGTCGTTCTGCAAGGCCTGCTCGAAGGATGGGCAGAAGCGCAGGAACTCTTCGTACTGGGCTTCGGTGCAGAAGCCCATCACATGCTCGACGCCGGCGCGGTTGTACCAGCTGCGGTCGAACAGCGCGATCTCTCCGGCCGCTGGCAGATGAGCTACGTAGCGCTGAAAGTACCATTGGGTGCGCTCGCGCTCGCTGGGCGTCGGGACGGCCACGACCCGGCACGTGCGCGGATTCAGGAAGTACACGATGCGCTTGATGACGCCATCCTTGCCTGCGGTGTCGCGTCCCTCGAACAGCACCACGAGCCGCTGCCCGTTTGTGACGATCCACTCCTGCATGTAGACGAGCTCGGTCTGGAGACGCCGCAGCTCCCGCTCATACTCCTTGCCGCCGATCTCGCGTGGCGCTGGCATGGGAGTCATGGTCCCAGCTACCGCCGGCGCGCGATACGGTGCTTGTGGGGCGCGGGCTTCGGGCTCACTGTGACAAGCGCGGCGCTACCCGGCGTGAGTTCAAGCGCCACGCTCCCCGAGCTGGCAGCGACGCTTTCGGTTGGGACAGGGGTGAGCCAAGAGCCGTTGACAGGCACGGTCCGTCCTCCGAGTTGCACGCCGCTGGTGGCGCTCGGCGCAGGGGCGGTCAGGCGCAGGATCTGTGCCTGACCCATGCCGGCGCTCACATCCAGGCTCAGCGCGAGCGGACTCGTTCCCTGGGGTTCATTGTCGGCGAGCACCACCTTCAGGGAATGGCCGGGTGCTGAGAACGATGCCGCAACGAGATTCGGTGAGTCGGAGGCGGAGATCGTCGTGGCCAATGGGCGGTCGCCGATGAGTTCTCTCGTGAGCAGGAGCGCGTACCACTCCGGCTCGGCGCGCAACGTCCCTTCGGCGAGCGCCCCAGGGTCGGGCGCGCACAAGGGCGTGTATCCGGCGCAGTTGCTGGGGTTACCCTGGAGATTGATACCCGCGGCCCCGTCTGCCATCGCCTGCGTGATGTAGCCGATTGCCCACAGCGCCGAGGCGAACGTGTTGCTGATGCCCGCCACTCCCCCGCAGGAGATGGTGTTGGTCTCGTCGATCCGCAGTGGAATGTCGTATAAGCGCGCCACCGTCAGATAGGTAGCCAGCGAGGTCGCTGCGGCTCCGCGCCCCGCGGAGCTCAACAGCGCTTCGATCGTGGGCGCCGGCGTCTGCGCGCATCCGAGCGGATAGTGGTGGCCGGTCAGCATGACGGGCTCCTGCGCGAGGGCCTCCTCGTCGCCCCATTCGCCGAAAGCGCCCGAGCCGGACACATCGGGGCCGGCGATCGGCACCCCCGGAGCGAGAGCGTCGATGGCTTCGCGATAGTTGCTGATCTGTTCCTCGTAGCCCTGGGCGAGCCAGGGGAGTTCCCGGAAGCCATGGTGGCCGTAGGCATCTGGCTCGTTGCCGATCTCGACCGCGGCGAGGTAGGGCCCGAGCGCGCGGTGGGCGGCCGCGACCTCACGCGCGGCGGCCGCCGGTTCGTAGTGGGCGAGCCCGACCGTGAGCAGTACCTGCCATCCGCTGCGGCGGGCGAGCACACCGATAGCGCGCAACTGCACGGGTCCGATCGTGCTCGAGGCCCACGCCGGTTGGGGGGTGTCAGCATCGCTCCAGGCGACGTTCTCATCGGCGGTGATGCCGCCGAAGCGCAGGATCCCAGGCCCGAGCGAGCGCAATAGCCTCACCAGATTGCCGTGGTCCGCATATTGCGAGAGCTGGCCGAGTGCCGCCGCCTCGAAGGACAGTCCGAGAAACCGCTGGGGCACCGGGGCGCCCGGATCGAGCGGGTCGATCGCGACGGTGACCGGGAGCGCCGACTGCCCGGCCGTTTCAGCTGTGTGCGCGCTCGAATGCTGGGGGAGACGTGCGCGACCGGTCTCGGTGCCAGCCTCGGCGCTCGGGGCGCACAACGCGAGAACCAGACCGGCCGCGACAGCCACGCTCGGTATTGGAAGCCGAGCCCGCCAGCGCGCATATCGAGGTGCCGCGGCTGCTGCGGGGCCAGCACGAGGCGCTAGCTGCTGCTCTGAGGTCATGGCTGCCGTTCTGGGGTCATGTTTGGGAGCTAACAAGCGATGCTCATTATCGGTGCGCTGCCCCCGGAAGACGGATGATGCGGCGATCGGCGACTCGCATCATCGTTGTTGGCATGTCCCCCGCGGAAGTCGTAGGCTGGAGGCGTGTTGAGTCACAAGCAGGCTCCGACGGCGGCCGAGTTGCCGCTGGTGGGAGGGCGAGCGGACGCGAAGCTCACGCTGCATCCGTTGCTGTGCGCTGAGGCGCCGATGCCACCCAACTGGTTTCATCGCAAGCGAGGAGCACTGGGGGGGATCAAGGCCTTTGGTGTCGGGGTTCCCGTGAGCGGCCTGATGACGGTGCCGATCCCGGCGTACTTGCTGGAGCACCCAAGCGCTGGCCCGGTGCTGGTGGATACGGGCATGCACGAGTCGGTCGCGCACGAAGGTGGACGCGAGCGCGCTCGCAACCTGGCATCTCGGGACGAATGATGTCCCGTCACGCAAGCATGCGTCCCGAGCAGACGGTCGCCGCTCAGCTACGGGCACGCGGTGTGGACCCTGCGGAGATCGAGCTCGTGGTGATGACCCACCTGCACTTCGACCATGCGAGCGCGCTGTGCGACTTCCCGAACGCGACTGTGCTCGTGGATGGACGCGAGTGGGCGGCGGCCTGGGGGCGAGACTCGTTCCTGAACGGCTACTCCAGAGCGCAACTCGACTCGCGCCCGCGCTACCGCACGATCGACTTCGCCGCGGCTTCGGTCGGTGCGACGGGTCCGTTCGAGCGCACGGTGGACGTGTTCGGCGACGGTGCGCTCACACTCGCGTCAACGCCCGGGCACACTGCGGGACACTTGTCGCCGATCGCACGGCTGGACGGACGCGAGGCCCTGCTGGTGGCCGACGCCGCCTACACGATGGCGACGATTCGCGACGGCGAGCGTCCTTGGCTGACTCACAATCGTGACGCCTTCGAGCACAGCCTCCGCCAGATCCAGGCTTATGACCGCGAGAACCAGGATGCGATCGTCATCCCCGGTCACGACATGGCCGCCTTTGACTCCGCGTGTGAGCGGCTTGCGGCTAGCTGACTCTTCCCCGAGGCCGGCACTACCTCGGGCCTCACTCTCGGGATCGACTAACCAGACGCCGTAGGAATGGCTCGTCGGCCCGGAGTTTGACGACGTTTACCTTCGCGTCCCGCGGCCAACTTTCTCCTGAACGAGCCGTACTCCCTCGCTGTGCGTCTGGGTCGGCACGGGGGATGACTTCAAGATTGTAAGGGTGGCGTTCAGTCGCCCATGATCCGCTTTGAGCAGCGCTCTCCCGCGGGCGTTGAGCGTTAGCTTGACGGTTGCGGTGGCGCCCGCCGGGATGGAGAAGCCGCCCGTCCCTATGGTCGTCATCTCGAATCGCTTCTTCTTATCCTGGCTCTTCGTCTTGCCCATCAGGGTCAGCTTGCCGTTACATGTGATGGTGCCGGTGCATGTCAGCTTGACCGTCGCCAAGCCGCGGGCGCTTGTCGTGATGTGTGTGGTGATGAGCGACACGGTGGCGGTACCGGTGGCGGTACTGGGTGACACGCCGCTTTCTTGCAGAGATGGGTTCTGGGCTGGCGGACATGACGAGGACGGAGCGCCTAGCGGATCGGCGGATGCCAAGACGGAGCTGCCCTGCGTGCTGGTGGTGGTGCCCGTTATCGCGAGCGATTCGCAGCCGCTCGGGTTGATCTTGAACTCGCCTCGATCGAGTTGCAGGAGCAGCGCTTTCAACTGCAGCGGAACGCCGTCCGCGGTAGTCGGCAGCCGATCGCTTGCGATACTCAGTCGTCCCGTGCCGGGATCAATCTGAGCGCTCGCGCGCACAACCACAGTGCCTAGCTCAAACGGGCCAGGACTGACCGGCACGACGATCGATAGGCCCTGCGGGGAGCCGTCATAGGGGCCGGTTAGGTAGATGTCACCGCTCAGGTAGGCCGGATCGGCACCCAGACCGGCTGTCGCCGCGACGGCGCCGATCTCGCTGGACATGGGGCACGCGCCTTCTGACGCCTGTGGTTCGCCACACGGCGGTACGCCCGCGAACATCTGCGCGACGGCCGGCGGGGCCTGGATCGCGATCGTGCCCAGCTGCTGTTCCTGATCGGTCCGTGAGACGAGCAGCGTCAACGAGTCATACGTGTCCAATTCGCCGGCCGCGGCGCTCCCCGCCTGGAAGGTTGGACCGAACGGCCGTAGATCAGAGCATGGCGTGCCGTTCACGCCCAAGTCAACATCGAAGTCGCTGGTGGCTGTGACGCTGGTGTTTTCGCTCCACGGCGCCAGTTCGCTCGTGCTCGTGGCTGACCCGCACGCTGCAGGGGTGCTCAGCAACGCCCGCTCGCCCCCCGAAGAGGTGCAGTTGCAACCCGCTGATCGGAAGCTGCGGCAGCGCGCGCAAGGCGATCGTGAGCTGACCTGTGAGCTGGTTGGCGTCAATCTGGCCCGCGAGCTTGATCGAGACCCCGGCCCAGGGTTCTTCGGCGACGATGTACATTGCGAGCGGGGATCCGAAGGGGTTCGCGTTGGGGGTCGCTAGATAGATCGCGCCCTGCAGCGGATTGGCTAGCAGCGGCGTCTGGACTTCGACGTCCCCGACCTTCGAGGCTTCGGGGCACGTCACCGCCGCCGGCGAGCCCAGCCCTACGTCTCTTTCCGTGCACGCCTGCAGCCCGTTGGCGGCCGACAGCGAGATGCCGACACCTTCCGGCAGCGTCACTGACGCGTCCTTGAGATCGGCGCTTGCCAGCCCCTCGGGGTTCCCGGACTGAGGGATATTCAGATCCAGCTCGTAACCGGAGGGCTCGTTGGCCTCGCTGATATCGGGAGCGACCGAGATCGACGGATCGAACGGAAGCCTGGTACAGCCCGACAGCGCGGACGTCATAGAGGAAACTTCGACGAACACGCTCGGCGCCGTCCACGAGTCGGCTGACAGCGTGCTGGCCGGCAGAGCGCCGCACGTACCAGCGCTGGTCAAGAACCGTGTCGGTTGCGGGGCACCAGGGCCGCCGAAGCCGGGCCCGGTCTCAGCAGGAGCATGGTCTGGTCCCGCGCCGTCGTAGGCCGCCGGAACGCCCCACAGCGTAAGGGTCATCGAGAGCAGCGGTTCGAGACTGGGGAGATCGTTGGCTGCCATACGCAGTTCGTAATCGCTATTCGAACGAATTCCAAGGCTGAGTCTGATAGGGCCGGTCGGCAAGAACAACGTCAACGCACCGAGTTCGCCTGGAGATGGGACGGTGTTGTACACAAGACTTGAATACGGTGTTGGTGCGCCACCGACGCCAGAGCCGCTTGAGGTGAACGCGACGCCGACCGCCGCGGCGGCGGGACAGGTGTCGTGCTCGGCATCGCTCACGCTGCACTGGGGAACGGCCTCGGGGTTCGCGACGAAACCCGGCGGCAGGTTCAGTGCCACTTCCTTCGCGTCGGCGGCCGGGGCAGTTTCGCCACCGTTCACGACCTGGTTGAAGGTGAACCCCGTGGTCAGGTTCACGCTCGAGCCCGCCTGTTCGCTTGACCATGTCGCCGCAAGATCAGAGACCCCGAATCCGGCCCCCGTGGAGCTGATCGTCGTTCTATCTTCGACGCTTGCGCCCGCTTCTGCATCGCCGCCGGTCACCGTCGCTGCGTTGACCACGGAAGACGTGATCCCGGGGCTCACCTTCACCGCGATCTCTATCCGCAGCACATCTCCGGGAGCCATTGCGAACCCTTCGTAGCTGCAACCCAACCTCGGCGACAAGCTGCACGACAAGGCCTGCCCATTGCCCAGATCTTCACCGGAGATGCCGCTCGCCACCAGCCCGCTCGGCAGCGTATCGTCGACTTCGATCGGACTGCTGCCCATCGATCCACCATCGGTATCGACGACCGTCAGCACATACGTGTCATTGCCCGTCTCATCACCCGCCGCGAAGTTCGTGGGGGACGAGGACGAGCTGATCGTCCACGCCGGCCCATCCGCATACGCGGGTGCCGCCGCCGCGCTACCTACCCCAAACATGAGCAACACACCGCTCGCGACCAACCAACCGTGACTCAACCGTCTCAAGTCTCCCACCGCCCCCTCATGCCAGCCGACGACGTTCGGAAGATACCAAAGTCCAATTCTCTGGATCGATAGTCCACACCCGGACTAGGTTTTGGCGGGGGTCTTTGATCCCCGCTGGCGGAAACGCTACTTTGTGAGCATGACTGCAAAGGAGAAGCTGAGGCAAACAGTCGAAGAGCTTTCCGAGGCTGAAGCGCAGGATGCGCTCGGCTTCATTGTTCGTCGGCAGGGCAAGCGCGATGCCCTTGCCGAACTCCTGGAGCGAGCCCCCCTTGATGATGAGCCTACGACGCCCGAGGAGGACGAGGGCGCGCGTGAAGCCAAAAAGGAGATCGTCCGCGGAGATGTGCTCTCAGCGGATGAGATCAGGCGCGAGCTCGCTTGAGCGACGGCGGCTGGGTCTTCTCGGCGCGCGCCGGACGTGACTTCAAGCGCCTCGATCGCCCAGCTCAGCGCCGCGTGGTCGATGCGCTCGATCGGCTGACAGGAGATCCGCCGGCTGGAGATGTCGTAAAGCTGACGAGCACCGACGAATGGCGCCTGCGCGTTGGCGACTGGCGAGTGCGCTTTGAACGTGACGCCGAGACAGGGGTCGTCTACGTCATGCGCGTCCTGCCTCGCGGACGTGCTTATCGGGATTGACGGATAGCGCCCAGCCCCCGTCAGACGCCCAAGGACTCTCAAGCCACGCATCAAATCACGCACCCCGGGCCGCGCGCTGGGGCACGGGTGCGTTCTACAACATCTCGGGACATATTGGACGTCCACGTAAGATACCCGTCAACCAAAAAGTGCTGATTTGCGGGGATTTTCTACGCGCCCTGAGAGATTCGAACTCCCGACCTTCGGTTCCGTAGACCGACGCTCTATCCAGCTGAGCTAAGGGCGCAGCGTCGCCTAGTGTAGTGGCCGCGCGCGGCCACTGGGGACAAGGACGTCGCCAGGCGATACGGGGTGCGCGGGACGACTCTCGAAACATGCCCTCGTCTGGCAGCGCATCCGAGAACTGCACGCCCAACGCTTCAACGCAAGCATCAAGCCTGAGGGGGCTGAGATGCATCGAGGTCTTCGAGGTCGACAAGATCGCGTGGACGTCCGGCAGCTCGCTTCATCGTGCGCAGATGCTCCACTGCGCATATCGGAATCGACACGTCGGCGATCTCGACATCGGTTGCGCTCGCTCGAAGCTCGTCATACGGCAGAAACGCCGTCGAGGCCCTGCACGACGTCAAGGTCACCGAGGTGCGTGGCGATCAACGCACGCTCGCCGCTGCGTAGCAGCGCGGCGATGGAACGCTCGGAGCTGAGCAACGATTCGCAGAGCTGGACATGGCCACCCAGGTCAGTAAGCAGTCCGGCGAGCCGGTCCAAGTTCTCGGGTGTCGGATCGGGCACGATGTCGCAGTCCTTCGTTCCGCGTATCACACCCCAAGACCCGAGCGCCAAGCCGCGGATGACAACGGGAGGCGGCAGAGGCAATCAGGCGATCTTGAGATGCTCGCGCAGCGCCTTACGGAATCACAGAGTAAGGCGTCGTGGTCGCGCTCGGCCCAGCGGGCCAGTGCCTGACGTAGCCTCTGGCTCGAGTCGCACGGACTCCATGCTGGCCGCCGCCGAGCCGGTCGACGGGCTCTATCCGCAACTCCGCAGAGCGTTCGCTGTTCTAACGGATCGAATGAAGGGCACGTCAAACAGATCGGGCTTCTTGCGTTGCTGCCATGGCGTGATTCTTGCCGCGGTGCTCATAGGACTGTGCGTCTCACCGGCTTCAGCCACCAACATCGTCGAGCAGTTCTCGTGGCAGTCGCCGGCCATGGTTGACCCGTCGGCTGGATCGACCCTGGGCATATGTCAGACGCCTGGGTACTGTTTTGGCGGAGGGTCAGAGGGATTGAGCCTCATCTCGTGTCCGTCATCGTCGCTCTGTGTCGCGGCGGACAGATCGGGCAATGTCCTTACCTCTACCAATCCAACCGGTGGTGCGAATACATGGTCTTTGGCTCACGTCGACGGCAACACCAGCGGAGCCTCCAATGCGTATTTTCAAGGGATCTCCTGTCCTTCCGCATCCTTCTGTGCGGGGGTGGATAGCGCGGGATATGTGTTCACGACAGCCGATCCGGCGGCCGGGGCCGCCGCCGACTGGGGTAGCGCAAAGATCAGCGGCGAACACGATCTCACCGCGGTGTCCTGTCCCTCGGCGTCACTGTGTGTGGCGGTCGACAACGAAGGAAATGTCATCACTTCGACGAGCCCCACCTCGGGCGCGAGCGCTTGGCATACCGAGAAGATCGACGAAGGTCCTTGCCCGGCTGAATATTGCAAAAACATCAACGCGCAACTCCCTCCCGTACGCACGCTGGATACGATCTCCTGCCCGTCGGCCTCCTTGTGTGTGGCCGGCGACTGGGACGGGGACGTGGTCACATCGTCCAATCCGACGGGCGGCAGTAACGCTTGGAGCGTGACGCATGTTGACAGCAACCTCGTCTCCGGTGGGGTGGTCGGCAAAGCCGCGCAGGCAGAGATCGTGAGCGTCTCCTGCCCGTCGGTGTCGCTGTGCGTTGCGAGCGACGGGGTCGGGGAAGTCCTCACCTCGCAAAGCCCGACCGGCGGTGCATCTGCATGGAGGTCCAGGCGCGCGACACCCACGGTTCCGGCTCCCCTACCAGCGCCAGACCTGACCACTCCAATCAGCCTGACGTGCCCCACGGTGTCGCTGTGTGCTGGATTGCACTCTCCCACGGAAGTCGCTCTGACTTACCAGCCGTTGAGCGGCGTCGAATGGGAACGGGTCGTCGTCGATCCGACTGGCGAACTAACCGCCATCTCCTGCCCTACGGCCTCACTCTGCCTCGCGGTCGACAGGATCGGTGATGTCATTGTTGGACGCCTGGCTCTGCCAACTCATGTCATTGCCGACCGACCGGCGTCACCGACTCGCCGGTCGCCGACTCGCCGCCAGATTAGGAGGCTATTGAGGGCCGAGATCACACCGCACGGCAGAACACAGACGATCGGTGGCCTATCCGGCCGCAGGGCGTTCCTGCTCTCGCTCCACCTGCCTGTGGCTGGGCATGTGCAGGTCCGCTGGCTTTTCCCGATGCCCTTGGCCCGCCACCGCTCGCACAGGCTCCTCATCGGACATGGGCAAGCCGACCTAACCGCAGGAACGAGCACGACGATCCATCTGGTCCTCGCCAGATCAGCGATTGCACGACTCCACCGCAAAGGTCGCATACGACTCCTGGCAGAAGCCGTATTCTCGCCCCCGCACAGTCAACCGATCACAGTGACCAAGCCCTTTGCTCTCACGCGTTGAGACCGTCGCCTCCCTTACGTGGATGCGAGGCCCGGAAACCGACAACGTCCTGTTTCTCGGTGCTGTGGAGCCGAAGAACCAGCGAAAAAACGGAAGGGGTGGTGTGTGGTTTCAGCTGATAGGCGACACATGTGTCAGGACATAGGAGACACCAACGTGATGGGGGTCTTCTGTGGAGATGGCGAGGTATTCTGGTCGAGGCGCATGTGTTGGAGGGACGCCCGGTTA